>NZ_JADBGI010000003.1 GCF_014892575.1 Nocardiopsis coralli | reverse complement strand
CTGCCCGCCGGAGTGGAGCAATTCGCCCGAGGATTCCATCGCGGCGAGCGGGGAAAGCACAGCCAGGGTGAGGGTATCGATCAACGCGTGGGCCTTTTCCACGCGTGCCAGTACCTCACCCGCAGCACCGAAGGGGATCTCGCCCTGGAAGGTCTGCGTGAACTCTTCCACCGCAGCGAATGCGCGCGCGGCGACCGGGTCGTCGCCCGGGCCGGTGTGCGCTGCTGCGGTGTGGTTCGTCATGGTCCTATCATAACCCGAGCAGTCTTGAGAAAGGCAGTATCCGAAAGGCAACACAACCCTTACCCAGCACCCCGAGGCGGCCATTAACAAAACCCGGTTATGGCCACCCCGAACGCTGCATAATTGAGCCTGTGGATAACTCCACGGAGGACCTTTTATCGGGTATTCTGAAGCGGGGAAAGTGCGCCATCAACCCCGACCCATCACAGAGAATCTCCGAGCCAGATCCCGGACCCGGAGCTCGGAGCTCGGAGGCCGACCGCACGCCCGCCACTGCCTGACATTCAATGCTTCGCCGGGAGTGCGCGGGGCCGCCGTTGCCGTTGCCGTTGCCGTCGCAGGAGCGAGTAGGGCCCACACGCCGCAAGCGTTGGTCGCAATGTGGCCACCCCAGGGGGTGGGCAGTTGCAGTTGGCTCTTGAACCCGTTCCTTTGGGCTGCCAGGGGCCTCGGGGGCGAAGAGGGGTTCGTCGATGCGGGTCGGGTGAGCCCGGGGCAAGGGCCGGAGCGCACACCCCGAGGCGCCTCGGGCGGAGATCGCGCACCCGCGCCTCTGCCCTCCCACCCCGATACGTGGTGGGGCGCCGAAGCGGGTTGCGTGCAGGCCCGCCGGGCTACACTCCCGACCCCGACGAACCACCGACCCCGAGGCAACACCACAGAACGCCCCTCGTCCCATCCACAACCGAGGCTGTGCGGGCAGCCGGCCCACCTCAGACGCGCGCGGCGCCGCTGTGTGAGCCTCTGCCAAGACTCCTTGGACACTGACTTCAGCGCGGCCGACCGTTCTCGGCGGCGCAGAACATGGGATGGCCGAGTTCGCGGTTCTGGGTGTCGCGGACTGACGCGCCGCCGGGCAGGTCGGCGACCTCTACGCAGTTCTCCCGCCCGCCGCTGTTGTAGGAGGACTTGCGGAAGGTCAGGTCGTCGGTGTGGGGGCGCATCGCGCTGCCTTTCCTGGGGGAGCAGGTTTTCAGGCCCGGGCGTGGGGGCCTGACACAGCCCAACGGATACCGGAGGCTGTGGGCCATGAACCAGGGTGAGACCGACGACGGCACCGACGACGGAACCGGTAGCCAAACCGACGACGGATACGCGCTACTCGCTCTGGGGGAACGCATCGTGCACGCGCGTGCGATCCAGACCGCGGCGGAACTCCGGCTCGGCGACCTGCTCGCCGACCACCCCCGCACGCCACACGACCTCGCCGCCGAGCTCCGCTGCGACCCCGACGCTCTCCACCGGCTCCTCGCCCTCCTCGCCTCCGACGGGATCGTCGAGCGCACGAGCGAGCCCGCAGAAGAAACCCGATTCCAACTCACCCGCGCGGGCGCACCCCTGCGCTCCGACCACCCCGCCTCCGTCCGCGCGGTCCTGGAGATGGACGGCACCGTCGCACCACTGGTCATCGGCGCAGTGGGCCACAGCCTGGAAACCGGCGAACCCTCCATCCCGCAAGCCCTGGGCACAGACCTGTACACCTACCTCGACGAGCACCCGGCCCAGGGTGATCTCTTCGATCGCGCCATGGACGACCTCGCCCGCCTCGTCGCACCCGGCCTCCTCACGGCTCACGACTTCTCCGACACGGACCGGGTCGTCGACGTCGGCGGCGGCAACGGAACCCTCCTCGCGGAGGTTCTTCGCGCCCATCCCGAAGCGGAAGGCACGCTCCTGGAGGTACCACGCGTGGCCGAAGCGGCACAGCACCACCTCCGCGAACAGGGCCTGGCCGAGCGAACCCGCGTCGTGGCCGGCGACTTCTTCGCGGAGGTCCCCGAGGGCGGCGACGTCTACCTGTTGAAGGGTGTCCTGCACAACTGGCCCGACGGGGAAGCCGTGCGCATCCTGCGTTCCTGCCGCCGCGCCATGGACCCGGCCACCACGCCCGCCAACAACGCACGCCTCCTGGTCGTCGAGGCGGTCCTGCCCGACAACGACGGCCCGCACCCCGCACGCACCACGGACCTGGCCATGCTCGTGCTCTCCGGCGGCCGCGAACGCACGCGCGCCGAATACGCACAGCTCATGGAACAGGCGGGCCTACGACTCGCATCGGTACGCGTGGCCGACAGCCGGTTCGCGGTGCTCGAAGCGGTCGTGCAAACCTGAGCCCTCACGACCCCTCGTCCATCCACACCGGCGTGACCGTCACCGCCGAGATCGCCCACCCCCCGGCCTCGCGCCGGAAGGCATGCTCATAGCGCCCGCCGACCGCCCACCAGTCCTTCGGGTCCTGGGCCGACCGCAGGTGCACCGCCCGCATCTGCGACCGCACCGTCGCCGTGTCACCTTCGATACGCACCAGGTGGTCGGAGGTGGAGTGGTGGGTCGCCGCGTATCCGCCCAGGTCGGCGGCGACGAACGCGGCCAACCCGGCCCGTCCGTGGTGAGCGGCGTGCGGCAGGCTCAAGCGGCAGTCCTGCGTGAACAGCGCCGCGTACCCTTCGAAGTCGCGCCGGTCGAGGCAGTGCACGAACCGGGCGAGCAGGTCCAGGAGCTCGGTCCGGTCCTGCTCAGCTGTGGTCGCCAGGGCCGTCATCGCCGGCCGTCCCCTCCCGCCCCCGTAGGAGCGCGGTCTCCAGTGTCAGCCCGGGGCCGAAGGTCATCGCGACCCCGTACTCTCCTTCGGCGAGGGGATGCGATCGCAGCATGGAGTCCATGACCAGGGGGAGTCCGGCCGAGGAACAGTTCCCGAGCCGCCGCAGCACCTCGCGCGAGGGCGCCACCTGTGCCGGCTCCAGGGACAGCGACTCCTCGGCCGCGTCGATGATGCGCCGCCCGCCCGGGTGGATCGCCCACCAACCGACGTCCGGAACCCGCACCCCGTGCGGCCCGAGCAGGTCGGCGACGAGCCCCGGCAGCGCCTCGGCGATGAGGTCGGGCACCCGCGCCGACAACCCCATGAGGAAGCCGTGGTCGCCCACGTGCCAGCTCATGTGGCCCTCGAGTTCGTGCGCGGTCAGGGAGGCCAGGTCGATCACCTCGGGCCCGCTGCCCCGCTCGGCCGGGCGCAGCACCATGGCCGTGGCCGCGTCACCGAACAGCGAGTTGATCACCAGCTGCTCGATGTCCCACGGCGGAGGTTGCAGGTGCAGTGACGACAGCTCCAGGTTGACCAGCAGAGCCGCACCCCCGTGCGCGCGCACGTGGTCGTCGCACACACCGAGCCCCGGGAGCGCGGCGAAGCACCCCATGTGGCCGACGAGCAGCCGCCGTGTCGAGGGCCGCAACCCCAGCCCGGGCAACAGCCGCGAGTCCACGCCCGGGGTGCCGTAACCGGTGGAGGAGACCAGGCACAACAGCCCGACCTCCGCAGGCTCGGTTCCCGCCTCCGCCAGCGCCGCCGACGCCGCGGCGCGCGCCAGCGGCAGCCCTTCCTGCTGGAAGCGTTCCATGCGCACGGAGGTCGGCCACGAGGCGACGTCCTCCACGCGGGCGTCCACGGCCAGTCGGCGTTCTTCGATGCCGGAACCGGCGACGATCTTGGCCAGCGCCGCCGCACCCCGGTGCCCCTCGGGCAGGTGCGAGGCGAGGGTGGACTGGTCGATCACCGTCCCCGGGAGCTCCGTGGCGGTACCGCCGATCACCGTCGCGCACATGAGGCGCCACCCCGCCGGCGTGTGCCGCGCGGGGCGGCGCCCACGGCCGTGGTGTCAGGCCTTGCGGTTCTCACCGAGCTCGTCCTCGATGGGGTTCACCGGCCGGTTCTCCATCGCCGACTCGGCCATCCCCGACTGCGTGCGTTCGCGGGCCTGGCGGACCCGGGCGGCCTCGGTCTGAGCGCCCTCCTCGGACTCCTCCAGGGGCACAGAACGCAGTACCTCGTTGGGTTCGTTGTACTCGGCGGGCGGCATGGCCCGGAGTGCGCTGACGATCTCGGTGTCCGCGTCGGCATCGAGTGCGTGCTGCACGATGGTGTCCTTGTCGGCGGGGAAATCGACCTCGCCGAGGATGTCGCGAAGTCCTGCGAGACCGCGCTTGACTCCCATGTCTCCCCCTTGGAACAGGCCCCGTGGGGGGTGGTCGGGACCTGCGGATTCGCTCTCTTCGGGGGCACTACCCGAGCTGGGAGAACCCCAACCGCCGGGCCCACGTCGTTGGGGGCCCGGCGGCGGGGAACCTCGGGGAACCCGGAGGTTCGTCCTCAGCGTAGTGGCGTGGTCACCGCCCGTGCTGGGTGCCGCGCCGCGCTCCGGCCCAGGCGCGGGACAGCGTTCCGGTGTCGGTGACCACCGCCGCGTGCAGGCCCAGCACGTCGAGGGTGTGGCGGTGGCGCTGCTCGGAGTAGGAGGCCGTGGCGTCACCGGCGACGACCGTGCGCAGACCCTCCTGGAAGGCGTCCCGCACGGTCGCGTCCACACAGCAGTCGGTGGTCAGCCCGCACACCGCGACCCACTCGGTGCCGCGGGCGCGCAGGGATCCGGCCAGCCCGGTGCCGTGGAACGCGGAGTAACGCCGCTTGACCACGACCTCCTCGCCCCCGCCCGGCCCGGGCCCGTACCAGTCGGCGCCCTGGGTCCCGGCCACACACGGTTCGCGTTCGCGCAGGTCCCCGGCGTCGGCGTCGAGCAGGCCCCGCAACCACCGGGAGGACCACCAGGGGTCGGCGGGGTCCTGCTCCAACCGAGCCCAGAGCACCGGAACCCCGTGGGACCGGGCGGCGGCGACCAGGGTGTGCACACGATCGACCGCCGCCTCCACACGCCGCAGGGCGTCCTCGCCGAAGCGGGCCACGTGCTCCGGCGAGGCGAAGTCGTACTGCACGTCGACCACCAGTAGCGCGCCCCGTTCCGGTGTGCCGGGGGAGGGGTCCGGGCCTGCCCGCCTCACGCGCCGGTCCCGGCCGTTCCCGGGCGCAGCTTCGGCATGACCTGCTCACCGAACGCACGCAGGTCGGCGCCGTAGTCCGGGAAGATCAGCATCAGCCCGTCCAGCTCCGCTTCGCCGACCAGCTCGCCGATGCGCTCGGTCACCGTCTCCGGGGAGCCCGTCACGAACGGGGTCTGGAACGCCTCGTCCCCGGGGTTCTCCGCCGTCAACGACAGCGCGCGGTCCCGGGGCAGGCCCCACGAGGTCTTCATGTTCACGATCGCCTCGGTGTCGGCGCCCCGGCCGAGCTCCTCCCGCCGCGCCTCGGCGGCGGCGTCGGTCTCGTCCATGACCACCGTCATCATCGAGTACGTGCGCACCGTGCGCCCGCGGTCGGCCGCCCGCGCCCGCACGTCCCGGCTCGCCGTGCGCAGCCCGTCCAGGTCCTGGGCGGTCAGGAACGACCCGTCGCAGTGCCGTGCCTGGAAGTCCAGCCCGCGGTCCGAACGCCCGGCGCCGATGAGCGTCGGCAGGGGGTCCGGGTGCGGCAGGGAACGGCAGTCCTCCAGCGACAGGAACCGGCCCTCGTGGGTGACCGAGTCCTCTGTCCACAGCCTGTGCAGGACCGTCGCCCACTCCTCGGTGTAGGCGTAGCGGTCGCCGTGCGCGAGGTCCTCCCGCCACAGGCCCATCTGCGCGAACTCCTTCGCGTAGGCGCCCACGACGATGTTCAGCCCCGCACGCCCGCCGGAGGCCTGCTGCAGGGTCGTGGCCATCTTCGCGGTCAGGGCCGGGTGGAACAGGTTGGCGTGCACGGTCGCCCACAGCTCGATCCGCTCGGTCGCTTCGGCCAGGGCCGCCGTCATCGTCAGCGACTCCAACGTGTGCTCCCAGTGGCCGGTGGCGCCGCCGTACCCGCGCCACTTGCCCATCGACATCGCGAAGTCGAACCCGTACCGCTCGGCGTCGACCGCGGCCTGCCGGTTGGCGCCGTAGTCGGCCTGCGGGTGCGGGGCGGTCTCGGACACGATCCAGCCGCCGTTGCCGATGGGGAGGAAGATCCCGTACTCGGTCCCGGGATCGGGGTGTGTGGCTGTCAAAGCGCTCTCCTCGTCGTGTTCGCGGCGGTCACTGGTCGTCGGCCCAGACGATCTCGGCCGCGGTGTGCACGGCCTCGAGGTACTGCGGGTCGAAGAGCGGCTCGAGGTCGGGGACCTCCTCCAGTTCACCAACGTCCACGAGGGTGCCGGCCTCCTCCTCGGTCAGGGAGAGGTCGATGTGGCCGCGCGGGCGGTCCTCGGGCGTGGACGAGCCCACCAGCTCGCTCTCGGACTCCCACACCGCGAGGTTGTGCTCGGTGTCGTAACCGGCCTCGTCGAGCTCCTCGGCGTGCGCGACGCACTCCTCGCCGTTGTCGGCGCAGTGGTCGAAGGCCCGGCCGGTCGCGCGGAGGAAGTCCTCCACCGCCTCCGGGTTCTCCCCGGCCCACTCGGGGTTGACCGCCATCACGCCGAACGAGCCGACCACACCGAACTCCTCGGGGAGCCACTCGGTGTAGTTCTCGCCCATCGCGTCGAGCTGGTGGGGTTCGTTGGACCGGAACCCGGCCAGCGCCTGCACCTGGTCGCGGGGCAGCACGCTCGGGTCGTAGCCGGCCTCGACCTGGTCGATCGAGTCGATGTCGACGCCGGCCTCGGTCAGCATCGCCTCCAGGGGCGCGGGCAGCATGCTCTGGTGGCCCAGGGTCTGCCCCTCGAGCTCGGTGAGGTCCTCGACGTCGGGCCCGGTGAGCAGCGACGAGATGGGCACGTGGCCGTAGGTGGCGACCCCGATGATGTCGTGGTCGCGTTCGTGCGCCTGGAGGATCTCCGCCTCGTTGCTGGTGGGGGTGAAGTGCGCGGTCCCGGCCGAGACCAGCTGAGCGTTGCCCATGACGTCACCGTTGCCGGGCTGGATCTCGATGTCCAGGCACACGGCGTCGAAGTAGCCCAGTGCCTCGGCGGACATCACCTCGAGCTGGGTGACGGAGGCCTGGTAGTGGTACCCGGTCACGTACGTGAGTGTGCCCAGGTCGGCGTTGGCCTCGCAGCGTTCGTCGTCGACGACCACGGCGACGTCGCGTTCCTGGTCGTCACCGTCGGAGGAGCAGCCCGCGGCGGTCAGCGCCAGGGCCGAGGCCGCCGCGAGCGCGCGGGCGGTGCGGGAGAGGGGGGTGGGGGGCATGCATCTTCCTTTGTTGGGGGACCGGCGGAGGTGGACTGCGGTCGGGTGGTTCCGGGGCGCCGGGTCAGCGGGCCGGGTCCTGCTGCGACTCGTGCCAGAACAGCAGTCGGCGTTCCAGCGCGGTGACCAGGGCGAGCATGGTGACGCCCATCGCGGCCAGGCAGGCGATGGCGGCGTAGACGAGGTCGAGGCGTGCGGTGGCGGCGGAGTTGCGGATCATCGTGCCGAGCCCGCCGGCCGAACCCGCGGCGACGAACTCCGCCACGACCGCGCCGACGATCGACAGGGGCAGCACCACACGCAGGGCCGCGAGGGTGTAGGGCAGGCTGCTGGGCAGGCGCACGCGCAGCAGCACCTCCAGGCGGGACGCGTGCAGGGTCCGGAACACGTCCAGGACCGGCCCGGGTACCGATCGCAGGCCCGTCGTCACGTTGATGAGCACCGGGAAGAACGTGATGAGCGCGGTGACCACGACCTTGGGCGCCATCCCGAACCCGAAGGCGACCACGAGCGCCGGGGTGATGGCCACGACCGGGGTGACGTTGAGGACGACGGCGATCGGCATGAGGGCGCGTCGCACCACGTCGAGCTCGGACATGAGCAGGGCCAGCACGAACGCTCCGCCGGCGCCCATGAGCACGCCGATGAGCGCGGTGAACAGGGTCGTCCACGCGTTCTCGAGGAACAGGGACGGTTCCTCGACCAGCGTGCGGCCGACCTCGCCGAGCTCCGGGAGGATGTAGGGGTGTTCGCGCGCGACGGCCTGCCACGCGACGGCGAGGAGCGCCACGAGCACCGCGGTGGGCGCCCACGTGCGCGGGTGCAGCCACGCTGGGACGCGCGTGCGGCGCCGGGGCGGCCGGGCGTCGTGGGCCGCGGGTGAGGGGGAGTGTTCCGTGGTGCTCATCGTGCCCCCGTGGGCTCCGGCTCGGGTTCGGCCGCGCCGCCGTCCCAGGCCTGGCGCAGGTGGGCGCGCACGGTGTCGGCGATGGTGCGGGCGTCCGGCCCGGTGACGGCGGAGGTGCCGCGCGGGCGGGGCAGGTCGACGGGCACGGTGCGGTGGACCTTCCCCGGCGCCATCACCACGACCGTGTCGGACAGCGCCACCGCCTCCTGTACCGAGTGGGTCACGAACACGACCGTGGTGGAGCGCTGTTGCCACAGGTCCAGCAGCTGCAGTTGCAGGCTCTCGCGGGTGAACTCGTCGAGGGCGGAGAAGGGTTCGTCCATGAGCAGGAGCTCGGGGCGCAGGGCGAAGGCGCGGGCGATGGCCACCCGTTGGCGCATCCCGCCGGAGAGCTGGTGGGGGTAACTGCGGGCGGCGTGCGCCAACCCCACGCCCTCCAGGAGCTCGTCGACGGTGTCCGTTCCGCGGCCCGCGCGGCGGTTCACCCGGCCGGGCAGGGCCACGTTCCGGCGCACGGTCGCCCAGGGCAGCAGCGCGGGGGTCTGCGGGACCAGCCCGACTGCTTTGGCGCGGCACAGCGCCCTCGGGCCGGAGCCGAACAGGTCGACCGTGCCCTCGTCCGGTGAGGTGAGCCCGGCCAACACCCTCAACAGGGTCGACTTCCCGCAGCCGCTCGGGCCGATGAGGGAGACGAAGCGCCGGCGCGGGACCTCGAGGTCGAGCCCGGCGAGCGCGGGCCGGTCGGAGCCGGGGTAGCTCTTGGTGAGCGCGCGGACCTCGATGCGGTCCCCGCTCACGCCCCTGTGGCCCGGGGTTCCGGGCACGGACGTCGGCACGGTGCAGCCACCCTCCGGATCGGACGTCCCCCGGGCAGGCGGTACCGGGGACGTCGGTGGAGAGCGGGCGGAAGGTGTGTGCCGGCGGCCCGCGGGGTTCTCGACCCGTCAAAAGTAGGGTCACCGAGTTTACGGAACATCAACAGGCGGTCACGGAGAGGTATCGAGCTGGAGTGTGTGCAGGGGGTCGCCGTCCACCAGGATCACGATCTCCGCCGCGGCCAGGGCCTCGGTGAGCCAGGTCCGGGGGACGAGCGTGCGTGCGAACGGGGCGCCGACGACCAGCGCGGCCCGGGTGTCCGGAAGGTGGTGGTCGCGCAGCCACGCCAGTTTGAAGGCGTCGGCGATGGCCTTGTTGCGGTGCGCGGAGCGGAGCCGGTCGCCCAGCGCGGAGCTCTGCGCGATGAGGTGCGGAGGGTCGCCCGCGTCGGCGTGGTCGACGGCGATGCGTGTGCCGCCGGGGAGGGTGAACTCGCGCGGGCGCACGTCGGTCCCGAGGAAGGCGGAGAGCCGTTCCCGGGTCCGGTCGGCGTCGGGTTCCTGCGACTGGGCCCGTTGTCGAGGGGGCGGAGGCGGGGGATGTGCCATGCCTGCGAGCCTATGTTCGGTCGGTCCTGCGGCCGGGTGACGGAAGTCCGTGCGACCGAGCCCTGCGACGGCGAACGGCAACCCCTTGAACTCAACCTTGGTCGAGGTTCTACTGTCGTTCGGGTCGACACCGAGGAGGAACGATGGCGACCGAGACCGGACCCCCGGCATCACCCGCACCCCCCGCGGCGACGTGGCGGGAGTGGACCGCGCTGGCCGTGCTCACCGTGCCGCTGCTCATGGCGGCCACGGACATGACGGTCCTGTTCCTGGCCCTGCCGGCGATCGCGGCCGACCTCGCCCCGGGCAGCACCCAGATGCTCTGGATCCTGCACGTGGCCGAGTTCCTGGGTGTCGGCATGGCCCTGACGATGGGCTGGCTCGGCGCCCGCACCGGACGCCGCCGCCTGCTGCTCATGGGTGTGGCACTCTACGGAACCGCCTCGCTGGGCGCGGCCTTCGCGCCGACGCCCGAGGTCCTCATCGCCTTCCGCGCCCTCATGGGTGTGGCCGCCGCGACCCTGACCCCGAGCATCATGGCGCTGCTGCGTGTGCTGTTCCGGTCGTCGGCGCAGTTCTCCGTGGCCGTCGCCGTGACCATGAGCGCCTTCTCCGCGGGCATGGCTCTGGGGCCGCCGCTGGGCGGGGTGATCCTCGAGTACTTCTGGTGGGGCGCGGTCTTCGTGCTCAACGTCCCGGTGGCCGTGCTGGTCCTGATCGTGGCGCCGTTCCTGCTGCCGTCCCGCCGCGAGGAGGTCACGGGCGGGTTCGACCTGAGCAGCGTCGTGCTGTCCACGAGCGCGATCATCCTGGTGATCTTCGGGTTGCAGGAGATCGCCGACCGCACCGCCGCGGCCGCCGGCGCGCCCCTGTGGCCGTACGTGGTCTCGGTCGCCGCCGGTGTCGGCCTCGGGGCGCTCTTCGCCCGGCGGCAGCTGCGGCTGGAGGACCCGCTGCTCGACCTGTCCCTGTTCCGCCGTCCCGCCTTCTCGGTCTCGGTGGCGGCGGTGATGTTCATGCTGCTGGCCATCGGTGGCGCGGACATGCTGCTGGCCCAGTTCCTGCAGACCGTGCAGGCGCTCTCGCCGGCCCAGGCCGGGGCCCTGCTCATCGTGCCCGCCGTGGCCGGGCTCATCACCGGGCTGCTGCCGCCCCTGCTCGTGCGGTGGGTACGGCCGAGCATCGTGATGGCCGGCGGGCTGTTCACCGCGGCGATCGGCGCCGCCGTCATGGTCTGGGCGCTGCCCACCGGGAACACCGCGCTCATCATCGCCACCACGACCGTCATCGCCGCCGCGCTCGGCCCGCTCTTCACCCTGAGCATCAACCTGGTGGTCGCCTCCGCGCCGGTGTCCAAGGCCGGGTCGGCCACCGCGGTGGGCGACGTCGGCGGCGGCCTGGGCAACGCGCTGAGCCTGGCCTTCCTCGGGAGCCTCTCGGCGGTGGTCTACCGGACCACGCTGCAGGGCTCCGAGCTGTCGGAGGTCCCCGGCGGTGCGCGTGAGGCCGCGGAGGAGAGCATCGGCGGCGCCGCCGCGGTCGCGGAGTCCCTGCCGGGCGCGGCCGCCGCCGAGCTGACGCGCGCCGCGGACGCGGCCTTCACCACCGCGGTGCAGTCCGGTTACGGCATCGCCGCGGTGATCCTCGTGCCCACGGCGGTGGTGGTGCTGTGGCTGCTGCGGCACGTGACGCTGGACGACACGGACGGCACTGGTGATACCGGCGGGACGGAAGGCTCAGGAGGGGCGGGCGACACCGGAGGGACCGACGCGGCGGAGGTGGCAGATTCGCCCGGCGGAACGCGAACCGGCGCGGACGCGGGGGCATCGCACCCCGCATGACCCCTTCGCCCCTTCCCCGGCACGACCATGACCCGAACGAGCTGGGCGGCCACGAGATCCTCGGCCGCCTGGGGGCGGGAGGACAGGGCACCGTCTTCCTCGCCCGGTCCTCCGACGGCACCCGGGTGGCGGTCAAGACCCTCAACGCCGAGGGCATGGCCGACCCGGAGGTGCGCCGCCGCTTCGAGGGCGAGGCCAGGGCGGCGCACCGGGTGGCCTCCTTCTGCACCGCCGCCGTTCTGGGCGCCGACTTCGAGGCGAGCCCGCCCTACATCGTGAGCGAGTACGTCGAGGGGCCCACCCTGCACCAGTCCGTCAGGGACTCCGGGCCGCTGGGCGAGGGCGACCTGAACCGGATGGCGGTGGCGGTCGCGACCGCGCTCGTGGCCATCCACGAGGCCGGGATCGTGCACCGCGACCTCAAGCCCGGCAACGTGCTCATGGCCCAGGGCGGGGCGCGCGTCATCGACTTCGGGATCGCGCAGGTCACCGACGGCGCGGGCACCGTGACCCACTCCCAGATCGGCACCCCGGCGTTCATGTCGCCCGAGCAGATCTCCGACGGACGGGTCGGACCGGCCACCGACGTGTTCGCCTGGGGCGCGGTCGTGGCGTTCGCGGCGTCGGGCAGGGCCTCGTTCGACGCGGGGAGCCTGCCGGCGGTGCTGCACAACGTGATGAACTCCGAGCCGGACCTGAGCGCGGTGCCCGAGCCGTTGCGCCCGCTCGTCGCGGCCGCGCTGAGCAAGGACCCGGCGCAGCGGCCCTCGTCGCTGGACGTGCTGCACACGCTGCTGGGGCGCACACCCGGGGCCCCGGACGGCGGAACCCCGGCCGGGGGCGGGGCCGCGACCCTGCCGCAGACCAGGCCGGTCGAGGGCCCCGGTCCGCAGCCGCCGTACGGCCCTGGTGCCCAACCGGAGAAGGCTCCGCGGCGCCGACCCGGGAAGCGTGCGCTCCTGTGGACGGGCGTGGCGGTCGCGTGCGCGTTGCTACTGGTCGGAGGGTTCATCGCCCAGCGCGCCCTGTTCGGCGGACAGGCCCCCTGGGGCGGCGGGCTCCCCTGGAGCGAGCCCGAGTTCGACCCGTCGGGCGAGCTCGAGTACGGCGCCGAGATCGAGGGCACCTGGGAGGGCACCCTGGAGAGCGGCGGCTCCATAGCCGTGACCTTCACCGAGGGGGAGACCACGGCCGACGTCGAATTTCCGGACGCAGAGCCCGAGTCGTGCTCGGACGGTGCGCTCGACCTGCAGGGGTACACCGACCGCGGTTATGAGTTCGACTTCAAGGGCATCGACGGGATCGATGCCGAGAACTGCCTCGGGGCGCACTGGGCGATGATCGGGGTGCCCTTCGGCGAGCTCCACCGGTCCGAGGACGGCGCCGAGCTCGTGCTCGACTCCGACAGCCCGTTCGCCGGCGACCCGCACGAGGAACTGGTCCTCCACCGCGTCGAGGGGTGACCCCGGGACGGGCGCGCTCAGGCCTGGCCCTGGTCGGCCGCGTCGATGACTTCCTGCACGCCCGACAACAGGCACCGCAGCCCGAACTCGAACCGGTCCGTGGTCGGGCCGGCGGCGCGCGCGGTCAGGGCCGCGACCAGGCCGGGCGCCTCACCCAGCGCCGACCGCACCTCGGGGGTCAGCTCGGCCGCGCCCCCGGTCATCGCGTCGTCCGAACGCAGGTGCAGCACGGCCGAGCCCCGCACGAATCCGTCCACGGTCTCCACGACGTCCAGCCGCTGCCGGTCGGTCAGGCCCGTGCCCTCGAACACCCGCAGCGCCGAGTCCAGCCAGGCGATCATGTTGGGCCCGCCGCCGGAGACGCGGAAGCGCAGTTCCATGACCCAGGGGTGGCGCACGTAGCCGTCCCAGTCGTTCTTGGCCCACGCCTCGACCTGCTCGCGCCAGGTGCCCGGGAGAGTGTGGGGGAGCCGGTCCTGTTGCCCCACCAGGGTGTCCAGGACGAGGAGTTCGAGGTCGTCCTTGCCGGACACGTAGGTGTACAGGGTTCCGGGCACGACCGACAGCGCCGTGGCGAGGCGGCGCATGGTCAGGGCCCGCACGCCTTCGTGCTCGACCAGGCCGATCGCGGTCTCGGCGATCAGCTCCCGGGACAGGCGCGGGCGGGGGCCGGGTGTGTGTTCCCGCCCCGCGCCCGGGCTCGTGCTCGGCCTCATGAGTTCAATCTACGACTCGGCCCCGCGTGAGGTGCTCCTGCTCCGCCCCTGCATCAGGCGGCGCAGCGCCACCTCGAACGGGCCGCGCAGGCCGCGGCGTTCCATGAGGGCGGCGGCGAGCACGGTGGCCAGCCACAGCCCGAGCGCGAACAGGGCCATCGTCGCGCTGGTCAGGTGGGCGCCCAGGCCCAGCCCCCATGCCGACAGCACCGGCACCATGACGATCGAGTGGGTGAGGTAACCGCTCAGGGAGCGTTTTCCGAGCGCGGAGACCGCACCGACGGGGCCGGGCACTCGTCCTGCCCTGGTGAGGCGTTCGGCGGCCAGGACGAAGATCGCGACGTACCCGAGGCCCCCGGCCAGGCCGGTCGTCCACGAGGCCATGGTCGCTGCTGCCCCGGTCAGCCCGTCGAACGGCGGCGGGTTCCAGGCCCCGACGAGCATCAGGGCCTCGGGCAGCGCACCGAGCAGTCCGATGGTGAAACCGCCGACGGCGACGGTGCGCAGCAGGCGCAGGTTGCGTCCGGGTTCCTCGATGATGCGCCGGCGTGCGGCCCACATCCCGAGCAGCATCGCTGTCGGCAGGACCACCCCGAACAGGTTGATCAGCAACAGCAGGGCCCAGGTGAAGACCCGGAACACGGCCGAGACGAGGTAGTTCTCCTCCCCGGAACCGCTGAGCGTGGACCGGTTGCCCTCCTCGGCCACGGCGGGCACGCCGGAGGTCACCGCCGGGTCGAGGGCGTAGGCGGCCACGACGAGCGCCACGGCCGCGGCGAGGACCACGGCGAGCACGCTCACGCCGGCGATCACCCAGCCGCGCATGCGCCGCTCGCTCTTGCGCAGGAACAGCGCGCAGAGGATCAGCCCGATCAGGCCGTAGGCGGCCAGGACCTCGCTGGCCAGCAGCAGGAGGGCGTGCAGGAACCCGATGACCAGCAGCCACAGGTTGCGGCGGCGCACCTGCGCGGCGGCCTCTGCCTCGCTCAGCCCGGCCTCCTGGCGGCGGGTGAAGACCTGGACGATCCCGTAACCGACGAGGAAGGCGAACAGGGGATAGACCCGCACGTCCAGCAGCGCGGTCATGAGGAACTGGGTGACGTCGTCCGCCGGCCCCGTGGGGTCGGGGAACTCGTCCGACCTGGTGTAGTCGCCCGCGTACAGGAAGAACGCGGTGTTGGACAGCAGGATCAGCAGGAGCATGGCGCCCCGGGCGAAGTCGGGCGCGAGCAGGCGTCCGCGTGCCCCGGAGGCGGTGGGTGCTGTGGGTTCCACGGGCCCTCCCCGGGTGTTTCTGAACACTGTTCAGAATTATAGACGCACGTCGCCCGTCCGGCCACCCCGCGCCGGGTCGCTGCAGGACGAGTCGAGCCGGGCGCGAGGTACGAGCGTCAGGCGCGGGCGAGGCCGAAGCATCCGGGCTTTGGGCGCCCGTAGCCCCGGCCGAGCTTGCGAGGGCGCATACAACGCAGAGGGCGCGCCGGGTCGCTGCAGGACGAGTCGAGCCGGGAGCGAGGTACGAGCGTCAGGCGCGCGTGAGGCCGAAGCATCCCGGCTTCTGGCGCCCGTAGCCCCGGCCGAGCTTGCGAGGCCGCAAAAAGCGCAGAGGGCGTGCCGGGTCGCTGCAGGATGAGTCGAGCCGGGAGCGAGGAACGAGCGTCAGGCGCGGGCGAGGCCGAAGCATCCCGGCTTCTGGCGCCCGTAGCCCCGGCCGAGCTTGCGAGGGCGCATACAACGCAGAGGGCGCGCCGGGTCGCTGCAGGACGAGTCGAGCCGGGAGCGAGGAACGAGCGTCAGGCGCGGGCGAGGCCGAAGCATCCCGGCTTCTGGCGCCCGTAGCCCCGGCCGAGCTTGCGAGGGCGCATACAACGCAGAGGGCGCGCCGGGTCGCTGCAGGACGAGTCGAGCCGGGAGCGAGGAACGAGCGTCAGGCGCGGGCGAGGCCGAAGCATCCCGGCTTCTGGCGCCCGTAGCCCCGGCCGAGCTTGCGAGGGCGCATACAACGCAGAGGGCGCGCCGGGTCGCTGCAGGACGAGTCGAGCCGGGAGCGAGGAACGAGCGTCAGGCGCGGGCGAGGCCGAAGCATCCCGGCTTCTGGCGCCCGTAGCCCCGGCCGAGCTTGCGAGGGCGCATACAACGCAGAGGGCGCGCCGGGTCGCTGCAGGACGAGTCGAGCCGGGAGCGAGGAACGAGCGTCAGGCGCGGGCGAGGCCGAAGCATCCCGGCTTCTGGCGCCCGTAGCCCCGGCCGAGCTTGCGAGGGCGCATACAACGCAGAGGGCGCGCCGGGTCGCTGCAGGACGAGTCGAGCCGGGAGCGAGGAACGAGCGTCAGGCGCGGGCGAGGCCGAAGCATCCCGGCTTCTGGCGCCCGTAGCCCCGGCCGAGCTTGCGAGGGCGCATACAACGCAGAGGGCGCGCCGGGTCGCTGCAGGATGAGTCGAGCCGGGAGCGAGGTACGAGCGTCAGGCGCGGGCGAGGCCGAAGCATCCGGGCTTTGGGCGCCTGTAGCCCCGGCCGAGCTTGCGAGGGCGCATACAACGCAGAGGGCGCGCCGGGTCGCTGCAGGATGAGTCGAGCCGGGAGCGAGGTACGAGCGTCACGCGCGGGCGAGGCCGAAGCATCCGGGCTTTGGGCGCCCGTAGCCCCGGCCGAGCTTGCGAGGGCGCAAAAAACTACGACGCGAAGAACCTCCGCCGGCGCTGTCCGATCTGCCCCGCCGAGGGCGTCCACTCACGGTCCAACCGCGCGTCGGTGCCGTTCTCCTGGTGCAGGCGCCGCCAGGCACGGCGCGACATCCCCACCCGGTGGGCCTCGCCGAGGGCACCGCTGAGCTTGGCGGCCACGCTGATGCAGCTGCCGACGAGCTCCTCGACGGTGTCGCGCAGGGTCTGCACCTTGAAGCGGGAGACCCGGCCGGCGTCGATCCCGCAACGCACCTCCAGGGACAGCGAGGTCTCCTCCCCGCAGACGGGGCAGGTGGTGCAGCCGCATCTCAAGTGGCGCACGAGTTCGTCGGGTGGATCGTCGACCATGTGGCGCAGGCGCCGGGTGTACTCGACCGCGTCCTGGACCCGGTCGGCCCCGGAGAACAGGATGAGCACCCCGTCCCCGCGCAGGTGCACCTCGGCCCCGTCGATGTCCTCGACGAGCCGGACGCATTCGGAGAGAAAGACCTGGAAGAGTTCTGCCGCTGCATTGAGCCCGTGGTGTCTTTCCACGAACTCGACGATCCCCGTTGATCCGCGCATGTCCGCGAACAGCGCGGTGAACTCCTCCCCGTCGTCGGGGGAGGAGTGCTCACCTGCGTTGTTGTGGTCAGGGGTCCTCACCATCGCTTCTGCTCTTTCCGGGATGGTCGCGGTCTCTCGGGTCCAGGGAGAGACGGACGTTCATGTAGACCTTGCCGTGGTGGTGGTCGACGGGGCAGCGCCGGAAGGGGCGTTCGACGAACACACCGAGCGCGAGCAGGGTGACGCCCGCGGCGGCGAGCAGTATGAGGCGTGAGGTGGACATGTAGGGGAGGGCGACATCGCCCACCTCGAGTCCACCTCCGATCAGGGCGGCGACAAAGACGAGGGCACCGATGGCGCGGAGGGACACGGTTCTTCTCCCTGAGCGGAGAGGTACAGCGACGCTACCAAGAGTACTCCTCGATCAAGTTAAGTGCAATACTCCACATAAGAAAGTCAAGAAATTGTGTTTCCGTCGGCGACGCTCGCCAGGATCGCCTCGTCGGTGATGATGATGCGCTGTCGACCCGTCGCCACCGCGCCCATGGCCCTGAGTCTCTTGACCACCTGTGACACCGACTCGCGTGAGACCCCCACCAGGCCCGCGAGCTCGCGCTGGTTCAGGGCCACGCACACGCCGCGCTCGTCCGGGGTGCCGATCTTGGCGGCCAGCTCCACCAGCCCCCGCGCCAGCCGCTGCTCCGCGCCGATGATCCCGTGCTCGGCCTGCTTGCGGGTGGCCTCCTTGAGCCTGGCGTGCAGGTGCCGCAGGAGCGCACGCATCACCCGGGGGTGTTCGTACAGGAACTCCAGCCACACGTCGCCGGGCACGTAGAGCGCCTCGACCTCGCTCAACGCGTACACGCTCGCCGATCTGGGTTCCCGGCCGATCGCCGCCATCTCGCCGACGGTCTCGCCGGGGCCGCGCACCGCCACGATGTGTTCGGAGGAGTGCGTGGTGATCTTGACGTGCCCGTGCCGCACCAGCAGCACGAAGTCGGTGAGCTCGCCCGCGCCGAACAGGATCGAACCCGCGGGGTAACGGGTCACGTGGCCGAGCTTCTCCACCTCCTCTCGTTCGGAGTGGGTCAGGAGAGAAGTTCCGCTTGTCAGTTCCACATCATCCACACACCAAAGTGTAGTAATGCACTGAGCGCCTGCAGAGAAGACACGCCCTCGGGGGTGGCACAGGCGTCACGGGCGTATCGCGGGCTCACCCGTTCCCCAGGAACCCCGCGGTCGTGTCGGCCAGTTCCGCGTGGGCCTCGTCGTCGCCGATCCGGGGTGTGCCGTCGGCGGTCTGGGGGCCGTAGTCGCCGAACTGCGCGTGGTTCATGCCGTCGATCTCCACGGAGACGGTGTCCTCGGGAAGGTTGCCGCTGCGCTCGCGCACGGTGTCGGGGTCGGCCAGGAGGTCCTCGGAGGCCGTGACCGACAGCACGCGCAGGTCCTCGCGTCCGGCCAGATCGGTGCCGGCGACGTAGGAACCCCACAGCACCAGGCCCTCCGTACGGTCGGCGAGCGCGTCGCCCTCGGCCGCGAACGCCGCCATGGCCCCGCCCATCGAATGCCCGCCCAGGTACCAGGTGTCGGCGTCGATCCGCTCCATCGCCGCCTCGGCCCGCCCCGGGGCCAGGACCGCCAGGTTGAACGGCATGCGGGGCATCACCACGCTCACCCCGGTCTCGGCGACGACCGGGGCCCAGGAGGCCGCGTAGGCCTCGGGTTCCACGCGGGCTCCGGGGTAGAAGACGACGGCGGTGTCCACGCCGCCGTCGCGGGGTGTGATCACGACGCCGTCCTCGTCCACGGCCACGTCGGCCGACCGCTCGGCGCGTTCCAACGAACCCGGAGCCGCCTCGTAGGGGTTGCCGGCCCACACCACGAACGCCACCGCCCCCAGCGCCAGCAGCACCGCGAGCACCCCGGCGGTCCAGGCCAACAGCCGACGCATCTGAACACCCTCCACGCTGATGATTAGCGGTCAATATTTCGGAAATCAAGATACTCGTCATCGTTCAGTACACGACCGAGCTCTCGGGGGAACCATGCCCGGCACCCAACAGGAACCACGCACCGACGGCAGTCAGCTCCTCGGCCTGGCCGGTTTCGTGCTCGCGGTCGCGGCCGTCGCGGTCGTCGGCGGCCTGGCCTCGGCCGACGCCGGCGGGGTCTACGCACGCCTGGCCCAGCCCGCGTGGGCGCCGCCGTCCTGGCTGTTCAGCCCCGTGTGGATCGCGCTGTACGTGCTCATCGCGGTGGCCGGGTGGCTCGTGTGGCGGCGGGCCGGATGGCGCGGTGCGCGCGGGGCCCTGACGCTGTTCGCGGTGCAGCTCGTGCTCAACGCCGCCTGGACACCGCTGTTCTTCGGCGCGGAGATGCGGTTGGCCGCGCTCGTCGACATCGTCCTGCTGCTCGCCGTGATCACCGCGATGATCCCCGCCTTCGCGCGTGTGTCCCGCACGGCCGCCGCTCTCCTGCTGCCGTACTGGGTGTGGGTGGCGTTCGCGTCGGCGCTCACCTTCGCCATGTGGCAGCTCAACCCGGGCGGGTGAGCCACGGGGCCGCGCCGATACCATCGGGACCCATGGACGACGCGGAGGGCACCGCCCGGCACGGGCACGGCGGGAGGCGGGCCGAACTCTACGACGCCATCCGCGACGACGGGCAGGAGCTCGCCGCGTCCCTCATCCAGTTGCTGCACGCGGCGGCCGAGACCTCGCACCTGAACCCCACCGATTTCCAGTGCCTGGTGCTGCTGCGGTTGGGCGAGCCCCTCAGCCCGGGGGAGATCGCCGCCCGGCTCAAGCTCGCCACCGGGACCGTCACCAGCGTCGTCGACCGGCTCGAACGCCAGGGGCTGGTACAGCGCGACCGGCACCCGGACGACCGGAGGCGGGTCGTGGTGCGGCCGGTCGACCCGCCGGCCGGGGACGGGGACGCCGACGGTCCCGAGGGTCCGGGCGGTCCGGGGATCCTGCCCGGGTTCCGGGAGCCCATGATGGACCTGCACGAGCGTTACAGCGAGGCGGAGCTGGAGACCATCGCCGACTGGCTCCACCGGGTCGGCGGGGTGCTGCGGACCTTCGCCGACCGAGCACGCTGACCCCGGGGTCCGCGGCCGGTTCCGGCGACCGGCCCCTGTTCGCTCCGGTCTCCCCGGTCGGTGATCATGGGAGGTCTCCCCGAGCACACCGAAGGGCTTCGATGACCACCTACGCGATCCTCCTGCACCCCGCGGCGAACCGGGTCTACACCGACGCCGCCGCCCGCCTGATGACGGCGGAACTGGGGGTGCTCGACCGGACCGTCCTCGGTGGCCGCATCAGCGGGCTCACGCAGACCACGATCGGCGGGATCCCTTACCTGACCTTCGAGTCCGACCCGCTCACGGAGGCCGAGACGGGGCTGGTCGCCAACCTCTCCTCGATCTACGGCCTCTTCCGGATCGAGGGGGACCTGCTCGCGCCGGTCGAACTCCACCGGCTCGACCGCTACGACGACGACCTCCTGACGATCCAGAAGTACCAGGGCAAGACCAACGAGCAGTTCACCAAGCTCCTGCTCAACGTCACCCTGTGGAGCTCCGCGCGCGGCGCCGAGATGCTCGACCGGCGCTTCCACGTCCTCGACCCCCTGTGCGGGCGCGGCACTACGCTCAACCAGGCGCTCATGTACGGGTACGACGCCACCGGGGTCGACATCGACAAGCGCGACTTCGAGGCCTACTCCGGGTTCGTGCGCACCTACCTCAAGCGCAAGCGCCTCAAGCACCAGGCCGACGTCACGCAGGTGCGCCGCAACAAGAGGGTGCTCGGCAAACGGCTGGAGGCGACGCTCGCGCCGACGAAGGAGGACTTCAAGGCCGGGCGCGCCCAGCACCTGGAGTACGCCAACGTGGACACCACCGACGCGCGGGCCGTCTACGCGCCGGGGAGCTTCGACCTCGTGGTCGCCGACGCGCCCTACGGGGTGCAGCACGGGAGCCGCACCGACAAGGAGGGGCTCAAGCGCGGGCCCCAGGAGCTGATCCGCACCGCCGCGCCCGTGTGGACCGGGCTGCTGCGGTCCGGCGGCGCCGTCGGGGTCTCCTGGAACAACCTCGTCGCGGGGCGGGACGAGCTGGCCGAGGCGCTTGCCGGCGCCGGCCTGGAGGTCTGCGACTCGGGGCCCTACCTCGACTTCGAACACCGCGTGGACCAGGCGATCATGCGGGACGTGATCGTCGCCCGGAAGCCCTGACCGGGGACGCCGTGCCGATCACCGAGGCCCTCGCCGACCACGCCTCCGCCCACCCGGGGCGCACCGCGTTCGTGTGCGCGGGGGAGTCGCCGACCTACGCCGAGCTGGCCGACGCTGCCCTGGCGTTCGCGCACCGGCTCGGTGCGTTCGCCGGGGGAGGGCGGGCCCTGGTTCCGGGGTACGGGCCGCAGCACGTGGTGGCGCTGTCGGTGCACAACTCGGCGGACTTCGTGCGCGCCTACGCGGGCGCGACGGCGTCGCCCCTGGCCACGGCGGTGCTGGACCCCACGTGGCCGGAGCGCCGTGCCGCGGACGCACTCGCGCAGCTGCGGCCGGCGGTGCTGGTGACGGACTCCCCGCACGTGGCCCGTCTGGCCGAGGCCCGCGGCTGTGGCGCGGTGCTGGTCACCGGCCCCGCCCTCGACACGGAGTACGAACCGCTCGCGGGGTGGACCGCGCCGGTTCCGGGGCCCCGGGAGGCCACCGCAGCCTCCGTGCTCGGCAACCGCCACGACGACCAGCTCTTCCTCATCGGCTTCACCTCCGGCACCACCAGCGCCCCCAAGGCCTTCGTGCGCACCCGCCGCTCGTGGCGTGTGAGCCTGCCCACGAGCGCCCGACTCCTGCGGCTGGAGCCCGGAGAGACCACGGTCGCCCCCGGTCCGCTCTCCCACGGACTCAGCCTCTACGGCCTCACCGAGTCCCTGTACGCCGGCGGCACCTTCGTCTCCGCGCCCGGGTTCCAGCCGCGTGCGTGCGCCGAGACCGTCGCCGAACGCGGCGCCACCCGGTTCATCGGCGTTCCGACCATGCTCCGCTCGCTCGCCACCACCGCCGAGCCCGGAACGCTCAAGTCCCTGCGCACCCTCGTCAGCAGCGGCGCCCGCCTCGACCACGCCGTGCTCGACACCCTCGCGGCTTCCTGCCCGGACGCGCGTGTGGCCGAGTACTACGGCGCCTCCGAACTCAGCTTCGTGACCCTCGCCGAGACCGACCTGTGCGCCCCGCTCGAGCCACGCACCGGCGCAGCCACCCCCGTCGGCCGCCCCTTCCCCGGGGTGGAGCTCAGCGTCCGGCGCCCCGACGGGAAGGAGGCGGCCGAGGGCGAACCCGGGACCGTGCACCTGCGCAGCCCCCTCGTCTGCGCCGGATACCTGCGTCCCACCGACGGAACCGGGCTGCGCGGCGACGGGGCCTGGTTCACCGTCGGCGACCAGGGCTTCCTCCGCGACGGCACGCTCCACCTCCTCGGACGCGAGGGCGACATGATCGTCAGCGGCGGCCACAACATCCACCCCGCCGAGGTCGAGAGTGCGCTCCTCGAACACCCCGCCCTGACCGCCGCGCACGTGCTCGGCCTGCCCGACCCGCGCCTGGGTTCCCGCCCGGTCGCGTTCGTGCACCGCACCGAGGCCGCCGGGCTCACCGCCGCTGACCTGCGCGCGCACCTGGCCGACCGGCTGCCGCCCCACCGGCTCCCGCGCGGGTTCCGTACCGTCGCGGACTGGCCGCTCACCACCAGCGGCAAGGTCGACGCCAAGCAGATCCTCGACCGGATGGAGGCCGACGATGGCAGCGTCCGCCGCCTCGCCTGACCCCGGTCCCCGCACCCCGGTGATCGTGGCCGCCCGCCGCACCGCGATCGGCCGTGCAGGCGGGGTCTTCCGCGAGACCCCCGCCGAGTCCCTCCTCGCCGGAACCATCACCGCCGTCCTCGACGAGAGCGGCCTCCCCGCCGACGACGTGGACGAGGTCGTGGCCGGCAACGCCGCGGGCCCCGGCGGCAACCCCGCCCGCCTCGGCGCGCTCACCGCCGGGCTCCCCTTCCACGTGCCCGGCGTGACCGTGGACCGCCAGTGCGGCGCGGGCCTCGAAGCCGTCGTCCAGGCCTGCCGGATGATCGCCTCCGGGGCCGCCGACGCCGTGCTCGCCGGGGGAGTGGAGAGCGTCAGCACCGCACCGTGGCGGGTCGCCCGCCCCGCCGACCGGGTGTCCGCGCCCGTCTTCCACGACCGCGCCCGTTTCTCCCCCGACAGCGTGGGCGACCCCGAGATGGGTGTGGCCGCCGAGAACGTCGCGCGCGCCCACGGCATCACCCGGGAACGCCAGGACGCCTTCGCCGCCCGCAGCCACCAGCGTGCCGTCGCCGCCCGCGAACGGGGCGCGTTCGGCGACGAGATCGCCCGGCTCGGACGGTTCGGCCCCGACACCGACCGCGACGAGTGCCCGCGCCCGCGTGCCTCCGCGCAACGCTTCGCCCGCCTGCGCCCCGCCTTCGTCGAGGGCGGCACCGTCACCGCGGGCAACTCCTGCCCCCTCAACGACGGCGCGAGCATGCTCCTGGTCACGACCGCCGCCCGCGCCCGCGCCCTCGGGTACCGGCACGCGCTCGCCTTCACCGACGCGGCCGCCGCGGGCGTGGACCCTAACCTCCTGGGTGTGGGCGCGGTGGCCTCCACGCGCAGGCTCCGGCGCCGGAACCCGGACCTGGACCCGGCCGCCGCGGACGTGGTCGAGTTCAACGAGGCCTTCGCTTCGCAGACCCTGGCGTGCCTGGACGAGCTCGGCATCGACCCCGCGCACACCAACGCCGACGGGGGAGCGCTCGCCCTCGGCCACCCGTACGGGGCGAGCGGGGCGGTGCTGGTCACGCGCGCCTACGCGCAGCTCCTGCGGGCGGTCGAGCCCCGGCCGGGCGCGACCGCGCTCACCATGATGGCGGTCGCCGGCGGTCTCGGGGTCTCCGCGCTCTTCACCGTCACGGCCCTGCCCGCCTGACACACTCCGGTGGCCTCACCCCGGACCGGGCGGCCCGGCGCCGTCGAGCAGATCCGGCGCGAGCACGGCGGAGGCGTTGAGGACCTCGACCCCAAGCAGGCGCCCCTCGGCGTCGAAGTCGAGGGTGACCTCGCCCCGGTTGCCCGGGGTCGCGAGCGAGTGGATCTGCTGTGCGGCCTGTCCCGGCGCGATCGGCCCGCCAAGGGTCATGTACGCGGCGTCGGCCTCGGCGTCGTAGGTCAGGTCCATCGCGCTCAGTACTCCAGGCAGAACGGGTGACCGGCCGGGTCGGTGTACACACGGAACCGGTTGTCGGCGTCCTCCTCGACCTTGCGCAGCGGGTGCGCGCCCAGCTCCAGCGCCTTGCGCTCGGCCTCCTCGATGTCGTCGACCTCCACGTCGAGGTGGATCTGCTGCGGGCGTTCCGGGTCGAGCCACTCCGGGGGCCGGTGGTCCGGCGCGCGTTGGAAGGCCAGGCCCCAGCCCTCGCCCAGGAGCACGTACACCCAGTCGTCGGAACGGTGGGAGATCTCCTTGCCGAGCAGGCCGGCGTAGAACCGCGCGAGGGCGTCGGGGTCGGGGCAGTCGAGGACCACGGAGTGGAGGTGTGCGTTCATGCCGTTCAGTCTCGCAGTGGGCCCCGCGCTCTACGGGCGGACACCACCCGGGCCGGGCACGTTCACGGGCACACCGCCTCGGCCCGGGTCAGGTGGGTCCGCCGTCCCCGGGGGCGGCCTCCAGCAGCTGCCCGATCCGTCGCAACACGTCGAGCTGGGCCGGGTTGTACAGGTCCCGGAGCGCGGATTCGAGGGCGCCGGAGGCACGGCCCGCCCCGCCGGGCGCCAGCGTCCGCGGATCGTTCAGCCGGGGGTTGGCGGTCAAGAACTCCCGGGTCCCGGGGAGCAACCGCTCGGCCAGGCCCTGCCGCTCCTCCTCCCCGGCGTCGGCCGGGAGCCGGTCGAACTCGCGGTCGGCCTCGCCGGTCCGGTAGCCCTGCAGCGCCTCGGCGAACGAGGCCTGCCCTTCCTCCCCGCTCAGCCGGCTCCAGACCACCATGAGCCCCCGGTCGGCCTCTGACAGATCGGTGTCGGCCGCGGCCAGGGCCATGTCCGGGGGAAGCTCGGTGGTGGGGGCCTTGCGCATGACCAGTGCCAACTCCGTGCGTACGTGCTGGAGGCGCTCGATGGTCGCGGCGAGCTCGGCGTCCAGGGCACGCAGCTCGTTCTCGGGGTACTCCTCCGCCTCACCCATCTCCGCGATCTGCGCGAGGGAGAAACCGAGGCCGGACAGGCGCTTGATCCGCATCACCCGGACCAGGTGGTCCACGCCGTAGTCCTTGTAGCCGTTCGGACGGCGCTCGGGTTCGGCGAGCAGCCCCACGTCGTGGTAGTGCCGCACCGTTCTGAGGCTCGTCCCCGCCAGCTCGGCCAGCTGCCGCGTGCTCCAGCCCATGTGCGCTCCTCCTCGGCTCGATCCGTCGAGCGGTGCCCGTCCCGTACCGGAGTAAACCCCACCGGGGATCAGGCCCCTTCCTGCGGGGCCCCGGGGTCCTTGATCAGGCGCTTGGTGGAGCGCCGGAACGCCCAGACCACCACGACCGCGGCCAGCGCCGTCAGCGGGAAACCGGTCACGGTGTCGGCGATCGCCAGTCCGGTGGTGGAGTCGGCCAGGTACAGCCACTGCCGCACGACGAACCTGCCGGCGAACATCACCAGGAGGGCGAACGTGGCGAGGTCGTGCCCGGTCAGAGAAGGCCGGTCCTCGCGCCAGGGACGGTTGCCGCCGTGCACCGAGTTCCAGATCATCCCGGTCAGCGGCCTGCGCACGACCAGCGACACCAGCGTGACGACGGCGCCGACGAACGAGGCCCAGATCCCGATGAGGAAGAAGTCGTTGGCCGATCCGGTCCACGCCGAGACGCCCCCGGCGACAGCGACACCGAACACGCCTCCCATCGCGGACATGAACTGCTCCCCGCGCCACATGCGGAAGACCCCCAGCGCCAGGGCGGCCGCGATCGCGACACCGATCGCCACCGACAGGGCGACGAAGGGCACGGCGGCCGCGAAGCCCACGACGGGGATCGTGGAGTACACCATCCCGCGCGGGCCGCCGGCGCCGTCGATCATGGCCTGCTTGAGGTCGACTGGCTCCTCGGTCCGGGGGCCGTCGTGATCCGGGGTCTCTGCACGGTCCTGCACGGTCATGTTCTCCTCCTGGGGGTCGTGCGCGGTGAGGTGATCCGGGTGTCGGCGCTCAGTGGTTGTCACTGCGTCCTCCCAGGTGTTCGGCGAGGAACCGTTCGGTGGCCCCGAAGGTGGCGAGCAGGTTCTCGGGGTTGACGATGTCGTGGCCCTCGTCGTCGAAGACCAGGTACTCGGTGGTGACGCCGCGGTCCCGCAGGCCCTGGACGATCCGGTCGGACTCGGCTCGGGGGACGCGGGAGTCGTTGGCGCCCTGCACCACCAGCAGAGGGGTGCGGATCCGGTCGATGCGGTGGATCGGGGACCGGGCGCGGATGTCGGCCTCCTGCGCGGGGTCGTCCGGGTCGCCGACGTAGCGGAACCAGTTGTTGGCCAGCCCCGGCCGCACGAAGGACGGTTGTTCCCGCATGTAACGGGCCAGGTCGGAGATGCCGACGACGTCGACCGCGGCGGCGAAGCGGTCCGGGGTGAAGGCCGCGCCGACCAGCGCGGCGTAACCCCCGTAGGAACCGCCGACGATCGCCACCCGGTCCGGATCGGCGTACCCCCGGGACACGGCCCAGTCGACGGCGTCGATCAGGTCGTCGTGCATCGCCCCGGCGTACTCCCCGATCGCGGCCTTCATGTGGGCCTTGCCGAAGCCGGTGGACCCGCGGAAGTTGACCTGCAGCACGGCGTAACCGCGGTTGGCCATCAACTGTGCGTTCTTGTTGAAGCCCCAGGAGTCCCGGGTCCAGGGTCCGCCGTGCACCGTCAGCACCAGCGGCAGGTCCGAGGGCTCGATGCCCACCGGCAGGGTCAGGTACGACGGCAGCTTCAGCCCGTCGCGCGCGGTGATGGTGACCGGCCGCATCGGGGCCAGCGCGTCGGGGTCCAGGTGCGGGTAGGGCCGGAACAGCAGGCGGCTCTCGCCGGTCGAGTGGTCGTAGAACCACGTGGCACCCGGGTCGCGGTCGTGGGTGAAGGAGACCACCCAGCGCCTGCCGTGGCTGTCGGTCGAGACCGAGGCGAGGTCACCGTCGGACAGCCCTTCGAGGCGTCCCAGGACCTCGGCGAAGTGCGGGTCGAGGGCGTGGATCACCTGGCGTTCGCCCAGGTAGCGCACCCCGAGCAGCTTCTTGTTCCGGTCCCGGATCAGGGTCGGGGGCAGGGAGGGGAAGACCAGGGACCTGGAGTCGAGGTCGAGGGTCGGGTGGCTGTCGACCTCGGTCTCCTCGCCGGTGGCCAGGTCGACGCGGGCCAGTCGGAGGCGGTCGCTGCCGTGGTGGGAGCCGATCAGGGCGCCGGTGCCGTCCGGGGTGCTCTCGAACGGGTGCACACCCACGGGGTGGTCGGCCCCGTCGATGGTGGTGATCGGCGTCCGGCGGCCCGTGGACGGGTCCAGGCGCGACAGCTCGATGACGCCCTCGCGGGTGGTGGTGTTCGTGTACACACCGTCCGCGCCGAGGAGGAAGCCGCACGTGCTGTCGCCGGGGTTGCGGGCCAGGAGGGTGAGCTCTCCGGTGGCCAGGTCGAGCTCGTGGAGGTCGAACTCGGCGGCGTCGCGGGCGTTGAGGTGCAGGAGCGCCGTTCCCGGGCGCCGCCCCGGCTGGTCGAGGCCGAGGACGCGGGCGCCGGGGAACGGGGTGAGGTCGACCGGCTCGGACCCGGGGTCGTCCAGGTCGACCCGGAACAGGTGCCAGTTCTCGTCGCCGCCGTCGTCCTGCAGGTAGAGCAGCCGGCGCGGATCGTCGGTCCATTCGAAGAGCGTGACGCTGCGGGTCTCGTCCGCGGTCACGCACCGGGTGTCGGCGGGGCCGTCGAGGTTCTCGACCCAGACGTTGAGCCGGTTCTTCCACGGTGCCAGGAAGGCGATCCGGGTGCCGTCGGGGGAGATGGAGGCGCCGGCCCGTTCGGGTGAGCCGTAGATCTCCTCGACGGGGAGCAGTGGTGGGAGTGCCATGGCCGTCCTTTCCTGGTCCGCTTCGGTGTCTCGGGAACCAGGAAAGACCGTGCCGTTACGGCACACTCAAGACGGGCTTGATGTGGCCTGCATCACATCATGGTCGGTGTCCGCGCCCGCCCGACCGGGCCTGCGCCAACAGCCCGGTCTCGGAGAACAGCCCCTCGACGTGCCCCAGCGCCTCACGCCGCTCGCGGTCCGAGAGCGCCGGGTCGAGCACCACCCCGGCCAGCTCCGAGGCGTCCTCCAGGACCCGCAGACCCCGGTAGTAGGTCAGGAGGTCCGGGCCGATCGAGTACGCCCCGTATCCCTCCAGGAACCAGGCTTGCTGCCGCCCGGTCACGGGCACGTCCGCCAGCACCCCGCCGCCGAGCACGAACATGAGGTCGCGCTCGGCCGGCGCGAGCACGGCGTCGTCGAAGTCCAGCAGCACCGGGCGACCGTCCTCGGACACCACGATGTTGCCGAGGTGCGGGTCCGCGTGGCACGGCACGGAACGGGGCAGGTCGGCTCGGGTGCGCAGCCGGGCGCCGAGGTCGAGCGTGCGCCGGTGCACCTCACGGAGCGCGGGGCGGCGGGCGTGCCACTGTTCGGCCAGGCGCGCGGTGATGCCCGAGTCGGGGGCCCCGTCGAGTTCGGCGTCGATCTTCTCGAAGTAGTCGGCCCAGCGGCTCGGGTCGAAGTCCTCCCGCGGTACCTGCTTGCTCACCTGGCCCACAACGGGAAGCGAGTGCAGCGCCGACAGCAGCTGCCCGAACGCGTACCACCCCGGGCGTCCCAGGGGTGTGTCCCAGCCGCTGCCGCCGTCGACCCAGCGTGTGACCGACAGGCGTGCGTCGCCGACGTCGACCCACAGCGACCGGCCGCGGGTGGGCACGGGCGCGGGGGCACTGCCGGCCCGGATCGCGTCGAGGGCGGCGGGCAGCACCATCCCCGCGGGGGAGCCGCTGCTGCTCCACTTGACCGCGAACCGCCGGCCCCGGGCGTCCACCGCTTTCCACAGGGAGGCCGCCAGGTCCGCGCCGCCGTCGATGGGGGTGAGCTCCAGCCCCTGCAGCTCGTAGTGCTCGCCGATCGCGGTGGTGACCTCGTCCGGGACCATGGGTTCCTCCTCGCAGGGGTGCCCCGCCCCCGGCCGGGGACGGTCGGCCGCGCAAGACACGGCCATGCAGCATCGTAGGAGGTCGGAGCCGGGTGGTCGCCTGGTTTGTTCGCTCTGTTCCGGACGCTCCGGAGAAGAGCGACACGCCGGGAGTGCGTGCTTCGTGCCGTGTCTGCGAGCGTGCGGCCACCGGGAACTCAGCGCGGCGGACCCCCGGGTGGCGGCCCGGGCGGCGGTCCTGGCGGGCCCCAGGGCGGCGGGCCGGAAGTTCCACCGGGCGGTGGTCCGGGAGGTGCCCCGGGCGGCCCGGGTGGCGGCCCGGCCGGCGGCTGGAACCTGCTCAGCGCCTGCCTCCGGCGCACGAGCGTCACGATCAGGACGACCATCCCGCCGAGGACCCCGACGGCGAAGACCGCGAAGGTGGTGCCCATCATCCCCAGCAGCCCCTTGGTCGCGCCCGCGTCGCTGTCGCCGTGGGCGAGCGCGAACGTGAGATCGGGGTCGCTGTCGCAGGTGATGGCGTACGTGCCGGGTTCGCTCGTGCGGACCACGCCGTGGCGCTCCCAGTACACGTCGCCGACCCCGTAGTAGTGCTCGAAGGTGGACTGCCCCAGCGCGGGGGAGCTGCCCGGGCCCTCGACCTCGCAGTCGACGGCGGACGCGGGAACCTGTTCCCGGTCGACGTAGACGACCCAGGCGCGGTCCTCGTCGTCGACCTCCGGAACCTCCCACTCGACCCGCTCGCCCGCGGAGAACTCCTCGGTGAACTCGGGCAGGCCGAGCGCGCTCATCATGCCCACGCCGCAACTGCCGGCCCCGCCGAGCACCCCGAGCGCGATGAGGGCCGCACCCACCCAGTACCAGGCGCGGCGCGGTCGGACGGATGGCTGTGGTTGGTGTGGATACGGAGCGTACTGAGCCATGTTTCCCCCCGTCGCCGGCCCCAGCGGTCCAACGGTGACGTTAAGCGAGGGGACCCCGGAGTACAGGGGGCCTGGCCGGGTGTGGCCGCGCCTGACCGCAACCGGTCAAGAGGTGTCCGAAACACGCACTGGCGCCCCTCCCGTGGGAGAAACGCCAGGTGGATGGTGGTAGGGCCCCGGGGGATCGAACCCCGAACCCGCGGATTAAAAGTCCGCTGCTCTGCCAATTGAGCTAAGGCCCCGTGCTGCAGGCGCACGACGAACCGGGCCGTCGTGTGTCAGCCGGGACAACTCTACCCCAGCGCCACACCGTCTGCTGAGCCGCCGACCGGGAACAGCGGGGCGCTCCCTGCCTTCACACCCGGCCCTCCCGTTCGAGCGCCTCGGTGACGGCGGCGACGGTGCTCTTGGCGGTGCGTCCGGCGCCGATGATCGTGGCGGAGGCGAAGCCGGTCCAGTCCCCGTAGCCGACCATGGACAGTCGCGGTTCGGCCACTGCACGGTTGTCCGCGCCGACCCGGACCCGCCCGTGTCCGTCGTCGACCCCGAGCGGGACGAGGTGGCCGAGCGCGGGACGGAACCCGGTGCACCACAGAACGGCGTCGGCCTCCAGGGTGCTCCCGTCGGGCCACGCCACCCCGCCGGGGGTGAGGCGTTCGATCATCGGCTCGGCCTTGAGCGCTCCCCGCTCGCGCGCCTCCCGCACGCTCGGCACCACGACGATGTCGCCGAGGTCGCCCACACCGGGGCCCTCCTCGCCGCGGCCGCGCCGGGTCGCCAGGTCGAACAGGGCGCGGGCGTCCACGTCGTCGGGCATGAAACGCGGCGGGCGGGCGGCGACCCAGGTGGTGTCGGCGACCAGGGAGAGCTCGGCGATGATCTGCGCGGCGGAGTTGCCGCCGCCGACGACCACCACCCTCTGTCCCGCGAAGTCGTCCGGGCCCCGGTAGTCGACCGTGTGCAGCTCCCGCCCGGCGAAGACCTCCCGCCCGGGGATGCTCGGCAGGTGCGGTGCGGACCAGTTGCCGGTCGCGCTGATCACGTGCCGCGCCCGCCAGGTGCCCCGGTCGGTGACCACCCGCAGGCGTCCTCCGGGGAGGTCGTGCCCGTTCTCCCGCTCGACGCGTTCCACGGTGACCGGCCGGTGCACCGGGAGCCGGTACCGGCGCTCGTACTCGGTCAGGTACCACACGACGTGGTGCGCGCTCGGGTACTCGTGTCCCTCCTCGGGCGGCATCCACCACCCCGGGAGCATGCTGTGCCCGGCGGGGGAGAACAGGCGCAGGGAGTCCCAGTACTCGGTCCAGGCCCCGCCGGGGGTGGCACGGTCGTCGAGGACCACGAAGTCGGCGCCGGCCCGCCGCAGGAAGTACCCCGTGGCGATCCCCGCCTGTCCGCCGCCCACGACCGCCACGTCGACGTCGGTGACCGCCCCGCGCCCCCCGGTGCCCATGTGCTCTCCTCCGTCCGCTCGGCCCGTCCCCCGTGCCAACGCAGCGGCGCCACGCGCGCATCCCGGGGGCACGCGCGGGGGCGCCGTCAGGCCGCGGGGGCGGTGTCGGCGCGACACACGGCGGCTGCCCGCAGGCGGGCGCGCAGTGCGAACGCCAGGAACGCGAGGCCGGCCACCGCGAGCACGGGCTGCACGGGCGCGAACCAGCTCAGCGCCCCGGAGGTCCCCAGGGCCATCAGTACGAGCGTGTTGCAGGTGGGGCAGCCGATCGCGAACCAGGTGAGCAGGCCCCCGGCCAGGCTCCGCCGCGGTGTCGAGCGGTCCTCGTCCGCCTCCGTGCCGCCTTCGTCCCGGCCGCCGCCGGGGCGCGTGTAGGTGGCCAGGAGCAGGCCGCAGAGGACGGCGGTGGCCACCCACACCGGGTAGGTCCACCAGGCCGCCTCGATCTCCCGGACGAACAGTTCGTTGGGCAGCAGCACCGACGGGATCCCCAGCAGGAGTAGGGCGCCCGCCGTCCCCAGCGCAGCGGCCGTCCACTGCCGCACCGTCCACATCCGCATCGTCGCCCGGTCCTCTCCTCGTTTCGCCCGACCCGGACACCTGTGTGTCCCGGTGCCCGGGGCCCCGTTCTTCTATGTAGCATAGAGGAAGTTCTATCGAGGATAGAAGAAGGATGCCCAGTCCCGTCACGGAAGGTCCGACGCATGGCCCAGCAGAAGAAGCAGGGCACGGCACAGAGCTCCGGAGCCCTGTGGCCCCTGTTGGCGAGCGCCGTCCTCGTCGTGGTCGTGGTCATCGGCCTGGCCGCGTGGGCGGCCGACCGGGACACCACCACCGGCGACGGTTCGGCCGCCCCTCCGACCGGCGCCCAGCAGGACGACCAGGCCTACGAGGAGGCCCGGAACTTCGGCGAGATGATCGCCCGGCGCGACGGCGAGGACCCGGCCGCGCTCGGCGAGGAGGACGCCCCCGTGGTGCTCATCGGCTACTCCGACTACCAGTGCCCCTACTGCGCGACATGGGTCCAGGACGTCCAGCCCGAACTGGTCGAACGCTACGTCGAGAGCGGCGACCTGCGCATCGAGTGGCGCGAGTTCCCCTACATGGGCGAGAGCTCCCACCTGCTCTCCGTCGGTGCCCACGCCGCCGGGGAACAGGGCGCCTACTGGGACTACCACGACGCGGTCTACGGCGACCAGGAGACCTTCAAGGACCAGGACCCCGACACCCTCACCGAACAGCTGACCGAGGTCGCCGAGGAGCAGGGCCTGGACCCCGAACGTTTCGCCGAGGACCTGACCGACGACGACCTGATCTCGGCCGTCGACGGGGACTTCGCCGAGGGACAGCAGGTCGGCGTCAGCGGAACCCCGGCCTTCATCATCAACGGCACCCCCGTCTTCGGCGCCCAGCCCCTCGACGTCTTCACCGACGCGATCGACACCGCCCTGGAAATGGAGGCCTGACCCGTGGACGTCGGTTACGTGGCCGCCCTGCTCGGCGGCCTGCTCGCCCTGTTGAGCCCCTGCAGCGCGCTCCTGCTCCCCTCCTTCTTCGCCTACGCCTTCCGCGACACCGCCGGACTCCTCGCCCGCACCGCCGTGTTCTACGCGGGCATGTGCGCGACCCTCGTGCCCCTGGGCGCCGGGTCGGCGATGGTGAGCGGCTTCTTCCACGGCAACCGGGACGTGCTCATCGCGGTCGCGGGGTGGCTCGTGATCGCCTTCGGCATCGCGCTCATCCTCGGCCTGGGTGTGAACACCGGGCCCCTCGCCCGGATCCAGGGGCACCTGGCCGGACGCACCGGGGCCCTGCCCGTGTTCGGCCTCGGCGCGGTCTACGGGCTCGCCGGGTTCTGTTCCGGCCCGATCCTGGGGGCCGTCCTGACCGTCGCCGCGACGGGCGGAACCGTGCGCGGCGGGCTCCTGCTGGCCTTCTACGCCCTGGGCATGGCGCTCCCGCTGTTCTTCCTCGCCCTGCTGTGGGACCGCTTCGACCTGGGACGGCGCCCCTGGCTGCGCGGGCGTGCGTTCACCGTGGGCCCGCTGAACCTGCACACGACGTCGCTGATCTCCGGGGTGCTGTTCGTCGGCATCGGCGTGCTGTTCCTGCTCTACGACGGGACCGCGACCCTGCCCACCCTCGTCGGTTCCGGTGAGGAGGTCGCGCACCAGCTCCAGCTGCAGCTCTCCCGGCTCGGCGGGGCGGCCGACCTGCTGCTCGTCGCCGCGGCGGCGCTGGTGCTCCTGGGCGTGGGCCTGTACCGCCTGCGCAAGGGCCGGGCCGCCGACGAGGCAGCGCCGGCCGAACACGAGGGGGACCGGGCCCCGTGACCCCGCACGCGCGCCCCCGTCCCCTCCCGGCGCTCGCCGCCGGCACCGCCCTCGTCCTGATCCTGGCGGCCTGCTCCTCCCGCGAGGTCTCGGCACCCGAGGACGCCGAACCCCGCGACGATCCCCCCGCGCCGGCCACGGCCGCGCCGGAGGACGAACCGCCGCCCGTCCTGGAGGGCGCTCCGTCGTGGGCGGCGCCGTACTCGTCGCCCCCGCAGGCGGCCGCGGACGGGTTCGTCGGTATGGCCATGCCCGAGCGCGGCGGGGGCGACCTCACCTTCCTCGGGGTCGACGCCGAGGGGGCGACCCGGTGGTCCACGGAACGCAACCCGAGTTGCACGGCGTTCGCGGTGACCGAGGGCGCCGACGGCGAAGACCTCCTGGTGCTCCTGGACAGCGACGCCGACCCCTCGGGCGGCGTGCTCGCGACCACGACCACGGCCGCCGCGCTCGACCCCGTCGACGGGTCGCTGGTCTGGGGTCCCACCGAGGTCCCGGGGACGCTGGTCGGCCCCGGCCTGCTGCTCGGTGCGATCGAGGGCTCGGTCATGAGTAACTCCACCGGGCCGAAGGTGGCGCTGGACCCGGGGACCGGCACGGTCGCGGCCGACGAGGCGGAGGACGGCACGGAGCTCCTGCACGAGTACCAGGGCACCCTGCTCGTGAGGGACGGCGGCGAGCTGAGGGCCGCGGAGGCCGGCAGCGGCGACCCGCTCTGGGCCGCCGACGACCTCGACCTGCCCGAGCACGCGGGGACCGACCCGGACACGGCCGCCCCCGGACCGGGCCCGGCCCCCGAGAACGGCCAGGCGGCCGCCGTGGTGCTGTCCTGGGCCGGCGCCGACGGGGAACCGGCCGCCCACACCGCACACGACCTGCGCACGGGGGAGCGGCTCGCCTCGTTCCCCGGCCCGGAGGAGCCGCGCGTCGTCGGGGACAAGGACGGCCTGACCGTGGTCGGCGGCCCCCACCCGGACGGCGGACAGCTCCTCGTCGGCCTGCACAGCGACCCGGCCGAGCAGCTGTGGCGCACCCGCCTCCCGGACGGCCCGAAGCTCGATGCGGTCGTCGGTGACCATGCGTACCTGACCGACGGCGACGCCACACGGCTCGTGGACCTCGCATCGGGCGCGGCCACGGAGGAAGGTCCCTGGGCCGTCCCCGTGGCCGCGGCCGAGGACGGCACGGCCCTGGTCCCGGTCGGGTCGGACGGGCTCGGTGACGCCTTCGCCGCCTTCGGCCCCAGTTCATGAACGGGTGGCAGGCCCGACCACCGAACTGGAGGGCCAACGCCAATAATGTGGAGGCGAACGGAGTGGACGAGAGCGTGGGGACGATGGACGAACCTCTGCCGGGGCTGGGACCGCTGGAATCGGCCGTCCTCGACCTCCTGTGGGGAGCCGGGGAACCGATGAGCGTCCGCACGGTCGTGGACTCCCTCCCGGGCCGCACGCCCGCCTACACCACCATCTCCACGGTCCTGGAGAACCTGCGCCGCAAGGGCTGGGTGGAACGGGACCGGGTGGGCCGGCTGTGGTTCTACCGCCCCGTGCGCGACCGCCCCACCTACGCCGCGCAGCGCATGTCCGGGGTTCTGGCCGAGAGCGGCGACGCCCGGGCCACGCTCCTGCGGTTCGTCGACGACATGCCGCCCGACCAGGTCGAGGTCCTGCGCGACCTGCTCTCGGACGTGCCGCGCGAGGAGGAACCGTGACCCTGATCGCGATCGCCGCCGGTTCGGCCGCCCTGCTCAGCCTCGCCGGACCCGCCTTCGTGCGGTGGTGCGCCCGCGCGGGCGACCTGCCGCCGCGGCACCTGCTCGCTCTGTGGACGGTCGCGCTCCTGGCCTGGGCCGTCAGCTGGGCGACCCTGGTGTTCACCGTGGTCGCCGAGGTCATGGGCCCCGGGCTGAAAGGGTTCGTGACCGCCTGCATCACTCTGTTCCAAGCGGTGAGCAGCAGCGGAGCGGGAACGGTGGTGGCCGTGCTCGCCCCGGTCGCCGCGCTCGCCGCCGGCCGACTCTGCTGGGTGCTCGCGCGCCGGTACGCCGGATCGGTGCGTTGGCGGCGCGAGCACCACCGCGAACTCACCGCAGGGGCACGGCAGCGTTGCCTCGACGGGCACGACGTGTGGCTGCTGCAGGCCCGGCGCCCCCACGCCTACTGCGTTCCCGGCCGCCGGTCCGGGGTCGTGCTCACCCAGGGCGCCCTCGACGTCCTGTCGCCCAAGGAACTGCGGGCCGTGCTCGCCCACGAGGACGCCCACCTGCGCGGACACCACCACGTGCTCGTGGCCGCCTCCCGCCTGCTCGACACCGCTTTCCCCGGTGTGCCGCTCCTGCGGGCCGCAGTCACCGAGGTGCCGGTCCTGGTCGAGTGGGCCGCCGACGACCACGCGGCGCGGACGGTGGGCCACGCGCCCCTGCTGCACGCCATCGGGGTGATGGTGGCGCCGCCGGAACCGGACCCGTCGGGGCGGTCCCTGGCCGCGTCCGGTGCCTGCCCCGTGGAACGCGCCCGCCGCCTGCTCCCGGGGCAGAGCGCCGGGAACGGGCGCTCCACCCGTGCGGTCACCGCGCTGTCGGCCGCGATCCTGCTGGCCGTGCCACCCGCGGCGGTGCTGGGCGCGGCCGTGCTCACCGTCGCCGGTTCACCGCCCTGCGTCTGCACCATCTGAGACCCGGGTGTCCGGGTGCGGGCGCCGGTCAGGCCGAACGGTCGGGCAGCCCGGCCGCCTCGCGCAGGCGCGCGTACTCCTGGGCGAGCTCCGGGGGTTTCCAGTGCGCGTTGCGTCCGCTGGGGTTGGGCAGGAGCCACACCCGGGTCGGCCCGATACGCTCCGCCCGCGGCCCGACCGACGCCCCCTTCACGCCGAAGGCCGTCCGGAACCCGGTGAGGCCCAGGAACGCCAGCCACGCGGGCCGGTACCGCTCCATCTCCGCGCGCAGGCGTTCGCCGCCGGCCTCGAGGTCCTCGCGGGAGAGCTCGGAGATGTCGCGGGTCGCGCGTTCCACGAGGTTGGTCAGGCCCATGCCCAGCGGCAGCAGCTCGCGCTCCCGGTCGGGTGTGAAGGTCTCGGGCGTGAACCCGGCGTGGGCCAGCGCGGGCCAGAACCGGTTCCCCGGGGACGCGAAGTGGTGCCCGACCAGCGCCGTGGTCAGCCCCGGGTTCATGCCGCAGAAGACCACGCCGAGCCCGTCGGCCATCAGGTGCGGCAGGGTCCGGTCCCGAGCCGCCTCCAGCTCGGCCCGGCTCCGGCCCCCGTACCCGCGCGTGGGTCCGGACGCCTGCGAGCGGTGCTCACCGCTCGGCCGCCCGTCGCCCGCGTCCGTGTCCCCGCCGTCCCGTTCGTGCCCGTCCACCGTGGTCCCCTCCCGCGTGGTTCCGTGTCCCGGACGTGCCGGAAGCTACCACCGCGCCACGGATCCGCCGGGGAACGCCGGGCCGCACACCGCCGCCACACCCCGCTCCCGGGCGCGCCGTGTCGGAACCGCACCCGCGGAGTTGGTGTACTCGGGGGCAACCGACACACCAAGGAGCATGATGGCCTTCTCCGAGAAGCAGCAGAACGTCCTCCGCAAGCCCGCCTTCGGACACATCGCCACCCTCGGCCCCGACGGCGCGCCCCACAACAGCCCCGTGTGGATCGACTGGGACGGCGAATTCCTCAAGTTCAGCCAGACCAGCACGCGCCAGAAGCTCAAGAACCTCGAACGCGACAACCGGATCTCCGTCTCGGCCACCGACCCCGACGACCCCTACATGTACGTCGAGGTCAGGGGCGAGGTCGACCGCGTCGAGGAGGACACCGACAAGGCCTTCATCGACGCCATGGCCCAGAAGTACCTCGGCACCGACTACCCGTGGCACAGCCCCGACGAGACACGCGTCATCGTGTACGTGCGGCCCGACCGGTTCGTCGGACGCTGACCGGGCGGGATCATGTACGGGTGCACGGCCGCCGACCACGGCGGTCCTGCACCGCCCTCCCGGGCCCGACACCCGGAGGCGGGCCGCCCACGCAGTGACGGAGAGGACCGATGGGGCTTCGGGAACGCAAGAAGCTGGCCACGCGCCGCGCGCTCAAGGACGCCGCCGTGCGCCTGGTGCTGGAGCACGGCCTGGAGAACGTGACCGTGGACGAGATCGCGGCCGCGGGCGAGGTCTCCACCCGGACCTTCTTCAACTACTTCGGGAGCAAGGAGGACGCGCTCCTGGGCGATCTGCCGTTCGGCCCGGACGACGAGTGTGTGTCCGTGTTCGTGGCGGGCGGTCCCTCCGGTGACTTCACCGACGACCTGGTCCACCTGCTCACCGACTCCCTCGACCAGGGTGAGGACCTGGCCTCCTGGCGTGAGGAGGCGCGCATCAACTGGGAGCTCACCGAACGCGAACCCCAACTCATGTCGGGGATGCTCGCCCGCATGCACGACGTCGAGGTGCAGATCGCCGAGGCAGTGGCCGGACGCACGGGGGCCGACGGCGGCGACCAGAGCCCGAAACTCATCGCGGGTGTGGCAGCCGCGGTGGTCCGCCACGTCCTGGGCGAGGCCGGGGCCGCACGGTCCGAGGAGACCGTCGAGGAGATCCGCACGCACATGCGCGACGCGTTCGACCGCCTCGGCCACACATTCGCGCCGCGCCCCTGACACAGGCCCGCACGGACCTGTGTCCCATTTCTCGGGAACGTCCCCGGCCACCCCTGCGTCGGAGGTGTCGTAGGAGGCCACAGGGCCCGCCCCGCACACTCCCGGAAGCCCCCGGGGGAGATGTCAGGGAAGGGCCAGGGGCCTCCCCGATGGGAATCGTCTCCGTGAGCGGGCAATCTGTAGTCATGAGCAACAAGCGCTTCCAACGCAGCAGTGACAAGCGGCTCCTGGCCGGTGTGTGCGGCGGCATCGCCGAGTACTTCGGCTGGGAACCCACGATCGTGCGCATCGTCTTCATCGTGCTCACGGTCCTGGGTTTCAGCGGGATCTTCGTCTACATCCTGGCCTGGCTGATCATGCCGGCCGCGGGTGAGCGGCGTTCCCTGCTGGAGCAGATCATCCGCAACTTCCAAGGAAAGTCGAGCGAGTGACCATGCAGTGGACCCTTCGAGCCCACCCCGGGTGGCAGCGGCGCGAGCTCCGCACACTCGGGGAGGACCACGAGTCGGAGGAGGCACGGGAGCCCTCCTCCGACACCGCGGCCGAGGCCCGGCCCGCCTGACATCCCTGTCGGCGGCCCGGGCCTTCCGCCTTTTCAGCGGTGCTCAGGCGGGCTGTTCCGCCTCGTTCATCTTCTCGATCGTGGGTTCGGCCATGCGCGACCACGTCGCTGCGAGCGCGACCCCCAGCACCACCCCGACGGCCCCTGCCCCGGTGATGACCGCCGCGGTGCCGAACAGTTCCACCAGGAGCGATCCGAGCAGGATCCCGATGCCCTGTGAGGCCTGCAGGCCGGCCGCGACCAGCCCGAACGCCAGACCGCGCCCGTCCTCCGGTGTGCACAGCACGAAGGTGGCGTTGGCGACGATCTGGTACGAGGCGGCCGCGCCGCTGATCGCGAGCAACCCGACCATGAGCCACAGTGGCAGGGGCAGGACCCACAGCAGCAGCGGCACCGACGCGAGCACCGTCAGCGGTCCCAGCCAGCGCATGCGTGTGGGCGGCGGGACGAAGCGGGTGAGCAGGAACCCGCCGATGAGCGCGCCGATCGAGGGCCCGGCCATGATGATGCCCGCCGCTCCGGCGCCCGCCCCCAGTTCGTCGGCCATGGGGTTGGCGATCCCGTAGGGGATCATGTACAGCCCCGCCACCCAGGCCATGAGGGCCAGCGTGCGCAGGCGCGGGTCGGTGAGCACCAGGCGGGTGCCGCGGGTGATCAGGGCACCGAGCCCGGGCCGGGAGCGGTTGCCGTCGGCGTCCGCGTTCGGGGCCGGCCGGGCGCGCACCCCCGCCGTCACCAGCAGGGCCGACAGCACGAAGATCGCGGCGTTGACCATGACCGCGGTGTTGGGGCCGATCACCGAGACCACCACACCTCCGGCGATGAGCCCGATGAGCATGGCCAGCTGCGTGGTCAGGTGGATGATCGCGGTCCCGGCGACGTAGCGCTCGCCCTGGACGATCTCGGCGAGGAGCGCGGCCCGTGCGGCGGTGAAGGGCACGGCGGGCACGACCGAGAGGAACAGCAGGGTCCAGATCGCCCACACGGGGATGCCGGGGATCCCCACGGCCAGGATGAAGACCGCGCGTGCCAGGTCGCAGACGATGAGCGCCTGCTTGCGGGGGAAGACGTCAGCGAGCCCGGAGAGCAGGGGGCCGGCGATGATGGGGGGAAGGAACGTGACCGCGAGCGTGATGCCGGCGGCGAAGGCCGAGTCGGTCGCCCGGTAGACGAGCACGCTCACGGCGATGTTGAGGAGGTTGGTCCCGACGATGGACAGGGCGTGGGCGAACCAGAGGAACCGGAACTCCCGGATCCGCATCGCGTCGCGGTAGCCGCTCTTCCAGGTGGTGCCCTGTGCGTGGTCCCGGGTGTCGGAGGGTTCGTGGCCCTCGTCGTCTGCTTCGTTGTCGAGGCGCGGATTGCTCACCCGGCACTCCCTTGTCTGTTACTGGGTTGTAATCACGCTGTGTCGTGTCCCAATGACCAACGGTTCCGGAGTGCGGTAGGGCCCGCAAGCGGTTCGGGAGATTTCGTGGCTGATTCGTTGCTGTGGGTAGTAGGCAGCAAACGTCCGCGAGGCGGCGGTTGTCCGGTGTGACGCGGTTCGTCCGCGGGCTCAGCCCCAGCCGAGCTCGATGAGGCGGTCGTCGTCGATCCCGAAGTGGTGCGCGATCTCGTGCACGACGGTGATGCCGACCTCCTCGACCACCTGCTCCTGCGTCTCGCAGATCGCGCAGATGTTGCGCTTGTAGATGTGGATCACGTCCGGCAGGACGCCGAAGTACGTGTCCCCGCGTTCGGTGAGCGGCACCCCCTCGTACACACCCAGAAGACCGTCGGGGGACTCCTCCTCGACGGTGATCACCACGTTGTCCATCAGCTGGGCCAGGTGTTCGGGGATCGTGTCCAGGGCGTCGGCGACCAGTTCCTCGAATTCACGGCGTGTCAGTTCCACCACGCCCGCCATTGTGTCGTCTTCCGGGGCTCCGCGGGAGGGGAACGGCGGACCTTCTCCGCCCCGTGGGCCGCGCACGGTGTGGGAAGAGAGACATAACACTCGGGAGCGGGCGTAAAGCATTGGGCACACGTCCGGGCGGCGGCATGATGGGGGAGTGTTCTCATGGGAAGCGATCCGACGCCACGATCACCGCGAGACCCTCGACCGCGCGCGTGCCGCCTTCGCCCGCGTCCGTGAGGGGCGCGCGTGGAGGTGGGCCTGTGTCGTGGTCGCCGGGCTGCTCGGCGGTTGGCTGGGCCTGGCCCTGGCCGGGCAGGTCGTCACCCCCATCGGCCCCGCGGACGTCACCTTCTCCCTGAGTCCCCAGCTCAACGGCGAGACCGTCGTCGACGTCGCCCCGCTCGGCCAGCTCGCCTTCGAGACCCACGCGGCGCCCCTGCGTGTGGAGGCGGCCATCACCGACATCCGGCTCTCCGCCGCTCAGGAGATGTTCACCGACCCCGAGGCGATCGACCGCATGGCCGCCGGCATCGGCGACGACCTGCGCGACGGCGTCATCGCCCTGGTGGTCCGGTCGCTGGTGACAGCGACCCTCGGGGCCTTCCTCATGGCCCTGCTGCTGTTCCGGAACCTGCGCCGCGCCCTGGCCGGGGGCGCCGTCTCCCTGGGCGCCCTCGTCGTCTCCGGCGCGGTCGCCGCCGCCTCCTTCAACCCCAGCGCCATCGCCGAACCGCGCTACACCGGGCTCATCGCGGGCGCCCCGCAGGTCGTGGGCAGCGCCGAGGAGGTCGTGGGCCGGTTCAGCGAGTACCAGGAGCAGCTCGCCGGGCTGGTCGGCAACGTCTCGATGATCTACGAGGCGACCTCCGAACTGCCGGTGTACGAGGACGACGAGTCGGTCGTGCGGGTGCTGCACGTGTCCGACATCCAACTCAACCCCGCCTCGTGGAGCATCATCTCCAGCCTCCAGGACCAGTACGGGGTGGACGCGGTCGTGGACTCCGGCGACCTCACCGACCGGGGCAGCGCCGCCGAGGACACCTTCGCCGACGAGATCGCCGGCCTCGACGTGCCCTACGTGTGGGTGAAGGGGCAGCACGACTCGATGGGGACCCAGCGCGCGGTGGAGTCCCAGTCCAACGCGGTCGTGCTCGACGGTGAGACCACCGAGGTCGAGGGGCTGACCTTCTACGGTTCGGGCGACCCCCGTTTCACGCCGGACGAGACCCGCGTGGACCCGGACGAGGAGGAGCTCGCGGCCCAGGGCGAGGCCGAGGCGGAGCGGGTCGCCGACGGGGCCGAGGAGGTCGACGTGGCGGTCATGCACACCCGCACCCAGGCCGAGGCCTTCGACGGTGTGGTCCCGCTCGTGCTCAACGGCGACGAACACCTGCGCGACACCGAACTCACCGAACTCGGAACCCGGTTCCTCGTGCAGGGTTCGACCGGGGGCGCCGGTCTGAGTGGGCTGGATCACGACTCCGACCGCCCGATCCCGTACCAGGCGTCCGTGCTCTACTTCGATCGCGAGACCGGCCGCCTCCAGGCCCGCGACGACATCGACCTGGGCGGTATCGGACTGACGTCCGCGCAGGTCGAGCGGCACATCGAGGCGGACCCCGACGCCCCCGTCGGCGAGCCCGACGACGACGCCACCGACGACCCCACGGAGGAGGGCTCTCCGGGCTGACCCCGGGGTGCCCCGCGAGGGTGCAGGTCAGGCCGGTGCGCGGCGTCTTCCGGAATCGCTTTGGCGATCGGTGCGTATCTCCCCTATGCTTGGTCTGTCTGAGCGGGCCCCTGTCGTCTAGCGGCCTAGGACGCCGCCCTTTCAAGGCGGTAGCGCGGGTTCGAATCCCGTCGGGGGTACGAAGCGGTCAGACCACTGCCGGGGATCTGGCAGAATGGGAACCGCAGCAAGGCACCGGGCCGAAGGTCCGGGCCAACAAGTGAACAAGGTCCTGTGGAGCAGTTAGGAGTGCTCGCCACCCTGTCAAGGTGGAGGCCGCGGGTTCAAATCCCGTCAGGACCGCGCAGGCACCGGATACCGGTTGCCCGGCTGGGTAGCTCAGTTGGTACGAGCGTCCGCCTGAAAAGCGGAAGGTCGGCGGTTCGACCCCGCCCCCAGCCACAGAAGAAGCCCCGACACCTGGGAACAGGCGCCGGGGCCTTTTTGTGTCCCTGGACGGTCGTGGGCGGCCACGGCCGCCGGCCGGCCCGGGTCAGGCGCCCACGTAGGGCCAGGTGCCGTCGATGACCGCCTCGGGGTCGCGGGACCGGCGCAGGTAGGCCTGGAACGAGGCCGCCTGGTCGGCCTTCCACCGCACCTGAGAGTCGTGCAGTTCGGCGGGGGAGAGGGCCCCGAGCTCGGGGTGGCTCGACCCCAGACGCCAGGCCAGGCGTCCGGCCGCGAGCGCGTCGGCGGCCGCCCCGTGCGCCTCGTCGGCGGCCAGCGGGACCCCGTGGTGCGCGCACACGTCCGTGAGCTTGCGCCCGCCCTTGCGGTAGGGGTCCATCTGTTTGTCCAGCACCAGCGGGTCGACCACGTGCAGCGTGGACAGCGGCTCGGGGCGGACCGTGTTCCGTACGAGCTCGTGGTGCAGGATGCCGAGGTCGTAGGGGGCGTTGTAGACGACCAGCGGAAGCCCGTCCGCCGCGACCTTCTCCAGCGCAGCGCCGATCGCGGGCACCGCCTCGGCCGCGGGGGTGCCCTCGGCGCGTACCCGCTCGTCGGTGTAGCCGTGGATCGCCGCCGCCTCGGGCGGGACCGGGACGCCCGGGTCGATGATCCAGGTCAGTGGCTCCTTGGTGCCGCTCGTGGGGTCGATGCGCCACAGTGCGGCGGTGACGATGCGGTCGGACGTGACGTCCAGGCCGGTGGTCTCGACATCGAAGGCGGCGAGGGGACGGGTGTACCAGGAGGCGCTCATGCGGTTCTTTCTGCTCGGCCGCTCCGACCTGGGGCCCCGGACGGATCGTCCGGGGGTCGGACTCTCGTTGGCACGGTACCGCGCAGCCCCGACAGCCGCGGCACTTTCGGTTCCCGGCGAACCTTCGGCGCCCCGGACGCGTCTCCCCCGGCGGAACCCGCGCCCTTCCCCCGACCCCGGAGCGTCCATGAGCACCGACCCCGAGCCCACGACCGAGACCGAGGACCTGCGGACCCGCCTCGCGCGGGTCGAGGCTCACGCCGAGGCCATGGAGGCCCACGTCCTCGACATCAGGTTCCAGGAGCGCCGCCGGGCCCTGTCCGGCCTGTTGCTCGCTCTCGGTGGCCTGTTGATCTCGCTGTTCCTGCCTTGGACGGAGGAGACCGGCGTGTATCTGCTGTCGATCCTCTCGGAAACAGATGAGGAGGAGTCGTTCGCGGCCATCACGGCTGCAGCAACCTGCGCGATGCTCGTCGCCGGCTGCGTGGCCCTGCCGTTCCTGTCGCGGCCCGGGGCCTCTGCAACGCTGACGGGGTTCGCTGTGCTGATCGCCCTCGCGTCGGGGGCGCTCCTCCTGCAGTCATTCTTCGTGCCCTTCGAGGACCACGTCTCCGCGGGTGTGCTCGTGGCCTTCGCTTCGGCCATCGCGGCCCCGGTCTCCGCCGCACGGGTGGCGAAGTTCCCGAAGGCGGACTCGGAGCCCCACCCCGCTCGTAAGAAGAGCCCGTGAGCGCCGGGGCCGACGTCCCCGCCCACCCGGCCTGAACAACCCGTCCCCGCCTCCTCCCCCTGCCCCGACCCTTGGAGCCCAGCCGTGCCCGGCACCCCCGAACCGATCCACGACCTCGACCGCATCCGCAAGCGCATCAACCGGATCGAAGCGCGCATCGCCCTCGACCACGAGGCCGGACGCGCGGCACGGGCGGTCACGGCCGGCCTGGCCGCGGGCGGCGCCGTGCTGTTCATGTCCCTGTACCTCGTGTGGACCGACAGCCGTGACCTCTCCGGGTGGGAGACGCTCTTCACCGACAAGGTCGTCGGCACCCTCCCCGCGGGCCTGGCGGTGCTCGCTCTGTGCGGGGCGGTGGTCACCGCCCTCGTGGCCCAGCGCATCTGGGCCTTCCGCGCGGTTCTGGGCACGGCCGCGGCGTTCCCCCTGCTGTGGATGTTCGGTTGGGCGGCGGCCCAGACCGACGTGGAGACCCACATGGAGGCCGGGCCGGGGCCCTGGTGCGCGATGGCCGGCGTGGTGCTCCTCGCGGCGGCCGGGTTGAAGGCGGAGTCCATGAACCAGGACCACCCCGGCGCGTGGGACTGACCCGGACCCCGCGTCCCCGCAGTGTGCAGCACACCACGGCGCGTGCGAGGTTGCTCCGGTATTGTCCGGACCCGTGAACCAAGCGACCGCCGCCGACGGCACCCGGATCCACTACGACGTCCTCGGTGAGGGCGAACCCCTGCTGCTGCTCAACGGGCAGGCCCTCGACCTCGAGATGTGGGACGGCGTACGCGAGGAGCTCGCCCGCTCACACCGCGTCGTGCGCATGGACTTCCGGGGGACCGGCGGCAGCGACGCCCCGCTCGACGAGCCCTACTCCCTCGACCTGTTCGCCCGCGACGCCCTCGCGGTCCTGGACGACCTCGGCATCGAACGCGCGCACGTGCACGGGTTCTCGATGGGCGGGAAGGTCGCGCAGGCGCTCGCGCACGCCGCACCGGAGCGTGTCGGCGCGCTCGTCCTGGGTGCGACCGCCCCGGGCGGGCAGAACGAGGTCCCGCGTGCGCACTCGTCGACGGTCGCCCTGCGCAAGGCCGCCACCGAGGAGGGCCGCGGCCTCATCGCGGAGCTCTTCTACACACCCGGTTGGGCGGCCGACCACCCCGACACGGTGGACCGCATCCTGCCGCGTGGCCCCATGCGCGCCCTGCGCCTGCACTTCGCCGCCAGCACGTCCTACGACGGCTGGGACCTGCTCCCGGAGATCGTGTCGCCCACCCTCGTCGTGCACGGCGAGGACGACGCGCTCACGCCGGTCGGCAACGCGGAGCTCCTGGCCGTGCGGATCCCCGGCGCCGAGCTGCTCGTGCTCCCGGGGCTGCGCCACGGGTACGTGCACGAGGGGGCCCCGAAGGCGACCGAGGCCGTGCTGGACTTCCTCGCCCGCCACCCGATCGGGGCCTGACACCCGGCCGACGCCGAGCGGGCCCCGGGGTCACAGCTCCGTTGGCAGCTCCGAACGCAGCTTCTCCAGCTGGCGGCGGTCCTTCTTGGTCGGACGTCCCGCGCCGCGGTCGCGCTTGAGCACCGGACCCCGCGCCTCCGGTGCGGGCGGCGTGGGGCTGCGGTCCACGTAGCACCGCGTCGCGACGGGAGCCCCGACCCTTTTCACGATGACGTGACTCACATCGACGAGCCGGGTCCGTCCGTGCAGCCGCACCCTCACCTCGTCGCCGGCCTTGACCCCGGTGGCCGGTTTCGCGGGACGCCCGTTGACGCGCACATGCCCGCCACGGCAGGCCTGAGCGGCGTCGGAGCGTGTCTTGGTGAGGCGCACGGCCCACAGCCAACGGTCGATCCGGGTGCTGTCGGGGCCGCTCGGCAGGGCCGGCTGGGACTCGCTCACGCCCGCGTCCTCCTCGTGTTTCGGTGCCTCGGACCCCACTCTAGGTCGGCGGCGGTACGAAGTACTCCGAAGTCGCGCTAGAGTAGTAACCGCAGCAAGCGAGGTCCTGTGGAGCAGTTAGGAGTGCTCGCCACCCTGTCAAGGTGGAGGCCGCGGGTTCAAATCCCGTCAGGACCGCACAGCGAAGGCCCGGTGTCCGCGAGAGGCACCGGGCCTTCGGCTTTTCCTGGGGATCGGACGAGGGGACTGGTCGTGGCATACCGGTACGCCACCGAGCGGACCGACCACTCTGCACTGGCGAGCGGACAAGTGCTGCGTTCGGCGCCAGGGTTCCCGGGTTTCCCGGTCCGGCTCGCCAGCGAACTCCTCCAACGCGCGCTCGCACACACCACCGACCAGGGTGAGAGCCCGGTCCGGCTCTGGGACCCCTGCGGCGGCAGCGGCTACCTCGCGACCGTGCTGGGCCTGCTTCACCGCGACCGCCTCGCCCACGTGCGCGTCTCCGACATCGACGAGGACGCCGTGGCCCTGGCCGCCCGCAACCTCGAACTCCTCACCGCCGACGGCCTGGCCGCGCGGGAGGAGGAGCTGCGCCGCTCCGCCCGCGACTTCGGACGCGTGGAGTTCGTGGAACGCGCCGAGGCCGCCCGGGACCTCGCCGCCGGCCTGGCCTCGCAGGGCGGCGACCTGCCCCACGAGGTCCGCACCGCCGACGTGTTCACCCTGACCGACCCGGTCGACGCCGACGTCGTGGTCACCGACATCCCGTACGGGGAGATGACCTCCTGGGGAGGATCCGCCCCCGAGGAGGACCGTGTGGGCGCGATGCTGCGTTCCCTGGGCGGGGTCCTGCCCCGCCACGCGGTCGTGGTCATCACCGCCAAGACCCGCCGCATCGCCCTGCCCGAGGGTGTGCGCGCCCTGGAACGCGTCAAGGTCGGGACCCGAGCGGGCGCCCTCGTGCGCGCCCGCGACGTCGCCCCCTGAAGCACCGGGACACACGTGAGGGGCCGGCTGTCCCACCGACCCCTTGTGCCCGGCGGCCCCGCCACCGGCTCTGGCCACCCGCGCGTCAGGACGTCTTGCGGAACGCCCTCGCGGTGTAGACCGCCACCGCCAGCGCGACCGCCGCCAACAGCACGAACCCGATCGTGTACGCCCCGGTCGCCTGGTAGATCACGCCCATGACCAGCGGCGGGAAGTACCCGCCGAGGCCACCGGCCGCGCCGACGAGACCGGTCACCGTACCGACCCGCTTGGGTTCGACCACCTCGGCCACCAGCGCGAACACACCGCCGGTTCCCAGGCCGAGCACGATCGCCATGAACACGAACGCCACACCCGCCGGGAACTCCGCCGGCGGGTGCAGCGCCAGCACGACGGCCATCACCGTCGTGCCGAAGAACGAGATCAGGCAGACCTTCACCGGACCGATCCGGTCCGACAGGATCCCGCCGACCGGGCGCGCGGCCACCGCGGCGACGGCGAAGCCGGCCGTACGCAGGCCCGCGTCGGTCTGCGCGAACTGGTACACCGAGGTCAGCAGGGTCGGCAGGTAGGTCGAGAACGCGACGAAACCGCCGAAGACGAGCGCGTACAGCGCCGACGCCTGCCAGGTCGCCTTGAGCCCCATGGCCTCGCGCATGCGCGGCAGCGCCGGTTCGGTCTGGGGGCTCCACGACGGGGCGTTGCGTGCGAACAGCCACATGACCACGCCCATGACGGCCAGCACCACGCACATGATCAAGTGGGAGACGAACACCCCCATGGCCTCGACCATGCGGGGTGTCAGGAACGCCGACAGCGCCGTACCGCCCATGCCCGCGCCGAACACACCGGTCGCGAACCCGCGCCGCCCGGCCGAGTACCAGGCGTTGACGAACGGGATCCCGATCGCGAACGAGGTACCGGCGATACCGAGGAAGAAGCCCCACACCAGCAGCATCGTGTAGGAGTGCTCGGAGATGCCGACCAGGAAGGTCGGGACGATGCTCACGAAACACACGATCGTGAACATGAGCCGGCCGCCGTAGCGGTCGGTGAGCACACCGATGGGGATCCGGCCGAGCGAGCCCACCAGCACGGGGAACGCCACGAGGATCGACGTCTGTGTCGGGGTGAGGTTCAGGTTCTCGGAGTAGGTCCGGGACAACGGCCCGATGAGGTTCCACGCCCAAAAGGTGAGCGCGAAGGCCGCTGTCGCCAGTGCGAGGTTGGCCCCGGCCGTTCCGGTGGTCCGGCTCCCGCGTTCGGCGGTTTCCGATCGCATGGCGCCCCCTTCCATTCGACGATCTGCGCCGATTGTGCCCGAATGCGGTGTGGGGTACGTGACTTCTGCTCCGCACAAGGCATATTCATTAACGGAATGTGGCCACTGATGAACTTTGGCCGGTACTGCACGGGCAATGCGCGAACAAACGGGGTGTATTCGTCATGGCGGATCGGGGTAAACGCGGCGGGGCCGCCGACGCACTGCTCAGGGTGGGGAACCACCTGACCCGATCGGAACCCTTGGACGGAACCCGTGCCCAGGTCAGGAGCGGTGGCCGTGAAGGTGATGTGTTCTACCGCGACCGCTGGAGCCATGACCGGGTGGTGCGTTCCACCCACGGGGTGAACTGCACAGGTTCTTGTTCCTGGGACGTCTACGTCAAAGACGGAATCATTACCTGGGAAACACAGGCGACCGATTATCCCTCGGTGGGCCCCGACCGCCCCGAGTACGAACCGCGCGGGTGCCCGCGCGGCGCCGCCTTTTCCTGGTACACCTATTCTCCCGCGCGCGTGCGTTATCCGTACGCGCGCGGTGTGCTGATCGAGATGTACCGCGAGGCGCGGCGGCGGCTGGGCGATCCGGTGCTGGCGTGGGAGGAGATCACCACCGACGCCGACAAACGCAGCCGGTACCAGAGCGCCCGCGGCAAGGGCGGCCTGGTGCGGGTGTCGTGGCAGGAGGCGCTCGAGATCGCCGCCGCCGCTCACGTGCTCACCATCAAGAAGTACGGCCCCGACCGCATCGCCGGATTCTCCCCGATCCCGGCGATGTCGATGGTCTCCCACGGTGTCGGGGCCCGTTTCGTGAATCTGCTGGGCGGCTCGATGCTGTCCTTCTACGACTGGTACGCCGACCTCCCGGTGGCCTCCCCGCAGGTGTTCGGCGACCAGACCGACGTCCCGGAGTCCGGTGACTGGTGGGACGCCGCCTATCTGATGCTGTGGGGCTCCAACGTCCCGGTGACCCGTACCCCCGACGCGCACTGGATGGCCGAGGCCCGTTACCGGGGACAGAAGGTCGTCGTGGTCTCCCCGGACTACAACGACGCCACGAAGTTCGCCGACGAGTGGTTGGCCGCCCAGCCCGGCACCGACGGGGCCCTGGCGATGGCGATGGGGCACGTGATCCTCAAGGAGTACTTCGTCGAGCGCTCCACGGCCTCGTTCGACTCCTACGTGCGCTCCTACACCGACCTGCCGTTCCTGGTGGGGTTGGAGGAGCGCGACGGCCGCCTGGTCCCGGGCAAGTTCGTCACCGCCGAGGACCTGGCGGAGGGCGCCGACACCGCGAACGCCGAGTGGAAGCCGGTGTTCTGGCCGCAGGGGGAGTCGGCCCCGGTCGCCCCGAACGGCTCCGTCGGCCACCGGTGGGGTGAGGAGGGCGGCCGCTGGAACCTCGACCTGGAGGGCCGTACCCCGGAGCTGACCTTCTACGAGGAGGGCGGGGAGGCCGCCGAGGTCGCCCTGACCCGGTTCGACAACCCCGGCGGCGAGGGCGAGGTCCAGACCCGCGGGGTTCCGGTGCGCCGCGTGGGCGGGCGCCTGGTCACGACCGTCTTCGACCTGCTGCTCGCCCAGTACGGGGTGGGGCGCGACGGGCTCCCGGGGGAGTGGCCGTCCGGGTACGACGACCCGGACGGCGCGTGCACGCCGGCCTGGCAGGCGGAGCTGACGGGGGTCTCGGCGGACAAGGCGGTCCGGATCGCGCGGGAGTTCGCGGCGACCGCGGACGAGAGCGGCGGCCGGGCCATGATCGTGCTCGGCGCCGGCACCAACCAGTGGTTCCACGGCGAGAACCACTACCGTGCGTTCCTGTCGCTGCTGCTGCTCACCGGCTGCCAGGGCGTCAACGGCGGCGGGTGGGCGCACTACGTCGGCCAGGAGAAGTGCCGCACCAGCTCCGGGTGGGCGGCCTACGCGTCGGCGGCCGACTGGTCGAGGCCGCCGCGTTTCATGGCCGGGACCTCCTACTGGTACACGCACACCGACCAGTGGCGGTACGACACCTACCGGGCCGACGCCCTGGCCTCACCGCTGGGCCCGGGCAAGGTGCGCGGCAAACACACCGCCGACCTGGTCGCCGCCTCGGCGCGCATGGGGTGGATGCCGTCGTTCCCGACCTTCAACCGGAACCCGGTCGCGCTGGGCCGGGAGGCGGAGGAACGCGGTGTGGACCCGGCCAACTACGTCGCCGACCAGCTGGCCTCCGGTTCGCTGCGGTTCGCGGTCGAGGACCCCGACGACCCGGCCAACTGGCCGCGCACGCTCACCCTGTGGCGGTCGAACCTGTTCGGTTCCTCGGCCAAGGGCAACGAGTACTTCCTGCGCCACCTGCTCGGCACCCGCTCGAACCTGCAGTCGGAACCGGCCGGGCCGGAGGACCGCCCCGGCGAGGTCGAGTGGCGGGAGAACGTGCCCGAGGGCAAGCTCGACCTGCTCATGTCGCTGGACTTCCGGATGACCAGCTCCACGCTGCTGTCGGACCTCGTGCTGCCGGCCGCGACCTGGTACGAGAAGCACGACCTGTCCACGACGGACATGCACCCCTTCGTGCACGCCTTCAACCCGGCGATCGACCCGCCGTGGGAGTCGCGCACCGACTTCGACATCTTCCAGGGGCTGGCCCGGGCCTTCAGCGAGATGGCCGCCGACCACCTTGGCGAGGTCACCGACCTGGTCGCCGTTCCGCACCAGCACGACACCCCGGGCGAGCTCGCGCAGCCGCACGGGGTGCCCTCGGACTGGAAGGCCGACGGCACCCGTCCGGTGCCGGGCCAGAACATGCCGGGCATCGTCGCCGTGCGCCGCAACTACTCCGCGATCGCGCAGAAGATGGCGGCGCTGGGCCCGCTCGTGGAGTCCAAGGGGCTGGCGGTCAAAGGTGTGTCCTTCACCCCCGACGAGGAGATCGAGTGGCTGCGCAAGGCCAACGGCACCGTGCGCGGGGGTGTGGCGGACGGGCGGCCGTCGCTGGACACCGACATCAAGGCCTGCGAGACGATCCTGGCGCTGTCGGGCACCAGCAACGGCCGCCTCGCCGCGCAGGGCTTCCGCCGCCTGGCCGAGCGCACCGGCACCGACATGGAGGTGCTCGCCGTGCAGTCGGAGGAGCGCCGGGTCGTCTTCGACAACGCCCGGCGCGGGCCCACCCCGGTGGGCACCAGCCCCGAGTGGTCGGGCAAGGAGGCACCGGACCGCCGCTACTCGCCCTTCACCATCAACCTCGAGCACGACAAACCCTGGCACACCCTCACCGGGCGCCAGCACTTCTACCTCGACCACGACTGGATGCACGAGTTCGGTGAGGCGCTGCCGGTCTACCGGCCCCCGCTGGACATCAACCGCCTGTTCGGTGAGCCACGCATCGGGCCGAAGGGGCAGCGCGAGGTCGTCGTCCGGTACCTGACCCCGCACTCGAAGTGGTCGATCCACTCCGAGTACCAGGACAACCTCCTGATGCAGACGCTCTCGCGCGGTGGCCCGACGATCTGGATGAGCGTGGACGACGCCCGTTCCATCGGGGCCGCAGACAACGACTGGGTGGAGGCCGTCAACCGCAACGGTGTGGTCGCCGCCCGCCTCGTCGTCTCGCACCGCATGCCCACCGGGACCGTGTACATGTACCACGCGCAGGAACGCACGATCGACGTCCCGAAGACGGAGACGACGGGCACCCGGGGCGGAATCCACAACTCCCTGACCCGGCTCCTGGTCAAACCCACCCACCTCATCGGCGGATACGCGCAGTTCACCTACGCCTTCAACTACCTCGGCCCCACCGGCAACCAGCGCGACGAGGTCACGGTCGTGCGCAAGCGGACGACGGAGGTGCGCTACTGATGTCAGAACAGACCGCCGACGCCGGAGGACGCCCCATCGGCAGGGTCATGGCGCAGGTCGCCATGGTCATGAACCTCGACAAATGCATCGGGTGCCATACCTGCTCGGTCACCTGCAAGCAGGCCTGGACCAACCGTCCGGGTGTCGAGTACGCGTGGTTCAACAACGTCGAGACCCGGCCCGGCCAGGGGTACCCGCGCACCTATCAGGACCAGGAGAAGTGGAAGGGCGGCTGGGTACGCAAGCCCAACGGTAAGCTCGTGCCGCGCGCGGGAGGGCGCCTCAAGCGGCTCGCGACGATCTTCGCGAACCCGGTCATGCCCTCGCTGCAGGACTACTACGAACCCTGGACCTACGACTACGACACCCTCATCAACGCGCCGCTGGGTGACGACATCCCGGTGGCGACGCCGCGTTCGGCCCTGACCGGCGAACCGATGAAGGTGGAGTGGAGCGCCAACTGGGACGACGACCTGGGCGGCGGCCCCGAGCTGGCCCGCCAGGACCCGATCGTGCAGACCCTCGGCGACCAGGTGAGGTTCTCCTTCGAGGAGACCTTCATGTTCTACCTGCCGCGGATCTGCGAGCACTGCCTCAACCCCGCGTGTGTGGCCACCTGCCCCAGCGGCGCCCTGTACAAGCGCAGCGAGGACGGCATCGTCCTCGTCGACCAGGACCGCTGCCGGGGCTGGCGCATGTGTGTCACCGGCTGCCCGTACAAGAAGATCTACTTCAACCACAAGACGGGCAAGGCCGAGAAGTGCACGCTCTGTTATCCGAGGGTCGAGGTGGGCATGCCCACCATCTGCTCGGAGACCTGCGTGGGCCGCCTGCGCTACCTGGGCGTCATCCTCTACGACGCCGACCGGGTGGAGGAGGCGGCCTCCGTCGAGGACGAGCACGACCTGTACGAGTCCCAGCTCGACGTGTTCCTCGACCCGAGCGACCCGGCCGTGCGCGCCGCCGCCCGCCGCGACGGCATCCCGGACCGCTGGGTGGACTCGGCTGCCCGTTCGCCGATCTACACCCTCGCCAAGCGGTTCCGGGTCGCTCTGCCGTTGCACCCGGAGTACCGCACGATGCCGATGGTCTGGTACATCCCGCCGCTGTCGCCGGTCGTGGACACGCTCACCAGCACCGGTCACGACGGGGAGAGCGCACCGAACCTGTTCGGCGCCATCGACACCCTGCGGATCCCGATCGAGTACCTGGCGGAGCTGTTCACAGCGGGCGACACCGGACCGGTCCGCAGGGTTCTGCGCCGCCTGGCGGCGATGCGCTCCTACATGCGCGAGATCAACCTGGGGCGGGAACGCGACGAGTCCATCGCCTCCGACGTCGGCATGACCGGTGACCAGATCGAGGAGATGTACAGGCTCCTGGCGCTGGCCAAGTACGACGACCGGTACGTCATCCCCACCGCCTACGGGGTCGACGAGGCCGACCGGGGCGCGATCGAGGAGATCGGCTGCGACCTCGACTTCGAGGGCGGCCCCGGCATGGGCGGTGCGGGCCAGGTGCCCTTCGGCGAGGCCTCGGGGCAACCGCAGGCGGCCACGGTGGAGAACTTCCACGCCCTGCAGGGACGACAGACCTCCGACGCCCAGGTTCCGACCGGTGAAGGCCGCGTCAACCTGCTCAACTGGGACGGCAACGGCCGCCCAGACGGACTCTTCCCGCCGAACCAGAGCGGGAGCACCGAGGACCACGGTGGCGGGGACCAGCCCCGCACACCGCGTGAGGGGGGTTCCACGTGAGTACCACCACCGACTCCGGGGGACGGCCCGGCTGGCTCGGCGCCGGCCGGGCCGCCCGCCGTGCCCACCGCAGGGCGGTCACCCACCAGGCCGCGTCGGTCCTGCTCGGATACCCGGACGAGGGTTTCTTCGAGCGGCTTCCGCTGGTCACCCGGGCCGTCGCCGAACTCCCGCGGGGGACCGTGCGCGCGGCGCTCATGGAGTTCTGCGACCACGCCGCGAGCACGCCCGAGCTCGAGCTGTGCCGGCACTACGTCGAGGTCTTCGACATGCGCCGGCGCCGCGCCCTGCACATGACCTACTACACCGACGGCGACACCCGGCGCCGCGGCCACGCCCTGGCCGAGGTCAAGCGGGTCTACGCCGAGGCGGGCTGGGAGGTCTCCACGCGCGAGCTGCCCGACCACCTCGCGGTGATCCTCGAGTTCGCGGCCCGCGGCGACAACGACTCCGGGCAGGACCTTTTGCTGCGGTTCCGGCCGGGTTTGGAGTTGCTCGCGGAGGCCCTCCGGGACCATGGAACCCCGTACACGCAGGTCGTGGACGCCGTCGCACAGACCCTTCCGGTCCAGAGCACCGCCGACCGCGAGGCCGTCCAGCGCCTGGCCGCGCAGGGCCCGCCCGCCGAGAACGTCGGGCTGGAGGCCTACGGCGGACGCACGGCGCTGCCGGTGGTCGGTGTGAACGAGGGCCGCGTCCCGCCGCCGCGCGGCTCCGGTGTGGAGCACGGCGGGGGTGCACGATGAACGGGTTCGGCCCCGTCGACCTCCTGCTGTGGGGCGTGCTGCCCTACGCGGTGCTCGTGGTGTTCGTGGGAGGCCTGGTCTGGCGCCACCGCTACGACCGGTTCGGGTGGACCACCCGCTCGTCCGAGCTCTACGAGTCGCGGCTGCTGCGCATCGGCAGCCCGCTCTTCCACGTCGGACTGCTCTTCGTCATCGCCGGCCACGTCGTGGGCCTGCTGATCCCGGAGAGCTGGACGCGCGCGCTCGGCGTCTCCGACTCGATCTACCACGTGACCGCCCTGTCACTCGGGCTGGTCGCGGGTGTGTGCACGCTCGCCGGGATCGTCCTGCTGATCTGGCGGCGCCGCACCAAGGGCCCGGTCTTCAGCGCCACGACCAAGAACGACAAGCTCATGTACGCGGTCCTGGTGCTGGCCCTGGTCACCGGTCTGGGCATGACCGCCTACTTCGCGGGCACCGAAGTGGTCGGGGGCGAGACACAGGACTACCGGCACACCGTCTCGCCGTGGTTCCGGTCGATCTGGATCCTCAACCCCGACGTGTCGGCCATGGCCGCGGCCGAGGGCCCCTACAAACTGCACGCACTGATGGGGCTGGCGCTGTTCGCGCTGTTCCCGTTCACCCGGCTCGTGCACGCGTTCAGCGCGCCGCTCGGGTACCTCGTGCGTCCCTACATCGTCTACCGCTCCCGTGACCCGCACCCCGCCGGTGCCGGGCACGCCGAACGCACCACCCGCCGGGGCTGGTGAGCCGGCACCGGCCGCGCGTACCGTCCCGCCGAACAAGGAGTAGACCCCGATGGAGCTGTTCCCGGACTTTCCGCTGAAGAGCTGGGCCGACACCAAACAGACGATCCACCGGTTCGAGCAGATCGTCGGCAAGGTCCGCCTGCACCACAGCCCGCGCCGCAACCACTGGTGGAACGTGCCCTTCCACCTGACGGGCACCGGCATCACGACCCGGCCGATGGGCATCGTGGACGGCAACCCGGTCTTCAGCGTCGACTTCGACTTCGTGCGCCACCGGCTGGTGGCCTCCAACCTGGAGGGGGAGGAGGTGTCCTTCCCGCTGCAGGGGCACAGCGTGGGCTCGTTCTACCTGCGTTTCCAGTCGGCGCTGGACAGCCTCGGCGTGGACGGCAGCATCCCCCACGCGACCCCGTTCGACCTGCCCGACGCCGACCGCCCGTTCGTCGACGACCACGAGCACGCCACCTACGTCCCGGAGCACGCCAACCGCTACTGGCAGGTGCTGAGCCAGGTCAACCTGGTGCTGGAGGAGTTCGCGGCGGGGTTCTCCGGCAAGACCAGCCCCGTGCACCACTTCTGGCACACGTTCGACATCGCCGTCACCCGGTTCTCCCCGCACCCGGTCGCCCAGCCGCGCGAGGCGGGCGAGCTGGTGCGCGAGGCGTACTCGCGGGAGGTGGTGAGCTTCGGTTTCTGGTTCGGCGACGACAACGTTCCCGAACCCTGCTTCTACGCGTACGCGGCCCCGGAACCGGACGGGCTCGCCGAACGCCCGCTCACGCCGTCCTCCGCCGAGTGGGCGGCCAGTGGGCACGGGCACCTGGCATTGCTGCGCTACGCCGACGCCCGCCGCGCCTCGGACCCGCGCGCCACGGTCCTGGACTTCTTCGAGAGCGCCTACGTGGCCGGGGCCGGGCTCGCCGGGTGGGACATCGACGGCCTGGCCTGCCCGGGCGGTGTCACCGACCCCTACAAGGCCGGCCGGTGAGCTGACGGGGACCCCTTGGGGGCCGTGCCCGGAACGGGGATACTGGTGTGTGTCGGCAGGCGGTGTCCAGGACCCGCCCCGCGCACACCAGTGACTGGGAGAGACATGGATCTGACGGTCGAGGACGCGCCGGAGCGTTCGAGGTACGAGGTCAGTGCGGACGGCAAGACCGTGGGGTTCTCCGCCTACCACCTGATCGAGGACGGGGTCCTTGCGCTGCCGCACGTGGAGGTCGACCCCGCCTTCGAGGGGCAGGGGGTGGCCTCCGCGCTCATGCGCGAGTCCCTGGACGACATCCGGAGGCGCGGGTTGAAGGTCGTTCCGATCTGCCCCTTCGCGCAGGCCTTCCTCGAACGCAACCCCGGCTACGCCGACCTCGTGCACCGGAACTGATCCCTGCTGCGGCACAAGGCCCGGGCCCCGGCGGAGCACCGTCGGCGCCCGGGCCGTTGCGTTGGGTCGTCGCAGGTGGGGCGGAGGTAACGGTTCGGGCGCGAGGTGCACACGGGTCGGGGCACGTTCACCCCTCGGGTGTGTTTTGCGCCTCCCCGCGGGTAAGGGGTGGCGGTTGTCCATCAGAACCGAGGAGCGCCACAAGTGCTACTGGCAGAGGAAGCCACCGTCGACAGCCTGACCGAGGCCGTCGGTGTCTTCAACGACGACTACTTCTGGCTGTGGCTGATCATCCCCCTTCTGGCGGTCGTCAGCCTCTACATCACGATCCGCACGGGCGGCGTGCAGTTCCGGATGATCCCGGAGATGTTCCGCGTCCTGAAGAGCAAGCCCGAGATCGCGCCGGACGGCAAGAAGGCCGTCTCCTCGCTGCAGGCGTTCATGATCTCGGCGGCCGCGCGGATCGGCACCGGAAACATCATCGGTGTCTCGATCGCGATCTCCCTGGGCGGGCCGGGCGCCGTCTTCTGGATGTGGGTCATGGCCGTCGTGGTGTGCGGCGCCAGTTTCGTTGAGTCCACGCTGGCCCAGCTCTACAAGGTCCGCCATCCCATGGGTTACCGGGGCGGTCCCGCGTACTACATCGAGAAGGGGCTCGGGCAGCGCTGGTTGGCGGTGGTCTTCGCGGTCATCCTGATCATCACGTTCCCGATGGTCTTCAACGCGGTGCAGAGCAACACCATCAGCGGCGCCATCGCCAACTCAGCCGACCACGCGGGCCTCGACGCGAGCGGCAACACGGTCTTCGCGGCCGTGGTGGGTGTGGGGCTCGTGATTCTCACGGGCCTGGTGATCTTCGGCGGTGTGCGCCGGATCGCGCACACGGCCCAGGCGCTCATCCCGTTCTTCGCCGGCCTGTACGTGGTCATCGGCCTGCTGCTGATGGTGATGAACTGGCGCGAGGTGCCGGGCATGTTCGCCCTCATCATCGAGCACGCCTTCGGGTTCCAGGAGTTCGCCGGTGCCGCGCTCGGTGTGGTCATCATCCAGGGTGTGCGCCGCGGCATGTTCTCCAACGAGGCCGGCCTGGGTTCGGCGCCCAACGCCGCCGCGAGCGCCTCGGTGACGCACCCCGCAAAGCAGGGCCTGGTGCAGACCCTGGGCGTCTACCTGGACACCCTGGTCATCTGCTCGATCACGGCCTTCATCATCCTGCTCGGCCAGCGCGACGCCATCGGGGACGGCGAGCTGCAGGGCGACCTGACACAGTTCGCGCTCACCGCGCAGCTGGGCCCGTGGGCGCTGCACCTGATGACGTTCATCATCGCCCTGGTGGCCTTCACCTCGGTGTTGGGCAACTACTACTACGGCGAGTCCAACATCGAGTACCTGTCCACGAACGAGCGTGTGCTGTTCGTGTACAAGTGCGTGTTCCTCGCGGCGACCTTCCTCGGATCGCTGGGCGAGATCGCGCTGATCTGGTCCCTGGCCGACACGACGATGGGCATGATGGCGCTGGTCAACCTCATCGCGATCACACCACTGACGGTGATCGCCTGCCGTCTGCTCAAGGACTACAACGACCAGCGGCGTCAGGGGCTCGACCCGGTCTTCACGCGGGACCGCCTGCCCGACGTGCGCGGGATCGAGTGCTGGGAGCCGAAGGAACCCAGCCGGAGCGAGAGCGAGCGGTCGTCGGCCTGACCCGATCCGTACAGCTCGCACACGTGGGGCCGGTCCCGTTCGGGGCCGGCCCCACGGCGTTCGGGCGGCATTTTCACCGGATCACTCTGACCCCAAAAGCGAAAAAGGCCAACGCGAGGTCATGTTTCGGGCATGCGTGTTCTTTCGGTCACGACTGAACAGCGCTAGTGTTCTGGGTCACAGTTGTGGCGGCCAGTCGTGCGTCTCGGTGAGGAGCCAGATGTCCATCGTCTCGATCGAGCCCGCCACCGCCGAGCGGTGGCAGGACCTCGAGGACCTGTTCGGACCGACCGGAGCCTACGGGCACTGCTGGTGCACGTTCTTCCGGAGGCGGGCCAAGGACCACACGGCCAGTACCAACTGCGACCGGTCGGTGCGCGGGGTGGACAACAAGGCCGAGTTGCGCCGGCTCACCCTCGAGGGCCGGGTGCCCGGGCTGCTCGCCTACGACGAGGAGGGCCCCTGCGGCTGGGTGTCGGTCGCCCCGCGCGAGGACTACATCCGGCTGTCGCGCTCGCGTTCCCTGCGCCCGGCCGACCCGGCCGAACCCGGGGTGTGGTCGCTCGTGTGCTTCTGGCTGCCGCCTCGCCGCCGGCGCCGGGGTGCCGGAACCCGACTGCTGGACGGGGCCATCGAGTACGCGCGGGCCGAGGGCGCCCGGGTCCTGGAGGCCTATCCCGTCGACACCGCGGGCGGGCGGGCGCCCAGTGCCGAGGTCTACACGGGCACGGTGGAGATGTTCCGCCGCGCCGGCTTCAGCCTGGCCCAGCACCACGCGAGCGAGCGCACGGTGGCCAGGCTGGAGCTCAAGGAGGGCTGACACGCGAGTCGGTCCCGGGGAGCCGGGGCCGGCGTCGCCGGGTGGCCTGGACCCACACCCCTCGTGGGAACGGGGGGAGGGTATCTGTCGGAAGGGGTCGCGGGCCGCATCGAGCGGTCCGCGACCCCGTTCGTGTGTCCGGGGCCTGGCTGCGGGGCCCGCGTGCGTATGGCCTGCGCATGGGGTGCGGTGTGGGGCTTCTTTACCCCCCTGGGGTAGTCTGACGTGGCCGTCGGCGTTCGAACACGGGGTGCGGGGGCTTGACTCGTAGATACCCTAGGGGGGTATAGTTCCGGGTGTTGGAGGAAACCCTTCGCACACCACCCACAGGAGGCGACATGGCCACCACGACCACCGCTGTCTACACCGTCGACGGGATGAGCTGCGGGCACTGCGTCAACTCCGTGACCGAGGAGGTCACCGAGGTCGCCGGGGTCACCGACGTCGCCGTCGACCTGGAGGCCAAGAAGGTCACGGTCACCAGCGAGGGCACCGTCGACGACGCCGCCGTGCGCGCCGCCATCGACGAGGCCGGATACGAGGTACGGGACTGACATGCGTGTGACCACGAAGCTCGGGCTCTACGCCCTGGGCCTCGTGGCCGTGTTCGGTGCGATGTTCGGGGTCGGCTCACTGGTCGGCCCCGTGCTCCCGGAGAACGCTCCGGAGCACTCGGTGGAACAGGGCCACGACGACCCGGCCGACACGGGCCACGACGACACCGACGGCGACGGCCACGAAGGGGGGACACGGTGAGCACCCAGCCCCTGCACGGCGCCCCCGCGTCCGTCGAACTCGACATCGGCGGGATGACCTGCGCCGCGTGCGCCAACCGTGTCGAGAAGCGGCTCAACAAGATGGACGGCGTCACCGCCACCGTCAACTTCGCGACCGAGAAGGCACGGGTGTCCGTCGAGGACGGGGCCGCCGCCGTCGAGGACCTCGTCGCCCAGATCGAGAAGGCCGGTTACTCCGCCGCCCCGCCCGCGCCCGAACCCGAGGACACCGCGGAGGCACCCGCGGCCGACGACCCCGTGCGCGCGCTGCGCACCCGTGCGGTCGTCTCCCTCCTGCTCGCCGCGCCCGTCATCGCCATGGCGATGGTCCCGGCCCTGCAGTTCACCTACTGGCAGTGGGCCTCGCTCACGCTCACCGCACCCGTGGTGGTGTGGGGGGCGCTGCCCTTCCACGTCGCCGCGTGGAAGAACCTCAAGCTCGGCACCGCGACCATGGACACGCTCGTCTCGCTCGGCGTGAGCGCGGCGTTCCTGTGGTCGCTCTACGCCCTCTTCCTCGGCACCGCCGGGGAACCGGGGATGACGCACCCCTTCGAGCTCACCATCGCCCGCTCCGACGGCAGCGCCAACATCTACCTGGAGGTGGCCGCGGGTGTCACCGCGTTCATCCTCCTCGGCAAGTTCTTCGAGGCGCGCTCCAAGCGGCAGGCCGGGGCGGCGCTGCGTTCCCTCATGGAACTCGGCGCCAAGGAGGTCACCGCCCTGCGCGACGGCCGCGAGGTCCTCGTCCCCGTGGGCGAGCTCGCCGCCGGCGACCTGTTCGTGGTCCGGCCCGGCGAGAAGGTCGCCACCGACGGCACCGTCGAGGAGGGCAGCTCCGCCGTCGACATGAGCATGCTCACCGGCGAGTCGGCGCCGGTCGAGGTCGAACCCGGCAGCGCCGTGGTCGGTGCGACCGTCAACGCCGGCGGACGCCTGGTCGTGCGCGCCACCCGCGTCGGTTCGGACACCCAGCTCGCGCAGATGGCCCGCCTGGTCGAGGAGGCCCAGAACGGCAAGGCCGCCGTGCAGCGCCTCGCCGACCGCATCTCCGGGGTCTTCGTGCCCGTGGCGATCATGGTCGCCGTCGGCGCGCTCGGTTTCTGGCTCGGCACCGGCGACCCCGTGACCGCCGCGTTCACCGCCGCCGTCGCCGTGCTCATCATCGCCTGCCCCTGCGCGCTCGGGCTGGCCACCCCGATGGCGCTCATGATCGGGACCGGCCGCGGCGCCCAGCTCGGCATCCTCATCAAGGGCCCCGAGGTGCTGGAGTCCACCCGGCGCGTGGACACCGTCGTGCTCGACAAGACCGGCACCGTCACCACCGGCAAGATGGCCCTGGACGGGGTCGTCGCGGCCGAGGGCACCGACGAGGAGGAGCTCCTGCGCCTGGCCGGTGCCCTGGAGAACGCCTCCGAGCACCCCATCGCCCGCGCCATCGCCTCCGGCGCCCTGGTACGCACCGGCGACCTGCCCACCCCGGAGGGCTTCGCCAACGTCGAGGGCCTCGGTGTGCAGGGGACCGTCGAGGGCCGCGCGGTCCTCGTCGGGCGCCGCGCGCTGCTGGAGGAGTGGTCGCAGCCGCTGCCGCCCGAGCTCGAGTCCGCGATGGCCCGGGCCGAGAACGAGGGCCGCACCGCCGTGGCCGTCGGTTGGGACGGCCGGGCCCGCGGGGTGCTCGTGGTCGCCGACGCGGTCAAGCCGACCAGCGCCGAGGCCGTGCGCCGGTTCCGCGAGCTCGGCCTCACCCCGATCCTGCTCACCGGCGACAACACGACGGTCGCCCGCACCGTCGCCGCCGAGGTCGGGATCGAGGAGGTGATCGCCGAGGTCCTGCCCAAGGACAAGGTCGACGTGGTCCGCCGCCTGCAGGACGAGGGCCGCGCCGTGGCCATGGTCGGCGACGGGGTCAACGACGCCGCCGCCCTCGCCCAGGCCGACCTCGGGCTGTCCATGGGCACCGGAACGGACGTGGCGATCGAGGCCAGTGACCTGACCCTGGTCCGCGGCGACCTGCGCGCCGCCGCCGACGCCGTGCGGCTCTCGCGCCGGACGCTGTCCACGATCAAGGGCAACCTGTTCTGGGCCTTCGCCTACAACACCTCGGCGATCCCGCTCGCCGCCGCCGGCCTGCTCAACCCGATGCTCGCCGGTGCGGCGATGGCGCTCTCGAGCGTGTTCGTGGTGACCAACAGCCAGCGGCTGCGCCGGTTCCGCCCGATGGCCGACGACACCGCCTGACCCGCCCGGTCTGCGGCGCCCGACCGGCCCCGCCGACCGGCCGAACGCGCCCGGGTGTGCCTCACGCGCACCCGGGCGCACATGTGTACGCGGGCATGAGCTGCGCCGACGCAAGAAGGCGGAACCCTTGCTGTTGCGGCGATGCGGAGGACCGCTAGGGTATTCGCGGATCACACCCCGCCCGGCGACGGACGGACCCGCGACCGACCTCTGCCCCCCACCCCTTTAAGGCGCCCGTGTCATCTGGATGCCCGTACGCGAAGCTGTACCAGGACGAGCCGCACCCCGATCCGTACGCGCTCTACGACAAGATGCGCGCGGAGCACGGGCCCGTCGTCCCCGTGGAGATCGAGCCGGGGGTCCGGGGCTGGCTCATCACCGACTACAGCACGTTCCTGAGCTGGTGCCGTGACACGAACACGTTCAGCCACGACCCCCATCTGTGGAAGGACTACACGCGGGGCCTGATCGACGAATCGGCGGCCGTGGTCCCCATGATGGCGCCGCGTCCCAACGCGCTCTTCAACGACGGGGCCGAGCACCAGCGCTACCGCCGGGCGATCGTGGACAGTTTCGGGACGGTGAGCGAGCAGCGCCTGGCGTCGGTCACCCGCGAGGTCGCCGACTCCCTCATCGACACCTTCTGCGAGCGGGGCCAGGCCGATCTCCTCAACGAGTTCGCGCGCCTGCTGCCGCTGCTGGTCATGAACGTCGTCTTCGGCATGGACGAGCAGCGCGCCCTCGCCTTCGCCAAGGCCAGCCGCGACCTGTGGACGGGCGTTGACGCCGAACGGGCCAACGCCGAGGCCGAACGCGCACTGTCCGAGACGGTGAGCGAGAAGCACCGCAACCCGGGGGACGACGTCACCACCCGGCTCGTGCAGCACCGGGCGGCCCTGACCGACGAGGAGGTCATCCACCAGATGCTCCTCATGGTCACCGCGGCCAACGAACCCACCGCGAACCTCATCAACTCCACGCTGCGGGCCGCCCTCTCCGAGGAGGGACACGGACCGGACCTCTACCGCACCGACGCCGAGCTCGGCCAGCTCGTCGACCGCGTGCTGTGGCAGGACCCGCCGATCACCAACTACCCCGCCATGTACCCCCGGGTGGACATCCCCGTCGGCGGAGGCCGCACGATCGAGGCCGGTACGCCCGTGCTGCTCGGTTTCGCCGCCGCCAACCACTTCTTCGCCCGGGAGAACGCGGACCGCATCGCCGAGTCCGCCAACCGTGCCCACGTCGCCTGGGGTGCCGGCCCGCACCGCTGCCCCGCCCGCGACCAGGCCGTCACCATCACCACCGCGGCGGTCCGGGCCGTGCTCAGCCGGCTCTCCGACCTTCGGCTCGCCGTCCCCCAGGAGGAGCTGCGGTGGAACCTGACCGGTCTGTCCTGGGTTCCGGTCGCCCTCCCCACGTCGTTCACCCCACAGAACCCGCTGCCCCGCGCAACAGTGGAAGGAAACCATTGGAGCCCGTCCGCATCGCCCCGGGAAACCTCCGAGCCCAATCGGCCCACCTCCGGGAGATCGCCCCTGTCGTCCCTGTCGTCCTTCCTGGGGAAGTTGCTGCGTGGGTCGTGACCACGCACGCGGGTGTCACCGAGGCCATCGGCGACACCCGGATCCAGAAGAACCGCAAGCACTGGCGGGCCTTCAACGCCGGTGAGATCCCGGCGGACTGGCCGATGATGTCGTGGATCGTCAACGAGAACATGCTCTCGCAGGACGGCGACACCCACACCCGGCTGCGCAAGCTGATCTCCAAGGCGTTCACCCCCCGGCGTGTGGAGCACATGCGCGGGGACATCGTCGCCATCGTCGACCGCCTCCTGAACGAGCTCCAGAGCGAGGCCGCGAAGAGCAAGGACGGGGTCGTCGACTTCAAGGAGCTCGTCGCGATGCCGCTGCCGCTGACCGTGATCAGCGAGCTGTTCGGCCTCAAGCCCGAGCTGCGCGGCGAGATGCACGACCTCGTCAGCATGTTCTTCGACCAGTCGACCAGCCCCGAGCAGGCGATGAACTCCTTCAGCCGCCTGTGGGAGGTCCTGACCGAGCTGGTCGCCGAGAAGCGCGAGAACCCCGGCGACGACCTCACCAGCGACCTCATCGCCTCCCGCGACGACCAGGACCGGCTCACCGAGAGCGAGCTGATCTGGACCCTGGTGCTCTTCATCAGCGCCGGTTACGAGACCACGATGAACCTCATCCCCAACGTGGTGCGCGCGCTCATCCAGCACCCGGACCAGCTGCAGCTGCTGCTGGACGGCGAGGTCGAGTGGGGCAAGGCCACCGAGGAGGTGCTGCGCTGGGACCCGCCGGCGGAGTACGTCCCGATGCGTTACACCACCGAGGACATGGAGCTGGCGGGGGTGTCGATCCCCAAGGGCGAGGCGCTGCTCATGGGTTACGGGTCCAGCGGCCACGACGAGGACCGCCACGGCCCGGACGCGACGGTCTTCGACATCAAGCGGGAGGACTCCTCGCACCTGAGCTTCTCCCACGGGCGCCACTACTGCATCGGCGCGAACCTGGCGCGCATGGAGGTCAACGAGCTCGTGCCCCGCCTCTTCGAGCGTTTCCCGAAGATCCGGATCGCGGTGGACGACGCCGACCTCGAGCCGATGCCGTCGATCATCGTCTCCGGGGTGAAGGAGCTCCCGGTGCGCGTGGACTGACGTGTGCGACGGGCGGTGACACGCCCGGACGCGGGGCCCCGCCGCGAGGTCCGTCCCCAGGACGGGCCCGGCGGGGCTCTCGCACGTCACGGGGGGATTGTCGGGATCCGTCCGTCGTGTGACGAGAAACCGGCCGACTCGTGGCAACCCCGAGCCCCGTGCGGGCGCCCTAGTCTGTGAGTGTTCTCCGTCCGGGCCCGGTCCGGCCGGAGTGGTGCCCCCTCGACCCCGTTCCCGCCCCTCCCCCCGCAGAGGATCTCACGCGAGCATGAACAGTTCGGAAGCCGACCCCGGCCGTGTCCTGGTCAACCGCTACCGTCTCGACGACGTCATCGGCACCGGTGGAATGGGCCGTGTCTGGCGGGGGACCGACACCCTCCTGGACCGCCCCGTCGCGATCAAGGAACTCACCACGCCCCCGGGCCTGCCCGACCACGAGGTGGAGGTCCTGCGCACCCGGATGATCCGGGAGGCCCGCAGCGCCGCGCAGCTCAGCCACCCCGCGATCATCACGGTCTTCGACGTGGCCGACGAGGACGGCCGCCCGTGGATCGTCATGGAGCTGGTGGAGGGCCCGTCGCTCGGCACGCTGCTTCAGGACGAGGGAACCCTGTCCGTGCTCCGGGCCGCCGAGATCGGCGAGCAGATGGCCGCCGGGCTCGCCGAGGCGCACCGTCGCGGCATCGTGCACCGCGACATCAAGCCGGGGAACGTGCTCATCGCCGGCGACCACCGCGCCGTGCTCACCGACTTCGGCATCGCCCACCTGGACGGTTCCACGCACCTGACCAGTACGGGCCTGCTCATCGGTTCGCCGAGCTACCTGGCACCGGAGGTCGCCCACGGCCGCTCGGCCACCGCCGCCTCCGACGTGTGGGCGCTCGGTGTGACCCTGTACCAGGCGGTCGAGGGCACGCTCCCCTTCGAGCGGCCCACCCCGATGTCGACGCTCACGGCGATCGTCACGCAGGACCTCCCCGAGCCCACGCGCGCCGGCGCGCTCGCGCCGCTGCTGGCCGACCTGTGCGCCAAGGAGCCCGGGGACCGCCCGTCCGTCGACCGCGTGCGCGCCCGCCTGCGGGAGATCCGCGAGAGCGCCGGGTCCGCCTCGACGACCGCGACCGCCGTGGCACCGGCCCCGGTTCCGGCCCCCGAACCCACCCCGGCGGCCCAGGAACCGGCACCGGCCGCGCCCGCCGCACAGCACGCCGCGGCCCCGGCCGGGGGCGGCGGACGGCGTTCCAACCGCACCCGCAACCTCGTCATCGCCGCGGTCGCCTTCGTGGTGCTCGCCGCCGGCGCCACGACCTCGGCGCTGGTGAGCATGAACCGCGACGACAACAGCCAGCTCGTCGGCGACAGCGAGCAGGCCGGTGTGGCGGAGGAGGCCTCCGAGGAACCGTCCGAACCCCAGGAGGAGCCCGAGGACGAGGCCTCCGAACCCGACGAGGCGTCCGACGGGGACGACGGGGGCCGCGAGGACGAGGACGACGACTCCGACGACGAGGAGTGGGACTTCCTCGAGCGCCACGAGGACGAGAGCGGCTTCTCCGTCGACGTGCCCGAGGACTGGGACATCGAACGCGACGGCCACATGGTGCGCTTCGAGAACCCCGACGGCGGATACCTCATGGTCGACCAGACCGACGACCCCAACGACGACGCCGGCGACGACTGGCGCGACCTCGAACCCGCCGCGAGCGGCAACTTCCCCGGGTACTCGCTCATCGGGATCGAGGACGTCGACGCCGATTGGACCGACGACTACGACAGCGCCGCCGACTGGGAGTTCACCTTCTCTGGGGACAGCGGCGACCGGCACGCCATCAACCGCGGCTTCCACACGTCGGAGAAGGGGTACGCGCTGTTCCTGGTGAGCCCGGAGGACCCCGAGGTCAACCACCGGCTCCTCGACCGCATCTCGGAGTCGTTCGAACCGGCCTGACCCGGGGGCAGGCCCGGCCCCGGGTCAGGGGGAGTCGCCGTCGAGCAGCTGGGCGTCGTGCACCAGCAGCGCCACCTGCACCCGGTTGTTGAGCTGCAGCTTCGTGAGGATGCTCGAGACGTGCGTCTTGACCGTCGGCACGCTCAGGAACAGCCGGTCGGCGATGTCGGCGTTGGAACGTCCCTCGCCCACCGCGACGGCGACCTCCAGCTCCCGCTCGTTGAGCCCTTCCAGACGGCGCTTGGCCCGCTCGGCGCGCTCGTCGTGGCCCGCGTGCGCGACCCGGTCCATGAGCCGGCGAGTGACCTCGGGCGACAGCACCGGCATGCCGCGGGCGACCCGGCGCACCGACTCCACGATCTCCTCGGGCGGGGTGTCCTTGAGCAGGAACCCGGCCGCGCCCGCACGCAGGGCGCGCAGGACGTGCTCGTCGGCGTCGAAGGTGGTCAGCACGAGCACCTCCGGGGGATCCGGCAGGGCCCGCAGGCGTTCGGTCGCGGTGAGCCCGTCGACCCCGGGCATGCGGATGTCCATCAGCACCACGTCCGGGGCGTGCTCGCGCACCAGGTCAACGACCTGCCCGCCGTCCTCGGCCTCGGCGGCCACCCGTACGTCGGGGGCGCCGCCCATCATCATCACCAGGCCCACCCGGACCAGGGCGTCGTCGTCGACGATCATCACGCCGATCCGCGCGTCCCCGCGCTCGGTCTCGCTCATGTCGGCCACGGTAGCCACGCGCGCAGGCGCCAGCCACCGTCCGCGGTCGGGCCGTGCTCCAGGCGGCCGGAGGCGAGGGAGACCCGTTCGGCCAGTCCCACGAGCCCCTGGCCCGAGCCGGCCGGGTGGCTCTCCTCGGCGCCGGGGTCGGGGGAGGGGCCGTTGGCCACTTCGACCCGCAGCTCACCGCCGGGCTCACCGGAGACCCGCACCCTGGTGTCGGAGCCCGGAGCGTGCTTGCGCACGTTGGTCAGCGCCTCCTGCACGATGCGGTACGCGGCGCGGCCCGTGCGTTCGGGCACGGAACCCTCGTAGTCCTCCGACAGCTCCACGCTCGCCCCGACGTGGTCGGCCTCCGCGACGAGCTGGCGCAGGTCGGCCATGGTGGGCTGGGGCAGCTCGCCGACCGGGGCGCGCAGCACGCCGATGACCTCGCGCAGGTCCTGCAGGGCCTGGTGTGCGCTCTCCCGGATCACCTGGGCGGAGCGGCGCACCTCGTCCTCGGAGGCGTCCGGGCGGTACTCCAGCGCCCCGGCGTGCACGCTGAGCATCGACAGCCGGTGGCCGAGCACGTCGTGGATCTCCCTGGCGATGGACTCCCTGACCTGGTGCTGGACACGTTCGGCGCGCAACCGGGCCTCGCCCTCGGCGTGCACGGCGCGCTCGCGCAGGGAGTCGACGAGCTCGCGCCGGTGCCGGACGGATATGCCCCACCCGGTGAGCGCGGCCATCATCGCCACGCTCAGCAGGAACATCACCAGGTCGGGCGCGTTCTGGTCCGGGTGGATGCTGATGTTGGCCCAGGCCGCGAGCACGCCCACCCCGAAGACCGGGAGGCTGGTCCGCGGCGGCCGGTGCACGGCGAGGGAGAACAGCGCCACCAGCATGGCCCCGCCCACCATGACGAAGACCGCCGACGCCGCCATCAGCACACCCGCGACCTGCAGGGGCCACCGGCGGCGCCACCAGAGGGCGGCGCACCCGGCCACGAGCACGGCCAGCTCCACGGTCACCGCGACGGTCGAGTTCGGCGGCGGGGTCGGTTCGTGCGGGGGATCCACGAGGGCGGTCAGGCCGAAGAGGAAGGCGAGCACGACCATCGCGACGTCCACGATCCAGTCGCGTACGCTGCGCCGCCGGGGGCCGGGTGTCTCGTCCATCGCCCCGGAGTCTAGGTGCGCGCCTGGCCCGGGAAAGCCCCTGCGCACGGACCCGATACCGAAGTCGGGACGCTCCCTACTTCGGTCGCCCCCGAGCCCCGCGCGCACCGCCGGAGGTCGCCCGCGCGACGTCCCGGGGGCCGATGCGCACACCCGGGTGGCGACGTGACTCTGGGGGGATGCGCAACGTACTCCAGGGACTGGGCGCCTACCTCGCCGTCGCGGGCGTCAGCGGCGCCGTCGACCACCTGTGGACCCAACCCGTGCTCGGCCTGTTCCTCAACTGGTTCAACCGGTCAGGGCCTGTTTGGTGGGCGCCTTCCGTCGCTTCGACCAACTACTGCGCCGAAGGCGTCCGTTGAGGGTTGGTGGCGGGCGACGGGTGGGCGTATCCAGTGGTGCTATCGCAAGGCCGAAGAAGGAGTCGGCCTGGATGTGCCGTTGACTGATGAGAACGCAGCGAGAGTGCCGCTGGGGCGTCGCGCAGCAGGTAACGGGTGTCCGCCAAGCAGGCCCTGGTCCCGCACGTGGAGGTGCTCGCCGAGAACGCCGTGGCGGCCAACCTGGGCCTGGCCGCCCTCGGCGCCGCCGTGTTCACCACCGCGACGGTGGCGCTGCGGCGCTGAGAACCGGCCCCGTGTGGGCGGTTCACGGCCGGGCCGTGCCGCGGCGTCGGTACCGTGAGTCCCATGAGTGTCTTGGTCACCGGACCCACGGGAATGGTCGGGCGACGCGTCCTGACCGAACTGCGCCGGCGCGGCATCACCGCCGCGGGCGCCTCACGTACGTCCGAGGTGCGCCTGGACTGGACCGACACCTCCGACTGGGACCAGCTTCTCGAAGGTGTCGAGAGCGTCTTCGTGGTCACCCCCATCGGGCGTTCCCTCGGCAACCGGGTCGCCGGTTTCCTCGAGAAGGCCGCGGAGAGGGGCGTCGAGAAGGCCGTCGTGATGTCGTCGATGGGCAGCGAGCACGCCCCTTCCGACTCCGACCAGCGTGTGGCCGAGGAACGCGCTCGCAAGGTCTTCGACAAGTGGACCGTCCTGCGCCCCAACTGGCTGAACCAGGACTTCACCGAGGGCACCTTCGCCGCCCTGGCGCGCTCGCGCAACGGACGCCTCGAACTGCCGGTCAAGAAACACACCGCCGTGAGCTTCGTCGACGCCCGGGACGTCGCGAACACCGCCGTGGCCGCGCTCGTCGGCGACCACGCCGGGCGCGAGTACACCCTCACCGGCCCCGAACCCGTCACGTTCAAGCAGTTCGTGCGTATGACCAAGGGAACCGACAGCCCCGTGTGGCGCTTCAAGAAGGTCGACGAGGCCGGGTTCTACTTCCGGGGCCGCAACCGCGGTTGGGGCGACCGCTACATCGACACCCTCAACGAACGCTTCTCCGCCGCCGTGGCCGGACGCGCGGCCGAGGTGACCGAGGACGTGCGCAGCGCGCTGGGCCGGGACCCGATCCCGGTCGCCAAGTTCGTGCGCGAGGAGACCGCCTGACCCCCTGAGCACACGGAAGGACCCCCGGGCGGGCGATGTCCCGGGGGTCCTCCGGTATGTCCCTGAGAACGGGGCGGCTGCGGGGCCGCGGCCTACTTGAGCAGCTGGCGGGCCATGACCATGCGCTGGATCTGGTTGGTGCCCTCGTAGATCTGCGTGATCTTGGCGTCGCGCATCATGCGCTCGACCGGGAAGTCCTTCACGTAACCGGCGCCGCCCAGCAGCTGCACGGCGTCGGTGGTGATCTCCATGGCCGCGTCGGAGGCGTAGCACTTGGCGGCCGCACCGTAGAAGGGCAGGTCGTCGTCGAAGCGCTCGGACTTCGCGGCGGCCGTGTAGACCATCTGCCGGGCGGTCTCGAGCTTCATCGCCATGTCGGCGAGCATGAACTGCACACCCTGGAAGTCGGCGATCGACTTGCCGAACTGCTTGCGCTCCTTGACGTACTCCACGGCGTGGTCGAGCGCGCCCTGGGCGATGCCGACGGCCTGCGCACCGATGGTGACGCGGGTGTGGTCGAGGGTGCGCAGTGCGATCTTGAGGCCCTCGCCGGGGGCGCCGACGATGCGGTCGCCGGGCACGCGCACGTCGTCGAAGAACAGCTCACGGGTCGGGGAGCCCTTGATGCCCAGCTTGCGCTCGGGCTCGCCCAGGGTGAAGCCGGCGTCGTCGGCGTGCAGCACGAACGCGGAGATGTTGCTGCCGCGCTTGCCGTCGGGGTCGGTGACGGCCAGCACGGTGTAGTACTCGCTGACGCCGGCGTTGGTGATCCACGACTTCTGGCCGTTGAGGATCCAGTCGTCGCCGTCGGCCACGGCCTGGGTGCGCATCGCCGCGGTGTCGGAACCGGCCTCGCGCTCGGACAGGCCGTAGGAGAACATCGCCTCGCCACTGGCGACCTTCGGCAGGTAACGCTGCTTGATGTCCTCGGAGCCGCCCAGGATCACGGGCATGGTGCCGAGCTTGTTGACGGCCGGGATGAGCGAGGAGGAACCGCAGACCCGGGCGACCTCCTCGATGACGATGCAGGTGGCCAGCGCGTCGGCGCCCACACCGTCGTACTGCTCCCCGATGTGGGGCGCGTGGAAGTCGGTGGCCACGAGCGCCTCGAGGGCCTCCTGCGGGAAGCGGCTCTTGTCGTCGACCTCGGCGGCGTGCGGAGCGATCTTGTCCTCGGCCACAGCGCGCACCGCCTCGCGCAGCTCCTCGTGTTCCTCCGTCGTCCTGAACAGATCGAAGTCGCTCATCAGGTTCTCCTCCGTCTGGCACCGCGTGCCCAACACTGGCATTCAGTGCCAGGATAGAAGGTAGGTGCGGGGAAGTACACCGGTGGGGCACAGCTACCCTCGGTCGGTGGAAACGGAGGTGGCCGTGGCGCAGGCGCGGGTGAGCACACGGGAGGTCGTCCTCGCGGCGGTCGGCCTCTTCACCGAGTACGGGTTCGAACGCACGACGATGGACGGCATCGCGGCCGCCACGGGGGTGAGCCGCCGCAGCCTGTTCCGCCGGTTCGGTTCGAAGGAGGACATCCTCTTCGCCGAGCACGACGAGCTCTTCGCGACGGTCGTGGGATACCTCGACGCGTCCCCGGACGACCCGCTCACCGCGGTGCGTTCGGCCGCGCGCATGGTCTTCCAGGGGTACGTGCGCGATCCCGAGATCACCCTGCCCCGGTACCGCCTGGTGCGCGCGCACCCGCGGCTGCGCGACCGCGAGGTGGCGATGACCGCCCGCTACCAGTCGGCGTTCAGCCACTACCTCACCGAACGCGCCGGGTCCGCGTTCTCCCTGGCCTCGGGCGTGGTCGCCGCGTCCGTCATCGCCGCGCACAACCACGTGCTGCGCTCCTGGCTGCGAGGGTCCGGCGAGGACGAGGAGACGGTGTGGGTGCGCTTCGACGAGGCGATGGCCTACGTCAGCACCGCCGCGCGTCCCCTGCTCGACCCCCAGGGCGGACCCGAACCCGATCGGGTCCTGGTCGCCGTCTACCCCAGCGGTGCCGGCAACGACGAGGTGCTGCGCCGGATCGGTGCGGCCCTCGAACCAGGCGGTTCCTGACCCCGATCGCCCGCTTTCGCCGATGGTCGGGCGGGTTCGTCGTCGCACGTAGGCTGGACGGGGCCGAAAACCGACAGCGACACGAGCGGGACGGGCGAACGGCGATGAGCGTGGACACGGCGGATGCGCCGCGGCAGGGTTCCGGCGCGGCACAGGAGGCCGCCAGGCGGCGCACCTTTGCGGTGATCTCCCACCCCGACGCCGGTAAGTCGACCCTGACCGAGGCGCTCGCGCTGCACTCCCAGGCGATCTCGTCCGCCGGCGCGGTGCACGGCAAGGGCGACCGCCGCGGCGTCACCTCCGACTGGATGGCCATGGAGCAGGACCGCGGCATCTCCATCACCTCGGCCGCCCTGCGCATCGACTACGAGGGCCGTGTCCTCAACCTCCTGGACACCCCGGGCCACGCCGACTTCTCCGAGGACACCTACCGCGTGCTCTCGGCGGTCGACTGCGCGATCATGCTGCTGGACTCGGCCAAGGGCCTGGAGCCGCAGACCCTCAAGCTCTTCGACGTGTGCCGCGCCCGCAAGATGCCGGTCATCACGTTCGTCAACAAGTGGGACCGCCCCGGCCGCGAGCCCCTGGAGCTCCTCGACGAGATCGAGCAGCGCATCGGCCTGCGCCCGACCCCGCTCAACTGGCCGGTGGGTATCGCCGGCGACTTCCGCGGCCTCATCGACCGCCGCTCCGACGGGCAGTACACGAAGCTGACCCGTACCCCGGGCGGGGCGAAGAAGGCGCTCGAGGAGCCCATGTCGGCCGAGGAGGCCGCCGAGACCGAGCAGGAGGCCTGGACCCAGTCGCAGGAGGAGATCGAGCTGCTGGAAGCGCTCGGTGCAGACTTCGACGTCGAGTCCTTCCTGGCGGGGGAGTCCTCGCCGGTGCTGTTCGGCGCCGCGCTCTCCAACTTCGGCGTGGGCCAGCTCCTCGAGGCGGTCGTGAACCTGGCCCCGGCGCCCGCGGCCAAGGAGGACGTCGAGGGCAAGCCCCGCGAGGTCGGCAAGCCCTTCTCCGGCCAGGTCTTCAAGATGCAGGCCAACATGGACAAGAACCACCGCGACCGCATGGCGTTCGTGCGCGTCAGCTCGGGCCGGTTCGAGCGCGGCATGGTGCTCACCCACGCGGAGACGGGGCGCCCGTTCGCGACCAAGTACACCCAGGCGGTCTTCGGTTCCGACCGGACCACCATCGAGGAGGCCTTCCCCGGTGACGTGATCGCCCTGGTCAACGCGCAGGCGCTGTCGGTCGGCGACACCCTCTACGACGGTCCGAAGGTCGTGTTCCCGCCGATCCCGAGCTTCGCCCCGGAACACTTCGCGGTCGCGCGTGCGGTCGACGCCGGCAAGTACAAGCAGTTCCAGCGGGGGATCGCCCAGCTGGACGCCGAGGGTGTGGTCCAGGTGCTGACCTCGGACGTGCGCGGTGAGCAGGCGCCGGTGCTTGCGGCGGTGGGGCCGCTCCAGTTCGACGTGGTGCGCCACCGCATGGCCGAGGAGTTCCGCTCGCCGATCGAGGCCTCGCCGCTGGAGTACTCGGTGGCGCGGCGCACGGACGAGGACTCCGCGCCCGGCCTGCACTCGCTCTCCGGCGCGGAGGTGCTGCGGCGCCGTTCCGACGGGGAACTCCTGGTGCTGGTCAACAACAAGTGGCGCCTGCGGGTCATCGAGCGCGACCACCCGGAACTCTTCATGGAGGCGCTGCTCGCGGGCGGCGTCGAGGAGAACGCGTAGCGCGTGGCCCGGGGATCTTGCTACTGGAGCCGGTTTCGGCGCTGAACCCGGCGCTGGTAGCAAGATCCCCGCAAGTTGGCCCCGTTCGTTCTCGCACGTCGGCGGCGCTTTCTCACCCGAACGGAAATATTCACCGTGTGCGATGCCGGCGGCACGGCATTGTTTCCCGGTCCCATTGGCCTAGACCTGTGTGAACCCCCGTTCCGGGAGCACGCCCGGAGCACACGCCGGCCCCTCTCAGCGCGGTCCCGGCCGGGCGGCCGCGGTACCCGTGGCGTGCGCAGAGGCCAAGATCACCGACCGGAGACCACCCCGCCTCAGCGCCCGTGATCAGCGCGAAGGTACTCTGTGAAGAGGCCGCTAGGGCACGATCGGCGGCGCGGTCGTTCCGATGGACGTTCCGGTTTGTCCCTATCTGTGAAGGGGCATGGGAAGCGGACGCGGAGCACCGTGCGACGAGGTGCTCAGGGGACCCAACTGGAGACCGATGGCGACGCCGGGTGATCCCCGGTGCCGTACGTGGTGTCTCAGGGCGATCACGGAAGTTAACACGATGCGGCAAAGTCTGTAGATCTTCACCGGACGGTAATTCTGAGCGGTCGCATGTGTGTGTTGCATGTCACCTGTTCCTGAATCGGTGAAACTTATATGATTTTGCTTAACGGTCGTTTAACAAAACAGAACAATAACGAGTGAATCAAAAGAACGTGGAGGCTGACCGCCCCGCGTCCCACGGACCTCACGGATCCCCCGCCTGGAAAGGTTGACCTCGGGCATGAGCGATGACGAGAAAGAGCGCACGGTGGAGCTCCACTACGAGGGCGGCACGCTGACACTTCCGGTGTTCACCGGCACCGAGGGCGAGCGCACCATCGAGCTGAAGACCCTGCTGGGGTCCACGGGTATGACCACCCTCGACCCGGGGTTCGGCAACACGGCCTCCTGTAGCTCGAAGATCACCTACATCGACGGCGCCGCCGGGATCCTGCGCTACCGCGGGTACCCCATCCAGGACCTGGCCGTCGGCAGCAGCTTCCTCGAGGTCGCCTACCTGGTGATCTACGGCGAGCTGCCCGAGCCCGGCCAGCTCAAGGAGTTCTCCGACAAGCTGCGCGAGAACGCCGACATCCCCGACGACATGGGCACGTTCATCGACGCGATGCCCCGCAACGGGCACCCGATGTCGCTGGTCGCCAGCGCGGTCAACACCCTGGCCGCCTACTACGACGACAGCGTCGACCCGGACGACGAGAACCAGGTCGAGCTCGCCACGATCCGGCTGATGGCCAAGCTGCCGACGATCGCGGCCCGCATCTACCGCAACTCCATCGGCGAGCAGCCGATCGCGCCGGACCCCTCGCTCGACTACGTCGAGAACTTCACCCGCATGACCTTCGGCGACGCGCGTCCCGACGGTGAGCTGGGCGAACTCTTCGGCAAGGCCGTCGACCTGCTGCTGATCCTGCACGCCGACCACGAGCTCAACTGCTCCACCGCCACCGTGCGGGTCGTCGGCTCCTCGCAGGCCGACATCTTCGCGAGCATCGCCTCCGGCGTGAACGCGCTCTCCGGCCCGTCGCACGGCGGCGCCAACCAGGCCGTCCTGGAGATGCTGGACGAGATCCGCGACTCGGGTGTCAGCATCGAGGACTTCCTGGAGCGCGTGAAGAACCGCGAGGTCCGCCTCATGGGCTTCGGGCACCGGGTCTACAAGAACTTCGACCCGCGCAGCAAGGAGATCAAGGGTCTGGCCACCCAGATCCTCGACCGGGACGACAACCCGGACGAGCTGTTCGAGCTCGCGCTCAAGCTCGAGGCCGCCGCGCTCGCCGACTCCTACTTCACCGAGCGCAAGCTCTACCCGAACGTCGACTTCTACACCGGCGTCATCTACCGGGCCATGGGCTTCCCGACCAACATGTTCACCGTGCTCTTCGCCCTGGGCCGCCTGCCCGGGTGGATCGCGCACTACCGCGAGCAGCTGCACGACCCGGCCTTCCGGATCGCGCGCCCGCGCCAGCACTACATCGGTGCGAACGAGCGCCGCTACCCCGGCCAGGGCTAGCAGCAGCCCGTTCCCCGGGTCTCGGAGCCCGGGCGAACACCACACGCCCGTCCGCGCCACCCGCCGGCCCCCGAGGCCGACCGGTGGCGGGGGCGGGCGTTCGTGTGTCCGGCCCCGGCCACAGCCCCCGTTTTCCCGGCATTTTGCGAGCGAGGAGTCGTCGGAGGGCGGCATTGCGGGAAGTGCCAGGGTGCGGCCCCGCCCGTGCGGGGCCCCTCGCCGAGGAGGGAGGCTGCGATGGTCGGGTACGCATTGCCCGAGGGACTGCTCGGGTACCTGAGTCGCAACTGGTGGCTGGTGGTCCTTCGGGGTGTGGCCGCCGTACTGTTCGGACTCCTGGCCCTGGTGTGGCCGGGGCTCACCCTGGTCGCCCTGGCCGTGATCTTCGGTGTCTACGCGCTCGTGGACGCCGGTGCGGTCGGCTACACCGCCTACCGGGCCGAGAGAGGGACCCGCGCTCCTCTGGTCGTGCAGGCGGTCCTGACGCTCGTCATGGGTCTGATCGCGCTGCTGTGGCCGCTGGCCGCGGTGATCGCGCTCGTGTTCATCATCGGTGCGTGGGCGATCGTCACCGGCATCGGCGAGATCGTCACCGCGATCCGGTTGCGTGCCCAGATCAGCTCGGAGTGGCTGCTGATCTTCGTCGGCGCGCTCTCGGTCATCTTCGGTCTGCTGCTGTGGTTCTGGCCGCTGCAGGGCGCCGAGGCGATCGTGTTCGTCATCGGGATCTACGCGATCATCTTCGGTGTCGTGCTCGCCGTGGCCGGGTTCCGGCTGCGCAGCGCCCAGGGCCTGTTCGACTGGGGCGAGGAGGGCGAGGAGGACGCCGGCCCGGACGAGGGTGCCGAGTACGGCGCCGGTGCCGCGGGGGCCGAACCCGAGTACGTGTCGGGGGAGGACCCGGAGCCCGTGCCCGAGGAGGAGTTCCGGGCCGGCGGGGGCCCCGGGTACGGTGAGGACCTGCTCGACCCGGACGCCGGAGGGGCCGCGCCCACCGAGACCTTCGAACCCGGGGAACGCTTCGAGCACCCGCGCCGCCCGGGCGACGAAGCGCCCGAGAGCCCCGGCGCGACCCGTGCTTTCTCCACCGGACCGGTCGGCGACGAGGAGCCCGAGGACGAGGGTGCGCAGGCCCCGGAGGACGGGGACGAGCGTCCGCGCCGCGGCGGCCGGCACCGCGCACCCAAGCACGACGACTAGGGCTTGTTCGGTGGACGCCTTCCGCGCAGCAGGTGGTCGGTGTTGGCCGGGCACCCCGTAGCGTCCTGTCACGGGCGGGGCGGCGCAGCCCCCTCGTCCACGACCAGTCGGCCCAGGTGGCCCTGCTGGCTCCCCGCCACGACCACCTGGGTCTTCTCCTGTTGCCACGCCAAGAAGTGCGGGCTGCGGCGGTGCTCCTCCAACGCCCCCTGATCGCGGAAGACCTCGTGCACCCAGAACAGGTCCGGGTCCGCGGCGTCCGCCGTCACGTCGAAGCGCAGGCAGCCCGGCTCGTCGCGCACCGACGCCCGTGCGTTGCGGGCGATGCCCTCCAGGAAGGCCTCGCGGCACCCCGGCCGGGCGCGCACCGAGATCACCAGGGACACGGGGTTCGGCACAGCGGAGCCCCTCCCTCCTCACCACGGCCGGGCACCTCCCGGCAGGACCACGGAAGGAACGTACATGGACCACCTCGTCGTCGTCACCGGCGGCCCCGGGGCGGGCAAGACCACCCTCCTCGACCACCTCGCCGGGCTCGGGTACGCCCGCACCCCGGAGGCCGGGCGGGCGATCATCCGCGACCAGCGCGAGATCGGCGGCCCCGGCCTCGACCGGGACGACCCCCGCCTCTTCGGCGAGCTCATGCTCCAGTGGGAGCTCCGTTCGCACCGCGAGGCCGCCGCCCTGCCCGGCCCGGTCTTCTGTGACCGCGGTGTGCCCGACCTGGTCGGCAGGCACCTGCTGCGGGGCGAGCAGGTGCCTGGACACGTCGCCGAGGCCGCACGCCGGTTCCGGTATCACCGCACCGTGTTCGTGGCGCCCCCGTGGGCGGAGATCTTCGGGGCCGACACCGAACGCCACCAGTCCTGGGACGAGGCCGTGCGCACCCACGACGCGATGGTGGAGGCCTATCCAGCGTTCGGTTACGAGACGGTCGAACTCCCCCTCGTGCCCGTCGCCGACCGTGCCGCCTTCGTGCTGGAGCGTGTCCGGACGTCCCACCCGGCCCCATGACCTCCGGGGCCCCTGCCGCCACGAACCGTGCATCGAGCTGCGTAAGTCCCGCATTCCCTTGTGATGGGGGCGGGAGGGGGTCAGACTCGTGTGAGGGGCGGCGGCCGGGCGCGCCCCGGCATCGAGACACCGGCTGCTCCGCGCACGGCGCGGGGGCCGGACGCGGGGAGTGGTAGGGACGGTGGCGAGCGCGTCGGGGGCCCAGAACCCGTCCATGAGTTGGGAGGGCATCGAGGAGGCGCTCAACCGTGTGCGGGGCGAACGTACACGCATCTCCCTCCAGTTGGCCGACCTGGACCGCAACGTCGCCCAGCGCATGCTCCAGGGCGCAGACCCCGTGGGCCGCACCCGGGAGCGGTGGGTGCGGGCCGAGCGAAGTATCCACAGGCTGTGGACGGTGTACGGGGCCTTCGAGAACGTCGTCGACCAGGCCTGCGCCCTCCGCGGTTCCGGGGGTGAGGACGGCTCCGTCCGCGAGTCCCTCTCCCGCGTCCTGACCGGGCCCGCGGTCGCGCTCCCGCTCGAACCCCGGCCGCTGGAACGCCGGGGGCTCCTCGACGACGACACCGAACACCTCTCGCTCGCCGAGGCGGTCGCCCGCATGTCCGCCGACTACGACGAGGCAGCGCGGGTCGTCGCCGAGGCAGAGTCCGCCTGGGAGGTGCTCCACCCCCGGCTCGGCGACCTCGAGGCCCTGTGGCAGGAGATCGGTTCGCTGGCCGGGATGGTCGGCGGGGACGAGGACGACCACGAACCCCTGCGCACCGAGCTCGCCGCGCTCGGGGAGACCATACGGCGCGACCCCCTCTCCCTGGTCGCCGAGGACGACACGGTCGACACCTCCGGCCTCGAACGGGCCCGCGTGCGGTTCGAACGCACCGCCGGTGAGCTCCGGGACGCCCTGCGGATGCGCGATTCCTACGACGAGAGCGCCGAACGCCTCGCGTGGGCCATCGACGACGCCGAGGTGAAGGCGGGCCGCACCGCCGCGCTCCGCAGACGTGTGGCCGAGGCCGTCGCTGTCCCCGCCCCGATCGAGGTCCCCGACGCCGTCCCGCCCCTGCGCTCGGGCCTGGCGCAGATGGCCGCGCTGCGGGACCGCGGCCGCTGGCGCGAGCTCGGCACCCTCCACGGCAGGCTCCAGCAGGCCGTGCACGAGACCGTCGACGACCTCACCGAACGCGAGGAGAACCTCCAGGGCCTCCTCGATCGCCGCGGTGAACTCCGCGGGCGCCTGGACGGGTACCGGGCCCGCGCGGTGCGCCTCGGTCTGGCCGAGGACGAACGCCTGCTCACCGAGGACCGCCGCGCACAACGGGCCCTGTGGCGCGCCCCGGGTGACCTGCGCGAGGCCACCGCGGCCCTCGCCGCCTACCGCGACGCCCTGAGACAGGTGGCCGGATCCGGTTGCGGATCGAACAGAACCACACCGGGCGCGGGAGCGTCAGAAGGGCGAGAGTGATGGTGGTGCACAACAGATGACCCAATGCACGGCTCCCGGTTGCACCGGCCGTATCGAGGACGGATTCTGCGGCGTGTGCGGCCTGGCCCCCCCAGACGTGCGAACCCCCGACCAGGACCGATCCGCCCCCCGACCCCCGGGGCCGTTCCCCCCGGTCCCCCGCCCGGGTGCCGCGCCCCCCGAGGAGTGGCCCGGGCGCCCCGGCAGCGACCCCGGCAGCGGTGACGACTCCGGTTCCCACCCGGTGTCCGGGAACGTGCGCCTGTCCGGACGCAGCGGCCCCGGCAACACGGCAGGGAGCACCGGAACCCCGCTGAGCGGCAGCTCCTCCGGCCGCACCAGCCGCCCCACCTCGCGGGGCATGCTCGGCATGGGCCTGGTGCAGGTGCCGGTCGTGCCCTACCGCGACCCGTCCGAGGCGGTCATGACCGACCCCGTCGTCGCGGAGAAGAACCGCTACTGCGGCCACTGCAACGAGAAGGTCGGCCGCAGCCGGGGAGGGCAGCCCGGCCGCACCCAGGGTTTCTGCCGCCGCTGCGGGACCCAGTTCTCCTTCGTGCCCAAGCTCGTCGAGGGCGACATGGTCGGCGGCCAGTACGAGGTGCTCGGCTGCCTGGCCCACGGCGGGCTCGGCTGGATCTACCTCGCCCGCGACCGCAACGTCAACGACCGCTGGGTCGTGCTCAAGGGCCTGCTCAACGCCGGCGACGCCGAGGCGCACAAGGCCGCCGCGGCCGAACGCGAGTACCTGTCGCAGGTCGAGCACCCCAACATCGTCAAGATCATCAACTTCGCCCAGCACCCCGACCCCGAGACCGGGATCCCGGGCGGGCACATCGTCATGGAGTACGTGGGCGGCAAGTCCCTGCGCGAACTGCTGCTGGACCGCCGGGGCGAGGGCGAGGAGGACCAGGCACTGCCCCTGGCCCAGGTCATCGCCTACGGGCTGGAGTGCCTGCGCGCCCTCGGTTACCTGCACGCCAAGAACCTGCTGTACTGCGACTTCAAGCCCGACAACGTCATCCAGAGCGAGGAGCAGATCAAGCTCATCGACCTGGGCGGCGTGCGGCGCATCGACGACACCGCCAGCCCCGTCTACACCACCCCCGGCTACCGGGTGCCCGAGGAGGAGATCATCCGGTCGGGGCCCTCGGTCAGCTCCGACCTGTACGCCGTGGGCCGGGCCCTGGCCGTGCTGAGCTTCCGGTTCAGTTTCCGGAGGCGTCATCCCCACAGCCTGCCGCCGCGCGAGTCGGTGCCGTTGCTGCGCCGCTACGAGTCCTACGACCGCCTGCTGCGCCGGTCCACCCACAACGAACCGGAACGGCGGTTCCACGACGCCGCCGACATGGCCGAGCAGCTCACCGGGGTGCTGCGCGAGGTCCTCGCCGACCTGGACGAGTCCCCGCACCCGGCGTCCTCGTCCCTGTTCGGCCCGGAGAGCTTCAGCGCCGCCGACGTGGGCCCCCACGACTCCGACACCCTGTTGGAACCGCCCTCGCCCACCCGGGCCGCCGCGCTGCTCCCGGCCCCGCTCATCGACCCGGGAGACCCGGCAGCCCAGCTCCTGCGCGGGTTCTCCTCGCTCTCCCCGGCCGAACTCGTGCCGACCCTGCGCTCCGCACCCGCGCCCACCCCCGAGACCCGGCTCATGCTCGTGCGCGCGCTCATCACCGAGGGCCGCAAGCTCGAGGCCACCGAGACCCTGCACGCCTTCAACCAGACGATGCCGGGCGACTGGCGGACCATGTGGTACATGGCCGTGATGGAGCTGGGCGACGGCGAGTTCGAGGACGCGCACGCCCACTTCGACGAGCTCTACTCCCACCTGCCGGGCGAGATCGCCCCCAAGCTCGGCCTGGCCCTGGCCGCCGAGCGCACCGGGGGTCTGGAGACCGCCGCCGGGCTGTACCGGACGGTCTGGAACACCGACCACTCCTACGTCAGCGCCGCTTTCGGGCTGGCCCGCATCCGCCGTGCCCAGGGGCAGCGGTCCCGCGCCATCGAGGTCCTGGACACCGTCCCGGAACTGTCCAGCCTCCACGTGCACGCCCAGACGGTGCTGGTCGCCCTGCTCGTCACCGGCGAGGACCCCCACGCCGCCGATGACTTCCTGCGGGCCGGCGAACGGCTCGGGCGCCTGGGGCTCGACAGCGAGCGCGGCGACCGCCTCGCCGTGCGGGTCCTGGAGGGCGCCCTGGACTGGCTCGGCCGCGGAGGCCGCGCCGACCCCTCCGCCCGACTGCTGGGCGCACCCCTCACCGAGGAGGGCGTGCGCACCGACCTGGAACGGCGCTACCGGGCCCTGGCGCACTGGGCCCGGTCGCCCGCCGACCGGTACGCGCTGGTCGACCGGGCCAACTCCCTACGTCCGAAGACGCTGCTGTGAGCAACGAAGGAACGGCGATGACAAAGGTGCGGACCTGCCCCGGATGCGCCGACAGGGTGAACGCAGGAGACGCCTTCTGTGAGGGCTGCGGCCGCACCCTGCCGGACGAGGTGCGCCGGGCCACTCCGGAACCGGAGGGCCTCGGCCGCAACGGGATCCCCCTGGGGGCGTCCCGGGAGGACGGGGACACGACCCTGTCCTCGGTGACCGCCCGCGGGCGCCCCGAGGAGGGCGACTGGACCACCCCGAGCGGTGCGCGCTGGGACCGGCCCTCGGACCACGGCGAACACGTGCACACGGGCGGGACCTCCCTGACCGACAGCCTCGCGGTGGACTCCGAGTGGGACCAGATCGACGCGCTCGCCACCCAGCCGGTACGCCGCGACGCCGTGAACTCCGCGGAGCGCACCGTGCAGCCCGCGGGCGCCGTGTCCCCGTGGGCCCGCCCGTCCGGGGAGGGGGCCGACCCCGACCCGCAGGCCTGCGCCTGGTGCCCGGGCCGGGTCACCGACGGCTACTGCGACGACTGCGGATACCTGCAGCCCACTGGCCGCGACCACGTGGTGGTGCGGACCGTGTCGGCCTCCGGGGTCAGCGACATCGGCCTCCGCCACCGCCGCAACGAGGACGCCATGGCCGTCCGCCTCGTGCCGGACGGCGCCGGGTACGGGGCGGGGACGGTGTGCGCGGTCGTCTGCGACGGCGTCTCCAGTTCGCCCCGTTCCGACGAGGCCTCCCGCATCACCGCCGAGACCGGAGCGGCGGTCCTGGCCGAACGGGTCGCGGAGGGTGACGACCCCCGCAAGGCCACCGGGGAGGCCATGACCCGGGCAGCCGAGGCCGTCGCGGCCATCGCCGACTCGCCCAGCTCCGCCCCGGCGTGCACGTTCGTCTCGGCCGTGGTCGACGCCGGCACCGGGTCGGTGACGGTCGGCTGGGTCGGGGACAGCCGCGCCTACTGGGTCTCCGACACCGAGGGCGCCGACGCACCCGCACTGCTGACCCGCGACGACTCCTGGGCCGAGGCGATGGTCCAGGCCGGGGCGCTCACCCGCGAGGAGGCGATGCGCTCGACGCACGCCCACGCCCTCATCGCGTGGATGGGCGCCGACTCCGGCGAGATCGACGCCCACGTCTCGACCGTCACCCCGACCGGGCCCGGCGCGGTGGTGCTGTGCAGCGACGGGCTGTGGAACTACTACGCCGAACCCGGGGAGATGGCCGGCGCCGTACCGAGAGCGGACGCCGACCCCCTGGCGGCCGCGCGCGACTACGTCGGCCTGGCGCTGAGAGCCGGCGGCAAGGACAACATCACCGTGGTCGTCGTCCCCGTCCCCGTCTCCCGAGGGGGTCCCCGTGCCGCACCCGTCTGAGTCCGCGCCCGGCCCGGCCTTCCGGGTCGAGATCGACCAGAACCCCCATCTGCCCCTCGGCGCACGCGAGGTCCATGCCGTCGTCGGTGTCACCTCCGAGACCCCCGTCGCGGCCGGCGACGCCGTCCGCGCCAACCAGGTCGTGGTCGTCGACACCTCCGGGTCGATGTACGGCCAGAAGATCAACGCCGCCAAGCGCGCCGCCCGCGCCGCCGTCGAGACCCTGCGCGACGGGGTGCGGTTCGCGGTCGTGGCCGGGCACCGCGAGGCGCAGATGATCTACCCCTCGCGTCCCGCACTCGTGGAGGTCGACGACCGCACGCGCGCGGAGGCGTACGAGGCGATCGGGCGGCTGCGGGCCGACGGCGGCACCCGCATGGGCGCGTGGTTGAAGCGTGCGGCGTCGCTGTTCGAGGGCGCCGACGGGCCCAGGCACACGATCCTGCTCACCGACGGGCAGAACAACGAGTCCCGCGCGGAGTTCACCGAGACCCTCGAGTCCCTGGCCGGAACCTTCGTGTGCGACTGCCGGGGCGTGGGCACCGACTGGCGCGTCGAAGACCTGCGCCTCATCGACGAGGCCCTGCTCGGCGGCGGTCCGGGGCTGATCGCCGACCCGGACGACCTGGTCGAGGACTTCCGCGCCATGGCCCGCACCTCGATGGGCAAGTCCGTGGCCGACGTCGCCCTGCGGCTGTGGACCCCGCAGAACGCCGTGGTGCGCTACGTCAAACAGGTCGCACCCACCGTGCAGGAGCTCACCGCCCGCGCGGTCGAACGGGTTCCACAGGCCGGGGACTACCCCACCGGTTCCTGGGGCGCCGAGAGCCGCGACTACCACGTGTGCGTGGAGGTGCCGCCCGGCGACCCGGGCCGCCAGATGCGCGCGGGGTGGGTCCGTGTGGTGCTGCCCGGCGGCGACGGGGCCGAGGACCGGGTCCTGGCCTCCGGGAACATCCTCGCCGAGTGGACCGCCGACGAGGAGCGCTCCACCGGGATCGATCCGAGGGTCGCCCACTACACCGGGCAGGCCGAGCTCGCCGAGGCCATCCAGGAGGGCCTGGCCGCCCGCCGCGACGGCGACGAGGACACAGCCACCACCCGGCTGGGACGCGCCGTGGCCCTGGCGCACGAGTCCGGGGACGAGGAGACCACCCGGCTGCTCTCCAGGGTCGTGGACGTGGTCGACGCCGGGACCGGGACCGTGCGGCTGCGCTCCCAGGTCGACAAGGTCGACGAGATGACGCTGGACACCAACTCGACCCGGACCGTCCGCACGCGGGCGCGCCGCGAACCCCCGGGGCCGGACGGCACCCCCTGACCGGGTAGGAGGGACCCCATGCCGAGTTGCCCGTCCGGGCACGACTCCACATCCGACGACTTCTGCGACGTGTGCGGGCTCCGCCTGCAGACCCTCGCCCCGCTCGCCGCCCCCGACCCCCGCACCCACGCGCCCCCGACCACACCGCCCGTCCCCGCGCCGCGTCCGCCCGCCGGAGAACCCCGCGGAGGTCCCTGCCCCGAGTGCGGGACCTCCCGCGCCGGGCGCTTCTGCGAGGAGTGCGGGTACGACTTCGCGTCCCGGTCCGGAGCACACCAGCGCCGCCACCCCGGTGCCAGCCCCCTCGGCGCCATCTGGCGCGCCGTCGTGGCCGCCGACCCGGCCTACTACCAGTACATGGTCGACCAGGGCATGCTCGACCCCGCGCGCATCGCCTTCCCCACCGGCCACCGGCCCCGCAGGGTCACCCTGGACAGCGACCGGGTCCACATCGGCCGGCGCAGCGCCTCCCGCGGTTTCACCCCCGAGATCGACCTGGGCGGCCCCGGCGGGGACCCCGCGATCTCCCACGTTCACGCGGTCCTCGTCGCACGCGAGGGTGACACGTGGGCGCTCCTGGACCCCGGGTCGACCAACGGAACCACGGTCAACGGGACCGCGAACCCCATCACCCCCAACGTGGAGGTCCCCCTCAATGACAACGACCGCATCTACGTCGGTGCGTGGACCGTCATCGTCCTCCAGCGGGGATGAGCGGCCCCGGTCGGGCCTGCGCGCGCGCCTGCGCACCACGCCCGCGCGCCTGTGGCTGCTGACCGCGGCCGCGGTCGTCGCGGTGGGCGGGCTGGCGGTCTCGGCGGGCTCCACCCTCGGGCAGGCCCGGGACGGCATGGAGGTGCTCGGCCACGACGCCGGGCCGCAGGCCATGGCCACCACGGAGCTGTACCTGGCGCTGGCCGACATGGACGCCCAGACCGCCGACGTGCTGCTCATGGGTACCGACCACGAGCTCGGGTCGGGGCGCGAGGCGGCCGAGGAACGTTACGAGGAGAGCCGCGCCCGCGCCAACGAGGCCCTGCTGCAGGCCGCCTCGCTCACCGAGGGTGACACCGTCGAGGAGGTCAACGTCCAGGCGGTGCTGGACGGTATCGGCGAGTACGAACGCGCCGCGGGGGAGGCGCTGCTGCTCAACGACGAGGCCGGGGCGGCGCCGGGCGAGGTCGACGGGGACGCCCTGGAGCGGTACCGCGAGGGCAGCCACCTCATGCACACCGACCTCATGCCGAAGGCCTTCAACCTCGGGCTCGACTCCTCGGCGATCGTGCGCGCCAACCACGAGGACGGCCAGGAGGCGGTCGCGCTCGGCCTGGCCTGGGTGGGCGGCTCGGGGGTGATCGCCGTCGGTGTGCTCGCGGGGTTCCAGCTCTACCTGCGCGGCCGGTTCCGCCGCCGCCTCAACGCGCCCCTGATCGCCGCGACGGCCGCCACCGCGGTGCTGACGGTCGGGGTCATCGTGGCGCTCAACGGCAGCGGCAACGACCAGAGCCGCGCCAAGGAGGAGGGCCTGGACGCCGCCATGGCGCTGTCGCGCGCCACGGCCGTGGCCACCGACATGCAGGCCGACCAGAGCCGGTTCCTGCTCGATCCCGAGCACGCCGACCACCACCAGCAGGTCTACCTCGAACGCGCGCAGGCGGTGCTGTTCCGGCCGGCATCGGACCTGGAGGAGTACTACGAGCAGGTCGCGGAGGTCGCCGAGGACTACCCGGACCTGCCCGGATCGGGGGAGCAGGCCGACGGGGACGAGGACGCCGACCCCGGCACCCTCGGTTACCTGGGCGAGGACGCACGCCAGGCCCTGCTCCCGGCCGAACGCGAGACGCTCGGCGAGGTCCTGACCGCCTACGACACCCTGCAGGACGCGGACCGGGACATGCGCGGGCTCGACGCGGACGGTGACCGCTCCGGAGCGATCGACGCCCGCATGGACATCGCCCACCACGAGGACGGCGCGTTCACCGAGTACACCTACGCGCTCGACCGGCTCATCGACCTGCACGGGGCCCAGTTCGAGGCCGGCATCGAGAGCGGTGAGAGGTCGCTGTCGGTGTGGACGTGGCTGCTGCCCGCCGGGACCGTGCTGGTCCTGGTCCTGATCGCCGCCGGTGTGCGCCCGCGGCTGGCCGAGTACCGATGACCCCCGAGAGACGAGGACGAGGCCGATGAGGAACCGGCACCGCACCACCACACCCCTCCTCGCCGCTGCCGCCGCGGGGGTCCTGACCCTGGCCGCGTGCTCCGCGCCCGGCGAGGAGCCCTCCGTCCTGGAGGGCGACACCATCACGATCGGCGTCAAGTTCGACCAGCCCGGCCTGGGGCTGTCCGAGAACGGGGGGTTCTCCGGCTTCGACGTCGACGTGGCCCACTACCTCGCCGAGGGCATGGGGTTCGAGCGAGAGGACGTGGAACTGGCCGGGGTGACCTCCGCCGAACGGGAGGACAAGATCATCGGCGGCGAGGTCGACATGGTCGTGGCCACCTACTCCATCACCCCCGAACGCAAGACCGAGGTGACCTTCGGCGGCCCCTACTACGTCGCCAAACAGGACATCCTCGTGCGCGCCGACGAGACCGGTATCGAGACCGTGCGCGACCTGGAGGGCCACGACGTGTGCCAGGGCGAGGGCTCCAACTCCGCCTCGCGCATCACCGACGGTCTGGGCATCGGCGCGACCGTCGCCGACGCCCCCAGTTACAGCCAGTGCATCGACTGGCTCAGCGACGAACGTGTCGACGCGGTCTCGACCGACGACCTGATCCTCGCCGGGTTCCTGGCCGAGGACCCCTCCGCCTACCGGTTCGTGAACAACCCCTTCACCGACGAGAAGTACGGTGTGGGGCTGCCGCACGGCGACGTGGAGGCCTGCGAGGCGGTCAACAAGGCGATCAACGAGATGTACCAGGACGGGACCGCGGGGGAGCTGTTGGAGGAGTGGTTCGGCAGCACCGATCTGGAGCTCGTCAAGAGCGTCCCGCAGTTCGAGGGATGCAGCTGACCTGCGGCTCGCGTACCCGTGTGGCGGAGGTGCCGCCAACCTTCCGGGGCCGGTTCCGGCCGGGGTGGCCTGAAACGGTCAAATGGCGGATACTGGCCCATATGTAGGGCATTCGTGGGTAGCAGATGAGGAGCTGTCCGTTGACCATCGTCGAGTTCCTGAACGCGCGGTTGGACGAGGACGAACGCGCGTCGAAAGCGGTCCCGGAAGGGTCCCGCGGCAGGGAACGGGCGCTGGCCGAGGTCGCGGCGAAACGCAGGATCGTGCGCGGCTACGCGGATGCGCACGACGCGAGCATGCGCACCGTCGACCCGTCGGCGTCCGTCCACGGGGGAGACCCGTGGTCCGAACTGTTCGCCTGGCGCATGGCCGTGAAGTACCTGGCCGCGGTCTACGCCAACCATTCCGAGTACGACGCCACCTGGGAGGTCCCGGAGGTCTCCAAGGAGCTCACCGGGAAGTGACCCGTGTCCCCCCTCCGCCTCGGCCCGGTTCTCCCTCCGGGCCCGGGGCCCTCACGGTAGGTGCCCCCTCCCTCACGGCCGGGGCATCGCCGGGATCTGCAGCACCGACCACGGGCTGAGCGCCCACGGGGCGTGCTCGGCGGCCGCGACCAGGTCGTTCCACTCCACCCAGGCGTACTCGGCGACCTCCTCCGGGTCCGGATCGGGTTCGCCGTCGGTGCGGGCCCAGAAGACCGGGCAGACCTCGTTCTCCACGATCCCCTCGGCCGAGACCGCCCGGTAGCGGAAGTCGGGCAGGGCCGGCCACACATCGGTCAGGTCGAGGCCGAGCTCCTGGCGCACCCGCCGACGCACCGCCGCCTCCGGGGTCTCGTCCGGTCCCGGGTGGCCGCAGCAGCTGTTGGTCCACACCCCCGGCCACGTGCGCTTGCCCAGCGCCCGCCGGGTCACCAGTACGCGGCCGCGCGCGTCCAGCACGTGGCAGGAGAAGGCCAGGTGGAGCGGGGTCTGCTCGGTGTGCACGGTGGCCTTGTCGGCGACCCCGACGTGCCGGTGGTCCTCGTCGAGCAGCACCACGAGTTCACGTGTGAGTCGGTCCACTGGTCCTCCTGCCCGGGGGCGCGCCCCGACCGCCGTCCTGCGTACCCCTCCATGATCGCCGGTGGAGCGGGGTTCTAGGGCCGGATCCGGGGAGATCGCCCTGCGCGGGCCCGCGAGCTGAGGCGGTGCCCGTGTGCGCATAAGCTTCCTGACGGCCCCGCCCGGGGCCTCGTGGAGCCGACGGAGCAGTGGTGGAAGTGACGGAGACGACGGAACGGAGCACGACCGAGGGGCTCTCCCCCGACCGCCTGCGCGAGGCGCTGGACGTCATCGCCGAGGCGGGTGAGCTGCCCATCGACCACCCCGACTCGATCGCCGTGCAGCGGGCCACCGCCGGGCTGTTCAAGGCGGTCAAGGAACAGCGCCGCGCCGACCGCCGCGCCCGCGCCAAGGCACACGACTCCGCGGTCCTGGCCGCCACGGCCACCGCCGCCCCCGACCGCATCGACGACGAGACCAGCGGACGCGCCCTCACCAGCGGCAGCGACGGCCCCCTCGCCGGGGTGCTGCACAAGGCCCGCCCCTGCTACATCTGCAAGGAGAAGTTCCGCGAGGTCGACGCGTTCTACCACCAGCTCTGCCCGGCCTGCGCGGCCGAGAACCGGCAGCGGCGCAACGCCCGCACCGACCTGACCGGGCGCCGGGCCCTCCTCACCGGCGGCCGCGCCAAGATCGGTATGTACATCGCCCTGCGGCTGCTGCGCGACGGCGCCCACACGACCATCACCACACGGTTCCCCAACGACGCCGTGCGCCGCTTCGCCGCCATGGAGGACAGCCACGAGTGGCTGCACCGCCTGGAGGTCGTGGGCATCGACCTCCGCGACCCCTCCCAGGTCATGGAGCTCGCCGACACCGTCGCCTCCCGCGGACACCTCGACGTGCTCATCAACAACGCGGCCCAGACCGTGCGGCGCTCGCCGGCCTCCTACGCCCCGCTCCTGGAGGCCGAGGCCGAACCGGCGACCGGGTCCGGCCTGCCCCGGCCCCTGGTGCTCGGCGGCCTGCGCCCACGCGTCCAGGAACTCACCGGGGGAGCGGCCGAGGGCGCGCTCACCCAGGCCCGGCACACCTTCACCCCAGAGATGCTGACGTCCCTGGCGCTGACCACCGGCGCGGCCTCCATGGACCGGGTCCGCTCCGGCACCGCCATCGACGCCGGCGGTCTCGTGCCCGACCTGGCGCCCGTCAACAGCTGGACCCAGAACGTCGGCGGGGTCGACCCCGTGGAGATGCTCGAGGTGCAGCTGTGCAACGTCAGCGCGCCGTTCATGCTGGTCGACCGCCTGCGCCCAGCCCTGGCCGCGTCACCGGCCCGACGCACCTACGTCGTCAACGTCTCCGCCATGGAAGGCGTCTTCGGCCGCGGGTACAAGGGCTCCGGACACCCGCACACGAACATGGCCAAGGCCGCGCTCAACATGCTCACCCGCACCAGCGCGCAGGAGATGTTCGAGAGCGACGGGACGCTCATGACCAGCGTCGACACGGGCTGGATCACCGACGAGCGCCCGCACCCCGACAAGGAACGCCTCGCCGCGGCCGGGTTCCACGCCCCGCTCGACCTCACCGACGGCGCCGCGCGCGTCTACGACCCGGTGGTGCGCGGGGAGGCCGGCGAGGACCTCTACGGGTGTTTCCTCAAGGACTACCGCCCCGCCCAGTGGTGAGGCCCTGCGAGCGGCGCGCTCCCGGCCGCTGACGGGCGCGCGCCGGCCGCGGCTCCCTCAGGCCGCGAGCCCGTTCCGGTACGCCCACGCGGCGACCTCCACGCGGTTGCGCGCGCCCAGTTTCTCCTGCACACGCCCCAGGTGTGTCTTGACGGTGCTCACGGTCACGTACAGCTGCTCGGCGACCTCGGTGTTGGTCGCACCGCGCGCCACGGCCTGCACGATGTCGCGTTCGCGCTCGGTCAGCCCGTTCTCCGGCGCGACCCCGCCCGGTCCCGCCCCGGCCGCGTGCGCCGTCGCGAAGTGCCGCAGCAGCCGCACGGTGATGCGCGGGGACACCAGCGCGTCGCCCCGGTCGGCCGCACGCACCGCCTCCATCAGCAGCGCGGGGCCGGCGTCCTTGAGCAGGAACCCGACCGCGCCGCCGGTCAGCGCCGCGTGCACGTATTCGTCGAGGTCGAACGTGGTCACCACGACCACACGCAGCGGGTCCTCGACGCCCGGGCCCGCGAGCCGCCTGGTGGCCTCCAGACCGTCGATGCCGGGCATGCGCACGTCCATGAGCACCACGTCCGGGCGCAGTTCGCCGGCCAGGCGCACCGCCTCGATCCCGTCCCCGGCCTCGCCGACCACCTCGATCCCGTCCTCGGCGTCGAGCATGTAGCGGAACCCCGTCCGCACCATCGGCTGGTCGTCGGCCAGCAGTACACGGATCGTCACCGCGCCTCGTCTCTGTCTCGTTCGGGTACGGGGATGTTCGCCCGCACGGTCCAACCCTGCCGCTCCCCGGCGGGTCCCGCGTCCAATTGCCCGCCCAGCATGCGCACACGCTCGGCCATCCCGACCAGGCCGTGGCCGCCGCCCCCGCGCCGCGGGCTGCCGTGCCCGTCGTCGGCGACCTCGATCTCCACGGAGCCGTTGCCCACCGTGACGTGCACGTTCACCCGTCCGGCGCTGCGGGCGTGCCGCAGGGCGTTGGTGACCGATTCCTGCGCCACCCGCAGCAGTGCGGTGCCCACGTCGGCCGGGAGCGAGTCGACCGGGCCGGAGAGCTCCACCCGCACGCCGGGGCGTCCGGGCGCGGCCGACGCGTCGAGCGCGCGCAGGCCCTCACCGGCGGCGCCCGGGGCGAGCGGTGCCGCCCCGGGTTCGCGCAGCCCGGAGACCAGCCCCCGCATGGACTCCAGGGCGCGTGTGCCGGCCTCCTCGATCCGCGGGAGGGCGTCGTGCACCGCGGACGGATCGCGTTCGGCCACGTGCCGCAGCGCCTGCGCCTGAACGACGATCCCGGTGACCTCGTGTGCGACCACGTCGTGCAGGTCGCGGGCGATGTCCAGGCGTTCGGCCTGGCGGGTCCGCTCCTCGCGTGCCCGCCGCTCGTTCCCCTGCCACCGCAGGTACAGGCCGGGGGCGAGCGCGAGCACGACCATCAGCAGGGCGTTGGTGGGGTCGAGCGTGAAGGGGTCGCGCAGCACGTCGGAGTAGGTGGCCACGAACACCAGGAACGACACGGTGACGATCTGCGGGACGTTGCAGCGCAGAGCCGTCAGGGCCAGGAGCGCCACCACCGCGGCCATCTCCGACGCGGCGATGGGGTAACCGAACATCCCCCGCGGCAGCGGCCACACGAGCGCTGAGAGCGTCGTGACCACGATCGGGGCGACCACCGCCGCCGCGAAGGTCGCCGACGCGCTCGCCCGCGGGCGCACGACCGACACCAGCAGCAGCACACCGATCCCGCCGGAGACGGTCGGCCCCAGGTCCATCGGGCCGGTCGGCGGGCCGGGCCAGTCCTCGTACGTGGAGATGGCGAGGCCGCTCTTCAGGTCGAAGGACCACAGCAGGCCCAGCAGCACGGACACGGCCGTTGCGGCGGTGACGGCGAGGGCGTGGGGCCGGGTCGCGGGGTCGGTGACACGCCTGACCAGGGCGGAGAAGCGGGGCATGGAGACAGGTTATGGCGGCTCCTGTCGGGGGGGCCATCGGCCGAAAGGACGAACGGCGGTGTCGGCGGTGTCGGCCTGCGGGGCGATGTGCCGGGGCCGGTGCGCGGCGGATGCTCGGTGGCGACCGTTCGAGGAAGGACACGACACCGTGGAACACATCCCCGACCCCACCCGGGCCGCAACAGCCCCACTCGACCTGACCCGGGCGCCAGGCCCTGTACCCGCCGCGGGCGCCGCGAGTGCGGCACCGTCGACCGTCATGCCGACCGCGGCCGCCGCGCCCACGGCGGGCGCGGCACGTCCGCAGGACGCCCCTGCAGCGCGGCGGCGGATCCCGCTCCTGGACGTCGCCCGGGCCCTGGCCATCATCGGTGTGGTCCTCATGAACGCGACCACCGTGGTCATGGCGGCCGAGCACGCCGGCGACGCGGCGAGCAGCACCCTCGCCTCGGTCGTCGACGGCGGCCTCAACCTCCTGCTCTCCGGCAAGGCCCGCGCCCTCCTCATGGTGCTGCTCGGCGCCGGAGCGGTCCTGGCCTGGCGCTCGGCCCGCGACCGCGGCGGGCGTCCGGCCGTGGTCATGGTGCGCCGCTACGTGGTGCTGGGCCTGCTCTTCGGCCTCCCTCACCTGGCGGTCTTCAGCGGTGACATCCTCACCCACTACGCGCTCACCGCACTCGCCCTGGCGCCGCTCCTTCCCTTGTTGCTCGCAGGGTCGCGCGCACGTCCGCTCGTGGCGGCGGCCGTGCTCTTCGCGCTCGCCCCCGTGGCCGAGATCGTCCTGGACCTCGGCGTCTGGACCATGCAGGTCGCTCCGCTGCCGCAGACGCTCGCGTTCTTCTGCGTGGGTGTCTGGCTGGCCCGGCGCCCGGAGCTCGACCCGCGGGCCGCGACGGACGTGCCCACCCGTCTCCCGGCGGTCTTCATCTGGACCGGCGTGGCCGCACAGGTCCTGGGCATGGCCGCCCTCTACGTCCGCGACCTGCTGTTCCCCCTGGAGCTCGACGCCGACGGTGTGCCCGTGAACCTCACCGCCGACGGGATGATCGACGTGCCCGCGGGTTCGCAGATGATGGTCTCGCTCTCCGAGACGTTCTCCGGCCTGGGCGGCGCCCTGTTCTTCCTCGGCCTGGCGTGGTGGCTGCTGCGCCGCGACCGGACCGCCGCGCGTCTGCTGCAGGGTCTGGCCCCGCTCGGCCGCATCACACTCACCGTGTACCTCGCGAGCACGGCCGTGTTCCTGCTCACGATGAAGCCGTTCGAGGCCGAGGTCCCGTTGCTCGCCCAGTACGGGATCGTGACCACCTTCCTGGGTGTTGCGCTGCTCTTCGCGTACCTGTGGCAGCGGGCCTTCCGGGTCGGGCCGGCCGAATGGGTGTGGCGGAGCCTGACCCACCTGCGGGCCGTCCCGTTCCGGCGCGTGCACCGGCCGTGACCTCCGCGTGCGGGGGCGTTCCTGTCCGAGAGGTTCAGGAGGAGGGGTGTCGATGTGCACGGACCCGGAGCGGCAGGGGAACTGTTTTCTCGGAGTGCAATTTCCTGCGAGGCGAAAAAATGCGGCCCGGTCCGTGCATAATGCCCCTGAGAGGGGAACCTATTCGCCGGGCATCAGAAGGCGACAAGGGAAGGCGGTTGTCAGAGCAGAAGGTCCGTGCAATAGGATCCCGGGCCAACGGTGCGCGCGTGTGGACCCCGGCCTGTGCCCATCCGTCGCGCCGACCAGAACCCCGACAGGCCACGTCGATTTCCCGCTACCTCGGTGACCTTCCCCGATTCGGGACTACCGTCCCAATGCGTCCCCCATCGAAGGAAGCGCCGAGTCCTCACTCGATAGGGTCGCTCATGCATCACCCCCCTGACACGCTTCACGCTCGCAAGCGCCGCAAGGCCAGGGCCACGATCGTGTCGGCCGCCTTCCAACTGTTCGCCGAACACGGTTTCGACAACGTGACCGTCACCGCGATCGCCGAACGCGCCGAGGTGGGCCGCACCACGTTCTTCCGCTACTTCGGCGACAAACAACAGGTGTTGTTCGCCGACGACACCGCCGAGGTGGACCGCATCTGCGCCCACGTGCGCGAGAAGGCCCCCCGCCCCCTCGGCGGCAACGTGCGCGCCTGCGTCGACGCGATCCGCGAGGCGCAGGAGGCCACCCGGTCCCAGCCCTCGCTCTCGCCGGCGCACTCGGCCATCCTCGCCCGCCTGCTGCGCGAGTCCACCGAACTGCGCTCGCGGTACCTGCTCACCCGGCACCAGCGGTCGGCGCACCTGGCCTCCGCGCTCACCGAGGCCGGGGCCCAGGAGCCCGTCGCCGTGCTGGCCGCCCACCTGGCAATGGCGTGCGAGCTCTCGGCGATGCGCCTGTCCCAGTCGCCGGAGGTCTATCCGGAGCGCCTCGACGAGGCCCACCGCATCCTCGAGGGTCTCAACACCTGAGACCGGGGCCGTCGTGGGTTCGTACCAACCGCGTCAGCCTCCGGCCCAGGAACAGCACCACCAGCACGCTCACCGTGCCGATCAGCGCGTACGGGGCGCGCAGGGCGTCGCTCTGACCCGACCACGGGACGAGGGCGGCCACCAGCGCGCCCCCGAGTGCCATGCCCACGGCGCTCACACCCCAGCTCACGGTGTTCATGGCCGCGTTCACCCGGCCCAGCACCCGGTCGGGGGTGATGCGCTGGCGTACCGACACCAGGGACACCGAGTAACCGATGACGAGGCCGCTCGCCAGGAAGTAACCCGCGGCCACCACCGGCACCGTCGGCACCGCGGCCACCACCAGGTACACCGCTCCCACCATGCCCAGGCACACCGTCGGGAGCGTGCCAGCGGGCAGGGTACGGCGCAGCCACGCCACCGACTGGCTCCCCGCGAGCCCTCCGACCGCGGCGAACGCCATGAGCAGGCCGAAGCCGACCGACCCGAGGCCCAGGGTGTCGCGCACGAACAGCACCTGCGTGGACAGCGCGGTGGCGTACGAGGCGTTGACGACGATCGCGATGCCGGTGACCAACCGGAGCAGCGGCTGCTCCCACACGGCCCGCACCCCCTCGGCCACGTCCCGGAACAGCCCGCGCGGGCCGCGCCCCTGCCCCTGTGCCCCGGGCGTCCCCGGGACCCGCGCACGCACCCACGACAGCGCGCCCACCGACACCAGCAGGGCCGCGATGTTGACCACGAAGGGGGCGAACAACCCCACCGCGAGCAGGAACCCGCCGATCGGGCGGCCGCCGAACTCCTGCGCGATCAGCGACGCGGACCGCAGGTGGCCGTTGGCGCGCTCCAGCTCCGGCCTCGGCACCAGCGTGGGGACCGTGGTCTCCGCCGCGGTGTCGTGGCAGACCTCCAGGGCGCCGAAACAGAACGCGAAGAGAGCCAGGAGCGGGACGGAGATCCACCCGGTCACCACCGCCACCGCCAGGAGCGTCCACAGCAGTGCCCGGGCGGCGTTGGCGCACACCATGAGCGTGAAGCGCGGGACCCGGTCCACGAGCGCCCCCGCCGGCAGGGCCAGCAGCCACGGAAGGCGCCCCGCCGTGGCCACGGCCGTCACCAGCAGCGGGTTCGCGGTGAGGGAGGACGCCAGCCACGGCACGGCGATCATCGCGACGCCGTCACTGGTGTTGGAGGCCAGCGACGCCGACCAGAAGGCCCAGAACCGGCCGCCCAGAGGTGCCTTCGTCCGGAGGCCGGGTTCGGTGTCGGACACGGTGCTCGCCTCCCGCCGGTCCCGTGGCGCGGACGGGCGCACCCGCGCGGGGGTCACGGAACCACCGACAGCGTAAGGGTTCCGGGATCTCCGGTACCGGTCGCACGCGGGTGTCCGGGACCGGCCACCGCGGTTGACCTGGAGGGCTGGTGCGTCCGGCCCGACTCCGCCACGATGGTCGGCGTGAGTGGCACACACAACACGTATTCCGGTGACAGCGCGAGCACGGTCCTGCAGATCGGGACCATGAACGGGGACTTCGCGGGTGGTGGATCCGAGCCGCGCCCCGTGCGCCTCGTCCACGGCACGACGAGCGCGTTCCAGAACCGGCAGGCGCAGCTGTCGGAGTTCGACGCCCTCCTCGAACAGGTGGAACAGGGCCGGAGCCGGCTCTGGTGCCTGACCGGCCCTCCCGGTATCGGCAAGACCGCTCTGGCCATGAACTGGATCAACCGGAAGCGGGACCACTTCAGCCACGCCCAGATCGCGATGGCCTGCGGCGGCGATCTCGGTGAGGGCCACGGACGGGGGATCGTCGAGATCTGCGACCGCTACTTCTCCCGGCGCGGCATCGACACCGACCGTCCCGGGTTCGACACCGACGAGGGCAAGATCGCGATGTTCCGCGCGATGATCGAGGAACAGGACCGCCCCACCGTGCTGCTGTTGGACGACGTGCGCACCGCAGCGCAGGTGCGCCCGTTCCTGTCCAACACCCCGAACCTCGTCGTCATCACCACCAGCCGACTGCCGGTCAAGGGCGTGGCCGATTCCCTGCCGGAGATCTTCGACCTCCAACCGCTGCCCGACGGCGACGTGGCCGCGCTGTTCCGGGACGTGCTCCGCCGCCGGCACCCCGAACGCCTCGACGCGGAACCGGAGGCCTTCGCCCGGCTCATCGCCCTGTGCGGCGGCAGCCCGCTCCTGGCCGGGACCACCGCGGCGCTCCTGCACGACCGGGCCGACCTCACCGTGGGCGGCGTGGTGGAACGCATGGAGGCGGAGGGACGCCTCACGCACCTGGTCGCTTCCGTGGAGGACGGTCCCGACCCGGCCGCGGTCTTCGAGGTGTCCTACGCCGAGCTGGGTTCCAACGCCCGCGCCCTCTACCGCGCGCTGGGCCTGCACCCGGTGCGCGACGTCGACCGGTGGCTGGCCGGCTCCCTGCTGCGCGACGCCCCGAACGAGGGCGGCGACCCGCGGCACACCGGGGAGCCGTGGGAACGGGCTCTGGGCGAACTCTGCCGGCGGCGCCTGCTCACGTGGGACCCGGGCTCGGGCCGCTACGTCATGGACGACCTGACCTACGAGCACGCCCGGCTGGCGGCGCAACGGCACGGGACCGACGGCGAGCGCCGCCGGATCCGGGCCCGCATCCGCGAGTACTACCTGTACGCCGCGGTGGCCGCCGACACCGTCCGCACCCACCGCTGGCGTGTGGGCCCGCTCTACGGGGCCGAGGCGCCCTTTCCCCTGCCGGCCTTCACCGGTCCGGCTGAGGGCGAGACCGAGCTCGGCCCGTGGCTGGAGAAGCGCCGCAACCCGGACAACCCCGACGTCCACCGGGACGAGGACACACCGCCCACCCCGGACCAGTGGTTCGAGGGGGCCGTGGAGACCCTGCTCGAGCTGGCCCGCGGCGGCGAACCCGGGGACGCCTGGCAGCTGGCCGAGGCCACCAACGGCTATTTCACCGCGAACGGCCGCAACGACCTGCGTGCGCTGATGCTCGCGGCCGGGCTCGAAGACGCGCTCGAGTGCGGGAACGCCGACGCGATCGCCAGAATGTACGCCCAGCTCGCGGAGGCCGCCCTCGGCGCCGGCCACCTCGACAAGGCGCTGGAGCACGCTCGCGCATCCCTCTCCACCGCCGAGACGCCCAGCGCCGACCCGCGCGGCCGGGGCGCGGCCCTGGAGTGGATCGGGCTGCACGCACGCCGGTCGGGCGACGCGGTGGAGGCCGAACGGCTGTTGCAGGAGTCCCGGCCCTTCCTCGACCACACACGCGAACGCCCGCTCGCCCTGAGCGACATGCACCTGGGCGATGTGGCCGCGATGCGCGGTGACACGGACGCTGCCCTGGAGTGGTACCGGACGTCGATGGAGCGGTTCCGCTCCCACGCCCGGCTGGAGGGCCCCGACCGTGCCAACGAGGGCAAGGTGCTCCTGGCGCAGGCGCGCCTCGTGCAGGACCCCGCGCAGAAGCGGACGCTGCTGGAGGAGGCGCTCCGGGCGTTCGTGGCCGCCGACCGCGCCCACCAGGTCGGCAAGGTCCTGGAGGGGCTGGGCGAGCTGCTCGACGGGCAGGAGCGTGCCCGGGCCTGGGCGGCCGCGGCCGAGGTCTACGAGCTCGTGGGCCGGGTCGCCGAGGCCGAGCGGGTGCGGGCGCGCATCGGCTGAGGGCGCGTAGCGGGGATCTTGCTACTGGAGCCAATATCGGCGCTGAACCCGGCTCTGGTAGCAAGATCCCCGAGGGGCTGACGACGATCTACTGCTCCGTGGTCAGGCCCACGGTGACGGTGTGCTCCGGCCCGGTGCGGATCCGGAGCGGGGCCGTCCCGTCGCGCAGGGCCCGGACCCCGCCCGCAGCGCCGTCGAGGTGGCGTTCGGCGACCACCGCGGCGACGAGCCCGTGGTCCATGGGCTGTGCGGGGTCGAGAACCAGGTGCACGGGTTCGGACCCCCGCGGGCGCACGGTGATCCGCTCGGGCGCGTGCGCGAGTGTGTACTGGGCGCCCGGCCGGTGCTGGAACACGCTCTGCGCCCACAGTCCTTCGTCGGCGGGCAGGGTGTCGCGGGGCGCGGTGACGGCGTCGGCCTGGGCGGCGATGCGGTGGTCGCGTTCGCGGTGGTCGCAGACGAGCACGGCCCCCGGAACCCCCTGCGGGACGACGGAGGCCGGGGCCCGGTGCACGGACAGGGTGAGGGTGCCGTCCGGCTCGTGGTGGGTGTCGACCGCGGTCCACAGTGAGGCCGGGGGTGTGCCCACGTCGTCGGGGTCCGGGACCGGCACCGCGAGCAGCGCCGGCGGGGCGTCCGGCGGCTCGGCGCCCATGATGCGGTAGGCCTCGGCGCGCACGAGTTCGAGCGAGTACCAGGGCGCGGAGCTCACGAGGTCGGCGGCGATGCGGTGCGTGTGCGGGCGGAGCTTCCCGGCCAGGTGCAGCTGCGGGACGAGCGGCGCGTGGGGGTCGAGCCGGTGGGCGGCCTCGTGGACCCGCCCGAGCCCGCTGCGGGGGTCGAGGGTCTCCTGTCCGTGGTGGTCGAGCAGGACCGGCTTCCCGAGGGCTGCGGCGTACATGCCCACGGATCCGTGGTCGGAGAGCACGTGGTCGGCGGCGACGACGGCGGCGCGCCAGCCTTCGTGGGGTGGGACGAGGTGGAGGCCTGCGCGCAGGGGTGCGTCGAGCCAGGCGCGGATCTGGTGGGGGGAGTGTGCGGACCACACGTTGGGGTGGAGGACGAGGGCGACGCGGTAGTGGTCGTGGGGGAGTTCGGCGAGGAGCCGGGCGGTGAGGCCGGGGTCGACGCCGTGGAGGGAGTCCTCGCGCCAGGTGGAGTTGACGGTGACGAGTTCTTGGTGGGGGCGCACGCCGAGGGCCTGCCGGTAGCGGAGCCGGTGGGGTTCGCTGGCGAGGAGGCGGTCGTGGCAGGGGTCGCCGGCGAGGAAGGCGTGGGGGAGGGCTGCGGGCGCGCCTTCGCGGAGGCGCGTGAACTGTTCGTGGTGGGAGAGCGCGATCGCGGTGGGGACGAGGTGTCCGTCGTGGCGGAGGGTGGCGTCGGAGAGCCCGAACGCCCGCGCGCTGGTTCCTGGTTCCTGGTTCCTGGTTCCTGGTTCCTGGTTCCTGGTTCCTGGTTCCTGGTTCCTGGTTCCTGGTTCCTGGTTCCAATACTTATTGTACCCGTTGCCGTGGGGGAGGCGCAGGATCGGTGCGGAGATCGTGTGCAGGTCGTCGCCGAGGCTGGCGGTGACGGCGAGGTCGAAGCGGCCGGTCTCGGCCTGGTCCCAGGTGAGTTCGTGGAGGCCGTGGTGGTGCACGAAGTCGTCGATGCCGGCTTCGAAGACCCCGGTGGTTCGGACGCAGTGGAGTTGCACGCGCGGGTCGTGGAGCGCGGGGAGCACGTCGGCGATGCGGGTGGCGGCGGTGAGGCTGTGCACGACGAGGAGCACGTCGAGGTCGGTGCGTGCGGTGCGCCAGTCGCGGGTGAGGGCGAGGGGCCGGGTGGGCGCCTCGTCCGGGCTCCGGCTGGTTCGGGGGGATTGGTCCGTCACGGGTCGCAGAGCTTACTCGGCCGGGGCGTTCCCCACCAAGCAGAGCACCGTCGATCCGGCCCCGCTCGCGCCTGCGCACGGGCGCGGTTGAGAGGATCGCAGCGGCCGTACCCGCGCCGAGGAAGGAGAGCGCCGTGAGCACCAGCAACACCGCCGTGACCGCCGGGGGCACCCCGTGAGCGCCGGGCAGGGGGCCGGGGAAGGCCACGCCGGCGGGTCGGACGAGGTCCTGGCCGAGGTCCGGGGTCGGGTCGGGCACCTGACCCTGAACCGGCCCCGCGCCATCAACGCCCTGAACCACCCCATGGTCCGCCGCATCGACGAGACCCTGGACGCCTGGGAACAGGACGACACCGTCGTCGCGGTCGTCGTCGACGGCGCCGGGGACCGCGGCCTGTGCGCCGGCGGGGACGTCCGCATGATGCGGGACAGCGCCCTGGACGACGGCACCGAGGCGGCGGCCTTCTGGCACGACGAGTACGTGCTCAACGCGCACATCGCGCGCTTCCCCAAGCCCTACGTCGCCCTCATGGACGGGGTCGTCATGGGCGGCGGCGTCGGGGTGTCCGCGCACGGGTCGGTGCGGGTGGTCACCGAACGCTCCAAGGTCGGCATGCCCGAGGCCACCATCGGGTTCACGCCCGATGTGGGCGGCACCTTCCTGCTGTCCCGCGCCCCCGGTGAGCTCGGCACCCACCTGGCCCTGACCGCGGGCTCGGTCGGCGCCGGCGACGCGATCGCCCTCGGCCTCGCTGACACCTACGTGCCCTCCGAGCGCCTGACCGACCTCACCGCGGCCCTGCTCGAGGTCACCTCGGCCGACCAGGTGAACACCGTGGTGGAGCGCTTCGCCGAACCCGCCCCCGACGCCCCGCTGTCGGCGGCGCGCTCGTGGGTCGACGCCTGTTACTCCGCCGGCACCGCCGAGGAGATCGTCGCGCGCCTGCGCGCCCACGGGGCGCCCGAGGCCAAGGAGGCGGCCGAGACCGTGCTCGGCAAGTCCCCGACGTCGGTGAAGGTGACCCTGGAGGCCCTGCGCCGCGCCCGCGACCTGCCCGACCTGCCCGCCGTCCTGGAGCAGGAGTACCGGGTCTCCTGCGGGTTCCTCACCGGTTCCGACCTCGCCGAGGGGATCCGCGCGCAGGTCGTCGACAAGGACCGCGACCCGCAGTGGGACCCGTCGACGCTGGAGGCGGTGACGGACGTGGAGCGCTTCTTCGCGCCCGTGCCCTCCGGGCCGCTCGACCTGCCCCGCTGAGCACGACCGGCACGGGGCGGGCAGGGGCGGCCCCGTGCCTTCACGCGTTGCGGCTCGGTCACGGTCCGGTGGCGGCGCGACATCTCTCGGTCCCGGGCGCGGGTGACGGTGGTCGCCCTCCCCGGAGCCCCTGCTGTGCCGGAGACGGGCAACGTTCCCGGGTCCGGTCTCGGAAGCCGGGTTCACGCAGGTCAGCGGAGAGCTTTGTCACTCTCAGGACTATGTGACCCGTGGGTAACCTTCCATGTGCTGTGGCACGGCTTATCCAGACCTGACCTGGCCTTGAAGGTTCGTCCCGCTGTGTGTGGAGCACCGACAAGACCTGTATAGGATCGCCCAAGCGATCGCGTCACGTGGATCACTCCCGTGAGCGAGCTACCTCCCAGCCACCGCCCCTGCGGCACCCGTGCGCCCGACGCGTCCTGAGCCAACGCGACCGGGTGGGTGTTCAGGGGCTGAATGTTGCCCTGAACCACCCGCTACGGGACCGCATTGAGAGGTAGAAATGTCGGCTGAAACCGTGGGTCTCGCACTCCTCCTGTTGGGGGGTCTGCTGCTGGTCTCCAAACTCGTCCGGGTCAAGTGGAAGCTCTCGCAGAAGCTCTACCTGCCGAGTTCGATCATTGGTGGCGGTATCGCGCTGCTTCTCGGCCCCGACATCCTCGGATGGTTCGCCGGTCTCCTCGGGGACCGCGGCATCGCCGAGGGCTTCGCCGAGCGCGTCCAGGAGGGCGGCCTCTTCGGTGAGGACATCATGTCGGTCTGGGCGACCCTGCCCGGCCTGCTGATCTCCGTCGTCTTCGCCAGCCTCTTCCTCGGCAAGCGGCTCCCGAAGCTCAAGGAGACCGTCGACCTCGCCGGCCCGAACCTGGCCTTCGGTGTGACCGTCGCCAGCGGCCAGTACGTCATCGGCCTGCTCCTGGCGATCTTCATCCTCGTGCCGTTCTTCAACGTGCCGGTCTTCTCCGGTGCGCTCATCGAGATCGGCTTCCTCGGCGGACACGGCACCGCCGCCGGCCTCGGCAACACCTTCGAGCAGGTCGGCTGGGCCGAGGGTCAGGACCTCGCACTGGGCCTGGCCACGGTCGGACTGCTGTCCGGCGTCATCATCGGCATCATCCTCATCAACTGGGGCGCCCGCACCAAGCGGACCCAGGTCATCGACGCCGACAACAAGGGCACGGACAAGGAGCAGGCCGGCCTCATCGAGCGTGAGAACCGCACCGCCGGTTCGACCATGACGATCCACCCCTCGTCCATGGACCCGCTCACCCTGCACTTCGGCCTCATCGCGGTCGCGGTCATCATCGGTCAGCTGATCCTGTCCGGCCTCCAGTGGCTCGAGCAGGTCATGTGGGCCGAGACCATCGAGGTCATGGCGTACGTGCCGCTGTTCCCGCTCGCCATGATCGGCGGCATCATCGTCCAGATGATCATCGACCGGTTCGACAAGAACCACCTGGTGGACGAGCGCTCCATCGAGCGTATCCAGGGCCTGTCGCTGGACGTGCTCATCATCGCCGCGATGGCCACGCTGTCGCTCCAGGCGCTCGCCGACAACATCGGCGTCTTCGCGATCCTGTCGATCTCCGGCATCCTCTGGTGCCTGTTCGCGTTCCTGTTCCTGGCCCCGCGCATGATGCCGAACTACTGGTTCGAGCGCGGCATCGGCGAGTTCGGCCAGTCCCTCGGCGTGACCGCCACAGGCATGGTCCTCATGCGCGTCGTCGACCCCGAGGTCAAGACGCCCGCGTACCCGGCGTTCGGGTACAAGCAGCTCGTCTTCGAGCCGTTCTTCGGCGGCGGTCTGGTCACCGCAGCCGCCATCCCGCTGATCGTCAGCCCGCTGGTCGGGGCCTGGGGCTTCCTGGCGATCATGACGGTCACCATGGTCGCGGCCCTCTTCTTCGGCCTCGTCGTCCTGCGGCGACGCCAGAAGAAGGCGGCTCAGGGCGCGGCAGGCGCGAAGGAGAGCGCCTCCGTCTAGCGCGGACCGCGCGGCCCTTCAGGGCACATCGTGAGGGCGCCCGCCGAGCTCGACCAGAGTTCGGCGGGCGCCCTTCGCCGTGTCGGCCCCCGCAGCACTTTCGCCATCGGTCTCGGGCGCGAGCTGCGGCACGCACACCGGCTCGCGGACGAGAACGCCGGCACTGCTGCTCCCTGTCCCGTGTCCGGGGACCGAGGACGGATTCTCCGGATCCCCTTGTCAACTGCCGTTCACGGGGATTCAATCAGTGGTCCGGGGCACTATCCCGCAGGGAGGACCGCCACCGCGACGGAGGGGCACACGATGTCCGACTCAGCGAACGCGTGGCCATGGATGGCCGACCCCGACACCGTGCGCCGGGACGTGGAGCACGCCCACGAGCACTTCACCGACTCCGGCCGTGTCGACGCCCGCGTGCGGTCGATCGTGGGCGAGTCGTGGCTGCGCAGCGCACGCCACGGCGTGGACCCCGAGAGCGACGGACCCCGGGTCGAACTCGACACACACGACCTGCGCGACCACAGACAGGCGCACCCGCTCGCCTCCGTCATGCCCCTGCTGCGCCACATCCTCGTCGAGACCGCCCCCGAACCGCAGATCGTCGCCGTGGGCGACGCGGGCGGGCGCCTGTTGTGGGTCGAGGGCGACCACCGCCTGCGGACGCGCGCCGAGGACATGCACTTCGTCGCAGGTGCGAACTGGAACGAGAGGTACGCCGGGACCAACGCCCCCGGGCTCGCCCTCACCGTCGACCACGAGGTCCAGATCTTCGCGGTGGAACATTTCGCGCGGGGGGTCCACGCCTGGAGCTGCTCCGCCGCGCCCCTGCACGACCCGGAGACCGGACGGGTGCTCGGGGTCCTCGACCTGACGGGGACCGACCACGCGGCCTCCCCGGCGGCGATGGCGCTCGTGCGCGCGGCGGCCTCCGCGGCCGACTCCGAGCTGCGCGCCCTGTACGCCGCCGGTCGTCTGCCGACAACGCGGCCGTCCGTGCCCGAACCCCGCACTGGTTCCGGCAGGACGGTCCCCGCGGCCGCCACCCGGCAGGAGGCCGTGCACCTGCTCGTGCTCGGGCGCCAGGGCGCGGAGCTCCGTGCGGGCGGGAGGACCCGGCAGTTGAGTCTGCGCCACTCGGAGATCCTCCACCTCCTGGCCCGGCACCCCGAGGGCCTCACCGGCGGCGATCTCGGCGCACTGCTCGCCGACCGCGGGGCCTCGCCCGTGACCGTGCGGGCGGAGGTGGCCCGGCTGCGGCGGCTGCTCGGCGAGGACCTCGTCGCCTCCCGCCCCTACCGCCTGTGTGCGCCGGTGCGCACCGATGCTGACCGCGTGCGCGCGCTGCTGGCCGACGGTGCCCTCGCGGGGGCGATCAGGGCCTACACCGGGCACCTGCTGCCCGCGTCCACGGCGCCCGGGGTGGTGGAGGACCGCGCTGAGCTGCAGGCGGAACTGTGCTCCGTCCTGGAGGCGGCCGACGACCCCGAGACACTCGTGGAGTGGGCCGAGCACCCCGCCTGGCGTGAGGACCCGCGGGCCGTCGCAGCGGCGGTCGCGGCCCTGGACCCCGGATCCCCGCGCTGCCGCGCCCTCGCCGGCCGCCTCGCCTGGCTCGGCCGGTGAGGGACCCCTGCAACCTCGACGGGTGACGGCCGTGCGACCGCTCGCAACGTGATCGCAACGTCAATGTGACTAGCGTCTCGCCCATCACCCCGAGTGGGCCGCGGCGGCACGTCGCGGCCCGTGACGCAAGGAGGCAGTCATGGCCGTCTACTCCGCACCCGGACAGCCGGGGAGCGTCGTCGAGTACGCCCCGCGTTACGAGAACTGGATCGGCGGCGACTGGGTCCGCCCGGCCAAGGGCCGCTACTTCGAGAACCCGACCCCCGTCACCGGGCAGACCTTCACCGAGGTCGCCCAGAGCACGTCCGACGACGTCGAACTCGCCCTCGACGCCGCCTGGGGCGCCGCACCCGCGTGGGGACGTACCACCGCCGCCGAGCGCTCCCAGGTGCTCAACCGCATCGCCGACCGCATGGAAGCCAACCTGGAGAAGCTCGCGGTCGCCGAGGCCTGGGAGAACGGCAAGCCGGTGCGCGAGGCCCTGGCCGCGGACATCCCGCTGGCCATCGACCACTTCCGGTACTTCGCCGCCGTCATCCGCGCACAGGAGGGCCACAGCTCGGAGATCGACGGGGACACGGTCGCCTACCACTTCCAGGAGCCCCTGGGCGTGGTCGGTCAGATCATCCCGTGGAACTTCCCGCTGCTCATGGCCACGTGGAAGCTCGCGCCCGCCCTCGCCGCCGGCAACGCCGTCGTGCTCAAGCCCGCCGAGCAGACACCCGCCTCGATCCTGGTGCTGGTCGACATCATCGCCGACCTGCTTCCGGCCGGCGTGCTCAACGTCGTCAACGGGTTCGGCGTGGAGGCCGGCAAGCCTCTGGCCGCCAACCCGCGCGTGCGCAAGGTCGCCTTCACCGGTGAGACCACCACCGGGCGCCTCATCATGCAGTACGCGTCCGAGAACCTCATCCCGGTCACGCTGGAGCTGGGCGGCAAGAGCCCGAACATCTTCTTCTCCGACGTCGCTGCCGCCCAGGACGCCTTCTACGACAAGTCACTCGAGGGCTTTGCGATGTTCGCCCTCAACCAGGGGGAGGTGTGCACGTGTCCGTCCCGCGCCCTCATCCAGGACTCGGTCTACGACTCGTTCCTCGGTGACGCCCTGGAGCGGGTCGGAAAGATCAAGCAGGGCAACCCCCTGGACACCGAGACCATGCTCGGTGCGCAGGCCAGCAACGACCAGCTGGAGAAGATCCTGTCCTACATCGACATCGGTAAGCAGGAGGGCGCGAAGGTCCTGGCCGGTGGCGAACGCCTGGACCTGGGCGGAGAGCTCTCCGGCGGGTACTACGTGGCCCCGACGGTGTTCGAGGGCAACAACGCCATGCGGATCTTCCAGGAGGAGATCTTCGGGCCGGTGGTGTCGGTGACCCGCTTCTCCGACTACGACGACGCGATCAAGACCGCGAACGACACCCTCTACGGACTGGGTGCGGGGCTCTGGTCGCGCGACAACAACACCGTCTACCGTGCGGGCCGCGACATCCAGGCCGGGCGCGTGTGGGTGAACAACTACCACGCCTACCCGGCGCACGCGGCCTTCGGCGGCTACAAGCAGTCCGGGGTCGGGCGCGAGAACCACAAGATGATGCTCGACCACTACCAGCAGACCAAGAACCTGTTGGTGAGCTACTCCGATCAGGCCATGGGACTCTTCTGATGACCGCCCCGGACACAGGTCGCACACAGCCGGAGGTGGAACGGGTCGCCGTCACCGACGAGGCGGCGGCCCTGCTCCGGGAGCTGCGCGAGACCCACGGACCGCTCATGTTCCACCAGTCGGGCGGCTGCTGCGACGGCAGCTCCCCGATGTGTTACCCGGACGGGGAATTCCGGGTCGGGGGCGCCGACGTCCACCTCGGCGACCTCGACATCGGGGAGGCCGGGTCGGTGCCGGTGTGGATGTCGCGTTCGCAGTTCGAACTGTGGAGCCACACCCACCTGACCATCGACGTGGTCGACGGGCGCGGGTCGGGGTTCTCGCTGGAGGCCCCGACCGGGCGCCGGTTCCTCATCCGGTCCCGCCTGATGTCGGATGAGGAGGCCGAGCGCCTCTGACCGTACGGGCGGCCGGGCCCTGCACCGCCCGGCCGCCCCGCATTGACAGGCTTCTGACCACGGGTCGAGCATTGAAGGTGCAGGTCAGAAGTCCTCGTTGCCGGGCTCTCGGAGGAGGGGCGACGCGGGGCCCGGTCGCTTTCCGAGCCTGTACGGGGGCGTCCCGGCCGACTCTCCAGCGTGCCTCGGGGCACAGGGGAGGCAGGACATGGGTGAGCCGCAGCAACACGAACCGTACGCCGACGAGCAGTACGCACCCGGCGTTCCGCGCCAGGTCGAGGGCGGGGCGAAGGTCCTCCGCAGCCGACAGGGACCGACGGCGGAGGCGGAACCCGTTCCCCGCGCCAGGCCCCCGCACGCGGACGAGGACCCCGACGTCCACCTCGATGTCTCCCGGATGAGCGTCGACGAGATCCACCTGCACGTGGAACGGCTCCGGGCACGGGTCGCCATGCAGGCAAAGGTGGCGGACGTGCTCAGCCTCGATGTGGGCGCCGACGTGGACCTCGACGGCGTGGAGCTCGACATCAAGGGTGTCGAGGCCGAGGCCGCGTTGAAGGTCCGGCTCGAGAACGTCGAGGCGATCATCGAGCGTGTCCTCCGCAGCATCGACGAGAACCCGCAGATCGTCGAGGCGTCGGCCCGCGCTCTCCCCTCCGCGGCGGAAGGGGCCGCCGAGGGTGCCGCGGACACCGCGAGCGGGACGGTCCGGGCCCCGGGCGGGAACAACGACAGCGCCGCCGCCGTCCCGCTGCCGGACCTGCGCGGGGGGGACGGACGTGCCGGAACCCAGGGCCGCGAGCACTGCCTCGGGCGGCGAGGACACCGCACCGGTGGACGAGAGCGACTCCGAAGAGGAAGCCGGCGCCGAGCCTGTGGGTACCGAGGAACACGGGGAACCCGAGGCCGGCGAGGACGCCGAGAACACAGGGGGGACCGAGGCCTCCGAAAGGACCGGCGAACCTGCGTCAGCCGACGAACAGGAAGAGCCGGAGCGCGGGGGAGAAGCGGCAGGACACGGAGGTTCCGGTGAGCCCGCAGATACCGAGGGGGTGGAAGAACCGCAAGTTTCCGAGGATGCAGGTGACACCGGGGAGCCGGAGGGACCCGAGACGACGGGGGAACCCGAGGCCCCCGAGGCTCCGGAGAGTTCCGAGGCTACCGGTGAGACCGAGGACGACGGCCACCCCGGCGGCGAGGGCGGCGGCGAGGGCGGCGGCGAGCACCACGTCGAGAATGGGTCCGAGCGCTGGTCCAGGATCCGGAACGAGGCCAAGCAGATCCGCCGCGCGTCCCGCAAGAGGTTCCTCAAGGGGATCGGCTCGGGCGCCAAGCAGGTCGGCCGCGAGGTCGGCGGTGCGGCCTCCCGTGTGGTCAGGGCCGTGCGGAACCCGGACTGATCCCGTGCGAAGCGAGGAGACACCCTCCGACGGCCCGGACAGCCGCCCGGAGCCGGACGAGAACCCGCCCGACGTGGAGATCAACGCGTCCGTGAACGCGCGCGAGGTGACCTTCCGCCGGGTTCCGGGTGTGGAGACGGCCTTCGGCCCAACGAGCAGTCGAGCGTGGACAGCGGCCGGGAGAACCTGCCCGACCGGGTCGAGCCCGGAGTCACCCACCGCGGTGTGCGCGCCTTCTACCGTGCCGTGAGCCGCCTGCCGTCCCGGCCGGGCGACGGGCCCTCCGGCAGCGCGGATGCGTGAACCTGGGCCACGCACACGAGGGACCGGCACCGAACCCGGTACCGGCCCCTCGTGACGTCTGACGCCGTGCGCTCTGCCCGCGCTACTCGGCGCGCTCGGCCTCCTGCGTCCGCTCCTTCTCCGCGAGCCGCTCGGCGAGCGCGTCCTTGACCAGCAGGTCGTGCCGGATCCGCCCCGACCGGTACCCCACGCGGGCGGCGATGTGCCCGGCCACGGGGATCGTCACGACCTGGAACAGGCCCACCAGGACCAGCGTCCCGATGTTGAACACGTTGGTCTCGGCGGGGATCAACCGGATCCCCAGCCCCACCAGCACCAGCAGCAGCCCCAGCACCTGCGGCTTGGCCGCGGTGTGCATCCGCGACAGCAGGTCGGGGAACCGGATCAGGCCGATGCCCGCGACGAGCGTCAGCAGCGCCCCCGCGAGGAGGCACAGCATCGCGATCCAGTCGAGGACCTGCACGAACTCGTCGCTCACGACTCCTCCTTCTCCGGTGCGTCCGAACCGTTCGACCCGTCCGAACCGCCGGAACCGTCCGACCCGTCGGAACCGTTCGCCGGCGCGCTCTGCCGCGCCCCGGTACCGGTCTCATCGGTGGTGCTCTGGGGAGGCACGTACTCCTCGGGCCGACGGGCCACGAACTTCGAGATGCTGATCGACGACGTGAAACCCACGAGCGCCAGCACCAGCAGCGTCGGCAGGATCGTCGGGTCCTGGTTGAACGCCGCGTAGGCGCCCAGGCCCGTCATGGCCGAGGCCACGAGCACGTCCACCGACAGCGCCCGGTCGAGGATGCTGGGGCCCAGGAACAGGCGCACGGTCCCCAGCAGCGCCGCGACGCCCAGCGCCACCGAGATCACGATCCACAGGGCGGTCACACGCGCTCCCCTCCGGAAACCAGGGCTTCCTCCAGCTCGGCGATGTCGGCCCGGGTACCCAGGGCCCGCACGATGCGCTCCTCGAGGTTGAGCACGTCCCTCTCGGCCGCGCGCACACCCTCGTCGTCGTCGGCGCCCAGCACGTGCACGAACAGCTCGCGCTCGGTCTGGCCGACCTCGACGATGACACTGCCCGGGATCACCGAGGTGACGATCGCCGTGGACACCAGCATCAGGTCGGAGCCCGTGCGCAGCTTCACCGCGATCACCGAACTCCGCACCGTGCCCGGGCGGATGACCTGCGCGGTCACCTGGAAACTCGCCACGAACATCTTCAGCGCGATGTAGACGAGCATCCGCACCGCCTGGAACGGCCACAGCCGGAACCCGGGTTTGATCGGCGGCAGCGGGAACACCACCATGATCGCCACGGACACCAGGAAGCCCAGCAGGAGCAGCCCCAACGACTCCGGCCGCAGCTGGAAGCCGTCGAACAGCAGCATCCACACCACCGTCATGCCGAGCGCGACGGGGATCTGGACTTTACCGAGACGCCGCCGCAGCCCCAGGGCGCCGAGGCGCTTCGGTGAGGTCGGGTCGGTCATCACTCACCTCCGAGGACCGCGTCGATGTAGGGCGTCTGGGCCATGAGCTCCACGGCCGCGTCGGACGCGTAGCCGATGAGCGGGCCGGCGAAGACCGTCAGCGCCAGACCGAAGGCGACCAGCGCCATGGTGGAGCCGACCATGCTCTTGGGCAGCACCACCGACGTGACCACCGGGGCGGACACCGCCGTGTCGCCGAACCGCGAGGACGGCCCCACGGCCTCGTCCGACGGGCCCAGCGCCGCCGTCGAGGAGGAGTCGGCCTCGGTGTCCTCCAGGACGGTGCCGGGCTCGGCGACCATGCCCTCGGAGGGCGTGCGCCAGAACGCGTAGTTCCAGACCCGCGCGATGACGTACAGGGTCAGCAGGCTCGTCAGCACCGACACGCCCACCAGCGTGTAGGCCAGCGGCGTCCCGGCCTCCACGCCGGCCTGCATCAGGCCGATCTTGCCGAGGAAGCCCGACAGCGGCGGGATCCCGCCCAGGTTCATCGCCGGGATGAAGAACAGGATCGCCAGGATCGGCGCGATCCGCACCAACCCGCCGAGCTTGTCCAGCTGTGTGGACCCGCCTCTGCGTTCGATCAGTCCCGTGATGAGGAACAGCGTCGTCTGCACGGTGATGTGGTGGGCGATGTAGAACACCGCGCCGGCCATGCCCAGCTCACTGCCGAGCGCCACACCGAAGATCATGTAGCCGATATGGCTGACCAGCGTGAACGACAGCAATCGTTTGATGTCGTTCTGCGCGACCGCGCCGAGGATGCCCATGATCATCGTCGCCAGCGCCACCCACATCAACAGGGTGTTGAGCTGCGTGCCGGGGAACATGAGCGTCTCGACCCGGATGATCGAGTACACGCCGACCTTGGTCAACAGGCCCGCGAACACCGCGGTGACGGGTACCGGCGCGGTCGGGTAGGAGTCCGGCAGCCAGGCCGCCAACGGGAACACCGCCGCCTTGATGGCGAACGCGATGACCAGCACGACCTCCAGCACGAGCCGGAGTTCCTCGTTGATCTCGGGCAGGCGCTCGCCCAGCTGAGCCATGTTCACGGTGCCGGTCGCGCCGAAGATCAGCGCGATCGCCACCAGGAACAGCACCGACGACACCAGCGACACCACCACGTAGATGGCGCCCGCACGCATCCGCGACTGGGTCCCGCCCAGTGTCAGGAGCACGTAGCTGGCGGTCAGCAGGATCTCGAAGCCCACGTACAGGTTGAACAGGTCACCCGCGAGGAAGGCGTTGGAGACACCGGCGACCAGGATCAGGTAGGTCGGCTGGTACACCGACAACGGCGCGACCTCGGCCTTGGGCGCCATGCCCTGGCCGATCGAGTAGATCAGCACCGCCAGGGTGATGGCGGCCGAGACCGTCACCATCAGGGCGGCGAGCTGGTCGGCCACCAACGTGATGCCGATCGGTGCGTCCCACCCGCCGACCTGCACGGCCTGTGGGCCGAGCTGGTGCGATCCGATCATCAGCAGGAAACCGACGACCAGGACCGCACTGAGCGTGCCCACGCTCAACCACTGCTGGAGCTTGGTCCAGCGCGTCCCGAGGGCCAACTTCACACCCGCCGCGAACAGCGGCAGGATCACCGGCAGCGGAACGAGCAGGTGCAGAATGTCGGCGAAGAATGACTCTGCCATCGTCACTCGCTCCCTTGCAGATCGCTGTCCTCGGCGCGAGCGAGGCGTTCACGCTCGGAACGCATCGACCGGCGCGCCTCGCGCCGCTGTGCGCGGATCCTGCGGCGCAGCTCGCGCCACAGTTCCCGCTCGGCAGCACGGTCGGCCTTGCGGTGTTCCCGCAGGCGGCGGCGCCCGAGCCGGATACGTCCGCGCAACTCGTTGACCTGGGCGGTCATGCTCTCCGTGCGGTCGCTGAGGCGACGCATGGTCTCCTGCGAGCGCTCGTCGGCCTCACCGTCCTCGGCCTCGACCTCGTGGCGGGCGAGCTCGGCCTGCGCCGCGGCGATCTCCGCCTTGATGCGGGCCTGCTCGGCCAGCTCCTGGGCGTCGGCCGCGGCGATGGTGGCCTGGAGTTCGGCCCGCTGGCGGCGGATGTCGGCCCGCAGGCGGCGGCGCTCCTGCTGGAAGCGGCGCCGCACCGCACGCCGGCCCTCGCCGTGCGCGATCCGGAGGTCCTCGGCGTCGTCCTGGACCTCGTCGTTGCCCTCGAGCTGCCAGTTCCGGTAGGCCATGGCCAGCAGGAACGCGGTCAGACCCAGGGTGATGACGATCGCGGTCAGGATCATCGCCTGAGGCAAGGGGTCGGTCATCCTGGTCTCGTCGCCGAACCAGAGGACGGGGGGACCGCCCTTCTGGCCGCCGGCGGCCAGGATCATCAGGTTGACCCCGTTGCTCATCACGACGAAGCCGAGGAGGACGCGGGTGAGGCTGCGCTCGAGGAGCAGCACCACACCCACGGCGACCAGGACGCCGATGACGATGACGAGGGTCAGGCTCGGTGAGTCGCTCACGAGGTGACCTCCTCGGCTCGCTTGGTGGCCTCGGCCCGCGACGCCTCGTCGGCCTCCGCAGCGTCCCGTTCGATCTGTTCGTCGATGCGGGCGCCCAGGCTCCGGAGGATGTCCAGGATCAGGCCGATCACCAGCAGGTAGACGCCGATGTCGAAGAACAGGGACACGGTGACGTGCGCCTCGCCCAGGATCCAGAAGTCCAGGTACCCGTGGGCCCCGGCGAGGATGGCGTCGCCGAAGAACGCGCCTGCGAGCCCCGTACCGGTGGCCACGGCCAGACCGGCACCGATGAGCGCGCCGGGCTGCACCCATGCGGTGGAGTACAGCTCGTAGCGGCCGCCTGCGAGGTAACGCACGATGAACGCCAGGCCCGCCACGATGCCTCCGGCGAAACCGCCGCCGACGGCCGTGTGGCCGGTGAGCAGCAGGTACACCGAGATCACCATGATCACCGGGAAGAGGAAGCGCGAGACGACCTCGAAGATGATCGACCGGCGCTCGGTCGGCAGGGTGTCGGCGCCCGGCAGCCACGTGCGGTTCCACTGCGGCTTGACGTGCATGGACGTCGGGGCGAACGAGATCCTGCCCAGGTCCGTGCTGCCGTGGCCGTTGGGCTGCTCCGGCGGGGAGGTGACCGACAGGGCCATCACACCGCCGGGGACCTTCCGCGGCTGCGGACGGCGGCGCAGGAACATCAGGCTGGCCACACCGGCAGCGGCGGCCGCCAGCACGGAGATCTCGCCCATGGTGTCCCAGGCGCGGACGTCGACCAGCAGCACCGAGATGAGGTTCTCGCCCCCGGCGTCGCGTGCGGCGTCCGGGTACCCGACCGCGACCGACTCCTCCTGGCGGGCGGCCAGCGAGTAGTAGGTCAGGAACGAGGCGAGCAGGCCGGTGGCGGCACCGATCGTCAGGTTCCACACGCGGCGGCCGCGCAGGGCGGGCGCCGAGAAGTTCGTGGGCAGGCGCCGCAGCACCAGCACGAACACGACCAGGCTGACGGTCTCGACCAGGAACTGGGTGAGCGCGATGTCGGGCGCGGCCTGCAGGTAGAACAGGGCGGCGCAGCCGTAACCGCTGATACCGACCAGGATCACCGAGTAGAGGCGGCGGCGGACGAACACCGCGGCCAGGGCGGTGACGATCATGATGACCGCCGGGATGACCTGCACCGGGGTGTCCCACAGGCGCAGTTCCGGCGTGGGCAGCTCCCAGATGCGGCCGGTGATGATCGGCCACACCGCACCGACGACCAGCACGACCAGGATCGTGCCGAGGTAGACCGGCAGCGAACCGCGCTGGGTGGCGCCGGTCGCCTGCAGGGCGAGGTTGTCCAGCCCGGCGAGCATCCGGCGGTAGACGCGGTCGGCGTCGACGAGGGCCATGGCGCGGTTGACGCGTTCCACGGCGTCGCTGAACCAGAACAGCAGCCCACCGCCGGCGAGCGCGATCGCCGACATGAGCAGCGGCAGCTCCCACCCGTGCCAGAGCGCCAGGTGCGCCTCGTACCCGCCGGGGCCCAGGGGCTCGACGGTGTCGGCGTACAGGGCGAAGAACGGGTCCATCTGGGAGGAGACCAGTCCGCCGATGAGGCTGAGCGCGGCCAGCACCACGGCCGGGGCCAGGAAGAGCGGCCCGGGCGCGTGCACGTGGGTCTCGGGCACGTTCTCCTTGGTGGAGAAGGCGCCCCACAGGAACCGGAGGCTGTAGGCCACGGTGAACGTGGAGCCCAGGACGAGGCCGGCCAGCACCACCGTGTCGAGGAACCCGCCGCCGACGTAGGCGCCGAAGGCCAGCTCCTTGGCGGCGAAGCCCAGGGTGGGCGGGAGCCCGGCCATGGACGCGGCCGCCACGACCGAGACCCAGAAGGTGCCCGGCATGGAGCTGCGCAGCCCGGAGAGCTTGCGGATGTCGCGTGTCCCGGTGCTGTGGTCGATGATGCCGACCACGAGGAACAGCGGCGCCTTGAACAGCGTGTGCGCCAGCAGCATGGAGATGCCGGCGAGGGCGGCGTACTGGTTCCCGGTGCCGAGCAGGGCGATGAGGAAGCCCAGCTGGCTGATGGTGCCGGAGGCCAGGACGAGCTTGAGGTCGGTCTGGCGCAGGGCCTTCCAACCGCCGAGCACCATGGTCAGGACACCGAAGAAGACCGCCATGGTCTGCCACACGGCCACGCCCTCGAAGGCGGGGGTGAGGCGGGCGACCAGGTAGACACCGGCCTTGACCATCGCCGCGGCGTGCAGGTAACCCGAGACCGGCGTGGGGGCGCGCATGGCGGCGGGCAACCAGAGGCTGAACGGGAACAGCGCCGACTTCGACATCGCGCCGATCATGATCAGCACGAGCGCGGCGTTGATGAGCGGTCCGCTGGGCGGCGCCTCGACGATCTCGGCGATCACGTAGGTCCCGGCGGTCTCGCCGAGCATGATCATGCCGACGAGCATCGCGAGCCCGCCGAGGGTGGTGACTGTCAGCGCCGTCATGGCGGCGCGGCGGCTCTCCTTCAGCTCGGTGCTGTGCCCGACCAGCAGGTAGGAGAAGACCGTGGTCAGCTCCCAGTAGATGAAGAGCTGGATGAGGTCGTCGGCGAGGACGAGCCCGAGCATGGCGCCCGCGAACGCGACGAACACACCCGCGAAGCGGCCGAGGCCGGGTTCGGAGTCGCTGAAGTACCGCGCGCAGTAGATGAGGATGAGCGTTCCGACGCCGGCCGCGATGAGGGTCATCAGCAGGCCGAGCGCGTCCATGTGCATGCCGAGCCGGAACGAGAACTCCGGTGCCCATGCGTAGGACGTGGTCAGCTCACCGCCGTCGAGGACGGTCGGGAGTTGGAAGAAGGCCCAGACGGTGGAGAGTCCGGGGACCACCGCGAGCGCGAGGAAGGCGTTACGGCCCCACCGGCGCACCAGTAAGGGCGCGACCGCCGCAGCGATGAAATGCGCCACTAGCACTGTTGTCAATGCGCCCCTCCCGGACCGGTCCGGGCCCACCCGAGTTCCGGGCGGACGTCCACTGCCCCTGCAGCAGACCGTTACGACCACAACCGGAGAGGTGGACGGGGCGTCACTGCGGCTTGCGGGGGCGTGTGTCTTCCTGAACTTGCGTGCGCAAGCTATTTAATAGCTAGACTATACAAGCGTCAAACCGCCGCGCGGACCCGGGGTCCGCCGGACCTTCTGCCTGCGAGGACCGTCCCGTGCCCGACGAAGCCCACGAATCCAGTGCGGAGCAGCACAACCGTGAACTCGAAGAGTTCCAGCGTGCGTGGACCGAACTGATCAATGCGGCCATACACGCACGATCCCGTAGCGGGCACGGACACCGCGGCGGCGAGGAGCTCACCCTCACCCAGGCCCTCCTCATGGAGGCGGTCCGGGGCATGGACGGACCCAGCGTCGGGGCCGTCGCCCAGATGGTGGGGGTGTCGTCCCCGTCGGCCACGCGCATGATCCAACAGCTCGAGCGCCGCGGCCTGATGGCGCGCCGCAGGTCGGAGCGGGACGAACGCAGCACCGTGGTCACCATCACCGAGGACGGCGAGCGGGTGCTCGCCCTCGCACGCGGTGACATGGAGGCAAAACAGCGCCGGGTCTTCGACGCCATACGGCCGGCGATGCGCCCGATGGTGATCACGCTCCTCCACGACCTCCGCGAGGCCCTCGACGAGACCTGAGCCGCCGGTTCGGTTGCGCCGGACCGACCCGCCGAGAGACATGAGTCTTCCCCTTGGCGCCTTCGTTACCCCACATTGACAACCGCATCAAGGGTCCCTTTCTTCCCGCGCACGGTTCACCGATTCGGTCCGACCTGAACAGGCGGCCGTAGCGCCGAATTGTGGCTCTGCCGTGGGCAGATCTGCCCCAGGCCGAAACCGTGGCCCCAGTGGTCCTCCCGGACGCAGGCTGGAGGGGAACCGGCCCGGAACCGCGGCCGGGGGAAGGAGACCACCGTGATCACCGCATCGACCCCCGTCGCCTCGGCCGAGGGGACGGAAGGCGCCTTCGACGACCAGCTCGCCGCGCGCCTCATGCGCAGCCGCATCGTGTTCCTGGGGACCCAGGTCGACGAGGCCAGCGCCAACCGTGTGTGTGCACAGCTCATGCTGCTCGCCGACGAGGACCCGCACCGGGACATCACTCTGGCGATCAACAGCCCCGGGGGCGTGATCACCGCGGGGATGGCCATTTACGACACGATGAACTTCGTGCCCAACGACGTCTCCACCGTCGGTATGGGCGTGGCCGCCAGCATGGGGCAGTTCCTGCTCTGCACCGGCACACCCGGCAAGCGGTTCGCGCTGCCGAACTCCCGCGTGATGATGCACCAGCCCTCCGGCGGCATCAGCGGGACCGCCGCCGACATCGCCATCCAGGCCGACAACCTCGCGCACACCAGGCAGACCATGGTCGGCCTCATCGCCGAGCACACCGGACAGACCGAGGAACGCATCGCCGCCGACCAGCACCGCGACGCGTGGTTCACCGCCGAGCAGGCCCGCGAGTACGGGTTCGTGGACGAGGTCGTGAGCGGCGTCGGCGAACTCGGCGGGGTCGGACCGCGCCTGGGCGCGCACGCGCCCGGCTTCAGCACCGGACGGGGAGGAACCCGATGAGCGGCCGTTACACCATCCCGACCGTCGTGGAGAGCACGCCCAAGGGGGAGCGTTCCTACGACGTGTTCAGCCGACTGCTGTCGGAACGCATCATCTTCCTGGGAACGCCCATCGACGACGACGTCGCGAACGTGGTCATGGCGCAGCTGCTGCACCTGGACCACGAGAGCAGCGACACCGACATCCAGCTCTACATCAACTCGCCCGGCGGCTCGAACACCGCGCTGACCGCCATCTACGACACGATGCGGTTCGTGCGCGCCGACGTGTCGACCGTGTGCATGGGCCAGGCGGCCTCGGCCGCGGCGGTGCTGCTCGCGGCCGGTGCGCCCGGCAAGCGGATGGCGCTGGAGCACGCGAGGGTCCTGCTGCACCAGCCCTCCGCGGAGGGGCAGGGCGTGGCCGCCGACCTGGAGATCCAGGCGGAGGAGGTGCTGCGGATCCGGGCGCAGGTCGAGGGGATCCTGGCGCGGCACACGGGGCAGTCGACCGAGCGCCTGCGGGCCGACACCGACCGGGACCGGTTCTTCACCGCCGAGGAGGCCGAGGCGTACGGGATCGTCGACGGCATCGTCTCGGTCCCGGAGATCACCCCGGAACCCGCCGCGGCCTGACGGGGGCACGTGGGGAGCACGGTGCCAATGCCCGGGGATCTTGCTACTGGAGCCAATATCGGCGCTGAAGTCGGCTCTGGTAGCAAGATCCTCGGGGGACAGGTGGCCCGACGGGGGCGGAACACGTGCGGCCCGGACCGCGGAGGGCCGGGCCGCATCGGGCGTCCGGGGTCAGGCGGCGAGCGAGAGCACCTGCGCCTGCCGGGCCGGCTGGGTCGTTGGTGTCTGCTGCGGCATCGGTGCGACCTGGTAGCTGCCGGTGCGCGCGAGGCGGATCGGGGCCGCGCGGTGGTAGAGCTCGGCGAGCACGTCGGTCAGCGACAGGCCCAGGGAGCGGTAGACGGCGGCGAGCACCTCGGAGGAGGCCTCCTTGCGTCCGCGCTCGATCTCCGAGAGGTAGGGGAGCGAGACCTGGGCGTCCTCGGCGACCTCGCGCAGGGTGCGGCGCTGCTCGGTGCGGGCGCGGCGCAGGAGTTCGCCGATGAGGTCGCGCATGAGCGGGTCGTCGGACCGCGGGGTTTCGGGCCGCTGCGGCTCGGGGCGCCCGTTCCCTGGTTGCCTGGTCGCGGGCTGCCCGCCCTCGGGTTGCCGGGTCTCGGGCTGCTGTGCGCGCGGGCCGCGACGGGCCTGGTCCAGATCGCGCAGGACGCTGTCGGACATCGGTTCCTCCCGGTGGCGGCGGTGGCCGTGGAGACCGTGGTGGCCACTGTGGCCGTGGCGGCGTGTTCGGCACCGTCGGCGGTCTCGGCGCGGACGTCGTCCTTCGAGCCTATGCGCCGGGGCGGAGCGTGGGCAGGGGGAGTGGGCCGGCTTCTGCCGACGGCAGAAGGGGAGGCGTGCGGGTCGGCGCCCGGCCCCACCCGGTTCCGCGGTCCCACCCGGCCGGAACCGTGTCCACTCCGTGATCGTTAACGTGCTCCGGGTAGTCTCCCCACGTCAGCTTCCTGGGGGTGCGCATGTACGGGTTCGACGGGTTGAGCGGCCGGCGGGAACGGGGGCCCTGGTACACGAGGTCGATCCCGGCGGCGCTGCTGGCCTACGCGGTGTGCGCGGCGGTGTTGTCGCTGGTCTTCCTCGCGGTGGTCTCGGCCTCTGTCGATGACACGGTTGTCGCAGGGGACCTGTTCCTCTACGTACTGGTGCTCGCCGCCGGGGCGCCGTTCGTGATCTGGGTCGTGGCCGCGCCTCTGGCAACCCTGGGGCGGTACCTGTCGCGGATCCTCGGTGGGCACCGTGTTCCGTGGACGGCGCTGGCGTTGCTGGTGGTGCTGGCGGTTTTCTGGATGGCGATCGGGTTCTGGACCCGCACCGACCTCGACATCGGCTTGTTGCTGTTCGTCCTGGTGCTGACCGGGCCGGCCACTGTTGTTTATGCCGCGCTGCGGACCGAGGAAAGGGTCGCCCAGAACCGCCGCTGGGAAGGGCGGTCACCCGACGCCTGACGCCGGGCGACCGCTGCGCCGACGTAGCAGAGCCTCGACGGAGACGACCTCCGTCGGGGTTCCGTTGTTGTGAGCGGCGAGCGGTGAGCGCGAGCTCAGCTCTGCCGGACCGCGCCCAGCAGCGCTCGCCACTCGCTCCCCGGGACATCGAGGTGGCCGAGCTCGGGGTTCTGGGAGTCGCGGACGGCGGCGTTGCCGCCGGGTGCGTCGGCGAACTCGACGCAGTTCGACGGGTTGCTGTAGCTGCTCTTGCGGAAGGCGAGCTGCGGGTCTTCGGTGGCGGGCATGGTCGGGACCCTTCAGTGGGAGGTGGCTGGGGTCGTGCCTGTACTGGACTTACCCGTGATGCAGTGTCTTCAGCAGCGCTCGCCACTCGCTCCCCGGGGCCTGAAACGCAGTCCTCCGGGCTCGGTGGGCCGACACATCCGAGGGCCGTTCTAGAGGCCGTCGTGGATGCTCTTCATCCTGCGCACGGACTCGGCCTGCGACAAGGCCAGCTCCTGCAGCCCGTCGAACACCGACCGGTACGCGGCGACCTCCTGCGGTCCCTCCAGGAACAGGCCATCGGTGCGGGGCTCCAGGTACACGACCGGGGCGTCCAGTGCATCCGGGAAATCCAGCACGACGAACGAGCCGGCGATCCCGGGGTGCAGTCCTGCGGAGAACGGCAGGACCTGGACGGTGACGTCGGCGTCCGCATCCTCCGCCTGTTCGATCAGGTGCCGGATCTGCCCTTCCGCAACCCCGCCCTCGACAGGGATGCGGTGGAGCGCGGACTCGTCGATGACGGCCCGCACCGTCGGCGCTCCCTCACCGATGAGCACCTCATTACGGGCCATCCGGGCCTCCACGCGCCGGTCGACCCCCACGGCCGGCTCTGTTGGGGTAGCCCGCGCGATCGCGGCCGCATACCCCTCGGTCTGGAGCAGCCCGGGGACGACGATGGGCTGGTAGGTCGAGATCATCGATGCCTCGGACTCGAAGCCCACCAGGGGATCGGAACCGAACACGTCCTTGAACCGGGTCCACCACCCCTTCTCCCGTGCCTGACGGGCCAGGGAGAGGATCGCTTCCCGCTCGCCGCCCTCGACCCCGTAGTGGTCCAGCAACTGACGGATGTTGCCCACGTCGGGGCGCGTCCACTTATTGCCTTCCATGTGGGCCAAGCGGCCCCGTGACCATTCGAGGTCAGCGGTGACGGTCTCCAGGGTGGAGCCGTGGTCTCGTCTGAGCTGGCGGAGCACGGCGGACAGGCGGCGCCTTCGGACGGTGGGGCTGTGTCTCCTGCTCATGCGCCTCTCCTTGGGGGGTCGTGCTGCCGATCGTAGAGCAGACCTTCTCAAGCAGGCATATTTCGGAATCTAATTAACGGATTCCTGCTTAGGTCTTGCAAATATTATATTCCGAAGTTAATCATTGAGGGGTACTCAACCGGGCCGCCCCGTCCAGCGGCACCACGACAGGAGGCTGCGCAATGCCGCGCTACCTGAGCCCCTCGGCGCTCGCCGCCGTCCGTGACCTGGCCGCCGAGCGGCTGCAACGCCGACGTCCACGCAACGCCGCCCGTGTCCGCCGCTACCTGTTCGCAGCGGGTGCAGCCGGGTCGATCGGCTCGGCCGGATCCGTAGGCCCGACCGGCCCGACCGGCCCGGCCGTCTCCCGCGTGGCCACCGCGTGGACCTCCGGAGCCCGCCGGGTGGTGGGCGCATGATGGACCAGTCCCGATACCCCCTGGGCGACCAGCGCGACGTCATCGTGATCGCCGACGCCGTGCTCGACGGCGGGCGTGAGCTGACCGGTGACGAGATCGGCCACCTGATGGTTCAGCTCGACCGCGCCCGGCTCGAAACGCTCTGGCGGGAGACGCACCGCAACTACCCCCTCGGTTCGTGGGTCGCCCCCGTCAGGGATGCCGGCGGGCGCCGCTCCGCTGTCGCGCAGGTGATCGGCTACGGGCGCGCGCGTCCCGGCGCTCCTGGCCATGTACTCAGGGTCCGCACGCAGCAGGGCGAGGAGCGGGGCGTGTCCGCGGCTCGGGTACGTGTTGTCCCGGTGCCGTGCTCCGGTCAGGGCGGGCAGGGGCAGGGGAGTGGGCAGAGGTGGAGGCAGAAGCTCTGACCTGCCGGTCGTCGGCGCTCGCCGGGCGCCGGCCGGGCGCTGACCGGGCCTTGCGTGGATTGCACGTGCGAAAGGCCCGTGCAAGGTCCCCTGCAAATGGGTGTGCGTTTCCCGTTTCCCTTTCCCCTGATCCTCCGGGAGATTATCCGGGGCGGTCCGGAATGTGCACAGATAATTGGGAGCTCCGGGCGATAAAAGTGTGACCCTTGGTATCGCACCAGGTCAGGGTCTTGGCCTTGGTCTCGGTTGTGTACCGTCCATATTTAAAGGTCTGGCATTCCATAACCCGCGGTGCGATTATGCGGGTGTTGGGTGGTGACCAGTTGGAGATACAGCTCCTCGCCCGAGGCCCCCGCGTACTGGTCGAGAACCGGCCCGTGCCCGCGGGGCCGCAGAAAGCACAGCTGCTCCTCGCCGTGCTCGCCCACTCGGTGGGGCGCCCGGTGCCGAAGTCGGACCTGGTCCGGTATCTGTGGGGCCAGGACCCGCCTCCCAGCGTCGACAATACGCTGCATTCCCAGGTCAGCCGCCTCCGCAAGAGCCTTGTCAAGGCCGGACACCCGGCCCCGATCCACCATCGCAACGGCGGTTACGTCCTCGACGTGCCGGGGGACACGGTCGACCTGCTGCGCGTGGGCGGGCTCGACAAGCGCGCCCGCGAGTGTGTGCGCCGAGGGGAGTACCGGGAGGCGGCCGACCTGTACGACCGCGCTCTCGGGCACTGGTCCGAAGATCCCCTCTGCGAACTCGGCGGGGCCTGGGCGGAGAAGGTGCGGGAGGAGTGCTCCCGGCTGCGCACCGACCTGCTCGCCCGATGGGCAGACGCGGCGCTCGCCCTCGGGCTGGCGCCGCAGGTGAACGAGCGGCTCGCCGGGCACGAGGACACCGACGTGTTGACCTTCGCGCACATGAGCGCCCTGATGGCAGAGGGGCGGCACGCAGACGCGATCGAGTGTTACGGACGCCTGCGCGAACGCATGAGGGAGGAGCAGGGGACCGAGCCCAACCCCCGCACGCGCCGCCTCTTCGAACGGGCGTTGGGGGAGGCGGACGGGGATCAGCCCGTGCCCCTCACCGGCCGGTCGACCGGCCCTGATGTTTTCGAGACCGTCGATACCTTGCGCGCCGACATCGCCGGTTTTGTCGGCCGGGAGGAAGAGGTCGAGGCCCTGCTCGAGAGGGTGCGGCAGCCGCGCTCCGCGCCCTGTGTCCAGCTCATCACCGGGCTCGGCGGCACCGGCAAGACCGCACTCGCCGTACACGTCGCTCACCTGGTGCGGGAGGACTACGACCTGCGTCTGGACGTCGAGGTCGGCGACAACCGCATCGACGTTGTGCTCGGCCGCCTACTCGCCATGGTCGGTGTCCCCGAGAGCTCCATCCCGTCCGACCCGGACACCCGGATGGCCCTGTGGCGCGACCGCGTCGCGGACCGCAGGGTGCTTCTGCTGCTCGACAACGTCGTGCAGGAGGAGGCCCTCCAGCGCATCACCCCGGGCAACCCCGAATGCGTCGTGTTCGCCACGGCACGGCGTGCCATGGCGAACACCCTGGTGACCACACACCGAATCGAGGCGCTCGAACCCGAGGACTCCGAGCGCCTGTTCTCCCTCGCCACCGGCCGGGAGCCCGACGAGGGCGTCGCGCGGGTCACCGAGCTCCTGCGCCACCTCCCGATCGAACTCCACTTCGGTGCGGGCCACCTGAGACGGCACCCCACATGGAGCCTGGACGACCTGGCGGAACGGCTGCATCGCCAGAGGGAACGGAGCGGTGGTTGGGCCTACCCCGTGTTCTCCGACTCCCTCGGGCTCCTCTCGCCGATGGAACAGCGGACCTTCCTCTGCGCGGGACTGCACCCCACGGCCACCGTCACCGAGGACGTGCTCGCCGAGGGGGTGGGGAGCCGGGAAGACGTGGAGCGGTCGATGGACGAACTCCTCGACACGAACTTCGTGGAGGAGGTCGGCCCGGGACGGTATCGACTCCACGACCACGTGCGGGACTTCGCGCAGTGGTACGCAGAGCGCAACATGCCGGCGGGGGAGCGAGAGAGCGTTCAGCGGCGCTACTCCGACCACTACCTGGCCGCGCTCGACGCCGCAGACCGCAAGGCGCGCCCTGGGCGGCGACGGATGGGTCCGCCACTCGTCCCGGGGCCGTCGACGCCCGTGTTCGCCGACGTGCGGGTCGCCCGGGAGTGGTTCGCCGACACGTATCCCGTCATCGACGCGCTGCTCCAGCGTGCCCGTGAACAGGCCGCCGACCACTACGTGGCACGTTTTCCGCTCGTTATGGCCGGACTCCTGGAGAGCACCGGCCCCCTCGACCGTGCGGAGGAGTACCTCCGTTGGTCGCACGAGGCCTGGGGAAAACTGGGGTGCGCGGTGGGTCAGGCGGACGCGTTGTACGAGCTCGGCCTGGTCCGGCGGCAGCGCGGCGACATGGTGGGTGCGGAAGCTTTGTTGCGCAGCGCGTTCGACCTCTGGCTGGATCACGATGCTGTGCAGCAGGTCCCGCACGCCCGCACCTGGCTGGCCTGGTTGCGGCACGAGCGAGGAGACCTTCGCTTCGCGCGGATCGAATTCAGAACGGCGCTCAACGAATTCCGGAGGCTTGGTGACGTTCGGGGGACGGCCAAGGTCCACCATCAACGGGCGTTCGCCGAGCAGAGTGTCGGCCGGTACGACCTCGCACGCGTGGATTACGGGACAGCTGCGCACCTGTACAGGGCGCTCGGAGATGTCCAGAGAGAAGCGAGCGTCGTCACCGGGCATGCGGGTGTGCTCTACGACCATGGGCTCTACAGGGACGCGGAGAGGATGTTCGAGCGCTCCCGACGTGTGTATCAGGCGCACAGCGACATCTCGGGCGTTGCACTGGCGCACATGAACTTGGGGGTGACCGCCCTCTACCGCCATGGATACGAGAGCGCACTGGCCAACATGGAGGCCGCGCTCTGGTACTTCCGCACCACCGGTGAGGAAGGGAAGGTGGCTCAGTGCACCGCGGATGTCGGGACGGCCCTGCTCGGTCTGGGCAGAGTTCGTGAGGCCCGCGATACTTTGGAGTCCGGGCTCGAACACGTGTCGCAGGGCGAGGCAGTGCTGCCGAGAGCCCGGATTCTGCGGGCCCTGGGAGACGTGCATGAGGAAGAAGGCCGCATCCACGGAGCGCGGTGGTGTTACATCTCCGCGATGCGGGCGGCGCAAGCAGAAGGCTCCACCACCGAAGAGGGGCAGGCCTGTGAGCGGCTCGGCGATCTGAGCGACGGTGAAGGGGAGGAGCCCGAAGCCCTCGCGCACTGGCAGCGTGCGGCCGAGGTCCTGGGCAAGGTGCCGAACCCGCATGCGGCCCGGGTCAGGCTCAAGGTGGAAGTGACGCTCGACGGTATGTCGGGCTTGAGCGGCTGATCAGTTTTCCTGAGCAGTCTCCCGATTTGCCTGCAGGGTCGGGGCTGGTGGGGCTAGCGTTTCTGATGAACGTTTGTACCCCCGAATCACTGAAAGTGACTGCCTCATGCAATGGCGCATGCATCGTCACGAACAGCCCCCTGTTCACCTGCCCCGCATCGCCGTGGCTGCTGACACCGCCCGGGACGACCGCACAGATTGACCGAGCAAGACCCCCGTCGGCCTTGAAGACCGGCGGGGTTTTTGTGTGTCGGGGCAACATGCTGGGACCAGGGTGCCGAAGCCTTCCCCCGACCCTCCCGGAATCCCCTTGCCCCGGCGGCGAGGGCACGAGGCCCGGGCGATCGGCGGCACGGCCGGCGGCAAGCGTGGTGCCAGCGCTGTGCAAGGTCCCGCAAGCGGCCCGCAGGCGCCGGTCAGGGTCGTGCAAGCCCCGGCACCGAGTGTGGGAACCGGTCCGACTTCCCCGACCGAGAGGACCGGAGCATGCCACATGAACAACACTGGAGGCGCGACAACGCGGGCCCCGTGGCCCCCGTCACTGTGCGTACACAGCGGACGGTCGCCCTGGTCGTGGAGAGCGGTGCGGCCGATGATCGCCTGCGGGACCTCCTCCCGCTGTTCGAGAACGACCTGAGGATCCAGACGGTCCAGATAGCAGGTGAGGGCTCCCGGTTCGCTCCGAGCGGGCGCACTGCGCTCGAATCCAGCGGCGGTCTCGTGCTCCCTTGGAACGAGGCGCTTCGCCACAGGTTCGACCTCGGGGTCGCCGCGCACAATGGGCACAACAGCCATTTGGAACGGATCAGTGCGCCCATGCTCGTTCTGCCACACGGCATGGGATTCAGCGGATCGGTCCCTCCCGGTCCGGGGTTCGGTCCGCCGCTGGCGACCCCGCCGACGGTCGATGCCGTCTACTCGACCTTGGTCAGATACGGGCGCGTGACACCTGCGGCGCTGGGCGTAGCGCACCGGAACCACAAGGAGCTCGTCACACGGGTCGTGCCCGAAGCAGAACCGATCTGCCACGTCGTGGGCAGCACGGCTTACGACCGAGCGGTGGCGTCGGCTTCGCTCCGGGAAGACTTCCGCAGGGCGGCCGGAGTGGAGGACGGGCAACGCCTGGTGGTGTTGTCGAGCACGTGGGGTCCCAACTCCTTGGTGGGCTCGGGGTTCCATGTCGTGCAGAGACTTATGGAGGAGCTGCCTCGTGACCACAAGGCTGCTCTCCTGGTCCACCCCGGTGTTTGGTCAGCGCACGGTGCGCGGCAGATACAGGCCTGGCTGGCCAGTGCCCGGGCGCGGGGCCTTCGAATCCTCGAGCGGAGGGCCTCCTGGCCCTCGCTGCTGGTCGCTGCGGACGCGGTGCTGGGCGATCACGGCACGACCACGTTCACCGCAGCGGCTCTCGGGAAACCCGTTGTGCTCGCGGGCGGCTCGTCCCCCAACACAGACCCCCGATCCCAGGCTCGTGTGATGCTCGAAAACGAACGGTGGTGTGGACCAGAGGGATCCATTGTCCGGCAGCTCGACCGCGCCGCCGACGAACGCTTGCCGGAGAAGGCGGAACTCTACGCAGGGTTGTTGACCTCTGAGCCCGGCAGGTCCGCTGAGCTGCTCCGCGCGCTCATCTACCGGTTGCTGGAGCTCCCGGAACCGAGCCATCCGGCTCCGACGCACTGCCTTCCCGTCCCCCGGTTCGTCGAAGAGTGGTGATCTCCGTGGCCGGACTCTCCACGTCGGGCTTGGTCCGAGTGCGAGTGCGCATCGGGCACCACGCCCACGATCACCTGCACGGGCGGTTCCTGGGTACGGATGTGCCGATCCGTGCGCGGTTGGCGGACGTGATCGTGGTCGAGACGGACGGGCTCGTACCGGCAGAGCACTTGTTCAAGGCTCTGCCGGGCTGTCTCGTGTTGATCTGCCAAGACCGGGTTCCGCGTGTGATCCGGCGAGGCGCTCCAGCGTTGCCGCTCGAGGGCAGCGCATCGCCATTGTTCTTGGGGGCTGTGCACCACGCATCGTTGATCTCGGGACAAGGTTCCGACCTGCCGGAGGCGATCCTCGACGGGTTCAGGGTCAGCTGTCGAGGTCCTCGAGAAGCTGTCGTGTCCTTTGCGCAGCCGGATCTCCGTGCGCTGTGTACGTGGACAGTGCTCGAGTGAGGTCATCGCGTGCGTCGTCGAGGTGGCCGGCGAGCTGGGCCGCCTCGGCCCGCATGACGAGGTGGCCTGCCGCAGCGACGATTGCGCCCACACTCTCGGCCAGAGCGAACGCCTCCTCCAACAGAACACGGGCAGCACGGTGGTCGGCTCTGGCGAGGTGGATGGCGGCTGTCTCCCCGAGTGTGCGCGCACGCTGGTAGGCGTCGTACTCGGCTGGGAATCCGTCCAGTGCCCGTGAGAAGTGGGCCAACGCCAGGCCGTGCCTCCCAGCGTCCCTGAACGCTCTGCCGAGTCTCCGAGAGATGAGCGCCCTGCCCCGGGCGTCACCGATCCTCTCGTAGACGTCGTAAGCGCGGCGAAAGTAGGGGACAGCAGAGACGGGGCGGCCGCGGACCACCTCGCTCATCCCACACCCTTCCAAGCTGCTGGCGATACCCAACTCATGGTCGGTCCGTTGCCAGAGGTCGAGGGACCGCAGATACGTGCTGTGAGCGGTTTCGAGGTCTCCAAGGCTGCGTTGCGCGGCGGCGAGGGCCAGTGCCATACGCCCTTGGGCGGCATTGTGGTCCAGAGTTCGGGCCGACGCATCGCCGAGCAAGTGGGTCTCTGCCCAGGCCTCGAAATGCTTGCGGAGGGTGAACAGGCTCCGCAGGGCCTCGCACAACTGCCAGCAGGTTCGGTGTCTTCCCGTGTCGTGGGCAGTGCGGACACAGGCCCTGAGCACGGGGAGTTCCTCCTCCAACCAGCTCAGTGCCTGGTCATGCGAGGGGAAGGCGGGGCCGTCGAGGCGGTCGTACACAGGGCCGAGAGTCCACCTGTGCGGGTTGAGTACCCGGTCCGCCGAGGCGGCGGTGACGAGGTAATGCTCCAGGATGCGGTCGAGGGTCTGCTCGCGCTCACCCTCCGACTCGTCCGCCTCCGCACGCGCCCGGGCGTGCAGGCGCGTCAGGTCGTGCTGGCGCAACCTCCCGCCCGCGCCCTCCTCCAACAGACTCGCGGTGAGCAACTCGGTGAGCAGCTCCTCCGCCTCCTCCAGGGGGAGACCGGCGAGCGCCGCCGCGGCCTCCGGCGTCAGGTCCCTTCCTGGTGCCAGGCCCAGGAGCCGGTACATGCGCTGCGCCCCCGGCCCCAACCACCGGTACGAGTCGGTGAGCGCGGCCTCCACCGACATCTCCGGCCCCGCGCTCAGCGCACCCAGCGCGCTCAACGCACTCAACCGGTGGCGCGCCCGCGAGAGCCGATCCACCAGCCGGCTCAGCGGTTGGTGGCGCCGCACGGTCAACCCGCTGACCGCAGCACACACGGCGAGCGGCAGACCGCCGCAGAGGTCCGTGAGCCGGCTGACGGCGTCGGGTTCCGCGCGGGCCCGGCCGTCGGACAGGATGCGTTCGACGAGTTCGGCCGAACCGGAACCGTCGAGCGGGCCGAGCTCCAGGAACTCCGCCCCGTCCAGGCGGAGCCCGCTCAGGTGCAACCGCGTGGTGACGAGCACCAGGTGCCCTCCGTCCCCCGGTAACAGCGGACGCACCTGTGCGGCGGAGACGGCGTTGTCCAGCAGTAGGCCGATACGCCGACCGTGGGTACACGAACGGAAGGCCGCCGCCCGCCCGGCCAGGTCGTGCGGGATGTGCTCCGGCGCCGTCCCGAGATCACGCAGGAACCGGTCCAGCACGTCGCCCGGGTCGGCCGGGCCGTCGCCGCTGAACCCGAGCAGATCGCAGTGGAGCACCCCGTCGGGCAGGGTGTCGGCGACCGTCGAGAGGAAGTGCGTGGCGAGCGCCGTCTTGCCCACGCCCCCGGTCCCGTGCAACACGACGACGTGCCCCGTGCCGGTCGCGGTGCCGGTGTCGGAGCCGGTGCGGGTTCCGGTGCCGCTCCCGGTCCCGGACCCGGTGTCATGGAGGGCGTGGAGGCGGCGCGTCTCGTCGTTGCGGTCGGTGAACAGGCGCGGACTCGCGGGCAGCTGGTGCGGTGCGGGGGCCGGGGCGCCGACCTCCACGGCGCCGTGCACGGACCCGATCTGGACGACCGTGCCGGAGACCTGCCCGGCGGCCACCCGGTTCCGGCCCCGGTCCCGGTCCCGGTTCCGGTCGCCGTGGTCGTCGCCGTGGTCGCTGTCGTGGGGGAGCGGCATGGGGGGTCTCTCGACGTCGACAGGGGTGGAGAGGTCATGCCCGAATTCGCGCCCCTGTAGTCAAAACGGTCGAAACTTCACATGCCCGTGCACGTGCAGCAACTCTGTGGCGCCAAAGTCTGACAAAAGGTTCATACAGGGCAGGCGTGCTCCAGTGTCCCCGTGCCCCATGAGGGAACGGAAGGGGAGCGCAAGAGCGCCGATCAGCGATCGCCGACCAGGGAGGTACACCCGTGGAGATCACCGGAATCTTCAGCGCGATCATCGTCGGGTTGATCATCGGGGCGCTCGGTCGCCTCATCATCCCGGGCAAGCAGCACCTGCCCATCTGGCTCACACTCCTGCTCGGCATCGTGGCCGCGTTCGTCGGAGGCTGGTTGGCGGCCATCTTCTCCACGGCCTTCCTCTGGGTACTGCTCGTGCAGGTCCTGGTCGCCGCGGTGATCGTCTACCTCGCCGACGGGTTGTACGCCAAGAACGCCGGATGAGTAACGGATGAGCCGGGCCCGCCGCTCCGGCGCCAGGCCCGCCACCCCGATCCCACACGCCGGCCCCCGGTCACCAACCGGGGGCCGGCGTCACGCGTTCGGTGCGCCCCGACGACAGCGACCACTCCGCCGCCTCCAACACGGCCACGACGTCCCGGCCGAACCGGACGCCGCAGGGATCCGCCTTCTCCCCGGTGATCTGCGCCGTGAGCCGGTCGATCGCGACCCCGAACGCCGACACCGGGTCCCGCGAACCGGTCGGCACCTGACGCCACCCCGGATCACCGTGGAGGTGCACCTCGAACGTCCGCGCCGCGGCGGGGGCGTCCACGGTCAGCGCGAACGAACCCACCGCACCACCGGCGTGCTCGGTCATCAGGTGCACCGTGTCCCGCGGCCCCGCCATCGCCGAGACCCGTCGCGCCGGGCCCAACACCGGCAACGTCAGCGCGAGCGCGTGCGGGCCCAGATCCCACAACCCGCCCTTCGCCCGTCGCCACGGGGAAGCACCGTACGGGTTCCCCGGCTCGAAGATCGACGCGAACAGGTGAGCACGGGCGCCGTGCCAGCCCTGCCCCTCCGCCTCCGCCAGGAAGCGCTCGACCTCGTCGGAAAAGCGTGCGGTGAAGAAGACGACCGACGCCAGTTCCCGGCTCTCCACCTCCACCGTCAGCTGGTCGGCCATCGAGGCCGACAGCGCGACCGGTTTGTCCAACAGCAGGTGGCGCCCCGCCCGCGCCGCCCGCAGGGCCAGTTCCGCCTGCACGTCCGGTGGCAGGGCGATGGCCACGGCGTCGACCTCCTTCAGGAGCGTGTCGACGTCCTCGTGGGCCTGTGCCCCGTGGCGTCCGGCCACTTCCGCCGCCTTGTCGGGGTCCCGGCCCCACACACCGACCAGCTCGACGTCGGGGTGGGCGGCCAGGGCCGGGGCGTGTGTCTCGGTGGCCCAGAACCCCGTGCCCAGTAATCCGAACCTGACTCCCATATCTGCCCGCCCTTTCCTCGTGGTCCCGGAACCATTCTCCATGGAATCGCTCCCAGCCACCCCCGCTCGATGGCCGCCATCGGCCGATCCGACCCCCGCCGCCGCACCCGTCCCCGCCGCCGCACGTGCCCCGCCCGAACCACGCGGGTCCGGGCAGCATGAATGGCTGCGCCCTGAAGGCGGCGGCGTGACCGGTTCCGGTCGATCGCCCCGACCCCTGGTGCTGCGTCCGGTGCTGCACCAGAATCGTCTGGCGTGAGCACAGAAGGAAACAACGCGGGCAACATCGGCGGGCAAGCGCGGGTCGTCCAGGTCCAGAACCTCCACGGGAACGTGACCGTCGCCGAACCTCCCGAACGCCGCATGCACAGCAACCTCCCACCGGCGAACCGCCTGTTCACCGACCGGGAGTACGCGCGGGCACGCGTGCGCCGACTCGTCCACCAGAGCAACAACCGCGACGGGGTCACCCTGGTCAAGCTGCACGGCGCTCCGGGCGTCGGCACGTCAGAACTCGCGCGGTACCTGGCCTTCGAGCTCGCCGACCACTACCGGGACGCACAGATGGGGATCGACCTCGGGGGCCCCGAGCCCGATCGGGCCGTTCCCGCGGAAGCGTTGCTCGACCGGCTGCTGCTGTTGTGCGATGTCCGCTCGGACCAGATCCCCGCGTCCCCTGCGGCCAAGCGTGATCTCTTCGTGCGGCTCACCGATGGCAAGGCCTTCGTCCTCGTCCTGGACAACGCGGTCAGCGCGGGCCAGATCCGCGCGCTGCTGCCGGCCCGGTCCAGATGCCTCCTGTTGGCGACCTCGCCCAACGCATTGCCCCGAGTCGGAAACGTGGAGAAGGAGCTGCCCGTGCACGTCGGCGACATGGAGAACGAGGCGGTCACGGAGATCCTCCTCAGGGGCATGGCCGAAGCAGAAGCGGGGGATCTGCCCGAGGACGCTCTCCACCGCCTGGTGAACTTGTGCCACGGGCTGCCGGCCCTGGCCCACATCGCGCTCGGGTACCTCGAACACAACCCGTTCGCCACGACCGAGGATCTGATCGCTCACCTGGAGGCGGGCGGGGAAGGCGGACCACGGGACCGGGTCGCCGCCTACGTCTCGGCGTTGTCGGAGCAGGAACTCCGAGTCTTCCGGACGATCGGTGCGCACACGGCGCTCGGCCTGACGGTCGACCAACGGGCCGTCGAGGCCGCGCTGGGGAACGATCCGTACGTCCGTCAGGACCTCAACAAGTTGGCTCAGTTGTCCTTGCTCCACAAGAACGCCAGGAACTCCGTGTGGTTCACGGTCGGCAGCCTCGTGGGTGACGTCGCCCTGGAGCGGGCCGGGAGCGCCGGTGGTGAGCGCTCTGCCCAGATCGAGGTCCTGCGGCGCCACTACCGAGACACGGCTGTGCGAGCGGCCTCGCTCCTGACCAGGCGTCCGTTGTTGGGCGCTTCACCGGAGCTCGACGACGATGCACGCGCGGACGAACGGACCGTCGCGCAGGCCAGGGACTGGCTCAGCACAGCCGTGGAGGTCCTCACCGCCGTCGTCCGTCGGAGCGCGGACGCGGGAGACCACACGACGGTGATCGCCACAGCGGAAGCGGCTTCGGTGTACCTGGCCGAGTCCGGTCGGAACGCTGAACGTGTGGCCCTCCTCGCCGGCGGGCTCGAGGCCGCAACCGCCGCCGACGACGTCCGCGCGCGCATCCGGTTCGGTAACCTCCTCGGCCTCGCTCACATGGACCGCGGGGCGTTCGACGAGGCCGAAGCCCTGGTCGTCCGTTCCCTGGAGCTGGCCGAACCCGCCGGGGACCCCATGGAACGCGCGGCCGCCCACGAGGTCCTCGGGCTCGTGTCCCAGCGCCGGGGCGACCACACGCGGGCCGTGGAAGGCCTGCTCCGCGTCCGGGAACTCAAGGAGGGGCTCGACCGGCCCCAGGCGCTCGCCGTCACCGATCTGCTCATCGCCCGGTCGCTCATCGAACTGGGACGCTGCGGCGAGGCACGGGACCGCTTGGAGTCCGCGCTCCCCGTCTTCTCCGAACCCGGGCAACACCGGGCGCCGGACGCCGTCAACGTCGCCAAGGTACGCATGGAACGCGGGCGTGCGCTTCTGGGCCTGGGCGAGCGGGAGGAAGCCGAAGCAGAACTCCGTGAGGCCCTGAACCGCTTCGCCGAGCTCGACATCCCCCTGCAGCGGGCGCGAACGCTCGAGGCGTTGGCCGACGCGGCACAGGACGCTCGGGCCAGGGACGAGTACCTGACGGCAGCAGCCGGCCTCCACCGGGACGTCGGCGACGTCGCAGCGGCCGAGCGTGTGGAGGCCGAACGGGACGGGACCGGCGAGTGACCCCCGCCCGCTCAGGCGTCCCGGGGCCCTCGGGTCACCACGGCGTCGACCTCCCAGGTGCTTCCGGCCCGGACGCTCACCCGTAGCGTCCCGGACCGCACCTGGGCCCCCAGCCGGGGATCGCTGTCGGCGTGGTGGACCAGCAGCGGGAGGAACGACGGGTCGATCCCGCGAGTGGCCTTGGTGACCCGGACACGGGTGGCGGTCCCGTCCGTGTGGTGGAGAACGCAGCCGTCCGCCCCGTAATGGGCGGCCGCCGCTGGTGTGAGGCGATGGGTGAGAACTCCGCGCGCCCAGTCGGTGCCGTCCTCGGGTAGGTCGTCCTCGTGGCAGAGCACCAGGTCGGAGAGGCCGTTGAGCTGCTCGTCGGTCTCCTCGTCCCAGACGGCGAGGTGACCGGGGTCCTCGTTCCCGGGCGTGCGTTGGTCGTAGGCGGCAGCGGGGACCCGGCGTACCTGCAGAACGTCGTCGGGCAGGCGCGTGATCCGTACCCATTGCGCCGGGTGAGCGGGCCCGGGCTCGGGAACCGGGGCAGGCACGGACCGGGTGGTGGCGGGGGACTCGGGCTCCTCCGCGCCCATGAGCGTGTACATCTGTTGCCGGATGATCTGCATCGACCTCCGGGGGCGCGATGAGACCCAGTGCTCGGCGACGCCGGTCGTGGAGGCTTCGGTGCTGCGAGCGCGGGCGAGGAGCTCTCCGACTGGGACCTGGGGTGTGTACGCGGTCGCGGTCTCCAGGAGGCGGGCGATGGGTGAGTCGGGCGCCACGGACTCGTGGCCCGCGGTGTCGAGCACGACGGGCCGCCCTGTGGCCGCTGCGTAGTAGCTCACCGAACCGTGGTCGCCGAAGACCGTGTCGGAGGCGACGACCGCTGCACGCCACCCTTCGTTCGGGGGCAGCACGATGAGTCCGGCGCGGCGGGCCCGGGCGATCCACGCGTTGATCTGGCCCGGGCCGTGCCCGTGCCAGATGTTCGGATGCAGGGCGAGAGCGACCCGGTATTCGTCCCGGGAAAGGGATCCGAGCAGCCGCGCGGGGAGTTCGGGGTGGCGCCCGAAGAGGGAGCGTGTGCCCCAGGTGGAGCTGACGAGCACGAGTTGCTGGTGTGGCTGTACACCGAGGCTGCGCCGGTAGCGGGCGCGGAGGGGGAGCCCGGCGAGGATGCGGTCGTAGCAGGGGTCGCCGGCCACGAAGGCGCGGGGGAGGGCCTCAGGGCAGTCGGCTGCGAGGCGGGCGGCCTGTTCGTCGTGGGAGAGGGCGAGCGCGGAGGGGATGGGTTCGCCGTCGTGGAGGAGCCATTCCCGGGAGAGACCGAAGACCGGCTTTCCGGCTTTCCGGCTTTCCGGCTTTCCGGCTTTCCGGCTTTCCGGCTTTCCGGCTTCAAGTATTTATTGTATCCCATTCCGTGGGGTAGGCGCAGGAAAGGTGCGGAAATCTTGTGGATGTCTCCGCCGAGGCTGGTGCCGATGGCGAGGTCGAACTCGTGCTCGAGGGCCTCTTCCCAGTCCATGACGAGGTATCCGGTGCCGCGGAGGAATTCTTCGACCCCGTGCCGGAACGGTGACGAGCGGGTCCAGGTGAGAACGGTCTGCACCCGGGGGTCGTCCTCGAGGGCGGGAAGGACGTCCATCATTCGGGTCGCGGACGTGACGTTGTGGATGATCGCCAGGACACGCAGTGGCGCCGGAAGGGTCTGCCACTTCGGGGTGAACGCGCTGATACCGGGATCTTTCCTCACAGTCGGAACACTGTACCGACCGCGTGTCCCTGCACAGCAACGCCGGTCCAGCACAGGAACCAAGTCCCCGGACACGGCACCGGCCCCGCCGCGGTGTGCGACGGGGCCGGCGGGCGGCGTTCACGGCTCACGGCCTCACGGCGCGATCGGCACCACCGAGGAGAACGGCGCGTGCGTGGCCAGGCGCTCCGTGATGCCCTCGCGGACCATGGCCTTGGCGGCCTCGGCGGCGCTGCCCACGTCCGCGCCCTTGGCGAGCTCAGCGGTGATGGCGGCGGCGAAGGTGCAGCCCGCGCCGCTGACGCGCTCCTCACCGATCTTCGGCGCGCTCAGCACGGTGACGTTCTCGCCGTCGAAGTGCACGTCCACGGCGTCGGGGCCGGGCAGCTCGGTACCGCCCTTGGCGATGACGTGGTCCGGGCCCAGCTCGTGGATGCGGCGTGCGGCCTCGACGAGGTCGTCGACGGTGTCGATGCTCTCCATGCCGGCCAGGGTGCGGGCCTCGAAGTGGTTGGGCGTGATGACCGTGGCCAGCGGCAGGATCTGCGCGGTCAGGGCCTTGTCGGTGTCCAGCGCCGCACCGGGCTCCTGGCCCTTGCAGATCAGCACCGGGTCCAGCACGACGTGGCGCCACTCCTTGGCCCTGAGCCCCTGCTCGACCACGTCGATGGTGTCGGGCGTACCGAGCATGCCGATCTTGACGACGTCGAGGTCGTGGCAGCTCGTGGCCGCCTCGATCTGGTCGGCGATGACGCCGGGGGCCATCGGCACGAAGCGGTGCGCCCAGTCGTTCTTCGGGTCGAAGGAGACGACGCAGGTGATCGTGCCCATCCCGTAGACGCCGAGTTCCTGGAAGGCCTTGAGGTCGGCCTGGATGCCGGCGCCCCCGGTGGCCTCCGACCCTGCGATCACGTACGCGCGGTTGGTCATGGAGTGCCAACCTCCTCTTGAATCTCGGTGCTGTTGCCGGTCTCGGAAGCCCTCCACGGGTTCACGAACCCGTACTTATTGCACCACAACGCCCGGTCCGGATGTCCACGGCGGGCCTCGCCTGTAGCGGGGGTCACTGCCGGTCGGTGGAGGTACAACCCCAACGGCCGCCCTCCGATTCCCCGGTCGAGTCGGCTCCGCTCGTCAGCGGCTCACGCTGTTGCTCCTCTTCTCCTGGGGGACTGAACCGGGGGAGGAATGTTGCGGGGGTCTGCGCGGCGGTTCCCCACCGGCGTCGGCCTTCCCGGTGGAGGACGTCGCCGTGCTCTTCCCGAGGAACGAAGGCGCCTGCGGCTGGGCGCTCGTCGGCGCGCGGTCGGCCGACGGAGGTCCTGAACCACCGGTGTCGGCCGCGGCCCGTTGCTCGGAGGGTGCCGGGTCGAGCGCGATGCCTTTCAGATGCTCCGGCAGACCGGCGGTCACCTCGTGGCCGTGTGTGGGCCGCAGCCCCCCGTCCGGTGTCTGGCGGGTGTGGCGCACCACGCCCTCGTGGCGCTCGGTGACGGCCTTGTCGATGCTGCGCGCCATGTCGTCGGGGGAGTAGTGCCGGAGCTCCTCGCGTGCGGCACGGGCAGCGTGCGCGTACTCGTCGTAGTGGTCGTGGAGGTCGGAGATGGCGTTCTTGATCGCTTCGTGGCGACCCGTGACCGGAGGAGCGGCGGGGTCGGACGGTGCGATCGCGCTGCCCCGGACGTTGGTCGTGTTGCTGTCGTCGATGACGAGTCGCCTCGCCGTCTCGGGCATTCCTTCCCAGGACTTCAGCACCTCGGCGTAACCGTTGCCGTTGCCCTCCGCGACGAGCAGGGGCTTGCCGTGGGCCAGGTACTCATTGGCCGCGAGACCGTAGGCCTCGCTCTCGGTGGCCATGACCATGGCGTGGGACTCGTGGATGGAACGCGCCTTCTCCTCGGCCGAGTCCGTGAACGGCTCCACCTTCACGAAGGTCCTCCACTCCGGACCCACGTGTTGTTCCATGGTGTCGGACAGAGGGTCCATGTCCCCACTGGAGACACCCCTGAGGGTGAGCGTGATGTCTCTGCCCTCGAAGCTCCGCAGTTCTCCGACGGCCATCGCGGTGTCCACGGCCCCCTTGTTCGGGTCTCCCATCCTGCCCAGCATGAGGACGTTCATGGTGCCCTCGCCGTTCCACGTGGGGCTGTCGGAGATCCGGGTCCCCGGGAGGAAGCTGTACACGGGTGTGGACGTCTCGGTGCCCGGGTGGGACGCGGTCAGCCTCAGCGCGTCGCGTTCGGACTTGATCCCGTGTGCGAAGAGGAGGTCGGAGCCGGCGAAGGTCGCCCGGTGCGCGGCGATCCTGCTGGCACCGAGCTCCGGGGCATCGATGGCCTTGAAGAGCCCTTCCGGGTCCATCGTGATGCCGTTGACCGCGACGGCGCCCGGGTAGAACCGCGACCTGATGTCGAGTGCCGCCGGTCCGGTCACGTCCCCGAAACCGACCACGGCCGTGAACGCGGAGGGGTCGGTGGGAAGGCCCTTGGCGGTCCGGTCCAGCAGGGGGAAGCGTTCGGCCAGTTCGACCGAGACCCTGTCGACCGGGAACCGGCAGCGTCCCAGCGCCGCCTCGATCCGGCTCTCCTCCTGGGCCGGGAGCCCGGGGTCCCGCACGTCGTGTGCGACCACCCCCGGCCGTTCTATCTCCGAGGCACCGAGCATGAGTAGGTGGACCTCGTGCCCCTGTCTCGCGAGCGACGTGGTCAGCTCATGGTTGAGCACGTGCCCGCCGTCTTCAACCTTTCCGGAATTCGTGATGAACAGATATCGCGACATGAGTGGTCATTTCTGTTCAGAGGGAAAGGAGGTGCGTGGTGAAGGCGCCCAGGAATCGGGAGAGGGGATAGGCATCGAACCCGACCATCTCGGTGCGGCGCCCCGGATGGAGGCGGGCGGCGTTCTCGTCGAGGACCTCGGCGAGAACGAGGGCGCTCTCGCGGGCGATCGCCTTCATCCGCAGGCTCTCGGTGGGCCGGACGGGGTTCTCCGCCTCCGCCGGCACTCGGGGCGAGGGCTCGCGTTCGAGTGCCTTGGTCCTCAGCCGGGCGTCCCAGCTCTCGAAGGTGTGCTCGGCCGACACGAGCAGGGAACGAGCGGGGTCGACGCCCTCCTGCCGCTCACGCCAGGGTTCCTTCTCCGAACCGGCCAGGACGCCGCGCAGGACCTCACCGGCCTCGATGACCTCGATCGAGCTGGAGGAGTCCTTGGCGGCGACCGCCTGTTCCTTGGTGGGCGTGCTGTGCGCCGCGTCGTGGGCGGCCGCGCGGAGTTCGTCCAGATCGGCGGGGTCCGTGCTGCCGATGTGCGGTGTGGGTATGCCGGCGATCCATTCGGCCGTCGCTGGATGGGGCCGGGGCTCGATACCGGGTAAGGCGTGTCTGAGCTGCTCGGCGAGCGCGTGGAAGGTCTGGGACAGGTGCGCGGCCTCGGGGCCGACGGTGTGCGGGGGCCTCCCGGGGGCCAGGCGCCGGGACAACTCGCCCACCGACGCGGCCGCCGAGGAGAGCCATGTGGAGGGGACGAGGACGCAGCTGCCCGGGGCGAAGGGCTCGAAGGAGTACGCGTCCTCGCCCGTGCTGTCGGGGTCCGGATCCAGACGCGGATACCTGACCGTGGGGGATGTGTCGAGGCGTTCCTGCCAGTCGTGGGCGGCCCGTCCCAGGGACACCGGGCGGTCGTCGGGCGTACGCCGACCGATCAGGTGGCGGGTGGGGTCGCTGGGGCCGGCCAGTTCCACGGCGGGGGCGGCGTGTTCACGCAGGACCCGCCCCAGTGCCAGCCAGGAGTCCTTCCGCTCCTGGGACCACGCGGGGTGGGCCCCCACCTCGCCCTGCTGCAACCAGTACATGCGTGCGGCGGCAGAGTAGATCCGCCGGTACTCGGCCCTCACGGCCTCGTCGGAGCCCATCTCGTCTCAACTCTCATCTCTGTGGAGTGCGCTGCGGCTGTGACCGCCGGTCAGTCCTCGTGCGGCTGGAAAACGCCCAGCGAGTCCGACTCCCCGGCCACGTCCGTGTCGTCTCCGAAATCCAGTGCCTCGAAGGCGCGCTCCGGTTCGCCGTCCTCACCGATCGTGTGGAGGTAATAGGCGTCGCTCGTCTGCAGGAGGAGACGATCGCCCTGGGAGTCGTACCAGTACCGGTTGATGGGGTTGCCCTCGGTCTCCAGGAGCACCTCCTCATCGGTGACTGCCCCTTCTTCGTCCAGGGAGAATTGGGAGAGCTGGGTGTGGGAGTCCTCCTGCGGTGCGCTCTCGAGGGGGCCGATGAACGTCTCTTCGGGGCCGCGCACGAAATTCGAGGGGACGATGTCCGTCCCGTCCTCGTTCATGAGGAACTCGAGGGCATCCTCGGGGGCGCTGTCCTGCCCGGGCGGCTCGCTCTCCACGAGGTCCAGGACCTCCACGTCGAGGTCCTCGGAGATCGTGTAGACCGTCTCGGGCAGGCCGACCTGGAGTCCTTGCCCGTGAACCTGGACCTCCTCGACGGTGTCCGGCGCCTGGGTCACACGGGGCACGTCACCGACGTGGTCGGGCTCCGACTCGGGGTCGTCGACGTCGACCGCGAGGATCCGCGAATCGTCCTCACCGTGCTCGCTGCGCTCCTCGAACCAGATCTGAGTCCCGTCCGGGCTGAACTGGGGTGCTGCATAGGTGATCTCGCCGCCGCTGAAACTCGCCTCCTCAGCGGGCGCGATGGTCGCTCCAGGTGTGTACGAGCGGGTCTCGTCGTCGAGGGTGCCCAGGATCAAGCCCTGGTCGGTCTCGATGAGGGCGTTCCTGAAGTCCGGGGAGAAGACGAACTGGCTCCAGTCCGTCTGGTGCCTCTCCTCGTCCGCCTCATTGAGTTCGTGGAGGCTCAGACGGCTGTTCAGGCTTCCGTCCTCGACGTCGTGGAAGGTCACGAACGTGTCCTCGTTGGACCAGTTGAAGATGAGCAGGCCCGACAGGTCCTCCGGAGGGATCTCCACGGTCTCCTCCGGGGATGCCTCGGAGCCGGGGGCCTCGGTCGGCGGGGTGTCGTCGCTGCCGCAAGCGGTCAGCACCAACAGGCCGACCAGGGTCAGGGGGGCGACGAGATGACGTTCGGTCTCGTACACGGGTCTTCCTCGGGGTTGTTCGGTCTGGACGGGGGCCGCGGTGTCCGGGTGCTGGATCACTTCTTCGAAGGGCCGGTTCCGCGGCCGTGTTGATCGCCCCTGGTCTTGCTCCTCTGAAGGAACGACGGTGCGGCCCGGGACGCCGAGTCGGAGGTGGCGTTTCCGGTTGTCGAGGCGGCCTCGGAACTCTGGCCCGCGGTGTTCCTTCCGCCCTTGGCGAGTGCGGCGCCGACGTTGTCCACGTACGCCTTCTTGGATTCGAGGGTTCCCGCACGGCCGAAGGCATCCCATGTGCGGTGGTGAGCCTCCGGCGACAGGTCCCGGCCTTCGAGCGACCGGGACAGGTCCTTCACGAGCCCCTTGTCCGCCCGGCGGACGAAACTGTCGAACAGCGGGGTGAGGTGTGCGTCCTGGGTGGGACGGCCGGCGACCCAAGCGCGGGTCTCGGAGGTGTAGGACCGGCGTGCTTCGGAGAGCTCCGCGCGCCAGTCCTGACCCGAATCACGTTTTCGGGCGCTGTCCCTGGCCGCGTCGGCGACGGCATCGAGCGCGACCACCTTGACCGCCTCCCTCACCCGGGGTGACTTGTACACCTCCGAGACCAGGTTGGGATTGATCCCCTCGGTCGGGTCGGTCTGCTCGCGCTGGGGGCGCTGGACGGGGCCTTCCGGTCCGATGCCCCGAGGGCTGTCCAACGGGCCGTGCAGGGTCTCCTCGATGGTGCCCAGCGCGTCCTGGTTGCCGAACGTCTCCGCCGGGTCCTCGGACAACGACCGGCTGGGGAACCCCTTCCACTTCTCGCCTGCCTCCTGGTGGAAGACGTACCCGAGTTTCGCTTCCGGGCGGGGATCGTCCGGCGTCTTGCTGAGGAACGCGTACCTTCCGGTGAGTTCGGTCTCCGGATACGCCTCCGTGAGGAGTTCCTGGACCGTTCCCTTGAAACTGGTGTCCACCAGTGTCACCGAACTGTTCGGTTCCCCCATGGGAACACCGGAGCGCTGGAACATCCTCTGCGTCTGTTGGTGCGCGAAATCAATGCTCTCCGGGCCCACCTTGTTCCTGGCCCCCCGGAAGGTCTCGATGTCGGGGAAGGAACGACCCTCGTTGGTCTCCCTGTCCTGGAGGGCCGCTTCGGCCACGGCCCTGGACAGGGTGACATCGGCGCAGTACCGGTCGTGGAATTCCGGATCCAGCTCGCGCACTGCCAGGCTCAGGGAGGTGCCGTCACGCCCGAGAAAGGCGACCCTGTGGTCCTCGCCCTTGGTTCGCACATCCTCCTTGAGGTCGTCCAGCATGTCGGCCGCGATGGAGACCATGAACGGTGCCGTGCTGTTGCGGAAGGTCGTGTAAGCGTCCTGGACGGCGCTCAACTCGTCCGGTGTGAGCCCGTATTCGTTCTGTATGTATTCGGAGTCCATGTGAGGTCCGGGGGTAGTGGGACTCAGTCGAACAGAGCCCGTTGCAACCACGTGTTGAACGGGTCGTACTTCGCCGCCAGGCTCAGCCAGACCTCCGCCCCCTGTTCGTCGCGGAGCATGCGCCCGATGCGGTCCAGGCAGACGTGTCTCAGACCGAAATTGACGAAGGGCTTGCCGATCGCGGCGGAGAGGGCCAGGGCATCGTGTTGCATGCTGCCGGGGTGGAATGCGGCGAACCATGCGTCCAGGTGACGGTGCAACAGGCGCTGCCAGCCGCCCTCCGGAGCCTCCGACAGGCGCCGGTGCACCGGGCCCCCGGGGACGATCTCGATCTCGGGGCGGAAGGTGATGTCGGACGTGACCACCTGGACGTCTTCGAGGCGCCCCGCTGCGATCCCGGCGAACACGTCGTGGGCCGACGGAACGTCCATCCGGATGTTGTGCTCGGCCCGTGCGGGGTCGCGGTACTCGAGGCCTCCCCCCATCTGTGTCACGACGAGCCTGTCGGCGGCTTCCGGGATCTCCTCCAGCACGTGCGCCAGGTTGCTCAGTGCTCCCAAACCGACCCAGCGGATCCGGCCGTCGGTACGTGCCAGGAGGCTGCGCACCGCACCGATGACGTCGGAGGGCTGATAGGGGAGTTGCCTGGGGACCAGTCCTTGCGCACAGAAGTACTTGGTGGAACCCTCGCCGTGGCCGGCCACAGTGCCCACGTCCCCGCGTCCCAACAGGTCCAACAAGTGCCGGGCCAACCGGGCACGCTCCCCGTGGACGAGGTCGCCCCCGGTTTCGTCGTTGGTCAGCACCAACGCGAGTTCGGGGAGGGTCCGGCCCGCTGCTGCGACGGCGATCGCGTCGTCGGGGTCGCCGCCGATGTCGGTGTCGAGGACGATCGGTGTGCCCTTCGGGTTCTCGGGCCACAGGCCCCCGGCCGCGGTCTGTTCCGCGATCCGGCGCAGGGCGCTGCCGGCGGGCGCCCTCTCGCCCAGGGCGATCAGGGCTTCCTGCTCGGCCCGGAGCTCTTCGATGCTCCGGTCGTCGTCCTCCGAATACGGCATTCTTGTCTCCTCCTGGTCGGGTCAGACCCCAGTGTGGTCGACGACGGTGACCTCGGGCGGGGGGTTGTGTGTGTCCTGGTGGGGCTTGGTCATGCATCCGGAGAAGGGGCCGTCCGGGGCACGGAGGGAGGCCAACGCGGGGTCCAGGTGGTCCCGGTGCCATTCGTGCGGCGCGGTGATCCCGGCCCCGTCGGTGTCCGACATCGCCTGGTAGGCGAGCCAGAGCGCGTGGAGCCGACCGATGGCCTCGGGGTGTTCCCACCAGCGCGCACACCACGGGGAACGGGAGCTGGGGATGCGGGACGTGACGTAGACCGGGACGAGGAAGCCGTTGACCCAGGTCGTCAGTTGGGCGAGTTCGACCATGTACTCGTCCGGGGTCAGCGCAAAGATGAAGGGCGGCTGCTGTTGCCCTTCGTGGGCAGTGTTCAAGGTCGCTCCAGTGCGGTTCTCGGTCGTGGGCGGGTCACAGGGTGAGGCGTTTGGCCGCTCGTCCGGCGATGGCCTTCTCCGACGCGTCCTGGTCCGCCGAGACGGCCGACGCGTTCTTCTCCTTGAACCAGGGCCGCAGCCTCAGCCGAGCCGGTCGGGTGGAGGTCGCGAGCAGGAGCGCGGTTCCCTTCTCGATCTCTCGCACGTCGGACACGTCGAGGATGCGTTCGCGGCGCTGTGAGCGCTGGAGACTGCGGCCGTCCTTGCTCTCCGAAGCCGACGATTCGTCGACGTAGGTCTCACCCACGAGGGAGGAGATCCGGTCGGCGAACGCCTGGTCGTCCAGCCCGGAACCCAGGAGCTTGATGGTGGCGGCCGACCACAACGAGTCCATCCCGCTCTTGCCCCATACCCGCACACCCTGTTCGTAGGACTGCATGACCGTCACCGGCAGTACCCCGCGCGATCCCAGGTGCGAGTACAGATCCGGCAGGTCCTGGATCTTGCAGACGTTGCAGGCCTCGTCGAGGATCGCCTCCATCGGCGGGTCCAGGCGGCCTCCGGGGCTGGCTTCGGCCACCGCCACGGCGGCGCGCAGGCACGCATCGGTCAGCGCCGCGATCACGCCGGCCGCACCCCCGCCGCCGTCCTTCGACAGCAGGTAGAGGGCGTCGGTGGAGCGCACGAAATCCCCGGGTTCGAACTGCGGCACGTCGCCATCGGGGGTCACCCAGGCCAGGACCTCCGGATCCAAGAGGCAGGCGACCGCCTGGCGGGCGTGTTCGTAGATGCCGTCCCTCGTCTCCGGGGCCCCTCTCACGGTCCCGTCGAGGTTCTCCGAGAGGGCGGTCAGCCCGTGGTTGCGCAGGATGATGAGGGGAGCCTGGTCGCCCGGGTCGGCCAACCAGTCGAGGACCTCCCTCAGGTTCCTGCCATCGATCGATGCGGCGTGCAGGACGATGCGCAGCAGGTTGCGTCCGGCCTTGGCCCAGAAGTCCTCACCCTCCTCGGCGCCGCTGGTGGCCGAGACCAGGTGCATCGCCAAGCGGTCGGCGCCTTCGATGGTGCGGGCCATGGAGAGCATGTCCCACCACATCTCGCGGTCGGCGTGCGCGATCGACTGAGGATCGAACAGCCAGACCCTGCCGCGGCGAGCGCGTTCCCCGCAGGTGATGGCGTAGATGTCGGACTTGTTGGAGGTCACCACGCAGGGGCCGGGGGCCTGGAGGACGTTCGGGACCGCGAGCGCCGAGGTCTTTCCCGACCTGGGTCCCATGAAGACCACAGCCACGTCCTCCCAGGAGGCACGCAGTTCTGGACCGGACGGATGGAGGTCCCCCAGGAGCAGCCCCGCATCGGCAGGGTCGACCTTCTTGCGGTCCCGGAGGGAACGCCTCAGGCGTTTGGCCTTCTCCACCGCTGCCTTCGGTGCGAGGTCGCCGGCCTGCTTCGCCGTGGCCAGACCGCCTCGGTCGTTGCCACCGCCGGCCAGCAACAGGGCGACCAGCACAGTGAGGATGATCAGAAACCCGACCGTAGCGACCATGCCGGTCACGACAGCGGTGGTCGATGCACTCTGCCACACCTGTTCCCCGCTCAGCACCGCGAAGAACGTGTCGAACCCGAAGGGGGGCGGGTTCCAACCGGCCCCACCGAAGTACGCACCGATGGTCCCGCCGAGCCACAGGGCTGCAAGCAGAACCGCACCACCGATGATGAGGCCGATGAGCCAGAATTGGGAGGGATCGACAGGTGCTCTGCCGCCCCGTTGCTTGCCCATGAGTGTCTTCCCTTCAGCTGTGTGCAGCGGCGTCGCTCTGCGGTCGGGACTCGGCGCCGTCCGTGGTGTCCTGTGCGTCGCTCTCCGCAACGGTGTCCGCGGGCTCGGGCGGCTCCGCTTCGGTGGTGCCGACCCGTGAGGTCTGGTGCCACAGCTTGTTGGTGTCGTTGATCTCCGATTCGACGGATGTGAGCTGGAGGTTCACCGGGATTCCCGGCCGTCCCCCGACCTTGACGAGGAACTTGCCGCGGCCAGGAGGCTCCGCCTCCCTGTTGGTCGCCGGGTCCCAGGCCGGGGGGTCCTGCCAACCCATCAGCATGTTCTGCTCGGCCTGGGAGAACGGGATCGCCGATTGAAGCATGGGCATCTCTGCGGCGGGGAGACCGCCGCAGATGACCATGCCCGAACGTTCGACGAAACCGCGGGCCTTCATCCGGTCCTCTTCGTTCGCCAGGGACATGAGGTCGCTCATCGTGTGCGAGCACATCGCCATGCCCACACCGCGCTGCCGGTTGAGCCGGGTGAGGGCGTCGACCCTGTCGACCATCCCGCGGCCCGCGCGGAGCGCGCGCCACAGCTCGTCGAGGATCACGAAGTAGTGGCGCCGCGGCTCGAGACCGGCGTCGGCCAGTGCGTTGGCGACGTTGACCGTGCCGAACCCGGCGGACCAGCAGGCGAGCAGGACGGCGGCCTGCAGGTCCATCTCCGAGTCGTCGATGGAGGAGACGTCGAAGACCACGGGGCGGTCGCGGACCATCGCGTTGGTCGTCGGTTTCGAGAACGTCTCTCCCAATCGCCCACCACCGCAGAGGCCGATGAGCGAGGCTTCCAACCCGTCGGTGATCTCCCGGTACCGATCCATGGAACCGCGGTCGAGAGCGACCTGGCGGACGTCGTCGGGGGCCTCCTGGATGACCTGGAGCAGGTCGGGGAGGACCGGGACCTCGTCGAGCCGGTCGTCGAGTACCTTCAGGGACCGGTCCAGGATCGTTTCCTCACGGTCCGTCGGAGGCGACGACCGCATGATGGTCAGCAACGCCGAGACCATGTTGAGCCGGCGGCCGTGGGCGTCCGCGAGGACCCGGCTGCGAGCCTTGCCGGTCAGTCGGCGGGCAGCGGCCCTGGACTCCCCGGGATCGAGGATGTTGAGGTGGCCGCGCCCCCGCCCCAGGGTGATGACCTGGCCTCCGAGCGCCTCGATGAGGTCGACGTAGTCCGGCTTGAGATCCCCCAGGACCAGGGGCTGCCCCCCGTATCCGGCGATCCCTGTGGCCATGCGCCGGATGATGGTGCTCTTCCCCAGACCCGGCTTCCCGAGGACGAAGGCGGAGGGGTTGGAGATCAATTTCGCGCGTTGGAACCAGGAGATCGGGTCACAGCACAGGGTCGCCCCCGAGCTCAGATTGCGCCCGATGGGGACCCCCACCATCGGTGTGCCGGTACCCACGGAGAACGGCCACAGACCGCAGGCCTGGACGGTCGTGCCGCGCCATTCCTCGGCCATCTGGACGACGCCCGCCTCGCCGCGTCCGGGACCGACCCATCCGCGCATACCGGGGCGTTTACGGGGAGCCTGCTCCTCCTTCCCCCCGTTCTGTTTCTGGCGCTTGATCTGCGCTTGCCGCTGCTGCTTGATGTTCGCGCTCTTGGCGCGCTTGCGTCCGCCGATCACAGCTGCTCCCTCAGTTCAGCGGGGACCTTCAAGTGCTTGGGCAGGACCAGGCCGAGCGGAAGAGCTCCGGCGAATGCCGAATCCTGAGACCCGTGGACCAGCCTCAAGCGGAGGCGGGCGGTCGCGGACAGGTTGTCCACCGTCGCCACGGCCTCGGGTTTGAGTGCCGGGTCGGTCACGGTCGCTGTCACGACCAGACCGAAGTTGACCAGGCCGGCGCCAGAGGCCTCCTCCGCAGCTGTCGCGCGCGCCGCTCGCGTAGCGACCATGTCCCGGGCAGAGGGTTTGTCGGCCGAGGTCTGTCGGAACTCCGCGGCCCGCAGGTCGGCCTCGACCACACTGGCGGCGCGCGCGGCATCCATCGGGCGGTAGAGGAGAGTGACCCGCTTGCGGGCGATGTCGGAGTGGGGGGCCAGCAGGCGCGAGAGGATGTTGGCCTGGACGTTGCCGCGGGGCGCCGCGGTCATGGACCAGGTCATCGACAGAGCACCGTCGTGGACGTAGGAGTCCCACATCGTCTGGTGGGCGGTGGGGCCGACGTCGGGCCAGGTGAGTTCGGGGTCCTCCCCGTTGGCGTGCGCTTCGTCGATGAGGACCGCTGAGGCCGGGTCGTAGGCGATCCGGATCGTCTCGCAGAGCTCCTGGGCGGACAAGGGGTGGGCGGCCCCGCCCCCGGTCGCGCTCAGCTGCTGGGTCAGGTTGGGGACCCGCGCGGCCAATTCGGGACCCATTTCGTCCGGCTTGCGTTTCTTGCCACCGGCCCGGGACGCGGCAGAGAAGGTCACGGCGACGTAGGCCTTCACCACGGATGAACCGGTCGGATACCGCTCGACGGCCTCGTGGAGCATGGCTCGCGCGAACTCGGGTGAGTCCGGATCGATGCTGCTCATGACCTCCCGGCGCAGCCTCGTTCCCGTGTCCGGGGCGGTCTCGATCGTCACCGAGGCCGCTTCGATCCCGGGTTCGTCGCCGAGGTTGGCCAGCCAGTGACCCCAACCGGCAACCCACACGTCCACCTGGTCCTCGTCCACCAGTGCGGCACCGTCGGGCTCGGTCCCGATCACGACCGTGTAGTGACCGGTGGCCGGCACGTAGAGCAGGGCGAAGGGGCGGCCATAGGAGTCGGTGTGCTCGGACAGGCGCGAGGGTGCCGCCAGCCCGGGCAGCTGGAACGTGCCCCACGGGGTCCGGCCCAACGGGCCGGAGCGGTACAGGTGGGCCTTCTTCGAGCGTGTGTTCCACCAGGCCATGCGTACGGTCATCCTTGTGATCAGGTTGCGGTCGTGTTTGTCCTTGCTGAGTACCGCCAGCAGGGTTGCGCCGACGAGGAGCCCTCCGACGAAACCGGCGAGCATCCCGCCGATCATCACGAGGAAGACCACGAAGATGAGGCCGCCGAGCAGGAGACCTGTGCCCAGGGAACCCAGCCCCATGAGCCCTGCGGTTGCCGGTTTGCGCCAGTTCCCGTAGGTGCGAGGCCCACGGACCTCGGTGTCAGCGGCTGCCACTGGGGCCGCCCCCCTCTCCGGACTCGCTGCCCTCAGTTGCATCCTTGGCGGTCTGTGCGACGGTGTCGCCGACCTTCTTGGCGGCATCGGCAGCGGCCATGGCAGCGGTGGCGACCCCTGCGGTGGCCGCACCCGCGCCTGCGGCTGCTCCGCCCTTGGCTGCGCCTCCGGCCATCTGGCCGCCGCCCTGCGCAGCGCCGCCTTGTGCGGCGCCGCTGGTGTTGGCGGAGCCGGTGGGGCTGCCACCGCCACCGCCGCCTCCTCCGCCACCACCGCCGCCGCCACCGGCGTCATTGGCGGTCTTGGCAGCGCCGGAGGGCAGATCGGCCACAGCCCCGCTGACCGCTGCCCCCGCCGCTGCTCCTCCGGCCATCCCGCCGACCATGGGGACTGCGAAGCGGATGAGGGCAGGCATGGCGATCAGAGCCACGACCATGAGCGTCAGACCCGAAAGGACCTGGAGGAGGCCGTGCTCGTCCTCGAACATGTCAGCGCCCACCAGCTGGAACGCTGCGGCGTAGATGATCGCCGCCGCAGGCTTGTAGAGGATGAAAGCGACGAGCCAACCGATGAGCTTCTTGAACCAGGACTTGCCCATCTCCGTGTTCGTGAACGACGCTGCGAGAGGCAGGACCCCGGCCAGGATCACGAGCATCCCGATGCGGACGACCATGAGGACGATCTGCATCATGGTCGCGATGATCGCGAAGAGGCCGAGCAGGATCACCGTGAGAGGAATGATCGGTGAGATCACCCCGGCGGCCTGGGACATCACGAGCATGACGGCGACGTTCTCGGCGAAGTCGGTCTCGTCGGTCGCGTTCTGGAGGATCCATGTGGAGAACTCCTCCGAGGCCGTGATGGCCAGATTGGCCATGGTCACGCCGCCGGCGGACACGATGACGAGGGTGATCAGGGACTTGATGAGGTCCTTGCCGGGTTCGGCCCTCTGTTCCCAGGCCATCTTCATGCCGGCGACCACGACCGACATCACCGCTGCGGCGCACGTGTACCACCACAGGCTGTTCTGGAGGTAGACCGTCGGGCCCGAACCGCTCGGAGCGGCGCCCGAGGGCATGAGGGCCAGGACGATTCCGGAAGCGGCGGAGATGAGCACCACGGCGGCGAGCACCATGCCGACCTTGCCCAGGTGTTCACCCCCTTCGCCCTGTCGGCGCGCGATGGCCATGCGGGCACCGAGAGCCATCAGGGACAGGACACAGATCCCGAGGGCGATCCACACCCCGTACTCGAGCAGTGTCGTGATGCTTTCGGATTCGTCCCCGGTCTCTCCGGCACTGACCGAGGCGGAATCACCGGTGGCTCCGGTCAGCGGGGGAGGGCTCACATGCACCCACAAGGTGCCCAGGGACTCGATGATCTGGCCGAGTGCATCGACGACGGCGTCGGACATCCACTCGAGGATGGTGTCGAAGGCTGTTTCCGCGAAGGCCGCCGCACCTTCTCTGAAGTGACAGCCGATGTCGGTCAAGTCGCACATGGGGGTACTCGCCTAGCGGTCGTGGGTGATTCACCGTTCGCTTCTGGGGGCGTCCATCGATGGCAGTGCTGGTCAGGCGCCCTGCCACCGGACGAAAGAGGAGAGGCTCTCCACCGGGTAGGGAGGATTGACCGGCTCGCCGTCGTCGGCCACGACGTACTTCCAGTCGCCGTCCTCCCAGCGGAGGTCGAACGGGAAGACCATGTCCAGCCCGTAGGACGAGGTGTAGACGATCTGGACCGCGGCCTCCTCTCCGTCGTAGGAGACGACCCTGAAGGCGGCGATCTGGATGCTGGCTCCGTCGTCGTCCTGTGCCGCGGAGGATCCTGCGTTCTCCAGGGCTGCTTCCCGCCCGGGACCCTCGGCGAGGGCCTGCTCCATGAACATCTCCGCGAGCTCCGGGTCGGACCCCATGGCGGACCAGTTGGCCGCGGCGAGGACGGCGCCCAGGGGCGTACGTGCGAAGCAGGAGCGGTATCCGTCGTCATCGATCCGGCCCGGACCGTGGCCCTCGACCTCCGGTGCGGCGATCGTGCCGACGAGCTCCCACTCGGCACCCCCGGGCGGCTCGTCCAAACCGCCCGCCAATTCGACCTCGGTCAGCCCGCACACGCTGGACTCGCCGTCCGCGGGTGAATCCTCGTCCGTGGGGGACGCCGTGGGGGCAACGGGGGCCGAGGCCTCCTCGTCCTCGTCGTCCCCGCCGATAAAACTGATCGTGATCACAAGAAGGCCGACGAGCGCGATCACGCCGAGGAACATCGCGGAGAGGAGGAACCCTCGGGCCGCGAAAGGTGACTCGTCCACCTGCTCACCGAAGTTGGTCATGGCGGTGCAACCCTCGATCGTTCTCTATACGAGGAATCCGACGAGTGACGTGGCGGCGGAGATGATGATGACCCCCGCGAGAACCATCCCGATCTTGCCCATGTGCTCTCCGCCCTCGCCTCGGCGGGACTGGATCGCCATGGTCGCTCCGGCGATGATGAGGCCGAGGACGCAGACGCCCAGGGCAACCCACTTGGCCCAGCCGAGGATCGATACGAATCCCTCAGCACCGGGGGGCGCTTCCCCGGATCCGGGGTCGGGAACTGCGGCCAGGTGGACGGCGAACTCTGATGCCGTTTCGAGGAACATAGATGTCCTTTCTGTGAACTCGGAACAAGGAGGTTTCTCAGTGTGAGAGTGCGCCCAGATCGGCGATCATGGACCGCACTGGCTTGGGGCATCTCTGCACGTCCACGTGTTCGTTCAAGCGCCACGCCTCGATCCACGGGACATCCCATGAGCGAGGGACCCCGCCTTTGATGACCTTGGCCGTGTCTTTCAGTTGACGGGGGAGTTTTCCTGGCGCGTCGGCCACGAGTGCAAGACCGATCAATTCGATCCCAGTGACCGATCCTGATGCCCATTCTGTGGCCGCGAGCTGGGCCGAACGCAGCCCGGATGCATGGGTACGGGCGACCAGTACGACCCTGGCGGGGGCGTGCCCGGGGGAGCCGGCCGTCTCCGGCCATGCGTGGCCCGCCGGCCTGGTTCCGGGCACCAGCCCGGAGAGCGTGGTCTCACCCGCTCCGCCGTGCACGCCGAGGAACCAGATGCCTGAGGTCACGGAGACCCGGCGCCGTGGAAGGCGGTCTGCGTCGCTCGGAAGGGGGATTCCCCCCTGGGGGGACTGGGGGCCCGTGGTTGTCGGGGTGTCGTCCTCGACGGTCGGGTTCTGGCCCGGGCTCTCCTCGATCGGAGACCTCGTGACCCAGGGGTTCACGCTCTCGCCCATCACCGGTCCTGCCCGTTCGTCTGCTGTTTCTCGTGTTGGTGTTTCTGCATTTCCGCGTACGCGAGAAGAAAGGTGGGTCTCGGTTCCGACGTCACCCCGGGGAAGGGCACTCGCATTGTTTGCTCCTGGCTTATCCGGACCTTCTTCTTTCGGACGCATCGGCTCTGATGCGGCATCTCGGGCGCTGGTTCACATGCTTCTGAAGTTTTTTTGGAACGGGACTGGGTTCCATGTAGTGCGTGGGGCAGAGCTGTCGAAAAGGGAAAGGTGGGTGTACGATTGGGGGTCCGTCGTTCGCTCCACCCCGGGGAAGGCGCTGCTCGCGACGGTCGTCAGAGACGAGGTCGGGCAGCCATGGAGCATGACGAAGTTCCGGTGTTCCCGAGGATCACCGTGACCACCCACAGCGACGGCACCGGTGACGTGTCGATCAACGGGCGTGCGCAGACGGTCTCGGCCGAAACCGCGCCCGAGGTCAGAACCCGCGTCACCGAGATCATCACCGACGTCGCAGGCAAACTCGGGCGTCCGGTCAAGGTCGCCACATCCGGCGTCGACGGGGAGTGGCCCCTCGTCGTCCACCCCGACGGCACGGTCGAGGAGGATTCCTCCGCTCCCGCGCCGAAGAAGGGGCGCAAGGCCAAGAGCCGCAAGCCCAGGGCGGGCGCCGACCCGAGTGGTGGCCCCGGTACTACCGAAAGTACGAACGGCCGGGTCGCCGAGCCCGTCGCCCCCGAGGTGGCGGTGCCCGAGCCGGAGGTGGTGTCCGAGCCAGAGGCGGTGCCTGATCTCGCGACCGTGCCGGAGCCGGTTGCGGCGCCCGAGCCGGAGGCCGAAACGGGGCCCGAAGCGGCCGAGCCCGGTCCGGTGCCCGTGGAGCCCGAGCCCCGGCCGGCACCCGCGGTGCCCGAAGCGCCGAGCGGCGCCGCGGAGGATCCCCGTTTCCTCCCACACGAGGCTGTACCGGGCAGTGCTCCCGCCCTCCGATCGCCTGAAGACACGGCCCAGCCTGTGCTGCCCCCGGACCGATCGGTACAGCACACGCCCCCCGGTCAGCCCGGTCAGCAGCGGTTCGCAGGTGGCGGCGGGCACGTTCCGACCCCCGCGGCAGCGACTGACGATGCCAGGGCGCGAGCGGCCCAGTGGTGGGGCGAAGCCATCGACGAGCACAACCGTTCCGTCGGGGCACGGGCGGTGGCCACCGTGAACCCCCAGCACAGCAACGGCTCCGACGACCGGCCCGCACGCCGGCGCCGCTTCTTCTCACGGCGCGGTCCCGAGAACTAGAGGCTGTCCACCACGAGCAGGAGGAGGCCTCGTGCAGGCCGACGGAACACCCCCCGGCCGTCCGAGAGCGGTCTTCGATCCCGACCTGTCCACGCGGACCTTGAGGCGGTTGCGCAGCCGCACGGCCGAGCTGCACCCGATGAGAAGGCCGCCCGGCCGTCGGATCCGGCGGAGACGGAACGCCGGCTACCTCGCTTCGGCCGGGTTGGTCGCGGCCTCATGGGCCGCGGCCCACCTCGCGACCGAGGCACCGGACATCACCGACCTGGTCGTCCGGGTCCTCAGCACTCTGGGGCTGGCGGCCCTCGTCGTGTGGGGTGCACGTCAGGCGGGCCGTATCGGTGCGGTGTTGGCACTCCTACTGACGTGGGGGCCGCTCTTCCTCGTCTGGGGCGCTGCTCCAGGCACGGCATTGACCGGCGGAGCTGCTTTTTTCTGGGCTGCGGGGCCGGTGGCCGCGCTGGCCCTCGCAACCAAGGTGACACCTTCGGCGGGGGTCCGCCACCACGGCTCCTACTTGCTCTCCGAGGACTTCGAGACGGCCGATGCGGAGCTGCTCCGGCGGCTCCAGGGGGCGATCGACCGGGTGCGGAGGTCCGCTGCAGTTCTCGGCGAGGATGTCGGCCCTGGTCGCGAAGAGCGCTGGCTGGCCGAACAGGAGTGGTCGGTCGCCCGTTCCCTGGCCCGTTGCAGTGACCTCGACCTCGACCTCCGCGACAGGTCCGGGGAGGCCGTCTCCGAACGGGTCGCGCGAGCGCTCGAACCACAGCGCCGAGCCCTCAGGACCGCGAGAGAAGCAGTGGAGGAACGCATCCGGAGGTTCGAGGAGTACGCGCGGCGAGCCGACGCCGCGGTGATCACACACCATGAACTGCGCCAGTGCGAGGAGAACGAGCGCCGTGATGACGCCTTCCTCGGACTGTTGACCGACACGGCCTCTGAAGCCGCGGGTCCCGAGATCGGTGACAGCGGTGTCCGCGCACTTCGGACTGCACTGGAGGAGCAGGTGACACGAACGGTCGACGCGGGGCGCTGGCTTCTCGAGGTTGCTGAGGGCCGGAGAACCCACGAGGAGGAACACCACGGCGGCCAGATGCCTGACCCATCCAGGCCCGAGGACGGAGGACAACAGGCATGAGACCGGCACCGGCATCGCGAGCGCCGCACGAACGTTCCCACGGGGACCCCGGGTGGTTGGAGTACGCGAGAGTGGCGTCCCGGACCGGACGTGGCGCCCCTGAACGGGTCGAGGAGGACATCGATCGGACACGAGTGGAGGAGGAACGGCGCCGCACCGACTGGGACCGTGACGAGAGAGAGCGGGTCGCGGGCGACCGTGTGCGGCACGAAGAGGCGGAGCGCGAACGGGTGCAACGCGAGCGCGCAGACCGAGAGCGTACGGACGCCCGCTCAGTGGCCCCGGACGGCGACCGTTCCCTGGAAGAGCAGCGTTGGGACGGTTCCCCCTACGAGCCCGGGCGGGGCGAGAGCGCGGACCTCTCCGACGGATCGGCGCCCGACCCCGAAGAGCGCATCGCCGAGGAACAACGGCCTCCGAGAGCCGACGACCCCGCGGAGCGGTCGTACGGACCCGAGGGGGTCGAGGCCCCCCACACGGATCGTGAACGAGAGGCCCCTTCCCACCTCGCACCCGCGCAGCTGCGGAGCGTGCGGGGTGAGGCCGGCGCGGTACCCCGAGCAACGGAGGGCAACGGCGTCCGTGCCTACGCGGCACGACAGAGGGCCCACCGCCCCGAAGCTGAGGCATCACGGAGAGCGGCAGGTGCCCGGCGATGACCATCCCCCACGAGCACGGATCTGAGCAGGAGCACGGGGTGCACAGGAACACAGCAGCGGTCGCACACACGTGGCGTCGGATGATCGCCGGGACACTCGCGGCTTCACTCGCACTCGCAGGTTGCGGGACCCAGGGGGAAGGGCCGGACCCGGGTCCGGGGGAGGAGTCGCCGAACCCCCTGGAAACGGCTGCGCCGCCGGTGTCGGACGAATCGCGGGTCGAGGTGCCCGAGGCCGACTTCGCCGACGCGGAGTCGGTGGCAGCCTCCTTCTGGGTCGCGTGGGAGTCCTACGACGGTGAGGCCGACACGGACGAGAGCTATGTCGACCGCTATCGGCCGTTCGTCACCGACGGCTTCCTCGACGCGCACGAGGCCGAGGGCATCCCCGTCCCGCCACAGAACCTGACGGCCTTCCGTGACAGCGGACGGCTGCGCACAGCGGAGGTCGAGAGTGTCGAGGTCCCGCAGCAGGCCCAGGAGAGCGACCAGCAGGTCGTGATGACCGTCGAGGGGCACCTGACCGATGCCGACGGGGGCGAGGAGGTCGACTCACGTGAGTCGTTCCGCACCATGCTCCTGAGCAACACCGGTGAGGCCGACGCCGACTGGCGTGTCGACCGCTTCGTCCAGCAGTAGCCGACCGAACGCGACTGGAGATACTCCATGGAAGGTGGATCCGGAGGCAAGCTGCTCGCGTGCGGTTGCCTGGTGGGCCCCGTGTTGGCGATGTTCTGCCTGCTCGTCCTCATCCTGATGGTCGTCACTGTCGACACCGACGCCGATTGGGAGACGACCGGGGGGTCCTTGGACGCCGATGCCGTTCCCGAGGAGTTCGCACCCTGGATCGAGAAGGCAGCCGAGGAGTGTGAACACGAAGCCTTGTCGGCGCCCGTGTTGGCGGCTCAGCTCTACCAGGAGAGCCGCTTCGACCCTGATGCCGTGGGGCCGCCGGTGGAGGTCCCGGAACGGGCGGGGGTCCACCATGCGCAGGGCATCGCCCAGTTCATGTCCTACACCTGGCCGACCTGGGCGGTGGACGCCGACGACAACGGCGAGGCCTCCCCCTTCGATGCACCCGACGCCATCATGGCCCAGGGCGACTTCATGTGCAGCCTCATGGGGCAGGCTGCGGACAGCGGTTACGACGATGACGCTGTATCACTGGCCCTGGCCGGTTACAACGCCGGTTGGGGAGCCGTGGAACAGCACGGCGGGATCCCTCCGTACGAGGAGACCCAGAACTACGTCGAGATCATCATGGACAAGTCCGAGGAGTTCACCGACACGAGCGGTGAGGGCCTCGCGGACCCTGGCGTCGAGATCGACGCCGACGGTGACGTGGCAGGGGCGATCCAGTGGGCCGTCGCACAGGAGGGGACCCCGTACGTCTACGGGGGGTCCTGCATGAATCCCCAACAGGAGACGCAGGGGAGCCCCGAAGGTGGATGGACCGGTGACGACATGCGCAACCAGTGCGACTGTTCGAGTCTCATGCAGCAGGCCTACGCGAAGATCGGGGTGGAACTCCCCAGGGTGACCTTCGACCAGATCAACGTGGGCCAAGGTGTTTCCCCCGGTGATGTGCAGCCCGGAGACCTGGTCTTCCCCCACGACGGGCACGTCGGGATGTACATCGGTGACGGGAAGGTGGTCCACGCGCCGCAGACAGGTAAGGACGTCGAGATCACCGAGTACACCGAAGGGTACTGGGGTGCCTACGGGGTCAGGAGGGTGCTCACGGACGGCTGACGCGTGGTCAGAGCCCGGCGATGAGCTGGTCGGTGACGTCGTAGCCGTTGACGTAGCCGCCCTCGACGGTGTTCTCGCCGGTCGTGGGCTCACCGGCGAAGTGCAGCACCCCGTCGACGGGCTCGGCCAGGGCCGCGGGGGCGTCGTGCGCGCCCGGCGGCACGTACAGGTACGCGCCGCGGCTGTAGCGGTCCGCGGCCCAGTCGTGTGTGGTGCGGGCGACGGGGGCGGGTAGCTCCTCGCCGAGCACGTCGGCGAGGGCGGCGAGCCCCGCGTCGAAGCGTGCGTCCTCGTCCATCGCGAGCAGATCGCGGGCGCCGGCGCCGGCCGCCCAGGCCGCGACCACCTCGGGGGACCCGGAATCGGCGTCGCCCGTGGAGATGCGCCAGAACACGAAGTCGGCGCCCTGCTCCCAGCCGAGGGCGTCGGGTTCCTCGGGGAAGACCGGACGGTCGAACTCGTAGACCAGCTTGAGGGCGTCGGTGGTGTCCAGGGACCGGACCGCGTCCAGGTGCGAGGTGGGCAGCGGCGGATCGAAGCGCACGTCGCCGGTCTGGAGCACCCCCAAGGGCAGGGCGATGATGCAGCGGGCGGCGCGGAAGATCTGTTCCCCGTCGGGCCCGGCGGCCAGCTCCACCCCGGAGCGGATCCGGCGGACCTCCCGTACCGGGGTGGACAGGCGCACGTCGAGCCCGTCGGCGAGGGGTTCCAGGACCCGGTCGTAACCGTCGACCACACGGTGGTTCTCGCGTGAGGCCGACCACCAGTCGAACAGGTCGTACCGGTGCATCCAGGTCGCGCTCCACCGGTCAAGGGGTTCGTTGTCGATGGAGACCGGCGGCCAGTCGGACTCGGGCACGTCCATGCGCCGCAGGTAGGAGGCGGCGTCCTCGGTGTCGAGGGGAGCGCTGTCGGTCTCGATGGGGGAGCCTCCGCCGGAACCGCCGCGCACCCGCACGGTGTCGGCGCCGCTCTCGTCCACGAGCTCCCAGGTGTAGGCGTCGCTGCCGTGGATCAGGCCGGCGCCCAGTTCCACGGGGACGGAGGTGAAGGAGTGGTCGGTGTGCACCTGGCCGCCGATGCGGCCGCGGGCCTCCAGGACCACTGCGGACATCCCGTGGTCGACGAGGTTGCGCGCTGCGGACAGTCCCGTGATCCCCGCACCGATGACGGCGACGTCCCAGTCCGGGGTGCCGAACCCCGAGCACCCCGCGGCGGACAGCAGGACCCCGCCGCCGAGCAGGGCCCCGCCTCCGCGGACGAGCGTGCGGCGGCTGATACCGGGCATGGTGCTCCCAGCGTCGGGGGACGGGGCTCCCAGTATGCTCCCGGCACCGACGGTGCCCGGACCGCCCCCGGGGATGGCCCGAGGGTGGAATTGCAGTGTTCTTCCCCGAAATGTCGCGGAAGGTGTCTAGAGTGCGGAACGTGAATGCACAACTTCCCCTCAGCACCCTCATGGACGACGCCGCGATCCTGTCGCTGGAACACCAGTTCCACCTGCAGGACGTGCTCGGTGAGCACAACTGGCGGGTCGACATGAACGCCCCTGTCTTCGAGTTCACGTTCCCCTCGGGCGAGAGCCTGGTCTGCGAGAACTTCCACTTCCTGGGCAGTGCAGCACCCGGCCCGGGCTCCTGGATGTGGTCGTGGGCCAACCCCTCCGGGTTCCCGCCGGAGCTGACCGCCCTGGCCGGTTCCGTGCGCGACCTCGGCGAGCGCCACGGGGTCGCCGAGCTCACCTCCGCGGAGGTGCCGTTCACCGACCTGCCCGGCGCACCGGAATCGCCGCACAAGGTCGTCGGACCGCTCACCGAGGCGGCCAAGGTGCTCACCGGCCGGTGGACCTCCTACAACGGCGAGGTCGGCGGCGGCACCCGCGCCTCGTTCCTGGTTGAGCACCCCTCGTTCCGGCTCCCCGCCCCCGACCCCGTGCAGACCGTGGGCCTGCTGCAACAGGCGGTCTCCGGGCTGCCGCTCACCGACCACCGGCGCGCGGTCTACACCTACGGCCACCTGCGCGGCCTGAACCCCGCGTTCGTCGACGACGGCGCCCGGTTGACCCTGTCCGCGGAGGGCCTGGCGCTCACGGTCTCCTTCGACGAGCACGGCCGGGTCAAGAACGTCGAGGGTTCGTTCGGCTGACCTCCGGGGCCCGGGCACGGGACAGAGTTGACCGACTCGTCAACTCCGGTCGTCGAACTGCCCGGGCCGCCGGCCATCCCCGGGCGGCCCGGCGAAGGCCTGCCCGATCTCGAGCCATTCCTGTGCGAGCGCGCCGTGCGCCCGCAGGGAGGTGTCGTCGGCGTGGCGCCGGCGGGTGAGGACGAGGCAGAACTCCTCGGCGTTCCCGGTCACCTTCTGTGCGGCCTCGTCCGGGCCCAGGAGCCACGTGGAACCGTCGGGCGCCTCCAGCTCCACCCGCACCGGTTCCTCGGGCACCGGCAGTTCACGGGTCAGGTAACTGAACGGCCGGGCGCGCACCGCGAGGTGTGCGACGTGCCGCAGCCGCGCGGTCGGGCGGCGGCGCACACCCAGGGCGTCGACCACGTCCTGGCCGTGCGCCCACGTCTCCATCAGGCGTGCGGTCGTCTTCGAGGGCACGCTCATCGGCGGCCCGAACCAGGGGACGCGGGTCCCGGGCGGCGCCTCGACCAGCGCGGCCCGCAGTTCCCCGGCGGCCTCCCGCCACTCCGGGAGCAGTTCCTCGGGCGGGACGGGGGCGGGCTTGGTGAACCCCTCCGGGTCCTCCATGGCCTTGTGCAGCAGCGCGTCGAAACCCACCGGGTCGGTGAGTGCGGTGTGCGCGGCCCGGTCGAAGTAGGCCAGGTGGGCGATCTGGTCGGCGACGGTCCACCCGGGCGCGGGGGTGGCGCGGGACCAGGCGGCGGGCTCCAGGCCGGTCAGCAGGCCGGCGAGCTCTTCCTGTTCGGCTCGCAGGTCGTCGATCAGGGCGTGTGCGTCGACCACGGGGATCGTTCCTCCCAGGGGGTGGGGCGGCACCGTCCGATGTTGACGGACTTGTCATGTTCGGCGAACAATAGCGCATGAGTGATCGGCCTCACACGGGTGGGCGCGGCCGGTGGGCCGGTCGGCGACACCCACAGCGACGACGGATGCGAGCGTGAACCGATGAGCGCCACCCCCCGGACGGACCCCTGGAACACCCCCGAACGCACGGAGCTCCGCGCCACCGTGCGCTCCTTCGCCGAGAAGGAGATCCTCCCCAACGCCGACCGCTGGGAGCGCGAGGGCGAGCTCCCCCGCTCCCTGCACCGGGCCGCCGCCGACCTGGGCCTCCTCGGTCTCGGCCTGCCCGAACGGGTGGGCGGCGACGGCGAGATGATCGACCAGCTCGTGGTCTCCGAGGAGCTCCTGCACGCGGGTGTGCCCAGCGGGGTCCTGGCCTCGCTGTTCACCCACTCCATCGCCCTGCCCGCGCTCGTGGCGAGCGAACGCGAGGACCTGGCCCGCGACTACGTCCGGCCCACCCTCGCCGGCGAACGGGTGTGCTCCCTCGCCATCACCGAACCCGACGGCGGCTCCGACGTCGCCCACCTGCGCACCCGCGCGGTCCGCGACGGCGACGAGTGGGTCATCGACGGGTCGAAGATGTTCATCACCTCCGGCCACCGCGCCGACTTCGTCACCGTCGCCGCCCGCACCTCCGGCACCGGACACGAGGGCATCTCCCTGTTCGTGGTCGACGCCGGTACCCCGGGGTTCACGGTCTCCCGCAAGCTCGACAAGATGGGCTGGCTGTCCTCCGACACCGCCGAGCTGTCCTTCGACGGCGTGCGGGTGCCGGCCGCCAACCTCGTCGGCGAGGTCGACCAGGGTTTCCTGCAGATCATGCGGCAGTTCGCCGGCGAACGGATCGGGCTCTCGGTGCAGGCCGTGGCCATCGCCCAGCGCTGCGTCGACCTGTCCGCGCGTTACCTGCGCGAACGCGAGGCCTTCGGTGGACCGCTCGCCAAACGCCAGGTCCTGCGCCACCGCCTCGCCGAGATGCACCGGCGCACCGTGGTCGCCCGGACCTACGTCCGCCACGTCGCCGAACGCCTCCAGGACGGCGAGGAGCTCATCCCCGAGGTCGCGATCGCCAAGAACACCGCCACCGAGGCCCTCGACCACGTCGTCGACAACGCCGTCCAGATCCACGGCGGGGCCGGGTTCGTACGCGACAGCGAGGTCGAGCGGCATTACCGCGACGCCCGGATCTTCAGCATCGGTGGCGGAACGTACGAGATCATGAACGAGGTCATCACCAAGTTCCTGCCCCTGCGCTGACCCCGGGCGCATCCCCCGCGCCCGCGCGCCACCCGAGGAGGCCGACAACATGAGGGAACGCCGGCTCGGCGAGCGACCGCTCACCACCCGCGGGCGCCGCACCCGCAACGCGCTCGTGGAGGCCGCGCGCGAGGTCTTCGAGGAGAAGGGGTTCGAGGAGACCCGGGTCGCCGAGGTCGCGGCCCGGGCCCGCCTGGCCCACGGCACCTTCTACACCTACTTCGACTCCAAGGACGACGTGCTGCACGAGGTCGCCAAGGGCCTCACCGCGGAGATGTTCGAGGCGTCCCGCTCCGGCGAACCGGCCGACGCCGGCCCCGTCGACCGGATCCGGGCCTCCACCGAACGGTTCCTGCGGGTGTACCGCGACAACGCCCGCATGATGCACGTGATCGAACAGGTCTCGCCGCGCAACCCCCGGTTCGCCCACGTCTACCTGGAGATCCGGGGCCTGTTCGTGGACCGCATCGCCTCGGGCATCCGCCGGCTGCAGAAGGAGGGCGCGGCCGACCCCGCACTGGACGCCGACACCGCGGCGAGCATGCTCGGCGGGATGGTGGAGCACTTCGCACGCGTGTGGTTCCTGCACGGTCAGGAGCACGACGCCGACAACGCCCTGGAGACCGCGACGGTGCTGTGGGCACGCGGGATCGGCCTGGAGCTCACGCCCGCGGACGGGGACACCGCGTCGCCGCGGACCTCCCGCGGGCCGAGCGCCGCAGGCGCCGTCTGACGCACCGGCCCCGGGGACGTGGATGGCCCAGTGCCCGCGCACGCGTGCGGCTGCAGTGTGCACATCCGGTTCTTTGTCGGAGCCGGCCGTGGTTCCCCGGCCCGAACCGCCGGCTCGGGCGAGGGCGATCGTGTGTGCCCCGCAGGGCTCCGCCCTGCACCCGGCCCTGGAGCAGGGCCGTCGTGAACGGCGTTCCGGCCGGTCCCTAGGGTGGTCGGATGCTCGTGCGCAACCGGTGGTCGGTCCTGACCGTCAGCATGGTGGCCCAGGTCGCCAGTGTGTCGGCCATGTTCGGTGTCCCCTTCGTCCTCCCCCAGCTCCGGGAGGCGTTCGGGGTCACGACCGCGCAGGCGGGCATGCTCACCGGGCTGCCGTCCTTCGGCCTGCTCCTGACCCTGCTCCTGTGGGGCGTGGTCATCGACCGGGCCGGCGAGCGCGTCACCATGACGCTGAGCATGGTCCTCACCGCCTCCGCCCTCGGGCTCCTGTGGACGGTCTCGGAACTGTGGACCGCGGCGGCCGTCCTCCTCCTGGTCGGCGCGGTCGGCGGCCCCGTGAACGCGGCCAGCGGGCGCCTGATCCTGGTGTGGTTCGCTCCGTCCGAGCGCGGACTCGCGATGGGGATCCGCCAGTCGGCCCTGCCGCTGGGCGTGGGTGTGTCCTCCCTCGTGCTGCCCGGCGCGGCCGACGCGTGGGGGTTCGCGGCGGCGATGAGCCTCCCCGCCGTGCTCGCGCTGGTGGCCGCCCCGCTGGTGCTCACCGTGGCCTCCGCGCCGCCCGAGCCCGCGACCGGGGCGGCCGGTGGCCGAGACCGTTCCGAGCGTCCGGACACCGACGCGCGCGCCGCGTCCGGGCCCACCGGGTCGCCCTACCGCACCTGGACCCTGTGGCGCGTGCACGGCGTGAGCATGCTGCTGGGCGTCCCCCAGGTCGCGATGATGACCTACGCGCTGGTCTACCTCGTGCAGGAGCAGGGGTGGTCGGCCCCGGCCGCGGGCGTGGTCGTCGCCCTCGCCCAGGTTCCGGGCGCGGTGGGCCGCCTCCTCCTCGGGGTGTGGTCGGACCGCACCGGCGACCGCCTGCGCCCGGTGCGGTGGCTCGCGGCCGTGTCGGGTGTCTTCCTGGTGCTGCTGACCCTGCTGCCGGGCCTGTGGTCCACCGCGGCCGTCCCCCTGGTGCTGCTCTGCCTGGTGCTGACCATGTGGCACAACGGGCTGACCTTCACCTCCGTGGCCGAACTCGCCGGAACCTCCTGGGCCGGCCGTGCCCTGGCCGTGCAGAACTGGCTGCAGGCGATCAGCACCACCCTCACCCCGGTCCTGATGGCCGCGGTCATCACCGTCGCGGGGCTGCCCGCGGTGTTCGGGGTGGCGGCGGTCTTCTCCGCGGCGGCGATCGTGGTCGTCCCGGCGGCCGCGGGCCGCAGGCGGCGGTCCTGATGTCGCACGTCGCCGGTACCGTGGGGCCGACCCCGCTCGTCACAGTGAGCACCAGCCCCCACCGGATGGGACCCGCGAGAGTATGACCGACACCGATCGCCGGCGCGCCTTCGTCGAGATCCTCGTCCCGGCCTTCCGCAAGTTCGGGATCGAGGCCGAGTTCGTCGCGCCGACCAGTGTGCGCATCGAGGTCCCCGAACACGAGGGCTTCACCAGCGACTTCGCCGACGCCGCCGACCAGGCCGCCGACTTTCCGCCCGAGGCCCACCCCGAGCTCGCCGAGCAGCTCGCCCTGGGCATGATGCGGCAGATGCGCGAGCGCGGCATCGCCTTCGGCACGCACTACCCGCCGCGGTCCGACGACCAGGCGCGCTACGTGGTGCTGAGCGCCTTCGACGAGCGCGGCATCAACGCCCGCTTCGACTTCCCCGACAGCCTCCTGCTGCCGCTGGAGGACGGTCGCCTCATGCGCACCGACCCCACCGAGCTGCTGTCCTCCCTCGACGGGCTGGACGAGGAACAGGCAATGGACCGCGCCCGCGCGTTCGCCGCCGAGGCCGCCGCAGACCTCGCCCAGCACCAGCCGGCCGGCAGCGCCCAGGGGCAGCTGCGGGTGCGCCTCTACGCCGACTCCGCGCTCCCCGAGGGCGCCCTGGAGCTGCTCGTGGCGCGGCCCTTCGTCGACGGGGTCCACGAGGTCGTCGTGCTGGACTTCCCCGACCGCATCCAGCCGCTGCCCCGCAACCAGCTCGACGGTTTCGGGCTGACCGAGCAGCAGGCCTTCACAAACGCGGTCGCCGGGTCCCTCGAGGAATCCGTGCAGTCCGACAGCATGGACGCCCTGGGCACCACCGTCGTCCACATCGGCGGCGAGCACACCTACACGGGCGCGCAGCTGCACGACCTCGGCCGCCACCTCGGCGACGCCCCGCACGGCGCGCTCGTGCTGTTCCCGTCCCCGCCGGTGGTCATGGCGCACGTGCTCGGCGAGAGCGACCCCATCGCGGCGATGCGCACGCTCCAGCAGCTCGGCGCCCGGTTCTACGCCGACGCCGACAAGCCGATCACCGAGAACCTGTACTGGTGGCGCCCGGCCGCCGAGGAGGGCGCCCCGCCGCGCCTGGCGCAGGTCGCCGTCGAGGTCGACGACAACAGCGGCGAGGTCGGCCTGTACACCTCCGACGAGGACTTCGCGGCGCTGCTGCGCACCCTCATGGGCTGACCCCGAGCCACGAACGATGACGGCGCCCCGGGCGGGATCGATCCCTCGCCCGGGGCGCCGTCGTGTGCGCGGTCAGTGCGTCACAGCAGGAACTGCCCGATGATCCAGATCGTGGCGAAGGCCGCGGTGCCCTCGATCGCGGTGGCCACGCTCAGGGTGCGGTAGGCGGTACCGACCGGGATCCGGCTCAGCTGCGAGACGACCCAGAAGTAGGAGTCGTTCGCGTGCGAGACGACCATGGCGCCGGCGCCGACCGCGAGCACACTCAGCGCCATCCCCTCGGGCGAACCCAGACCGAGCGCGGGCAGCATCGGCGCGACCAGCGCCGAGGTGCTCACCAGGGCCACGGTCGACGAACCCTGTGCGGTCTTGAGCGCGGCGGCGATCAGGAACGGAACCGCCAGGCCCAGACCCAGGTCGCTGAGGTTGTCCTCGAGGAAGCCGGTGATCGGGGAGGCCTCGAGCACCGCACCGAAGGCGGCACCGGCACCGGTGATGAGCAGGATCGGGGCGGCCACGCGCACCGAGTCCGCCATCTGCTCGTTGAAGCGGGCGAGCTTGCCGTGCCCGCGCAGCAGCAGGGTCGCCGCGCCCAGGCCCAGGATCAGCGCGATCACCGGGGTCCCGAGGAAGGCCACCGCACCGAAGAGCGTGCCCTCGCCGAACGGGGCGCTGGGCAGCTCGGCCACCGAACCGATGCAGATCAGCACCAGCGGCAGCAGGATCGGGAAGAAGGCCAGGAACGCGTTGGGGAGCCTGCCGTAGCTCTCGCGCAGTTCGTCCCAGGACTGTTCCACGGCCAGGTCGTCGCCGTCCTCGGCGGGCAGCGGCGTGAACTCCTTGCGGCTGAAGGAGCTCGCGTAGGCCAGGCCGGCCAGCGCTGCGACGAGCGCCACGGGCACGCCGATCGCGATGATCAGCCCGAGGTTGTGGGTGATGCCGATGTTCTCGGCGGCGGCGAGCGGGCCCGGCGTGGGCGGCACGAGCGTGTGCGTGGCGTACAGACCCGTCATCAGGGCCATGGACGTCGCCAGCGCCGACACCCCCGTGCGCAGGGTGATGGCCTTGCGCAGCGAGTTGAGGATGACGTACCCGGAGTCGCAGAAGACCGGGATGGAGACGATGTAGCCGATCAGCGACATCGTCAGGTTCGGGAACCGGGTCCCGAGCACCCGGATGAGCGCCTCGGCCATGGCGATCGCGGCCCCGGAGCGCTCCAGGATCACGCCGATCATGGTGCCGAACAGGATGACCAGACCGATGTTGCCGAGGGTGCTGCCGAAGGCCTCGGTGACGGTCTCGACGATCTCCGTCGCAGGCAGGCCGAAGGCGAAACCCCCGAGGAGGGCCGCGCCCATGAGCGCGAGGAAGGGGCTGACCTTCCAGCGGGCGGTGACGAGCACGATGCCCGCCACGAGGACGATGAGTACGAGGAGCGCGGTCACGGGCTTGGTTCCTTCGAACGGGACGGTGCGAGGCTGTGGTCGAGGAGACGGCAGCCGTTGTAGGTGGTCCGGATGATGGCGGGGAGCGCGTCCCCCTGCAACCCCTCGAGGGTGCTGGGTCCCTCCGCGATGGACAGCGCCGCGGTGACCCCGGAGCTTTCGAGCTCCTCGGGACCGACGGCCACGCTGCCCGCGACCACGAGGACGGGCACGTGGTCGGGCGTCATGCGCCGGACCGCGTCCACGACCTTCCCGTCGAGCGACTGGTGGTCGAAGCGGCCCTCGCCGGTGATGACGAGGTCGGCCTCGGCCAACAGCCGTTCGGCGTCCAGGGTCTCGGCGACCAGGCGGGACCCGGGGACGAGTTCGGCGTCCAGAACCGCGGTCAGCGGTGCGGGCAGGCCCCCGGCCGCCCCCATGCCCTCGTGGCCCCGGACGTCGGTCCCGGTGGTGTGGCGGAGCACGTCGGCGAGCCGGTCCAGGCCGGCGTCGAGCACGCGCACGTCCTCGTCGCCCGCGCCCTTCTGCGGTCCGAAGACCGCAGCGGCGCCGCGTTCGCCCACGAGCGGGTTGGTGACGTCGCAGGCGATGCGCCACCGGACGGAGCGGGCGCGCGGGTCCAGCCCGTCCAGGTCGATGCTGTGCAGATCTGTGAGGCTGCCGCCGCCGTCGGGGAGTTCGGCCCCGTCGGCGTCGAGGAAGCGGGCGCCCAGGGCGGTGAGTAGTCCGGTGCCTCCGTCGGTGGTCGCCGAACCGCCGATGCACAGCAGGATCTCCTCGACCCCGGCGTCGAGCAGGGCCTCCACGAGCGGTCCGATGCCGCGGGTGGTGGCGGTGCGCGGGCGCAGGGGCACGTCGGAGACGGTCGGCAGCCCGTTGGCCTCGGCGGCCTCCACGACGCCGCGGGTGCGGTCGGGGGAGAGGCCGTAGCGGGCGGTGACCGGGCGCCCGATGGCGTCGGTGGTCTCCACGGTCAGGACGGGGGTCCCCCAGGCGCCGAGGAGGGCGTCGAGGGTGCCTTCGCCCCCGTCGGCGAAGGGCAGGGTGTCGATGTGCACACCGCCCGGTCGGCCGCTCAGGGCGCGTTCGGCACCGTGCGCCATCGCCCCGGCCACGTCGGTGGCGTGGGCGCTCCCCTTGAAGGAGTCGGGGAGGACGGCGACACGGACGGGGGAGTCCTCGTCACGCGTGTGAACCACTTTTGACATGTCGGAAAGTCTAAGCACACGCACAGTGCGGTTCGACGTTGTAGCGCCCAGGGTTCCTGCACGTTCACGTGGGGCGTATGTGCGATTCGCCCAGGGCGGTCAGTGCGTAGAGGGCGAGGTCGAGCGAGGACCGGTCGTCGCCCCGCCGGATGTCCAGTCCGGTGAGGGAACGGATGCGCTCCACACGCTGCAGGAGCGTGTTGCGGTGCACGTACATGGAGTCGGCCGCGGCCTGCATGGAGATCGTCGACCCGACCGCGGTGACGGTCGCGCGGTGGGCGGGGCTGAGGGAGGACGCGCGCAGGGCCATGCGCTCCAGGGTGCGGCGGGGCAGGTGGGCGACGGCGACCGCCATCTCCCGCGACCACGGCTGTCCGCAGCCGATCGGCGGGATCAGGGCCCCGTAACGGCACAGCGCCCGGGACTCCTCGGCGTGCGCGAGCAGGACCTCGACGTCGTCGGTGGGTTCGGTGCGGGTGTGCCGGCTGCTGCCGGGGAGCCCGACCGCGTCGGGTCTGGGCGGAGGCCCGGAGCTCACCAGCCAGAGCGCGCCGTGCAGGACGGCGGCACGGCGCCCGGAGTCGGTGTTGATGCGGGTGACGGCGGTCGCGGCGGAGGCCGGCGGTGCCGCGGCGGCGTCCTCACGGGGCCGGTCGGCGGTCCACAGGGCGATGGACCACGGAGGGGACAGCCCGGTGGCGGCCAGCCGTACCCGTGCGGCGTCGGGCCGGGTGGTGCCCGAGCTCAGGGCGGCGATGAGGTCGCGTGCGTCGGTGTGGCGCCGGGTCGCCGCGTCCTGCTCGTGTTCCTGGGCGATGAGCAGCTGCACGGTCAGGGCCACGACCCGGGCCAGGGCCGCGACCTCGTGCGGGGCGCCGGTCACACCGACGACACCGCGCAGTTCGCCGTCGACGACGAGCGGTTCGTTCACCCCGGGCCGGTCGGAGATCCCCGGTTCGGGCGCCTCGACGCGGATCGTGCGTCCTTCGGCCATCACCCGCTGGGCGCCCCGGTGCAGCGAGCCGAGCCGCTCCGGGTCCAGGCACGCGATGATCGTGCCGTGCTCGTCCATCACGTTGATGTTGTGGCTGATCGTCGGTGCGATCAGGTCGACCACACGCTGGGCGAGATCGCTGCTCAACGGCGGCCGACGGCGTGAGTGGGCCATGCAGCACAGGATAGGCACGCCCCGGGGCCACCGCAGGCCCTGTGCCCCGGGGCGGGACCGTCAGGGGGCGGTCATTACTGCACAGCCCACCCGCCGTCCGACGGCAGGACCGCGCCGTTGACGTTGACGCCGTCGTCGCTGAGCAGGAACGTGATCGAGGCGGCCAGCTGCTCGGGGGTCGAGACCGGCGGCATGAGCTGCAGGAACCCGCCGGTGCGTTCGCGGCCGAACTCGGACATGCTCATCCCGCCGGAGATCCCCGTGGCCACCGGGCCGGGCGCGACCGCGTTGACGCGCAGACCCTGCGGCCCGTACATGAACGCGCTGCTCTGCGTGATGCCGACGACGGCGTGCTTGGTCGCGGTGTAGGCGGTGCCCGAGGTGGAGGCCTTGAGCGCGGCCTCCGAGGCGACGTTGACGATCGACCCGCGGCCGGCCTCCAGCATCAGCGGGATCACCGCGCGGCTCAGGCGGAAGAGCCCGTCGACGTTGATCGCGAAGATCTTCGCCCAGGCCTCGTCGGTGACCTCGTGCAGCGGCGAGAAGTCGTCGACGATCCCGGCGACGTTGGCGAGCGCGTCGACACGCGGACCGGCGGCCTCGAGTACCCCGTCGATCGACTCGGGGCGGGTGAGGTCGGCGGTCACGGGCACGATGTCGGCGTCGGGCAGACCGTTCGCGAGCTGCTCGAGACCCTGGGCGGCCAGGTCGACGGCGATGACACGGCCTCTCTCGCGTGCGATGCGCGAGGCGGTGGCGCGCCCGATACCGGAGGCGGCGCCGGTGACGACGACGGTGCGGCCCTCGAAGCGGCCGGGGACCACACGCTCGCGCCAGACCGAACTGGGCTCGTCGTCGGGGATCTCGCCCCCGTTGACCGAGCGCACCAGTTCGTCGACGGTCTCGCGGGTCAGCGCACCCTGGCTGAGGTCGACCAGCTGGGCGAGCGGCATGGAGCGCACGGGCGCGAGGCGGTCCGGCTCGACCCCGGCCGCGGACAGGATCCCTTCGAGGGCGCGGTATCCCTGCGGGTCGTCGAGCCAGGTGCCGATGGTGCTGTTGGCGGTCAGTGGGGCGTCGGTGCTCACGTGGGGCTCCTCGGGCTGTCGTTTCAGGTTTGCGAACGGGCGTCGTGAAAAACCGTACCCGGGTTTCGCGACGTCGGGTCGTGAAAATCGGACGTGCCGTGAACCTCCCTGCCGCAAGGCGCGATACTGGGGGAATGCCGAGGATTCAGGCGGGCAGTCTGTCCGAACACCACGACCTGGTCTGGACGTCCCTGCTCGATGCGTTGGACCGCCTGCTCGCGGCCGAGGGGCCCGACTCCTTCACCCTGGCCCGGGTCGCGGCCGAGGCCGGGATCGCCCGCAACACCATCTACAACTACGCACGCGACAAGCAGGACCTGCTCGCGGCCGCCGCGGAACGGGCCGGGAACGACCTCGCCCCGCGGATCTCCGGGATCGCCCGCGGGCCGGGGACGGCGCCCGAGCGGCTCTCGGCGACGGTGGACGCCCTGCTGTCCCTCTTCGTCTCCGGCACCCACCGGCACCTGCTCCTGCAGAGCCTCACCGGTGCCCTGCCCCACGACGTCGGACGCCGGGCCGGGGCCCCGTTCGCGAGCGTCTTCGCCGATCTCACCGCGATCGTCGAGGACGGAACGCAGCACGGCCACTTCGGCGTCGGCGGGGACCCGGGGCTGACCACCCGCCTGGTCTCCGGAACCCTGGCCGCCGCCGTGCACGAGGTCGCCGCCGACCCTGCCGCGCTGGCGTCCGTGCGGGAGAGGACCGTGCACTTCCTCCTGGGCGCGCTCGCCCCCGGCGCCGGCGGGGGCATCGGCACCGATCCCCGGTCCTAACGGGCGATTGATACGCGCAGGTCCAGAATCGTGCGCGTCACTGCCCCCACGATCCGGAGGAGTCGTATGTCCACCGCACAGGGGTTCCCCGACCTGCTGTCGCCGGAGTTCGCCGCAGATCCCTACTCCGCCTACCGGGCCATGCTCGAAGAGGCGCCGCTGCTGTGGCACGAGGCGACCGGCAGCTACGTCGTCTCCCGCTACGACGACGTCGCGCGGGTGTTCAAGGAACCCATTTTCACTACCGAGAACTATGCCTGGCAGCTCGAACCGGTGCACGGCCGCACGATCCTGCAGATGAGCGGGCGCGAGCACTCGACCATGCGGGCGCTGGTGGCCCCGGCGTTCCGCGGCAAGGAACTGCAGGAACGCTTCCGCCCCGTCATCGAACGCAACGCCCGCGAGCTCATCGACGGGTTCCGCCACACCGGGCGAGCCGACCTCGCGCACGACTTCGCGCGGCGGTTCCCGGTCAACGTCATCGTCGACATGCTCGGGCTGGACCGGGGCGACCACGAACGGTTCCAGCGCTGGTACACCTCGATCATCGGGTTCCTTGGCAACCTCTCGCAGGACCCGCAGGTCGCCGAGGACGGGCTGCGTACGCGCGACGAGCTCGAGGAGTACATGATCCCGATCATCCGCGAACGCCGGGCGGACCCGGGCACGGACCTGCTCTCGGAGCTGTGCACCGCCGAGGTCGACGGGACCACCCTGAGCGACCAGGACATCAAGGCGTTCGTGAGCCTGCTGCTGGCCGCCGGCGGGGAGACCACCGACAAGGCGCTCGCGGCGCTGTTCACCAACCTGATCGAGAACCCCGACCAACTCGCCCGCGTGCGCGCGGACCGTTCGCTCGTGGACCGCGCCTTCGCCGAGACGCTCCGGTTCTCGCCGCCGGTGCACATGATCATGCGCCAGCCGCAGGAGGACGTGGAACTGTCGACGGGCACGGTGCCGGCCGGGTCCACGGTCACGGCCCTGATCGGGGCGGCCAACCGGGACCCGCGCCGGTTCTCCGACCCGCACACCTTCGACATCGACCGCCCCGACCTGCCCACGGACACGGCGTTCTCGGCGGCGGCGCGCCACCTGTCCTTCGCCCTGGGGCGGCACTTCTGCGTGGGTGCGCTGCTGGCCCGTACCGAGGTGGAGGTCGCGGTGGACCAACTGCTGGACTCGATGCCCGACCTGCGCTTCGACGAGGGTGCCGACACCTCGGAGGAGGGGCTGTTCACCCGCGGTCCGGCGTCGGTGCCGGTGCGCTTCACCCCGGCAGCGTCCTGAACAGGACGGAGATCCATGCGCTGCTGAGTCTCTGAGCAGCGACGTTCCTCGCTCGCCCGAACCATCTCTCACGTGGGGTCGAAGACTTACTTAATAATATCTTGGTTCTAAGATAAAGTCGGTGGCTCCACGATCCCCTGGAGGTACGGGCATGAACGACATCACCCCGAAAGGTCGGGCGGGCGAGGACGGCCTCATCCCCGTGGCCGGCGGATGGGAGCGGGGCGAGGGCCGGCTCATCCGGTCGGTCGACCCCTCGGACGGCAGCACGGTGGCCGAGTTCCACTCCGCGTCGGTCGAGCAGGTCGACCGGTCGGTGCGCGCCGGGCTCGAACGCGTCGAGGACCCCGGGTGGCGGGACCTGCTCCCGCACCAGCGCGCACGCCACCTGTCCCGCGTCGCCGACCTGCTGGAGGAGCGCGCCGAGACCATCGCCGCGCTCCAGAGCTCCGACACCGGCAAGACCCTCGGCGAGAGCCGCGCCCTGGTGGCCAGCGCCGCCGGGACCTTCCGTTACTTCGCCGCGGTGCTGGAGACCGAAGAAGGCCTGCTCACCCCCGCGCGCGGGCCGTACCTGTCGATGAGCGTGCACGAACCGATCGGCGTCGTCGGTGCGATCACGCCCTGGAACTCGCCGATCGCCAGTGACGCGCAGAAGGTGGCGCCCGCCCTGGCCGCGGGCAACGCCGTGGTGCTCAAACCCGCCGAGGTCGCGCCCCTGACCGCGCTCGAGCTCGCCCGGGCCGTGAACGACGCCGGGGTGCCGCCGGAACTGGTCTCGGTGGTGCCCGGGAGCGGATCGGTGGTCGGCGACGCCCTGGTGCGGCACCCCCTCGTCGGCAAGGTCGCCCTGACCGGGGGCACCACGACCGGGCAGCGCATCGGTGAGGTCGCCGCGCAGAAGGTCATGCCGGTCTCGATGGAGCTCGGCGGCAAGTCGCCCACGGTCGTCTTCGAGGACGCCGACATCGAACAGGCGCTCGCGGGGGTGCTGTACGGGGTCTTCTCCTCGTCGGGGCAGAGCTGCGTGGCCGGGTCCCGTGTGTTCGTGCACGAGAGCATCCACGACACGTTCGTGGAGCGCCTGTGCGCGGCGGCCGAGCGGCTGCGCATCGGCCCCGGGTCGGACCCCGCCACCCAGGTCGCCCCGATGGTGAGCTTCGCCCACCGCGACCACGTGGCGTCCATGGTCGACGCCGCGGTCGCCGAGGGCGCGCGGGTGCGGACCGGGGGAGCGGTGCCGGCCGAGGGTCCGCTCGCCCAGGGCGCCTACTACCCGCCGACCGTGATCGACGGGGTGGCCAACAGCGCCCGGATCTGCCAGGAGGAGATCTTCGGCCCCGTCGCCGTGGTGCTCCCGTTCGGGTCGGAGAAGGACCTGGTGGAGCAGGCCAACGACAGCGTCTACGGGCTCGCGTGCGGGCTGTGGACCGCGGACTACCGGCGTGCGTGGCGGGTCGCGCGCCGTATCCACGCCGGAACGGTCTGGGTGAACACCTACAAGCAGCTGAGCGTCTCGACGCCGTTCGGCGGGACGAAGCTGAGCGGTCTCGGCCGGGAGAAGGGCCGCTCGGGTCTGCTGGCTTACACCCGCCAGAAGTCGGTCTACCTGGGGCTGGACGAGAACCCGCTGCCCTGGGCCGGCGACGCCCTCACCTGACGCGCACCCGCGCGGGAGCCCGGGCCCGGCACCTACCCGCTGGGCCCGGCCCCATCCGTGCGTGGAGCGCCCGTGGCCGGAACCCGGGCCGGCGCCCCGTACCCGCGTGGTTCTGGTTCGGCAACCGAAAACACATGTGACCTGGGGTCGGCGCCCCACGCGTCGTGTGGGTCAGGTTTGGCATCCCGGGCCCACCTGGGCCGGGCTCGGCACCTCACGCGTCAGGTGGATCGGGCTCGGGAACCCGGGCCCACCTGGCTCGGGCCTGGCCCCTCACGCGTCAGGTGGATCGGGCTCGGCAACCCGAAAACACACGTGGGATGGGCTTGGCACCCATGCGCGCCGGCGCCACTTCAAGAAGGCCTGCGCCCAAGGAACGCACGGCGGCGGTCCCCCAAGACAGAGCACAGGCGTTGTACCTGGTCTCCGGTGGGGGACTGCCGCCGTGCGCGTAGGGGACCTGGACCGACGAACCCGTAGAGCCGGTGCGGTGTCCGAGGCCCGGGCCCACCTGCGTGAACCACCGCCCTCGGACCCTCAGGAATCCTCCGCCGCCACCCTCGACGCCGTCGTGTGCTGGTCCAACGACCGCTCCAACAGGTGCAACAGCTTCCCGAGCTGCTTCCGCTCGCCCGACGTCAGACCGCCGAGCATGTCCTTCTCGTTCTCGAAGTGCACCGAGCTGACCTCGTCCACCAGCGCGAGGCCCTCGTCGGTCAGCCGCGCGTAGACCACACGCCGGTCCTCGGTGTCGCGGATCCGTTCGACGAGCCCCGCCTTGACGCACTTGTCGATGCGCAGGGTGATCCCGCCGGAGGTCACGAGGGTGGTCGTGGCCAGTTCCCCGGCGGTGAGCTGGAACGGTTCGCCGCTGCGCCGCAGCGCCGCGAGCACGTCGAAGGAGGAGGTGTTGATCCCGTGCGCCTCGAAGATCGACGAGATCTCGCTCTGGTACTGCACGAAGCACCGGTGCAGGCGTCCGAAGACGTCCATGGCGGAGGTGTCCATGTCCGGCCGTTCGCGGCGCCACTGCCGCTGCACCAGCTCCACGGCGTCGGGCTGGGTGAACGAGCGTCTGCTCATCGTGACGTGATCCTCTCTGGGGTGTCCCGGCCGGTCAGGTATATGAGCGCTGAACCAATCCTGGGGGGTTTGCGGTTCCCTGTGCGCTTCCTTCCGGGTCATGCCCCGGCGTCACAGGCAGCTTCGCCCGCTCATCTTAGGCCAGTTCGCAGATTTGGGGGCCGACCCCTTGTGCGATGCCTCTCACGCTGTTAAAAAGCTAGAGCAAAGAATCTTAGCGAAAAGATAAAGGTGGGTGGACGACATGACCCGCACTCTCCGGCTCCACCGGTCCACGTGGCGGGCCGAGGGGGTCGTTCAGCTCGACCTGACCGACCCCGCCGGGGCGGAGCTCCCCGAGTGGAGCCCCGGGGACCACCTGCTCCTGCACCTGCCCAACGGGCTCGACCGCGAGTACTCCCTCTGCGGCGACCCCCGCGACCGCCACACGTACAGCGTCGCGGTTCTGGACGAACCGTCCTCCCGCGGCGGCAGCAGCCACGTGCACCGCGGTCTCCCCGTCGGCACCCGGTTCGAGGTCTCCGGTCCGCGCAGCAACTTCGCCCTGGAACCGGCGCCCGAGTACCTGCTCGTCGCCGGCGGCATCGGCATCACCCCGATCCGTGCCATGGCCGCCGAGCTCGACCGCACCGGCGCCGACGTCCGGCTCCTGTACTGCGGCCGCTCGCGCGCGTCCATGGCCTTCCTCGACGATCTCGCGGAACTGCTCGGCGACCGGCTCACCGTGCACGCCGACGACGAGGAGGGGCAGCTGCCCGACATCCCCGGCGTGCTCAAGGGCTTCGGCACCGACGGCCTGGTCTACTGCTGCGGCCCCGCGCCCCTCATCGACGCCGTCCAGGACGGTGCCGCCGACCCCGACCGGGTGCGCGTCGAACGCTTCCGCGCCCCCGAGGCCCCGGCGAGCAGCACCCCCGCCGAGGGTTTCGCCGTCATCTGTGACCGCAGCGGGACCCGCGTCGACGTCGGCCCCGACGAGTCGGTGCTGGAGGCGCTCGGCGACGCGGGCCTCGACGTGCCCAGCTCCTGCCAGGAGGGCATCTGCGGCACCTGCGAGACCCGTGTGGTCTCCGGCGAGGTCGACCACCGCGACTTCCTTCTGTCCGACGGCGAACGCGCCGACCGCATGCTCGTGTGCGTCTCGCGCAGCAGCGGCGGCGAGCTCGTCCTGGACCTCTGACCCCGAACCGAACCACCGGCCGGCCCGCACCGGCCGGACCCGGATCCCCACCTGAGAGAGAACGAGGAGGCGGCCGCCATGAGCGAGCCGAGGACGGGGGCGCTGCAGAGCGCCGGCCGTGCCCCCACCAGCTACGAGAACGCCCTCTCCGACGAGCTGGAGCGCGTCTTCGGGCGCGGCACCCACGACCTGCCCGGGGTCGTGGCCGCGCTCAACGAGACCGGCGTGCGCCCCGCACACGGGGGCGACTGGACCGAGGACACCTTCACCACGGAGATGGCGCGCCTGGGCGCGCTCGGAGAGGACGGCCCGCGATGATCCGGCCGGAGACGATGACCGCCGACGAGCTCCTCCGGGTCGGCGTCCGCGACCGCTGGTACGCCCTGTGCCCCTCCTCGCAGGTCAGCCCGGGCGAGCTGGTGCGCCTCGACCGCGCCGGCGAGCGCCTGCTGCTGTGGCGCGACGGCGACGGCCGCATCCACGTGCAGGACGACCGCTGCCCCCACCGTTCCGCGCCCCTGAGCCAGGGCGTGCACATGGGTGACCGTGTGGCCTGCAACTACCACGGTGTCCAGGTCGACCCCGAGGGTGTGGTCGTGTCCGTGCCCGGCAGCCCCGGGTGCGCGCTCGAGGGCCGACGTGCCCTGCGCACCTACCCCGCGGAGGAGTTCGGCGGCGCGATCGTGGCCTGGTTCGGGGCGGACCCCGAGGCCGAGCCCGCACCGCTGACCACGCCGGAGCCCATCACCGGCGAGGAGTGGGAGTCCTTCCTCTGTTACGTCGAGTGGGACGCCCCCTACGCGTACTCGCTCGACAACCTCATGGACCCGATGCACGGCGCGTTCCTGCACCGGGCCTCGCACAGCATGGCGGAGGGCAAGCGCGAGGCCGCCTTCCAGGTGCGCGAGACCGACCGCGGGTTCCTGTTCGAGAAGACCGACCAGAAGGGCGTCAACTTCGACTGGTCGGAGTGGGTCGACACCGGGTTCCCGTGGGTCGGCCTGGAGATCCCGTACCCGCCCACCGCGGGCCCGGGCGGGCCGTTCACGATCGCCTGCACCGTCACGCCCATCTCCGCCGACCGGCACGCGGCGTTCTTCTGGCGCTGCCGCAAGGTGTCGGGGTGGGAGCGTGACACGTGGCGGTTCCTGTACCGGACCCGCCTGGAGGCCCGCCACTGGCAGGTGCTGGAGCAGGACCGCGTGATGCTCGAGGACATGCCCGAGGACGCCCACCAGGGTGAGGGCCTGTACCAGCATGACCTCGCGCTGGTCCGGCTGCGCCGCATGCTGCGCGGCGAGGCCGAGCGCCAGATCGCGGAGGCCGCCGAGCGCACGCGCCCGGCCGAGAAGGGGCGCGGACGCAAGGCCCCGGGACGGGTGAGCGTATGAGCGCCGCTCCCGATCCGGTTCCCGTCGCCGTGCTCGGCGCGGGTGCGATCGGCGGTGTCGTGGCCCGGGCCCTGCACGCGGGTGAGGTGCCCGGGGCCCGGCTGGTCGGTGTGGTGCACGCCGACCCGGAGGACCCGCCCGGACTGCCCGTGCTCGGCGCCGACGAGGCGATCGAGCGGGCCGAGCTCGTCGTGGAGTGCGCCGGCCAGCGCGCCCTGGCCGTGCTGGGCCCGAAGGTGGTCGCACGCGGGCGCGACCTGCTGGTGGCCTCGGTCGGAGCGCTCACCGATCCGGGCCTGTGGGACTCCCTCGACGGCGGCCCCGGAAGGCTGCTGCTGTGCACCGGCGCGGTCGGCGGCCTCGACCTGCTGCGCGCGGCCGCAGCGATGGGGCCCCTGGAGCACGTGCACATCGAGACGACCAAGCGCGCGTCCTCCCTGGTCCAGGACTGGATGGGCGAGGACGAGGCGGCCGAGCTGCGCACCACAGAGCAGCGCCGCGAGCTCATGAACGGCCCGGCCCGGAAGGTCGCGTCGTCGTTCCCGAAGTCGGCGAACGTGGCGGCGTCCGTGGCGCTCGCTGCCGGCGACTGGGACGTGGTGAGCGCCGCGGTGGTCGCCGACCCGGAAGCCGGTCTGACCTCGCACGTGATCACCGCGCGCGGCGCCGCGGGGGAGTACCGCTTCGAGATCCGCAACCACCCCTCGGAGCTGACGCCCACGACCAGCGGGGTCGTGCCGCACGCCGTCCTGCGCGCCGTCGCCGGCCGCACCGGAGCGACGGGGGTGTTCGTGTGAGCGCCGCCCCCGCCGCCCTGCCCGAGGGTGTGCACGTGCTCGACGCCGGCGGTGTGCGCCTGCTCGCCGCCGGGCCGGAGGACGCGCCCGGCGGGACCCTCCTGTGCCTGCACGGCATCGGCGGGGACGCACGGTCCTTCCTGCCACAGTTGCGTTCACTGGCCGGTCCCCACCGGGTGGTCGCCTGGGACGCGCCGGGTTATGGGGGCTCCCGCGACCTGCACGGCGATCCCGGAACCGACACGTTCACGGCCGAGGCGGTCGCCGTGCTCGACCACCTGGGTGCGGGCTCCGCGCACGTGCTCGGGGTCTCGTGGGGCGGGGTCACCGCCACGCGCATGGCCCTGACCGCCCCGGGCCGGGTGCGTTCGCTGATCCTGGCCGGCTCCACCCGGGGTTCGGGTGTGCCCGGCAAGGCGGAGGCGATGCGCGGCCGCGCGGCCTCCCTGCGCCGGGACGGGGCCGCCGCGTTCGCCGCCGACCGGGCCGGGCGCCTGCTCGCCCCCGGGGCCGACCCCGCCCTGCACGCCGAGATCACCGAGCGCATGGCCTCCTCGCTCCGCCCGGACGGCTACGCCGCTGCGGCCGAGGCGATGGCCACCACCCGGCACACCGAGCACGACCTAGCGCGGGTCCGCGCGCGCACGCTCGTGCTCGTGGGCGCCGAGGACACCGTCACCGGGCCGGCCGAGTCGAAGGTCCTGGCCGAACACGTGCCCGGGGCCCGCTACACCGAACTGGCCGGCGCCGGGCACGCCGCCAACCAGGAACGCCCCGACGCCTTCGACGCCGAGGTCACCCGTTTCCTGGCAGACGACCATCCCACGGGAGGCACACCATGACCGGAACAGAGCACGGCGTGGTCGTGGTGACCGGGTCCGGGCGCGGCCTGGGCCGGACCATCGCCGGGGCCGTCGCCGCCACGGGCGCGCACGTCGTCGTGGCCGAGGCCGACCCGGCGCGTGCCGCGGAAGGTGTGCGCCACCTGAAGGAACAGGGCGCCTCGGTCACGCGCGTCGACACCGACGTGTCCGACCCGGACTCCGCGGCAGCCCTCGCCGAGCGGGTCCGGGCCCTGCGCGCCGAACACGGCCCCCTGCGCGGCCTGGTCAACAACGCCGCCCGCGCCGACGGGGTGGGCGGCCGCTACTTCGACGAGATCGGCGTCGAGGAGTGGGACGGCCTCATGGACGTCAACCTGCGCGGCACCTGGCTGGTCACCCGGGCGCTCTACCCGCTCCTGGCCGAGGAGGGGAGGGGCGCCGTGGTCAACCTCGCCTCCGACGCCGCTCTGTACGGGTCGCCGCGCCTGGCCCACTACGTCGCCTCCAAGGGCGCGGTCATCGCCCTGACCCGCGCCATGGCCCGCGACGCCGGACGCCACGGCATCACCGTCAACGCCGTCGCCCCCGGCCTCACCGAGGTCGAGGCCACCCAGGGGGTCCCCGAGGAGCGTTACGAGCTCTACCGCACGCACCGCGCCCTCGAACGCGACCAGACACCCGAGGACGTCAGCGGTGCGGTGGTGTTCCTGCTCTCCGGCGCGGCCTCCTACGTCACCGGCCAGACCCTCGCCGTCGACGGCGGCTTCGTCATGAACTGAGCGGGTACCCAGTACCAGCAGCGAGAAAGGAACGAACGACCGTGGACCTGCACCTGGCCGGCCGGGGTTACCTCGTCACCGGCGCCAGCTCCGGGGTGGGGCTGGCCACCGCCCGCGCCCTCCTGGCCGAGGGCGCATCGGTGGCCGCCTGTGCCCGCGACCCCGAGCGCCTGCGCGAACGCCTCGCCGACGCGGCGCCGGAGGAGCGCATGTTCCTGGCCTCCGCCGACGTGCGCGACGCCGAGCAGATGCGTGCCTTCACCGACGGCGCCGCCCGCGCCTTCGGCCGCCTCGACGGGGTCGTGGCCAACGCCGGGCGCTCGCTCATGGCAGCCCTCGACGAGACCGGCGACGACCAGCTCCGCGAGGAGTTCGACCTCAAGCTGTTCGGCGTGCTCAACACCGTCCGGCCCGCCCTCGAGTGGCTGGAACTCTCGACCGGCGCCTCGATCGTGGTCGTCAACGCGATCCTGGCCCGCCAACCGGAGAGCCGCCTCGCCGCCACCTCCGCCGCCCGCGCCGCCCTGCTCAACCTCACCCGCACCATGGCCACCGACTACGGGCCGCGCGGCGTGCGCGTGAACTCCGTGGCGCTGGGCCTGGTCGACACCGGGCAGTGGCGCCGCCGGTACGAGGACTCCGGCACGGAACTCAGTTACGAGGACTGGTGCGCGGACCTGGCCGCCGACCGCGGCATCCCGCTGGGCCGCCTGGGCACCGCCGAGGAGGTCGCCCACCCCGTGGTGTCCCTGCTGTCCCCGCGCGCCTCCTACGTCACCGGCGCCACCGTCGACGTCGGGGGAGGGATCGCCCGCTATGTCTGAGCACGAGCACAGCCACACCCACGCACACGGCCCCGCCAACCGCGGCCGCCGTGTCCTCAAGACTGCGGCACCGCTGTTCGTGCGCGAACCGGACGGTCCCCCGCGCGGCGGCGCGATCGTCCTGCACGACGTGTTCGGGGTCAGCGACTACGTCGAGGAGTACTGCCGGCGCCTGGCCGCCGAGGGGTGGCTGGCCGTGGCCCCGTACCTGTACTACGAGTACGGCGGCCGCGACTTCCGCCCCGAACAGCTCTCCACCGCCCGCGCCGCGATGGAGAGCCTGGCCCCCGACGACCTGGGTGCCGACATCGACGGCGCCGTCGACCACCTCGTGCGCCGCTGCGGCCTCGACGCCGCGCGCTGCACCGCCACCGGGTTCAGCATGGGCGGATACCTGGCCACCTGGGCCGCGGGCCGGCACGCTCTGGGCGCCGCCGTCGCCGTCTCCCCGGGCGGTGTCGAGCAGGCCCCCTGGCCAGGGCTCCCGCGGCTGTCGGAGCTGGTCGCGCAGCGCCTGACCCCTTGGCTCGGCATCGCCCCCGACGGCGATCCGGCGCTGGACGAGGCGGTGACCGGGGTTCCGTTGGCACAGACCGAGTCGGTCGGCCCCGTCGCGCACGGGTTCTACCGCCTGGGCCGCGAGCGCCACGACCCCGAGGCCGAACGCCGCGCCTGGTCGCTGGCGGAGGCCTTCACCGAGGCGCAGGTCGCCGGGGCCCCGCCCTCGTCCATGGAGTTCCTGCCCGGCTGACCCGAGCCCGGCCGAGCCCGCGCGACGTTCCGAACCCCCGCAGCCTCCGTCACCCTGCGCCCGCACCACGACCGCGACCCCCGAACCCCTGCCCCGCCCCGCAGCCCCGTTCCTTCCCGACAGCCGCACGAACGCCGACCCGCTCCCGCTCCGACGCCCTTCCCCCGGTCCGGGGAACCCGTACCCCCGGAACCGCGACGAGCCCCACCCCCGCGCGGTCGGCAGCACCCCGAAGGGCACACCCACCCATGGCAGCACCAGCACCACCCGACCGGTCCTCGGCCGAAGGCATCGCCTCCCGCCTCGAACGGCTCCCCACCAGCCTCTGGCACCTCAAGGTGCGCATCCTCATCGGCATCGTCACCTTCTTCGAGGGTTTCGACCAGATGCTCGTGGCCTACACACTCCCGGTCCTGACCGAGGAGTGGGCGCTCACCCCCGGGCAGACCACCATGCTCATCACCGGAGGGTCGGTCGGCATGCTCGCCGGCGCCCTGGTCTCCGGGTGGCTCTCGGACCGCATCGGCCGGGTGCGCATGGTCTGCCTGTGTGTGTTCATCACCGCCACGGCCAGCCTCGCCCTGGCCGTCGCGCCCGGCCCGGAGGTCTTCATCGCGCTCCGGTTCATCCAGGGGCTCGGCATCGGCGGTGAGGTGCCCATCGCGGCCACCTACATCGGGGAGATCGCCAAGAGCCACAAGCGCGGGCGGTTCGTGCTGCTGTACGAGCTCGTCTTCCCCGCGGGCCTCATGGCCGCCGCGGTGGTCTCCGCGTGGGTCGTGCCGCACATGGGCTGGCGCTGGCTCTTCGTCATCGGCGCCCTGCCGCTGGTGCTCATCCCGTTCATCCTGCGGCACGTGCCCGAATCGCCCCGCTGGCTGGCCTCACGCGGGCGCTCCGACGAGGCCGACAGGCAGATGACCCGCATCGAGGCCGAGGTCCGCAAGGCCCGCAAGGGTGAGGAACTCCCCGAACCGCAACCGCTCCAGGTGAGCGTGAACGCGACCGCGCGGCCCTCCCCGCGCGAGCTCGTCACCGGCATCTACCTGCGCAGGACCATCGTCATCTCGATCCTGTGGTTCACCGGGTACTTCATCAACTACGCACTGACTTCGTGGTTGCCCACCATCTACACGTCCGTGTACGGCATCCCGCTGGACCGCTCGCTGCAGCTGAGCCTGCTGAGCAACGTCGCCGGTTTCGTCGGATGCCTGGGCGCGGCCCTGCTCATCGACCGGATCGGACGCAAGCTCTGCCTGGGCGGTGGGCTGCTGCTCAGCGGCAGCACCCTGCTCCTGCTCGGGTGGCTGGGCGCCGGGACCACCGGCCAGGTGATGGTGCTGGCCACGCTCGCGACGATGTTCGTGTTCCTGTGCAACATGAGCCTGTACCTGTACACCCCCGAGCTGTTCCCCACCCGCAACCGCGCCATGGGCACCGCGCTCGGCGGGGCCTGGAACCGGATCGGTGTCATCATCGGCCCGCTCGTGGTCGGCGGCCTCGTCGGCGCCGGCGCGAGCATGGGCACCGTCTTCGCCGTGCTCGGCATCGTCGGTCTGACCGGCGCAGCGGCCGCCGTGTTCGCCGTCGAGACCAACAACCGGTCCCTGGAGGAGCTGTCCCCCTGACCGGGGTGCACCCCCGACCCGGGGCCGGCCGCGCCGATGGTGCCGCGGCCGGCCCCGTTCAACGTCGGAGGGGTTCGGGCGGGTTCGAGGGCCCGTCACCCCCGGCGCATCGCCCGCACCGCCACCGCCAGACCCACCACGGCCACCGCCGACGCGGCCAGCAGCCCGCGCACCGCGTCGCCGTCGAAGACCCCGGAGAACAGGGCGCGCTGCGCGTCGACCACGTGGCTGAGCGGGTTGGCCGCACCCAGGGCCTGCATCCACCCGGGCCCCTCGTCCAGGGGGAGCAGCATCCCGGACAGGATCATCAGCGGGAAGACCACCGCCTGCTGGATCGTCCAGAACAGCCAGTCCTGCTCACGTACCGCCAAGGCCAGCGCGTAACTCAACGCCCCGAACCCGACGCCGAAGACCGCCAGCACGCCGAGGCCGGCCACCGCACCCAGCAGATGGGGCACGAACCCGAACGGGAGCGAGACCGCCACCAGCACACACGCCTGCACGGTCAGCGGCACCATCTCCTTCAACGCCCGCCCCACGACCAGGGCCCACCGCCGGACCGGGGCCACCAGCGTGCGTTCGTGCGCGCCCGTGTGCATCTCGAACTGGAGGTTGGACCCGGTCGCCGCCGTCGAGAACAGCGCCACCATCACCAGGACCCCGGGCACGAACCACTGGAGGTCGAGCGCGCCCCCGCTCATGCCGTCCAGCAGCGGCACGAACAGCGCCACGAAGACCAGCGGCTGTACCAGGCCGAACACGATCGAGGCCGGGTCGCGCAGCACCGGGCGGAGCTCGCGCAGGCACACCAGCCACACGTCCGCCAGGGGTCCGTTCGGATACCGGTCGGCCCCGCGGGACGCCGGTGTACTGAGGTCGGTCGCCGTCGTCACGGGAGGGTCCCTTCGGTCGTGGGCTCGGGGGCGGCGACGGTGCTCTCCCGCAGCGACCGCCCGGTCAGGTGGAGGAAGACGTCGTCGAGGGTCGGCGGCGGGCCGGAACCGCCGTTCTCCCCGGCGAGGCCCGCCTTGAGCCCGGCGGGGGTGTCGTCGGCGATGACCCGGCCGTGGTCCATGACCAGGACCCGCTCGGCGAAGACGTCGGCCTCCTCCAGGTAGTGCGTGGACGCGAACACCGTGGTGCCGTGCTCACGCCGCATCCTCAGCACGTGCTGCCACAGGTCGGCCCGGCTCTGCGGGTCCAGGCCGGTGGACGGCTCGTCGAGGAACAGCAGCCGGGGCCCGTGCACCATCCCCATCGCCACGTCCAGCCGCCGCCGCTGGCCCCCGCTGAGTGTGGAGACGGTGCGTCCGGCACAGCCTTCCAGCGCGAAGTCGGCCAGCAGGCGTTCGGCCCGGTCGGCCGCCTCCCGCCGGGGTACCCCGTGGAAGCGCGCCTGGACGACCAGCTCGTCCCGGACCCGCTGGTGGTGCCCGGCGCTGGCGCCCTGCCCGACGTAGCCGATGCTGCGGCGCACGGCCGCGGACGCGGTGCGGATGTCGTGCCCGCAGACCGTCGCCGTGCCGCCGGTGGGTTCCAGCAGGGTGGTCAGCAGGCGCATGCTCGTGCTCTTGCCCGCGCCGTTGGGGCCGAGGAACGCGACGAGTTCGCCGTCCTCGACGGTCAGATCGAGGCCGCGCACCGCCCTGACCTCTCCGGTGCGCGGGGTGAAGGTCCTGGCCAGCCCCCGCGCGTCGATCGCTCGTGTGTTCATGGTGGGGAACGTTAAGGAAGGAAGAGGTCGGATCCTGTCCGCATCCACCGGCATGATGAACGCCGGCGACGGGGGAGGGGCACACGATGAGCACGGGCACGGACACGGTCACCCGGGTGCTGCGGCTGCTGGCACTGCTGCAGGCGCGCCGGTTCTGGTCGGGCGGTGAGCTCGCCGACCACGAGAGCCTCACCTTCCACCGTCTCCCGAACCCGTCCGCGCCCGGGTTCGGGTCCTCCCTCCCCCCCCCCGCGGGGGCGGGTTGGTGGACGTATCCGCCACCATGAATCTGTTCAGGGGTCGACCGGTGCGTTCTCCAACGAGGCCAGGTGTTCGGCGATGTTGGCGCGGACCTGGTCGAAGGTTGAGAGGACTTCGGCAGCCGCCGTGTGAACTGAGGCTTCGGTGGCGGGCCGGGCGGGTTCCAACAGCAGCCCGACCGCATCGGCCATCACCTCTTCGGGGTCGATATCGCTGGCGATGGCAAACGCCGCCCGGGCGTCGGTTCGGGTGTCCAGAAACCCGATGAGCAGCGCATGCAGGGCCAAGGCCTGATCGGCTTCAGGCCGATCGGTACGCACCAACCCGTGTCGGCGCAGTACGCCCAACACCGCAGCGGCCAACGCGCTGGGGGCGGCCCGGGCGAAGACCTCGCTGGTGGCGCCGTTGTGGGCCAGGAGTCGCAACGTGTCCACGTCCCCGGCATGAAGATGGCGCGGCAGTGGCCGGTCGATGGCGGTGCGTATCATCAGCGGCGCCAGGCGGCGCGGACGCACCAAGTCGGGCTCGGCGTCGAGCGCCTTGGCCACCCGGCCCAGTTCGGCGATCAGCTCGCGCCCGAAGAGCCCGAGCAGGAGCTCTTCCTTGTTGGACCAGTACAGATACAGGGTGCCCTTGCCCACTCCGGCCTGACGAGCGATGTCGGCAATGGTGACTTTGCGGATGCCGTGCTCGAGCACCAGCTCGCGGGTGGCATCCAAGATCCGCCTGGCCTTGGTCGGTTCGTTTGCCTGTATCGGGCTCACCATAGCCTGTTTCCTCTCCACGCGCCTCAGCCCCTCAGGCCGCTGGCGGGACAGCAATATCGAACGATTTCATCGCGAAAACCGGGTTTTTCTGCATTTGTTTTTGCAAAAATGGCCCCACCACGGGTGCCTTCTGCAGCCGCAGCATCGCCACGCGCTGCATCTGCTGAGCACGGGTCTGAGGGGTGAAGAACGTTCGCGCCTCCACCGCAGCCTCCTGCTGCTTCTCGATGAAAGGTCCCAACTGCTTCTGCCAGGCATGAAGCGCGTGGTCCACATCGTTGCCATGGCGCTGGAGCATCGTACCCAGAAGCTCGGCCCCAGCCATGCCCATCGAGGCGCCCATGCCCGAGTAAAGCGACATGCACCAGGCTGCGTCCCCCACGAGGGCGACCCGGTTGTGGTGCCACTGCTTCATTCGTACCTGGTGCACCGAGTCGAACAGGAAGTCCCCGGCCCGTTCGAACTGGTCCTGCAGTTGCCTCAACACCGGTCCAGGTGATTCCGGGCCGAAGGCGCGGCGCACCGACTCGATCGGGGTTCGGGTGAACTCGGCATCGATGTCGCTGCTGGCCCAGGAGAACATCACCGAGGGATTGCGGTCCTTGAAGGAGAACGCCCATGCCGAGCGGCCCGGCTCGGCAAGGATGACCGTCTGGGAGGGGTCGAATCCCTGTACCGGCTCGTCCATGAGGCACACCGCGATCATGTAGTCCAGCGAGTGCATGTGGTTGGCATCGGGGCCGAACACGAGGCGCCGCACCGTCGAACGCAGCCCGTCGGCGCCCACCACCAGGTCGAACCCCTCCACTGTCTCGGTGTTGGTCGTAGTATTGCGCAGCGTCACACGCGGGTGCCCGTGGCTCTGGTCGATGGAGGTCGGTACCGTGCTGTAGCGGATCTCCAGACCTTCGGGCAGGTTGTCGAACAGAGCGGCCTCGATGTCGCCCCGCAGGGCCGAGAGCGGGTGGCCGGGAAGTTCGTTGTAGCCCATGCCCTTCCAACGCTTGCCTCCACGGGTGACCTCGAAGGCCGAAGCACCTGCCGGGCTCCGGTCCGGGATGTCCTCCATGACCCCGAGTCGACTGGCAGAAGCTTGGCCGGTTCCGAAGACCCCGACGAAATAGCCGCCCAGCCGGCGTCCCGGGGCGCGTTCGACGACAACCGGTTCCCAACCCACCTGGCGCAGCCGCAGTGCGGTAGCGGCACCGGCGATCCCCAGCCCCACCACCAGAGCACGCGGGGTGTGTGTCGTGTTCGTCATCACGTGAGTCCCTTCGGTGTGGAAGTCGTGCCCCCACCGTAGAACAAACTGAACAAAATAATCATTTGGTCAGTGCATGGCTTGAGTCACAATTTTCCTCTGGGGCGGTTCGTCCTTGACTGCACGCATGCCTGTCGGCGACGGGGAGGGGCACACGATGAGCACGGGTACGGACACGGTCACCCGGGTGCTGCGGCTGCTGGCGCTGTTGCAGGCGCGCCGGTTCTGGTCGGGCGGTGAGCTCGCCGACCGCCTCGGGGTGAGCGCCCGGACCCTGCGACGCGACGTCGACCGCCTCCGCGAGCTGGGTTACGGGGTCAGCGCCGAACGCGGGCCCGAGGGCGGGTACACGCTCGAGCCCGGAAGTACCCTGCCGCCCCTGGTGCTCGACGACGACGAACTGGTGGTGCTCGCCGTCGGCCTTCGCGCGGTCACGGTCGGCGGCGTCGAGGACACCGGTGAGACCGCGGTGTCGGCGCTGGCCAAGCTGGAGCGTGTCATCCCCTCGCACCTGCGCAGGCGGGTCCTGGCCCTGCAGTCCCACACCGTGCCCCACGGGCCGGGCGAAGCCTCCGCCCCCGTCACCGGTCTCGTGGCACGCCTGGCCCTGGCCTGCAGCGACGGCGAGCGGGTGCGGTTCGGTTACACGGGCGCGGACGGAACCTGGAACCGCTACCTGGTCGAGCCGCACCGTCTGGTCTCCGCCGACGAGGGGTGGTACCTGGTCGCGCACGCACCCGGAGGGCCCAACGGGTGGACGGCGTTCCGGGTCGCCCGGATGGACTCCTTCACCGCGACCGGGTCCCGCTTCACCCCGGAGGAGGCCGAGGCCGAACGCGCCGAGGAGATCGCCTACGCCGAGGCGACGACGTTCGGCCGCAGCCACGTCGGCCTGCTGCGGGTGCACGCGCCGCTGGCCGAGCTGCGGGAGGCCGCCGGTCCGTGGGCGCACGAGGCCTGGGAGGAGTCGGCGACCACGACGCTGTGGCCGGTCAGCGCCGACCACGTGCAGCAGCTGTTCTACGGGCTGAGCTGGATCCCGGAGGGGTTCGACTTCGAGGTCGTCGAACCCCCCGAACTGCGCGACCGGGTGCGGGCCTTCGGCGAACGGCTGCTGCGCTCGGTGCGGGAACCGGGGTGAACGCGGCCGCGTAGCAGGGCCAGCACCGGAACCCGGGTGAACGCGGCGGCGTACCGGGCGCGGCCCGGGGTCAGAGCGGGACGGGTTCGAGCACCGCGCGCATGCCCGGCAGGCGCCCGTGCTCCAGGTCCTCCAGGGCCTCCAGCGCCCGGTCGAACGGGTACGTGCGCGTGCGTTGGCGCACCCTGCCGCGTGCGGCCAGCGCCATGAGGTCCTGCAGGTCGTTGTAGGTGCCGACCAGGTTGCCGACCACGTTGATCTCCCGCGAGATCACGTCGATGGTGGCCACGCCGAGGGCTCCGCCGTAGCCGATGACGAAGTAGCTCCCGGCGTCGCGGGTCATCGCGATGCCCTCCTGCTCGGTGCCGCCCTCGCCGACGAAGTCGAGTACCACGTGGGCGCCCTGCCCGCCGGTGAGGTCGAGGACCCGTTCCACATGGTCGCCGTCGGCCAGGACCGTGTCGCGCGCACCGAGCCCCGCGGCGACCGCGAGCGCTTCCTCTGACCGGTCGACCACGGTGAGGTCGGCCGGGCTCATCGCGAGCATGCACTGGATCCCGATGTGGCCGAGCCCGCCGGCGCCGATGATCACGACGTGCGCGCCCGGGTGCAGGAGCGGGACCGCCTTGCGCACGGCGTGGTAGGCGGTCAGGCCCGCGTCCGCCATCGCCGCGACCTCGGACGGCACGAGGCCCTCGTCGAGCACCACGCAGGCACGGGCGTTGGTGCGCAGGAACGAGGCCATGCCGCCGTCGGTGTCGATCCCGGGGAAGGCCGAGTTCTCGCAGTGCACGTCGTCGCCGGCGCGGCAGGCCCGGCAGAGCCCGCACGTGACCAGCGGGTGCAGGATCACCCGGTCGCCGGCGCGCACGTTGGTCACCGCCGATCCGGTCTCCACGACCGTTCCGGCGTTCTCGTGCCCGATGGTGTACGGGAGCCGGACCCCGCTCTTGTCGGCCCACTGGCCCTCGACGATGTGCAGGTCGGTGCGGCACACCCCGGCCGCGTTGACCTCCACCAGGACGTCCAGCGGCCCCTCGACCCGCGGGTCCGGGACCTCGTCGATCGTGGGCGGGCTGTCGTACTGGTGCACGCGTACGGCACGCATCATGCCTCCCTGGGTTCGTGGGTGACCCCGGTCACCATAGGAACACGGCCGTCACACCCCGGCCAAGGGGAGTCGCGCGGCCCCGCTCACCGTTCGTGTCCCCCGGGGGAACGGGTGCGGACCGGCGGCGCCGGCTCAGTGCGCGAGCCCGGCACGGTCGGCCCCGGGGCGGGACACCAGGGCGAGCGCGGTACCGGCGGCGGCGACGGCGGCGCCTGCGGCGAGGAACGCACCCGCGTACCCGGCGGGCCCCACGACCAGCCCCAACGCGACCGCGCCGACGCCCAGGCCGCCGTCGTAGACGATGTTCCACAGGGTCCCGGCGGTCCCGGCGCGCTCGGTGCCCAGACGCTGCACGGTCATGACGAAGGAGTCGTTCTGCGCCGCGCCGAACCCGCCGCCGAGCAGCGCCGCACCGGCGACGAGCAGCCACGGCGGCCCGGTCAGGGCGAGCGCGAGGAGCCCGAACCCGGACGCGCACGCGAGCACCGCCCAGAACAGCAGCCGTCCGAAACCGTGCCGGTCGGCGAACGAACCCGCGCCCAGGCGGGCCGCCACCAGTGCGACGGACGCCGCGAACAGGGCCAGGGCGGCCTCACCGGCGGAGGGCCCGGCCACCGGAAGGAACGAGGTCAGAGCGCCGAAGGCCCCCGCGGTCAGCAGGAACAGCGAGACCGGGCCGGCGATCGCCCGCAGGTCGCCGGGGCGGCCCAGCGAGAACGTGCCCCGGTGGCCGCGAGGCAGTGCCAGGGCCAGCAGGGCAGCCGCCACCGAGGCCGCACCTCCGATCCAGAACACCGCGTCGAACCCCCACACCTGCGCGGCCCACACACCCCCGGCCAACGCGCCGAGGTTGGGCAGCGCCGCGGCCGCCCCGTACAGCGACGCCGACCGCGCCAGGCGCCCCGAGCGGGCCAGGTCGGCGACGAGCGTGGCCCCCGAGGTGACCAGGAGCGCAAAACCGGTGCCGCGCACCACCGTGACCAGCAGGACCGCGGTGAGGTCGGAGGACAGCACGTACAGCGGGGTCGGGGCGCCGAGCAGCAGTGCGCCCAGCGCCATCATGGTGCGCAGGTCCATGACCCGGAACAGCCACGGCATCGCGAGCTCGGCCGCGACGGTGGCGGCCATCATGGTCCCGGTCGTGGCGCCCACGCCGATCCCGCCGGCCCCGCCCGCGGCAGCCCACAGGGGCACGACGGAGAGCAGCGCGGCGTAGTTCGCGAACGCCAGGAACGTGACGGTCAGCAGCACCGGCATCCCGCGCGCGGCCTGCACCGGCGTCCCCGTTCCCTGGACGCCCTCCCTGCACGGCGCCATGTCCGGCACCCCCGTTCCCGACTGTGTGTTCCGGCCTCTTTCAGGCTCACGCGGGGCGGGGTATTCTGTCCAACGATGATCTCTGATACAAGTCATCACGAACCTCGATAGGAACGCCATGGACACCGGACTCCTGCGCAGCTTCCTCACGGTGGCGCAGCGGCAGAGCTTCACCGGCGCCGCCGACGAACTCGGGTTCACGCAGTCGACGGTCACCGGCCACGTGCAGAAACTCGAGCGGCAGCTCGGAACCCGTCTGCTCGACCGGTTGCCGAGCGGTGTGGTGGCCACCGAGGCCGGTTCCCGCCTCGTGCCGCACGCCGAGCAGGTGCTGGCCGCCGAGGACCGCCTCCACGGCTCCCTGCGCGGCGGTGCGTCCCGCCCCTCGGGGACCGTCCGGGTGACGGCGCCGGAGTCGCTGTGCACCTACCGCCTGCCGGGGATCGTGCGTGCGGTGCAGGCGGCCGAGCCGGGGGTGCGCGTGTGGATCACCCCCGGCGGGGTCCGCACGGGGCTCGAGGCCGTGCGGCGCGGGACCGCCGACCTCGCTCTGGTCATGGAGTCTCGGGAACCCGTGACCGACCTGGCCCAGGAACACCTCGGGCGCGAACCCCTGGTCGTGCTCGACAACGCCGAATCCCCCGGACCTGCCGCGACCTGGGCGGACCTGGCCCGGCGCGACGCCCTGCTCGTGGAGGAGGGGTGCAGCTACAGCGACGACGTCGTATTGCGCCTGGCCGCGACGGACGAGACCGCCGGACGGCGTTCCCGGTTCGGCAGTGTCGAGGCGATCAAGCGCTGTGTCGCGGTCGGCCTGGGATGGACGGTGCTGCCCGCGCTCACGGTCGGGGGCGAGGGGGACGCCGGTGACCTGGCGGTCCTGGACGGCCCGGATCTGCCCGCCTGCGACGTGCGGATCCTGAGCCACCCGCGGCGCCACCGGGGCCCCGAGGTGGAGGCGGTGCTCGCCGAGATCCGCCGCGCCTGGAACCCGCACCAGGTCTGATCCCCAGGCACCCGGACCATCACGTGCGATGTGCATTGAGCACAGCCGTGCGGAGCACGTCGGTACCCCGATCGGCGTGGCCGGCAGCCGTCCCGCGCCCCGCGCGTGCCTGGGGCGTGGGCCCATGTGCGTGCGGAGCACACCCGGCCTCGGCCCCGGGCGTCAGTTGTTCACTGGCCCCGCATGCGTGCGGAGCAGGCGTGGCGCTCTGCGCCTCGTCACGCCTGGCCCGGAACCCGCCCCACACGCGCTGCGCGTGTCCTGCGGGCGTGCGGCGGTCAGTCGCAGTCGTCCCGGGCCTCCTCGCCCGCGAAACGGCCGGCCATCCTCGCCCCACGGATCATGGGACCTCCCGAACCCCTCGTGCCTGACGCCCCAAGTCCACACCGGGGGCGCCGCGCACCGAAGCACCACGACGGGACGGCGCGGCACAGCGCACGGGCCGTCCGGCCCCCTGTCCCGCACGAGCAGGAGGGGACGGCGTCCGCCAGGGCCGTTGAGTATTCTGGGGACACGGCAGATGTGAGGTGCCGGGGTGACACGGGAGGCGGTCCGCCCCGCGGGTCCCCCGGATCTCCGTGTCGAGAGCCTCGAACCGTAGAGGATGCAGTGAGTCCAGAGAGCCCCGAAGCGCAAGACCTCGACAGCAAGTTCGATGACGAGGACTACCCGGCCTACAGCATGGGACGGGCTGCCGAGATGCTGGGCACGACGCCCGGGTTCCTGAGGAGCCTGGACCGCACGGAGGTCATCACGCCCCTGCGGTCATCGGGAGGGCACCGCCGTTACTCCCGATACCAGCTGCGCATCGCGGCCCGCGTCCGAGAGCTGGTCGACGACGGCACGTCCCTGGACGCAGCCTGCCGGATCATCATCCTCGAGGACCAGCTCGAGGAGGCCCAGCGCATCAACGCCGAGATCCGGGCCGAGAACGACGCGTAACGGGCGGCGTTCAGGCCGCCCTGCGCTGAGCGTTCCCCCGGTTGCCCGGGCGTCGGCGCCGTCCGTTCCGGGCACCGCCGTTCCGTGCACCCCCGGTCCGGCGACCCACGGGTTCCGGGATCGTGACGGGGACCCCGGACGGTGTCCTCGCGCCGGTCACCTGGACGAGCTCCGCCCCCTCGGAGTGCACGCTCTGGGTGTTCGCGTCGATCCCCGCCGTGCTCAGCAGGCGTGACATCGAACGCCGTTGGCGCGGCAGGATCAGGCTCACCACGCTGCCCGTCGCCCCCGCGCGGGCGGTGCGCCCGCCGCGGTGCAGGTAGTCCTTGTGGTCCTGGGGCGGGTCGACGTTGACCACGAGGTCGAGGTCGGCGATGTCGATGCCCCGGGCGGCAACGTTGGTGGCGACCAGCGTGGTGACCCGGCCGTCCTTGAACTGCTCCAGGGTCCGGTTGCGCTGCCCCTGGGACTTCCCGCCGTGCAGTCCGCCGGCCGGAACCCCGTTGGCGAGCAGGTGCGAGACCAGCTTGTCGACCGCACGTTTGGTGTCGAGGAACATGATGACCCGGTCCTCACGGGCGGCGATCCTGGTCGCGGTCGCGCGCTTGTCGTCCTCACCGATGTGGAGGACGTGGTGTTCCATCGTCGTCACGGCCCCGGCGGAGGGGTCGACCGAGTGCACCACGGGGTCATGGAGGTAACGCCGCACCAGGCGGTCGACGTTGCGGTCCAGCGTCGCGGAGAACAGCATCCGCTGTCCGTGCGGGAGGGTCCGGTCGAGCAGGTGGGTCACCTGCGGCATGAACCCCATGTCGGTCATCTGGTCGGCCTCGTCGAGGACGGAGATCTCGACCTGGTCCAGGTGGCAGTCGCCGCGTTCGAGCAGGTCGGTGAGGCGGCCGGGTGTGGCGACGACGACCTCGGTGCCGCGTCGAAGGGCCCCGGCCTGGCGGCCGATGGGCATCCCGCCGACCACCGTGGAGATCCGCAGGCGCGCCGCGCGGGCGTAGGGGGTGAGCGCCCCGGTGACCTGCTGCGCGAGTTCACGGGTGGGGACCAGCACCACGGCCAGGGGCCGGTGCGGTGCGGCGGTCCTGCCGGACAGGCGGGAGAGCACGGCCAGCCCGAAGGCCAGCGTCTTGCCCGATCCGGTACGCCCGCGCCCCAGCACGTCGCGTCCGGCGAGGGAGTTGGGGAGCGTCGCCGCCTGGATCGGGAAGGGGGACTCCATCCCGAGTTCGGCGAGTTTGCCGTTCAGCCCGCCTGCGAGGTCCATGTCGGCGAAGGTGTCGACGGCCGGCAGAGGCGGGGTGATGGTTTCGGGGAGGGCGAACTCCGAGCTCTGCGCCGCAGGGCGCGGGCGCCGCTCGTTGTGTCCGCGGTTGCGTCGTCCGGTCGACGAGCGGGGGTTCCGGTTCTTCCGGTCGGACGTGGTTCGGTTCATGTACGGCCTTTCTCGTAACGGGCTGGGGAGATGGGAGATGGTGGGCACACAAAAAACTGTGGCCCGCACCCGGGGGCGCGGGCCACAGCTCTGCGTGGGGTCGTCTGCCCTACTGGGCGACGATGTTCTCCGCCTGCAGGCCCTTCTGGCCCTGCGTGACGTCGAAGCTCACCTTCTGGCCTTCGAGCAGCTCACGGAAACCGGAGCCGGCGATGTTCGAGTAGTGGGCGAACACGTCAGCGCCGCCGTCCTCCTGCTCGATGAAGCCGAAACCCTTTTCCGAGTTGAACCACTTCACGGTGCCAGTCGTCAAAATACATCTCCTTCGGGGCGGTAACCGAGGTCACACTTCGCGTCCTCGGCGCTGCCGCAATGATTGCCCGTCCGGAAATACCGAATCGCACGAAGCGCACCCGGGGGTAAGCCCCTGAGTGCGCCGAAGTCTTGGGAAACCACAACTGCAACTGTCAGCAACACTAGCACCGTGAAACTGCATGTCAAAGGGGTATGCGGTTTCAATTTTTGTGGCTGATAAATACTGGCTGTGCGTCTTCGGGGTTTCTGTCGTGGCCACGTGAGGTTTTTTTGTCCCGGAGACCGGGACCTTCCGTTGACCGGCCCCCGCGCGGGCCGCAGGGTCGACCCACGTTCGCACGAGACGGAGGGGACGCCATGCACAGCACGCGCCGCACACGGTCGGGCGCCCTCATGGCGGCGGCCTCCCTCCTGGCGGTGACCGGCTGCCTGGCCGAGCGTCCCCCCGACGACGGTATCCCCGGCGGGGGAGGCCCGGGTGTCCCGGCGGGTGCGTCCAAGGCCGAATACATCGACGCGTTCGAGGACGTCGCCCCCATCCACCTGACCACCCAGATCCCCTCCAGCCCGGGGGACCTCAACACCCTCCACCTCGTCGAGTACGCCGAGGCCCTGCACGAGTGGTCCGGCGGCACCATCACGCTCGACATCGCCTGGGGCAACGCCGTCGCCGACCCCGACGACGCCCCGCTCGCGCTCTCCGACGGGCGTCTGGACCTCGACATGGTCTACCCCGTCTACGAACCCTCGCGTTACCCCGCCAACGGTGCGGCCCTGGCGGCCACCGGGTTCCTCGGGCAACAGGACCCGGTCGCCGGCAGCCTCCAGGCCGCGGGCGGTTACCTCGAGGTCCTCATGGACGACACCGAGTTCATGACGGAGACCGAGGAGGAGGGTTATAAGCTCCTTCTTCCCTGGGCACCCGCCAGCAGCAGCGGCCTGCTGTGCAACCGTCCCCTCACCGGCCTCGACGACCTCCGAGGGGCCCAGGTCCGTGTGGGCGGCAGTGCCTTCGCCCGCCAGGCCGAGGCGCTGGGCATGACCCCGGTGTCCATGCCCTACTCCGAGATCTACCAGGGCCTGCAGCGCGGAACCCTCGACTGCGTCCTGCAGTCCCGCTGGGCCGCGGTCTCCCTCGGGCTCGTGCCGCTCGCGCCCAACTACACCGTGCACGCCGACACCGGGTTCGCCCGCCTCCACTACGGCGTCGGGTTCGGTCTCGCCCAGTGGGAGGAGCTTCCCCTGGTCGCCCAGCAGCTGGTGTACGACCGTCTCGACGTCTACATCGGCGAGATGTACGAGCAGGCCATCTGGGGCGGCATGGCCCTGGCCGCCGAACAGGAACCCGGGACCGGGGGAGAGGTCGCCGAGCTCGCCCCCGACGCCCGGGAGGCCCTCGAGGAGATCAACGCACAACTGCGGGAGGAGGCCCGCGCCGAGAGCGGGGTCGACGCCGCCCTCACCGAGGAGGTCGAAGCAGCCCTGGACCGCTGGCGCGGCATCGTCGTCGACGAGCTGGGTTACGCCGAGGTCGCCGAGGACGAGTTCCCCGACTGGTACGAGCAGCAGGGAGCCCAGGTGGACACCGATCCCTTCGTCGACCGCCTCGTCGCCGAGGTCCTCGACCGCCATCGTCCGGAGTAGGCCGCGAGAGAACGGACCAGCCATGGAACGCCGCCGCAGCCGCGGGGTCCTCCCCACCGCCAACCGCGTCCTGCTCGCCGCGGGCGCACTCGGCATCGTCGCGATGATGGCGCACATCTGCGTGAACGCCGGACTGCGCGCTTTCGCAGGGTCGCCCCTGACCGGGACCAACGAGATCGTCACCTACTGGTACATGCCGCTGGTCGCGCTGTTCGGGTTCGTGGCCGCCCAGCACGACGGTGGGCACACCGAGGCCCGGGTGGCCTTCGACCGGTTGCCCCGCGCCAACCGGGTCGAGCTCCACGTCGCGGGTCTGGCCCTGACCGGACTGCTGTGCGCGGGTTTTGCGTGGTTCGGGTTGCTGGAGGCCCTGCGCAACTTCGATCTGCGGCTCACCGGCGGCGTCACCGAGGTGACCATGTGGCCGGTGACCTTCGCCGTGCCCGCCGCCTACGCGGTGCTCGCGCTCCAGACGGTGACCGAGGCCGCCCTGGCGGTGCGCCGCGCTCGCGACGGGGACCCCCGCCCTGACCGCACCCCCGACCGGACCGGGGAACGGGGGCGTGCCGATGCCGCGCAGTGAACCGGCGGACACCCGAGCCCCTGGAACGCCGACCGCCCCGACCGGGACCGCCCGCCGCCGTTGGCCCGCCCGCGTCGTGCCCCTCGCCGCGATCGCGGTGTGCGCAGTCCTGATCCTGGGCCCCTTCACGCCCGGAACCGTCGGCGGTGCCTCGGTCGCGCTCATGCTCGTGCTGGTGCTGGCCAAGGTCCCCCTCGGCGCGGCCCTCGCGGTGCCCGGGATCGCCGGCCTCTACGGCCTCTACGGCGCCCCCGCGGTGGTCAACGTCCTGGCCCGGCTGCCGTTCGACACGGTCGCGAGTTGGGAGTTCAGCGTCATCCCCATGTTCGTGTTCATGGGGCTGCTGCTGTGGAAGGCCGGGGTCACCGAACAGCTCTACACCGCCCTGCGCGGCCTCGTCGGGTGGATGCCGGGCGGCCTCGCGGTCGTCACCAACGCCGCCGGCGCCGGGCTCGCCTCCGTCAGCGGTTCCACCGTCGGCACCGTGCACGCCCTCGCCCGCATCGGCGTGCCCGAGATGCTGCGCGCCGGGTACGACAAACGGCTCGCGGTCGGATCGGTGGTGGCCGCGGGGCTCCCCGGCCAGGTCATCCCGCCGAGCATCTTCCTCGTCATCTACGCAGGTCTCGCGCAGGTCCCGGTCGGGCCGCAGCTCATCGCCGGTATCGCCCCCGGTGTGCTGCTCGCGCTGTGCATGGCCGGGACCGTCGTGGTGCTGTGCACGGTGCGTCCCTCGATGGGCGGGCGCCGCGGAAGGCCGGGCGATGTCTTCGCGCCCGCCACCCGCGCAGCGCTCCGCCTGCTGTGGCCGCTCCCGCTGCTCATCGGGGTCGTGCTCGGCTCCATGTACACGGGTGTGGTCACGGTGACCGAGGCCGGCGCGGTCGGGGCGCTCGGGGCGGTGCTCATCGCCCTGTGGTGCAAACGGGGCGACCGCCCACTGGCCACCGTGGGCCTCGCTGCCGTGGACGCGCTCAAGGCCATGGGCACGATCTTCTTCCTGTTCGTGGGCGCGATGGCGATGGCCCAGGTGCTCGCGGTCTCCGGTATCGGCCCCGGGTTCAGCGCGTGGGTCACCGGCATGGGGCTGGGACGCGTCGGGTTCCTGTTGCTGGTGATGGCGGCGTTCCTGGTCATGGGCATGTTCATGGACCCGCTGTCGATGATGCTCGTGACCGTCCCGCTGCTCGTGCCCGCCCTCGGGGAGCTCGGGATCTCCCCGCTGTGGTTCGGCGTGTTCGTGGTGGTCCTGGCCGAGCTCGCGATCGTCACCCCGCCGGTGGGCGTACTGACCTTCATCGTGCAGAACATCGTCGAGCGCCCGGAGGTCGGCCTCGGCCGGGACATCCGCCTCGGCGACACCTTCCGCGGGGTCGCACTGTTCCTGCCGACCGTGGTGCTGGTGTGCGTGCTGCTCATCCTCTTCCCAGAGATCGCGACGTTCCTCCCGGACAGCATGTGAGCCGGGACCGACCACAGAACGGAGGCCGACGGTGATCGACCACGAGGTCAGGACCTTGCTAAAGACCCTGGACGCGGGGTTCCCGGCGGTGCACGAGATGACCGGGCCGGAGGCGAGGGCGGCCGTCGACGCCCGGCAGGCGCCCCCGGCCGACCACGGGGAGGTGCACGCGGCGCAGGACCGCACCATCGCCGGCCCCGGCGGCGACCTGCCCGTGCGTGTGTACACCCCGCACGGTGACGCGCCGGGCGGCGATCCCCGTCCGCTGATGGTGTTCGCGCACGGGGGCGGGTTCGTCTTCTGCTCCGTCGACAGCCACGACGGGTTCTGCCGTGAGGCCGCGGCGAGCACCGGGGCCGTCGTGGTCTCGGTGGGATACCGGCTCGCCCCGGAACACCCCGCGCCGGCGGCGGCCGAGGACTTCTACGCCGCGCTGTGCTGGGCCGTCGAGCACGCGCGTGAGCTGCACGCGGACCCCGCACGTGTGGCCGTGGCCGGGGACAGCGCCGGCGGCAACCTCGCCGCGGTCGCCTGCCTCCTGGCTCGGGAACGCAGCGGTCCCCGGGTGGCGGCGCAGGCGCTGCTCTACCCGGTGATCGACCCGGCGTGCGACACCCCCAGCCACCACCGGTACGCGACCGGGCACTTCAACACCCGCGCGGCGATGCGGTGGTACTGGCGCCAGTACCTGCACGGGGGAGCGGACGACGGGGGTGACCCAGCGATCCCCGCGCACCACACCGCACCGTTGCGTGCGCCGTCCCTGCGCGGCCTGCCCCCGGCCGTCGTGGTCACGGCCGACCGCGACCCCCTCAGCGACGAGGGCGGGGCGTACGCGTCGGCGCTGGCCGGGGCCGGGGTGCCCGTCGTGCACCGGCGCTACCCCGGCCTGTTCCACGGGTTCGCCACCATCGCCCCGCTCGGCGCGGCCGCCTCGGCGCGTGCGCTCCTCTGGCACGACCTGGGCGAACGCCTCGCCCCCGACCCCTCCATCTCCTCCGACGAAGGGAAGGCCCGAGCATGACCCCCCGACCTGGTGTGGACCTCCTCGTGGTCGGCGCCGGATTCGCCGGCCTGTACGCCCTGCACGCCGCACGCACCGCCGGGTTGAGCGTGCGCTGCCTGGAGGCGGCCGACGGTATCGGCGGAACCTGGTACCACAACCGCTACCCGGGCTGCCGCTGCGACGTGGAGAGCATCGACTACTCCTACTCCTTCGACCCCGGCCTGCAGGACGAGTGGGAGTGGAGCGAGCGCTACGCGACCCAGCCCGAGATCCTCGCCTACATCGAGCACGTCGCCGACCGCTTCGACCTGCACCGCGACATCGAGCTCGGCACCCGGGTCGAGTCCGCCCGCTTCGACGAGGCCGCCTCCGAGTGGACCGTGCGCACCTCCGGGGGTGAGGCGCACCGCGCCCAGTACGTCGTCCTCGCCACCGGGGCGCTGTCCGACCCCGTCACACCCGACCTGCCCGGCGTGCACGACTTCGCCGGGACCGTGCTGCACACCGCGCAGTGGCCGGCAGAGGAGCCCGACCTGCACGGCAAGCGCATCGGCGTCATCGGCACCGGGTCCTCGGGCATCCAGGCCGTGCCCGAACTGGCCGAGCGCGCCGCTGAGCTCACCGTGTTCCAGCGCACCGCCAACTACAGCGTCCCGGCGTTCAACCGGCCCCTGACCGCCGAGGACCAGGAACGCATCCGGGCCGAGTACCCCGAACGCCGGGCCGTCGCGCGCCGCAGCGGCGGAGGATCCCCCCACGAGGCACACCCGCGGCGTACCGCGGAGGTCTCCGAGGCCGAGCGGCAGGAGGCCTTCGAACGCACCTGGCGCACCGGCGGGGTCCTGTTCAGCAAGACCTTCCCCGACCAGATGAGCGACCTGGAGGCCAACGGGTACGCGCGCCGGTTCTTCGAGGCCAAGCTCGCCGGGGTCGTCGAGGACCCGCGGACCCTCGACGACCTCACCCCGAAGGACCACCCCATCGGTGCCAAACGCATCTGCACCGACTCCGGGTACTACGCCGCCTTCAACCGGGACCACGTGCACCTGGTGAACCTGCGCAGGGAACCCCTCACGCGTGTCACCCCCGACGGTGTCGCCACCGACCGCGCGCACTACGACCTGGACGTGCTGGTGTTCGCGACCGGGTTCGACGCCCTCACCGGAACCCTGGGCCGTATGGACGTGCGTGGTCCGGGCGGCGCCACGCTCGCCGATGCGTGGTCCGACGGCCCGCTGACCTACCTGGGCATGCACGTGCCGGGGCTGCCGAACCTGTTCCTGCTCAACGGCCCCGGGTCGCCGGCGGTGCTGGCCAACATGGTCCTGACCTCGGAGCAGCAGGTGGACTGGGTCGTCGACCTCGTCGCGGGCGTGCGCGAGCGCGGGGCCACGCAGGTGGAGGCGCGGGCGGACGCGGCGCGCGCGTGGAACGAGCACGTCGCGGAGCTGGCCGACCGGACCCTCTTCCCGCAGGCCGATTCCTGGTACGTCGGCGCGAACGTGGAGGGCAAGAAGCGCACGTTCATGCTGTACGCCGGCGGACTGGGAACCTACACCCGGGTCTGCGACCAGGTACGCGACGAGGGGTATCCGGGTCTGGTGCTGACCTCGCGCGCGGGATGACCGGGGCGGTGGGCGGCGGGTGTGTCGCGGGGCAGGGGCCCGGGCGTCAGGCGGTCTGTCCACCGTCGACGACGAACTCCTGCCCCGTGATGTAGGAGGCGCCGGGGCCGAGCAGGAACACCACCAGCGGTGAGACCTCGTCCGGGCGCCCCACCCGGGGCACCGGGAGGTCGGCGATCGGCCCGCCGCCGGCACGCAGTTCCTCCGGCACCATCCGGGTGTCGATCGCGCCCGGGCACACGCAGTTGACCCGCACGCAGGCCGGCCCGAACTCCCGCGCGGCCGACCGGGTCGCCCCTCGCACGCCCCACTTGGACGCGCTGTAGGCGACCATGCCGGGGAACCCCCGTATGCCCGCGGTGGAGGCGATGTTGACGACCGCGCCGCCGCGGGCGCGCAACAGTGGCAGGGCCCGCTGCATCCCCAGCACCGCTCCGACGAGGTTGACGTCGACGATGTCGCGCACGGTCTGCTCGCCGGTCTCGGCCAGGTCGGTGCGCACGTAGACGCCGGCGTTGTTGACCAGCCCGTCGAGGCCGCCGAACGACTCCTCCGTCCGGGCCAGGGCGGCGTCCCAGGAGGAACCCGAGCGCACGTCCAGCCCCACCGGGAGTGCGGGGCCGTCCAGGCTCTCGGCGACGGGCCGCACCTCGGTCTCCTCCAGGTCGGCCAGGACCACCCGGGCGCCTGCCGCGGATGCGAGCCGTGCGTGCTCGGCGCCCTGCCCGCGGGCTGCTCCGGTGATCAGGACGGTGCGGTCGTGCAGGTCGGTGGGGAACTCGGCCATGGGGGTCCTCTCGCCGGAGCGGTGCTCGTCCGGCGCGAACGTATGCCGCCGCCGACGGCGGGCGCGGCTCCGGTCCCGTCCACCGGGAGGGCCGGCGGTCGTGGCACCCGATCCTTACCGGGAACTTCCAGACCGGTTTGTCACTATTTACCGCTTTTCGTGTGTCCTTGTGGAGGAATCCGACCACAGGGTGGGAACCCAGCGGAAGGAGAGGTCGTATGGGCTGGCGCAAGGGTCATCGCCGACGCCGGACCATCACGAGCGCAGCGGTCCTGTCGGGCCTGCTCGTGACGATCCCCGCGTGCGCGGGTGTGCAGGGGGCGAACATGGGAACCGGCGCCGCACCGGCGCAGAACGAGGACGCCGTGCAGGAGGCCCGCGAGGCACAGGAGGCCAACGCCCTCCCGCGGGACGAGTTCTACACCGGCGACGTCGAGGCCGGGGACCCCGGGACCCTCGCGCGCTCCGAGGCCTTCGACGGTTGGGAGGCCCTGGGCGACAACGCCGTCGGCAACCGCATGGTGTACCGGTCGCTCGACTCCAACGGGGAACCGTCCGTGGCCTCGGCCGCCGTGGTCACCCCGGACGGCACGCCGCCCGAGGGCGGATGGCCGGTCGTGGCGTGGGCGCACGGCACCAGCGGGGTCTCGCCCGACTGCGCGCCCAGCCTCATGAAGGACCTCTACTACGGGGACCTCGTGCAGGCCCTCGTCGACCGCAACTACGCGGTCGTGGCCACCGACTACTCCGGCCTCGGCGCGGGTGAGGCCCACGAGTACGACACCATGACACCCAACGCCAACGACGTCCGGTACTCGGTGTCGGCGGCGCGTGAGGCCGTGGACGGCCTGAGTGAACGCTGGGTCTCCATGGGCCACTCCCAGGGCGGCCAGGCCGCCTGGGGCGCGGCCCGCCAGCAGGCCGACGATCCGGTGGGGGAGATGGTCGGCGCGGTGGCCTACGCACCCGCCGCCCCCATCATCGACAGCATCCGGGAGGTCGACGACGCACCCGGGTCCGGCGCCTACGCGCCCTACGTCGCCTACTCACTGAACCTGCAGTACCCGGACGAGATCGAGCCGGGCGACGTGCTCAGCGACGCCGCACTCGAGCACTACGACGAGATCACCCAGGAGGCCTGCTTGGCGCTCGCGGTCGAGATCTCCGGCGAGGCCACACCCAGCGAGTACTTCCGGGACGGCTGGGACGAGAACCCGGTGGTCCAGCGCTTCCAGGAGGACAACATCTACAGCGACCAGCAGCTGGGTGCCCCGCTGTTCGCCGCGACCGGTTCGGAGGACACCGCCGTTCCGGCCCGCCTCATCGAGGAGGCGGCCCAGGAACAGTGCTCCCACGACACCGCCGTCCAGTACCAGGAGTACCCCGGCGACCACGACGGGATGATGGACGCCGCGTCCTCGGACGCCATGCAATGGGTCCAGGACCGCTTCGACGGCAAGGACGCACCGTCCAACTGCGAGTGACCCCGTACCCGGGCCCGGCGGGCCGGCCGTCACGGCCGCCCGCCGGGTCTCTGCTGCGCCCGGTGTGCCCGGGCGCTCACATGCGGCGGGCAAGACGGCCCAGCACGGGGGTCCACTCCCGCGCGGAGACCTCCGAGACCAGCCCTTCGGTGCGGAACGGATCGCCGTCGGTGCGGGCCACCGCCTCCTCGGCCGAGCGGGCGCGCAGGAGCAACAGGGCACCGGGTGTCTCCTGCGGTCCGAAGGGTCCCGAGCACAGGTTCACGCCCTCCGCCGCCAGGCCGTCCAGGTAGCGCTTGTGCGCGGGGCGGTGCAGGTCGCGTGCCGCGGAGCTGTCGGGGGCGTAGGTGTACAGCACCGCGTAGACCGCCGTTCCGCCATCCCGGTCCGCCGACCGGGGCCGCCCGAGCCGGTCCAGGGGTACGTCGTGGGTCTCCCGGGCGCTGAGCACAGCCAGCGCCGAGACCAGGCCGCACGCGGCGGAGAAGACGGCGACCGGGATCCACCCGTTGGTTCCTTCGCCCATGATCGCGAACCCGATGGCGGGGGCGAACCCCGCGAGCAGGAACCCGACCTGGCTGGAGACGGCGAACCCCGTGTAGCGCACCCGCGTCGCGAAGGTCTCGGAGAAGAACGCGGGCCACAGGCCGTTCACACCCGAGTAGGCCACGCCGCCGAACAGGATTCCCACCGCGAAGACCAGTGGGACGTCGCCCGTCGAGATCGCCCAGAAGTACGCCCACGCCAGCACCGACGACCCGGCCGCCGAGGCGATCCAGACCGGGCGGCGGCCCACCGCATCCGAGATCCGTGCGGCCAGCGGGACGAACCCGATCGCGACCAGGTTCGCCGTCACCGACACCCACAGCATCGTGGACTCGGGGATCCCCACGGCGTCGGAGGTCGCGTAGCTCAGCCCGAAGACCATGAAGATCGTCTGGAACATCGCGAACAGCGACGCCCCGGCGATGCGCAGCACGTCCGCGGGCTGGGTGCGCAGCAGCTCGGCGACCGGGAGGCGGGCCTCGTTCTGCTCGGCCTTCTCCTTGGCCAGCGGCTCGGGCTCGTCCAGGCGGGTGCGCACCAGGTGGGCGAGCACGAAGATCACCACACTGACCAGGAACGGGACCCGCCATCCCCAGGTCAGGAGCTGCTCCTCGGGCAGGGCGGCCACCGGGATGAAGACCAGGTTCGCGAGCACGATGCCGGCCATGCACCCGGACATGGTGAAGCTGGTGAAGAACCCGCGGCGGCCGGCGGGTGCGTGTTCGAGTGTGAGGGTGCTGGCCCCGGCGACCTCGCCGCCGGCGGAGATGCCCTGGCCCAGTCGGCACAGCACGAGCAGCGCCGGCGCGAGCGCCCCGATCTGCGCGTACGTGGGCAGCAGCCCGACCGCGGTGCTGGAGACACCCATGAGCAGGAGGGTGAAGACCATGACCTTCTTGCGTCCGACCCGGTCGCCGAAGTGGCCGAGGAGCAGCCCGCCGAGGGGGCGGGCCACGTAGGCCACGCCGAAGGTGGCGAGCGCCGAGATCGTGCCGACCAGCGGGTCCCCCTGCGGGAAGAAGAGCAGCGGGAACACGAGCGCTGCGGCCGTGCCGTAGATGAAGAAGTCGTAGTACTCGAGCGTGCTGCCGAGGAACGCCGCCGCCGCGGCCTTCCTGCCGTTGTTGTTGCCGGGCGGTGTGCGTTCGGGGCGCGGTGGCGGCGCCGGATCCGAGCGGGCGTCCAGGGCCATGGTTCCTCCGAGGGGTCGCTGCCGAGGTCGGGGCGCGTCCCGTGCGGACCCCGGCGCAACGATCGTGTTCCGAGTCACACCCCGGCCGATACGCGCACTCCGCCCAATGGAAAACTTCTCGGCAGCGATGTTCAGATCAAGGACACATGGGCGTCATGCGAACGACCGCACCGCGCCCGGGAAGGTTCGGACATGGCCAGGTCGACCTCGGGGGAATCCGTGCTCACCCGCACCATGAGAATCCTCCGCACCTTCAACACCACCCCCACCACCCTCTCCGTCTCCGAGATCGCCCGCCGGGCCGATCTCCCGATCGCCACCGCACACCGCCTCGTCGGCGAACTCGTCGACCTCGGAGCCCTGGAACGCGAGTCCGACAAACGTGTGCGCATCGGCTACCAGCTGTGGGAGACCGCCTCGCGCTCCTCACCCGCCCGCGACCTCAGCCGCACCGCCCTGCCCTACATGGAGGACCTCCAGGCGGTCGTGCGCGAACACACCCAGATCGGTGTCCTCGAAGGCACCGACGTGCTCTACCTCGAACGCCTCTCCGACCGCGGCGCGGGACGCAACGTCGCCGAGATCGCAGGACGCCTGCCGATCCACGCCACCTCCAGCGGGCTGGTGCTCCTCGCGCACAGCTCACCCGAGTTCCAGGAGGAGGTCCTGCAACAACCGCTGCGCCGCTACACCGCACACACCGTCACCGACCCCGGACAGCTCCGGCGCCGGCTCGCCGCCGTGCGTGCCGACGGGTACGTGATCGCTCCCCAGATGATCACCCTCGGTGCGGTCGGCCTCGCCGCACCCGTGCGCGACCGGGACAACCGGGTGGTCGCCGCCCTGTCCGTGGTCGTCCCCGCCGACGGCCGCGGCAGCCCGCACATGCACGCACCCGCCCTGGTCGCCGCCTCCCGCGGCGTCTCCCGCGCCATGGGGGCGCGGGTCCCGGGCGGCAACACGATCCGCACCCGGGGCGCAAAACCTTCCCATTGAATGGAAGCGTTCTGGTGGCTCGGCCCCGGCGGCTCGCAGGCTGAGGCCCATGAACGCACCACCCTCCAGCACCGAAGCACCGACCGTGCCCCCTGCCCCCGGGAACGGACGCGTCGCCGGCAAGACCGCCCTGGTCACCGGCGGCAGCGGCGACCTCGGGGCCGCCGTGGTCCGCATGCTCGCCGACCACGGGGCCGCCGTCGCCAACCTCGACCGCGTCGCACCGCACAGGCCGTGGGGCCGTGCCGCGGTCAGCGACTGGACCGTGGACCTGACCGACGCGGCCGACGTCGAGAGCACCGTCGCCCGCGTCGTCGCACACCACGGCGCACCCGACGTGCTCGTCAACGCCGCCGGCATCATCGGCCGGCCCGCCCCCGCCCACGAGGCCACCGAGGACGAGTTCGACGCGCTCTTCGGCGTCAACGTCAAGGGAACCTGGCTGGCCACCAAGTACACCGTTCCGCACATGATCGCGCTCGGCCGCGGCAGCATCGTCAACTTCTCCTCGATCCACGGCCTCACCGGCGGGGCGAACGTGCCGCTGTACCACGCCACCAAGGGCGCGGTGCGGCTCATGAGCAAGTCCGACGCCAACGTCTACGGACCGCACGGGATCAGGGTGAACTCGGTCCACCCCGGTTCCATGCGCACCGCGATGAGCCGCTCCGCCGCCGAACGCAGCCCGCTCGGGCCGCAGGAGTACTACCGGCAGCTCGTGTCCGGAAACCCGCTCGCCAGGCAGGGCGAACCCGACGAGATCGCCCACGCCGTCCTGTACCTGGCCTCGGACGAGTCCTCCTTCACCACCGGCACCGAGCTGGTGGTCGACGGCGGCTACACCGCGCACTGAGCCGATGGCGGATACACCGCACCTGACCTGCGAACGCACCCAGTTGGGAGCACACATGAGTGACAGCAGCACCTACGACGTCGTCGTCATCGGATCCGGGGCCGCGGGCATCTCCGCGGCGGTCAAGGCCAAGAGGCAGGGGCTCGACGTCCTGGTCGTCGACAAGGAGAAGCACCTGGGCGGCACCACCGCGATCTCCGGCGGATGGCTGTGGGTCCCCGGCAACAAGCAGGGCGTGGCCGAGGGTGACACCCGCGAGGAGGCCGAGACCTACATCCGCGCCCTGGCCGGCGACTCGCACGACCCGGAGGCCGTCCGCACCTTCCTCGACCTGGTGCCCGAGGCGCTGGACTTCTTCGAGAAGGACACCCGGATCGAGTTCCAGTACCCGGAGACCGCCCCCGACTACCAGATGGACACCCCCGGCGCCCGCCGCTCCGGCCGCGCCCTCACCGTCAAACGGGCCGACGGCCGCATGCTCGGCCGCGACCGGCTGAGGGTGCAGCCCTACCTGTACACCTACACGGTGTTCGGGTACATGCCGGAGATCGGCAAGGAGATCGCGACCTTCCTCAAGGTCAACACCTCCGTGCGCGCCTTCGCCCAGGTCGGCGGCATCATGCTGCGCACCTGGGCCCAGGGGCTGCTGCGCCGGCGCGCGTTCACCCGCACCAACGGCAACGCCCTCATGACGCGGCTCATCGCCACCGCCGGAGACCTCGGCGTCCCGATGTGGACGGGGACCCGGGTCACCCGGATCCTGAAGAACGGCGAGGGCACCGCCGACGGCGTGGAACTGTCCGGCGAGCACACCGGAACCGTCCGCGCCCGCTACGGGGTCGTCATCGCGGCGGGCGGGTTCTCCGGTGACGCGGAACTGCGCTCGCAGGTCTTCGAGCACGACCGCGGCGGCGGCAACCACGTCACCCCGACCGTCGGACACCAGGGCGACGGATACCGGCTCGCCCGCGACCACGGCGGGGTCCTCGACACGCGGCCGCACCAGCCCGCCGCCTGGGGGCCGGTCACCGTGTGGCGGAACCTGCGCGGCCAGGACCGGGTCTTCCCGCACCTGCGCGCCTTCGGGCTCCCGGGTCTGCTCGCCGTCAACCGGCACGGACGGCGCTTCGCGAACGAGTCGTACTCCTACCACGACTTCGGCGTCGAGATGCTGGAGGACAACCGGGGCGAGAAGGACACCTTCGGGTGGATCATCGCCGACAGCCGCGCCGTGCGCCGGTACGGGATCGGTTACGCGAAGCCGTGGCCGCTGCCGACCTGGTACTACCGGCGCATCGGTTTCCTCGTGCGCGGCCGCACCCCCGAGGACCTGGCCGCCCGCATCGGGGTGCCCGCGGAGGCCCTGCGCGCGACCCTCGACGAGTTCAACGCCGACGCGGAGAAGGGTGTGGACACCCGGTTCGACCGCGGATCCAACTGGTTCCACCACTTCAAGGGCGACATGGAACATCGGCCCAACCCGAACCTCGCCCCGCTCGAGCGCGGCCCCTTCTACGCCGTGCGGATCCAGATGGGTGACCTGGGCACCTACGCGGGGCTGTCCGTCAACACCGACAGCGAGGTGCTCACCGCCGACGGCACACCGGTCAAAGGGCTGTACGCCGTGGGGACCGCCGCGGTGAGCGTGTTCGGCGGCGGGTACCCGGGTTACGGCGCCAACATCGGTCCGGCCATGGTCTTCGGCTACCAGGTCGGGCGCGACCTCGCCGCGCGCGCCGCCCGCGACCGCTCGGCCACGGTGTGAGCCCAGGGCCCAGGGGCCGGACGCACGAGCCGGCCCCGGGGCTCAGCCGGTTCCGGGCTCCGGGTAGCGCTCGGGGAGCCGGAACCCGTTGTCGGCCATGACCTCCCGCAGCCGGTCCGGGCGGTCGGTGATCAGCCCGTCGATGCCCGTGTCGATGAGGGACTGCATCGTCACGGTGTCGTCGACCGTCCACGGGATCACGCCGATGCCAAGGTCGTGCGCCCGGTCCACCATGTCCTCGGTGACGTAGGGCTCGTAGTCGGGGTCCCCGACCTCACCGTCCTGCGGGAAACCGTGCACCGGGGAGAAGGCGTCGGCGCCGAACGAGTCGACCGCGAGCACCGGGTCTCCGTCGAAGTCGTCGATGTCGATCCCGCCCAGCCACGGTGAGGCGCCGGGTTCGCCGATCTCCAGGAACTCGTGGTTGTCCAGCGCCACGATCGGCAGGCGCGGCTCACGTTCGCGCACGAGCATCAGCGAGCCCCAGTCGAAGCTCTGGACCGTGACCTGGGGGAGTATGTGCGCCCGGTCGATCTCCTCGAGCAGGACGTCGACGAACTCTTCCCTCGGTGCGGTCTCCTCCGGGGCGCCCGCCTCGACCTTGGTCTCGATGTTCAGGGCGACGTCGTGGGCGCCGTACCGGTGGACCAGGTCGAAGGCCTCGCTGAGCAGCGCCATCGGCTCGCCCGGCACGACCTGCTGTTCGGGGAAGTCGGGGTGCTGCAGGGAGCCGCAGTCCAGGGTGCGCACCTGTTCCAGGTCGAGGTCCTTGATGTAGGAGCCGACGTACGGGTACTGCGGGTCGCCGGGGAACGCGGGTCCGGTGTCCTGGCAGTTGTGGTCGCCGACCTGGCGGTCGTGGGTGACGACCGCCTCGCCGTCCCGGGTGATCTGGATGTCGAGTTCGAGGGTGCTGACGCCCAGCTGGAGCGCGTTCTCGAACGCCGGGAGCGTGCTCTCGACGACGAGCCCCATGCCGCCGCGGTGGGCCTGGAGGTCGAAGTCGCGGTCCTCGTCGGGGCCCGTGTCCGCATGGGTGGGGGCGTGGAGGGCGGCGAGGGGAAAGGTGAGCGCCGCGGTGAGGGTAGCGACGCGGAAGGGGAGCTTGACCATACACACCAGCGTGTTCCGTGTCCGTGGCCGGGAGGCGAATCGGGCGGAGGGTCGGGGTGAGGTGCTGTCGAAGCGGACCTTACAGCGCCGTGTCGGTCTCTACGCTCCGGCGGGGAGAGCGGGGGGTGAGAGCGGGGCGTGGGGAGCGGGAGGGGCTCGGAATCCCTGCTCCGATCCGGAAGGCGTTCGGATCCGGAAGACACCATGTGGAGCGATGGCGGGTGTTGTAGGGGTGGGGTGTTCTGTGGTGTTGCCTCGGGGGTGGTGGTTCGTCGGGGTCGGGATCGTAGCCCGGCCGGGCCCTCACGCAACCCTCATCGGCGCCACCCCCGATCCCTGAACTTGGCGCGGATGCGTCGGCGTGCTGCGTGGTTGGTCGCGGCGCCTCGGGGTGTGCGTTCCGGCCCTGTTCGCCGGGCTGACCCGACCCGCATCGAGGAACCACCCTCACCCCCGAGGCCCCCGCCAGCAGCCAAAAGAACGGTGGTCACTGCTATCCCCCTTGGGTGTTTCATTGCGACCAACGGTTCAGGTGTGGGGGCGGTGGCTCGCTCCTGCGACGGCACAAGCAACGGCAACGGCAACGGCACAGGCAGGCCCCGCGCACTCCCAGCGAAGCATTGAGTGTCGGGGAGTGGCGGGTGTGCGGGTGGCCTCCTGGGCCCCGCGCACTCCCGGCAGGGCATTGAGTGTCAGGGGTGACACGTGTGCGGGTGTCCTCCCGGCCCCGCGCGCTCCCGGCCGAGCATTGAGTGTCAGGGGTAACACGTGTGCGGTGGCCGGGTTGGAGGTCCTCCGAGGGCCGTCCGGGTTTTCAAGCGCTCCTTCCCCCGCTCCAGGATATCCGAGAAAAGGGTGCTCGTGGAGTTATCCACAGGACTATTTTGTGAGTGAATAGGGGTGCCCGTAAATGGGGGTGAACGGTGGTCGGACGACCGTAATGGGTAAGGGTTCTGTTCCCTTTGGGTGACTACCCATTTCTGGGCCTGGTGCGTATTGTTGAATCATGGAGAACAACACCGCTGACCACGCGAACACGGGCCCGGGCACCGCCCCGGATCCGGCCGTGGCCGCGCTGGTGGCAGCGGTGCAGACCTTCATCGCGACTTTGGCCGGTGGCGTGCCTTTCGGCGCCGCCGAAACGGCGCTGGAGCGCATCAAGGCCGTGCGCGAGCAGATGGACCAGCTCACTTTCGCGATGCTGGTCCCGCTCGCGCAGATGGAGGCCTCGGGCGAATTGCTGGAGGCGGGTGGGCAGAAGTCGTTGAAGGCCTACCTGACCCACGCCTGGGGGATTGGCTCCAACGAGGCGAAGCGGTTGATGGAATTGGCGCAGAGCCTGCACAACGAGAGCCTGCCCGAGACCGCCTCCGCGATCGGGGACGGCGCTCTGACCGTGGGCGAGGCGGCCTCGATCGCTTCGGGGGTCAAGCGCCAGGTCGAAAACCGCGATGTGGGTGAGAACCCGGATGAGGAGCTGTACCGGGCCAAGCTCGACCACGGGTTGGCCAACCTCAAGCGGGTGCGGCCGGCCACCTCGGTGCAGACCCTGGACCGCACCGCCCACGCCCTGGGGCTGACCTACAACCCCAACCGGGCGGAGAAGAACNGGACGGCGCTCTGACCGTGGGCGAGGCGGCCTCGATCGCTTCGGGGGTCAAGCGCCAGGTCGAAAACCGCGATGTGGGTGAGAACCCGGATGAGGAGCTGTACCGGGCCAAGCTCGACCACGGGTTGGCCAACCTCAAGCGGGTCAAGCCGGCCACCTCGGTGCAGACCCTGGACCGCACCGCCCACGCCCTGGGGCTGACCTACAACCCCAACCGGGCGGAGAAGAACGAAGAGGCCGCTTTCGCTGAGCGCGGGGCGCGCCTGCAGACCTCGTTCGCCGGTTTCACGTTCCAGGCCTGGGGCCCTGCTTCCGACGGTGAGCGCCTCAAGGCCGCACTGGCCTCGTTCACCGCCCCCTACGGCACCACCGACAAGACCACCGACACCAACGGCGTGGGCACCGACGCTGGTGGCGCCGAGGGCGCCGCCGCCTCGGGCGGCACCGGCACCAACGGGGCCGACCTCGGCCTGATCCCTGCGGGTGAGTCGGTGACCTCGCGCTACGCGCGCACCTACGACGCCCTGATCTCCGCGGCCGGGTTCGCACACGGCCACCACGGCCACGGCGCTACCACCACCGACACCAACGCCAACGCCAACGCGGGTGGCGCCGCTGGCGACACCACCAACGGCAACGGCACCGCAGGTGCCGCCGACGCTGGCACCGGCCCCGTCGGCCACGCCGACGGCGCTGGCGCCGGGGCTGGCTCCGGCGGCTCTGGCCCTGGCGGCTCTGCCGATGGCCCCGCTGCCGCTGTCACTGGTGGCGCCACCGCCGGTGGTGGTTGCTCGCAGCCGCCCGGTANCGGGGCTGGCTCCGGCGGCTCTGGCCCTGGCGGCTCTGCCACTGCCACTGGCGCCACCGCCGGTGGTGGCTGCTCGCAGCCGCCCGGCACCAAGGCCGTCATCAACATCACCGTGCCCCTGTCGGCACTGCTCGGCTTCGGCTTCGCCTTCAAGGACCAGAACGAGACCGACAACGGCAACGACGCCAACGGCGTCGCCTACCCCGGCGCCGCCGGGGCCGCGCNCTTCGGCTTCGCCTTCAAGGACCAGAACGAGACCGACACCAACAACTCCGACGGCGCCAACGGCACCGGCGGCACGGGCACCGCAGGCGCTGCTACCGCAGCGGCCGGGCAGACGGGGGCAATCACCGCGCCCGCCTCTACTCCGGGCCCCGAGCCCGAATCGGGCCCCGGCTCTGGTTCCGGGGCGGGCCCCGACCCCGGCGGCGGCACCGGTGGCGGCGTCACCAACACCGCCACCGACACCGCAGGTGGNACACCACCGGGGCAACCGGGAACACCGGGGCGAGTGCCGCCCCCGGCCCCGAGCCGGGCGCCGAACCGGGCCCCGACCCCGGCGGCGGCACCGGTAGCGGTACCACCACCGCCACCGCAGGTGGCACCACCACCAACACCAACACCGGCCCGCCCTCTACCGTGCCCGGCTTCCCGGGCCCTGCCGGTGTGGCGGTGACCGAGGACGGCAACGTCCTGGCCCTGTCCGCGGTGCGCGCGATGGCGTCCACCGCCCAGATCCGCCGGTTGATCTTCGACGACCGCACCGGCCTGCCCCTGGACCTGGGCCGCGCCCACCGCCTGGCCCCCGGTTACCTGCGCACCGCCGCCTTCGCCGGGCACACCACCTGCGCCTGGTCCGGTGGGTGCGACGTGCCGGTCTCGCAGTGCGAGGCCGACCACATCACCGAGTTCTCCCACGGCGGCGAAACCAAGGCCACCAACCTGCAGCCGCTGTGCTCCACGCACAACCGCGCCAAGTACCGCCGCTCGAACGGCAAGAACCCCACCGGCGGTGCCGAAGGCGGCGCCCACGGCGGCTCGGGTACCGAGGCCACCGAACCCGAACCCGACAACGACAACGTCAGCACCGGCTAGACCAGCAGGGCCCCTCCGTGGGCTTGTTGTGGGCCGATCCCAACCGGGCCCCACCGCGCCCCACCGGGGCCAACGAAGCATCCCCAGACCCGGGTCCAGTGGTGCAGTGGTGCACGCTGGGCCGGTGGCTGCCGCAACTGGCCACGTCGAGGCCCACCGCCCACCAAGCCCAGGTCCCAGGCCCCAGGCTTCAGCCCTCTGGAGAATCTCCACGGAATCCCCACCGCATACCCCTCGCACGCGACCACACCTCAGACCGCATGCCAGCGCAGGCCCACCCATGGCCAGCTCTGGCTCCACCGGACCCGATCGCACGTGGGCCTGCTCCTGGCCCGAGCGGCCGTTCCCAGCGGTTGATAGTGCTCTTATGAGCACCTGAAAACGTTGTCCGTGCTTTTTCGAGCACTATCAACGACACAGAACCGAACACCTGCCCCACCGGACCCACCAGCGCCACCAGCAACCAGGGGTGGACCGCCCAGAACAGGCCCGCCCGGGCCCACCCACACACGGGCCACCCCCGACACTCAATGCCCTGCCGGGAGCGCGCGGGGCCCAGGAGCCCACCCGCACACGTGCCACCCCTGAGACTCAATGCTCGGCCGGGAGTGCGCGGGGCGGCTTGTGCTTCCGCAGGAGCGAGCCACCATGCCCACGCCGGAAGCGTTGGTCGCAATGAAACACCCAAGGGGGATAGCAGTGACCACCGTTCTTTTGGCTGCGGGCGGGTCCTCGGGGGAGCGGGTGGTTCGTCGATGCGGGTCGGGTCAGCCCGGCGAACAGGGCCGGAACGCACACCCCGAGGCGCCGCGGCCAACCCACCACCCCACCCGCCACCATCACCGCCCAGAGAAAGGGTCAGGGGGTGGCGCCGATGAGGGTTGCGTGAGGGCCCGGCCGGGCTATGATCCCGGCCCCGACGAACCACCACCCCCGAGGCAACACCACAGAACACCCCACACCCGGAACCCACAATCCTCACCCCGTTCCGGCAACCTCCCTCTCAACCCCGACAACCTCACCCTGTTCCGGAACACACGATCCTCAACTCGGACACCCAGGCCATGTCCCCCGTGTCCGTCCGTACGGGCGCACCCTCCCCTCCACAGATCTTGCGGAAGGGGTCGCGTTCCGGAACCCCTTGGGCGACAGTGGTTCCAGGGGCGGGAAACCCCCCGGCCCCCGGCCCCCGGCCCCGGAACCCCCGCCCCCCGAACACCACGGAAGAGAGGACCGCCGTGCAGGTCGAAGACGCGTCGTTGCAGGAGATCGTCCCCGGTGTGTACGCCTGGATGCAGCCCGAGGGCGGATGGTGGGTCAACAACGCCGGGTTCGTCACCGACGAGGACTCGCGCGAGGCGATGGTGATCGACACCTGCGTCTCCTCCGAGCGCACCTGGCGCTTCCTCGACGAGGCCGACCGGGCCACGGGCGGCGCACGGGTGCGCATGGCCCTCAACACCCACCAGCACGGCGACCACACCTACGGCAACCACCTGCTCCCCGAGACCACCGTGATCCTGTCGCAGGAGCGGGCGCGCGACGGGATTCTCGCCGACACGATCTTCACCGAACCGCCCCGCATCTGGGAGCCGATGCCGGACTGGAGCGACGCCGTCCTGCGGGTTCCCGAGGTGACCTTCGGCGACCGCGCCGTGGTGCACCTGGGCGGACGCCGGGTCGAGCTCCACCACCCGGGCGAGGCCGCGCACACCGCAGGCGACGCCGTCGCGTGGTTGCCCGAGGAACGGGTCCTTTTCGCCGGCGACCTCGTCTTCAACCAGGGGGCGCCCCTCATCTTCATGGGCGACCTCGCGGGATCCCGGCGCAGCCTCGCGTGGCTCGCCGAGTTCGGCGCCGAGCACCTCGTACCCGGCCACGGCGCCCTGCTGTCCGGGGCCGACGAGATCCGGGCCTGCCTGGACGACCTCGACGGTTACTTCGCCCTGGTCGAGGAGGTCGACGCGCACGCACGCGCGCACGGCCTCTCGCCCCTGGAGGCGGCCCGCACCTGCGACCTGGGCCGTTACGCTAACCGCCCCGACGCCGAACGCATCGTGCTCAACCTCCACCGCGTGCGCGCCGACCACGAGGGTGTCCCGATGGACATGGCCGATGCCTTCGCCGACACCCTCGCCTACGCCGGCGGCCCGCTCCACTGCGAGGCCTGACCCCCGATCAGGCCTCGGGCACGTACAGTCGCAGGTCGTCGATGTGCGCGCTGCCCTCGTAGAAGTTCATGTGCGGCTGGCCGATGAGGAAGTGGTCCGGGTAGGCCGACCCCTCCGGCCAGACGTCCTCGTCGACGTAGGTGCCGTTGGGGGAGGGGTAGGACCAGTCGGCGTTGTGCTCGCCGCCGTACTCCTCCGGTGTCCGGTTGTAGTGCCAGATCGGGTGCTCGCCGTCGTCGAAGGGGCGCTCGTAGCGCAGGGTGCGCTCGCCGATGTGCCGGAACTCCCCGGACACCTCCATCGCGTAGTGCCCGTCACGGCGCTCCACGGCGAAGACGTAGTCCCGCTCGGGCATCGCCTCGGGCACCAGGTCGGCCTGGCTGACGATGCCGCCGCCGACCTCGGTGCCGCACTCGCTGTCCATGACGTACTCGGTTCCGGGCTGGTCGTCGTACCGCCGCTCGTCGGTCATGAAGAGCATGTTCACGCCGTTGCCGCTGCCCCACTCGTAGGGCTCCAGCTCACCCGAGTCCGCGTCGCAGTAGCGCAGCCCGTCGCCGGTGAGCTCGTACCGGTTGTAGCCGTCCATGACGACCTTCCGGTGGTTGTGGATGAAGACGTTGTTGCGCGGCGCCGGCCGCTCGTGGTCGACGATCGACAGGAAGTAGAAACCGTTGGCGTCGGTCGTCACGTCGTGCCACTCGCACTCGGGCAGGCTGAAGTCGCCCGTCGCGCCCCACGGGAAGTTGGTCTTGCAGTCGGACGGTTCGTAGCCGTTGACCTTGCCGTCGTAGTCCCACTCTCCGTCCCGCTGCCCGCCGAAGTCGATCGTGCGCAGTGTGACCTCGACCCGGTACTCCTCGGGGAGCTCGTCGGTGGAACGCAGGATCACACCCCCGTCGTGCGAGGGGCTCTCGAACAGCCCGGCCGGCCCGGAACCGGGGACCTCGTCGCTGGTGAACGCGGGCCCGTCACCGTCCGGGGCACCGCGCTGGGCGAGCTCGGCGGTCAGCCAGCCCTGGTCACCGAAGGAGAACGAGCGCCGGAACAGGTCGATGCCGTCCAGGTGTTCGTCGAAGTCCGGCCCGCCGATGGTGCTGAAGTACTCGCCGTCGTTGTCGTAACCGTCGACGTCGTAGGGGCTGCCCGGCCCGTCCCGGTCGGGGAACCATCCCGTGTCCGAGGCCGGCGCGACCCGCTCGAAGCCCTCTTCGTGCACCAGCTGCCAACCGGAGCCCATCGCGCCGTCCCCGGCCCCGCCGTCCCGCCCGGCACCGGAACCCGAAGCAGGCACCGCGCTCACCGCGGGCCCCACCACCACCGCGGCCGCGACCGCTCCGGCCCAGCGCATCACCCGACGTGCCATGGCATCCTCCGCCCGTGAGATCCGTCCTCGGAACCCGAGCATCTCCCGGGGGACGGAGGAACACCACGGGGAAGCGCCGGGAAATCCGCCGGGGGAGCCGCGCCCGAGCCCGCCGGTTCCGCCGGGTGGACCTCCTCCGCAACACGCGCCCCTCCCGTCTCCCGAGCCCCCGGAGAACCCGCCGTTCAGCGCCCCTTCAGGTGATCGCGCAGGTACCGGCCGGTGACGCTCTCCGGGTCCCCCGCCACCTCGTCGGGGGACCCGGTCGCCACGATCCGCCCGCCGTAGGTGCCGCCGCCCGGCCCCATGTCGATGATGTGGTCGGCGTTGGCTATCAGGTCGAGGTCGTGCTCGATCACGATCACCGTCCCGCCCTGGTCGACCAGCCGCTGCAGCACGTCGATCAGCACCCGCACGTCCAGCGGGTGCAGCCCCACGGTCGGCTCGTCGAAGACGAACAGTGTCCGCCCCTGCCGCCGGTCGAGCTCCGACACCAGCTTCAACCGCTGCGCCTCACCCCCGGACAGCGCCGGGGTGGCCTCGTTGAGCGTCAGGTATCCGAGCCCGACGTCGATGAGCGCCTCGAGCCGCGTGCGGGCCTTCTTCAACCCGTGCACGTGCTCGACCGCCTCCGCCGCGGTCATCGACAACAGCGCCGGCAGCGACAGCGCGTCCGGACCCCGGGTGTAGCGCTCGGCGTCCGCGGCGTAGCGGCACCCCTCGCACAGGGGGCAGACGATGTCCACGTCCGGCAGGAACTGCACGTCCAGGGAGATCTCCCCGGTCCCCTCGCACCGCGGGCACCGCAGCGATCCGGTGTTGTACGAGAAGTCGCCCGCCCCGAGCCCGTCGGCGCGGGCGGAGTCCAGCCGCGCGTACGCCCGCCGCAGGTCGTCCAGCACCCCGACGTAGGTGGACACCGTGGAGCGCACGTTCACCCCGATCGGGGTCGCGTCCACCATGTTGACCTTCTCGATCCCGCCGGGCTCCAGACCCTCCACGTGCTCGGGCCGCCGCTCCCGGCTCCCGGGGCGCAGCGCCCGCAGTGCCGGCACGAGGCTCTCCAACACCAGGGTGGTCTTGCCGGAGCCGGACACCCCCGTGATCCCGGTCAGCCGGCCGAGGGGGATCTCCACGTCGAGCGCGTGGACCGTGTGCACAGGCCCCGTGCGCAGGCCCAGCGTGCCGAGCTCGAACACCCGGTCCGCGGCCGCCCGTTCGCGCACGACCACCCGTTCGCGCCCGGTCAGGAACCCGCCGATCAGCGAGTCCGGGTTCCGCCCCACCTCCGACACCGAACCCTCGGCGATGACCGTGCCACCTCGGTGCCCGGATCCCGGGCCGATCTCGATCAGGTGGCCGGCCTCGCGCAGCACCTGCACGTCGTGGTCGACCATCACCACCGAGTTGCCCGCGTCCAGCAGGTCGTCCACCACGCCCTGCAACCCGTGCACGTTCGAGGGGTGCAGACCGATCGACGGTTCGTCCAGCACGTAGAGCACGCCGGTGGTCTCGTTGCGCACGGCGCGGGCCAGCTGCACACGCTGGCGTTCCCCGGTGGACAGGGTCGACCCGGGGCGGTCCAGCGAGAGGTAGCTCAGCCCGAGCTCCACCAGCCGGCGTGCCATCCCGAGCAGGGTGTCGACCAGGCCGCGGGCCATCGGCCGCATCTCGCCGGGAACCGTTTCGACCACACCCGGGGCCCACTCGAGCACGTCCTCAAGGGTGAGCGCGGTGACGTCGGCCAGGTTCTGTTCACCGATCAACGGCGTGCGCGCGGCCTCGGAGAGCCGGGTCCCGTGACACGTGGGGCACGTGCGCTCGACCAGGAACCGTCCCACCCGCGCCAGCCGCTTCTCGTCCTCCGCGCGCCTGAGCTCCGCGGTCACCGTCAGGCGTGCGTTGCGGAACGTGAAGTCCAGCTCGTGGACCCCGTTCTGCGTGGTGACGGTGATGTGTTTCTTCTCCTCGGGACCGTCGAGCACGATGCCGCGCTCCCACTCGGTGAGGTCCCGCCAGGGAACGTCGGTGCGCACACCGAACTCGCGCACGATCTGCGGCTGGACCTTGAACCCGTACACCTGCCAGGGGATCACCGTGCCGTCGTCGATGCTCAGCGAGGGGTCCTTGATCAGCGTGCTGTCGTCGACCTCGCGCACGGTCCCGATCCCCTGGCAGGTGGGGCAGGCGCCCTCGGAGTTGAACGCCAGCGCCTCCGCCCCGGGCGGATGCACCTCGGCGCCGCACACCGGGCACACCATGGGTTCCTCGGCGGCCACGTGCAGGGACGGTTCCTGCCGGTGGCCGTTGGGGCACAGGTGGCGGCCCAGCCGGGAGAACATCAGCCGGACCACGTTGAGCAGCTCCGTCGACGTGCCGAAGGTCGACCTGACCCCGGGCACACCCGGCCGCTGGCGCAGCGCGAGCGCGGCCGGCACGTGGCTGACCCGGTCGGCGTCGGCCCGCGCGGCCTGTGTCATGCGCCGGCGGGTGTAGGTGGAGAGCGCCTCGATGTACCGCCGGGCGCCCTCCCCGTAGAGCACCCCCATGGCGAGCGAGGACTTGCCGGAACCGGAGACACCGGCGACGGCGACCAGCTCGCGCAGGGGCACGTCGACGTCGACGTCCTTCAGGTTGTGCACGCGTGCGCCGCGCACCTGGACGGCGTCGGGTTCCCGGTGGTGTTCACTGCGTCGGCCCATCCCACCCCCATACCCCGCCGACCTGCATCGGGTCAGGCGTCGGCGCGCTTACGGCACACGAGGATCTCCATGACGGGGCTCTTGCGCAGGATCTTGGTGAGCACGACCTCGAACGGGTACTGGGCCGCGCCCACCCACTTGCCGCGCAGCTCCCGCTGGGCCTGCGGCGCGACGACCTTGGACCACAGGGTCCACAGGATCTTGCTGTTGGACGCGACCGGCGGCGACATCAGCACGAACATCGGCTTGCGGCGCACGATCTCCAGGCCGGCGCTGTGCAGCAGTTCCTCGATCTCCTCGCGGGAGCGGCTGACGTAGTGCTTGCGTCCCTCGCGGCGCTTCGGCGCGAAGTTCTCCGAGAACACGAAACGGCCGTCGGGCGCGAGCACGCGTGCGACCTCGGCCAGGGCGGCCTCGTAACGGTCGTCGTCGACGATGTGGAAGAGCACGTCGAACGCGGACACCGCACCGAACGTGCCGTCGGCGAAGGGTGTGCCGTCGGAGATGTCGGCGCGCTCGAAGGTGACGTCGGGGAACTTCTCGCGGAGCTGGGCGACCGCGCTGTCTGCGATGTCGACACCGCTCACACTGCGCGCGCCGAGGGATCGCCAGCGCTCGACGTAGAAACCGGTGCCGGGGCCGATGTCGAGGACGTCGGCGCGGGGCACGTCGATGCGGGCGGCGCGCACGGTGCGGCGGAACACGCGGTTCCGGACGTGGTACAGCCAGATGTTGTAGTTGTGCGCGAGGCGGAGCATCCCCACGCCGTGCAGGGTCCAGTTGCGTTTGAGGCGTTTGTCCCAGTAGCTGCGGGAGTCGAATTCCGAGGTGGGCATGTGTTCGCACTCCTCCGTCTGGGGTCACGGACCGGTCGGCTCGAGGGGAGCCGGGCCCGTGACAATAGCACTGTGAGTGCGATCACCGTGACGATCAGTGCTTTCACAGAGGGTGCAGGAGCGGGTTGGCCGGGCCGTCCGGCCGCTCGCCCGGCCGGGTCCCGGGCATGAGGATGTCCAGCTGCGCCTGTTCGTGCTCGGCGATCTGCGGTGTCACGCGGGTCTCGGAGTCCATGTAGACCACCGTCATGACCCGTCGGGGGATGTCGCTCTGGTTCTGGCCCGCGCGGTGGAACGTCCATCCCAGGTGGAAGCTGACGTCGCCGAGCGCGAAGGGTTCCTGCACGGTCTCGAACTGCATCCGGTCGAGCTCTTCGCGGAGGAGGCCCTCGGACTCCTCGCTGATGGGGAGGTCCCGGCCGAACTCGTACCGGTGGCTGCCGCGCGCGAAGGACAGCGGCCCCATCTCCAGGGGTGTCTCCTGCAACGGGACCCACACCGTGCACACCCGGTCGGTGTCCAGCGGCCAGTAGTACTGGTCGGCGTGCCAGGGGGTGATCGCACCGCCGGGTTCCTTGTACAGGGCCTGGTCGGCGAAGAGGCGCACGCTGTCGGCGCCGAGCAGTTCGGCCGCGATGCGTGCCAGCCGCTGCGAGAAGACGATGTCGCGGGCACCCTGACTTCCCCGCCACAGGTTTCCTACCTGGAGGAAAGCCTTCTGCAGGGTGTCGCGCTCCTCGAAGGGCACGTCCGAGGTGGTGTCGTACCTGCGGACCTTGTCGGTGATGTCGGGTTCCAGGCCCTCCAGGTCGGCGGGTTCGAGGGCACGCGGGACTCTGACGAAACCGTCCCGGCGGAAGTCCTCGACGGCCGTCGGCGGCAGGTGGTAGGGGGTGTGCAGATCTGCTGACAGTGTCGGCCTCATGGTGGATCACCTCGCTCTTGTGGCTGCCTTCCTTCCCGTTGGGAACGAATTCGAGACGTAGCCTGTCAGCCCCGGCTCAGGGAGGACCCATGTCCACCAGAAGAGGCACGTGGCGCCCGATCGCCGTGGCCGCCGCGGGCACGGCGCCGGTGCTCGTCCTCGCCTCGTGCGCCGTCCTGTCCACGAGCATCCGCGAGGACGACACCCCCGACGGCGTTTCCACCGACATCACCGACGAGCCCGTCACGCTCACCCTCGCCTACACCGACGATCCCCCGACGGAGGCGTTGGTGGAGGGGTTCCACGAGCAGTACCCCAACGTCACCATCGAACCCCGGCAGACCGAGTTCACCGACTACGTGATGACCATCCGGCTCTCGATGTCCTCCGAGAACCCGCCCGACATCGCCCAGTACAACCCCGGGGCGATGGGCTCCCTCATCCCCGCCGGGCAGATCCTCGACCTGGAGGAGCACAGCAGCGCCTACGGGTGGGAGGACACCTTCGCGCCGACGAGCCTGGAGTCGCTGCGCACCAACCAGGACGCCACGGAGTTCGCGACCGGCAACCTCTACGCCGTCCCGGGTGCGCTCTCCATCCTCGGGGTCTTCTACAACAAGGAGCTCCTGGCCGACGCCGGCGTCGACGGGCCGCCCGAGACCCTGGACGAGTTCGAGGACGCCCTGGCGCAGGTGCAGGACGACGGCACCATGCCCCTGAGCGTCGGCGGGCTGGAGACCGGCGGGGTCCACCTCTGGAACGCCGTGCTCAACGGGACCTGGGACGACGAGGCCTACCGCGACTGGGTCTACGGTTCTCCCGGATCCTCCATCGAGACCGATCACGCCGCGGAGGCCACGCGGACCGTGCAGGAGTGGGCCGAGGCCGGGTACCTGCCCGAGGGCGCCAACGCCACCTCCGACAACGACGCGCAGGTCGCCTTCGCCGGGGGAGAGAGCGCCTTCCTCGTCTCCGGGAACTGGGCCGCGGCCGAGCTGTCGGAGGAGATGGGCGACGACGTCGGGTTCTTCCTGGCGCCGGGCGCAACGGAGGGCAAGCCGCCGGTGGCCTCCGGGGCGAGCGTCTCCTTCGCCGTCTCCTCGCAGAGCGAGCACCCGGACGTGGCGGCGGCCTTCCTCGACTACCTGCGCTCTCCCGAGGCGGCACAGATCCAGTTGGAGACCGGCTTCCTGCCCGCGGACCCGGACGCGCCCACCGAGGGGGAGGGTGTGCTCGGCGAGGTCAACGACGAGTTCACCCAGGTCATCGACGCCGAAGGGCTGCTGCCGTTCCCGGACTGGGCCTCCCCGGGCATGGCCGACGAACTGGTCCCGGGCGTGCAGGGCGTGCTCGCCGGCACGACGGGCGAGGAGGAGTTCCTGCGCGGGCTCCAGGACGAGTGGAGCGCACACCAGGAGTGATCCGGATCCGTGCACGAAGAAGGCTCCGCTGTGCGGGGCCTTCTTCTTCGTGTTCGAGGGATGCACGGCACCCTCGCAAGCTACGGTGATCCAGGTCACTCGATGGTGGGCGTGAGGGAGCGCGGGGTCATGACGTCCTCCTGGTGTCCGCAGAAGACGGCGCCGACGCGATCGGCGCACCGCAGAAGGGGTTGTGCATGTCCAACGCTTCGAATCCCCAGACCGCCCCGAAGAAGAGCCGCGAGGAGAACCCGCAGAACGAGCACGAGCAACGCGTGCTGCGCGGCCCCCTGCAGACCGAGCAGGGCATCACCACGCTCGAGGACACCGTGGTCGCCAAGATCGCGGGTGTGGCCGCACGCGACGTGCCCGGGGTCCACGACATGGGCAACGCCGCGCGCCGCGCTTTCTCGGCGGTCACCGACCGGATCCCGAATTCGCAGACCAACGTCGCCGGGGGCATCAGCGTCGAGAAGGGCGAGGTCCAGACCGCGATCGACGTGACGGTGGTCGTGGAGTACGGCGCCTCGATCGTCGACGTCGGCAACGCGATTCGCCGCAACATCATCGATCAGGTCGAAGGCACCACAGGTCTCGAGGTCATCGAGGTCAACGTCAACGTCGTGGACGTCCATCTCCCCCAGGAGGACGAGAACCCTTCGCAGCCCAAGCGCGAGATCGACCTTCAGTGACCGAACGGTCCGGGGCGGGACACGCGTCCGCCGCCGCCCTGGACCGCCGACAGAGGGGTTCTCATGATGAAGACATCGCACGTCGCTCTGCTGGTCGGACTGCTCCTGGGAACGGTCGCCGCTTTCGGTACCTTCAGCCAGTTCTTCCTGGTCCTGGTGTTCGGGGCTCTGGGATGGGGCGTGGGCCTGACCCTCGAGGGCCGCATCGAGGTCCGTGGCCTGACCGACCGCTGGAGGAATTGAGCATGTCTGCCGCATCCCCGGAACAGACCCCGGTGCCGCTTGCCCGCGGCGCTCCCACCGCCCCGGCGGAGGAGCGCGGAACCACGTCGTTCCCGGCGAAGGTGGTCGCCCGCGTCGCCGAGCAGGCGGCGACCGAGGTGCACGGCGTCGGCTCGGATGCGGGCGGGCTGCTCGGTTTCGGGGCACGGCGCGACTTCGGGGCCCGCCCCTCGGTGGAGGCCGACCTCTACGGCGCCACCGCTGTACTGCGCCTGAACGTGGGGGTCGCCTTCCCCGTTGCCATCGCCCCGGTCCTCGAACAGCTCCGCGCGCATGTCACGCACCGTGTCCAGCATCTTACGGGGCTGTCGGTGGGCCGCATGGACGTCGAGGTGTCGTGGCTCCACGCCGCCGGGGCCGGAGTGAGGGTGCTGCTGTGAGCGCGAACCCCGGCCCGCTGACCCGCCGCCCTGCCCGCTCCTTGCCCGCCTTGCTGTTGGCGGTCACGGCGATCACCGCCGGGGCTGCGGCCGCCTGGCTGCTCGGGGCCTACGCCATCGACGCCGCGTGGCCTGCCCCGGTTGCCGGCCTCGTCTCCGCGCTGGCCGGGATGCGCCTGGACGCGCTGCCGATACTCATCGGAGCCGGCGCCCTCGGTCTGTTCGGCCTCGCCCTGGTGATCTGCGCGATCGTGCCCGGTGACCCGGTTCTCCGGGAGATCCTGGCCGACGGAACGCCGGGGCAGGCCGCGGTGTCACGCCGCGACCTGGCCCTGCGGGTCCGCCGCAGTGTCGAACACGTCGACGGGGTCCAGGGTGCCCGTGTGTCGGTTCGGCGCAAGCGCGTGGACGTGGTGGTGCGCACCCCCGTGGAGGACACCGGGGCCGTACTGCGGCGCAGCCGCGCCTCCGTGGAGACGGCCGTCGAGCAGCTGCGCCCCGTCACGCCACTGCGGCCCCGGGTGCGTGTCGCACGCACCCGTTGATCCGACGCGTCGAGCTGAGAGGACCACGTCATGCGTACCGTCTCCGGGCGCCGAAACCGCACTGCCCTGATCCTGGGCGGGGGGTCGATGCTCGTCGCCGCCCTCTGGATCGCGTCCGCGGCCACACCCCTGGTGGACCGATGGCCCGAGGCCGCTCCGCACCTCCCTCACGGAGACTCCCTCCTGGGTGAGGCGCTCGCCGCCCAGGGAGACCTGCTCCTGCCGGCCGCTGCTGCTGTGGCGGTGGTGGTCACCGTGGCCGGCTTCCTCCTGCTGGCCGCGCAGTTGCCCAGGGCTCCGCAGCGCAACCCCCTCAGAATCACCGGCGGTGATGACCGGGTCCTGGGGTCGGTGAACCCGGGGGTGCTCGAGCGGGCCCTGGTCGACGCGATGAAGAGCGTCTCCGGTGTCACCGATGCGTCCGTCCGTCTGGGGGGCGGTGTCGGCGCGCCCTGGATCCGGGCCACGGTCACCGTCGCGCAGGAGGCGGAGGCCGGTTGGGTCGCCGAATCGGTGCGCGAGCGCCTGATCGACGACGTCTCCGTGGTCCTGGGCACGGCGCCGGTCCGTGTGGACCTCCTCCTCCGGTTGCGTTCCGTGCGGGCCCCGCACACCGCGCAGCTGCGTGGGTCCGACGCGCGCACCACCGAGGCGGCGACCGCGTAATGCCCGACCTGACCACGACGGACGAACGCGCGCTCGTACTGCGTGCCCAGGACGGTGACGTTGCCGCTTTCGAAGTGCTCGTCGATCTGCACCAAGGGCGACTGTTCCGCATCGCGTATCTGGTACTGCACAATCGCATGGACGCCGAGGACGTGGTCCAGGAAGCGCTCGTGTCGTCCTGGAAGCGGCTGCATCTGCTCGAGGAGCCCAGCGCCTTCCGCGCCTGGGTGGCCCAGATCGTGAGCCGTGCCGCCACCGATGTGGTGCGTAAGGCGGCGCGCCGCAGCACGGAGGGCGTCGACCACAAGGCGCTCGAGGACGCCGGTCCCGAAGCAGTTCTGGGAGGTGCCACCGGACGCAACGACGGGCAGCCGGAGCACGCTGCCGTCGCTGGTGCCCAGATGGAGGCGCTCGCCGCCATCCTCCAGTCCACCGAGGAGAAACAGCGCACGTGCTGGGTGCTGCGCGAGATCGACGGCATGAGCTACCGCGAGATCGCGCAGCTGGTGGGCGCGAGCGAGTCCACGGTGCGGGGCCGGATCGCACGCGCCCGCAGTCAGATCCTCGACCGAATGAAGGATTGGAGGTGATCGACGTGGAGCACCCTGACGAGCACGACCGCCGAGGCACCGGCGAGGGGGAGCATGTTCCGGAACCCCCGGACCGTGAGCCGGACGACGAGGCCACGCAGCGCTACCTCGACCTGATCCGGTCGGTCCATGACGAGTGGACGACGCTCGAGGCCGAGGGGGACAGCTCGGTGCAGCTGTCCGCGACCGCGCTGTCCACCATCAAGGAGGCCGTCCGGGCCGATTTCCGCCACGGGGCGCATGTCGAGATGCCTCCCACGGCGGCGGGCCCGTACACGCTCTCCGAGATGGCACTGCGCACGGTCGTCCGCGACGCCGTGGACTCGGTGCCCGGGGTGATCGCCCTACGCACCGCCTTCGACCACGGCCTTCCGGAGGGCGGCCACCGCGTGCGCGGTGTGCCTCATCGGGTCCGTTGCCGGATCTCCGTATCAGTGGACGCCCGTCACTTGACGGGGGTCGCCGACGCCGTCCGTGCCGCCGTGCTCGCTGAGTTGAGGGAGCACCTGGCTCTGACCGATCTCCGTGTCGACATCCACATCGAGGACCTTCATGACGACTGAGACCTCAGCAGCCGACCTGGTCGAGGTGGTGTGCGCGGTGCCGGGTGTGCGCGGGATCGAGGCGGGCATCGCCTCGTCCCTGCGCACCCTCGACGCGCGCCTGCGCGGTGAGCGGGGGCGCGCCCGCTACGGCGTCGTGATCGACCCGGAGTCCCGGACCGTCACGGCCGAGGTGGGGCTGGGACCGGGCGCGCCCGTTCGTGTGATCGTCGAGGAGATCCAGCGCGCAGTGCAGCGCGCGATCGACCGGAGTGCTGCAGGCGAACCGGGGGAGGCGCGCACGTGGCGGGTGCTGGTACGTGTGCAGTCCGTCTCCGGCACAGGGAGAACGCAGCACTGACGTCCGGTGGTGGGCCCGGCGCGGACGCGGGTCTCCGCCGTTCCTCACGGCTCCCGGTCTCGTGACCGCCTCGGGCCGAGGAGCCCGACGGCCAGGGAGACGGCGGCCAGGGCAGCCGTGCTCCACAGCAGCGGCAGGATCCCCGTGCCTTCGACGACCAGGCCGCCGACAAGAGCGCCGAGGGCGATGGAGGCGGTGAACACCCCGACGTAGAGGCCGGTGACGTGCTCCACGCGGTCCGGGGCCGCGCTGGTCATCCACAGTTGCCCGCCGACGGACAGCCCGCCGTAGGCCAGGCCCCACAGGGCGATCGCCGCCATGGCGGCGGGTGCGAGGTCCCCGAACCCGGCGAGGACGGCGATGGCGACAGAGATTCCCGCGGCCAGGAGCAGGACGGTCGGGCGGGGGCGGCGTCCGGCGGCGGCCCCGGCGGCGAAGTTCCCGACCAGGCCGAAGACCCCGTAGAGCAGCAACAGCAGTGCGATCGTGTCGGCGGACAGTCGCGGGAGCTCCTCGAGCGCCGGGCGCACGTACGTGTAGGCCGCGAAGTGCGCGGTCACCAGCAGGACCATCACGAGGAGCCCGGTGACGACGGTCGGGCGCACGAGGGAGCGGCGCCCGCCGTCGTCCCCCTCGGGTCCGGCCGTCTCCGGGCTCCGAAGGGTCGGCAGCGCGAACAGCAGCGCCAGGGCGACCGCCACCGCGATCACCGACAGGGAACCGAACGCGGCCCGCCAGCCGAACGCGTTGCCCACCAACGTCCCCAGGGGCACCCCGAGCACGGAGGCCGAGGCCACGCCGCTCACGGCGAAGGACACCGCCAGGGCGACGTCGCGGGGTGCGACCAGCCGGGTCGCGACCGCCGCGGCCATGCCCCACACGGTTCCCATGCCGATGCCGAGGACGACACGGGAGACGGCGAGGGTCCCGAACCCGTCCGAGACCGTGGTCAGTGCGTTGCCGACCGCCAGCACCACCATGGCCGCGGCCAGAACCACGCGCCGGTCCAGGTCCCCCAACAGGCGGGGCACCACGGGGGCCGTGACCGCTGAGACGAGGCCGGTGATCGTCAGACTCGCCCCGGCGGCCCCCGGTGAGATGGACAGGCTGTCGGCCATGGGGGTGAGTACGCCCACCGGCAGCATCTCGGAGGTCACCACGAGGAACGTCGCCAGTGTGAGCACACCGACGGCGACCCACCGGGGCAGGGCCGTGCGCTGGTCGGGGACCGCGTCGGAGCGCGGGACGGAAGATCTCATGTCCGCCAGTCCATCGCCGGGAGGGCCCGGGAACAACGCCGATCTTCTCATCGATCGATCAGCGGGGCTCATCGATCGCCTGCTAGCTTCGGTTCCATGAGCAACGGCCTCGCCACGATGCACCAGGCGCACCTGCAGCAGATCGACTGCCTGCTGACGCTCGCCGAGGAGCTGCACTTCGGCCGCACGGCCGAACGCCTGGGCTGTTCGCAGTCGAGGGTCAGCCAGCTCGTCGCCGCCCTGGAATCCGGGGTCGGGGCGCGGCTGGTCGCCCGTACCAGCCGCCGGGTCGCCCTGACGCGGGTCGGCGAACAGTTCGTCCAGGAGGTCCGCCCCGCCCACCGCGCCCTCCTGCGGACCTTCGACCGGGCCAGGGAGCGGGCGATGCGCGGATCCGTGGAGGAGCTGCGCATCGGTTTCACCGGGATGGTCTACGAGGAGGTCACGGCCACCTTCCGGGCCCTCCACGACGGACACGGGGTGGCTGTGCACACCCACGACCTGCCGCTCGGGTCACCCTTCGCCGCGGTGCTCGACGGCGAGGTCGACGCGGCCATCGCCGAACTTCCGGTCCACGAACCGGAGCTCACCGTCGGTCTCCGGTTCCCGGCCCAGGACCAGTTCGTCGCCGTCGGCAGCGGACACCCCCTGGCCGACCGGGAGGCCGTCGACCAGGAGGACCTGGCCGGACTCGACCTGGTGCACCGCGTCGGCGACGCCCCCGACTACTGGATGGCCGCACGCACCCCGCCGGTCACGCCCTCCGGTGAGCCGATCGTGTCCACCGCCGGCATCACCACCATCCAGGAGGGGCTGTCCCTGGTGGCGTCGGGCCGTCACGCCATGCTCGCCTGCCGCCCGCTGGCGGAGCACAACTCGCGTACCGACCTGCGCTACCTTCCGGTGCGCGGTCTCGAAGCCTCCAGCCGACTCGGGCTCTTCTGGCGCACGGACCGCACCACCCCGGCCCTGCGCGCCCTGGCCCGGCTCCTCGAAGAATCGAGCCGGCGCGGGAACGGTCTCGGGCCGCCGGTGGCGCTCTCGGCCGTTCCCTCCTGACCACCGGGCCGGCGCAGAGAAAGAGCCGGTGACCACGACTTGGGAAGTCCGCGGTCACCCATGAGGTAGGCGACCTGGTGGGCGCCCTCGGGGGACAGCGTCCAGAAGTCCCACTGCATCGTGTTGTCGCGCAACCCGGAATCAGGGAGGCGCTTCTGGGAGTGGATGAAGTCCGGGAACTTCATGGGGTCCCGTACGAAGAACACCGGAGTGTTGTTGCCGACGATGTCGAAGTCCCCGTCCTGGGTGTAGAACTTCAACGCGACGGTCGTCGACTGGTCGCACCGCTGGATCGAGGCCCCTCCCGAGGGGCCTCGTAGCGTTCCGTGCCCTGGTAGCGATCCCTCGCTTCCCGGGCCTTGCCGCGCCCAAGGTTCAGGACCGGCGGTTCCTGTCAGCGACAGGTCCCGCCGGTCCCGCTGGACCACCCTCGCCCCTCAGCCGTCCAGGTGCGTGGGCGCGAACAGGTTCACGTGCATCGGCAGCACGACCACGCTCGGCCCCGGCCGTGCCAGTTCGGCGGCCAGGTCCTCGCCCACCCGGTCGACGGTGGTGGCCACCGCCGGGACCCCGAAGGACTCGGCCAGCGCCACGAAGTCCGGGCGGGAGAGCTCGGTGTGGGTGGCCTCGCCGAACGCGCCCTCCATGTACTCGCGCAGGATCCCGTAACCGCCGTCGTCGACGATCAGCCATGTCACGTCCGCGCCGTGCTGGTGCGCCGTGGCCAGCTCGGCGATCGAGTACATCGCACCGCCGTCGCCGGAGACCGCGAGCACCGGACCCCGGCCGGTCGTGGCCGCGCCCAACGCCGCCGGGAAGCCGTAACCCAGGCCCCCGGACCCCTGCGCCGAGTGCGCCTGGCCCTCGCGCGGGTCCCACGCCGACCACGCCCAGTAGGCCAGCACCGTCATGTCCCAGAAGCTCGCGGCGCCGTCCGGCAGGGCCTCGCGCACCGAGGCGAGGACCCCCTGTTCGGTCTCCAGGTCCTGCGCGGCGATCCGGTCGGCGATCCTGGCCCGCACCCCGGCGACCTCGGCCACCACGGCGGGGTCCTCGGGGCGGCGTTCCACCTGCCGGGCGAGCGCCTCCAGGGTCAGCGCGGCGTCGCCGTGCACCCCCAAGCCCGGGAGGTTGGACTCCAGCTTGCCGAGGTCGGCCTCGATCTGCACCACACGCCCCGACGGTTCGAGCGTGTGGTAATTGCTGGACAGCTCACCCAGGCCCGAGCCGACGACCAGGAGCACGTCGGCGCGCTCCAAGTGGTCGGTGTTGTGGCGGTCCTCGATCCACGACCGGAGCGAGAGCGGGTGCTCCCACGGGAAGGCGTCCTTGCCGCCGAAGGTCGTGGCCACCGGGGCCCGGAGCGCCTCGGCAAGCTCCAGCAACGCCGCCTGGCCGCCCGCACGGCTCACCCCGCCCCCGGCCAACACCGCCGGGCGCCGCGCCCCGTCCAGGAGGCGGGCGGCCTCGGCCACGACCTCCGCCCTCGGGGCCAACGGCTCGGGTTCGGGGTCCACGTCCACGACCGGCGGCACGACGGTCGCCTCCAGCAGAACGTCCTGCGGGATCTCGACCAGGACCGGACCCGACGGCGCCGACGCGGCGGTCCGCCACGCCTCGGTGAGCGCCGACGGGATCTGCGACGCGTGCCGCACCGTGTACGCCGACTTCGTGACGTTGGCGAAACTCGTGGACTGCTCCGGCAGCTCGTGCAGGAAACCGCGGCGGCCCCCGCCGAGCCCCGCGCGCGGGACCTGGCTGCTGATCACCAGCACCGGGGCACTGGCCGCCTTGGACTCCTGCAACGAGGCCAGGGTGAGCAGCGCACCGGGGCCCGTGGAGACCAGGAGCGGGGTGACCTCCCCGGTCAGGCGGGCCCGGCCGTCCGCCGCGAAGGCCGCGTTGTTCTCCACCCGGCTCGACACGAACCGCAGCTGCGGCGCCCGGCGCAGCGCGTCGAACAGCCCGAGCGCGTGCTGGCCGGGGATACCGAACACGACCCCGGCCCCCAACGCGGTCAGCGTCTCGGTCACCAGGTCGCCGCCGTTGCGCGGTGCACTCCCACTCATGTCTTCAGTTCCCCGTCCTCGTCCGGTGGTTCAGGGCCAGCAGGCCGACCAGGTCGTAAGCCACGTGCGAGGCGGCCGTGGAGGTGATCTGCGCGTGGTCGTAGGCGGGGGCGACCTCGACGACGTCGGCGCCCACCAGGTTCAGGTCGGCCAGCCCGCGCAGGATCTCCAGGAGCTCCCGGCTGGTCAGCCCCCCGGCCTCCGGGGTCCCGGTGCCCGGCGCGTGTGCCGGGTCGAGGACGTCGATGTCGACCGACACGTACAGCGGCCGGTTCCCGATGCGCTGACGCAGGGCGTCGGAGACCTCGTCCACGCCCTTGCGCAGGACGTCGGCGGCGGTGACGATGCCGAACCCGAAGCGGCGGTCGTCCTCCAGGTCGCGCTTGCCGTACAGCGGGCCGCGCGTGCCCACGTGGGCGATGGCCTCGGTGTCGAGGATGCCCTCCTGCACGGCCCGCCGGAACGGGGTGCCGTGGGTGTAGGCCTCGCCGAAGTAGGTGTCCCAGGTGTCCAGGTGGGCGTCGAAGTGCAGCAGCGCGATCGGGCCGTGCTTGCGGTACAGCGAGCGCAGCAGCGGAAGGGCGATGGTGTGGTCGCCGCCCAGCGTCACCAGGCGGGTCCCGGCGTCGACGAACTCCGAGGCGCCCTGGTCCAGCGTTTCGACCGCGTCCCCCACGGAGTAGGGGTTGACCGGGATGTCACCGCCGTCGACCACCTGGAACTGCTCGAACGGGGACACGTCCAGCGCCGGGTGGTACGGGCGCAGCAGGCGGCTGGCCTCGCGGATCGCGGACGGGCCGAAGCGGGCGCCCGGCCGGTAGGAGACCCCCGTGTCGAAGGGGACACCGACGACGGCGAGGTCGGCGCGGTCCACCTGGTCGATGCGGGGCAGCCTGGCGAAGGTCGCCGGACCTGCGAAGCGCGGGACGATGCTGGAGTCCGTGGGGCCGATCGGTGTGCTCATGTGGTCGGTCCTCCTGTCGTGTGTCGGCGTGGTCGGTCGTTGGTCGGTTCGGTCAGTCGGACGTGGACGGGCGGGGCCCGGTCTCCGGGGCGGACGGCCCGCCGGCGCTCCCCGCGGTCGCCGCAGTTCCGTCGGTGTCCTCCCCGCGCAGGCGGCGCCGCCAGACGTCCAGGACGGCGGGGTCGGTCGGCGGGGTCAGCAGGCTCACCACGACGTAGACCACCAGGGCGGTACCCAGGCCCACGTAGATGGGTTCGTTGGCCATCAGGTCGGTCACGATCATGGTGACCACGACCGCGATCGCGCCGGCGAACATCGAGGAGAGCGCGCCCGCACGGGTTCCGCGCTTCCACACCAGCCCGCCGAGGATCGCCACGAGCAGGCCGCCGACCAGGATGTTGTAGGCGACGGTCAGCGCCGCGACGACGTCGTCCACGGCCAGCGCCACGGCGATGGTGGCCACGCCCAGCACGAGCGTGAAGATGCGGTTGGCGGAGACCTCGTCGCGCTCCGTGGCGCCTTCCCCGGGGCCGGATCCGCGGCCGAAGACCTTCTTGACCTCGGGCCACAGGTCGTTGGAGGTCACCGTGGAGCAGGCGATGAGCGCGCCGCTCGCGGTCGACATCACCGCGGAGAGGGCGGCGGCGATCACGAGCCCGGCGATACCGACCGGCAGGGTCGCGTCGACCATGCGGGTGAAGGAGTCGTCGGGGTTGGCCAGGTTCGGGAAGAGCACGGCCGCAGCGGTCCCGATGAGGGCGCCGCACACGCCGTAGATCAGGCAGTACACACCCGCGCCGATGCCTCCGGCCCGAGCGACGCGGGCGCTGCGCCCGGTGAAGACGCGTTGCCAGATGTCCTGGCCGATGAGCAGGCCCAGGGAGTAGACGACGAAGTAGGTCAGGATCGTCTGCCCGCCGATGGCGGTGGGGTCGAAGTAGGAGGGGTCCAGGGACTCGCGCATCCCGGAGAACCCGCCGGCGCTCCATACGGCGATCGGGGTGAGGACGAGCAGGAGGCCGAACGTCTTGATGACGAACTGGGCCATGTCGGTCATGGTCACCGACCACATCCCGCCCATGGTCGAGTAGAGCACCACGATGGAGCCGCCGAGCACGATCGCGGCCGCGCGGGGCAGCTCGAACATGCCGCTGAAGATGGTGGAGAAGGCCAGGGTGGACGGCACCGTGAGCATGAAGGTGTAACCCCACATGACCAGGCCGGACACCACCCGGGAGTTGCCGCCGTAGCGCAGGTCGATCATCTCGGCGACGCTGTAGACACGCAGCCGGGAGATGCGTTCGGCGAAGAAGACGTGGAGGGTCAGGATGCCCACGCCGATCGCCACGACCAGCCAGGCGCCGGAGATGCCGTGGCTGTAGCCCAGGCCGATGCCCCCGACGGTGGAGGCACCGCCGAGCACGATGGCGGCCATGGTGCCGGAGTACATGACGGGGCCCAGGCTGCGGCCGGCCACGAGGTAGTCGGAACGGCTCTTGGCGCGGCGCATGCCCCACCAGCCCAGGCCGACCATGCCCAGGAGGTAAGCGGCGATCACCGCCAGGTCGATGGTCACGATGCTCCTCGGAGAAGGGGACAGAAAGCACAGAGGCCGCGGCGCGTTTGACGCAGGTCACAATGTTCCGGTCAGCGTAAGAAGCGGTCGGCCCCCGTTCCAGTGGCCGAACCGGACGAATCCGGGGCAGACTTTGGATGAACCATCCACCTCGTGTGGGTGACGGGATCGTGTAGGCAACGTCCTGGAGATACACGGCCGCACCGGGGCGCCGGGACCGGAACCCGGGCTGCGGCGGGCGAGGACGGGGGAACCATGGCCGACCACAGGGCACCGGCCGAGAGCCACGACGTCCCCCTGCGTGTGATCGCGGCCCGCCGCGACCTCGGCCTCAACACCGTCGTCGACGCGGGTGAACCCTCCATCACCTGGGCGGTCGCCAGTGAGCTGGTCGAACCCGCCGCCTACCTGCGCGGCGGCGAACTCCTGCTCACCGCCGGGGTCAACCTGCCGGGGACCACCGCCCGCGTGCGCGATTACGTGGCCTCGCTGGTGCAGGTGGGGGTGGGTGCCGTCGGTTTCGGGGTCGCGCCGGTCCACCGGTCGGTGCCCGCACGCCTGGTCGAGCAGTGCCACGCGCAGGGGCTGCCCCTGCTGGAGGTGCCCGCGTCCACACCCTTCGCCGCGGTCAGCCGCGCGGTCGGGGAAGAGCTGGAGGAACGCCATCTGCGGGACGTGCGCCGTCTCGGGGAGGCCCACCAGGAACTGGCCCGTGCGGTGAGCGCACCCGCGCCGGTGGAACGGTTGCTGTCGGTGCTGGCAGACGCGCTGGGCGGGTGGGCCGTGCTCGCCCCGGCCGACCCCGCCCTGCCGGCGCACAGCACGCCGGGTGCCCCGGCCTCCCTCGACCCGGAGCTGCGTTCCCTGTGCGCCAAGCTCACCGCGCCCTCGGGGCCCCACAGCGCCAAGGCGGCCGGCGGGTCGGGCGAGGTCTTCCTGCACACGGTGGGCACCCCGCCGGAGGCACGGGGTGTGGTGCTGGTCGGGCGGCCCGAACCGCTGGCCATCACCGACCGGGCGGTCCTGCGCACCGCCACCGCCCTGCTCGACCTGCTGTCACGTTCGTCCGGTGACGAGCCGCCCGTTCCGGGGCTGGTCCTGACCGGGCTGCTCCTGGACGGCGGCCTCGGCACAGAGGGGGCGGCCGGGCTCGCCGAACTCACCGACACACGGTCCGACGCCGCCCGCCGCGCGACCGGTGGGCCGGCGGCCGACGCGGGCGCGGCCTACCGGGTCCTGCGGGCCGAACCGCTCCCGCGCGGTCCGCACACCGCACCGGGCGGTCTGCCGCTCGAGACCCACCTGGTGGACCGCGGCCCGGAGACCGGAGGGGGACGTGGGCCGCACGTGCGTGCGATCCTCGCCGACCGGGGCGAGAGCGCCCACCGGGAGCACCTCGACCTGCTGCGCTCCCACGGTTGGATCGCCGCGCTCAGCCCGCCCGCCGCCCCGGACGGTCTTCCGGGGGCCGACCGTAAGGCGGCCACCCTGTTGCAGCGCGCCCGGGCGGCGGAGACCCCGCTGCTCTGGGCGGAGGGCACCGACCCGTTCGAGACCATGATGGGCCCCGACGTCGCGGCCGAGCTCAGCCGCGAGCTCCTGGGCCGGCTGGCCGAACCCACGGAGGCGGCCCGGACCCTGCGGGAGACCCTGCGCACGTGGCTCGCCCGCCACGGAAACTGGGACCGCGCCGCGGCCGACCTGGGGATCCACCGCAACAGCGTCCGCTACCGGATCGGCCGGATCGAGCGGGACCTGGACGTGGACCTGTCCGATGCCGAACAGCGCATGCGGCTGTGGTTCGCCCTCGGCCGCCACGTTCCCGGGCCCTGAGACCCTCCCTGCGAAGGGCCCGGCCCCCGGGCCGTCACCCGGCGGGCAGGGTCAGCGTGGCGAGGACCGCGCGGTGGTCGGAACCGGGGGCGTCGTGCACGCTCGTGGCATCGACGCTCGCGGTTCCGTCGACCAGGACGTGGTCGATGGTCAGGGGCGGGGAGGGGCGGCCGTTCGGCCAGGTGGGTTCGAGGCCGTTGCCGGTCTCGGCGGCGGCGTCGACGTAGCCGGACGCGAGGAGGTCGCGGAGGGCGGCGTGGTCGAGGGTGGCGTTGAAGTCGCCCGCGACGATGCGGAGCGGGCCGCCGTCGTCCGCCTCGGGCAACGACGCCGTCTCGTACGTCCACCGTTCGATTCCGGAGGGGGCCACCGGCGGGACCGGGTGGCCGCTCGTGACCAGCCCGCACCTGGCGAAGGCGCAACCGACCGTGCGCGACCACTGCGCGGAGATCGGGGTGGCGTACCACGAGACGGGTTTCGTGCGTTCGTATGTCGAGGCCCTCACGCACATGCACCGGGCGGGCGTCCCGCTGCGCGCGAGGACACCTGCCTGAACCGGTGCCCAGCGGCAGGTGCCCGCGCACAAAAAAGGCCCCGCTGTGCGGGGCCTTCCTTCGCTGTGTCCGAGGGGGGACTTGAACCCCCATGCCCTTAACGGGCACTAGCACCTCAAGCTAGCGCGTCTACCTATTCCGCCACCCGGACGTGGGTTGTTCCGGGGCTCTCGCTCCGGACACCTCAACCATAGCAAAGCCGTGAGGGTGCCCGAACCATGTTTTCCGGGCGGGGGTCCGCGTGGCAGTGTTCTGTGGGAAAGCAGGGCACAAGGTGCGGACGGACGGAGTGCAGAGATGGCCGAACCCGGCAAGGACCTGAGCGCGGCGGAGGCCGAGGTCACCGACCTCTGCCGGGAGCTCATCGAGATCGACACCTCCAACTACGGCGACCATTCGGGGCCCGGCGAGCGCAAGGCCGCCGAGTACGTCGCGGGCCGTCTCGACGAGGTCGGCGTGGAGTCGCAGATCTACGAGAAGCACCCCGGGCGCAGCAACCTCGTGGCACGCATCACGGGTGAGGACCCCAGCCGTCCGCCGCTGCTGATCCAGGGCCACCTCGACGTGGTCCCTGCGGCCGCCGACGACTGGACCCACCACCCCTTCGCCGGCGAGGTCGCCGACGGGTGCGTGTGGGGCCGCGGCGCGGTCGACATGAAGAACATGAACGCGATGGTCCTGGCGACGCTGCGCCAGCGCCTGCGCGAGGGCCGCCGTCCCCCGCGCGACATCGTGCTCGCGTTCGTGGCCGACGAGGAGGCCGGCGGCACCTGGGGCGCCCAGTACCTGGTCAACGAGCACCCGGAACTCTTCGCCGACTGCGACTCCGCCATCAGCGAGGTCGGCGGGTTCTCCGTGACGATGGAGGAGAACCGCCGCCTGTACCTGGTGGAGACCGCCGAGAAGGGCATCGCGTGGATGAAGCTCACCGCGCGCGGCACGGCGGGCCACGGGTCGATGACCAACAAGGACAACGCGGTGACCGAGCTCGCGGCGGCGGTCGCGCGGCTGGGCGAGCACGAGTTCCCGGTGCACCTGACGCCGACCGTGCGCACGTTCCTGGAGGAGGTGTGCGAGGAGTTCGGCATCCCCTTCGACGAGCGCGACGTCGAGGGCACGGTCGCGCGCCTGGGTCCGATCGCGAAGATGATCGGCGCGACGCTGCGCAACACGATCAACCCGACGGTTCTGGGCGGCGGTTACAAGGCCAACGTCATCCCGGGTGAGGCGACCGCCCAGTTGGACGGCCGGTTCCTGCCGGGCACCGAGGAGCAGTACTTCGCCAAGATCGACGAGCTCCTCGGCCCGAAGGTGAGCCGCGAGTTCATCCAGCACCTGCCCGCCGTGGAGACCTCCTTCGACGGCGGCCTGGTCAACGCGATGTCGGAGTCGCTGCTCGCCGAGGACCCGGGAGCCAAGGCCGTGCCGTACTGCCTCTCGGGCGGCACCGACTCCAAGAGCTTCCACCGCCTGGGGATCCGCAACTACGGCTTCTCCCCGCTGAAGCTCCCACCCGAGCTCGACTTCGCCGGGATGTTCCACGGCGTCGACGAGCGGGTGCCCGTGGACGGTCTCCAGTTCGGTGTGCGTGTACTCGACCGATTCGTCGGCATGAGCTGAGTCGTCCGCCTCGGGAGGGCTTGCCCCGAGACGCCCTCCGGCCGGGCCGAGATCTTCTCGGTCCGGCCTGGTAATCCCGTGCGTAGTCACGGAACGTGATGCTACGGTTGCATCGAGTTCGAGGGGTTGGAGCTCCTCCTCACCACCGGAACAGGTGTGTGCGGACGGCCCGACCCCGCCGTGCGACCGCGTCGGTGCCGCCGCGCGGGACCGTCCAGCAGCAGCGAGGAAAGGGGCATCCATGGTGCTCGTGGGTCGGGGGTGGCCGGTCACGACCGGTCGCGCTGCCCACAGCTCCCACGCCCTGGCCCGGCTGCTGCTCCTGTCCGGCATCGTCGCCGTCGCGTGGCTGGCCGGGGGCATCGGTGTCGCCCACAGTGACACCGCCTCCGAGTCCGAAGGGCTCGTCGACAACGTCCTGGAGCTCGACGACACCGCCGAGCAGGCAGGGCAGGAGGCCGAGGGCGAGGTCCGGGACTCCCGGATCTCCGACACGGCCTCGCAGGCCGCGGAGACCACCGGCCAGGTCGCCGAGACCACCGGCCAGGTCGCCGAGACCACCGGTCAGGTCACCGAGGAGACCGCCTCCCGGGCGGTCTCCCTTCCTGCGGACACCCTGGAGGAGACCGGCGTCGCCGAGTCCCTCGAGGGCACCGCGGAGGTGGCCGGGTCCCTGGAGGGCTCCAGCGTCTCGGGAACCCTCGAGGACACCAACGCCGAGGCCGGCCGGGTCGTCGACGAGACCTCCCAGGCCGTCGACGGCACCGCCCGCGGCGCGGGTGAGCTGGTCACCGGACTGGCCCGCACCGGACAGGGCGTCGTGGACTCCACCGACAGCTCTCTGCGGGGCGAGACCGCCCTGGTCGACACCGTCACCGAGGGGCTGACCGAGTCGGCCCGCTCCGTCGGTGTGTCCGTCGACGGCAGTGACATCACCGCCGACGAGGCACGCACCACCGACGACGACGGCGAACTCTCCACGGGACCCGAGAGCAACGGGCGCGGCGACGACGACCGGGACGAGAAGGCCCCCGCGTCGGAGAACGCCGCGTCGGCCATCACCACCACCGAGGACCCCGCGTGGCGGGCCGCGGCCGCAGAGGCCGCCGACCACGCCTCCTCCGACGAGGACGACGAGGCGGAGCGCATCCGCCTCATCGCTGGTGGTGGCCAGCATTCTGCGGGGACGGACTCCACCGGCGCCTCCGCGCCGAGCTTCCCCGCGCCCGGCGCCGCCGGGTTCCTCACCGCCCGGGCCGATCACCTGGCTCCCCGGGCGCTGCGGGTCGTCATGCCCGGGGACCCCGACATCGTGGTCCGCGACGCTGCCGACGACCCGTCGTACTCCCCTGACTAGCCGCGTTCTTCCTCGACCGCGGCCGGTCAGTGCGCCTGCGCACAGTCGCCCCGCCCTCTCCGGCGGGTAGCGCCCCCAGTCCCGGCCCCAGCGCCCGGGTCACGCCCGTCCGCGGTCGAACGAGTGGCTCCAGTCAACTCTTCTCTCGCTGACCGAAGGACATGCGATGACCCACGAAACCCACGCCCGCATCGCCGCCCTGGTGGCCGCCGGCTTCCTGATGACCTCCGGGGGTGCCGCGTTCGCCGACACCGCCACCAGCGGAAACGGATCGATCGGTGGCGGCAACCAGGTGGGCGCCGACGTCGACGCCCCCGTCAACCTCTGCGGCAACGCGGTCGGCCTGCTCGGTGTGGCCGGCGCGAACTGCACCGACTCCGAGGCCTCCGTCGAGGACGGCTCCGAGGACGAAGGGACGGACGACCGCGAGGAGGACGAGGACGCCTCCAGCACCGACGCCCCGCAGCCGCCCGAGGAGCCCGAGCCGGGCGAGGAGGACCCGGGCGTCGACCCCGGCCCGGACGATGAGGGCGAGACGCCCGGCGACCCCGGCGACGGCGGTGAGAACCCGGGCGAGGGCGGCACCGACACCGGTGAGGAGCCCGCCGAGACCGAGGACCAGATGCGCGTCCCCGGTGAGACCACCGAGGAGCAGCAGGCCCCCGCGACCGAGGAGCTGCGTGAGGCCGACCCGGTCACCGACGCCTCCCCGGCCAGTGCGGAGCTCGCCGACACCGGCACCGAGCGCGGCCCGCTGGTCGGTCTGATCGCCGCCGCCGTGGGCGCTGTGGCCGTCGGCGCCGGCCTGGTCTTCGGGCTGCGCCGCCGCGCAGGAGCCTGATCGGCCTCCCGGGCCGCCGCCGTGCGGCCCGGGGGTTGACGCGAGTCCCGCAGCACGGGTCAGAGGCCATGTTCGCGGGGTTCACGTCAGCCGCCGTCCCGGAAGGGGCGGGGTTGATCGGACAGGGCGCGGGCGCCGGGCCACCTCCAGTGGTCACCGGTGGCGGCGCGCTCCTCGACCCGGCAGACACGCACCGTCCAGGTGCGCGGCCGACCGGATGCTCCCCGGTCGGACCGGGGCGCCGTTCCCCAGCCAGGGGCAACGGACGGCCCGGATCCGGCGGCACAACCTTCTCAGCAACAGCAGAACGCTTTTCCCGAACTCTCGAAAGGAAGTCCCACATGCGTCAGTGGGCCAGCACATCCGCCAAGTCCCTGCTCCTGGCGGCGGGCTTCGTCGCCCTGGGCAGCGGGGTCGCCTTCGCCGACACCGGCGCCGCGACCTCGGGGAACGGTTCGCTCCTGGGCGGCAACCAGGCCGTCGTCAACGGCGACGTCCCGGTGAACCTGTCCGGCAACGCGGTCGGCGCGGTCGGCGGGATCGCCGGTGCCAACGCGACCGACACCAGCGCCGAGGTCGAGGACCACGGCGACCACGACATCCACTCCTCCGGCAACGGTTCGGTGCTGGGCGGCAACCAGCTGGGCGTCGACGCCGACGTGCCGGTGAACGCGACCGGCAACGCGGTCGGCGCGGTCGGCGGGATCGCCGGTGCCAACGCGCCCGACACCAGCGCCGAGGTCGAGGACCACGGCCACCACGACACCCACTCCTCCGGCAACGGTTCGGTGCTGGGCGGCAACCAGCTGGGCGTCGACGCCGACGTGCCGGTGAACGCGACCGGCAACGCGGTCGGTGCCCTGGGCGGCGTCGCGGGCGCCAACGCCACGGACACCGAGGCCGAGGTCGAGCACCAGTCCGCGCCGAGCGACGTCTCCGCCACGGACGTGCTCGGTGAGGCCGCCGAGAACGCGCAGCTGCTGCCCGCCGCGGACACCTCCGGGGTGGACGCCGGCGTGCTCCAGCAGGCCGCGCCGATCAAGCACGACGACGACTCGATCGCCACGTCCGGGAACGGTTCGCTCCTGGGCGGCAACCAGGCCGTGGTCGACGGCGACGTCCCGGTGAACCTGTCCGGCAACGCGATCAGCGCCCTGGGTGTCTCCGGCGCGAACGCCACGGACACCGAGGCCGAGGTCGAGGAGCAGCACCAGGACGTGCGCGCCTCCGGCAACGGTTCGCTCCTGGGCGGCAACCAGGCCGTCGTCGACGGCGACGTCCCGGTGACCCTGTCCGGCAACGCGAGCAGCGCCCTGGGTGTCTCCGGCGCGAACGCCACGGACACCGAGGCCGAGGTCGAGGGGCAGCACCAGGACGTGCGCTCCTCCGGCAACGGTTCGGTGCTGGGCGGCAACCAGCTGGTGGGCGACCTGGACGTTCCGGTGAACGCCACGGGCAACGGCATCGGCGTCCTGGGTGTGGCCGGCGCGAACGCGACCGACACCGAGGCCGAGGTCGAGGGGCAGCACCAGGACGTGCGCTCCTCCGGCAACGGTTCGGTGCTGGGCGGCAACCAGCTGGTGGGCGACCTGGACGTTCCGGTGAACGCCGCGGGCAACGGCATCGGCGTCCTGGGTGTGGCCGGCGCGAACGCGCCCGACACCGAGGCCGAGGTCGAGCACCAGAGCGCGACCGAGGAGCAGTCCGCGCTGGAGGGCCTGCCGGTCGTGGACCAGCTGCCCGAGGTCCCGGTCTCCGAGCAGCTGCCGGTCGACTACGACCTGCAGGAGACGCAGGAGCCGGCGGCCGAGGAGGCCCCCGCGGAGGAGGCCCCGCTGGAGGAGGCCCCCGCCGAGGAGGCTCCGGTCGAGGAAGCCCCCGTCGAGGAGGCGCCCGCCGAGGAGGCTCCGGTCGAGGAGGCGCCCGTCGAGGAGGCGCCGCTGGAGGAGGCCCCCGAGGCTCTCGAGGGTGCCGAGCTGCCCGAGGCCCCGATGGGCGACCAGGGGAACCCGGTCGACGCCCTGCTGGGCGCCGCGGGCCTGGGCCTGTAAGGCCCGAGCCGAACGCGCCCCACTCGGGGCCGTGAGCGTGGCGGGTCCCGGCGTGCAGGCCGGGGCCAGGGGAGCCGAAGGTGTCCCGCCTCTGTTGGTCGCAGAGGTCGCGGTGGACCGCGGGAGACCTGAGGCGCCCCACCACGGGAACGGCCCCACCGAGGGTGGTCGCCTCCGCACCCCTGCTCGCAGATGTCGCGGTGGACCGCGGGGGAGCGGGGTGACCTCCACTCGAGAACAGGCGTGGAACACAGTCGAGTCCTCCCGGGAATTTCCGGGAGGACTCGCCGCATTTCGGTAGCGGGCAGAGCGAGCGCCGACAAGTGTGATCGAAGTCACCCTGATGTGGCGTTCCGGGTGCTCGACAGAGGCGGTGGAAGGGCTGAGGCCCTCGCCGCCGTCCGCGCTGTTCGGGGTTACGGGCCGGTACCGGTGCCTCGAACGCTTATTCTGCGGGTGCCGGTGGGGTCCGGGCGGCAGTGGTGACACGTCTCCCGTGCGCACAGGGCACGCCCCGGAGTCCCACCGACGGGGGAGGGCCCGGTATTCGGTTACTGTCGGTTCCCACGGAACACCGACGGACCACAGCCGAACAGATCAGGTAAGGCTAGACGTAGGGGAACAGCGTGCCAGCCACGAAGGGCAGCGCCGGCAAGAACGGCTCCAAGGACAGCGGACGTCAGGGCGAGGGCACCGCGCTCGTCATCGTCGAGTCCCCCGCCAAGGCGAAGACCATCGCCGGCTATCTGGGGCGCGGCTACGTCGTGGAGTCCAGCATCGGTCACATCCGTGACCTGCCGACCAAGGCCGCAGAGATCCCGGCCAAGTACAAGGGCCAGGCCTGGGCGCGCCTCGGCGTGGACGTCGACGGCGACTTCGAGCCGCTCTACGTCGTCAACACCGACAAGAAGGCGCACGTCAAGAAGCTCAAGGAGCTCATGGCCGACGCCGACGAGCTCCTGCTCGCGACAGATGAGGACCGCGAGGGCGAGGCGATCGCCTGGCACCTGCGCGAGGAACTCAAGCCGAAGATCCCCGTCCGCCGCATGGTCTTCAACGAGATCACCAAGGACGCGATCCAGCGCGCCGCCGACAACACCCGCGAGCTCAACACCCGCCTGGTCAGCGCACAGGAGACCCGGCGCATCCTCGACCGCCTCTACGGCTACGAGGTCTCGCCGGTGCTGTGGAAGAAGGTCATGCCGAAGCTCTCGGCGGGCCGTGTGCAGTCGGTGGCCACCCGCCTGGTGGTCGAGCGCGAGCGCGAGCGCATCGCCTTCACCTCCGCTGAGTACTGGGACCTCAAGGCGGTCTTCGACGCCACCGGTTCCGGCGCCTCCGACGGCCCCGCGACCTTCCCCGCCACCCTGATGTCGGTGGACGGCCGCCGAGTGGCCGTGGGCCGCGACTTCAGCCCGCAGGGTGCCCTGCGCTCCGACCGCGACGTGCACCACCTGGACGAGCAGGCCGCCCGCGGGCTCGCGTCCCGACTGGACGGGGCCGGGTTCGCGGTCAGTTCGGTCGAGCGCAAGCCCTACCGCCGCTCGCCCTACGCGCCGTTCCGCACCACGACGCTGCAGCAGGAGGCCTCCCGCAAGCTCGGGCTGTCCTCCAAACAGACGATGCAGGTCGCGCAGCGCCTGTACGAGAACGGTTACATCACCTACATGCGTACCGACAGCACCACGCTGTCGGAGAGCGCCGTCAAGGCCGCCCGCGACCAGGTGCGGCGCCTCTACGGCGGCGACTACCTGCCGGACAAGCCCCGGGTGTACGCGAAGAAGGTCAAGAACGCCCAGGAGGCGCACGAGGCCATCCGCCCGGCCGGCGACACGTTCCGTACGCCCGCCGAGGTCGGCCTCAACGGCCCCGAAGGGCGCCTGTACGAGCTCATCTGGAAGCGCACCGTCGCCTCCCAGATGAAGGACGCCGTCGGTGAGTCCGTCACCGTCCGCATCGAGGGCACCTCCAGCGCCGGTGAGACCGCCGAGTTCACCGCGACGGGCAAGGTCATCACCTTCCACGGCTTCCTCAAGGCCTACGTGGAGGGCTCCGACGACCCGGCCGCAGACCTCGACGACCGCGAGCGCCGCCTGCCCTCGATGGAGGAGGGCGCCCCGCTCAAGGCCGAGAGCCTGGAGGCGGAGGGCCACTCCACCCGCCCGCCGGCGCGCTACACCGAGGCGACCCTGGTCAAGGAGCTGGAGGAGCGGGAGATCGGCCGCCCCTCCACCTACGCCTCGATCATCGGCACGATCCTCGACCGCGGGTACGTGTTCAAGAAGGGCACGGCCCTGGTGCCGTCCTTCCTGGCCTTCGCCGTCGTGCAGCTGCTGGAGCGCCACTTCGGCAACCTGGTGGACTACGAGTTCACCGCCCGCCTGGAGGACGTGCTCGACGACATCGCCCGGGGTGACGCTCAGAGCCTTCCGTGGCTGCGCCGTTTCTACTTCGGCGGCGAGACCCCCGAGGGCGAGTCCGAGGTCGGGCTGAAGGACCTCGTGGGGGACCAGCTCGCCGACATCGACCCCAAGGAGATCAGCTCCGTGCCCGTTCCGGGCACCGACATCCTCCTGCGGGTCGGGCGTTACGGGCCCTACCTGGACCGCGACGGCGAGCGCGTCAACGTGCCCGAGGACCTGGCGCCCGACGAGCTCACCCAGGAGAAGGCCGAGGAGCTGTTCGCCCAGCCCAGCGGCGACCGCGAGCTCGGCACCGACCCCGAGACCGGGCGCGCGATCCTGGCCAAGACCGGCCGCTTCGGCCCCTACGTCACCGAGGTGCTGGAGGAGCCGGCCGAGGGCGAGAGCAAGCCCAAGAGCAAGGCCAAGGTCAAGCCGCGCACGAGCTCCCTGTTCAAGGGCATGGACCTGGACACCGTCACCCTCGAGGACGCGCTGCGCCTGCTGTCGCTGCCCCGCCTGGTCGGCGAGGTCGACGGCGAGGAGGTCACCGCGCAGAACGGCCGCTTCGGTCCCTACCTGAAGAAGGGCACCGACAGCCGTTCCCTGGAGACCGAGGACCAGATCTTCACGGTCACCCCGGAGCAGGCCAAGGAGCTCTTCGACAAGCCCAAGCAGCGCGGACGCCGCGCCGCCGCCCCGCCGCTGCGCGAGCTGGGCGAGGACCCGGCCTCCGGCGTGAAGATGGTCGTCAAGGACGGCCGGTTCGGGCCCTACGTCACCGACGGGGAGATCAACGCCTCCCTGCGCAAGGGCGACGAGGTCGAGTCCCTGAGCGACCTGCGCGCCGCCGAACTGCTCGCCGAGCGCCGCGCGAAGGCCCCCGCCAAGAAGAAGGCGCCGGCCAAGAAGACCGCGGCGAAGAAGAGCACCACCACCAAGAAGGCCTCGACCACCAAGAAGTCGACGGCCAAGAAGCCGGCCGCGAAGAAGACCGGGGAGCCCAAGAGCACCTCGACGGGGTCCGACGAGGCCTGACCCGGTCACCGGTACGCACATGCACGGTCCGCCCTCCACGGGGGCGGGCCGTGCCGTGTCCGAGATCCCCTCGTGACGATCGTGAACTGTGCCGTGTTGCCGCGCCGTACTAGTCTGGGTGAGGCGGACGGGGAAGCTGAAACGTAAGCGAACCCTGTCAACGCCCACCGAAATACTTCGTGCGGGTCGATCGGCCCGCACTTCCCTCTCCCCTCATCGATAATCGTGAGCGCTATGAGCAGATCTGCACCCTTGGGAGCGCCGTCCGAGGCGCGCAACGTCCTGGCGATCACATCCTTCCGGAGGCTGTGGATCTCGCTTTCCCTCTCCAGCCTGGGTGACTGGCTGAGCCTCCTGGCGCTGATGTCGCTCGCGGTGATCTTCACCGCCGACGCCGCGCCACTTGCGGGCCACCTCGCCGTGGCCGCGGTCGTGGCCATCAAGCTCGCACCGTCGATCCTGTTCAGCCCGCTGGCCGGTGCACTGGCCGAGAAGCTCGACCGCCGCTGGACCATGGTCGGCGCCGACGTCGTGCGCGGCCTGCTCTACGTGTCCATCCCGGTCGTGGGCCTGCTGTGGCCGGCGTTCGCGCTGCAGTGGCTGTTCATCGCGAGCCTGCTCGCCGAGGTCGTCGCCCTGCTGTGGACCCCGGCCAAGGACTCCACCGTCCCCAGCCTCGTGCCGCGCCGCCAACTCGCCGAGGCCAACCGCCTCACCCTGCTGGCCGCGTACATGACCGCGCCGGTGGCCGCGCTCCTCTTCGCCGCCCTGGCCTCGATCAGCAACATCCTGGGCGCGCTCGTTCCGTCGTTGGCCAACCCCGAGGCCGACATCGCGCTCTACCTCAACGGCCTCACGTTCTTCGTCGCCGCGATCGTCGTGGCGACGCTGCCGATCCCCAAGCACAACCCCGGCCTCTCCGCGGCGAGCCCCAACCGGGACGGTGCCGTCCTCTCCTCGGTACTGACCGGTCCCCGCCACGTCGGCGCCACCGCGCTTGGCCGCGGCCTGGTCGTCGGTCTGCTCACCGCGGTCGCCGCGGGTGCCGCCGTCATCGGTGTGGGCCGCGCCCACGTGGAGGCGCTCGGGGCCGGCAACGGCGGGTTCGGTGTGCTCTTCGCCGCGGTCTTCGGCGGCGTCGCCCTGGGCATGGTCTCCGGTCCGCGCCTGCTCAAGAAGTTCAGCCGCCGTCGCCTGTTCGGGCTCGTGCTCGTGCTCGCCTCGATCGCGCTGCTGTTCACCGGCCTGGTCTGGGACATGGTGCTCTCGGCCGTGCTCGTGCTGGTGCTCGGGTTCGGTTCGGGTGTGGCCGCCGGAACCGGTCTGCGCCTGCTGGGTACCGCCGCCGCCTCGACCGCCGGCACCACGTCCGAGGAGTCGGTCCACCGCGAGCGCGCGTTCGCGTTCGTGCACGGTGCCGCACGCCTGACCTTCCTGGTCGCGGCCGTGCTCGCCCCGGTGCTCGCCGGGCTGGCGGGTGACCACACCGTGCCGATCGGCGCGCAGCTGGAGTACGACCTGTGGGGCACCGGCATCGTGCTCACCGCGGTCGGCCTGGTCGCGCTCGTACTCAGCGCGGTGGCGCACCGCCTGGTCAACCGGGACGACCCGGAGGCCGGTCCGGGCCTGCTGCCGGAGCTGTTCGCCGCCCTGCGCGGCATCGACCCCAACGCCGACGACGGCGACGGCGAGGTGCGCACCCCCGGCGCGTTCGTGGTCGTCGAGGGCGGCGAGGGCGCCGGCAAGTCCACGCAGGTCCGCGAGCTCACCGTGTGGCTGCGCGACCAGGGCTTCGAGGTCGTCGGGACCCGCCAGCCGGGCGCGACCAAGCTCGGCATGCGCCTGCGCGGGATCCTGCTGGACCGGGAGAACTCGCACATCACCCCGCGCGCAGAGGCGATGCTCTACGCCGCGGACAAGGCCGACCACGTGGAGCAGGAGATCCTGCCCGCACTGCGCCGCGGCGCCGTGGTCATCAGCGACCGCTACGTCGACTCCACCCTCGCCTACCAAGGGGCCGGCCGTGAGCTGGAGATCGACGACCTGCGCGAGGTCAACCGCTGGGCCACGCAGAACCTCGTCCCCGACCTGACGGTGCTGCTGGACGTGCGGCCCCAGGACGGCCTGGGCCGCCTGGGCGGGCCCGCCGACCGCATCGAGTCGGAGTCGGTGGACTTCCACGAGCGGGTGCGGCGCGAGTTCCGGACCCTGGCCGACGCCGACCCCGACCGTTACCTGGTCGTGGACGCGAGCGAGCCGCGGGAGAAGATCACCCGGCAGATCCAGAAGCGGGTGCGCAGCCTGCTCCCGGACCCGGTGCCGAGCAGCTCCGAGGCGGTCACCGGCATGATCCCGATCATCCGCGACGAGGACTGACCCCCGGAACCACGAGGAGGCCCCGGCACGCGCGTGCCGGGGCCTCCTGTGTGTGCGGGTCCACGACCTGTTCGGCGGGGATCTTGCTACTGGAGTAAATGTCAGCGCTGAAACCGGCTCCAGTAGCAAGATCCCCGAGGGGCCTAGGCGGGGGTGAGGGTCCAGTCCCCGTCGGCGTCGATCTCGAGCAGGGTCGTGCCGTCGGAGAGCTGTTCTCCCATGTCGACCTCGCCGATCTCGTTGGCGAGCAGGTCGGTCACCCCGTCGTCGGGGTTCCCGCCCCAGACGATGAAGTTGGACGTCCCGTCGTGCTCCATCTCCAGTTCGACGCCGGAGGTGTCCCAGTCGATGAGCACGACGTCGCGGCCGCTGCCCTCCAGGGGTTCGTCCGGGTCGGTCCAGGGGTCGAGGGAGTCGAGGGGCTCGATGGTGAGGGTCCAGGAGTCGTTGCTGGTGCGCACGTCGAGTCCGGTGATCTCGTGGTCGTACCCGCGGTGGTTGTAGATGGTGCGGGTGCCGCCTTCCTCCCCGCGCAGGCTGCTGGCGTGGCCCACCTCGTCGCCGTCCTCGGAGACCACGGTGACCGAGACCATGCCGTCGCCGTTGCCCTCGACGGTGAGGATCTGGGGGTCGGCGTGCGGTGGGTCGAGTTCGACGAGTTCGTCCCCGCTGCCCTCGAACACCTCGCTCTCGCCGTCGGAGGGGGCGGAAGGGGCGCCGTCGTTCTCGCCGCCGGCGTCGTCGTCCCCCTGTGCGTCGTCCTCGTCCCGGTCCTCGTCGTCGGCGGCCGACGCGACGGTCTCGTCGCTGCCCTGTCCCAGGGAGAGAGCGACGACGGTGCCGGCGACCAGCACGAGGACCAGCACCCCGGCGCCGCCGACGAGGGCGATCTTGGCGCCCTTCGACATCCCGCCGCCGGCGCCCTGGGGCGGTACCGGGCCGTACGGGGGCTGCCCCGGACCGTAGGGAGGCTGCCCGGGCCCGTACGGCGGCTGTCCCTGGCCGTGCGGCGGGAAACCGGGACCGTAGGGGTGGCCGCCCTGCGGGTGCCCGTACGGGGGCTGCCCGGGCGGAGGGGGCGGCGGTCCCGGCTGGTACGGGCCGGCCGGGTGGCCCTGCGGCGGACCCTGGGGAGGCGGCCCTTGCGGGTACGGCCCCTGGCCTCCCGTCGGGTTCCCGCCGGGGTGGGGGACGCCGTTGGGGTCATGGGGCGGGGGATTCTGCATGCGGTGGCTCCGGGATCTCTTCGGGGCGCCGCGGACGGGAAGGACGTCCGCCGAACGGGCCAACGTTACCGGGACCGGCCCGAACGTCGCCGGGCGCTCCTATCCTGGGGAGCGCACCTGCAAGGCACACTCTCCCCGGGGGTACGCGTGACGGTCTTCGACGACCTCGTCGGCCAGCGGACGGCCGTCGCCCAGCTCGGCCGTGCCGTCACCGGGGCCGACGACCTGGTCTCCGGCGGCCCGGGCACCGGCATGACCCACGCCTGGCTCTTCACCGGTCCCCCCGGGTCCGGCCGCGAGGAGGCCGCCCGCGCCTTCGCGGCCGCCCTGCAGTGCTCCGACGGCGGCTGCGGGCACTGCGACGCCTGCCACCAGACGCTGTCCGGAACCCACCCCGACGTGCTCTACGTGCGCCCGAGCGGCCTCAGCTTCGGTGTGGCCGCCACCCGCGACCTCGTCCTGCGCGCCGGGTCCAAGCCCTCCGGCGGCCGGTTCCGCATCGTGCTGTTCGAGGACGCCGACCGCGCCACCGAGGCCGCTTCCAACGCGCTCCTCAAGGCCGTGGAGGAGCCCTCCCCGCGCACCGTGTGGCTGCTGTGCACGCCCACCCCCGAGGACCTGCTCGTCACCATCCGCTCGCGCTGCCGGCTCGTCACACTCACCAGCCCCGCCACCTCCGAGCTCGTCACCGCTCTCACCGAACGCGACGGCATCGACCGCTCCACCGCCGAACAGGCCGCCCGCGCCTCGGCCGGGCGCATCGACCGTGCCCGCCAGCTGGCCACTGACGCCGAGGCCCGCGGCCGCCGCGAGGAGGTCCTGTCCATCCCCGCGCGCCTCGACGGCCTGGGCGCGTGCGTGACCGCGGCCTCCCGCCTCTACGAGATCGCCGAGCAGGAGGCCAAGGCGCTCACCGGAGCGCTCGACGAGAAGGAGCGCGAGGAGCTCAAGGCCGCCTTCGGCGAGGGGTCCAAGGGCAAGGGCGTGGCCAAGGCGATCCGGGGCGGTGCGGGCGCCCTCAAGGAGCTCGAGGAACGCCAGAAGCGCCGCGCCACCCGCATCAAACGCGACTCCTACGACCGAGCCCTGCTCGACCTGGCCGCCTTCTACCGCGACGTGCTCACCCTGCAGCTCGGCGCGCAGGTCGAGCTCTCCACGGCCGAGCGTTCCGGTGACCTGCAGCGCCTGGCCCGGTCCGGGTCGCCCGAGAACACCCTGCGCCGCATCGACGCGATCATGTCGTGCCGCGAACGCATCGCCGCCAACGTGCACCCGCAGATCGCCATGGAGGCCATGACCTCGGCCCTCCTGGCCGGCTGACCCCGCTTCCCGGGCCGTCGGGCACAATGGGCGGGCGCCGCGACCCCCGCGGTGCGGCCGTGACGGGAGGGTGACGGGTGAGCACGAGGGTGAGGAACGCGGTGGCCGGCCTGGTCGCCGGGGCGGTGCTGGCCGTCACCGGGTGCACGGGCCAGGAGACCGACGGGTCCGAGGACGGCCCGGCCACCTCCGAGGCCGCGCCCGAGGAGTTCACCGAGCAGGGCCTCGACTGGGGCGCCTGTGAGGAGGGCGCCTCCGGAACCGAGTGCGCCACGTTCGAGGTGCCGCTGGACTACGACGAACCCGAGGGCGAGCGCATCGAGATCGCCGTGAAGCGTTTCCCGTCGGAGTCCGGTGACCCCGCCGGGTCCCTCGTGGTCAACCCCGGCGGGCCGGGCGGCTCCGGGTACGACTTCGCCGACGCGGCCCCCTTCGTCACCAGCGACGAGGTGCGCGCGAACTTCGACGTGGTCGGGTTCGACCCGCGCGGTGTCGGCCGCAGCACCCCGTTGACCTGCCTGGACTCCGAAGGCGTCGACGAGTTCCTCGGTGCGGAGTACGACACCGCCGACGGCAGCGGCGACCCCGCCGACCTCACCGAACAGGGTGTGCAGGAGATCGAGCAGAGCAGCCGCGAGTTCGTGGAGGCCTGCGAGCAGGAGGACCCCGACCTCATGCGGAACGTGGGCACCGCGGACGTGGCCCGCGACATGGACGTGCTCCGCGCCCTGCTCGGCGACGACCGGCTCACCTACATGGGCGCCTCCTACGGGACCCACATCGGCGCCCAATACGCCGACCAGTTCCCCGACCGGGTGCGCGCGCTCCTGCTCGACGGCGCGGTCGACCCGAGCCAGGCGCCGCTCGAGGCGAGCGTGGCGCAGGCGACCGGGTTCGAGACCGCGCTGCGTGCCTTCGTCGAGGACTGCCTGGGCCGCGGGGGCTGCCCGCTGGGAGAGGCCGGAGACGACGTCGAGGACGGCGTTCAGACCCTCACCGAGTTCCTGGAGGGCACCGCCGAGCAGCCCCTCGACAACACCGAGGACGGACGTGAGGTCAACCGGGCCCGCGCCGAACTCGGTGTGATGTCCGCCCTCTACAGCGAGGAGCTCTGGGAACGGGTGCGCCAGGGCCTGACCGACGGCATGGAGGACGGCGACGGGACCGTGCTCGTGCAGCTCGGCGACGACCTGTACAGCCGCGGCGACCCGGCCGCCTACGAGAACTCCACGGCGATGCTGACCGCCGTGAACTGCACCGATGCCCCCGGGCCGCGCGAGGTCGACGCCTACGAGCAGGCCGCGCAGGCGGCGGGCGAGGAGTCGCCGCTCTTCGGTCCCGGCCTCGCCTGGGGTGCACTGACCTGCGCGTACTGGCCGGAGGAAGCCGTCGCCGACGGGGGCGTGCTCACCGCCGAGGGCGCCGACCCGATCATGGTGCTCGGGACCACCCGTGACTCCGCGACGCCCTACGCGTGGTCGAAGGCGCTGGCCGAGCAGCTCGACCCCGGGTTCCTGCTCACCCGCGACGGCGACGGCCACACCGGTTACCGCATGGGTGACGAGTGCATCGACGCCGTCGTCGACGACTACCTCGTGGATCTCGACGTGCCCGAGGACGGCGAGGCGTGTGCCTGACCGCACCGGAAACGGTGTACCCAGCACTCCGGGAAGGCGCTAGACTGGTGCCTGCTTCGCCGCACGGAACGTGCGGCGCGGTGCCGCCTTAGCTCAGTCGGCAGAGCGATTCACTCGTAATGAATAGGTCATCGGTTCGATTCCGATAGGCGGCTCCGACACATCGAAGGCCCGTCCGGTCCACCCGGGCGGGCCTTCGTCGTTCCCCTGACACCGGGCTTGTCGGCGGGGGCCGATACCGTACGTGGCATCCCCACCCCCGTACGCCCCTCGTGTCCCCCGGGAGCCGACGTATGTTCACGGTCCGTATCTCGCAGTCCGATCCCCGCCTCTTCTCCGGGATCGACCATGCCCTGGCGGACCCGCGGATCACCGGACAGGACGTCTACTTCCACGTCGAGCCCGGCACCTACGTGTTCCCCGAGCACGTGACGGTGGGCCGGCACATCATGGTCGTGCCCACCCACGGGCCCGGGACCGTGTTCCTCCAGTCGCCCGGTGGGCGGATCTTCGACGTGGCCGCCGGGCGCCTCGAACTGCACGGGGTCACCCTGCGCGGACCCGACCCCGAGTCCCAGACCGTGGTCGTGCGGGACGGGGCGGCTCTCACCGCGCGCGACAGCACCCTGGCCTCCGGCGCGATCGGGATGGCATCGGGCTCGCACGCCGACATCGAGAACTGCGGGTTCCAGGACGCACACCTGCTGATGGTCGGGGTGCAGGCGCGTGTGCGGCGGTGCTCCTTCGAGCGCTCCGACCTGTGGCTCTGCGACGGGGGCGAGGCCGCGCTCGACGGGCTCCGGTTCGCGGGCCCGGGGATCCAGGGTCCGGCCCTGGTGGTCATCGACGCCTCACCCCGCATCGGCGACTGCCGGGTCGAGGCGGCCGGGTCGGAGAAGAAGTCCGCCGTGCTCGTGCACAGCAAGGGCACGGCCGAGACGGCGCCCCGCATCACCGGGCTGGAGGTGGTCGACAGCGTCACCTCCGCGCTCTCCTGCACGCGAGGGAGCGCCGCGGAGTTCACCCGCCTGCTGGTCAGGGGCGGGGGCGCGCCCGAGGGAAGCGCGGCGTACCTGCTCGGATCGGTACGGATCCGGGAGGGGGAGTTCCGCGACATCCGCGGCCTGTCCGGGATCCTGGTCAACGGCGGCGTGCTGCGCGCCTCCGGTCTCGTGCTGGACCGGGCCGGCCAGAACTCCCTCTTCGTGTACGGCAAGGGTGAGGCCGAGATCGACGGTGTGCGGTGCACCGGGTTCGGCCAGTGGGGGATCCGGCTGCAGGAAGGCGCCGACGTGAGGCTCTCCGACGCCGAGCTGAGCGATGTCCCGGAGCTCTCTCGTGACGAGGGCAGGCCCGAGCGCGCCGGGGCCGTGGCCGTCGTCGGTGCGGCCCTGGAGGCCCGCGGGGTCGTGGTCGGCGGCGTCCCGGGGCCGGCCCTGCTCGTGGGTGAGGGCGAGGCCCGGGTGAGCGGCCTGGACGTCTCCGGTGAGAGTGCGGGCGTGCGCGCCGCGGGCTCCGGCCACGCGATCGTCGACGGGGTGCGCTTCGGTGCGGACGTGCGCTCACCCGAACGGGGCGGGGACGGCACCCCCGGCCCCCTGCTCCTGGGGGTGGAGGGCGGCCGGATCACCGCGGACCGGGTCGAGGCACGCGGCGCGCAGGCGTGTGGCGTCCGGGTCGAAGGGGGAGCGGTCGTGCTCCGGTCGAGCCGGTTCGAGCGCCTGGCCGGTCACGGGGTGCACGCGCTGGGCGGCGGCACGGTCGAGGCCGAGGACACCGTGTTCGCGGACGGGGCCTCCTCCGGGGTGGTGATCGCCGAGCCCGAGAGCGACGTGGTCCTGCACCGGTGCACCGTCACCGGCCATGCGGGGCCGGGCCTGGTCGAGCACCCCGACACCGCGATCTCCGTGAAGGACTGCGAGGTCGCCGACAACGGGGAACCGGAGCAGGGACCCGGAGACGCGGCCGACCCGGACGCACCGCCGCCCGAGCCGCAGGCGCCCGCCGTGGGGCCGGAACCGGTGCACGTGCGCCTCTCGCAGACCGACCCCGACGCCTACACGAACCTGCGCGCACTGCTGGAGGACACCGGGCTCGGGGGCGGGGACCTCCTCGTCGCGGTCGACCCGGGCACCTATCCGGTCCACGAGCCGATCGCGGTCCAGCGGACCGTCGAGCTCACCGCCGCGGAGGGCCCGGGCACGGTCACCTTCGCGACCGGGCAGAGCGTGGTGTTCGATGTCGCGGGCGCCGGCCGGCTCGGGATGCGCGGGATCACCGTGCGCAACCGGGGCCGGGAACACGCACCGGTCCGGGTGGGTGTCGGCACGCATTGGTGGGCCAGGGACAGCGTGTTCGTCTCCAACACCAGGGTGGTCGTCGACCGGGCCGATGCCGACCTCGAGGACTGCCTCTTCCGGGGCGGAGGGCTGAGGCTCGCTTCCGCGTCCGGGGCCGTGCGCGGGTGCTCCTTCGAGTACGCCAGTGCCTTCGTCCTCGGGGGCGACGGCCCCGACCTCGAAGGGCTGCGTTTCGAGGGGGCCGACCACCTGGGCGGCCCCAGTATCCGGATCAGTGCCGCTTCGCCCCGTGTCACCGACTGCACCGTCACGGGCGGCGGTGATGACGACGGGACGGCGGCCGTGGTCGTGGTCGGGAGGGCCGCCCCCGTCTTCACCGGGTTGTCGGTCGTCGACAGCCGGGCACAGGCGATCCTCTGTCGCGAGGGCTCGCGGGCCGAGTTCTCCGCTCTGTCGGTGCGCGGCGGGGACGGGCTCGCGAACGGGGTCGTGGCCCTCGTGGAAGCCGACACCGTGATCCGGGACGGGGAGATCCTCGGCGCCGAGGGCGTCTGCGGGCTCTGGGCCAAGGGCGGCACACTGCTCCTGAACGGCCTGACCGTGGAGCGCGCCGGTGACACCGGGGTGATCGCAGAGGACGGTGCCCAGGTTCACAGCGAGGGCCTGCGCTGCCGCGACTACCGCTTGAACGGGGTCCTGCTCCATGCCGCCGAGGCCGACCTCACCGACACCCTCCTGGTGCGCGGGCAGGGGCCGACGCGGGACGGGCAACGGGGCAGGGGCTCCGTGATCGCCCTGAACTCGGCGTTGACGGCCCGGTCCCTGACCGTCGAAGGCTCGCCCGACCACGCCGTGGAGGCCGAGGACTCCCGCGTGAGCGTGCACGGGCTGGCCGTCTCCGGTGCCACCCGCGGTGTGTATGCGCACCAGGGTGCGCACGTGGATCTGGTCGGGGCCGCGTTCAGGCGGATCACCCTTCCCGTGGAGGAGACACCACAGGCCCTGCCGTTCCTCCTGCGTGCCGAGAAGAACAGTGAGATCGCGGCCGAGAACGTGCTGGCCGAGGGTGTCGAAGGCACGGGGTGCCAGGCTGCGGGCGGACACATCCGGGTGCGCTCGAGCCGGTTCCGCGGGCTGACCGGAACGGGCTTCCTCGTCGGTACCGGCGGATCCGTGGCGGCCGAGGACACCGTGCTCCAGGACGGCGGCGGCCACGCGGTCGTCGCCGAACACGGGGCCGAGGCGGTCCTGCGCCGGTGCACTCTGACCGGGCACCAGGGGCGGGCGTTCGAGGAGGACCCCGAGGCGTCGGTGACGGTCGAGGACTGCACGATCGCCGACAACGAGCTCGACCCCGACCTCGGCACGGTGACCCTGCACGTGTCACGGTCCGACCCCGACGCCTGGCCCGGCCCGCGTGAGGCGCTCATGGCCCCGGAGGCCGAGGGGCACGGCGTCTCCCTCGTGGTCGCACCGGGCACCTATGCGATCGGCGGCACCCCTCTGCCGAGCGACGGCCCCGTGCGCGTCGTCGCTGCGGAGGGACCGGGCACGGTCGTGTTCGAGAGCGACGAGGACAACGTGTTCAACGCGCGCGGCCACCTCGTCGACCTGCGCGGGATCACGGTCCGCTCCACCTGCACCGAGTACCCGCCGCTGTACGCGGCCCCGGGCAGCCGGGTGACCGCGCGGAACTGCACCGTCGAGTCCGCCGTGCCCGTGTGTGCCGAGGGTGCCCTGGTGGAGATCGACGACTGCCGGTTCGACGCCGGGGGCCTCGCCCTGGGCGAGAGCCGGGGGTACGTCCGGGGGTGCACCTTCAGCGCCGCGATGCTCGCGGCCGTGGGGGAGAGCACCGGCGGCGACCTCGAACTCCACGGGCTCCGGTTCGACGGGGCGGCCGCCGGGTTCGCCAACCTGGAGATCGACGGCGCCTCGCCCCGGGTGAGCGACTGCCGTGTCGTCGGCGGCGGCCACCAGCAGGGCACCGCCGCGGTGCGGGTCGTCGGGGAGCGGGGCCACGCGGCGCCCGTCTTCACCGACCTGTCGGTGCTGGGCAGCGACGGCCCCGCGCTCTGGTGCAGGGGCAACACCCGCAGCGAGTTCACGCGCCTGCACGTCGAGGGCGGCAGGGGTTCGCACGGTGGCGAGGTCGGCTTCGTCGGGTCGGCCGACGCGGTGATCCGCGACAGCACGGTGGTCGACACCCGCGGGTCCGACGGGATCCTGGTGGAGGGCGGCACGGTCGAGGCCGCCGGGCTGACCCTGCGCGGCGCGGGCGACCGCGGGATGTCCGTTCGCGAGGGCGCGACGGTCACGCTCGAACGCCTGCGCTGCCTGGCCTACGCCGGCTGGGCGGTGGTGTGTCTGGACAGCACGCTCGACCTCGCCGACTCGGAACTGATCGACGTCCCGGAGGTCTCCCGTGCGGCGCAGTGGGGGATCGCCGACGGGGTGGGCGCCCTGGAGGCGGTCCGTTCCACCTTGCGCGTGCGCGGGCTCGCGGTCGAGGGCTCGCCGGGAACCGCGGTGTCCCTCGTGGACACCCACGCGACGTTGATCGGCGCCACCGTCTCCGGGGGTCCGGCGGGCATCCGCGCCGGCGAGGGGGCCCGGGCGACGCTGCGGGAGGTGCGCGTGACCGGGTTGGCGGCGGCCGTGGCCGACACGGAGCAGGGCGACCGCGCGGGCCTGTCCGTGACGGGCGGCGCCGAGGTGTGGGCGGAGCGGTTCGAGGCCGTCAACCTGCCCGAACACGGTGTGCACGTGCGGGGCGGTTCCTTCGTGGCCACGGCGGGCCTGCTGGAGGGCAACGCGGGCGCGGGCGCGGACGTGGGGCGGGGCAGCACCGTCGACCTCATCGACACCGTCGTGACGGGCAACGGCGGGGCCGGGATCGACGTGGCCCCGAACGCGTTCCTGGCCGTGCGGGGCGGCACGGTCGAGGGGAACACCGGCGGCCGGATCGTCGAGCACCCCGGGTCGACGGTGGTGGTCGAGGCCGTCGATCTCCCCGGAGAGGACGCCGACGCCCCCGCCGAGCCGACCGGCCACGGTTCCGAAGCGCCCGGGTCCGAGCAGCCCGAGCCCGATGAGCCGGCCGCCACTGCCGAGCCCGCCACCCCCGAGGAGCCCGAACCCCTGCCCCGGGAGCCGCGGGAGCTCCGGGTCTCCTGGGCCGACCGCTCCGCACACCCCGGCATCCGCGAGGCCCTCGCGCACGCGGGCGGCGACGGGCACCCCGTGCGCCTCCTCGTCGACCCGGGCGTCTACACGGTGTCCCAGGAGATCGACGGGGACGTGGCCGTGGTCCCCACCCAGGGCCCCGGGACCGTCGCCCTGGAGGGCGGCGGGGGCAACGTGTTCGCGGTGCGCCACGGGCACCTGGAGCTCCACGGGGTCACGGTCCACAACACCGCCGACGACTGCCCGCCCGTCCTGCTGCAGGAGGGCACCCGGTTCACCGCCCGGGGATGCACGTTCCTGAGCCCGTCCCGGGTCTTCGTGGAGGAGGCCGACGTCGCGGTCGAGGACTGCGTGTTCCGCGGCGGCGGGCTCCGGCTCGACGGCTCGAACGGACACGTGCGCGGCTGCCGTGTCGAGGAGGGCGCGCTCCGCGTCTCGGGCCGCGGCCACGTCGAGGTCGAGGGTCTGCGCGTGGACAGCAGCGGCCCCGTCCCCGGCCCGGGCCCGCTGCTCTGGATCGAGGACGCCGCACCGCACGTGCGCGACTGCCGCATCACCGGCCGGGGCGCCCAGGACCGGATCGCCGTCATGGTCACCGGTTCACGGAGGGGGACCGCGCCGGTCCTGAGCGACCTGTGGATCGTCGACACCGGGGGCCGCGGCGGTCTCACCGTGCGCGGCGCACGCCTCTACGCCTCCGGGCTGACCCTGCACGGCACCGGCGAACGGGGCCTGGTTCTGGAGGACGGAGCCGAGGCGGAGGTCTCCGGTCTGCGGTGCGGCGACGCCACCGGGGGTGTGCTCGTGGAGGACGGCGCGCTCGTGCTCCGGTCGGGCTCGCTGTGCGGCAACGCCGGTGAGGGGCTGTCGGTGCCGGACGGCGGCACGGTCGAGATGACCGACACCGCCGTGTGCGGCAACGGGCTCGCCGGCATCGCCCTGGGCGACGGCGCGAGGCTGTCGATGCGCGGCTGCACGGTCACCGGCAACGGGGGAGTGGCGGTCGCCGAGCTTCCCGGGGCCGTGGTCAAGGCCGAGGACTGCGAGCTCGCCGACGGCCCCTCGGAGGGGCCCGAGCCGGGCGGTGTCCTGGTCGCCCCGTGATCGCCCGCGACCTCCACTGCCAAACCTTTTGTCAGCTTTGCGTGTTCTTGTCATGACACTGTGTAGGCTCGCGCCATGAGTCTGATGCTGATGATGATCGCGCTGCTGGGGGCGGTCGTGGTCCTGGGCGGCGGCTCCTACGCCCTGCGCCGGGTCGTGGCGCGGCTCGAGCAGGGGCCCCGCCCGCCCCGGACCGCCGGCCGCCCGGCCGAGGCGCAGGTGGGCGGGTACGTCCCCGCGGCACGCTCGCACGACCAGCTGCCGGACACCGTGCGCCACCGGGCGCTGGCCCTGATCGCCGACGGGCGCCGCGAGGAGGCCGTGCGTATGGTCGCCGACCGCCTGCGCGCCGACCACGCACGCGCCCGCCGCATCGTGGCAGACCTCGGTGAGCCCGGGGCCGCCGGCGACCCCGCCTCCGGTTAGGGGCGGGCCCGCGGCCCCGGGGTCAGCTCTTCTTCGAGCCGGTGAACCACCCCCAGGCGGCGGTCGCCACGAACAGCACGGCCGCGATCGCCGTGAGCCAGAACAGGCCCCGCAGGACCGCACCCAGGATCCCCAGGACGAGCCAGATCGCGAGCAGCACCAGGACGATACGGAGCATGGTCTCCCCTTCGGACGTCGTCGGCCCCGCCGGGAGTGCGGGGCCTCTGCCGTGCCCGGGGTCGCCGGTGCACGGCCGCAACGATTCTCCCGTGGGCGCGGGCCTCCTGGGGCGGGAGGGGCCCCGGGAACGTGTGTGCGGTGCCACTTTTGCGGGGAAGGGAGGGGCATGAGTCTGCAAGAGGCATCACGCCAGTTGGAAGCCGCGATCCACGACGCCAGGGTCTCCTTCGACTGCATCCTCCTGGACGAGGTCGATCGGGCGCACACGAACGCCATCACCGCACGCGCCGCGATCGACGCCGCCGAGCACGCCCTCAACGTGGAACTGGAGAAACGGGCCGCCGAGGCCGAGGGCGGTTCCGGAACCACCTCCGGGGGTGGAACCGAGAGCTGATCGAACGCCGATCGAACAGGTTTACGAAGGCCGGGGTATGCTGGGGTCATGCCCGATCAGTCGCTGACACCCGACTGGCCCGCGAGTGTGCACCCACCCGGGTCGGACTCCTTCGAGCAGACGGCCCTGGTGTGGCTGTTCGACCACGTGCCCGCCGACTACCGCCTGCACGGTGTCCTGCGCCGCCATCCCGTCGCCCTGTCCCGCCTGGCCCTCCAGTACGTCACCGCCGCACTGGAGGCCGCGCGGGAGGGCTACCGCACCGCACGCGTCGACCTGCGCGACCACCTGCCGCCGCACGCGCTGGACCAGGTCATGAACGCCTACCTGGCCGAGGGGCAGCGCACGGCGGCACTGCTGCGTTCGATCGAGGCGGTCGACGCGGCCCTGCGCGAGGCCGCCGCCGGGCGGGCCGATGACACCTGAGCCTCCCCGCTCAGGCGGTCACCCGCAGCACGACCGCCACCTCGTCGCCGGTGTTGACGAGGAACTGGTGCCCGCGCGGACCACCCGCGGCCGGGGTCCCCACGACCCTGCTGCGGCCCGGTGCCAGCTCGGCCGCCGACCGCATCCACCCGTCCGCGCCGGAGTCGATGAGGTGCGCGCGCCCACCCACCAGGTGCAGGACCTCCATGGGGCTGCGGCGGTGCGCCGGCGACTGCGGGCCCGCGACAAAACTGTTCGGCTCCAGCGCCACCACGCTCACCCGCAGCCTTCCGACCGCGTGGCGCCGGGCGCTGCGGGGCGCGGGCTGCCAACGGCCGCGGCGCACGGGCCACAGCGACGGCCGGACCAGCGCCGCGGCGGCCTCCCGGGCGGCCGAGCACAGCTGGCCCAGGGTCGGGGCGCGGCGCTCACCGAGGTGGGCGTAACCGGACCTCGCTCCGGCGTCGACGACGTCGCCGATCCCCTCCAACGAGACACGGGAGGGTCCGGCTTCGGGCGCGGCAGGGGCGGTGGGCGAGACCTGACGGGACATCGGGGCACTATCCTTCACGTGTGCGCGCCCGGCACCATGGCGGGGCGCGTGGGTCGTCCGAGGAAACCGGGGAGCGGCGGGCGCCGAACGGCGCCGCGGACACAGGTCTCCCGCGGTGGAAAGAGCAGGCCACCGTCGTCGCGAGTGCGCGTTCGGACGGTGGGAGACACCGGGCCGGTCAGTGACAGCGGCCGTGGCGGTGGCTCAGGGACGACAACACGGACACGCCGCACAGGCCAGGCGGCAGGGGGCCCAAGGGGCCGTGCGAGCCGGGACGGCGGTGCGGGTGTGCGGATCCATGGTTGCAAGGACACCAGCATCGACGGGGGTAGTCAAGCCGGTCCGGGACACACGTGCGTCCGGTGCCTGCCCCGGGTGTGTTGCGGCGGGAGTCCCGTGGTGGTGACATGTGCACCCCGACGGCGGCCCCACCGCCGACACGGGCAGCATCCCCCGCGGTAGTGACAGGAGTGGCCGAGATGGCATCCCTCGGTGGGCCCACTTGACGCCCCAGGCACAGGGCCTGTGGGCGCGCCTGCTCGTGCGTGCACTCGTCGTCGCGGCCGCCGGGGTCATGGCCCTGGGTTTCCTCGGCGCGGGGGCGGCGGTGCTGGTGGCGGCGCTGACCGTGCTCACCTACGTGCTGTTGTGGCTGCGCTCCCGCTTCGTCGGGGGAGCGTGGCCCTTCCTCCCTGGCCACGGGGAGGACGCCGGGGAGGCCCCCGACCCGACCGACTTTCGCTGAATGGCGGGGGCGGGCGCCGTACCCGGCGTAGATTCTTGGTCTATGACCGACCGGGACCTGCTCCTGACCCTGAGCTCCAGTCGCATCCCTCCGCACGAGGCCTACACCGAACTCCTCGACACCTACGGCGACGAGCTCTACCGGTGCTGCATCCTCGAGCTGGCCGACCGCGACGCGGCCCACGTCGTGCTGAGGGACGTGCTCATCGCCGCCCGCGCACACATCGACAAGGTGCGCGACCCCGACGACCTCGGGGACTGGTTGCGTGCGATGGCGGAGGCGGAGTGCGCCCGGCACCGGGCGGCCACGGGTGAGGCCCTTCCGGCGGGCCTGCCGGAGTGCACGGGGATGGTGCGCCGCCGTGTGCTCAACGCGGCCACGGGCCCGGAGCTGGACGGGTACCGCGCGCACGTGGCCGCGCGTACCGACGACTTCCGCAGGGACGGCTTTCCGCGCCGTCCGGGGGAACCGGCGCCTCTGCGGGGGCTGTTCCCGCTGCTGCCGGTGGGGTTGGCGCTGCTGGGCGCCCTGCTGCTGTTGACCCTCGCAGGTGTCGTGCTCTCCAACGACACCGCGTTCGGGCCGGTCCCGGGCACCGTCACGCCGCAGAGCCAGCGGTGACGGGGCCCGGGTACGGGAACCGTCTACTCGTCACCCGTGGTGATGTGCGACGCGTCGCCGTGGGAACCGTGCTCCTCGGCGCGCTTGATCGACGCCAGGATCTCCTGCTCGGCCTCATGGCGGCCGACCCAGGTCGAGCCCTCGGTGGACTTGCCGGGCTCGAGGTCCTTGTACACGCGGAAGAAGTGCTCGATCTCGAGGCGCTCGAACTCGTTCACGTGGTGAATGTCACGCAGGTGTTCCTGGCGCGGGTCGGTCGACGGGACGCACAGCAGCTTGTCGTCGCCGCCGGCCTCGTCGCGCATGCGGAACATACCGATCGCACGGGCGCGGATGAGGCAGCCGGGGAACGTCGGGGCCTTGAGCAGGACCAGCGCGTCCAAGGGGTCGCCGTCCTCGCCGAGCGTCCCCTCGACGAAGCCGTAGTCGGCGGGGTAGGTGGTGGAGGTGAACAGCATGCGGTCGAGACGGATGCGGCCGGTCTCGTGGTCCACCTCGTACTTGTTGCGCTCCCCCTTGGGGATCTCGATCGTAACGTCGAATTCCATGCTGATCTCGGCTCCCAATGCGACTAATGTCGCCGTATAACTACAACGTCAGGCCGCGACACCGAAGGAAGGGCAGGTGCCCCGGGTGCGACGGGTACGAGGCGAAGCGTTCGTCACGCTGGCCCTTCTCAACATATTCGTGCTGATCGCCGGTTTCGTCACCCTCGACATGATCGAGGCCAGACCGCTCCCGGCGGCACCCAACCCGGTCACGGACGCCGAGGGCGCGGCGTCGGTGGATCCCGCGGCCTCGACTCCGGCCGACCCGGAACGGATCGCGGACGTTCTCGATGATCCCATGTCGGCTTCCGGGCTCGAGGAGGGCCTCTCCGGTTTCGTCGTGGACGGCGTCTCCGGCGAGACACTCTTCGAGCACGACGCCGACACCTCTGCGGTACCCGCCTCGACCACGAAGATCGCGACGGCCATCGCGGTGCTGTCCGCCGCCGGCCCCGACCACAGGCTCACCACCGAGGTCCACCTGGACCCGGACGACGACAGCCTGGTGCTGCGCGGGACGGGCGACGCGACCTTGACCGCGACGGCCGACACGGCAGCTTACCCGCAGGCGGCGACCTTGGAGGAGCTGGCCGAGAGCACCGCCGAGGCCCTCGAGGAGCAGGGTGTGTCCTCGGTCTCGCTCGGCTACGACGACTCGCACTTCACCGGCTCCGACACCGGCCCCGGGTGGAAACCCAACTACATCACCGAGGGCAGCACCGCCGCCGTCCATGCCCTCCTGCTCGACGGCGGCCGGGTCGAACCGGACGTTTCCACCCGCGAGGACGACCCGCCGCGCGCCGCCGCCGACGCCTTCGCCACACAGCTGGAGGACGCCGGCATCGAGGTCGACGGCGACCCGTCCGAGGAAGAGGCCTCCGGCGAGGTCCTGGCCGAGGTCGAGTCGGGCCCCGTCTCCGACCTGGTCGAGTTCATGATGCTGGCCAGCGACAACAACATGGCCGAGTCACTGGGCCGGGTCGCCGCCCTCGAACTGGGGGAGGAGCCGGACTTCGACGGAGCCGCCGCGGCCACCCACAGCGTCCTGGACGACCTCGGCATCGAGGGTGTGGAGCTGTCCGACAACAGCGGCCTGAGCCCGGAGAACAGCATCACACCCCGCGCGCTCGTGGAGATGGTGCAGATCGCCGGGGACCCCGAGCACCCGGACCTCGACGCGACCGTGACCGGGCTGCCCACCGCCAACGCCACCGGGACCCTGTCCGGCCGCTACTCCGAACACTCCGACTCCCACGACGGTGCGGGCCTGGTGCGCGGCAAGACCGGAACCCTGGACGGCGTGAGCTCACTGGCCGGGACCGTGCACGACCAGGAGGGCAACGTCTTCGTCTACGCCTTCGTGGCCAACGTCGACGGCGCCACTGGGCCGCAGCTGGACACCATCGCCGCGGCGCTCAGTGCCTGCGGCTGTTCCTGACCGGGAACGACGCCGCCCGGCCCGGTCGCCGGTATCGGGGGAACCCCCCGCAGGGCCCTGATTTCCCACTCCGATCCCGGTGCCCGCGCCTGACCCGTGGGTAGGCTGACGGATGTGACTGTGATCGACTGGGACGTAGCCGTCAGCACCGGTGTCCGCCTCGTGCGCCCGGGGCCGCAGGTGGAACTGTCCGACGCGCGGCAGGCCGTCGCGCAGTTGCGCGAACTCTCCACCGAGGCCGCCGGACACGTGCGCGACTTCACCGGCTTGAACCCTCTCGTACCGACCGGCCCCGCGGCGATCGTCGACCGCCCCGGCTGGATCCGCGCCAACGTCGACGGGTTCCGGGTCGTGCTCGAACCCGCCCTCGAACAGATGAGCAGCGAACGCTCCGAGACCCCCGGCGCGAACCTGGCGGGCGCCGTCGGGTCCCGTGTGACCGGGATGCAGCTCGGCGCGGTGCTCTCCTACCTGGCCGGGAAGGTCCTGGGCCAGTACGAACTCTTCCTCCCGCCCGACCCCGACGGGAACATGCCGACCGGGCGCCTGACCCTGGTCGCGCCCAACATCGTCAACACCGAACGTGAGATGGACGTCGACCCGCACGACTTCCGCCTCTGGGTCTGCCTGCACGAGGAGACCCACCGGATGCAGTTCACGTCCACGCCGTGGCTGCGCGGGTACGTCCAGGACCTCATGCAGGAACTCCTGCTGTCCTCGGAGCTGGACGCCGCCGTCTTCGCCGACCGCCTGCGCGCTGCGGGCGAGGCCGTGGCCGGGGCGGTCCGCGGCGACGGTGAGGCAGGCGGGCTGCTCACCGCCTTCCAGAGCCAGGAGCAGCAGGAGATCATGGACCGTGTCAGCGCGGTCATGAGCCTGGCCGAGGGGCACGGCGACTACGTCATGGACGCCGTCGGGCCCGAGGTCGTGCCGAGCGTGGAGCGCATCCGCGCCCGGTTCCAGAAGCGCCGGGCGGCCGCCAACCCGCTCGACCGCATCATGCGCCAGCTCCTCGGCATGGACATGAAGATGAAGCAGTACGAGGAGGGCGCCGCCTTCGTGCGCACCGTCGTCGCCCAGGTGGGCATGGCCGAGTTCAACAAGGTGTGGACCTCCCGCGAGACCCTGCCGACGATGGCGGAGATCCGCGACCCGAACGCGTGGATCGACCGCGTGGTGCGCCCCGCCGCCATCGCGGAATGACCGGTCCCGACCCCGCCGTGGCCGCCGTACGTTCGGCGGTGCGGCGGGTTCTGCTCGCCCTGCCCCGGGACACCACCGTGTTCGCGGCGTGCAGCGGTGGCCCCGACTCCCTGGCGCTGGCCGGGGCCCTGGCCTTCGAGGCGCCCCGCCGCGGCCGCCGTGCCGGGGGCGTGACCGTCGACCACGGGCTGCAGGACGGCTCGGCCGAACGGGCCCGCGCTGTCGCCGGGGTCATGGCGGACCTGGGCCTGGACCCCGCGCTGGTCCGCACCGTCCGGGTGGCCGGCCGGGGCGGTCCCGAGGCGGCCGCCCGCACCGCCCGGTACACCGCGCTCGACACCGTCGTCTCCGACCACGCCCCTGCCGCGGTGCTGCTCGGCCACACCCTCGACGACCAGGCCGAGACGGTGCTGCTCGGGCTGGCCCGCGGCTCGGGCGCGCGCTCGCTCGCCGGGATGCCGCCGCGTGCCGGCGCCTACCTGCGTCCCTTCCTCGACCTGGACCGCGAGACCGTGCGCCGCGCCTGCCTGTGCATGGACCTGTCGCCGTGGGAGGACCCGCACAACCACGACCCGCGTTTCGCACGTTCCCGGGTCCGCCACGACGCCCTCCCCGCCCTGGAGAAGACCCTCGGCCCGGGGATCGCACGGGCGCTCGCCCGCACCGCCGGGATGCTGCGCTCGGACGCCGACACCCTCGACGGTCTCGCGGCCGACCTGCGTTGCCGCGCCGGCGACGACCCCGCCGAGGGGCTCTCCGTCGCCGAACTCGAGGCCGCCCCGTCCGCCCTGCGGACCCGGGTCCTCCACCGCGCCGCCCTCGACGCCGGATGCCCCGCCGGGGACCTCAACGCCCGACACGTGCGCGAACTCGACCGCCTGGTGACCGAATGGCGTGGCCAGTCCCACATCGACCTGCCCGGCGGCCTGCGTGGGCGCCGCCGCGACGGCCGGATCACCATCGGGAGGTGACCGGCGCACGGTGCCGGTTCGCTCCGCGTTTATCCTTGGTGCCGCACACGGGGAACCCAGCAGCGAGGAACACGAGCGTGGACGCCAAGGACATGGGTCAGGACCTCGAGAAGGTCCTGGTCACAGAAGAGCAGATCACCACGCGCCTGCAGGAGATGGGCGCGCAGATCGACGCGGACTACGCGGGCCGTGACCTCTTGATCGTGGGCGTGCTCAAGGGAGCCGTCATGGTCATGGCCGACCTCGCACGGGCCCTGCACTCGCCGGCCGCGATGGACTGGATGGCCGTCTCCTCCTACGGGGCGGGCACCAGCTCCTCCGGGGTGGTGCGCATCCTCAAGGACCTCGAGACCGACATCAAGGACCGCGACGTCCTCATCGTCGAGGACGTCATCGACTCCGGGCTCACGCTGTCCTGGCTGGTCGGCAACCTCAAGTCGCGCGGTCCCAAGTCGGTGGAGATCTGCACGATGGTCCGCAAGCCGATGGCCTTCGACGTCGACCTCGACGTGCGCTACGTCGGCTTCGACCTGCCCAACGAGTTCATCGTCGGTTACGGCCTCGACTACGCCGAGCGCTACCGCAACCTGCCCTTCATCGGCACGCTGGCGCCGCACGTCTACGAGGACGACGCCTAGGCGGCGCGGGCGGCCGCGTAGCGCTTCTCACCCCGGTCCCTGCGCCCGTCCGGGGAACAACTCGGCGGGGTGCCGTCGTTGGTTCATTCGACGGCCCCACGCCCCTCGACCGCGCGGGACACCGCTGCCCAAGAGTGGTGTGCCTGCCCGGCGACGTGAGGTGTACCGTCGATGATCCCGGCGACTTCGCGGGGAGCACGTGTCCGATAGGTCCTGCTTCGGAAACTCCTCCGGTGCGGGCTGCTGCCTGGTCAGAAGGGACGGACCCGTCAGGGGACCGCTCACATGAATCTGAAGCGTATTTTCCGCGGCCCGTGGATCTGGATCCTGGCCGTACTCGTCGTCCTCGTCATCGGCTTCCGCGTGTTCGACATCGGCGGCGGGCCCGAGACGCGCGAGGCCGACATCTCGGAGATCTACCAGCTCGTCGAGAACAACGACGTGGTCAGTGCCGAGATCGTCGACCGGGACCAGCGCATCGTGCTCACGACCACGGACGACGAGGTTCTCGAGGCCTACTGGGTCGAGAACCAGGGCATTCAGCTCGCGGAGATGCTCCAGGCGTCGGCCGACAGCGAGGACGGCAACGTCGACTCCTACCAGGTGTCGGTGGCCACGACCCCCGTGTGGACGACCGCGCTGTTCAGCCTCCTGCCCCTGGTCATCCTCATCCTGATCTTCTGGTTCATCTTCAGTCAGATGCAGGGCGGCGGCTCCCGCGTGATGAACTTCGGCAAGTCCAAGGCCAAGCTCATCACCAAGGACACCCCGAAGAACACCTTCTCCGACGTCGCCGGCGCGGACGAGGCGATCGAGGAGCTCCACGAGATCAAGGAGTTCCTGCAGAGCCCCGAGAAGTTCCAGTCCATGGGCGCCAAGATCCCCAAGGGCGTGCTGCTCATGGGTCCGCCCGGCACCGGTAAGACCCTGCTGGCGCGCGCCGTCGCGGGTGAGGCCGGGGTGCCGTTCTACTCCATCTCCGGTTCGGACTTCGTGGAGATGTTCGTCGGTGTGGGCGCCTCGCGCGTGCGCGACCTGTTCGAGCAGGCCAAGGCCAACGCCCCCGCGATCATCTTCATCGACGAGATCGACGCCGTCGGGCGCCACCGCGGCGCCGGCATGGGCGGCGGCCACGACGAGCGCGAGCAGACGCTGAACCAGATGCTCGTCGAGATGGACGGTTTCGACGTCAAGGGCGGCGTCATCCTCATCGCCGCCACCAACCGTCCCGACATCCTCGACCCCGCGCTGCTGCGCCCGGGCCGCTTCGACCGCCAGGTCGTCGTGGACCGCCCCGACATGGACGGCCGCCGCGACATCCTCAAGGTGCACTCGCAGGGCAAGCCGATGGCCGAGGACGTCGACTTCGACGTCATCGCGCGCCAGACCGCCGGCATGACCGGTGCGGACCTGTCCAACGTCATCAACGAGGGCGCCCTGCTGTCGGCCCGCGGCGGCGAGGACGTCATCACCCACTCCGTCCTGGAAGAGGCCATCGAACGGGTGATGGCCGGCCCCGAACGCAAGACCCGGGTGATGTCGGACCACGAGAAGAAGGTCATCGCCTACCACGAGGGCGGCCACGCGCTCGTCGGCCACGCGCTGCCCAACTCCGACCCGGTCCACAAGATCACGATCCTGCCGCGCGGCAGCGCCCTCGGTTACACCATGTCGCTGCCGACCGAGGACAAGTTCCTCACCACGCGTTCGCAGATGATGGACCAGCTCGCGATGATGCTGGGCGGGCGCGCGTCCGAGGAGCTCGTCTTCCACGAGCCCACGACGGGCGCCAACAACGACATCGACAAGGCCACGAGCCTGGCCCGCAACATGGTCACCGAGTACGGCATGAGCGAGCGGCTGGGTGCGCGCAAGTTCGGCACCTCCGGCTCCGAACCGTTCCTGGGCCGGGAGATGTCGCACGCCCCCGAGTACTCCGACGAGATCGCCTCGGTCATCGACGAGGAGGTCCGCCGCCTCATCGAGTCCGCGCACGACGAGGCCTACGAGGTGCTCGTGGAGTACCGCGACGTGCTCGACGAGCTCGTGCTGCAGCTCCTCGAGAAGGAGACGCTCACCAAGTCGCAGGTGCTGGAGGTCTTCGCCACCGTGGAGAAGCGCCCCTCGCGCGGCTCCTTCACCGGGTACGGGAAGCGCCAGCCGTCGGACCGGCCGCCCGTGCGGTCGGACAAGGAGCTCGCGCGCCTCAACGGCACCGAGGTCCAGGGAACGTCGCCCAACGGACAGCTCACCGGCTCGTCCGCAGAGACCGAGGGAGGGGACACGTGAGCGAGATCGAGGACATTCCTCCCAGATCCGTCGACCACGCCCGTATCGAGAAGGCCGTCCGCGAGATCCTGCTCGCGATCGGCGAGGACCCCGACCGCGACGGGCTCCAGCAGACCCCGGCGCGGGTCGCCCGGGCCTACGAGGAGCAGTTCGCCGGCCTGGACCAGAAGCCCGGGGACGTGCTCACCACGTCCTTCGAGGCCGACCACGAAGAGATGGTCCTGGTCAAGGACATCGAGCTCTACTCCACCTGCGAGCACCACCTCGTGCCCTTCTACGGGGTCGCGCACGTGGGGTACATCCCCGGCGCCGACGGGCGCATCACCGGACTGAGCAAGCTGGCCCGCCTCGTGGACGTCTACGCTCGCCGCCCCCAGGTGCAGGAGCGCCTCACCGGGCAGGTCGCCGACGCCATCATGGACTCCCTCGACCCCCGCGGTGTGATCGTGGTCGTCGAGGCCGAGCACCTGTGCATGTCGATGCGCGGCATCCGCAAGCCCGGGGCCAAGACGGTGACCTCCGCGGTCCGGGGTGCGTTCCGCGCCAGCGACCGCACGCGGGCCGAGGCGATGAGCCTCATCCTGGACCGGCGCTGAGCCGCCGCGAACGTACGACCGGAGGGGCCGGGGGCAGCTGCTCCCGGCCCCTCCGCATGCGCGTAGGGTGATCCCCATGGGGCCGAATTACACAGTTCCGGGCCTGCCCGAACAGGGGCGGTGCCAGGTCATGGGGGTCGTCAACGTGACCCCCGATTCCTTCTCCGACGGCGGAGCGTGGTTCGACCACGGCCGTGCGGTCGACCACGGTCTGCGCCTCGTCGAGGAGGGCGCCGACATCATCGACGTGGGCGGTGAGTCCACCCGGCCCGGCGCCCAACGGGTGTCGGCCGAGGAGGAACTGCGCCGGGTCGTCCCGGTGGTCCGCGAGCTCTCCGCGAGCGGCGTGGCCGTCAGCGTCGACACCATGCGGGCCCGGGTCGCGGAGCGTTCCGTCGAGGCCGGCGCCGTACTGGTCAACGACGTGAGCGGCGGGCTGGCCGACCCCGACATGGCACGTCTGGTCGCCTCTTCCGGTGTGGCGTACGTGTTGATGCACTGGCGTGGGCATAGTCATGACATGCAGAGCCGTGCCGTGTACACGGATGTCGTGCAGGAGGTCCTCGATGAGCTCCGTGACCGTATGGAGGCCATGATCGCTGCAGGTGTCGCTCCCGACCAGATCGTTCTGGACCCGGGACTGGGCTTTTCCAAACGCCCCGAGCCGGCGCACAACTGGGCGCTGCTCCACCAGCTCGAACGGTTCCACGAACTCGGCCGCCCCGTACTGGTGGCCGGGTCCCGCAAACGTTTCCTGAGCCGGCTCCTCGGTGCCCCCAAGGGCGAGGACCGGCCCTTCACCGAGTGCGACGCCGCGACCGCCGCCGTCACGACCCTGTCGGCCGACCGGGGTGCCTGGGCGGTGCGGGTGCACGACGTGCGCCCCAACGCCGACGCCGTCCGGGTGGCCTCCGCCTGGTCCGACGGCGGTGCCCGCCTGACCGAGGGCCGCGAGAGCCCCACCGCCCGGGGCGGCCTGTGAATTCGCGGCAGGAGGTCATGGAGCGCGTTGCCGACGCCAACGCGCAGTTCTACAGCGCCATCGAGAACGGCGACATCGACCTGATGCAGGCGGTCTGGGCCGAGGAACACGACGCCCCGGACGTGGTGTGCGTCAACCCCGGCTGGCCCCTGTTGCGCGGGCGCACCGAGATCATGCGGGCGTGGTCGCTGATCATGGCCAACGTGACCTACATCCAGTACGTGCTCACCGAGACGCACATCGGCGTGGCCGGCGACATCGCGATGGTCACCTGCGAGGAGAACGTGCTCACGGCCGAGGACGACAGCCCCGGGTTCGTCGCCGGCGGCCAGGTGGTCACCACCAACCTGTTCGTCGACACCGAGCAGGGGTGGCGTCTGTGGTCGCACCACGCGTCGCCGGTCCTCATGGAGGAGGACGAGGAGGGGGAGGGCACCCCGGATGCGTGACCGCATCACCCTGCGCGGGCTGCGGGCGGTCGGCCACCACGGGGTGTTCGACTTCGAACGCCGCCAGGGCCAGGAGTTCGTCGTGGACGCGGTCCTGCACGTGGACGCCGCCCCGGCCGCGGCCTCCGACGACGTCGAGGACACCGTGCACTACGGGGTGCTCGCCGACCGCCTCGTGGAGGTCGTCACGGGCGAACCCGTCGACCTCATCGAGACGCTCGCCGAACGCCTTGCCCGGGTGTGCCTTGCCGAACCGCTCGTGGAACGCGTGGAGCTGACCGTGCACAAACCGTCCGCACCGATCGAGCACGAGTTTGCGGACGTGGCGGTGACCGTCGACCGGCGGCGCGAGGAGGAACGGTGACCACGGCGGTACTGTCCCTGGGTTCCAACCTGGGCGACCGGTGGGCGACGCTTCAGGGCGCGGTCGACGCGCTGCTCTCGGGCCCGGACGCGCCGCGTGCGGTGGCCCTGTCGCCGGTGTTCGAGACCGCGCCGGTGGGCGGGCCCGAGCAGGGCGCGTTCCTCAACGCGGTGCTGGTCGTGGAGGCCGGCGAGGACCCCCGCGCGCTGCTGGCCCGGGCCCAGGCCGTGGAGCAGGAATTCGACCGGGTCCGCGAGGTGCGCTGGGGCCCGCGCACGCTGGACGTGGACGTCATCGCCTTCGGTGAGACACGTTCCGACGACCCGGTGCTGACCCTGCCCCACCCGCGCGCGCACGAGCGGGCCTTTGTTCTGCGCCCGTGGTTGGAGGCCGACCCCGTGGCCGAGCTGCCCGGCCGGGGGAGCGTCGCCGACCTGCTCGGTGGCCTGGGCGAGGACCAGGAACTGGAGCGCCGGGACGACCTGGCGCTGTCCCTGCCGCGGGGGACGTGATGGCCGACGAGGACCAGGACCCGCAGAACCGGCTCGCTCCCACGGGGTGGCGCCTGCCGGCGCTGCTCGCGGTGTGCGGGGTGCTGGTGGGGCTCCTGGCCAACCAGCTCGTCGCGGGGACCCCGATGGTGCCGTGGTCGGCGATCCCGACCCTGCTCCTCCTGGCACTGGCCGAGCTGTTCACGGCGTCCCGGACCCGGCGCCGCATCCGCCGTGCACCGGGCACCGAACCCATGGAGCCGCTGAGCGCCGCACGCCTGTTGGCGCTGGCCAAGGCCAGTGCGGTGCTCGCCGCGCTCGTCGCGGGTTTCTTCGTCGGGCTGGCCCTGCCGCTGGTGGAGACCCTCGCGCTGCCCGTGCACCGCGAGGTCTTCCTCAACGCCCTCGGCACCTCGGCCTCCGCCGCGCTGCTGCTGGGCGCCGCGCTGTACCTGGAACAGTCCTGCCGGGTTCCCGACGACGAACGCGACGACGACGCGGCCGCCTGACGGGGCTGCTCGGGCACGCGGCCCGGGAGGGTCCTCCGGGGGCTTGCGTACGGATGGTTGACTGGCCTCGTGGAGAGCAGCGAGCCGACCCCGCCGGACGTGACCCCCGGGCCCGCGCGGCCCCCGGGGCCCTTCGACCCGCCCGAGGGCACAGAGTGGAACCGGGTACCCGGGGCCTTGGCGTGGTACCGCCGCGTGGTCGCCGCGGGGGTCTGCCTGCTGGTAGGTGTCCTGGGCGGCGTCATGGCCCTGGTCTGGGCCGGTTGGGCCTGGGCACTGGGCTGGGGCGCGGCCGTCGTGGCCGCGTTCGTCGTCAGCTGGTTCGTGGCGGGGTCGTTCCGGCGTTCCTGGGGGTTCGTGGAAGGACCGTCGGAGCTGTACCTGACCTACGGGGTCCTGCTCCGCCAGCTCGTCGTGGTCCCGTACGGGCGCATGCAGGTCGTCGACATGACCGCCGACATCCTGGAACAGGCGCTCGGCATCGCCACGGTCCGCATCCGCACGGCGGCCAGCACCGCCGACACAAGGGTCCTGGGCCTGCCGCTGGAGCAGGCCGTCCAGCTGCGGGGCCGCCTCGCGGCGCGCAGCGAGAGCTTCTCGACGGGGTTGTAGGTGCACGGACCAGCACAGCCGGAACACGGGGACGCCGACCGCGGGCACGGGGGGACGCCCCGGCCCGGCGGGGGATGGGCCGTACCCGGAGGAGGCCCACCGCCCGGCCCGCCCCAAGGGCCGCCGCCCGGGCCTCCGCCGCCCCCGCCGCCACCGCCAGGACCGCCGCCCGGCGGATGGGCGTACCCGCCCCAGGGGCCGCCGCCACCGCCGCCGGGGCAGGGGCCGCCGCAGTACCCGCACGGGCCCACCTCCGCGCACGGACCGCACGCCGCACAGTGGGCCCCGCCGCCCACCGCGCCACCCGCGCCCCAGGGTCAGTGGCACGCCGCACCGATGCCCCGCACGCTCCAGGACGTCACCACGGGTGTCTTCCGCGCCCACTGGTTCGTCGTCCCGTTCCAGGTCATCGCGGTCACCATCGTGTTCGCCGCGCTCGCCGGGCCGATCCTGGGCCTGTTCGGGTTCGACTGGGTCCTCATGATGACGGTCGGGGTCGTCTTCGGATCGCTCGCCTACTGCCTGCCCGCCTGGTGGTACGCCACGTTCGGGCTGCGCGGCGACCACCTCGTGGTGCACAGCGGCCTCGTCCTGCGCGGATCCCGGGAGATACCGCTCAGCCGGCTCCAGGCCGTCGACGTGGTGCGGCCGCTGCTCATGCAGGTCTTCGGGCTGGCCGAACTCCGTGTGGAACTGGCCGGGGGCGACGGCAGCGTCGTCCGTCTGCGCTGTCTCCGCCACGACCTCGCCGAACGCCTGCGCGTCGCGGTCCTGGCACACGCCGCGGGCCTGCCGGGGCGTGCCCCCGAGGCCCCCGAGTGGCCGTTCTACCGCCTGCCGTTCCCGCTGCTGTTGGGCGCGCTGCTCTTCCGCGTCCCGGTCCTGCTGGCGTTCGTGGCGCTGTTGATGCTGCTGACCGCCGGTGTGGTCTTCGGGGAACCGGGGGTCTTCGGCGCGGTCGTCCCGCTCGTACTCGGCCTGCTCGGCCACTTCTGGGGCCCGCTCACCCGCTACACCGACTTCTACGCCTCGACGTCCGGCGACGGGCTCCGGCTGCGCTACGGCATGTTCCAGCGCCGGATGCAGACGGTGCCGCCCGGCCGCGTCCAGGCCGTGAGGGTCGTGGAACCGCTCCTGTGGCGGGCCCTCGGTGTCGCTCGTGTGGAGGCCAACGTCGCCGGTTACGCGGGCGCACGCCAGGGCGACTCGGCGACCCTGCTCCCGGTGGCGCCCCGCAGCCGCGCGTTCGCCCTGGTCAACGAGGTCTTCCCGGACAGCGACGCGGTGTCCGTGCCGTTGGCGTCGGGTGGCGGCCTGCACCACAGCGACGCCGGCGCCGACGAGCACCTCTTCGTCACCACCCATGGGCTCTTCTGCCGCGTGACGGACGTGGTCCCGGTGGAACGTGTGCAGGCCCTGCGCCTGGCCGAGGGCCCGCTGACCCGGTTCACGGGGCGCCTGACCGTGGGCGCGGACACCCCGCCCGGGCCCGCGGACGGCCGCGCGTACGGGCTGGAGTCCGGCCACGCGCGGTCCGTCCTGGACGCCCTCGTCGCACACGGGCGCCGGGCGCGGAACCCCGACGCGGGCACGGAACGCTGGGCGACCCGCGCGACGCTGACCCGCGGTCGGCACGATCCCCGCAGTCCCTGAGGGTTTTCGGACACGGTCCCGCGACACGCCGACGGTGATCGCCACACCTGCTCCGTGGTGTGGCTGAATAACAGCGAACACAAAGAGTGTTCGCATTACTGCAAAAGGTAAGCAACCGTCGGCGCCTCAGCTCCGACATTCAGGAGAAAGACATGCTGAAGAAGGTTCTCGCCGCCAGTGGGATCGTTGCCGCCGCCGGTGGCGTGCTGTTCACCGGCGCCCCCGCCATGGCCGCCGACGACGTCGTGACCTCCGGCAACGGCAGCGTCCTCTCCGGCAACCAGCTCGTCGCCGACCTCGACGTCCCGATCAACGTCTGCGGCAACTCGGTCGCCGTGCTCGGTGTCTCCGGCGCCAACTGCACCGACTCCGGTGCGTCGGTCAAGCACTAGGGCACCGCTCGCCAGGTAGCTGCGCCAGGCGCCGTCCCGTTTTCGGCGGGGCGGCGCTTCGTCGTGTGTGGGTCGCATGTGTGGCCTGCGGGGCATGTGAGCTATGACACATATGGGGACTGATTTTCTGCCCGTCGGCGACTCCATGTCCGACATGCGACGTCACTTCGGGTCATAACGCCAGGTCACAGCCGGAAAAAATTCGCGGAATCCGGGCCCACAGCGGCGGTGGATGTGGCTCAATGGTTCCTGAACACGGGGAGTGTTCGCAGTCATACAAATCGTCGACTTCCGGACGGTTGGTTCCCCCACGGGAGCCGGTCCATAGGAGAAAACATGCTGAAGAAGGCTTTCGCCGCCAGTGCCATCGTCGCCGCCGCCGGCGGTGTGCTGTTCACCGGTGCCCCCGCCATGGCCAACAGCGACGTTGCCACCTCCGGCAACGGCGGCGTCCTCTCCGGCAACCAGGCCGTGGTGGACGCCGACGTGCCCGTCAACGTCTGCGGCAACTCCATCGCGATCCTGGGTGTCTCCGGCGCCAACTGCATCGACTCCGGCTCCACCGTCAAGAACTGGTAGTTCCGTGAGTGAACGCGCTCCTGCCTGACCGGCCCGCCCCGAGGGGCCCTGACGGGCGTCCGGTCGGCGAGCGTGAGTGTGTGGGCGCCATCCCGTGTCGTGGGGTGGCGCCTCTGCTGTGTCCGGGGGTGCTTCGGTCGACTCGAAGGCCAACCTCGCGGAGGCCGAAACCCCAGCCACCATGTGCTGACAAATACGGCACGAAACGACACTCTTCGTCATTTTCACAGGTCACAGCCGAGTTACATTCAACGGTTCCGATCACGAACAGTCGGTACCTGTGACTGAATGGCACATGAGCACCGTGAGTGCTCGATTTTCCACTGACAGTCAAAGCTCGGTTCCGCCCCACACGGGCCGGGCCATCAGGAGAGACACATGCTGAAGAAGGCTCTCGCCGCCAGTGCCATCGCTGCCGCTGCCGGGGGTGTGCTGTTCACCGGCGCCCCCGCCATGGCCGGCGACGTCGCGACCTCCGGCAACGGCGGCATCGTCTCGGGCAACCAGCTCGTCGCCGACCTCGACGTGCCGGTCAACGCCTGCGGCAACTCCATCGGCCTCCTGGGCATCTCCAGCGCCAACTGCGCCGGGTCCGGCGCCACCGTCAAGTAGGCGCTTCCGGCCGGGCCGTACGGGGGCGCCACCGTAGGGCCCCGAGCCGGGTACAGCCACGGGGTGCCGTCCCTCCCAGGGGCGGCACCCCTTCCGTGTGTCCGTGCCCCGCTCAGCCCGACCCGCCCGGCCGGACCGTTACCCCCGTTCGGGTCCGGCGAGAATCCTCCGGGCCGGTCACGCAGCGCCACAGAACATCGGCGGACGTATGCACCTACATCCCGATCGGCACCCCGCCCTGCCGCTACACAAAGTCAGGCCCACCGACTCTTTCGTGATCATCCCAGCTCAAGGGGGTTACTGCGGGGCGTGCTGTCGGTAGGTTCCCAGTCGGCGCCCCCCAGAAGGTGCCCTCGGGAAACACACGCGGTCCGGCGGTCCCCCCGACCGGACCCAGAAGGAGAACGCCTAGTGCTCAAGAAGACGCTTGCCACCGGTGCCGTCGCCCTGGCCTCCGCCGGGGTCCTCCTCGCCGCACCGGCCGCCGCGCACGCCGGTGCCTGGACGCACCCCCACGGCTCCGACGTGAGCGGCAACCTCGCCTACATCAACGGGGTCGAGAACGAGAACGAAGGCTGCGGCAACGGCAACGCCGTGCTCGGCCAGACGCAGTCCTCGTGCTTCAACACGGGCGTGATCATCCAGGACTGACCGGGCGGGGACCGGCAGGAACATACAGGGGGCGGGCGCCGCGGTGCCCGCCCCCGCACGTGTCCGCGGGGCCGCTATCGTGTGCTCAGGCGTCACGGACCGGAGAACGGGCCGGACACACCTGATCACCGAGGGGGCACGCACGATGGAGTCGACGCAGGGGCGTCCCGCACGGCTGCGGGTCGGGGTCATCGGTCCCGGCCGGGTCGGATCGGTCCTCGCCCAGGCGCTCGGCCGGGCCGGGCACGAGGTCGTCGCGGCCGCGGCGGTCTCCGAACGCTCCCGCGGGTACGTGGAGGAGCGGCTGCCGGGCGCCCGCATCATGGAACCCGCCGACGTCGTCGCCGCCGGCGACCTCGTCCTGCTCACCGTCCCCGACGACGCTCTCGCCGACGTGGCCGAAGGGCTCGCGGGCACCGGGGCCGACCTGCGCGGAACCATCCTCGTGCACGCCAGCGGAGCCCACGGGTACGGGGTGCTCGCCCCCGCCACCGTCGTCGGAGCACTGCCGCTGGCGCTGCACCCCGCCATGACCTTCACCGGCCGCGACGAGGACATCGCACGCCTGGCCGACTGCGCGTTCGGCGTCACCGCACCCGACCAGCTCCGCCCCATCGCCGAGGCCCTCGTCGTCGAGATGGGCGCGGAACCGGTGTGGATCGCCGAGGACAAGCGCACGCTCTACCACGCGGCCCTGGCCGGCGGCGCGAACCACCTGGTCACCCTGGTCGCCGAGAGCGCCGGGCTCCTGGAGTCGGCGGGGGTGCCCGACCCCGGCCGCCTGCTCGCTCCCATGCTCAGCGCGTCCCTCGACAACGCCCTGCGCCTGGGCATCCACGGCCTCAGCGGACCGGTCCTGCGCGGTGACTCCGGCACCGTGGCTGGCCACATCGAACAGCTCCGGGAGAACGCCCCCGAGAGCGTGGCCAGCTACATCGAGCTCGCCCGTCTCACCGCCGACCGCGCCATCACGGCGGGCATGCTCAAACCCGAGGACGCCGAACGCCTCCTCGACGTGCTGCGCCGCTGACCCGACCACCGCCCCAGCCCGGGACCGGGACCCACCCCCGCCCGGGCACGACCGAGGAAGCGCCCATGACCGCATCCGCCCCGCACGGCCCCGTCGTCGCCCGCACCCCCGGGGAACTGCGTTCCGCCCTCGCCGGCGCCGGCCGCGTCGGGCTGGTCCCCACGATGGGTGCCCTGCACGGCGGGCACCGCAGCCTCGTGCGCCTGGCCCGCGAGCACGCAGACACGGTGGTCGTGAGCGTCTTCGTCAACCCGCTCCAGTTCGGCCCCGACGAGGACTACGGGCGTTACCCCCGCGACCTGGACGCCGACGTCCGGGTGCTGGCCGAGGAGAAGGCCGACGTGGTCTTCGCGCCCGCGACGGAGACCATGTACCCGGCCCCGCAGATGGTCACGGTCGACGCCGGAACCATGGGCGAACGCCTGGAGGGCGCCTCCCGCCCGGGCCACTTCACCGGGGTGCTCACCGTCGTGGCCAAGCTCTTCCACCTCGTGCGCCCCGACCTCGCCGTCTTCGGGGAGAAGGACGCCCAGCAGATCGCCCTCGTGCGCCGTATGGTCGCCGACCTCGACCTGCCCGTGGAGATCGTCGGGGCGCCCCTGCAGCGCGACGCCGACGGCCTGGCCTCCTCCAGCCGCAACGGCTACCTGTCGGAGGCCGAACGCACGAGCGCCCTGTCCCTCCCGCGTGCCCTGCAGGCCGGACGCGAGGCCGCGCCAGGGGGCGCCGACGCCGTGCGCGCGGCCGCCCGCAAGGTCCTGGACGAGGCCGCCGACGCGACCCCGCCGGTCCAGCTCGACTACCTCGCCCTGGTCGACCCGGCCACCTTCGAGGAGGCGCCGGCCGACCACACCGGCACCGCCGTCCTGGCCGTAGCCGCCCGCGTGGGCACGACCAGACTCATCGACAACACCTCGGTGCCCCTCTGAACGCACCGCAGGCCCCCCCTTCCCGAGAGAGACAGATGAGCGCACCGACGCCGCCCCGCCCCACCCGGCTCGACGCCCCCGCCCCCGGGTGGTCCGTCGGTGCCGACACCGTCGTGGTCGGTTCGGGCATCGCGGGGCTGAGCACAGCCCTGGCCCACACCCGGCACCGCCCCGGCGGCCGGGTCGTGCTCGTGACCAAGGAGCTGCTCTCCCACGGGTCCACGGCCTACGCACAGGGCGGGATCGCCGCCGCGATGGACCCGGGCGACCGCCCCGTCGCGCACATGGTCGACACCCACCTCGCCGGCGCCGGACTGTGCGACCCGCTCGCGGTGCACGTGCTCGCCACCGAGGGCCCGGAGGCGCTGCGCCGGCTCATCGCCCTGGGCGCCGAGTTCGACCGTTCGAGCACCGGTGACCTGGCCCTGACCCGGGAGGGCGGCCACCGTGCCGACCGCATCGCCCACGCCGGGGGAGACGCGACCGGGGCCGAGATCCAGCGCGCCCTCGTCGAGGCGGTCCGGGCGGAGGAACGCATCGAGACCATCGAGCACGCCGTGGCCCTCGACGTCCTGCGCGACCCCGCGACGCAGGCCGTGGGCGGTGTGACCCTGCACGTCATGGGCGAGGGCGAACGCGACGGCGTGGGCGCGGTGCACGCCCCGGCGGTGGTGCTGGCCAGCGGCGGCCTGGGACAGGTCTTCGCGTCCACGACCAACCCGCCCGTGTCCACCGGCGACGGCCTCGCCCTGGCCGCCCGTGCGGGTGCCCGCCTGCGCGACCTGGAGTTCGTCCAGTTCCACCCCACCGTCCTGTGGCTCGGCCCGGACGCGCGCGGCCGCCAACCCCTCGTCTCGGAGGCGCTGCGCGGTGAAGGCGCCCACCTCGTCGACGCCGGGGGCCGCGGGATCATGGACGGGGTGCACGAGCTCGCCGACCTGGCCCCACGCGACGTCGTGGCCCGCACCATCGCCCGGGTCATGGCCGAGCAGGGCACCGACCACGTGTACCTGGAGACCCGCCACTTCGGCCGCCGGACCTGGGAACGCCGCTTCCCCACGATCCTGGCCTCCTGCCGCGAGCACGGAATCGACCCGCTGGAACAGCCGCTTCCGGTCGCGCCCGCCGCCCACTACGCCTCCGGCGGGGTGGAGGTCGACGTGGACGGGCGCACCTCGGTCCCGGGTCTCTGGGCGGTCGGCGAGGTCTCCCGCACCGGTGTGCACGGCGCCAACCGGCTGGCCTCCAACTCGCTGCTGGAGGGCCTCGTGCAGGCCGAGCGGAGCGCCGTCCGCCTGGCCGCCGAACGCCCCAGCACCGCCGCGGACCCGGCTACGCTCGAACCGGCCGCCACCGCCCTGCCGCCCGTCGACCCCGCCCTCGTCCCCCGCCTGCGGTCCCTGATGTCGCAGCACGCCGGGGTCCTGCGCACCGGGGAGGGCCTCACCGCCCTGACCCGGGAGCTCGGCACCCTCGCGGCCCACGGGGCGCCCACACCCGGCACGTCCTCCTGGGAGGCGGCCAACCTGCTGACCGTGGCCCGCCTGGTGGCCTCGGCGGCCCTGAGCCGCACGGAGAGCCGCGGCTCCCACCAGCGTGCCGACCACCCCGACCCCCGCCCCGGCCTGCGCTCCACCGCCGTCATCGTCCGACAGGAAGGCGACACCCCCGTGACCGCACTCGAGGACACCGTCCCGCCCCTGCCGCCCGCCCTGCGCGCCGAGCTGGACGGCATCTCCTTCCCCCTGGCCGCCCCCGAGGGCGAACGCGACCCGGACGCCCGCGCCGAGTTCACGCTGCCCTGGACCGCGCCCCACCGGTCCCACGTGGACACGGTCCGCCGTGCCCTGGGCGAGGACCTCACCGCGGGCCCCGGCATCGACGTCACGACCGTGGCCACGATCCCCGCCGACCAGGTCCGTACCGCACACGTGGCCGCCCGCGCCGACGGCACCATCAGCGGCCTGGCCCTCGCCGAACTGGTCTTCTGGCTCGTGGCCGAGGGCGCCGTCGAGGTGGAGCGCAGCGCCGCCGACGGCGACCGGGTCCGCCGCGGCGACGTCCTCATGACCGTCACCGCCCGCACCCGCGACCTCCTCACCGCCGAGCGCACCGCCCTCAACTTCCTCACCCACATGTCCGGGATCGCCACCGCCACCCGCACCTGGGTCGACGCCGTGGCCGGCACCGGCGCGCGCGTGCGCGACAGCCGCAAGACCCGCCCCGGCCTGCGCGCCCTGGACAAGTACGCCGTGCGCTGCGGCGGGGGCACCAACCACCGCTACTGCCTCAGCGACGCCGGCCTGATCAAGGACAACCACGTCGTCGCCGCGGGCGGGGTCGGCGCCGCCGTGCGCGCGATCCGCGAGCGCTTCCCCGAGCTGCCCCTGGAGGTCGAGGTCGACCGGCTCGATCAGGTCGAGGAGGCCCTGGAGGCCGGGGCCGAGGAGATCCTCCTGGACAACTTCGTCCCAGCCGACCTGCGCAAGGCCGTGGAACTGGTCGACGGCCGCGCGCTCCTCGAGTCCTCCGGCGGCCTCACCCTGGACACGGCCGCCGAGGTCGCCGCCACGGGTGTGGACCTGCTCGCCGTCGGCGGCCTCACCCACTCCAGCCCCGCCCTTGACCTCGCCCTCGACCTGGCCTGAGCGCCCGCGCCGGCAGAGGATTCCTGGATGACACGCCACTTCGACCACGGATGAGGGTCCACAGAATGCTGCTCGCGATCGACGTCGGCAATTCCGAGACGGTGCTCGGCCTCTTCGACGGCGAAGAGCTCGTCGAACACTGGAGAGTGGGTACCGACACCCGCCGTACCGCCGACGAGTGGGCCGTGGTGCTCAACGGGCTCGTGTCCGGCAGCGCCGTGGCCGGGCCGGACGGGGTCGACGGCATCGCCCTGTGCTGCTCGGTGCCCTCCGTCCAGCACGAGATGCGGGAGATGTTCCGGCGCAGCTACGGCGACGTCCCCGCCGTCATCGTCGAACCGGGCGTGCGCACCGGTGTGCCGATCAGGATGGACAACCCCAAAGAGGTCGGCAGCGACCGCATCGTCAACGCGCTCGCCGCGAGCCACCTCTACGGCGGTCCCACCGTGGTCGTGGACTTCGGCACCGCCACGACCTTCGACGCGGTGAGCGCCAAGGGCGAGTACGTCGGCGGCGCCATCGCCCCGGGCATCGACATCTCGGTCGACGCACTGTCGCAGCGCGGCGCCCAGCTCCACATGGTCGAGGTCGTGCGCCCGCGTGCCGCGATCGCCAAGAACACCACCGAGGCGCTCCGTTCGGGCATCGTCTTCGGGTTCGCCGGCCAGGTGGACGGGATCGTCGACCGGATGGTCGCCGAGCTCACCGACAGCCCCGACGACGTGACGGTCGTGGCCACCGGGGGCCTCGCCGGAACCGTCGTGGGCGAGTGCGAGACCGTCGACGTGCACGAACCCTGGCTGACGCTCACCGGGCTGCGGCTGGTCTTCGCCCGCAACGCCGCCTGAGCCGGGACCGTGTGGTGCGGCCCCGGTCAGTCGGGGCCCCCGGCGCCGGTAGGATCGTCCGCGTGAATCACGCGCACGACGACACCTACGACGACCTGCCCGAACAGATGCGCGTCCGGCGGCAGAAGCTGGACCGTCTGCGGGAGGAGGGCATCGACCCCTTCCCCGTGACCTTCCCTCGCGACACGTCGATCGGCACCGTGCGTGACAAACACCAGGGTCTGGAGCCCGACACGGGCACCGGTGACCGTGTCGCGATCGCGGGCCGCGTCATGCTCTACCGCGCCGGCGGCAAGCTCTGCTTCGCCACCCTGCGCGACGAGACCGGCGACCTCCAGGTCATGCTGTCCCTGGACAAGGTCGGCAAGGAGCGCCTGGACGCCTGGAAGGCCGACGTCGACCTGGGCGACCACGTCGGTGTGGAGGGCGAGGTCATCACCTCCCGCCGCGGCGAGCTGTCCATCATGGTCGACAGCTGGACGCTCACGGCCAAGTGCCTGCGCCCGCTCCCGGAGAAGCACAAGGGCCTGACCGACCCCGAGGCCCGGGTGCGCCAGCGCTACGTCGACCTCATCGTCAACCCCGAGTCGCAGGAGATGGTGCGCAGCCGCTCGGCCGCCATCCGCGCGATCCGGGAGGGGCTCAACACCCGCGACTTCATCGAGGTCGAGACCCCCATGCTCATGCGGGTGCACGGCGGCGCCACGGCGCGCCCGTTCACCACGCACATCAACGCCTACGACATGGACCTCTACCTGCGCATCGCGCCGGAGCTGTCCCTCAAGCGCCTGGTCGTGGGCGGCCTGGAGAAGGTCTACGAGATCAACCGGAACTTCCGGAACGAGGGTGCGGACTCCACGCACAACCCCGAGTTCACGATGCTGGAGTTCTACCAGGCCTACGCCGACTACAACGTCATGGCGGACGTGACCCGGGAGATCGTCCAGGAGGCGGCACGCGCCGTCTTCGGTTCGACCGTGATCGAGCGCGACGGCGTCACCTACGACCTGGGCGGGGAGTGGCCGGAGGTCACCCTGTACGGGGCGGTCTCCGAGGCGCTGGGCGCCGACGTCGACCCGCGTACCCCGGTCGAGGAGGTCCGCCGGCTGGCCGAGGCCAAGGGTGTGGAGTTCGACCACGCCTGGGGCCAGGGCAAGCTCGTCGAGCACGTCTTCGAGGAGCTGGTCGAGCACACGATCATGCAGCCCACGTTCGTGCGGGACTTCCCGGTCGAGACCAGCCCGCTCACCCGCCAGCACCGCGAGGACCCGCTGCTCACCGAGAAGTGGGACCTCATCGGCTTCGGCATGGAGATGGGCACCGGCTACTCCGAGCTGGTCGACCCGGTCGAGCAGCGCCGCCGCCTCACCGAGCAGTCCCTCATGGCCGCGGAGGGCGACCCCGAGGCGATGCAGCTGGACGAGGACTTCCTGCGGGCCCTGGAGTACGGCATGCCGCCCTCGGGCGGTGTGGGCGTCGGCATCGACCGCCTGCTCATGGCCTTCACCGGCAAGGGCATCCGCGAGACCGTGCTCTTCCCGATCGTCAAGCCCTCCGGGGACTGAGCCGGGGACACGGCCGCGAGAGGAACCCCGGGCCACCACGGGCGCACCGTGTGGTCCGGGGTTCCGTGCGTGCTCGGAGGTGACCCCGCGTGAACGTGTCCGGTCCCACCCGGAGGCGTCTCACCGTTCGGTCAGATCGTCTCGCCCCCTGGTCACGGCAGGGTCGCCGCCGGGACAGGTCGACATTTTTCCCGGTCACGGGCTGTACTCGGGGCGCCTGGGTCGATGAAGATTGTTTACGCAGGTCACGGTCGGACCCGATCGTTTTCTCCGAGCGCCTGGTCACCCCTTGGCTTTGCGCGATCACACATGGTCATTTATCGGGCCTTGACGGTCGGAACTCCGCGGCTTAGCGTGCTGATTGGCGGACTCAGGTCCGTCCGATTGCCTAAGTGGAAACAGATCGACGGTGGGCGAGCACCGGGCCGGGCCCAGGCCCTTCCGGACTCGTACACGCCGAACGCCCCGAAGGTGAGCTGACCGTCCCAGCTCACGGATCCGGGGCGTGCGGGCTCCGCTGTGCCCGCCTCCGAACGCCTGCCCTGTGCCAGAGGGAAGGCGCCCCCGGGAGCGAGCCGGCGATCATGGCCCCGGTGCACAGAACCGGGTCGAGCCCGTCGGCATCCACACAGGTGACGAGTTGTTGTTCCGCACTCACATGGATGAGGGAGGACGGAGTGGAACAGGCCACACTCGTACGACGTGCCGCAGAGGACCAGAACGCTCCCCGGACCCGGGAGCACCCGGAGAACGTGGTGCCCCTCCAGGCCCGCTCGAGCGAGACCGCGCTGAGCAGCACCTACACCCCGGTCGAACTGAACCGCGAGGAACTGGAGCTGCTGGCCGAGATCGCCACGGGGGTGACCACCGAGGTCGCCGCCCGGCACCTGGAGCTGAGCGCCCGAACGCTGCGCCGCCGCATCCGCAACATCTGCGACGTGCTCGGCGTGAACACGCCCATCGAAGCGGTCGTGTGGGCCGCACGGCGTCAGTTGATCTGACGGGCACCCGGCCCCGGCCGGGTCCGATCACGGGCATATCCGGAACCACCCTTAGGCTGGTCCGGCTATGCCCGTTCGTCATGTTCAGGTGCGCCGCGCGCGCACGGCCGATGTGGTCCACGTCCGCAGGCTCGTCGACACCTACACCGTCGACCGCCGTGTGCTCTCCAAGAGCACCGTCAACCTCTACGAGGACATCCAGGAGTTCTGGGTCGCCGAGGCCGAGGACGAACCCGAGGTGCCGGGTGGTGAGGGCGAGCGCCGCGTCGTCGGCTGCGGCGCCCTCCACGTCCTGTGGGAGGACCTCGCCGAGGTCCGCACCGTCGCCGTCGACCCCTCCCTGCGCGGTTTCGGCGTGGGCCACCGCCTCGTCTCCGCTCTTCTGGACACCGCACGCGAACTCGGTGTCCGCCGTGTGTTCTGCCTGACATTCGAGACCGGATTCTTCGCCAAACACGGGTTCTCCCCGATCCGGGGTACCCCTGTGCCGGCCCGGGTCTACGAGGAACTCCTGCGTTCCTATGACGAGGGCGTGGCCGAATTCCTCGACCTCGAGCGAGTCAAACCCAACACCCTCGGGAACACCCGGATGCTGGTACACCTCGACGAGCCGTACGGAACCGTCGGTGCCTAAAGGTTTTCCGGCACTGGGTGGGGCACGTGTTCCCGATACCGTCCGGGCCCCGGTCGAACTCCGCTCATCCTCCGGTGGGACGATCAATCACCACCGGGTGGTATCGGAGTGGAAGAGGGCGGGTAATGTGGACCTGCGTTCGCCGGTGGGCCGACAGGCACCCGAGTTCACCGCCGAGGGCCGAACCGTGTATTCACGGCACGCCGATCACGGGGCCGCCCCCGCCCGCCAAACGGACGGGCGCCACACGACCGGACATTGGCGGTGATCGGGTTCGCCCGGGGTGGAGTCCGGTACGTCCGCCGACAAACCGGGGGACGCCCGGATCACGCGCATCGGGCCACGGTTTACCCGGTCCGTCGGGCGCCATCCCCCCAGGAGTGTCCCGACCCTCGGTCGGGTATTTGCTGCGATAAGTGACAACCGGGAAGGGTGGGCCGCTTCGATGGGTGATTTTTTGTCATCACTGCTTCCGCCTGGTCTCATCGATGTATTGTCGGCGCTGCTCCCGCCGGCGGTCGTCGGTGGTACCTTCTGCTTCTTCATCATCAAGATCCTGCGGAACGAGATGGCTCCGCGGAGGACCGACGGAAGCCTGGTCGGCAAGGGATCCGATGAGACCGCGGGCAGCGGCGACAGCGCCTCCGGTGCGGAAGAGACCTCCGCGGCGAACGGGGCAGCGAATGCTGATGACGGGGAACGCGCGGAATCCGACGGGCGTTGATACGGTAACCGGTCGACTCCGCCCGGTCGCCCCGGAGTACAGGTGACCTGTGCCGGAGGGCTCCGCAGCGCGGCGATCAGGTGCTCAACCGAAACCCGGGGCCGGATCCCGGTGATTTCTGGCACGCCGGGAATTGTCTTCTGCGTTCTCCCGAGATAGCTTTATATTCAGGTGTGGAGACACCGCGCTTCTGAAAGGTTTGATTCCATGGCACAGAAGGTCCAGGTTTTCCTGGTCGACGACCTCGACGGCGGCGAGGCCGAGGAGACGGTGACGTTCGGGCTCGACGGCTCGATGTACGAAATCGACCTCAGTGCGGGTAATGCCGCCAAGCTTCGCGAAGCTCTCGGTCCCTTCGTCGAGGCCGCCCGCAAGGCTCCGAGCAAGCCCGGCCGCGGCCCGAAGAAGGGCACCCGCAATACGCCCAGCCGTGAGCGCAGCGCCGAGATTCGCGCGTGGGCCAAGGCCGCCGGGAAGCCCGTGAATGAGCGTGGCCGTATCCCCGCCGCCATCGTCGCCGAATACGAGGCGGTCAAGGGATAGCTTTGCCCACGGCCCCGGTTCGCCGAAATGTTGTCACTTCTTGATGGAATGGCTCCGGCGGGCACAGGGGCGACGCGGGGCGCGGACATCCCGGGACCGTGAACGATCGGTCCCGTGGCACGGGGGTGCAGGGGATATCTCGTGGGCCGCGGGCGGCGGGGGTGACACGGCCCCCGACCGGAGTTCCGCGGCGGAGCACGGCGCGAGTGAGGCGCCGCGGCACGCGAGTGCCGAGACATGACGGGACCGGCGGGCCTCCCGCGGGCACCGGGCCCTCCCCGGGGCTTGCGGATGCCGGTACCACCGGATTCCGGTCAGGCTCCTATCGTCTTCGAGCAGCTCGGCCTGTTCGCTCTCAGCATATGAATTCGGCGTGCACACGTGCGGCCCGGGGACTCCGTGAAGGTTGGGAGTCCCCGGGCCGTTCGCCTTCGGCGTACACCGAAATCTGGCGGCGCAATTCGTAGTTGGATGTTGGGTGAACGCCCTATCGTCGGGGAAAGTCTCTGGCACGGGCGGCTGCGGCCGGCCTTGCGGAGGCGTCCGTCTGGTCGGCGGGCCTGCCGTCCGGCCACGGACGGGTGCGGCAGAGCTCCCCGGGGCGGTTATCCCTGTGGGGCCGATATGCGGAAGAGTTGGGTCGGCAAACACCGTCCCTGCCTGACCGCTCTGTAGAGGAGCGACGAGACATGTTCGAGAGGTTTACCGACCGCGCGCGGCGAGTGGTGGTTCTGGCCCAAGAAGAGGCCAGGATGCTCAACCACAACTACATCGGTACGGAGCACATCCTGCTCGGCCTCATCCACGAGGGTGAGGGCGTCGCCGCCAAGGCCCTGGAGAGCCTCGGCATCAGCCTCGAAGCGGTTCGGCAGCAGGTCGAGGAGATCATCGGCCAGGGCCAGCAGGCGCCGTCGGGTCACATCCCCTTCACACCGCGCGCCAAGAAGGTCCTGGAGCTGTCGCTGCGCGAGGCGCTCCAGCTGGGCCACAACTACATCGGGACCGAGCACATACTGCTGGGTCTGATCCGTGAGGGCGAGGGCGTGGCCGCCCAGGTGCTGGTCAAGCTCGGCGCGGACCTCAACCGCGTCCGCCAGCAGGTCATCCAGCTCCTGCACGGGTACCAGGGCAAGGAGGCCCAGGCCACCGGCGCATCCTCCGAGTCCACCCCTTCCACCTCCCTCGTTCTCGACCAGTTCGGTCGCAACCTGACCCAGGCCGCCCGGGAGAGCAAGCTCGACCCGGTCATCGGTCGGGACCAGGAGATCGAGCGGGTCATGCAGGTCCTGTCGCGGCGGACCAAGAACAACCCGGTGCTCATCGGTGAGCCCGGTGTCGGTAAGACCGCCGTCGTCGAGGGCCTCGCACAGAAGATCACCAAGGGTGAGATCCCCGAGACGCTCAAGGACAAGCAGCTGTACACGCTTGACCTGGGCGCTCTCGTCGCGGGCAGCCGCTACCGCGGTGACTTCGAGGAACGCCTCAAGAAGGTCCTCAAGGAGATCCGCACGCGCGGCGACATCATCCTCTTCATCGACGAGCTGCACACGCTGGTCGGCGCCGGGGCGGCGGAAGGTGCCATAGACGCCGCCTCCATCCTGAAGCCCATGCTGGCCCGGGGTGAGCTGCAGACCATCGGTGCGACCACGCTCGACGAGTACCGCAAGTACCTGGAGAAGGACGCGGCCCTGGAGCGGCGCTTCCAGCCGATCCAGGTGGACGAGCCCTCCACCAAGCACGCCGTCGAGATCCTCAAGGGTCTGCGCGACCGGTACGAGGCCCACCACCGGGTCTCCATCACCGACCAGGCCCTGGTGGCCGCGGCGCAGATGGCGGACCGCTACATCAGCGACCGCTACCTGCCGGACAAGGCCATCGACCTCATCGACGAGGCCGGTTCGCGGATGCGCATCCGCCGGATGACCGCTCCGCCGGACCTGCGCGAGTTCGACGACAAGATCGCGGACGTGCGCCGCGACAAGGAGTCGGCGATCGACGCGCAGGACTTCGAGAAGGCCGCCTCGCTGCGTGACGACGAGAAGCAGCTGCTGAACAAGAAGGCTCAGCGGGAGAAGGAGTGGAAGGCCGGCGACATGGACGTCGTCGCCGAGGTCGACGAGGAGCTCATCGCCGAGGTCCTGGCCGCTTCCACCGGCATCCCGGTCTTCAAGCTCACCGAGGAGGAGAGCTCCCGGCTGCTGCGCATGGAGGACGAGCTGCACAAGCGGGTCATCGGCCAGGAGGACGCCATCAAGGCGCTCTCCCAGGCGATCCGCCGTACCCGCGCCGGTCTGAAGGACCCCAAGCGCCCGGGTGGTTCGTTCATCTTCGCCGGCCCGTCCGGTGTCGGTAAGACCGAGCTGTCCAAGACCCTCGCCGAGTTCCTGTTCGGGGACGAGGAATCGCTGATCCAGCTCGACATGTCCGAGTTCATGGAGAAGCACACGGTCTCGCGGCTGTTCGGTTCCCCGCCCGGCTACGTCGGCTACGAGGAGGGCGGCCAGCTCACCGAGAAGGTGCGCCGCAAGCCGTTCTCCGTGGTCCTCTTCGACGAGATCGAGAAGGCCCACAGCGACATCTTCAACTCTCTGCTCCAGGTGCTGGAGGAGGGTCGTCTCACCGACGCCCAGGGTCGCAACGTCGACTTCAAGAACACGGTCATCATCATGACGACCAACCTGGGTACGCGGGACATCTCCAAGGGTGTGGCCATGGGCTTCGCCAAGGAGGACGACGCCGGTACCAACTACGAGCGGATGAAGTCCAAGGTCAACGAGGAGCTCAAGAACAACTTCCGTCCGGAGTTCCTCAACCGTGTGGACGACGTCATCGTCTTCCACCAGCTGACCGAGAAGGAGATCTTCGAGATCGTCGACCTGATGGTCACGGGCCTCGATTCCCGCCTCAAGGAGAAGGACATGGGGATCGAGCTCAAGCCGAAGGCGAAGAAGATCCTCGCCGAGCGCGGGTTCGACCCCGTCCTGGGCGCGCGGCCGCTGCGCCGCACGATCCAGCGGGAGATCGAGGACCAGCTCTCCGAGAAGATCCTCTTCGGCGACATCAAGGCCGGCCAGATCGTCGTGATCGACGCCGAGGGCGAGGGCACCGACTCCAAGTTCACCTTCAAGGGTGTTCCGAAGCCGTCCAACGTGCCGGACACCCCGGAGGTCGAGGAATCGGCCGCCGGCACCGGCGAGTAGGGCTCGCACCGGTTCGACCGGTATCGACGCGGGGGCGTCCCTGGACGGGGGCGCCCCCGCGGCGTGTGTGCGGGGTGCACTGCCCTGGTGGAGGGGGCGGGCGCGGGCTAAGGTGCGAGCGTGACTGACGATCCCACCCCCCACGCCTCCGGTCCTCCGGAGCGAAGACACAGCACCCCCCGAAGCACCCCGCCCCGGCCGGCCTCCGGCAGCGGGTGGGGTTTTGCCGTCGGCCTCCTCGTCACCGGCCTGGTGGTCGGCGGGGGAGCGGCCGGATGCAACGTCCTGCTCGGCTCGTCGGGCGAGGGGCCCGGCAGCGGCACCGACATCGCGGACGTGAGCCGTTCGGCCGAGCCCGCGGACCCCGACGAGATCGGGACCGTGCAGAACTTCGGTGTCCCCACCGCCTCGCACGTGGAGGTCGGCACCGCAGTGGAGTACGGCGTGCACCCGCCCGTGGGCGGCGACCACTACGTCATCTGGCAGGACTGCGGCGTCTACGACGAGCCCATCCGCACGGAGCTGGGTGTGCACTCCCAGGAGCACGGCGCCGTCTGGATCACCTACGACGAGGACGCCCTGGAACCCGGCGAGATCGAGACGCTGGCCGACCTGTACCGGCCCGGCGACTTCGTCCTGGTCAGCCCGATGGAGAACCTGCCCGCGCCCGTGGTCGCCTCGGCCTGGGGCGCACAGGTGGTCGTGGAGGACCCCGAGGCCCCGGAGCTGGAGGAGTTCCTGCGCGAGTTCGACCGCGCCGTCACCACGCCCGAGCACGGCGGCCCCTGCAGCGGGGCGTACTCCGGAACCGAGGCCGAGTTCGAGGAGGACGGGGATCTGATCGAGGACCTGGTGGAGGAGCACGGCTGAACCGCGGCCGGACCCCGGGCGGGGATCTTCCCGACCGGCCCACAGGGACCCAGGGGTGCCACTAGGCTGCGGAGAGTGACTGACGCGCCCGAACCCCAGCAGCCCGCATCCGCCCCCTCGGCCCCTGCCGCCGGGCCGCCCACCCAGGATCCGGCGTCCCCGTACGCGGTGGGGGCCTTCTTCGCCCTGGCCCTGGTGTTGGCCGGGGGAGTGGTCGCCTACACGATGTTCGGCGCCGGGGACCGGGCCCGTGGTTCGGCGGTCGAGGGTGTCCAGGAGTGGGAGGGGCTGTCCAAGGCCCACGTGCCGATGGACACCCGGGCGGACTACGAGATGTACCCGCCGGCCGGCGGTGAGCACTACGACGCGTGGCAGAACTGCGGCGTGTACGACGAACCGCTGCGCACCGAGTTCGCGGTGCACTCCCAGGAGCACGGCGCCGTGTGGATCACCCACGACCCGCACCTGGACCGCGACCAGGTCCAGCAGCTGCACGACCTCTACACCCCGGGCGAGTACATCATCGTCAGTCCCATGGAAGGCCTGCCCGCACCGGTGGTGGCCTCCGGCTGGGAGACGCAGATCCGGCTCGACGACGCCGACGACCCCCGGCTGGGCCCGTTCCTGCGCCAGTACGTGCAGTCCCGCGACGTGCCCGAACCCGGTGCCCCGTGCAGCGGGATGTTCGACGGGACCGAGGAGGACTTCGACGCCGAGCAGACCCCTGCCGACCTCGGCGTCGAGCGCGAGGAGGACGAGGGCGCGCAGGGGGCCATGCCCTGAGGCCGCGCCGTGCCCTGGGGCCGCCCGGGCTCAGCCGGGCAGGGCGTAGCGCCCGTCGTCCAGCGGGTCCACGAGGCCGTCCGAGACCAGGCCGTCCAGGGCGCGCTCGCGCTGGATGCTCTCGTCCCACACGGCGTCCAGAGCGTCCTTGGGCACCGGGTGCTCGGCCTCGCGCAGCACCGCCAGCAACCGCCCCCGCACCTGGCGGTCGGTGCCGGCGTAGGTCTGGCCCCGGCGCGGCGGGCCGTCGTGGGCCGGCTTGCCCGCCAGGCGCCACGCGCACTGGTTGGCGATGGGGCAGTCCGCGCACTTGGGCGAACGTGCCGTGCACACCAGGGCGCCGAGCTCCATGACCGCCACGGCCCAGCGCGCCGCCACCGACGGCAGTTCGGGCACCAGGGACTCGGCCAGGGCGACCTCGCCCTTGGTCTGGGTTTTCGGCGGATACTCGATCCCGGTTTCGGCACGGGCGAGGACCCGTCGCACGTTGGTGTCCAGAACCGCGTGGCGCTGTCCGAAAGCGAAGCTCGCCACGGCCGCCGCGGTGTAGGAACCCACGCCCGGCAGCGAGAGCAGGGTCGCGTGGTCGCTGGGGACCTCCCCGCCGTGCTCCTCGGTGATGGCCACCGCGCAGGCGTGCAGGCGCAGCGCGCGCCGCGGGTAACCGAGCCGGTTCCACATGCGCACGGCCTCACCCGAGGGCTCTTTCGCCAGGTCGGCCGGGGTGGGCCACCGTTCCATCCACGCCTGCCAGGCCGGGAGGACACGTACCACCGGTGTCTGCTGGAGCATGATCTCGCTGACCAGGACCGACCAGGGAGAAGCGTCAATGGAACGCCAGGGCAGATCTCGGGCGTTGGTCTCGTACCACGCCAGAACCGCTGTGCTGTAAGGGTTGTCGCTCATCTTTTATGGGAATTCGGCGGGTTGAGTAGGTGAGTGACGCGCAAAAACGCAATACTACGGCCCATGGCGTCAAGTACCGGACACCCAGGAGCTGTCAGTCGCGAGACCTACTGGAAGCGGCGCGCCCTCGTGTTGGCGGCCTTCCTCGTGGTGGTCGCCATCGTGGCCTATGCCTGCTCACCCTCGGCGGGCGAGGAGGGGCAGCAGAACCAGGCCGGCGCCGGGGGTGATGACACCGAGGCCTCACCCAGTGTCCCACCGGAGGAGCCCGAGGAGGACGGGAACGGCGAAGAGGACGACGCCGAACCCACCGAGGAGCCCTCCCCGAGCGAGGACCCCTCGGAGGGCGGGGACGACGAGGGCGCCGAGGGCGGTGATGACGAGGGCTCGGACGGGGACGAGGGCTCCGACGACGAGGCCGAGATCGCTGCCCCTGAACGCGCCGAGGACCCCTGCCGCCCCCAGGACGTGGTGATCACCTTCGACTTCGAGGACAAGAAGGGCGAGGAGCAGCAGTACCCGTCCGGTGTCGACCCCTCGTTCATCGTCGAGGTCGTCAACACCGGCGAGCAGACCTGCACCGTCGACGTGGGCCCCGAGGAGCTGGAGATGGTCGTGACCTCCGGCGACGACTCGGTCTACTCCACGGCGCACTGCCGTGAGGGCGACACGTCCGACGAACGCCAGCTCGACCAGGGGCGCACGCACCGGTACACCATCGACTGGGACCGTGAGCGCTCCTTCTCCGACTGCCGGGACGAGACCTCCGCCGCCGGCAGCGGCTGGTACCACGCCGAACTCCGCGGGACCTACAGCGAAGGCGCCGACGACCTGCGCTTCCGCGTCGGCTGATCCCCTCCGACCCCGACCCGGTCCGATGTTCGGGCCGGGTCTTTCTTGTGCCGAATTCACGTACACCGAGTGCTGCACTGGTTACCATGTGTGCTGTCTACTGATCCCACAGCCACTGGAGCCATCGTGCAGCGCACCATCCTCGGTCCCGCTCTCGCCTGTGCCGCAGCCGCCGCCCTCGCGGTCGGCCTCACCAACCCGGCCTCGGCCGCGCGTACCGACGCCGACTACGTCCTGTCGGTGGAGTTCGAGAACTCCGGTGAGTACCGCCAGGTCAGCCTCGACTGCCTCCCTGCGGAGGGCACCCACCCCAGGGCCCAGGAGGCCTGCGACCTGATCGAGGAGCACGGTTCCATCGAGGCCGTCCCGGCGGAGGACGGCCAGTGCACGATGGAGTACAACCCCGTCCGGGCGTCCTCCATGGGGTGGGAGGAGTACGAGGAGACCTTCAGCAACCCCTGCCTGCTCGGGCTGGCCAAGGGCGCGGTCTTCGACTTCTAGGGGGGCGGGCGCGCCCAGCGGTCACTTCTTGACCAGGCGCGGCTTGGGGTACTTGGCCACGTGGTCGAGGGCCTCGCTGAGCTCCTCGACCTCGTGCACCTGGATGCCGGGGATCGACTCGCCGAAGCCCTTGGGCACGACCGCAAGGGTGAAGCCCAGGCGCTGGGCCTCGGCGACCCGGCGGCGCACGCCGGTCACCGCTCGCACGTCCCCGGCCAGTCCGACCTCGCCGATGGCGATGAACCCCGGGGGCAGGACCTTGCCGTTGAAGGAACTGCCCGCCGCGATCGCCGTCGCGAGGTCGACGGCCGGTTCGGCCAGCCGCATGCCGCCCACCGTCGAGGTGAACACGTCCATGTTGGCCAGCTTCATGCCGGTGCGCTTCTCCAGGACGGCGAGGATCATGTTCACCCGCGCGGTGTCCAGTCCCGAGGTGGCCCTGCGCGGGGCCGGCAGCGGGGTGGGTGCGACCAGGGCCTGGATCTCGGTGATGAGGGGCCGCTGGCCTTCCAGGGTCACGGTCACGCACGTGCCCGAGACCGGGTCGGTGCGCTCGGTCAGGAACAGCCCGCTCGGGTCCGGCAGGCCCTCGATGCCGCCTTCGGTGAGCTCGAAGCAGCCGATCTCGTCGGTGGGCCCGTACCGGTTCTTGACCGCGCGCAGCAGCCGTAGCTGTGAGTGGCGCTCGCCCTCGAACTGCAGGACGACGTCGACCAGGTGCTCCAGCAGGCGCGGGCCGGCGATGGAGCCGTCCTTGGTGACGTGGCCGACGAGCACGGTCGCGATGCCGCGCTCCTTCGCGATCTGGATGAGGGCGCCGGTGACCTGGCGGACCTGGGTCACGCCGCCCGGAACCCCGCTGACCTCGGGGGAGACCATCGTCTGCACCGAGTCGACCACGAGCAGGCGCGGCTGGACCGCGTCGACGTGGCTGATCAGGGAGGCGATGGAGGTCTCCGCGGCGAGGAAGAGCTGGTCGGAGAGCGCGTCCAGGCGTTCGGCGCGCAGGCGCACCTGCCCGGCCGACTCCTCGCCGGTGACGTAGAGGACGGGGCCCTGGCGCGCACGCATGGCGGCGACCTCGAGCAGGAGCGTGGACTTGCCGACGCCGGGTTCGCCCGCCAGCAGCACGACCCCGCCGGGTACGGCGCCGCCGCCCAGCACACGGTCGAGCTCGTCGACGCCGGTGGGCACGGCCTCGGCGGTCTCCACACCGATCTCGGTGATGGGCCGGGCGCGGGAGCTCACGGGGGCGGGGGCGACGGATCCGGGTGCGGGCGCCCCGGCCTCCTCGACGGTTCCCCAGGCCTGGCACTCGCCGCAGCGGCCGACCCATTTGAGCGTGGACCATCCGCACTCGGTGCACCGGAACGTCGACTTCGCTGCTTTGGCCATGGCCGACACGGTATCGGCCCCCGGGGACACTCCGGTCGCCGTCCACAGGAAGACGGTCGGGGTCCCCGGGACACATGAAAGTTACCTACGAGTCAGGGGACCGGAAATGTCAATCATGTTAGAGACATCACAAGGGTCCTTCGGGGTCGCGTGAGATCCACGTGTCCCCGCTCCATCAACCCCCGCTCACAGGAGAGGAGACCCGGTGTTCCGTACTGACGACACGCCGGTCCACACCCCCGTCCCCACCCCGGGGCGCCTGCGCAGATGGGCCGCCCGCGCGGCCCTTCCCGCCGTCGCGCTCCTGGGCCTGTCCCTGGCCGGCTCCCCCGTCGCCGCCGAGACCGCCGAGGCCGCCGAGGAGATCCCCGAGGCCGCGGCGTTCGAGGAGTACGTGGCGATCGGCGACTCCTTCACCGCCGGGCCCCTCGTGGTCCAGCAGAAGGCCCCGCTGCTGGGCTGCATGCAGTCCGACGCCAACTACCCCAAGATGCTCGCCGAGCAGCTCGGCATCACCGAGCTCGTCGACGTGAGCTGTTCCGGTGCGGTCGTCGAGGACCTCTACGAGGCCCAGTTCGACGACCAGCCGCCCCAACTGGACGCCCTCACCGCCGACACCGACCTGGTCACCATCGGCATCGGCGGGAACGACTTCGGGTTCGCCGACGTGATGATCGAGTGCGCCACCCGCAGCATCACGAGCCCGAACGGCAGCCCGTGCGCCGACCACTACGGCGACGAGCTCGACGAGCGCATCGAGGAGCTGCGCGGCGACATCGCCGGTGTCTTCGAGGACGTGGCCGAGCGCAGCCCCGACGCCACCGTGATGTTCGTGGGGTACCTGCAGATCCTGCCCGAGAGTGACGGCTGCTGGCCCACCGTCCCGATCTCCAGCGGGGACGTCCCCTACCTGGACCAGGCACAGATCGACCTCAACGCGATGCTCGAGGAGGAGTCCGCGGCACACGGGGCGACCTTCGTCGACGTCTTCGAGCGGGGGTACGACTCCTGCCAGCCCTCCGACGTGCGCTGGGTGGAGGGCGTGATCCCCGAGAACGCCGCCGCACCGGTCCACCCGAACCGGGCCGGGATGGAGGCCACGACCGCGTTCGTCAGTGACGCCCTCGGTGTCCCCGTGCCCTGATCCGTTCCCGTAACACGACTCGGCCGTGCTCCGAACAGGGCGCGGCCGTTTTTGTGCCCGGGTGGGCGTTTCGGGGCCCCGAGGTCAATCAGGCTTTGCCTACTTCCGGCCACAGAATGGCTACTGTCCGTGACATCAACGTCTCTGTGTGTGACGAATAGGGGGCACGCGGTTCAGAGATCTGCGTCATGAGGGCGCGGGCCGCCGTGTCACTGCTGGAGGCCAGTCATGTGTGAACGCCGCCATCACGAGCAAACCGGGGTCTGTCGACGCCGCTCCCCGGAACGACAGGCCCGTCCCGACCGGAACCCCACGCGCGGGGTACGCGCACTCACCGCGGCGGCAGTGGCCGCGGCGGCCCTCGCCTCCGGGGCGGCCCCCGCAGCCGCCCACACCGCACAGACCCCCTCCTCCCCACCGACACCCTCCGCCGAGCGCGTGCACCAGGCCCTCCCCGCCGACACCGTCGAGCAGGCCATCAGCGCCGCGGAGAGCCAGGCCGGAACCCCGTACGCCTGGGGTGGCACCGGCCCCGACTCCTTCGACTGCTCCGGGCTCGTCCAGTGGGCCTTCGGCGAGGCCGGTGTGGACCTGCCCCGTATCGCCCAGGACCAGGTCGACCAGGGCCAGAAGGTCTCCTACGGCAACGCGCAGAGGGGCGACCTCCTCTACTGGGCCGACGGGGGCACCGCCTACCACGTCGCCATCTACCTCGGCGGCGGGCGCATGATCGACGCGCCCAGCTCCGGGGGAGACGTCGGCGAGCGGGACGTCCACCACACCAACCTCGTCGGGGCTGCCCGCCTCGGCTGAGCCCGGAGACCGCCCCGATGATCCCCGCAGACCGGCGCCCCGGCACGAGCATCACCGCACCGATGCCCGGGCCGGGGCGCTGCCCGTGTCCCCACCGCCACGCCGAGCTCCGGAAGCGCGGACCCGCCGGGAGCGCATAGTCTGGGTCGGGTGAGCCCTATCCAGGTCCCAGACGCGCCCGTCGTCCTGTCGTCGGCGTCGGTCTACCCGGAGAAGACCCCGGCCGCCTTCGAGATCGCGGCGATGCTGGGGTTCGACGGCGTGGAGGTCCTCGTCTCCTCCGACCCGGCGAGCCAGGACATCGACCTGCTGCGGCGTCTGTCGGACTACCACCACATGCCCGTGACCGCCGTGCACTCGCCCTGCCTCGTCCTCACCCAGCGGGTGTGGGGCAAGGACCCCTGGGGCAAGCTCGTGCGGTCCAAGGAGATGGCCGAGGCCCTCGGGGCGAGCACCATCGTCGTGCACCCCGCCTTCCGGTGGCAGCGCGAGTACGCCCGCGACTTCGAACGCGGCATCGCACGCATGCAGGACGAGACCGACGTGGTCTTCTCGGTCGAGAACATGTACCCGGTCCGTGTGCGCGAGCGCGAGGTCGTGCCCTACGCACCCAGCTGGAACCCGCTCGACCGCGACTACCCCGACGTCACGCTCGACCTCTCGCACACCGCGATGTCCGGCTCCGACGCGATGGACATGGCCCGGCAGCTGGGCGACCGCCTCTCCCACGTCCACGTCGCCGACGGCTTCGGCGGACAGAACATCGACGAGCACCTGATCCCCGGCCGCGGGCGCCAACCCGTCGCCGAGCTGCTCGAACACCTGGCCAACGGCGGGTACGGCGGCCAGCTGGTGCTCGAGGTCAGCACGCGCAAGGCCCCCGACCGCCAGGCGCGCATGCGCGAGCTCGCCGAGGCGCTGGCCTTCACCCGGCTGCACTTCTCACCCTCGCCGCAGGCCGCGGCGCCCCCGTCCGACCGCCGCGAGCGCATCACCCTGCTGCGCCGCAAGCGCAGCGGGCCGCCGCGCCATTTCTCCGTCGACCCCACCGGGACCGTCGACGAGGACGGCACCGACGGCCGCGGGTGACCGGGCTCGCCCCACCGTTGTCCACAGATCGGGACGCGGCGTTCACGCCGGTGCGCGGTGCCCTCTAGCGTGGAGGGAGAGCAGGAAGGACTCTTCATGATCGCGATCATCGGTGCGGGCAAGATGGGCGAAGCGCTCCTCGCCGGCATGCTGGCCAAGGACCACGCGCCCCACGACGTCCTCGTGACCGAGCCCCGCGAGGAGCACGCCGCGGAGCTGCGTTCCCGCTACGGGGTCGATACCGTCCCGGCCGAGGAGGCCGCCAAGCGGGCGGACACCCTGCTGCTGGCGCTCAAGCCCCACGACATGCCGGCACTGCTGCAGCAGATCGGGCACCACCTCTCCGCGGACACGCTCGTGGTCTCCGTCGCCGCCGGGCTGACCACCGAGGCGCTGGAGAGCCACCTTCCGGTCTCCGTCCCGGTCGTGCGCGCCATGCCGAACACCCCCGCTCTGGTCGGTGAGGGCATGACCGCGGTCGCCGGCGGCAGCCACACCGGCCCGGAGCACCTGGACCGCGCCGAGGAGCTGCTGGGCACGGTCGGGGAGGTACTGCGCATCGAGGAACGCCACATGGACACCGTGACGGCGATCTCCGGCAGCGGACCGGCCTACTTCTACTTCATCGCCGAGACCATGATCGAGGCGGGCGTGGCCATGGGCATGCCGCGCGCGACCGCCCAGCGCCTGGTGGGCCGCACCATCAGCGGGGCGGCCGCGATGCTCGACGAGACCGGCGAGCACCCCGTCGTGCTGCGGGAGAACGTCACCTCGCCCGGTGGCACCACCGCCGCGGCGCTGCGCGAGCTCGAACGGCACGGGGTGCGCACGGCGTTCACCGACGCGATCGAGGCCGCACGCGACCGGAGCAACGCGCTGTCACAGAGCTGAGCCGGAGGGCAGGAGGGGGCCGCGGGGGCCGCAAACGGCCAGAACCGGGTACTGGACGTCCATTTTGTCGCCCCCGTCGCTATTCTTGAGCGCGGGGCAGGTCAGCCCCCGTGCCCATCCCTCCTTCACCCCCAGGCTCCCCATGACACAAGAGCATCCCCCTTCCGGACCGTTCTGGTCGTCGGGAGGGGACCCGCACAACGCCCACGGGCCCTCGGGTCCGAACACCCCGCCGCCGCACGGTCCCGGTGGCCCGGTTCCTCCGCACTGGAGCCGGCCCCCGGGCGGACCCTCGGGCCCGAACACCCCGCCGCCCGGTGGAACACCCCCGTACGGCGGCCCGGGCGGTCCCACAGGCCCGGGCGGTCCCCCGGGCCCGGGCGCACCCGGTGGTCCCACGGGCCCCGGAGCCCCCATGGGCCCGGGCGGCCCGGCAGGGCCCGGCGGCCCCCAGGGCCCCGGCGGTGCGGGACCGCCGCAGCTCGGCCTGTTCTCCTCGCCCAGCGCGTGCCGCACGGCCCTGCTCAACGCGTCCGGCCTGGGCGCCGGTTACGCCTACCTCAAGCAGTGGCCGTTCTTCGTCGCCGCGCTCATCATCACCGTCGGTCTGCTCATCACCGCCGGGATCATGGGCGCCGCCGACAGCCTGCTCATCTGGGTGCCGATCTTCCTGGCCTGGCTCACCGCCTCGGCCGTGCACGGGCTCGTCGTGGGCCGCGACCGCGACCGGCGCGCCCTGATTCGGGGCGAACCCCTCCAGCGCACCCGCGGCCCCCTGATGCTCGCCGTCGGCCTGGTCCTGGCCGTGACCGCGTCCCTGACCGGTGTGTGGCAGACCGGCGAATGGCAGCTGCGCAGCGCCGACGACCTCCACCGCGAGGGCCGGTGCACCGACGCCGTCGAGTCCTACGAACGGATCGAGAACGGTTTCCAGATCTCCTTCTCGTCCTCGCTCATGGACCGTGCCCGCGAGGGGGCGGAGGCCTGCGCCCAGCTCCAGCGCGCCGAGGAGGGCATCGAGGCAGGGGCGTTCGAGGAGGGCCTGGACGACTACGCCTCCTACTTCGAGATGCCCCGCTCGGTCTGGGAGGACACCGACGGAGAGATCGCCGACATCCACCTCGACTACGCGGAGAACCTCGCGGAGAACGAGGACTACGAGGGCGCGCAGGAGATCTACGCGATCATCCCGCAGGACTACGAGGGCACCGACGCCGCCGATGCGGCCCCCGGCGCCCTGATGGAGCTCTACCGCGACGGCACCTCCTCGTACGGGACCGCCGACGAGTGCATGGCCTTCGAGGAGATCGACCTCTTCGCCGGGCTCGACTGGGACGCGGCTCCGAGCGTGGAGACCGCGATCGACTCCGAACGCCCCGACGCCGCCCTGGGCTGCGGCTGGTACAGCCTCGAGGCCGGCGACCCCGACACCGCCGACGACATGCACACGGTGCTGGCCGAGGAGTACCCCGACCACCGCACCGACGACGTCGAGGACCTCGAACAGCACGTCGGGGCGGGCTACGTCGAACAGGAGATGGACGAGCTCATCGCGGTCGGGGAGGAGACCCTCGAACTGGAGGTCACCGACGAGGGCGGCGGCGACAACGCGACGCTGGCCTTCGGCAACGACTCCCCGCACGAGATGAAGCTCCTCTACGTCGGCGCCGACGGCGTGCACGGCGAGGTCACCGCCGACGCGTGCGAGGACTGCGAGGTCTACGACGAGCCGCCGGAGGGCGACTGCACCAGCGGCATCGACACCCTGGAGGCCGAGCTGAAGCCGGGGGAGTACCGCATCGTGGTCGGGTTCCCCGGCGAGGGCGGCGTGCTCCACGGCGAGGCGATGGAGTTCGAGGCCGGCGAGTCCTACGAGGACTGCTTCTTCCTGGTCAGCGGCTGACCGGGGCGCGTGTGGCCGAGGTCTCCGGAGGGAGGGCCCGGCCCGCGCGAAGCCCCACGGCACGGGCGGCTCCGCACGGCGGGGCCGCCCGTGTGCGTGCCCGGCCACCACCCCGGGGTTCGGCGAGACCTCCCCGCTTGCGTACTGTGTGCTTCGGAGCACGCACACCTGAAACGGGGGTCACCACATGGGAGGGCGCACGTCCTGCTCGCTTCGGGTGGCATGGGACGAAGGACTGACGACCTACGACTTCGGGCCCCAGCACCCGATGGCGCCGATCCGGGTCGAGCTGACCATGGCGCTCACCCGTGAGCTCGGCGTCCTCGACGCACCCGGCGTGGAGCTCCTGGACGTCGAGCCCGCCTCCGACGAGCTCCTCTCCCTCGTGCACTCGCGCTCCTACATCGAGGCGGTCAAGGAGGCCGGGCGCACCCTGGAGCCCAACGACGAGCACATGCTCGGCACCGCCGACAACCCCGTCTTCCCCGACATGCACGACGCCGCCGCGCTCATCTCCGGGGCGTCCGTGGCCGCGGCCGAGGCCGTCTGGACGGGGCAGAGCGCACACGCCGCCAACGTCGCCGGGGGGCTCCACCACGCGATGCGCGGCCACGCCTGGGGTTTCTGCGTCTACAACGACCCCGCCCTGGCCATCGCCTGGCTCCTGGAACAGGGCGCCAAGCGCATCGCCTACGTCGACGTCGACGTCCACCACGGCGACGGGGTCCAGAACGCCTTCTACGACGACCCGCGGGTGCTGACGATCAGCCTCCACGAGTCGCCGACCACGCTCTTCCCCGGCACCGGGCTGTCCAGCGAGACCGGGGGCCCCGGCGCCGAGGGCTACGCCGTCAACGTGCCGCTGCCCGCCGGCACCGGCGACAACGGGTGGCACCGCGCGTTCCAGGCGGTGGTCCCGCCGCTGCTGCACGAGTTCCAGCCCGAGATCCTCGTGACCCAGCAGGGCTGCGACACCCACGCCCTCGACCCGCTCGCGAACCTCACGCTGAGCGTGGACGGCCAGCGCCGCGCCTACCAGGAACTGCACCAGCTCGCGCAGAAGACCGCCGGCGGCCGCTGGCTGCTCTTCGGCGGCGGCGGGTACGGCCTCGTGCAGGTCGTGCCCCGCGCCTGGAGCCACCTGCTCGCCGAGGCCGCGGGCGTACCGGTCGACCCCGACGCCGAGACCCCGCAGGGCTGGCGCGACTTCGTCCGCAAGCGCACCGGCGACCTCGCGCCGCTCTACATGACCGACGGCCGCGAGGTGTCGTTCACGCCCTTCGAGGAGGGCTACGACCCCGGCAACCCGATCGACCGGGCCATCCACGCCACCCGCACGGCGGTCTTTCCCAGCCACGGGATCGACCCGACCCTGTGACGAGAACGTGTTCCACGGCGTGAAGGGTGGAGGTGACCGCGACGTCGCCCTCACCCGGAACACGTCGCGAATCCGCCCCGGCCGCGCGTCGGGCGCGTGAAGCGGGTAGGAAGACGTTTGAGTACGGGCGAACGGGAGTCGACGCGGTGGTGTCCGTGCGGTAACCACACGTCTCCCGCGCAGACGACGGAAGGGGACGCAGGTGACGCCGCCGACACGAGCTGAACTCATCACCTACCTGGTGAGGACCGGGATCGCCGGTCACGTGGACACGCCTCGCCAGAACAACCTGAAGCACTACCGGCGGCTCGTCGACAAGGACCCCTACCACCAGTTCGGGCTGACCTTCGGGCACGAGTGGACCTTCGACGAGGTCCTCGCGCTCATGAACAAGCACTGCGGGGTGGTGGGCGACGCGGACTACACGTGGGGCATCGACACCATCGACCCCGACCTGACCGTGGACGCCCTCGAGGCCTTCGCCGACCGCCTGGCCCTGGCGGCCGAGCGGCAGGAGTCGGTCATGTTCGCGACGGGGCACCCCAACAAACTCCGGGAGACCTACCGGGCCTGGAAGGACGCGCTCGCCGAACGCGGGTGTGCGGTGGTGACAGCGGCAGGGGGCTACTCCTACGAGGTGACCACCGAGCGCCCGCCGACGAGGCGCACCATCGAGTGGGACGAGGGGATCGGCATCGTCACCGACGGCCACCTCCCGCGGCACAGCCACCATCCGTTCGCGATGCGGGCCGTCCTCGAGACCCTCACGCGGCGGGGTGAGGCGTGGCCGCAGTTGGTCATCGCCGATCACGGTTTCGCGGGTGCGGCGGGTGAGGCCGGAGTGCCGACACTGGGCTTCGCCGACTCCAACGACCCGGCCCTGTTCCTGGGCGAGCACGAAGGAAAACTACTGGTCACCGTGCCTCTGGACGACGGATATCTGACCGAGGACTACGCGCCCCTGCGGGAGTACGTGTTGGCACGAGCCGGACTTCTCTGAACGAGTTCGGCCATTTATACCCAGCGTTAAACATCGTGGGCCTCTGGTGCGCGGGTGGACGTAAAAACGGTCTTTCGCCGACGGGAACTCCGCTCTACTCTGAAAACGGACGTGTCAAAAGTGAAAGCACGACACGCTGGCGTTGCGTTGGGGCGGGCACGTACCGGGGTCGCCCGTCCGCCGCTGTCGCCGGGTCGAACGGTAGACAAATGTTCACGTCCGGGAATGAGGGCGTCGGAAGATGAACGGGAGCAAGCTGCCTCTCGACGAGGTCAGGTTCTTGACCGTGGCGGAGGTCGCCACGATCATGCGTGTGTCCAAGATGACCGTTTACCGAATGGTGCACTCCAGGGACCTCCCCGCGATTCGTGTGGGTCGTTCCTACCGGGTGCCCGAGCGGGCCGTGCACGACTACCTCCGCGAGGCTTTCGTCGAGGCTGGTTGACCGGCAGGGCGGCCGGGGCAGGACGACGTGTGCGTCCGGGCCTCGGCGGCCGACCCCGCGACGAGTAGGGGCGGTGTGACCCCACGCATCGCCCCTTCCCGCGGTCCCCTCTCCATTCCCGCCGCCGTACGACACGGCCGCGGGTCCCCGTTCCGACGGGCCCCTCCACAGGACCTTGCGCCACTTGCGCCGGGGTGGATCCGGCTTTGCCGGGGCGTCTACTACACTTTGTCGTTGTTGTAGTCAGCCCTGTTCACACCCCGTTCGCGAGGTTCGCTCGATGCGCAGAACCAGAACCGGCGCGCGGCCGCGCCGTGCCGCACCGCCTGCTGTGGCGGCCGTGTCCGCCGCCGCTCTCGTCCTGTCCGGATGCGCCGGCGGGACGGAGGTCCAGACCGGCGGGGAGGACGACCGCTTCATCGCCGGCGACGGCAGCGCGACCGTGTTCGACGCGGGCGAGCGCGACCCGGCCCCCGACGTCGAGGGCACGACCTTCGACGACGAGGACGTCGCACTGAGCGACTACGAGGGCGAGATCCTCGTCATCAACGTCTGGGCGAGCTGGTGCGGGCCCTGCCGGACCGAACAGCCCGTGCTCGACGAGGTCCACGAGGAGTACGCCGACCTGGGCGTCGACTTCCTCGGTGTGAACATCAAGGACAACCGCACCGCGGCCGAGGCCTACACCGCCAACAAGGACGTGGCCTACCCGAGCCTCTTCGACCAGCCCGGCGAGGTCTCCCAGGCCTTCCGCGACACCGTCCCGCCGCGCGCGATCCCCAGCACCCTGGTCATCGACCCCGAGGGCGACGTCGCCGCGCGCATCATCGGCCCGACCACGTACGGCCAGCTCACCGACCTGCTGAACCCGATCGTCACCGAGTTCGACTTCGGCGACCCCGAGGACCGGCCCCGCGTGGCCGAGCAGGAGGCCCAGGAAGAGGCCGACGAGGAGGACGGCGACCCCGCGGAGGACGACGGCTCCGACGAGGGTGACACCGAGGGCTCCGACTGATGGATCCGATCGGCACAACCGTCCTGACCGGGTCCCTCCTCCTCGCAGCGCCTCTCGCCCTGGCCGCCGGCCTCGTCTCCTTCCTGTCCCCGTGCGTGCTCCCGCTCGTGCCCGGTTACCTCTCCTACGTCACCGGCATGAGCGGCACCCAGATCAAGAGCGCCTCCGGCGACGGTGACGGCGGAGGCAGCGGGGGCGGCACCGCGACCGCCGCCGAGGTCGACGCCGTGCTCGAGACCCGCCGGTGGACGATGGTCACCGGCAGTGCCCTGTTCATCGCCGGGTTCACGCTCGTGTTCGTGGCCGTGGGCGGGTTCATCGGCTGGCTCGGCGACCTCTTCATCGAGTACACCGACCCCATCACGCGGATCCTGGGGGCGCTCACCATCGTCCTGGGCCTGGCCTTCATGGGGCTCATGCCCGGGTTCGCGCGCCAGTTCCGCTTCACCTGGCTGCCCAAGGCCGGGCTCGCCGGCGCCCCTCTGCTCGGCATCCTCTTCGGGCTGGGGTGGACCCCCTGCATCGGTCCGACCCTGGCCGCGGTGCAGAGCCTGGCCTTCGTCGAGGGCGGGGCCGGACGCGGCATGCTGCTGTCGCTCTTCTACTGCATCGGCCTGGGCCTGCCCTTCGTCGTGGCGGCGCTGGCCTACCGGCGCGCCCTCGGCGCCTTCGCCTGGCTCAGGCGGCACACGCGTACGGTCACCGTCATCGGTGGCCTCATGCTCGTCCTCGTCGGCCTCATGATGGTCAGCGGTCTGTGGACCGAACTGACGATCGTCATGCAGCAGTGGGCCGCAGACTTCCAGACGGTGATTTGATGACCACGACCACGTCCGAGGCGCCCCCGGAATCCGGCGGGGCGCCCGAGAACAAGCCCAAGGGGCTCGGCCTGACCGGCTGGCTCCGCTGGGCCTGGCGCATCCTGACGTCGATGCGCACCGCACTGATCCTGCTGTTCCTGCTCGCGGTCGGCGCCATCCCCGGCTCGATCCTGCCGCAGAACGTGGTCAGCGTCGACGAGGTGGACCAGTACTTCCGGGAGAACCCCGACCTGGCCCCGGTCCTGGACAGCCTCTACCTCTTCGACGTCTTCTCGTCGCCCTGGTACGCGGCGATCTACCTGCTGCTCTTCGTCTCGCTGACCGGCTGCGTGATCCCGCGGGCCATCACCCACGCCAAGGCGTTGCGGGCGCGCCCGGTGCGCACGCCCAAGAACCTGCAGCGCATGCCGTACGCGGCGACCTTCAGCACCGACGCGGCCCCCGAGACCGCGCTGGAGCAGGCCCGGTCGGTGCTCAAGGGCTACCGCATGGAGCGCTACGGCGACTCGGTCTCCGGCGAGACGGGGTACCTGCGCGAGGCCGGCAACGTGCTCTTCCACGTCGCCCTCATCGCCCTGCTCCTGGCCCTGGCCGCCGGCGCGTTCTTCGGCTACCGAGGCAACATGCTCATGGTCGAGGGCGAGGGCTTCGCGAACACGCTGCCCGCCTACGACGCCATCTACCCCGGGCACTGGACCGACACCGACCAGATGGAGCCGTTCACGCTCCACCTCGACAACTTCGACGCCACCTTCATCGAGGACGGCGACCTGCGCGGCCAGGCCGACTCCTACACCGCCGACATCACCTACCGGGAGTCCCCGGAGGGCGAGGAGCAGACGCACGAGCTCGAGGTCAACGAACCGCTCACCGTCGACGGGGTGCAGGTCTACCTGCTCGGCCACGGTTACGCCCCCGAGTTCGAGGTCCGCAACGCCGAGGGCGACGTCGTCTTCGACCAGGCGGTGCCGTTCCTGTACCGCGACACCATGAGCTTCACCTCCGACGGCGTCATCAAGGTCCCCGACACCGGCGGCGAGGAGCTCGGCTTCACGTCCGTGTTCCTGCCGACCGCGATGGAGGACCAGGAGGGCGAGCTCGTCTCGTCCTTCCCCGGCGCGGAGAACCCGATGGTCACCCTGGAGGCCTTCGAGGGTGACCTGGGCATGCACGAACCCCAGTCCGTCTACCAGCTCCAGACCGAGGGGATGGAGCAGATCGGCGAGTCCCCCGTCATGGAGATGGGCGACACCTGGGAGCTGCCCGACGACGCCGGCTCCATCACCTTCAGCGGCTACAGCGAGTTCGTCAGCCTCCAGACCAACCGTGACGGATCGCGCCCCTTCGCCCTGGGCGCCGCGGTCGCCATGGTCGGTGGTCTCATGGTGACCCTGTTCGTGCGCCCGCGTCGTGTCTGGGTGCGCGCCACCGAACGCGAGGACGGCCGTACCGAGGTCGTGCTGGCCGGGCTCGGCAAGACCGAGGTCGCCGCCAACAACCAGGAGTTCCACGAACTCACCACCAGCCTTGCCGCCCGGCTCCGCAAGGACGAGTCGGACGACAACGTTCCCAACCCGACCGACCCTCCAGAGTCGACGAACACGAGGGAGTGACCGGTGACGTACACACTCGCCGGACCAGCGGACGAGTCGATGGCCTCGGCCAGTGACACGCTCATCATCGCGATGATCGTCGTCTACGCGGCCGCGCTGTTCCTCTTCGCCATCGAGGCCGCCTACGGCCGCCGCACCAAGCTCAAGTCCGGCAAGCTCATGCCCGTGGGCGTGGGGGCCGAGAACACCGGTGAGGGCGGCGACGACGACATCCGCGTCAACGTCCGCACCGACGAGGGCGAGGCGTCCGCCTCACAGAACGTCCTCGGCAAGATCGCCCTGGCCGTCACCGCGCTCGGTTTCCTGCTGAGCCTGGCCCAGATCATCACCCGCGGGCTGGCCGCCGACCGGTGGCCGTGGGGCAACATGTTCGAGTTCGTCGTGGCGATGTGCCTGGTCGCCGTCGGCGCGTTCCTCTACGCCGCATGGCGGTTCCAGGCACGCTTCCTCGGCGCGTTCGTGCTGATCCCCGTGCTGATCCTGCTCGGCATCGGCGTGCGCTGGCTCTACGTCGACCCGGGCCCGCTGATCCCGGCGCTGCAGTCCTACTGGGTGCCGATCCACGTGACCGCCACGATCCTGGCGGGCGGTGCGTTCATGGTGTCCGGTGCCGCCGGTATCACCTACCTCATCGCCCACCGGACCGAGGCCAAGCGGGCCGCCGGCGACGTGGTCACCGGTGTGGCCGGGCGCCTGCCCAGCTCCGAGCTGCTGGACCGCATCTCGCACCGGATGATCCTGTTCGCGTTCCCGCTGTGGACCTTCGGCATCATCGCGGGGTCGATCTGGGCGGACGAGGCCTGGGGCCGATTCTGGGGCTGGGACCCCAAGGAGGTCTGGTCCTTCATCTCCTGGGTGATCTACGCGGCCTACCTCCACGCGCGGGCCACCGGCGGCTGGCGCGGCCGGAAGGCGACGTGGATCAACGTGGTCGGCTTCGTCTCGATCATGTTCAACTTCTTCGCCGTGAACTACATGTTCAGCGGGCTGCACTCCTACGCCTGACGGGACCGGGCCGCCCGAGGGGCGGCCCTCCCGAGGCGGGCCCGAACGCATCGAGGGCCGGACCCGGCGCACTGCCTGGTCCGGCCCTCGGCGCGTCCGGGGCGGGGCCCGGACGTTCTCACTCGAGTGCGGTCGCGGTCACTCGTCCGGGTCGATGCGCCGGTTGAGGTCCCGCAGGAACTCGGGATCGTCGTCCGGTCCCAGGGGCCGCGACGGGTCCGAGGGCCGGGCGAAGTCTGACGGGTCGAGGTCGTCCGCCGAGCGTCCGAGGTCGCTCTGGGCGGGTTCGTCGCCCTGGGCGGGCACGGACCGGTACGGGCGCCCCAGGAACAGCCACAGGATCGCTCCGACGGCCGGGAACAGCACGATCACGACCATCCACAGGATCTTGGGCAGGTTCCGGATCTCTTGCGTAGGTGTCGTCAGGGCGTCGAAGAACGCGTACACCCACAGAACGATCGTTGCGAACGTGATCAGGCCACCGAGCCACAGCATGCCCCAAGCGTATCTTGCCGACGCCTCTCCGACACGGGGGGTGCCGTGGCGGTTGCCGGTCTCACGGCCGGGGGTGAAGTGGGGCTCAGCGCCTTCAGCGTGTGCTCTCGCTCGGTTCTCCGAGCAGCAGCGAGCGCACCTCCGATTCGCGGAAACGGCGGTGCCCGCCGGGGGTGCGGATACTGCTGATCCGCCCGGAGGCGGCCCAGCGAGTCACGGTCTTGGGATCGACCCGGAAGAGTGAAGCCACTTCCCCGGGGGTCAACAGGCGTTCGTTCGCTCGTTCCACCTTCACATTCCCCCAATCGTGCCCGCCTTGGAGTCTGAGGGAGGCGGGCGTTTGATCCCCTAGTGTGCACGAGTCGGTCCGTTTCCTCCCTAGTTTTCGGAGAAATTGCGGTGATGGGGGGAGGAGTACGGGATATGTGACCGGAACGTGATGTTCTCGTCCCGGCTGTCGGGATTGAAAACATCCCATGTCTTTGTGAATCCAGAACCGTTTCCGCCGCGCACACCGCTGCGACCCAGACCACCCCGACCTGGTGCCGTGCGTCGGCGACCTCCCCTTAACCTGGTTGGAGGACATCAGGGCGCCACTGCGGAACCGGGACACGGCCCGCGGAGCCGACCACGAGGCACTTCAGGGGCGTGGCGACCAATCTAGTCCAGGCAATCGTCTGTTGTGAGGCTTTTTGATGCGTAGCTGGCTGACCTACACCGCGGCCCGACTCGGGCTCTTCGCGGGTGCGTTCGGGATCGTCTACCTCTTCGGCGCCCGTTCGTGGATCGCACTGATCCTGGCCTGGGTCATCAGCGGCCTGGCCTCCTACGTGCTGCTGTCCAAGTGGCGCGACCAGATCTCGCAGAACATCGTCGAGCGCAGCGAGCAGCGCCGGGGCAACCGCCTGGGCGACCGCCTCGAGGACGCCGCCTCGCGCGAGGACCACCTGCAGGAGGCCGCGGAGGAGCCCCAGCAGGCCGACGGGTACGCCACCGACGACCGGCCCGCCGCCGAGGGCACCGACCCCGCCGAGGCCGCCCAGGAGCCCGCCGGCGGCGACGAGAGCGCTCGGACGGACTCGGAGGACGAGGCCGGGGAACGGCCCCGCCTCCGGCCCGAGAAGGCGCCCGAGGCCGAGGCGAAGGACGCCTGAGCCCCTTTCCCACGGAGCCTCACCCGGCCCGGCCGACCCGCGGTGGTCCGGCCGGGCCTTCGTCGTTCCCGGGGTCCTCGCCCTCACCGGGGGTGCCGTCGCCGTCGGTGTCCTCGGGCGAGGGGCGCCGGATCCCGGCCCTGATGCGGCGGTGCACCGGGACCGACGCGACCAGCAGGTAGACCGCCGCCGAGGCCACCAGGACCGGGGCGGCCCCCACCAGCCCCACCAGGGCGCCCAGCACGGGGGTTCCGAGCGGGATACCCAGCCGGGTCAACGCGCCCATCATCGACATCCCGCGCCCGACCACGTGGCGGGGCAGGCGTTCCAGGATCACCACGGACAGGATCGGGTTGAGGAAGCCGCTACCGAACCCGCTCACGCCCCACACCACGAGCACGGTCCACAGCGGGACGTCGAGGGTGAGCACGAGCAGGCGCGGTGCCCCGGTGATCAGCAGGGCGGTGACGAACACCGCCACCCGCGGCAGCCGGTGCCCCACCCAGGCGGCGAGCGCCGAACCCGCGATCGCCGTGGCGCCCATGACGCCGGCGATGAACCCGACCGTCTCCGGCCCGTGGCCCCCGGCGTCCACCCACACCGGCAGGATCACCGCCATCACGGTCATGTCGATGACGTTGGTGACCAGCAGGACCGCCGCCACCACACGCAGCGGCACGTCGCCCCACACCGCGGTCCACCCGGTGCGCAGGCGTTCCAGGTACCCCGCCCCGGCCTCGGGGTCCTCCCGGTCGTCCACGCCCGGGCGTTCACGCGGGACGAGGAGCAGCAGGACCAGCGAGGCGCCGAGCATGAGCCCGGCGTTGAGGAGGAAGGCGGGCACCACCCCGGCGGCCGCGACGATCGCGCCGGCCACCACCGGGCCGACGGTCGAGGAGAGCCGCTCGACCGTGCCGGTGAGCCCCGCGACCCGCTCCACCGGGGTCCCGGAGGCCTCGGCCGCGAACGGGGTCAGCGACACCTTGGCCGCCTCCGCGGGCCCGGTGGACAGGCCGACGAGGAGCACCAGCACCAGGAGCACCGGGAAGGACAGCAGGTCGGCGGTGTGCAGCAGCGGAACACCGAGCAGCGCGAGCGCGGCCACGGCGTCGGCCCACACCCCCACGGTGCGGTGCCCGATCCGGTCCATGACCGGCCCGCCGAGCAGCCGGGCCACCCCGTAGGCGCCCATCTCCACGGCGGTGACCACACCCATGTGGGCGGGGCTCCCGGTCGTCTGGAGCACGAACCAGGGCAGCGCGATCATCGCCAGGCGGGTGCCCATGTAGGCGAGGCTCTGGGCCGCGACCAGCCCGAGCACGGGCCGGGGCCTCACCGTTCCTGTCCGTCGGGCTCGGAGGGGCGCTGGTCGGCGGGGTGCGGACTCGGGAAGAGCGCGAGCTGGACCTGCACGACACGGCTGCCGGGCGCCTCGGTGTCGGCCTCCGGGCCCGGCGCACGGTGGTACCGGTCGAGCACCTGGCGCAGCTCCTCGCGCAGTGCGGCCGACTCCTCGGCGGTGAGCTGGGTCAGGCGGTCGGCCATCCCCTGGGCGTCGCGCCACTCCTCGGGCTGGGCCGACCACGCTTCCACCGCGGCGGTGAGGCGCTCGCCCCACATCACGGCCATGGTGGCGCGGGTGGCCGTTGCGAGCTCGGGTGCGTCGGTGTCCAGGTGTTCGGGGAACCGGATGCCGGCGTGCGGGGCCCGCCACCAGCGTTCCCGGCTCGTGCCCAGTTCGGGGTCCTCGGCGATGAAGCCGTAGGCATGCAACTGGCGCAGGTGGTAACTGACCGAGGCCGAGGTGCGGCCCAGTGCTTCGGAGACGGATTTTCCGGTCAACGGTCCGCGCCGCTGCAGAAGGGTGAGGATCCGCCACCGCAACGGGTGGGCGATTCCGCGCAGTGAGCGGGCGTCGAGCACGAGCGCGTCGGAGAAGGGCTCGGGGGAGGGCTCGGGGGAGGGGACGGAGGAACGGGGGATCGATTCGTCCATGCCCTGACGGTAGAGGCCCAAGATTCCTTGGCCAAGGTGTATTGGCCAAGAAATGTTGGGTGAGACGGGATCGGTTTCCCGTGGGACCCGTGCGTGCTGAGTTGTTCGGTTCCGGATATGCGGGAAAAGGGCGGGTCGCCCGGCCGCTTCCCGTTCCCGCCGCCCCGCCCCGCTCACGGACGGGCGGGCGGGGTCGGGGCGCGCGCAAGGGCCCTTTAGTCTTGGTCCATGACCCGCGCCAAGCTCGACAAGAAGCCCCAGGACGTCGCGGCGATGTTCGACGGCATCGCTGAGAACTACGACCTCGTCAACGACGTCATCTCGCTCGGCCAGGACCGCCTCTGGCGCAAGTCCGTGGTCAACGCGGTCGACGCGCAGAGCGGCGAGCTGGTCCTCGATCTGGCCGCGGGGACCGGAACCTCCTCGGAGTCCATCGCGGCCGGGGGCGCCCGGGTGATCGCCTGCGACTTCTCGCTCGGCATGCTCCGCACCGGGGTGGAGCGCCGCGGCGGCGCCTCCCGAGCGGGTGTGACCTTCGTGGCCGGCGACGCCCTCCATCTGCCCTTCGCCGACGAGACCTTCGACGCCGTCACGATCTCCTTCGGCCTGCGCAACGTCGCCGACGTCGACCAGGCCCTGCGCGAGCTGCACCGCGTGACCAAGCCCGGCGGGCGCATGGTCATCTGCGAGTTCAGTCACATCCCCGTGGAGTTCGTCGACAAGCTCTACGCCACCTACCTGATGGGCGCGCTGCCCAAGATCGCGGGTTTCGTGTCCGGGCGCGGGGAGTCCTACGACTACCTGTCCGAGTCGATCATGGCCTGGCCCAAACAGCCCGAGCTGGCACGACGTCTGCAGGGGGCCGGATGGTCCCGCGTCGCCTGGCGCAACCTGTCCACCGGGATCGTGGCCATGCACCGGGGCTTCCGCGACCAGTAAAACCCGACATCGCACGCATTCATGCATGAGCGTGCATAGAAAAACATAAAGCCCTCACGCGGTGCGCGAGGGTCGATGGGCCGAAAGGCCCGCACACCCCGAGGAAGACCCCCTTCCTCGGGGTTTTTGTGTCTCCGGGGGTGGCCGCGTGTGGCCCGATGCGCCTGAAACAAACCTGAGCTGCATGTCTGTCCCGTAATGGCGGATTCGTTCCTGATGAGAGCAACAGTGGCCGATGGGGAGATTGTGTATAGCGCGTTCTTCATACCCCCTGGGGTTCGCTTTGTGGGTCAGGAGTGGTCTAGACTTCGGAAAAGAGCTTTGTGAAGTCCTTCACAAGACTCAGAGACGTGGCCCATACTTCCCATGTCGGACATGCCGAACGTCCCCAACCGGATACAGCACCCCGAGTGGTACGCCCGTCACCCCGCAGCGGGCCGCCGCGCAGCATCCCCGCGAGCAGCCGAGGACCAAACCCGTGAGTGAGACAGCCACCTCCGCTCCCAGAGGCCGGGAACGGATCGCATACGACGCCGACGCCATCGTCGTCGGGGCCGGCCCCTCCGGCGCCACGACCGCCTACTACCTGGCCCAGGCCGGGATGGACGTCCTCCTGCTGGAGAAGACCTCCTTCCCCCGCGAGAAGGTCTGCGGCGACGGACTGACCCCGAGGGCCGTCAAGCAGCTCACCGCCATGGGCGTCACGTTCGAGGACGAGGGCTGGGTCAAGAACCACGGCCTGCGCCTGGTCGGATCCGGGGCCCGCCTTGAGCTCCCCTGGCCCGACCTGGGCGAATACCCGGGTTTCGGCCTCGTGCGCACCCGCTACGACTTCGACCAGATCCTGGTCGACCGCGCTGTGCACGCCGGGGCCAAGCTCCTGGAGCGCACCAACGTCACGGGCCCCGTCATCGATGAGCGCAGCAACCGCATCATCGGCGTGAACGCCAAGAACGCCGACCGCGAGCCGGTGAGCTTCCGCGCCCCGCTCGTGATCGCCGCCGACGGCAACTCCTCCCGCCTGTCCGTGGCCATGGGCATCCGCAAGCGCGACGACCGTCCGATGGGCGTGGCCGTGCGCACCTACTTCGACAGTCCGCGGCACGACGACGACTTCCTCGAGGCGTGGCTGGAGCTGTGGGACCGCAGCGGCGACAAGGACGTGCTGCTCCCCGGCTACGGCTGGGTCTTCGGCGTCGGCGACGGCACCAGCAACGTCGGTCTGGGCATCCTCAACTCCACCGCCTCCTTCCAGGACGTGGACTACCGCAAGCTCCTGCGCCGCTGGACCGAGTCCATGCCCGAGGAGTGGGGGTTCACCGAGGAGAACCAGCGCGGCAAGGTGCGGGGCGCCGCCCTGCCCATGGGCTTCAACCGGGTGCCGCACTACGCGCGCGGCCTCATGCTCGTCGGCGACGCCGGCGGCATGGTCAACCCCTTCAACGGCGAGGGCATCGCCTACGCCATGGAGGCGGGCCGCATCGCCGCCGACGTGGTCGTGCAGGCGCACGGGCGCCCGACGCAGCAGACCCGCGAGCGTGCGCTCCTGCGCTACCCCGAGGTGCTGCGCCAGACCTACGGCGGTTACTACACGCTCGGCCGCTACTTCGTGAAGGTGATCGGCCAGCCCGACTTCATGAAGTACGCGACCAAGTACGGCCTGCGCCAGCGCACCCTCATGAAGTTCGGCCTCAAGATGATGGCCAACCTCACCGAGCCGGACAACGGGGACGCGATGGACCGCGTCATCAACGGCCTCTCGAAGATCGCGCCGGCCGCCTGAGCCGAGCCGCGTCCGTTCCCGGGGCGGGCCGCACCCGCCCCGGGCCCCAGTCGCCGACGGGACGAATCAGAGAAGAACCCGTGCAAGTGAACGCAATCACAAGCGCTCCGAGGCCCTCGGGCGAGCGCCTGTCCGAAGGAGGCTGACGGTGGAGCTGTACACACCGCTGTTCGTGCTCGGCGGTATCGGCGCCGCCTTCGTGGTCGTGTCGATGGTCGCCGGGGCCCTCCTCGGGCCGAAGCGCTACAACCGCGCCAAGATGCAGTCCTACGAGTGCGGCATCGAGCCCACCCCCCAGCCGGCGGGCGGCGGCCGGTTCACCGTGAAGTACTACATGACGGCGATGATGTTCATCATCTTCGACATCGAGATCATCTTCCTCATCCCGTGGGCCGTGCATTTCGATGCCCTGGGCTGGTTCGGCCTGATCGCGATCGTGCTCTTCCTGGTGAACGTCTCCATCGCCTACGCCTACGAGTGGCGCCGCGGAGGCCTCGAATGGGACTGACCGACGCACCCACGATCCGAGGCACACACCCCCAGACCGGCCCGGAGGAGGACCGCTGATGGGACTCGAAGAGAAACTGCCCGCCGGGTACGCGCTCACGACCGTCGAACAGGTCGTTGGGTTGGCCCGCAAGAGCTCGATGTGGCCCGCGACGTTCGGTCTGGCCTGCTGCGCCATCGAGATGATGTCCGCCGGCGGCCCCGACTACGACATCGCCCGCTTCGGCATGGAGAAGTTCGGCGCCACACCCCGCCAGGCCGACCTCATGATCGTCGCCGGCCGGGTCAGCCAGAAGATGGCCCCCGTCCTGCGCCAGATCTACGACCAGATGCCCGAACCCAAGTGGGTCATCGCGATGGGCGTGTGCGCCTCCAGCGGCGGCATGTTCAACAACTACGCGATCGTCCAGGGCGTCGACCACATCGTGCCCGTGGACATGTACCTGCCGGGCTGTCCGCCCCGTCCCGAGATGCTCCTGGACGCCGTGGTCAAGCTGCACGACAAGGTGCAGAACACCAAGCTCGGCGCCCACCGCGAGCAGGAGATCGCCGAGACCGAGGAGCGGATGCTGCGCCGTTCGCTCCCGCTCGTGGACAAGGACTGAACATGAGCAACGAGTACGAGCGCGACCGCGACGAGCAGGCCGAGGAACTGCCCGCCGTCCAGGGACGCGAACGCCTGGCCGCGCCCGTCAAGCGCACCGGCATGTTCGGGGCGAACACGACCGGCGACACGTCCGGTTACGGCGGGCTCCAGGTGCGGGGGAGCGCTCCCGTCGCGAGCACCCGCCCCTTCGCCGACCCCGACGACCCGCGCACCGCCGACTACGACCGGGTCGCCGACGCATTGGAGGCCGGCCTCGGCGAGCGCGGCGACGCGGTGGAACGGGTGGAGGTCGCCCATGGGGAGATGACCTTCCACGTGCGGCGCGAGGCCCTCCTCGAGCTGGTCAGGGTGCTGCGCGACGACCCCGCACTGCGTTACGAGCTGTGCACCGGCGTCAGCGGCGTGCACTTCCCCGACCACGAGGGGCGCGAGCTGAAGGCGGTCTACCACTTCCGCTCGATCACCCACAACAGCGCGATCCGGGTGCAGACGACCGCCCCCGACGCCGACCCGCACGTGCCCTCGATCGTGTCGGTCTACCCGACCAACGACTGGCACGAGCGCGAGGCCTGGGACTTCTTCGGGATCGTCTTCGACGGCCACCCCGCCCTCACCCGGATCCAGATGCCCGACGACTGGCACGGCCATCCCCAGCGCAAGGACTACCCCCTGGGCGGTGTCCCCGTGGAGTACCGGGGCGCGACCGTGCCCCCGCCGGACGATCGGAGGTCCTACCAGTGACCCGACCGACCACCAGCACCGCATCCGGCCAGAAGGGAGGCACCCCGGCGTGACCACCACCGAGGACTACATCGACGCCTCCGGCGGGGACTGGGACGACGTGATCGAGAAGGCACAGGCCACCAGCGCCGAGCGCCTCGTCGTCAACATGGGCCCCCAGCACCCCTCCACGCACGGCGTGCTCCGCCTGATCCTCACCCTCGACGGGGAGACCTGCACCGAGGCCAGGGTCGGGATCGGCTACCTGCACACCGGCATCGAGAAGAACATGGAGTTCCGGACGTGGACCCAGGGGACCACGTTCGTGACCCGCATGGACTACCTGACGCCGCTCTTCAACGAGACGGCGTACTGCCTCGCGGTCGAGAAGCTGCTCGACATCACCGACCGCATCCCCGACCGCGCCAACGTCATCCGGGTCCTGGTCATGGAGATCAACCGGATGGCGTCGCACTTCGTGGCCATGGCGACCTTCGGCATGGAGCTCGGCGCGACCACGATGATGACCAACGGGTTCCGTGAGCGCGAACTGTGCCTGGACATCCTCGAGCTCATCACGGGCCTGCGGATGAACCACGCCTACGTGCGGCCCGGAGGTGTGGCCCAGGATCTTCCGCCCGGTGCGGTCGGCAAGATCAAGGAGCTGCTCAAGGTCATGCCGCAGCGCATCAAGGTCATGCGCAAGCTCCTCGACGAGAACCCCATCTACCTCGCCCGCACCCAGGACGTGGCCCACCTCAACCTGGCCGGCTGCATGGCCCTGGGCGTGACCGGCCCGATGGTGCGCGCCTCCGGCCTGGGATGGGACCTGCGCAAGGCGCAGCCCTACTGCGGTTACGAGGGGTACGACTTCGACGTCCCCGTCTCCGACGGCGGCGACGTCTACGCCCGCTACCGCGTGCGTGTGGCCGAGATGGACGAGAGCCTCAAGATCATCGAGCAGTGCCTGGACAAGCTCACGCCCGGGCCCGTGATGATCGAGGACGCCAAGATCGGGTGGCCCGCCAAGCTCGCGCTCGGCTCCGACGGCCTCGGGAACTCGCCCGACCACATCGCGCACATCATGAGCGGCTCGATGGAGGCGCTCATCCACCACTTCAAGCTGGTCACCGAGGGGTTCCGGGTCCCCGAGGGCCAGGCCTACTCGGCGGTCGAGAGCGCCAAGGGCGAACTGGGCTGCCACGCGGTCAGCGACGGCGGCACCCGCCCCTACCGCGTGCACTTCCGCGACCCCTCCTTCACGCACCTGCAGGCCGTCGCGGCCATGTGCGAGGGCGGGACGGTCGCCGACGTGATCGCCGCCGTGGCCAGTATCGACCCGGTGATGGGAGGCGTGGACCGGTGAGCGAGCACCAGAACACACCGGGGACCGGCACGGCCCGGTTCCCCGACGATGTCGTCGCCCGACTGGAACCCGACGCCAAGGAGATCATCGCCCGCTACCCCCGGGCCCGCTCGGCGCTCCTGCCGCTGCTGCACCTGGTGCAGGCCGACGAGGGGCACGTCAGCGCCGCGGGCATGGCGTTCTGCGCCGACCAGCTCGACCTGACGCTGGCCGAGGTCAACGCGGTCGCGACCTTCTACACGATGTACCGGCGCGGGCCCGGCGGCGACTACCAGGTCGGTGTCTGCACCAACACCCTGTGCGCGGTCATGGGCGGCGACGAGATCTACTCCTCGCTCAAGGAGCACCTGGAGCTGGAGAACGGCGGCACCACCGAGGACGGCAAGGTCACGCTGGAGCACGTCGAGTGCAACGCGGCCTGCGACTTCGCGCCGGTCGTGATGGTCAATTGGGAGTTCTTCGACAACCAGAACCCCGAGACCGCCCGGAACCTGGTCGACGACCTGCGCCTGGGCAAGGACGTGGCACCCACCCGCGGCGCGGAGAGCGTCTGCACCTGGAAGCAGGCCTCCCGGGTCCTGGCCGGGTTCGACGACGGCCGCGGCGGCGAGGGTGTGCAGGCCGCGGGCCCGTCCCTGGCCGGTCTGAAGCTCGCGCGCGAGCGCGGTTGGCGATCCCCCCCGTCACCCTCCACCAACCCTCAAACGACGCCTTCGGCGCAGTCACCTTCTGATCCGAACGACCTGCCCACCCGCCCCTCCGAGGAAGAAGGGGGTGCGCAGTGACCACGCTGACCCCGATCCTGTCCGAGAACTGGGACCGCGCGGACTCCTACACACTCGAGGGCTACCGGGCCACCGGCGGTTACCAGGCCCTGCGCAAGGCCCTGGACACCGAGCCCGACGCCCTCGTCGACCTGGTCAAACAGGCCGGCCTGCGCGGCCGCGGCGGCGCCGGGTTCCCCACCGGCATGAAGTGGGGGTTCCTGCCCGCCGACAACCCCAAGCCGCGTTACCTCGTGGTCAACGCCGACGAGTCCGAGCCGGGCACCTGCAAGGACGTCCCGCTCATGCTCGCCAACCCGCACGTGCTGCTGGAGGGCATCGCGATCGCCGCCTACGCGATCCGGTCCCACCAGGCCTTCATCTACGTGCGCGGCGAGGTCCTCCACGTGGTCCGGCGCCTGCGCCAGGCCGTCGCCGAGGCGTACGAGGCCGGCATCTTCGGCAACGACGTGCTCGGCAGCGGCTTCGACCTCGAGGTCGTCGTGCACGCCGGCGCCGGCGCCTACATCTGCGGCGAGGAGACCGCGCTCCTGGACTCCCTGGAGGGTTACCGCGGCCAGCCCCGGCTCAAGCCGCCGTTCCCCGCCGTGGCCGGGCTCTACGCCTCGCCGACCGTGGTCAACAACGTCGAGTCCATCGCCAGCGTGCCCGGCATCGTCGCCAACGGCGCCGAGTGGTTCACCGCCATGGGCACCGAGAAGTCCGCCGGGTTCGGGTTCTTCTCGCTGTCCGGGCACGTGGCCAACCCCGGCCAGTACGAGGCCCCGCTCGGCATCACCCTGCGCGAGCTCCTCGACATGGCCGGCGGCATGCGGCCCGGGCACGAACTCAAGTTCTGGACCCCCGGCGGGTCCTCGACACCCATCTTCACCGACGAGCACCTCGACACCCCGCTCGACTTCGAGTCCGTGGGGCAGGCCGGGTCCATGCTCGGCACCCGCGCCCTGCAGCTCTTCGACGAGACCACGTGCGTGGTGCGCGCCGTCGGCCGGTGGATCGCCTTCTACGCCCACGAGTCCTGCGGCAAGTGCACCCCCTGCCGCGAGGGCAACTTCTGGATGGTCCAGGTGCTGGACCGCCTGGAGCGCGGTGAGGGCACCGAGGCCGACATCGACAAGCTCCTCGACATCTGCGACAACCTGCTCGGCCGCTCCTTCTGCGCGCTGGGCGACGGCGCTGCGAGCCCCGTCATGTCGTCGATCAAGTACTTCCGCCAGGAGTACGTCGACCACTACGAGAAGGGCGGGTGCCCCTTCGACCACACCAGGTCCACCCTCTGGGGCGACCGCGCGACCACGACGGGAGGGAACCAGTGACCGTCACCTCCAACACCTCCGGCGGGTCGGCGCCGGCCCCGCCGCCGGAGGACCTGATCACCGTCACCATCGACGGGTTCCAGATCCAGGTCCCCAAGGGCACCCTGCTGATCCGGGCCGCCGAACTGCTCGGGATCCAGATCCCCCGGTTCTGCGACCACCCGCTCCTGGACCCCGTCGGGGCCTGCCGCCAGTGCCTGGTGGAGATCCCCGACATGGGCAACGGCCGGGGCATGCCCAAACCCCAGGCCTCCTGCACCATCACCGTCATGGAGGGGATGGTGGTCAACACCCACCTGACCTCCCCGGTGGCGGAGAAGGCCCAGCGCGGGATCATGGAGTTCCTGCTCATCAACCACCCGCTGGACTGCCCCGTCTGCGACAAGGGCGGCGAGTGCCCCCTGCAGAACCAGGCGATGTCCAGCGGGCAGGGGGAGTCGCGCTTCATCGACGTCAAGCGCACCTTCCCCAAGCCGATCTCGCTGTCCAGCCAGGTCCTGCTCGACCGGGAACGCTGCATCCAGTGCGCGCGCTGCACCCGCTTCGCCGCACAGATCGCCGGCGACCCCCTCATCGAGCTCATGGAACGCGGCGCCCAGGAGCAGGTCGGCATCGCCGGTGACGAGCCCTTCAACTCCTACTTCTCCGGCAACACCGTGCAGATCTGCCCGGTCGGCGCGCTCACCGGCGCCGCCTACCGGTTCCGGTCGCGCCCCTTCGACCTGGTCTCCACGCCCAGCGTCTGCGAGCACTGCGCCGGCGGCTGCGCCCAGCGCACCGACCACCGACGCGGCAAGGTCACCCGCCGCCTGGCCGGCGACGACCCGCAGGTCAACGAGGAGTGGAACTGCGACAAGGGCCGCTGGGCCTTCACCTACGCCACGCAGTCCGACCGGCTCACCCGGCCCCTGGTGCGCGACGAGGACAGCCGCGCCCTGGAGTTCGCGTCCTGGTCGGAGGCGGTCAGCATCGCCGCCGACGGCCTCACGCGCGCACGCGGCCGCACGGGCGTGCTCGCGGGCGGTCGCCTGACCCTCGAGGACGCCTACGCCTACGCGAAGTTCGCGCGCCTGGCCCTGGACACCAACGACGTGGACATGCGCGCCCGCAGGACCTCCGACGAGGAGGCGGCGTTCCTGGCCAACCGTGTGGCCGGGGCCCCGATCGGCGTGGACTTCACCGCCCTGGAGAACGCACCCGCCGTGCTCATGGCCGGGTTCGACCCCGAGGACGAGTCCCCGACGGTGTTCCTGCGGCTGCGCAAGGGCCACCGCAAGCACGGGCTCCAGGCGTTCTCGGTGGCCTCCCACGCCACCCTCGGACTGAGCAAGGCCGGCGGGGCCCTGGTTCCGACCGTGCCCGGCGACGAGGGCCGTGTGCTCAACCAGCTGGAGACCGAGCACCCCGGCGCCGTCGAGGCCCTCGGCCAGGAGGGCGCCGTCGTGCTCGTCGGCGAACGCCTGGGCTCGGTGCCCGGCGGGCTCACCGCGGCCGCCTCCCTGGCCGAACGCACCGGCGCCCGCCTCGCGTGGGTCCCGCGCCGTGCCGGTGAACGCGGTGCCGTCGACGCCGGAACCCTGCCCGGGCTGCTGCCCGGCGGGCGCCCCGTCGCCGACGCCGAGGCCCGCGCCGAGGTCGCCCGCGCCTGGAACACCGGCCGCCTGCCCGAGGAGCCCGGCCGCGACACCGAGGCCATCCTCGCCGCAGCCGCGGCGGGTGAACTCGACGCGCTCGTCATCGCCGGCGTCGAGCTCGACGACCTGCCCGACCCCGAGGCCGCGCGTGCGGCCCTGGCACGGGTGCCGTTCATCGTCAGCCTCGAACTGCGGGCGAGCGACGCCACCGACCGGGCCGACGTCGTCCTCCCGGTGGCCGCCGTCGCCGAGAAGTCCGGCACCTTCGTCGACTGGGAGGGGCGCCACCGCCCCTTCGGCGACGCGCTCAAGGTGCCCGGTGCCCTCTCCGACCTGCGGGTGCTCTCCGCCGTCGCCGACGCCATGGACGTGCACCTCGGGCTGCCCGACGACGCCACCGCCTACCGCGAGCTCATGGAACTGGGGACCTGGACCGGCGAACGGGCACCCGCCCCCGCCGCCAGGCCCGCCGACGTGCCCGAGCCCGCCGCCGGACAGGCCGTCCTGTCCACGTGGCGCCAACTGCTCGGCACCGGGCGCATGGAGGACGGCGAGCCGTTCCTCGCCGGCACCGCCCGGCCCGCCCGCGCCTACCTGTCCCGGGCCACCGCCGACGAGGCCGGGGTCGCCGACGGGGGGAGCCTGCGTGTCACCGGCGCCACCGGATCGGTGACCGTCCCCGCGATCGTCACCGACATCCCCGACCGGGTCGTCTGGCTCCCCGCCAACGCCCACGGCTGCGACCTGCGCCATGACCTGGGCAGCCACGCAGGGGAGACGGTCGCGCTGGCCACGCCCACCACCGACGCCGGGAGGCACCAGTGACCCCCGTCGCTCTCGATCCGCGCGCGGCCCACCTGGCCTCGGAGAGCACCCTGGAGATGTTCGGCAACGACCCCTGGTGGATCGTCACCATCAAGGCGTTGGGGATCTTCGTCTTCCTCATGCTCTGCGTGCTCATGATGATCATGGCCGACCGCAAGGTCATGGGCCGCATGCAGCAGCGCCACGGACCCAACCGGATGGGCCCCTTCGGTCTCCTGCAGTCCCTGTTCGACGGGATCAAGCTCTCCCTCAAGGAGGACCTGATACCGCGCCAGGTCGACCGGTTCGTCTACATCGCGGCGCCCATCATCGCGGCGGTCCCCGCGTTCCTGGCGTTCGCGGTGATCCCGATCGGCCCCGAGGTGAACATGTTCGGGGTCATGACCCCGCTGCAGCTCACCGACCTGCCCATCGCCGCGCTGCTCGTGCTCGCCACCGCCGCGCTCGGCGTCTACGGGTTCGTGCTCGGCGGCTGGGCCTCCCAGTCGCCGTACGCACTGCTCGGCGGCCTGCGCGCCTCCGCCCAGGTCATCAGCTACGAGATCGCCATGGGCCTGTCGTTCGTGGCGGTCTTCATCATGGCCGGCACGCTCACCACCTCGGGGATCGTCGCCGCCCAGGAGAACGTGTGGTTCGCGGTCCTGCTGCTGCCCTCGTTCCTGATCTACATCGTGACGATGATCGGCGAGACCAACCGTCTGCCGTTCGACCTGGCCGAGGGCGAGGGTGAGATCGTCGGCGGCTTCATGACCGAGTACGGGTCGATGAAGTTCACGATGTTCTTCCTCGCCGAGTACGTCAACATGTGCACCGTCGCCGCGGTGTCGGTGACGCTGTTCCTCGGCGGCTGGTACGCCCCGCCCGGCGTCACCGCGATCTTCCCCGGCGCGAACGAGGGCTGGTGGCCCGCCCTGTGGTGGCTGCTCAAGTTCCTCGCCGTCATGTTCCTGTTCATCTGGGCCCGCGGCAGCCTGCCCCGCGTGCGCTACGACCAGCTCATGAAGCTCGGGTGGAAGGTGCTCATCCCCATCCAGCTCGTGTGGATCACCGGCGTGGCCGTCGTGCGCATGCTCGTGCTCGACGGTGCCTCCCCGGTGGTCATCGGGCTGGTCGTGGCCGCCTTCACCGTGGCCACCCTCGCCTCCTTCTACGCCTGGCTGCGCCACGTGCGCCGCGAGCGCGCGGAGGAGAACCGCGAACGCGCCGAGAACGCGCGCAGGGCCCACAGCGACCCGTCCTTCGGCGGGTTCCCTGTGCCCCCGAGCACGGCATCGCACTACGGCAGCAGCGTGCTCGCCGAACCGCCGCGGACGGCCACCGCCGCCGCTGCGGACCGCAACCAGAAGGGTGAGGAGGTTTCCGGTGCTTGAGTGGCTCAACCCCGTGAAGGGATTCGGTGTCACCTTCCACACGATGTTCAAGAAGGTGCCCACCGTCGAGTACCCGGAGGTCAAGCGCCCCACGGCGCCCCGCTTCCACGGACGTCACCAGCTCAACCGCTGGGCCGACGGTCTGGAGAAGTGCATCGGGTGCGAACTGTGCGCCTGGGCCTGCCCCGCCGACGCGATCTACGTCGAGGCCGGGGACAACACCGACGACGACCGGTACTCGCCCGGCGAGCGCTACGGCCGCGTCTACCAGATCAACTACCTGCGCTGCATCCTCTGCGGGCTCTGTGTCGAGGCGTGCCCCACGCGCGCCCTGACCATGACCAACGAGTACGAGCTCGCCGACGACAGCCGCCAGAGCCTGATCTGGACCAAGGAACAGCTCCTGGCGCCCCTGAAGGAGGGCATGGAGGAGCCGCCCCACCCCATGCGCCTGGGCGAGACCGAACAGGACTACTACGCCACCGGACGCGGTGAGCACGGTTCGCAGGGCACGGCCGAGGACGCGGAGGCCCTGCGTTGAACCCGCTCGCTCCCGCTTCCCCCGTGACGACCCTCGCCGCCCCCATCGGCGGGGGAGAGGCCGGCGTCTTCTGGGTGCTGGGCACCGTCGTGGTGCTCGGCGCCCTGGGCGTGGTCTTCTCCCGCAAGGCCGTGCACTCGGCGATGTCGATGGCGCTGTCCATGGTCGGCCTGGCGATCTTCTACGGCATCAACGAGGCACCGTTCCTCATGGTCGTGCAGATCGTCGTCTACACCGGCGCGGTCCTGATGCTGTTCCTGTTCGTGCTGATGCTCGTGGGTGTCAGCTCCGCGGACTCCCTCGTGGAGACGCTCGGCGGACAGCGCCTCATGACCGCCGTGGTCGCGCTCGCCTTCGTCGGCGCGCTCGTCACCGGCATCACCCGCATCAGCGTCGGCGACCCGACCGGGATCGCCGGCGGCGCGGCCGCGGCAGGCGGCAGCATCCCCTGGATCGCCGGTGAGCTGATCCTGCGCTACCTGGTCGCCTTCGAGGCCACCGCGGCGCTGCTCATCACCGCCGTGCTCGGCGCGATGGTGCTGGCCCACACCGCCCGCACCAAGAAGCGCCGCACCCAGAGGGAGATGGCCGAGGACCGCATCCGCGGCGACCACCCGACCCCGCTGCCCGGCCCGGGCACCTACGCACGGCACAACGCCATCGACATGCCGGCGCTGCTGCCGGACGGCACCGTCTCCCAGCTCTCGCTGAACCCGGTGCTCACCGCACGCGACCCGGAGTTCCAGTCCGAGGTGCCCGAGGAGGTACGGGCCGGACGGGCCGCGCTGCCCGGCGGCGGTTCCGACCCCACGAGCCTCAAGGAGGCCGAACCCACCGAGGCCGACGAGGGGTCCGGTGACGGTGCGCACGGTGCTGACCCCGGCGGCGGAGAGACCGCCGAGGGCAGTGACTCCGGCGAGCACGACGAGAACGGCAACGGGCAGGAGGTCGAGTCCTCGTGGACCCGATGAACTACATCGTCCTCGCGGCGCTGCTGTTCACCATCGGCGCGGTCGGCGTCCTCGTGCGCCGCAACGCGATCATCGTCTTCATGTGCGTGGAGCTCATGCTCAACGCCTGCAACCTGGCGTTCGTCGCGTTCGCCCGGATGCACGGAGACATCGAGGGGCAGGTCATCGCCTTCTTCGTGATGGTCGTCGCCGCAGCCGAGGTGGTCGTGGGCCTCGCGATCATCATGCAGATCTTCCGGACCCGCAGGTCGGCGTCGCTCGATGACGCCAACCTGCTCAAGAACTAGAAGGCGACGTGGCAGTGACACAACATCACGCGTACCTCGCCGCCGAACCCGCGGTGGCGACCGCCGCCGACAGCCCCGTGCTGTCCTTCGCCTGGCTGCTGTTCGCCCTGCCCCTCGCGGGCGCGGCGATCCTGCTGCTGGGCGGGCGGCGCACGGACAAGTGGGGCCACCTGTTGGCGACGGTCCTCCCGATCGCCTCCTTCGCCCTGGCGGCGCTGATCCTGTTCGACCTGCTCGGCCGGGCCGGCGACGCACGCAGCGTCTCCGTCCCCGTCTACGAGTGGTTCGCCGTCGGGGACTTCTCGGCGGGAGTCAACCTCCTCGTGGACCCGCTCTCGATCAGCTTCGCCCTGCTGATCACCTTCGTGGGTTCACTCATCCACGTGTACTCCATCGGCTACATGGCCGAGGACCCCGGTCGGCGCCGCTTCTTCGCCTACCTCAACCTGTTCGTCGCCGCCATGCTCGTGCTGGTGCTGGCGGACAACTTCGTGCTGCTCTTCCTCGGCTGGGAGGGTGTGGGCCTGGCCTCCTACCTGCTCATCGGGTTCTGGCAGTACAAGCCCACCGCGGCCACCGCCGCGAAGAAGGCCTTCCTCATCAACCGCGTCGGTGACCTGGGCCTGCTCGTGGCGATCATGATCATGTTCGCCGTGCTCGGGGCGGTCAGCTTCAGCGAGGTCTTCGCCGCCGTGCCCGGCGCGAGCGACGGGATCCTCCTGGCGATCGGCCTGCTGCTGCTCCTCGGCGCGTGCGGCAAGTCCGCGCAGCTCCCGCTCCAGGCGTGGCTGCTCGACGCGATGGAGGGCCCGACCCCGGTGTCCGCGCTCATCCACGCGGCCACCATGGTCACCGCCGGTGTGTACCTCATCGTGCGCGCCGGCCCGATCTTCGAGGGCGCCGCGGTCGCACAGACCGCCGTGCTCGCGGTCGGCGCGGCCACCATGCTCGCCGGCGGCATCATCGCCTCGGCCAAGGACGACATCAAGAAGTCCCTGGCCGGATCGACGATGAGCCAGATCGGCATGATGGTCCTGGCCGCCGGGCTCGGCCCCGCCGGTTACGTCGCCGCGATCGCCCACCTGATCACGCACGGCTTCTTCAAGGCCGGGCTGTTCCTGGGCGCGGGCTCGGTCATGCACGCCATGAACGAGGGCGTGGACATGCGGCGCTACGGCGGCCTCGCCACGAAGATGCCGATCACCTTCGCCACCTTCGGGCTCGGCTACCTGGCCATCATCGGTGTCCCGCTGCTGTCGGGCTGGTGGACCAAGGAGAGCATCATCTCCGCCACCTTCGGCGTCGGCGGCACCACCGGGCTCGTCCTGGGCAGCGCCGTCATCGCCGGTGCCCTGCTCACCGCGTTCTACATGTCGCGGATGGTCTTCATGACCTTCCTCGGCAAGCCGCGCTGGGAGGAAGGGGTCCACCCCCACGAGTCGCCCGCGAACATGACCGTGCCCATGGTCCTGCTCGCCATCGGATCGCTCGGACTGGGCGCGTTCCTCATGCTCGGCGACCGGTTCGCCGGGTTCCTCGCGCCCGCCGTCGGCGCGGAGGTGCACCACTTCTCCGTGGCGCACGCCTTCACCGCCCCCTACGGCATCGCCGCCCTGGTCGTGCTCGTCCTCGGCGTGGCCGTGGCCTGGGCGATGTACCTGCGCAAGCCGGTCGCACAGGTCGCACCGAAGGGCAGCTTCGTCACCGTCGCCGCCCGCAAGGAGCTGTACGGCAACGAGATCAACGAGGGCCTGCTCATGCGGCCCGGCCAGGTGCTCACCAAGGCCCTGGTCACCATCGAGGACAAGGTCATCGACGCCGCGGTCAACGGCCTCGGGGCCGGGGTCCGCGACTCCTCGTCCGGGCTGGGCCGGGCACAGACCGGGTTCGCCCGGAGCTACGCGCTCACCATGCTCTTCGGCGCCGTCATCGTCGCCGCGACGCTGGTTGTGAGGTTGTAAATGATCCCCTGGCTCACCATCGCGATCGCGCTTCCCGCGATCGGCGCGGTCGCCGTCTGGGCACTCGCCCGGGCACAGGCGCCCGCGGCCGACACGGCACAGAGGCGCCGGAGCGAAGCCGCCACCGGAGGCGGCACCGACACCATCACCGAGGTCCGCCCCGCGGGGCCCGCGGCCGTCGGGGCCGAGAACGCCAAGCGCGCCGCGTTCGGGTTCTCCCTCGCGACCCTGGCCGTGGTCGTGGCCATGGCCCTGCGCTTCGACACCGGAGCGGGCGGGCTGCAGTTCGAGCAGACACACGAGTGGATCCCGCGCTTCGGGGTGCACTACGCGGTCGGCGTCGACGGCATCGCCCTGGTGCTGATCCTGCTCTCGGCCGTGCTCGTACCGCTGGTCATGCTCGCCGCCTGGCGCGAGCACGACGACCGCGAGGACGGCGGCGCCGGGTACTTCGCGCTCATCCTGGCCCTGCAGGCCATGATGGTCGGTGTCTTCGCCGCAGCGGACGTGTTCCTGTTCTACGTCTTCTTCGAGGCCATGCTGATCCCGGTGTACTTCATGATCGGGCGCTACGGCCGGGGCGAGCAGCGGGCCCGCGCCGCGGTGAAGTTCCTGCTGTACAGCCTCGTCGGCGGCCTCATCATGCTGGTCGCCGTCATCGGCGTCTACGTCGTCGGTGGCACGTTCCTGTGGACCGAGCTCGCGGGGCCCGGCGGCGCCCTGGCCGGTATCGAGACCGAACTGGCCGTGTGGCTGTTCCTCGGCTTCTTCATCGCCTTCGCGATCAAGGCGCCGATGTGGCCGGTGCACACGTGGCTGCCCGACGCCGCCCAGGCCTCCCGGCCCGGAACCGCGGTGCTCCTCGTCGGCGTGCTCGACAAGGTCGGCACCTACGGCATGCTCCGCTACTGCCTGGAACTGTTCCCCTCGGCGGTGTCGGCGTTCGTGTGGCCCGTCGTGGCCCTCAGCCTGGTCAGCATCGTCTACGGCGCGATCCTCGCGATCGGCCAGAGCGACATGATGCGCCTGATCGCCTACACGTCGGTGTCCCACTTCGGGTTCATCACGCTGGGGATCTTCGCGCTGACCGAGCAGGCGCAGGCCGGCGCGGCCCTGTACATGGTCAACCACGGGTTCGCGACCGGGGCGCTGTTCCTGGTCGTGGGCTTCCTGATCGCCCGCCGCGGCAGCGCGCAGATCGCCGACTACGGGGGCGTGCAGAAGGTCGCCCCGCAGCTGGCCGGGGTCTTCCTCGTCGCCGGCCTCGCCGGGCTCGCCCTGCCCGGGCTGGCCCCGTTCGTCAGCGAGTTCCTCGTGCTCGTCGGGGTCTACGCCTTCAACCCGGTCGCGGCCGTCGTCGCCGTCATCGGTGTGGTGCTGGCCGCGCTCTACATCCTGTGGATGTTCCAGCGCACCATGACCGGCCCCACCCCCGAGAAGCTGTCCGGCCTCAAGGACCTGAACCTGCGCGAGAAGTGGGCGGTCGGGCCGCTCCTGGCCCTGCTCATCGTGTTCGGCCTGTACCCCCAGCCGCTGCTCGACGCGATCGACCCCGCGGTCGAACGCACCGTGCAGATCGGCACCGAGGATGCCTCGGCCACTGACGGCGCCACCGCCGAGGAAGGAGGCGAGGGGTGATCCCCTTCGAGACCGACGAGGGCCTCTCCGGCCCCGTCATCACATCAGAGGCGCCCGTCCTGGACTGGTGGCTGCTCGCCCCGTTCCTGGTCGTCTTCGGCGCAGGCGTGCTCGCGGTGCTCTTCGAGGCGTTCGTGCCGGCCACGCGCCGCCGCGGTCTGCAGATCGCCACCGCGTCCTTGGCGCTGCTGGTGACCTTCGTGCTGCTCGTGATGCAGGTCGGAACCCTGCCGGAGGAGGGCGCCACCCTCGTCGCCGGGGTGTTGGCCGTGGACCACACCGTCCTGTTCTTCCAGGGCACCATCGCGGTGCTGGCGCTCATCAGCCTCGTGCTCATCGCCGAACGCCGCGACGGGCGCGACGCCTTCGCCGCCCAGGCCGCTACGGTGCCCGGCAGCGAGCAGGAGCGCGCCCACATCATGGCGGGCTCCCAGCACACCGAGGTCTACCCGCTGGTGCTGTTCGCGGTGCTGGGCATGCTCATGTTCCCGGCCGCGAACGACTTCCTCACCATGTTCATCGCCCTCGAGGTGATGAGCCTGCCGCTGTACCTGCTGTGCGGGCTGGCCCGCCGCCGTCGCCTGTTCTCGCAGGAGGCGGCGGTGAAGTACTTCCTGCTCGGCGCGTTCTCCTCGGCGTTCTTCCTGTTCGGGATCGCCATGGTCTACGGGTACGCGGGCAGCGTGAACTTCGCCGAGGTGCGCGCGGCGGCCGAGACCGGAGGCGCCCCGATCTTCGAGGGCGGTAACGGCGAACCCCTGCTGCTCATGGGGATCGGGCTCGTCGCGATCGGCCTGCTGTTCAAGGTCGGCGCGGTGCCGTTCCACAACTGGAAGCCCGACGTCTACCAGGGTGCTCCCACCCCCATCACGGCGCTCATGGCCTCCTGCACCCTGGTGGCCGCCTTCGGTGCCCTGCTGCGGGTGTTCTTCGTTCCCTTCGGCGGCTCCATCGAACTGTGGGAACCGATGCTGTGGACCGTCGCGGTGCTGACCATGGTGGTCGCCGCGATCGTGGCCGTCACCCAGCGCGACGTGAAGCGCCTGCTGGCCTACTCCTCGGTCGTGCACGCCGGGTTCATCCTCACCGCCGTCGTCGCCGCCAGCACCGACGGGCTCGCCGGCGCCATGTTCTACCTGGCCGCCTACGGGTTCACGACCCTGGGCGCGTTCGCGGTCATCACCCTCGTGCGCACCCGCGACGGGGGCCAGGAGCTCGGCGACATCGACCGCTGGGCCGGGCTCGGGCGACGCCACCCCGGGCTGGCCGGCGCGCTGTCGCTGTTCCTGCTGGCCTTCGCCGGGATCCCGCTCACCAGCGGTTTCATCGGCAAGTTCGCGGTGTTCGAGGCCGCCGTGGCGGCCGGGGCGACGCCGCTGGTGATCGTGGGTGTGCTCAGCAGCGCGGTGACCGCCTTCTTCTACGTCCGGATCATCGTTGTGATGTTCTTCCGGGATCCGGAGGAGGAGGGCCCGACCGTGGTTCCCGCGGGCATGCTCACCGGCGGTGTCATCACCGTGGGTGTGGCCGCGACGCTGACGCTCGGTGTGTTCCCGGGTCCGGTGCTCGACACCCTGCTGCCGTCGAACGAGGCCGGTCCCGAGCCCGTCTCGGTGATGGTCGACGAGGCGTCACTGGAGCGTACGGGCCCGTGACCGGCCCGCGGTACCCGACCCGGGTGGTGGCTTTGGTTCACCATTCCGGGTCGGATACCGTGGCAAGTCGGATCATGTTCATGTGCTGTGCACGCAGGCGGCTTCCCCTCCGGGGCTGTGGGCGTGCCCGTTCAACAGGTGGAGCTTTACGGTGAGCGGTGCTGTCCCGAGCGGGTTTCTCGCTCTGCCGAGAGTCGACCCTTCCCTCGCCCGTGAGGTGCAGGACGACCTCGACAAGGTCGAGGAGATGCTGGCGGACTCGGTGCGCTCCACCGACCCCCTGTTGACCGAGGCAGCCTCCCACCTGCTGCAGGCCGGCGGCAAGCGGTTCCGTGCGATGCTGGTGCTGCTGGCCGCCCACTTCGGCGACCCGAAGTCCCCCGACCTCATCGCCGCCGCCGCGGTCGTCGAGCTCACCCACGTGGCGACCCTCTACCACGACGACGTCATGGACGAGGCCGAGATGCGCCGCGGCCGCCCGAGCGCGAACATGCGCTGGGGCAACAGCGTCGCGATCCTCACCGGCGACTACGTCTTCGCGCAGGCCTCCACGAAACTCGCCGACCTGGGAACCGAGGCCGTGCGGCTGCAGGCCGAGACCTTCGCCCGCCTGGTCAAGGGGCAGGTGCGCGAGACCTCCGGGCCGCAGGCCGACGTCGACCCGCTCGACCACTACCTGCAGGTCATCAGCGACAAGACCGCCTCGCTCATCGCCTCCTCCGCGGAGTTCGGCGGCATGTTCGGCAAGGTCGACCCGGAGACCACCGGGACCCTGACCCGCGCCAGCGACGCCCTCGGCATGGCGTTCCAGCTCGCCGACGACATCCTCGACGTGGCCGGCCACCCCGACGACTCCGGCAAGACCCCCGGCACGGACCTGCGCGAGGGTGTGCTCACCCTCCCGATGTTCTACGCCCTGCGCTCGACCGACCCGGCCGACGAGCGGCTGCGTTCCCTGCTGGGCCGCCCGCTCGACGACACCGAGGCCGAGGAGGCGCTGGCGCTGCTGCGCCCGCACCCGGCCATGGGTGAGGCCGCCGCGAGCCTGCGCGGGTGGGCGGACAAGGCCCGCGCCGAGCTGGCGACCCTGCCCGAGGGGCGCGCGCGTGAGGCGTTCGAGTCCCTGTGCGACTACGTCGTGGAGCGCAGCGGCTGAGACCGCGCGCGTGGGACCCCGGAGCTGCGCTCCGGGGTCTTTCTGTTTTCGGGGCGGCGGGCGCGTTCGGTAAACGCGCTGCGGGGTGAGAGTTCTCCAGACATCCGGATACCCGGGCCCCGACCTGCACCTTCGGCGCCGCAGGGGTTCCGGCGCGTCGGGCGGGCGTTTGACCGGCACCTTCGGGGGCAGTCCCTGGTCCACAGGAGGTGCATGCGGTGGATACCGGAACCGTCGTCGCCCTGGTGGCCGTGGTCGTGGCTCTCCTACTGGTGGCAGGCGGCTCGTACCTGCTGTTGAGGTCCGTGCTGCCCGCCCGGCGCACCGCCCGGCTGCGGGAGCGCTTCGGCGACGAGTACGACCACGCGGTGCGCGAGCACGGTGACACCGCCGCCGCGGAGCAGGACCTGGCCGAGCGGCTGCGGCAGCGTTCCGGCACGGACCTGCGGGACCTCACCGACGAGCAGCGGGAACGCCACACACACGCCTGGGCCGAGGTCCAGCAGGAGTTCGTGGACGACCCCGCGGGAGCGGCTCGCCGAGCCCGCCGCCTCACCGACACGATCATGGCCGACCTCGGTTACCCCGACCGGGGCGAGGGCGACGAGGCGTTCGAGCAGCGGGCCAAGGACCTGTCGGTGGACCACCCCGGCGCGGTCGCCGACTTCCACCGTGCGCACGCGGCCGGACGCCTGGCCGAGGCGGACCGGGCGCGCACCGAGGACCTGCGCGAGGCGCTGGTGGCCTACCGGGGACTGGTGAGCGCGCTCCTGGGTGGGCCGGGCCCCGTGCGCTCGGCGGACGCGGGGTCCGAGGGAAACCCGGAGCAGCGTGAGGCCGGCGGGCCGGGACAGGTCTCCGGCTCCGCGGCGGACAGGGAACGAGCGGCGGAGCCGGGACGGGAGCAGGGATCCCCCGAGGGTGAGGACGGTCCGGTGAGCGGAGCCGGATCCGCGGAGCGGTGACCGACGGGCGCCGGGGCGCCGGCGCCGAGAGGAGGAGGCGCACGATGGCGGAGCGACCGGCGGGGGCCGCAGGCGGCGGCAGGCGCACGGACACGTCCGGGACGGGACAGGAGGGCCCGGCGGAACGTGCGGGCGGCCCGGAACGGCCGGGTGTGGTCCAGGGCCAGGTGGTCGGGTCCGGGACGCCGGAGAGCGGCCACACCCCGAGAGCGGGGGCGGAGCCCGAGGAACCCGCGACCGTCCGGGCCCACATAGCCGATGCCTCCCCCGAACCGTCCGGGGAGGGCCCCGGGCGCAGGCCGGTGCGCCGCAAGCCGGCGCGCAAGAACCGTCCGCTCACGCCCTCGAAGGAACAAGAGCAGGCGCAGGCGCAGGAACCGGACCGGCGTGCGCCGGCCCAGCGTGAGCCGTCCGGGCGGGAAGCAGCTCCGCAGGGCTCGGCCGCGAAGGCCTCGGACCGGCCGTGGGAGGGAGAGCCGTGGCGGGTCGTCCCGCACGGCATGGACCTCGCGCGGGTGAAGGAACGCTGGACCGGGGCCCAGGGCGGGTTCGTGGACGACCCCGCGCAGGCGGTACGCGACGCGGACGCGCTGGCGGCGGAGGTCGCCGAGGCGGTCGTCGCGGGGATCGAGGAGCGCCGCGCGCGGTTGCGCGCAGTCTGGGACGCGGGCGCGGACACGGGATCGGGCGCGCCGGACACCGAGTCGTTGCGCCTGGTGCTGCGCGAGTACCGCGCGTACGTGGAACGCCTGACGGGGGACTGACGGGGGAACCCGCCCCGTCGGCAGGTCACGCTCTCGTGGGGTGCCGGGGTGCCGGGGTGCCGGGGTGCCGGGGTGCCGGGGTGCCGGGTTCGGGCGCGCAGCACGAGGTGCTTCGGCCGGTGCGGCGCCGTGGTGCGTTCCCGGGCGTCTCGCGTCGGCAGTGATCCCGTGGCCTTGGGGTGTCCGGTCCCAGTCGCTTTCCCTCGGGCTGGGGAGACATCCACACGTCGGGGTTGTGGAGACCGGCCTGCCTGGTCGTGGCTCGGGTGACCCGGGCCCGAACGGCCGGACCATCCACGGCAGACGGCAGACACGAGCGGGGCCGGCATGAAGCGTGCAGTCGGCGGTGGACCCTGTCTCCGGAACGCCCGGTGCTCGTGGCGCGGGGTCGGCCCCCGTGCGCCCGGACACGGCCCCCGTGCGCCCGGACACGGCTCCAGCGGCAGACGGGGTGCTGTGGGTCCTGGGGGCGTATCGCCCTGGTCGGGTTCCCGTGGGTCCGGTGGCACCGGGCTACGGGGAGTACCTGCTCAGATGCCCCGGTCCCTGCGGTGCCGCTCCGCACCGGTCGGGCACCTACGGCCCCGGGGGAATCGGCGTCGATCTGTGCTCGGATCCGGGGGCAGCGCGCGGGTCAGCGCCAGGTCCAGGACTCCCGTGCGGCCTCCTGGCTCAGACCTGCGGCGCGGGCACGTTCCTCACGCGCGCGCCCCTTCTCCAACCACTTGCCGATGCGCTCCTCCATGCGGCGCTCGGCCGGGGTGAGGGGGGAATCGGGGTCGGACGCGGAGTGCTGCTCCAACGCGGGTTCGTGGTCGCGGCCGGTGCTGTCGTCCGGGCCGGACGCCTTGTCGGACGGCTTGTTCATCGTCGTCACCACACCTAACGTTGCGGCCCCGCCGTGCGGGGCGGCGTGCCGTGTCCGGTCCTCGACTGCCTCGGGCTGCCGGCGGTGTCCCGGGGCCGCCCGCTGCACCTGCCTGAGCTCAGGCCTGGGGGCAGAGGGTTCCAGAGTAGAGCGGCAGAGCCCTGCTGTCAGGGGGTCTGCGGAATCGGCCGGACGTGGACGCGCCCGAGCGGTACGTCCGCCCGCCACGTGACCGGCCGTGCGCCACCGTGCCGACCGCACCGGACACCCGTGCGAGGGTCCCGTGGGTCAGTCCTGGGTGGGGCCGGGTCCCCATTCGGAGTCGTCGAACAGGTCGAACCGGTGACCGGCCCGTTCCTGGTCCGCCTGGCGTTCCCGGAGCCCGCGCGCCTGGATCTCGTCCAACCGCCGTTCCTCCTCCGTCAGCGGTTCGTCGTCGGGGTCGACATCCTCGCGCTCTTGCTTCATCCCGGTGCCTCCTCGCGTTCCGGTGCGGGTGCGTCACCCCGATTCGATCATGACTCAGGTCACTCGCGCTCGGGAACGGTGTTGTTCGTCCCGACTTCTGTGCGACCAAGGTCCTGAACCGGAAAAAACGTGCGGCGCCGTCCGACATCGCCGGACGGCGCCGCAGGCCGTGCGAGGGTCAGAGCCCGGGTCGAGCCCTGGTCGAACCCGGGCCCGCACCCCCGGGCGGCCCCCTGTCAGTGCCCCCGTACGGGCATCAGCTCACGACGGGCAGGGCGTCGGAACCGGGCAGGTCGGTGACGGTCGGGTGCTCGACCATGCCCTCCGGCGTCTCCTGCTCCTCGGTGCCCCCGGAGATGCTGATGGGGTCGCTCAGGTCGATCTCGTGCACCAGGTCGGTGCCCTGGCCCAGGCCCTCGGTGACGTCCTCCACGGTCCCGGCGTCCACGCCCTCGGCGACCTGCGGCAGGCCCAGCTCCGAGGTCTGCGGCAGCGTCTCCTCGACCTGGCCGGTCACCGGCTCGGCCGCCTCCAGCACCGGCTCGAGCTCGCTGTCGGCCGGGTCGATGCTCGTCTCGGAGACTGGACCGTTGAGGGAGAAGGTCTCCACGCCCTCCGGGGTGAGCCCGTCCGTGGCCGACTCAGCGGTCCCGCCCAGATCGGCGGCCTGGCCCACGGTCGCGCTTCCGCCCAGGTTCCCGGACGGCCTCAGGGCCGCGAAGTTGCTCGGCTTGCGGGCGCCGAGGTCCGCCCAGTGGGGGTCCGACTGCGGGAGCGTCTCCTGCCCCTCCCAGTCCCAGTTCGTGTTGCCGACCATGCCGAGCACGTCCTCCTCGCCGAGGCTGACGTAGTTGTCGTCGGTGACCGGGTTGGACTCCACGACCTCCTGCAGCGAGTCGGGGACGTGCACGCCGAACGCGCCGGGCAGGTCCCACACGTTGGGCACCTCCGGGCCGGAGGCGCTCTGCTGGACCGTGGATCCCTGGCCCAGCGGGTCCTGCAGGACCTGGTCGATCTCGAGCGAGTTCTCGGCGGTCAGGTCGGACAGCTCGCCCGACTGCGGCAGGCTCGGCGCGCCGATGCGGTCGGCCGCCTCCCCGGGCAGCGCGGTGACTTGCTCCAGGTCGTCGGACTGCGGCACCACCCGGTCGCGCACGTCCATGACCGTGTGCGCGGCCTGCGGGACCACGGTGGTCGCCGCGCCCTCGAGGGTCTCCCCGGCGCCGTGGCCGGTCTCCTCCACGCGGTCCCCGGCCCCCTGCGCGGTCTCCTCGACCGCGGCGCCGGCGTCGTGGCCGACCGTGTCGTGCGGGTCGCCGTCCAGGCCGGTCATCGCCTGGCCCTCGGAGAGCGTGTCACCCAGCGTGGACGTCGGGTTGGGGGCGTCGCCGACCGGGGTGGCGAGGGTGACCTCGCCCTCGGGCACGGCCGCGCCCAGGTCCGGCGCGGGCTTGTCCGGGTCGTTCGCGGTCTGCTGGAGCTCGTCGAGGGCGTCACCGGCGGCGGGCCCGGCCCCTGCGGGCACGAGGCTGTTGACGGTGGGCGCGACGTTCTCCACCAGGAGCCGCTCGGCCATGGGACCGACCTCCTCGGTGGCGGACTCCAGGGCGTTGGGCTCGAGGGTGTCGGCTCCGGCGAGACCGGAACCGAGGGCGACGAAACCGGCCGTGCTCGCGGCGAGCAGGGCGGTCCTCGCGGTGAAACGTCGGGACTGCGACATGGGTCTTCCTTCCCTGGTCGGACAGTGCTGCGTGGTGTGTTCGGGGCGGCCGCGCGGTGTGTGGCGGCCGTGGTCACAGCCGGTCGGCGCGTCGGAGGCGCATCGGACCACCGGCTGACGTGAACCCCGTGAACATCGGCACGGGACTCAGGTCAGCCCCCAGGAAGTGAGGAAGGACGGCTGGGGGCGGGTCCGCGCGCGGTCGTGCTGCCGCGGCGTGCGGGGGCCCGCTAGTCCGGGGAGACCGTGGGGTCGTCGGCGGGGTCGGAGGGCATCCCGTGCGGGGCGTCCGACCAGGCGCGGACGGCGGTGGAGGCGGGGCCTGCGACGGGGGAGGAGGTCAGGTACCCGGCGACGCCCGGTGCTGCGGCGCCGGTGGTCTGGGCGGAGGTGTTCGGGGCCGAGCTCAGGTGGGACGGGCGCGGGTCGTCCCCGGCGGCGCGCGGTTCGGGGTCCGCGGCGGAGTCCCCCTGGGCGGTGGCGTCGCCGTACACGGAGGCCGGCACGGTCTCGCTGCCGGTCGGGAACCCGGTGATTCCGTGGTCGGTGTCCTGGGCGGTGCGGGCCGCGCCGTCGGCGTCGCGGTCGCGGCCGTCGCTGTCGCCGTGCTCGCCGGTCGTGTCGCCGGGGGCGGTGGCGGTGGGCCGGTTCGTGAGGCCGTCGGGTGCGAGTAGGCCCTGACCGGTGAGGGCGGAGGCGAGGTCGGTTCCGGGGGCGGAGCCGCGCTCGGCCGTGTGCTCGAGGCCCTCCACGACCCGGCGTGCGCCCTCGCCGACCTCCGCGACGGTCAGGCCGGCGTCGGAGAGCCCGCCGCTGTCGGGGGTGTGGTCGGGGTCGCTCAGGCGCTGGTGGACGGAGCCGAGGGTCTCGGTCACGGGCGCGGTGACTTCTTCGGTGATGCCGTGGGTGGACTGGTCGGCCCTGTCGGTGCTCTCGTCCTCGAGCGCACCGGTGACCTTGCCGGTGGTGTCGTCGTCGGACCCGTCGGTCGCGCTGTGCTGACCGCTCTCGTCCGAGCCCGTTCCGTGGGTGCTGTCGGGCGCGGAGCCGCAGCCATCGGTACCGCGACCCCCGTGATGGGCGGAGCCCGTGTCGGAGGGGCCGCCGCCGGAGCAGTCCGCGTCGAAGCCGTCCGGCTCGGGGTCGTGGGGTTCGTGTGTGCCCGACCTGGGGTGGTCCGACCCGGGGGTGCCCGAGTCGGACAGCTCCGGAGCAGCAGGTCCGGAACCGAGCACCTCGGGCCCGGGTTCCACGGAACCGCCGTTGCCGAGGCCGGTGCCGCTGCCGAGTGCGCTGCTGCCGAGCCCCGTATCCCCGGATCCGTCCGTGTCCCTGCGGTCGCCGTCAGCCTCGCCGTCACCGGTGGCCGCCCCGAGCGCCCCCGACCCGGAACCACCCGTGGCCCCGCTCAGGTCGAGTGCGTGCGCGGGGGCTCCGCCCAGGAACCACAGGACGGCGAGGAAACCCGCCGCCAACAGGGGGAACAGAACGGCCGCGGCGGCCGGGCGCACGGCGGTGACCACGCGAGGGGCGTGGGCCGTGCGGCCGGCGTCAGCCATGGATGGGCCTTCCGGGGGAGCGGTACGGTCTGCGCGGGCGTCCCGCGGCTGCGACTGCACGTTAGCACAGCGTCACCGATCGTAGTTTCGGGTTTCCGAAACCCGGGTAGCCCGCGCGCTCACTCCGAGGACGGCGACGGGCCTTCGCAGCGGGCCGCCCGGTCCTGGGTGCCCGGGGACGGGTGTCTCTGCTCGGTCCGGTCGGCGGGCACCCCGTTCGGTGAGGGCCGTGTTTCCTGCGGGCCCGGGTCGCCCAGGGGTTCTTGCTTCCGTGCCGGTTCCTGGTCGCTCAACGGGTCCTGGTTCCGCGCGGGCCCACGGTCCTGCGCCGGATCCGAGCCCTGCACGGGTTCCGCACCTTGTGCAGGGTCCGAGCCCCGCACGGGATCAGAGCCCTCCGAACCCCCAGCCGGCGCCGACCCCGGTTCCGAGCCCGCTTCCGGGTTCCGCGCGGGCGCAGGTGCTCCAGGGGTGTCCGGGGATCCCGGAACGCCCTCCGCGTCCGGCAGGCCGGGTGCCTTCCGCGCCGCCCGGGCCTTGCTCTGACTCCTGAGCTGGTCGAACACAAAAACCGACAGCGCTAGCCACACCAGGACGAACCCGGCCCAACGGCTCGCCGGCATCTCCTCGCCCTGGATCAGCCACCCGATGAGGAAGATCCCCGTCGGGGCGATGTACTGCAGCATCCCGATCACGCTCAGCGGGACCAGGCGGGTGGCCATCCCGAACAGCAGCAGCGGGATCGCCGTCACGAACCCGCCGCCGATCAACAGCACCGTGTGCGCGGCCGAGACCGAGAACGTCGTGCCCGTGCCCGTCGCCTCCAGGTACACCACGAAACCGAGCGCCGGCAGGAACATCACCAGGGTCTCGACGGTCAGGCTCTGGGTTCCGTCGAGGTCCACGTACTTCTTCACCGCGCCGTACGCGGCGAACGACGACGCCATGAGCAGCGACAACCAGGGCGTCGCCCCGTAGGCGACCGTCATCACCACGACCGCGATGGTGCCCAGGGCCACCGCGACCCACTGCAGGGCACGCAGCCGCTCGGCGAAGAAGACCATGCCGAGCAGCACCGACATGAGGGGGTTGATGAAGTAGGCGAGGGAGGCCTGGAGGGTCTCCTGGATCGAGACGGAGTAGATGAACCCCCACCAGTTGAGGGAGATCAGGACCGCGGCGGCGGCCACCGGCAACAGACGCCGCGGTTCACGCAGCACCGGGGGCAGCCACCCCCAGCCGCGGCGGGTGACCAGCAGGATCACCGCCATCGCCAGCAGCGCCCACACCATGCGGTGGGCGAGCACCTCGGAGGGTTCGGACGCAGAGAGAAGGGGCCAGTACAGGGCCGCGAAGCCCCAGAACAGGAAGGCGCTCGCACCCAGGAGAACGCCGCGGTTCGAGTCGGGCATCCTGTGATCCTAGGTCTGAACCCTCCCGGTGTCTGCCCCCGGCCCCACGCCTGTGGACGACCACGGTCCCGGCCACACACCGGCCGCGGCCCCGCCGTGCCCTTGACCGGCGGATAGCCTGGAGACATGTTCGGGAGAAAGACGACCATGGTCGATCCAGCCAACGCCCTGCCCGGCAGGGACACCCCGATGCCGGTGCCCGAGCGCCACACCGTGCTCGGCACCCCGCTCGCCCCGCCCTACCCCGACGGCGCCCAGATCGCCGACCTGGGCATGGGCTGCTTCTGGGGTCCGGAGCGCGTCTTCTGGCGGTTGGGCGCCGAGGGCGGCGTCATCACCACCGCCGTGGGTTACGCGGGCGGTTACACGCCCAACCCCACCTACGAAGAGGTGTGCTCGGGGCTGACCGGACACACCGAGGCGGTCCGTGTGGTCTTCGACCCCGACCGCATCTCCTACACGGACATCCTCAAGATCTTCTGGGAGGGGCACGACCCCACCCAGGGCCTGCGCCAGGGCAACGACGTCGGTTCGCAGTACCGGTCGATGGTCCTGTACCACGACGACGCCCAGCGGGAGGCGGCCGAGGCCTCGCGTGACGCGTTCCAGCCGGTGTTGACCCGTTCCGGGTACGGGCAGATCACGACCGAGATCGAGCCGCTGCGCGCGTTCTACTTCGCCGAGGACTTCCACCAGCAGTACCTGGACAAGAACCCGGGCGGATACTGCGGCATGGGCGGGACCGGGGCGAGCTGCCCCATCGGCGTCGCCCGCACCGACGGCTGATCCGCGCCGGCCCGGGGCACGTGCCCCGGGTGCCCAAGGGCGTGTGGCCACGGCCGTACACGGAGGAGCCCCGGGGCGTCTGCATCGCAGGCGTCGCCGGGGCTTTTTCGTGTGAGGGCTGTGGGCCCGGGCATGAAAAAGCCCCGGGTGCTTGTGTCAGAGGCATCACCGGGGCGTTCTGGTCCAGGATAGCCTCACCTCATGCCCGATGTCGATGATGCCGTGTCCATCGTCTGGAAACGCCTGTCAGAACCCCGTATGGCTCCGTACCTGAAGAAGGCCGGAGGGAGCAGATTCGCAGCGCTCGCGGTGTACGAATGGAGCACGCGCACTGCGGCAGCAGCGTTCGAGGACATCGGGCACCTCGAGGTTCTCCTCCGCAATACCCTCGACGACCGCCTCCGGGAGCACTTCCACGAAGAGCGGTGCGGGATCCCGTGGTTCCTGCGGGCCACCCCTGTAGGAGATCGGGTCGCTGAAGCCGTCCAGAAGGAGCGGGCCAGGCTGCGAAGGGAACAGAACGAATCGCGGGACCAGATCGTAGCGGGGCTGACCTTCGGCTTCTGGTCCGCGCTCCTCGGTACGAAGTATGAGGACCTGTGGCGGGAGTGCCTGCACAGGGCGTTTCCTCATGCCTCTGGCCGTCGGAAGGACGTGGCGCTCGAGTTGGACGCGGTGCGCAAGTTCCGCAACCGCATCGCCCACCACGACTCGATGTTGAACGTGGACGTGCCCTTCGAGACGCGAAGGATCTTCCGACTGGCCCGGTACATGGATCCGGAGGTAGCGGATTGGCTTGAGAGGCGTAGCCGGGTGCTGGAGCTCTACCGGGATCGTCCGGTCCAAGTCGAGGACACGGTCGTCGTCGCAGCCAAGCAAGCGTGGCCGCTCTACGAGAAGTGCCATGCCTACGTCTGTCAGGCGGGCCGCACGTTCCGTGAAGTAGACCGGATCGCCTTCTACGCCGACCAGGAGATCAAGCTGGACGTGCCGATGGTGGTGCATCGGCGGGACCATGTCGAGTGGACCACGGCTGCGTCAGCTCGATTGCGGGCTTCGCAGGACGGCCGCGATCAGCGCATCGCCGATGTGATCGAAGAATCCCGTGCCCAGGGGTGGACCGAAGGTCGTTACCAGGTCTTCCTACTCACTCACGGACGCGACCCCCGGCACCGTCAACTGCCGGTGTGTTTGCCGCATACCGTTGTCGGCCGAGGGACAGCGTTCACCCAGCGCCAGCGGTACACCTCTCTCCATGCTCTGGAAACCGCAGACTCCACTGCAGACCTGTGTTCATCCGGCAAGCAGCCGTCACCTGGCTGAGCCCTCGGGGTGAACTCCCCTCACGACCCGACAAGCCCCGGTCGCTCGCATCGCATGTGAGTGCCCGGGGCTTTGCTCGTCCGGGGCCCGTCCGGGGTGGGTCCGGCCGGTCTTCGTCTTGTTTCCTTGACCCTGCGCGTGACCTCCGGTTGTCCCGCCGGAGATTTTCCTGGGCCGTCAAGGCGCGGTCCGGCCGTCCGAGCCGAGGGGGCCGGGGAGCGGGATCCCCTTGTGTGCGGGCCGACCTGCATCTTCGGTGTCAAACGAGGGGCGATAAAGACGCTGTGAGGGCCCCGCATGGTTGCTCGTGTTGGGAGTCGCGTATCACACGTATCCGATGTGGCCCCAACCACTACCAAAATCCAGGTCACGCCCTACATTGCACGTATGCCTTTTATCGAATCGATGCCGAAGTTTGTGTTTACTGCGACATCGGGCGTGCTGCTCGGCGGCGGCCTGCTCCTCGCCGGCCCCGGAGTCGCAGCCGCTGACGAGAGCAGCGACGAGGACACCGACGGCTGCATGTCCGTCGAGATGAGCCTCGACGACACCGACGGCACCTTCACCGAGGCCGCCGAAAAGGCCGCCGACGACCTCAACGACAAGTTGACCCAGGACATGGCCGGCAAGATGGACGCCCGGACCGCGACCTGCGCGAAGGAGGTCGTCGAGGCCTCCCAGGACCGCGACATGGACAAGGAAGCCGCGGCCATCGCCATGTCCACCGTCATTGTCGAGACCCACCTGAACAACTACAACGGCGGCGACCGCGACAGCGTCGGCCTGTTCCAGCAGCGCGACCACTACGGCTCGGCCGACGACCGCCTGGACGCCGGGTGGGCCACCGACGCCTTCTTCGACGAGCTCGAGGTCGTCTTCCCCGACGACAGCTGGAAGGACGAGGCCGGCGGCACCGTCGCCCAGGACGTCCAGCGCTCGGCCTACCCCGACCGTTACCACCACCAGATGGACGACGCCGAGGCGATCGTCGACTACCTCTGGTAAAGACCACCCGGACGATACCGACCACAAGGACCACAGGGGTGTGACCACCCCCGGGCGGGCACCGACCGTGTGATCCCCGCTCACGCACGACCGGTCCCGACCCACGACGGCCCCGGTTCCACCACGGAACCGGGGCCGTCTCTTTGCTTGGAGGCCGCCCCCTCGTTCAAGCAGGAGGTCAAGGCCGGGCCAGGTCAGGGTCTCGCCCGTTCACGACGGGGTCGTCGCGGTGGTCGCGGGGCTCGGGTGCGCTCTTGACGTGGGGCTGCGGTAGGCAGGTGGCGTGTCCAACATCTACACGAACGCGCTCCGCCTCGTCCCCACCCCCGGACAGCGCATCAGCCGGAGCGAGGCCGACGACGTCATCGCCCGCATCCTCCGCGACCGCGGCTCCTACAACGTCCCGGTGGTCGTCCGTCTTGCCGCGGACGGCAGTCTCCTCGACATCCAGTCGGGCTGCGGCAAGAACGGCGCCTTCTACGAGTTCTGGGAGGAACGCCGCGAAGACTACGCCTGCATGTGGGAGCGCTTCAGTAACGACGGACAGGAGCGGGACCTGCTCATCCTCCATCGGGGAACAGAGCGTGAGGAGCTCGGTCCCTGTCGGTACGCGTTCGACGAGGTGCGCATCAAGGGCCCCAAGGGCCCGCAGGATGCGCAGGGCGCCCAGGCGCAGGGCTCGCACGGGATCACCGAGGTGCTGCCCGACCTCGGTTGCCCCTGGCAAACGATCGGGGACGGAGTGTGGCGCGCCCGTGCGTTCGGCCAGTACCTGAGCAACAACGACCGCACCGACATCGAACGGGCCGGTCCGAACTCGCGCGAGGTCGTGTGGGATCCGTCGCTCGGCGATGCCGATCCCGGCGACCCGGCCCCGGCCCTGGCCACACCGACCTCGCCCTCCACCTACCCCTGGGAAGCGCTGCGGGTCGAGCCGCAGGCCCTGCGCACCTGGGTGGAGCACGGCGGTCCGTGGGCAGAAAGTGTCGAGCTGCTGCACGGCGGGCGCGTGGTCCACCGATCGCAGTGGGAGCTCGACACCGTCCTCGGAGAATGGGGGTGGGAGGAGCGCTGCGCGGACGACTGGGACAATGTGACGAACCCCGAGTTCCTGTCGCATATGCGGAGCCTCTGAACCTCAGCGCTTCTGAACCTCTGAGCCTCTGAGCCACGCTCGCACCCGACGGGACGCGGTCCTCGCGGTGTTGGGGACATGTCGTCCGGACGAACTTGTTGTGACCGAAACCGTGGGCAGAGCGTCGCAGGAGGTCGAGCGCGTAATGTGCGACGTGCCATGTACGAACTCGGGCTCACAGGGTTGAGCGCCCGAATAACGAAATGGTATCGGTGGGGGATGCGAGTCGACGAAACCCCTACGGGCGGCCCGGCGTCGACGAAAAGCGCCCCGAACCACACCGCGGCTCCGGCGACCAACTGGATCGATCTCGCCCGGGTCTGCGCGATGGGGGCCGTCGTCCTCGTACACGCCTTCAGCCCGCTCGTCAGCACCACACACGCCGAGCTCGGAAGTCAGGCCTGGTGGGGCGCGCACATCATCGATTCCGCCCTGCGGTGGTGCGTGCCCGTCTTCGTGATGATGAGCGGAGGCCTGCTCCTCCGCCCGCGCGAGAACGAGGACGCCGCCACCTTCTACCGCAAACGGTGGGCCAAGATCGGCATCCCGCTCGTCGTGTGGACCGCCGCCTACCTGGCCTGGGAATGGTGGCGTGACGGCCTCGGCGCGGAAGGCGCGCTCGAGGCGGCCTCCGCGGGCACACCGTCGATCCACCTGTACTTCCTGTACGTCATCGCGGGCCTGTACCTGCTCACCCCGTTCCTGCGCACGGTCGTCGCCTACACCTCCCGCACCGGGCTGTGGTGGTTCGCCGGGCTCACCCTCGGCATCGGCGCGGCCGACCAGCTCTTCGCGCTGGTGGACGGGGTCGGCGGATCGACCGCGGCCACCCAGTTCCTCCCGTTCCTCGGCTACTACCTGCTCGGATGGCTGCTGATGACCAGCGACCCCGGGCCGCGGGCCCTGCGGTACGGGGGCCTGATGTTCACCGCGGGTGTCGCCGGCATCGTGCTCGGGGCGTGGGCCGCCGCACGCGCGGCCGGCGAGTGGGGGACCGGCGCCGAGTACATGTACGACTTCCTGTCGCCGCCGATGGTGCTGGCGTCCGTGGGCGCCTTCCTGCTGCTGCGGAGCGCGGGCCTGAAGCTCGCCGCCATCGGAGGGCCCGCCGCACACGGGATCGGCCGGGTGGTCGGCGTGCTCTCCGGCCTCAGTTTCGGCGTCTACCTCGTGCACGTCATGGTGCTCAACACCCTCCGCGACCTCGGCGGCACACCCGACGGGGGAGCGGCGTTCTTCGCGGCGTGCGGGTACGCGGCCGCGACCGCGGTGGTGAGCATCGCCGTGGTCGCCGTCATGCAGCGGATCCCGTACCTGAGGTCCACCGTCTGACACACATCCTTCGCGCCGCCGCCGCGCATCCGTGCACGCCGGCGGCGCGGTCGGCTCGCATCCCGGCGTCCACCGAGTTGCGTCGGGCGGCTATCGATCCACGTGCTCGGGGCGGTGTCCGCCGCCCAGGACGTGGGTCCGCGTGTCCACACCGCTCACCGGGAGGTCCGGACCGGGCCCGGCCTCCCGGTAGGCGCTCGGGCTCACCCCGTACCGGCGCTTGAACGCGGCACTGAACGCGAACGCGCTTCCGTACCCCACACGGCGCGCGACCGAGGCGAGTGTCGCGTCCGAACCGCGCAGCAGGTCCGCACCCAGGGCCAGCCGCAACCGTGCCAGATGGGCCATCGGCGGCGCCCCCACGAGCGCGGTGAACCGTCGGGCGAGCACCGCACGTGAGGTCCCTGCCTCGGCGGCGAGCGCGGGGACCGTCCACGGGCGCTCGGGGGCGGAGCGCATGAGCCCCAGCGCCCGGCCCACCACCGGGTCGGCCTCCGCCCGGTACCAGCCGGGGATCCCCGCGCCGCCCTCGGCCAGCCAGTCGCGCACCATGCCGGCGAGCAGCAGATCCAGGACCCGGTCCAGGACGAGCGCCTGCCCGAGGTGGTCGTGTCCGACCTCGGCCCCGAGCAGTTCCACGAGGGAGGCAGTGCCGGACCCCGTGCCCGCGGGGCGGACGAGGACCTGGGGCAGCGCGTGCCACAGGTGGGACCCGAGTTCCCCCGGGGCGCGGTAGGTACCGCTGAGCACGACGGCGGCCTCCGGCCCTGGGGCCTCGCCCCACGTGCGCACCGACAGGGCCCCGCTGTCGGTGACGTCCACGCCCCCGCTGGAACACCGCTGGTCCGGGCCGACCACGACCGTGGCGGGTGTGTCCGGGGCGTGCGCCAGTGTGTACGGCTCGGGTCCGCGCACCGTGACCACGTCGCCCGCGCCCAGCTTCCGGGGGCGGTCGCCCGCCGCGCTGAGCCAGGCCGAACCGCGGGTGAGGGCCACGATCGACAGCGGTGCCCGGTCCTCCACCCGCAGCGACCACGGGGGATTGAGGACCGAACGCTGGAGGAAGGCGCCGCGTGCCTTCGGACCGTCCAGGAGGGCGTTCAGGGCGTCCATGGCCTCATCCTCGCCCGCGCCGTTCACGGTGTCCACGGCACCGGGACGCACGCGTATGCGGGGGAGCGTTCCGGCCATGGAACACGGGTCCGGGGCGGCGTTGACTCGGAGGCATGCCGAACGCGAAGCAGAACCCCCAGCCCATCCTCGTGACCGGCGGCACCGGGAAGACCGGACGCCGCGTCGCAGCCCGCCTCGGCGACCTCGCACACCCCGTGCGTCTCGGGTCGCGCACCGGAACACCCCCGTTCTCCTGGGAGGACCCCGCCACCTGGGAACCCGCGCTGGAGGGCGTCGGCGGCCTGTACCTGAGCTACCAGCCGGACCTCGCCGTGCCCGGCGCGGCCGAGACCGTGGGCCGGTTCGCCAGGACCGCCGCGGACCTCGGGGTGCAGCGCGTCGTCCTGCTCTCCGGGCGCGGGGAGGAAGGAGCGCTCGCCGCCGAACGGGCGGTCGCCGACGCCGGCGCGGAGTGGACGGTCGTGCGCTCCGCCTTCTTCGCGCAGAACTTCAGCGAGAGTTTCCTGTTGCCGCAGGTGCTGGCCGGGGACCTGGCTCTGCCGGTGGGCGGGGTCCGGGAACCGTTCGTCGACGCCGGCGACATCGCCGACGTGGCGGTGGCCGCGCTGACCCGGCCCGGGCACGCCGGGGCGGTGTACGAGCTGACCGGCCCGCGGGCGTTGAGCTTCGGCGAGGCCGCCGCGGAGATCTCCGGCGCCACCGGACGCACGGTGGGGTTCACCGGGATCACGCACGAGGACTTCGCGGGGGCGCTCGCGGAAGAGGGGGTGCCGGCCGAGGTCGGGACGATGCTCGGGGGGCTGTTCGCGGTCGTTCTTGACGGACGGAACTCGCACACGGCCGACGGCGTGCAGCGGGCGTTGGGCAGGCCGCCGAAGGACTTCGCCGCCTACGCCCGTGAGGTCGCCGGCACCGGTCTTTGGACTCCTTGACCCCGGGCACCCGAACGCGGTTCTGGTAGGAAGGAGGCCCCGAGGGAGGAGCCCCGCATGGACGTGTTCTACGAACGCACCGGCCCCGCCGAGTTCACCCCCACCCCGGCGACCGCGGGCCCCTGGAGCCCCGAGCACCAGCACGCCGGACCCCCGTCCGCGCTCCTGGTCGGCGCGCTCGAGGACCTTCTCCCCGGCCCGGACCACCGCCTGGCGCGGGTGACCGTCGACGTGCTCGGACCCGTCCCGCTCGAACCGATGAGCATCGAGGCCGCCGAGATCCGCCCCGGACGCAGCGTCGGACTCCTCGAGGCCCACGCGTACGCCGGCGGCCGTGCCGTGCTCACCGCCCGCGCCTGGCGCATGCGCACCACATCCCCGGAGCTCCCGACCCGTCCCGGGTCCACCCCCGAGCCCCCGGAGATCCCCGCCGAGCGCAAGAGCATCGAGATGCCAGGTGCGCACACCGGCGGCTACCTGTCGGTCGTCGAGTGGCGCACCACCGCGGGTTCGGTGAGCGGCCTCGGCCCCTCCCGGTCGTGGGGCCGCTCGAACATCCCGCTCCTGGTGGACGAGCGGATGTCGCCCTGGCAGCGCACCGTGCTCCTCGCGGACTCGGCGAGCGGCATCAGCCTGGCGCTGGACCCGACGCGGTACCCGGCCATCAACTGCGACCTCCACGTCGTGCTGCACCGCGACCCGGCCACCGAATGGCTGCTGGTCGACGCCGAGACCACCACGACCCCGGACGGTGGGGCGCTCACCTCGACCGCGCTCGGCGACGTCGAGGGTCCGGTGGGAACCGCGACGCAGAGCCTGTTCGCGCGGGTCCTCGGGTAGCCGCGCCCGGAGGGCCGGAGCGCCGACCCCTCCCCGGACGGCCCGCCGGCCTCAGCCCAGCACCGACGCGCGCCGCTTCGGGAGGAACAGCGCGATCAGCAGCGCCACCACCGCCGCACCCGCGGCCACACCGAGCACCAGTCGGAACCCTTCCTGCGACGGCACCGGTTCACCGCCCAGGGACACCGTCATCTGCGCCAGCACCACACCCGCGACCGCGCTCGACACCGAGGTCCCGATCGAACGCATGAGGGTGTTCAGGCTGTTGGCGGAACCGGTCTCCGAGGCCGGCACGGCGTCCATGATCAGCGCGGGCATGGCCCCGTACGCGAGCCCGATCCCGGCGCCGATGACGCTGGAGGCGAGCACCAGGTGCCAGACCGAGGACATGAGGACCGCCGTGAGCCCGTACCCGCAGGCCACCACGACGGCGCCGGCCATGAGCGTGGTCCGCGGCCCGTAGGCGCGTGAGATCCGCGCGGACACCGGGGCCATCGCCATCATGACCAGCCCGGACGGCGCCATGACGAGGCCGACCACGAACATGCCGTGCCCGAGCCCGTAACCCGTCTCGGTGGGCAGCTGCAGCAACTGCGGCAGCACCAGGGACATGGCGAACATCGCGAAGCCGAACGCCACCGACGCGATGTTGGTCAGCAGCACCTGTCGCCGCACGGTCGTCCGCAGGTCCACGAGCGGGCGTTCCACACGCACTTCCCAGAACCCCCACACCACGAGCACCACCGCGGAGACGGCGAACGACCCGAGCGTGAGGCCGCTGCTCCACCCCCACGCGGCCCCCTGGGAGATACCAAGGAGCAGGCACAGGAGCGCCACCGACAACCCGATCGCCCCGACCAGGTCGAAGCGTCCCCCGGAACGCACCTCCGATTCCGGTACCACCCACAGGATCAGGCCGGTCGCGAGTACACCCAGACCGGCGGAGACCCAGAACAGCAGGTGCCAGTCGGCGTTCTCGGCGAGCAGGGCGGCGGCGGGCAGGCCGAGCGCACCGCCCACACCGAGGGAGGCGCTCATGGTCGCGGTGGCCGAGGCGAGCCGGTCGGCGGGCACGGTGTCGCGCATGACGCTGATACCGAGCGGGATCACACCCGCCGACAGCCCCTGCAGCACGCGGGCCACGATCATCGGTCCCACGGTCTCGCTCAGGGCACCCAGCACGGATCCCGCAACGAGCATGCCGAGGCTGAGCAGCACCATGCGGCGTTTGCCGTACATGTCGCCGAGCCGGCCCATGACCGGGGTGGCCACACCGCCGGCCAGGAGGGTGGCGGTCACGACCCAGGCGGTGCGGTCGGCGGTGGAGTCCAGCAGGGAGGGCAGCTGCGGGACCAGCGGGATGATGAGTGTCTGCATCAGGGACACGACGATCCCCGCGAACGCCAGGACCGCGATGACCGCACCCGGGCGCGCGGGTGCGTGCCTGGTGGCGACCGCCGTGTGTGCCGGGGTGGACGGGGGTGGAGCGCCGGTGTGGGCGCGGGGCCCGTCCGTGTTCGTCTTGTTTAAGTCAGTCACTTGACTTAGTGTAACGGCGTGCCGCGGGTGTGCGGTACGGAGGACGGCGTTGCACACGAGCGGCGTCGCACAGAAACGCTGCACGGAACGGCACGGAGGACGACGTGGACCTGGCCGACGAGGGAACCGGGAACGCCGCGGGCGGGCGGTCCAGAGCGGCCGGGACCCGGGCCCGCATCCTCACCACCGCTGAACGCCTGTTCGCCGAACACGGCCTGTACGCGGTCTCCAACCGCCGCATCGCCGAAGAGGCAGGCCAGGGCAACAACACCGCCGTCGGGTACCACTTCGGCACCCGCGGCGACCTGATCCGCGCGATCGTGCGCACCCACACCGACCCGGTCGGACGCCGCCGCACCGCCATGACCGCCGAGCTCGGGGACGGCGCCGGGGCACGCGACTGGGTCAGGTGCCTGGTGGCGCCCGTGACCGAACACCTGGCCTCCCTCACCGCCCCCACCTGGTACGCGCGCTTCTCCGCCCAGGTACGCACCGACCCGGCGTCGCGTTCGATGATGGCCGACGAGGCGCTGGAGGCCGAGTCCCTGCGCCGGGTGGTCGACGGGCTCGACGCCTGCCTGTCCGGGCTGTCCGAACGCACCCGTGCCGCGCGCGGGGAGATGTCGGCCCACCTGTTGGTGCAGATGTGCGCCGAACGCGAGCGCGCCCTCGCCGAGGGGGAGGACCCGGAGGCCGGATGGGACCGCTTCACCGGGGAGCTCGTCGACGCGCTCGTGGGGTTGTGGACCGCGCCCGAGACCACGGGGTGACGGGGCAGGGCGCCGCCCGCCGAACGGGGCGGAAGCGGACACTTGGTACTCTGCCCCGGCCAGTCGAACCACGGATGTGGTCAGGGAATCCGGTGCGAATCCGGAACTGACGCGCAGCGGTGAGGGTGACGGGCGGGGCACACGTGGCGTGCATCGAGCGCACACGTGCCACTGGGAGGGCCGCCGCGACCAGCAGGGTCGGGGAGGCCGCCACCGGGAAGGCGTCCCGTCCGGGTGAACCCGAGTCCGAAGACCTGCTGGCACCCCGCGCCACCCGCGCGGGGCACCGAAGCCAGGCTCCGCGACCGAGCCCCGACTCCTCCGAGGCACATCCATGTCCCGTTCCGTGCCCAGCACCTGGGCAGCGCTCCTCGCGTCCTCCCTCCTCCTCACCGCGTGCACGTCGCCCGAGGGTTCCGGGAACGACGGCTCCCAGGCGGACGCCGCCGGTTACCCGCGCACCGTCGACAACTGCGGCCACGAGGTCACCGTCGACGCCCCGCCCGAGCAGGCCGTCTCCCTCGACCAGGGCAGCACCGAGATCCTGCTCTCCCTCGGCCTGGAGGACCGCATCGCCGGCGGCGCCACCTGGACCGACCCGGTCATGGACGGCCTGGAGGACGCGGCCGAGGAGGTTCCGCGCCTGGCCGAGAACCAGCCCTCCTTCGAACGGGTCCTGGACACCGAGCCCGACTTCGTCAGCGCCTCCTTCGTCTCCACGCTCGGCCAGGGCGGGGTCGCCACCCGCGACCAGTTCGAGGACCTCGGCGTGCCCGCCTACGTGTCCCCGTCCGACTGCGCCTGGGGCAAGGACAACGACAGCGGCGGCGACGGATCCCGCTCCGAGGCCCTCACCCTCGACGCCGTCTACGAGGAGATCGACGACCTCGCCCACGTCTTCGACGTCGAGGACCGCGGCGACGAACTCGTCGACGAGCTCCAGGGCCGGGTGGACACCGCGACCGAGGACCTCGAGGCCTCCGACGTCTCCCTCATGTACTGGTTCGCCAACTCCGAGTCGCCCTTCCTCGCCGGCTGCTGCGGTGCACCCGGAGCCATCACCGCCGAGACCGGGACCGAGAACGCCTTCGACGACACCGAGGACGAGTGGCCCCAGATCAACTGGGAGACCGTCGCCGACCGCGACCCCGACGCCATCGTGCTCGGCGACCTCACGCGCGACTCCCAGACCGCGGAGTCGGCCGAGGACAAGATCGCCTTCCTCGAGGACAACCCCGCCACCAGCAACCTCACCGCCGTGCAGGAGGAGCGCTACATCCTGCTCAGCGGCCAGGCCATGAACCCCTCGATCCGCACCGTCGAGGGCGTCGAGCAGGTCGCCGACGGGCTGCGCGACCTCGGGCTCGCCGAGTGAGGCGCACCCGTCCGGCCCTGCTCCTGGCGGGCGGTCTGGCCGCGCTGGCGCTGTCGGTGACGGTCACCGTGACCATCGGCCCCGCGTCCATCACCCCCGCCGGGGTGTGGGCGTCACTCGGGGCCCGGCTCGGGATCGGCGAGAGCCCGCTGACCCCGATCCAGGACGGCATCGTGTGGGACCTGCGCATGCCCCGCACCCTCATCGCCGCGGTGTGCGGCGCCGGGCTGGCGCTGTGCGGGGCGGTCATGCAGTCCCTGTTGCGCAACCCGCTGGCCGACCCGTTCGTGCTCGGGGTGTCCTCGGGTGCGTCCACGGGCGCGGTCGCGGTCATCGTGCTCGGCTGGGGCGGCGGCGTGGTGTCGCTGTCGGCGGGCGCGTTCGTCGGGGCGCTGCTCTCCTTCGGGATGGTCATGCTGCTCAGCCTCAGCCTCGGCGGGAGCATGGACCGGGTCGTGCTGTCCGGCGTCGCGGCGATGCAGCTGTTCTCGGCGCTGACCTCGTTCACGGTGCTGCTGTCGGCGGACGCGGAGACCACCCAGGGCGTGCTCTTCTGGCTGCTGGGTTCGTTCAGCAACGTGGGCTGGGCCGACGTGGTGCTGTGCGCGGGGGTGCTGGCGGTCGTGATGGCCGTGTGCCTGGCCCACACCACGACCCTGGACGCGTTCGCGTTCGGGGAGGAGGCCGCCGCCTCGCTCGGGGTGCGGGTGGCGCGGGCGCGCGTGGTGCTGCTGACCGCGACCGCCCTGCTCACAGCCGCGCTCGTCAGCAGCGTGGGCGCGGTCGGTTTCGTGGGGCTGATCCTGCCGCACGCCACCCGGATGCTGACCGGGGCGATGCACGCGCGGCTGCTGCCCGTGACCGCGGTGATCGGCGCGGTGTTCCTGGTGTGGGTGGACACCCTCGCCCGGACCGTGCTCGACCCGCAGGAGATCCCCGTCGGTGTGGTCACCTCGCTGGTCGGGGTGCCCGCCTTCATCGCCGTCCTGTACCGATCCAGGGGGAAGTCGTGAGTGAGACCGGAACCTTCGGCGCTGCCGGGGCGGGTACGGCCGCAACCGCCGCCGAGGACGCCGCCGAAGCCGTGTCCGGGGCCCGGGGCGGCCACCTGCGCGCGGACGGGGTGGTGCGCCGGATCGGGGACCGCGCGGTGCTCGACGGTGTCACCCTCGCCCCGCGCCCGGGGGAGACGGTCGGGCTGCTGGGACCGAACGGGTCCGGCAAGTCCACGCTGCTCCGGCTCCTGGCGGGGGTGCTCGGGCCCACCGCGGGCACGGTCACCTTCGACGGGGACCCGCTGCCGAGCGTCGGGCGCCGGGCGGTCGCGCGCCGGGTGGCCGTGGTGCAGCAGGAGTCCCAGACCCAGACCGAGATGAGCGTCCGGGACGTCGTCGGGCTGGGCCGCATCCCGCACCGGCGTGCCTGGACCCCGGTCACCCCGGACGACCGGCGCGCGGTCGACACGGCCCTGGAACGCACCGGGTTGGCCGACCGCGCGGGGCAGTCCTGGCACACGCTCTCCGGCGGGGAACGCCAGCGTGTGCAGATCGCCCGCGCGCTGGCCCAGGAACCCAGCGAGCTCCTGCTCGACGAACCCACCAACCACCTGGACATCCAGTACCAGCTCGACCTGCTGGAACTGGCGGTGAGCCTGCCCGTGACCACGGTGATCGCACTGCACGACCTGAACCTGGCGGCGATGTACTGCGACCGGCTCGTCGTGCTGCGCGACGGACGCGCGGTCGCGGAGGGCACCCCGGGGCAGGTGCTGACGCCCGCGTTGATCCGCGACGTCTACGGGGTGCGGGCCGAGGTCACCGGCGAGGGGGAGCGGCCCGTGGTCCGGTTCCTGCGCCGCGGGGACCCCGACGTGTGACGGGGGCGGCCGGAAGGGCGTCGTCGGAGGCCCAGATGCAAGCCGGTCACGGCCGCCCGTTAGTGTGTGAGCTCTTCGTTCGTGACGCAGGAACCCGGTGCGAGTCCGGGGCGGTTCCGCCACTGTGATGTCCCCCGCAGGGGACCAGCCAGACACTGTCCACGTTCGGTCCGACCATCGACGGGGCGAGAACCCCTGGGGAGGAAGTCCGGCCATGACGGTACGGATCGCGCTGCTTTCCACGTCCGACACCGATCTGCTCTCCGCGCGGGCCAGCGGCGCCGCGTACGCGTGGGCCAACCCCTCGCGCGCCACCGACACCGAGCTCGAGGCCACCGTCGAGGGCGCCGACCTCGTCGTGGTCCGGCTGCTCGGCTCCCCGCACGACCTGTGGCACGGCCTGGCCGCGGTCCGCGAGCGAAAGACCCCGCTGGTGGTGCTCAGCGGCGAACAGCAGCCCAGCGCCGAGCTCATGGAACGCTCCACGGTCCCGATGGGCGTGGTCACCGACGCGCACCGCTACCTCGCCGAGGGCGGGCCCACCAACCTCGCCCGGCTGCACGCGTTCCTGTCCGACACCGTGCTCCTCACCGGCGAGGGTTTCGAACCGCCCAAGCACATCCCGCTGTGGGGCGTGGCCGAGCGCGACAGCCCCGCCGACACGTCGCTGCCCAAGGTCGGCATCCTCTACTACCGCGCACACGAGGCCGGCGGGAACACCGCGTTCGCGCACACCCTCGCCGACGCCGTCGACGCCACCGGCCGCGCCGTGGGTGTCCCGGTCTTCGCGGGGTCGCTGCGCTCGGCCCCCGACGACCTGTTCGAGGCACTCCGCGAGTTCGACCTGCTCATCGTCACGGTCCTGGCGGCCGGCGGCAGTGTCCCCGCGTCCGCGAGCGCGGGCGGCGACGACGAGGCCTGGGACGTGGAACGCATCGCGGCCCTGGACGTCCCGGTCCTGCAAGGGCTGTGCCTGACCAGCTCGCGCGCCGACTGGCAGGAGACCGCCGAAGGGGTCAGCCCGCTCGACTCCGCCACCCAGATCGCGATCCCCGAGTTCGACGGGCGCATCATCACCGTCCCGTTCTCCTTCAAGGAGATCGACGAGGACGGCCTGCCCCGCTACACCGCCGACCCCGAGCGCTGCGACCGCCTCGCCGGGATCGCCGCCGCCCACGCCCGCCTGCGCAGCGTCCCCGTGGCCGAGAAGCGCCTGGCCGTGGTGCTGTCGGCCTACCCCACCAAGCACTCCCGCATCGGCAACGCGGTCGGCCTCGACACCCCGCGCTCCCTCGTGCGCCTGCTCCGCCGCCTGCGCGCGGACGGGTACGACCTCGGTGACCCCGCCGACCTGCCCGGCCTGGACCTCGAGGACGAGACCGAGGCCGGCGACGCCCTCATCCACACCCTCATCGAGGCCGGCGGCCAGGACGAGGACTGGCTGACCAACGCGCAGATGACCGACGCGCAGGTGCGCATCACCCCGGAGCAGTACGCCTCCTGGACCGAGCACCTGCCGTCCGCGCTCAAGGACTCCATGGCCGAGACCTGGGGGCCGGCGCCCGGCAAGCTCTACGTCAACGACGACGGCGAGCTCGTGCTGGCCGCGCTCCGGGCCGGCAACGTCGTGGTCCTGGTGCAGCCCCCGCGCGGCTTCGGTGAGAACCCCATCGCGATCTACCACGACCCCGAGCTGCCCCCGAGCCACCACTACCTGGCCGCCTACCGATGGCTGGAGCACGGGTTCGGCGCGGACGCCGTCGTCCACCTGGGCAAACACGGGTCGCTGGAGTGGCTGCCCGGCAAGGACGCCGCCCTGTCCGCAGACTGCGGCCCCGACGCCGTGCTCGGGAACCTGCCGCTCATCTACCCGTTCCTGGTCAACGACCCGGGTGAGGGCGCCCAGGCCAAGCGCCGCGCCCACGCCACGGTCGTGGACCACCTCGTCCCGCCGATGGCGCGCGCCGAGAGCTACGGCGACATCGCCCGCCTCGAGCAGCTCCTGGACGAGCACGCCAACATCGCCGCGATGGACCCGGCCAAGCTCCCGGCGATCCGCGCGGAGATCTGGTCGCTCATGCGCGCCGCCGAGATGCACCGCGACCTCGGGCTCGAGGAACGCCCCGACGACGAGGAGTTCGACGACTTCCTGCTGCACGTCGACGGCTGGCTGTGCGAGATCAAGGACACCCAGATCCGCGACGGCCTGCACGTGCTCGGCGAGGCACCGGAGGGCGAGCCCCGCATCAACCTGTCCCTGGCCGTCCTGCGCGCCGCGCAGGTCTGGGGCGGGGTCGGCGCCGCGGTGCCCGGCCTGCGCGCGGCCCTGGGGCTCAAGGGCGAGGCGCCCACGAACGAGGTCGACGAGGTCGAGGCGCAGGCCCGCGCGCTCGTCCAGGGCATGGAGGACGCCGGCTGGGACCGCTCCGCCGCGGCCCGCCTGCACGAGGACCCCGACGTGCGCCGGGTCCTGGAGTTCGCCGCCGAGCAGGTCGCGCCCCGCCTGGCCCGCACCACCGACGAGCTCGACCACCTCACCCACGCCCTCGACGGCGGGTTCGTGCCGGCCGGGCCGTCCGGTTCGCCCCTGCGCGGCCTGGTCAACGTGCTCCCGACCGGCCGGAACTTCTACACCGTCGACCCGCGCGCCGTGCCCTCCCGCCTGGCGTGGGAGACCGGGCAGGCGATGGCCGACTCGCTGCTGCGCCGCCACATGGAGGAGACCGGCACCTACCCGGGTTCCGTGGGTCTGTCGGTGTGGGGCACCTCGGCGATGCGCACGTCCGGCGACGACGTGGCCGAGGTCCTGGCGCTGCTCGGTGTGCGGCCCGAGTGGGACGAGGCGTCCCGGCGCGTCAGCGAGCTGTCCGTGATCCCGCTCGAGGAGCTGGGCCGCCCCCGCATCGACGTGACCGTGCGCATCTCCGGGTTCTTCCGCGACGCGTTCCCGCACGTGGTCGCGATGCTCGACGACGCCGTGGCCCTGGTCGCCGACCTCGACGAGGCCGACGAGGACAACTACGTGCGCGCCCACACCCGAGCCGACCTGGACGAACACGGCGACCACCGCCGGGCCACCACCCGCATCTTCGGGTCCGCGCCCGGGTCGTACGGAGCGGGGATCCTGCAGCTCGTGGAGTCCGGGAACTGGCGCGACGACCGCGACCTCGCCGAGGTGTACACGGCCTGGGGCGGTTACGCGTACGGGCGCGGGCTCGACGGGGTTCCGGCCGCCGACGACATGCGCACCAACTACCGGCGCATCAAGGTGGCCGCGAAGAACATCGACAGCGCCGAGCACGACATCGCCGACTCCGACGACTACTTCCAGTACCACGGCGGCATGATCGCCACCGTGCGCGCGCTCACCGGCGACGCCCCCAAGGCGTACGTGGGTGACTCGACCACGCCCGACGCGGTGCGGACCCGGCCCCTGGCCGACGAGACCGCCCGGGTGTTCCGCGCGCGTGTGGTCAACCCGCGCTGGATCGGGGCGATGCGCCGCCACGGGTACAAGGGCGCCTTCGAGCTCGCCGCGACCGTCGACTACCTGTTCGGGTTCGACGCCACGGCCGGGGTCGTGCACGACTGGATGTACGAGAAGCTCGCCGCCGAGTACGTGCTCGACGAGGAGACGCAGGAGTTCATGCGCCGCTCCAACCCGTGGGCGCTCAACGGCATCGTCGAGCGGCTCAACGAGGCGGCCCGCCGCGGGCTGTGGGAGGAGCCGGACCAGGACACGCTGCGCAAGCTGTCCGAGGTGTACCTGGAGGTCGAGGGCGACATCGAGGCGCGTTCCGAATGAGGGTCCGCATCGTCGGGATCGGCATGGGCCCCGACCAGCTCACCCCCGAGGCCGCCGCCGCGCTGCGCGGGTGCGACTACGCGGTGGCGGCCCGCAAACGGCGCGACGACGGGCTGTTCGACCTGCGCCGTGCCGTGTGCGACGCCCACGGGGTGCCGCTGGTGGCCGTGCCCGACCCCGAACGCGACCGCGACGACCCGGCCGACTACCGGGCGGCCGTCGCCGACTGGCACGAGGCGCGGGTGCGGGCGTTCGAGCAGGTGCTGGCCGAACGGGGCGGCACCGCGGCGTTCCTGGTCTGGGGTGACCCGTCGCTGTACGACTCGACGCTGCGGATCGTCGCGCGCATCGCCGAACGGGCGGAGATCCCCGTGGAATACGACGTGCTGCCCGGGATCAGCGCCCCGCAGCTGCTCGCCGCCCGGCACCGGATCGTGCTGCACGGTGTGGGGCGGCCGGTGCACGTCACCCCGCTGCGCAGGCTGGACGAGGCCGTCGCCGCGGGGCACGGGGACATCGTCGTGATGCTCGGCGCCCGGGCCGCGTTCGAGGGCCTGGAGGAGTGGTCGGTCTGGTGGGGCGCCAACCTCGGGACCGGTACCGAGGAACTGGTCGCCGGCCGGGTCGGTGACGTGCTCCCGGAGATCGGAGCGGCCCGGGCGCGGGCGAAGGAACGGGCCGGCTGGGTCATGGACACCGCGTTGCTGAGGAGGCCGTCGTGAGCGGGGGAGCGGTGGACGGTTCCGGCGCGGGGGTTCGTGCCGGCCGCGGGCTGCTGGTGGCCGGGGCGACCTCGGACGCCGGCAAGAGCGTGGTCACCACCGGGCTGTGCCGGGCCCTCGCGCGCCGCGGTGTGCGGGTGGCGCCGTACAAGGCCCAGAACATGTCCAACAACTCCATGGTGTGCGAGGGGCCCGACGGGCAGCCCGCGGAGATCGGCCGCGCCCAGTGGGTGCAGGCTCTCGCCGCGCAGGCCGAACCCGAACCCGCCATGAACCCGGTCCTGCTCAAGCCGGGTAGTGACCGCCGCAGCCACGCCGTGCTCATGGGGCATCCGGCGGGGGACCTGTCCTCGACCGACTGGGAACAGGGGCGCCGGCACCTGGCCAAGGCCGCGCACGCCGCCTTCGACGACCTGGCCTCCCGGTACGACGTCGTGGTGGCCGAGGGTGCGGGGAGCCCGGCCGAGATCAACCTGCGCGCCGGCGACTACGTGAACATGGGGCTCGCGCGGCACGCCGGACTGCCCACGGTGGTGGTCGGCGACATCGACCGCGGCGGGGTCTTCGCGTCGCTGTACGGGACCGTGGGGCTGCTGGGACCGGCCGACCAGGCGCTGGTGTCGGGGTTCGTGGTCAACAAGTTCCGGGGTGATCCGGGGCTGCTGCGGCCGGGTCTGGACGACCTGGAGCGGATGACCGGGCGGCGTGTGTACGGAACCCTGCCCTGGGACCCGGGCGTGTGGCTCGACTCCGAGGACGCACTGGACCTGGCGGCGCGCCGGTCCGGGGGCGATGCGTCGCACAGGGCGGGCTCCGTTCGGCGTGTGGCCGTGGTGCGGCTGCCGCGGATCAGCAACTTCACCGACGTGGACGCGCTCGGCCTGGAACCCGGGCTCGACGTCGTGTTCGCGTCCTCCCCGCACGATCTTTCGGACGCGGACCTGGTGGTGCTGCCCGGGAGCCGGTCCACCCTCGCCGACCTGGAGTGGATGCGTGCGCGCGGCCTCGACCGGGCGCTGCAGGAACACGTGCGTAGGGGACGGCCGCTGCTCGGGGTGTGCGGCGGGTTCCAGATGCTCGGGCGCACGATCGCCGACCCCGACGGGGTGGAGGCGGCGGCCGGGGCGAGCGCCGAGGGGCTCGGGCTGCTCGACGTGCGGACGGAGTTCACCGCAGGCAAGACGCTGCGCCTACCGTCGGGGAGCGCGCTCGGGGCGCCCGCGTACGGGTACGAGATCCACCACGGCCGGGTCACGGTCGGTGGCGGGGGCGAGGAGTTCCTGGGCGGCGTGCGGTCCGGTGCGGTCTTCGGGACCATGTGGCACGGGAGCCTGGAGGGGGACGAGTTCCGTTCGGCGTTCCTGGCCGAGGCGTTGGGCGTGGAACCGTCCGGCACGGGGTTCGCGGCCGCGCGCGAGCGGCGGTTGGACGTGCTCGGGGAGTTGGTGGAGCGCCACCTCGACGTCGACGCGCTGCTGGACCTCGCGCGCGGGGGCGCGCCCGAGGAGCTGCCCGTTCTCGCGCCGAGTACGACGTCCCACGCGGTCGCCGATGCTGCCGGGCCCGAAGGGTCCGGGCCGAGCACGATGCCCGCTACAGGCGCCGTTCCAGGTGAGGATGTGGACGTGTCGCCGGGGGAAGGCGTCGCCGCGTCCGGGACGCCGTCCAGTGAGGCGCCTGCGGGTGCCGATACGTATGGCTCGCCCGGCGCTGCGGTGCCCGCAGAGCACACACATGGCGGTTCGCCCGATGAGGCGACACGTGCCGACACACCCACGGACCTGGACAAGGGCCCGGATGCGCGCCCTGGAACGGGTGCTGCCGACCTCCGGTCGGTCGGCGACGGGCATGCGCGCGGGCGGTCGTTGCCTGCCTCGTCTGCGGTGGCCCCGGCCGGTCCTCGAGTGCTGCTCCTGGGCGGTCCTCGAGTGCTGCTCCTGGGCGGGACGTCGGAGGCGCGCGAACTCGCCGCGCTCCTGGTCGAGGCCGGGATCGACGTCACCAGCTCACTCGCCGGCCGGGTGGCCCGCCCGCGGCTGCCCGTCGGCAGCGTTCGTATCGGTGGGTTCGGCGGTGCGGAAGGGCTGCGCGCGGTGCTGCCCGAGTACGACGTGGTCGTGGACGCCACGCACCCCTTCGCCCGCGGGATGAGCGCCAACGCGGCCGCAGCCTGTGCCGACGGGTTCCCCCTGCTCCGGCTGGAACGGCCGCCGTGGGAGCCCGACCCGTCCTGGCACTACACCGACACCCATGAGCAGGCCGCCGACCTCGCCGCGGAACTGGCGGGGGAGCACGGCGGGCCCCCGCTCCTCACCGTCGGCCGCCAGGAACTCGCCCGCTTCGTGCCCGCCCTGCGGGACCACGCGGTGCTCGCGCGGGTCGTGGACGCCCCCGATCTGGAACTGCCCGACGCCTGGCGCCTGGTCACCAGCCGCGGCCCGTACAGCTTCGACAGCGAGCACGGGCTGATGCAGGGGCACGGATCCGGTGCCCTGGTCACCAAGGACGCGGGCGGGGCCTACACGTGGCCGAAGATGGCGGCGGCCCGGGCGCTCGGGGTTCCGGTCGTCGTCGTGCGTAGGCCCGCCGGAGCCGCTGGGGTCCCGGCCGTGCACGACGTGCGCGAGGCGTTCACCTGGGTGCTTTCCCAGCGTTGAGGGGACGGTGCCGGGACGCCGTTGTTGTCGGGGTGTTGTCGGGGTTTTCTGTAGTGCTGCCTCGGGGGTGGTGGTTCGTCGGGGCCGGATCTTAGCCCGGCCGGGCCTTCTCGCAACCCTCATCGGCGCCACCCCCATCGGCCTTGGACAGGTGGGAGGGGGTCGGTGTTGTGGTGGGCTGAGCACGGCGCCTCGGGGTG
>NZ_JADBGI010000029.1 GCF_014892575.1 Nocardiopsis coralli | reverse complement strand
ACCGGCACGCCCGCGAGATCCGCGTTCGTTTCGCTCGGTAGAACCTCCGCGTCCCCTCGCCCGGCCTTGGACCGTTTGAAGGCGACTCGGAGAACACTACCCCTGTGCGACCACCTCGGCAACCCGAATTCTCGGTGGCCTGGGTCACATCGCTTCGGGCATCCAGATCAGTTGAGCACGACCCCGGCACCGGTGCCCGGAGCGGCGTACAACCACTCCACTTCCAGGGCCACCGCCGTGACGGTCGCCGGCGGATACCCGCCCATGCCCGGGTGGCCCAGGAAGTCGGAGGCCAGCTGCGCCACCGTGGGGTTGTGTGCGACCACCAGTACCGTCTCGGCCTCGGCCGGAACGTAGGTGATCAGTTCCAGGAGTGTGTCCGTGCCCGCGGAGTAGACGGCCTCGCTGATGTCGATCTCCGGCCGCGTCCTCGGTTCCAGGGTGCCGAGCACCCCGTCCAGCGTCTGGCGCGTGCGGCGCGCGGAGGAGCAGAGCACGTGGTCGGGTGTGTACCCCTGCGCCGCGAGCATGCGCCCCACGGTCTCCGCCTGGGAACGGCCGCGGTCGGTCAGCGAGCGTTCGGCGTCGTCGACACCGAACCCGGCCTCGGCCTCGGCGTGCCTCATCAAGAGCAGTGTGCGGCTCACGGGGACACCGCCGTCGCGACCACGGCCATCACACCGATGAAGCCCACCATGATCCCGACGACCATGAACAGGCCCTTCATCCCCTGCACGGGAACCACCCCTCAGCTCGGAACGCTTCGGCGCGGGGGCACAACCCTCCGACCGCGCCGTTCCCTCAGGCTAGGGCGCCGTCCCGACCGGTCCTCACCGGCCCACCACAGAGGGACGGCCGCCCGGGGAGGACCCGAGCGGCCGTGCAGAGGTGGTCGGCCGGACCGACCCCGGCGTCAGTCCTTGCTGTCGCCGGTCGTGGCCTCCTGGGGCTCACCGTTGTTGCGCGGGCCGGGCACGTCGTCGCCCGAGCCCTCCTGCGGGGAGTCCTTCGGCGCCGCACCTTCACCGGCGCTCGCGGGGTCCGTCTCGGTACCCGCGCCCCGGTTCTTCGACCAGAGGACCGCACCGACGAGCACGCCGACCGCGATCAGCGTGACGGCCACCCGCAGGACGATGTTGTCCGCGAAGATGACGACGCTCGGAGCGATGATCAGCGCCACGAGGTTCATGACCTTGAGCAGCGGGTTGATCGCCGGGCCCGCGGTGTCCTTGAAGGGGTCGCCCACCGTGTCGCCGATGACCGTGGCCTCGTGGGCCTCCGAGCCCTTGCCGCCGTGGAAGCCGTCCTCGACGAGCTTCTTGGCGTTGTCCCAGGCACCACCGGAGTTGGCCAGGAAGACCGCCATGAGCACACCGGCTGCGATGGCGCCGCCCAGGAACGCGCCCAGCGGGGCGTAACCGAGCGCGAAGCCGACCGCGATCGGTGCGAGCACCGCGAGCAGACCCGGCGTGACCAGTTCCCGCAGCGAGTCCTTCGTGCAGATGTCGACCACTCGTGCGTACTCGGGCTTCTCCGTCCCGTCCATGATCCCGGGGCGTGTGCGGAACTGGTCGCGCACCTCGAGCACGACCCGGCCGGCAGCGCGTCCGACCGCCATGATCGCGAGACCGGAGAAGAAGAACACGACGGCGGCGCCGATGATGACCCCGACGAGCACGTCCGGGTTGTCCAGGGAGAGGGAGAAGACCTCGTCGTCCCCGAGCTGTTCCTGCACGGAGGTGCGGAAGGCCCCGAACAGCGCGGTGGCCGCCAGGACCGCCGTCGCGATCGCGATGCCCTTGGTGATGGCCTTCGTGGTGTTGCCGACGGCGTCGAGACCGGTGAGGACCTCGGCGCCCTTGCCCTCGACGTCCCCGGACATCTCGGCGATGCCCTGGGCGTTGTCGGCGACCGGGCCGAAGGTGTCCATCGCGACGATGATGCCGACCGTGGTGAGCAGACCGGTTCCTGCGAGCGCCACTGCGAAGAGGCTCACGGTGATGGAACCGCCGCCCAGGAGGAAGGCCGCGTACACGGCGCCGGCGATGAGCAGGGCCGAGTAGACCGCGGACTCCAGACCCACGGAGATGCCGGAGAGGATCACGGTGGCAGCTCCGGTCTCGGAGCTCTCGCCGATGTCCTTGACGGGACGGCGGTCGGTCTCCGTGAAGTACCCGGTGAGCAGCTGGATGGCGGCGGCGAGCACGAGACCGATGAGGACCGCGCCGATCGCGACGAAACGCGGGTCGGGGCCGGCGCCGGTCAGGTCCTCGAGCACGCTGTCGCTCACGCCGGTGAGCTGGTCGAAGCTGGAAGGCAGGTACCAGAACGCGGTGGCCACGACCAGGGCGGCGGAGATGCCCGCGGAGGCGAAGAAGCCGCGGTTGATCGCCGACATGGCGGTGCGGTCCTTCACCTTGGGTGCGACGAGGAAGATGCCGATGACGGCGGTGATGACACCGATCATGGGCACGAGCAGCGGGAAGACGAGGCCCTCCACACCGAAGGCGACGCGGCCCAGGATGAGGGAGGCCACGAGCACGACCGCGTAGGACTCGAAGAGGTCGGCGGCCATGCCCGCGCAGTCGCCGACGTTGTCCCCGACGTTGTCGGCGATGGTGGCGGCGTTGCGGGGGTCGTCCTCGGGGATGCCCTGTTCGACCTTGCCGACGAGGTCCGCGCCGACGTCGGCGGCCTTGGTGAAGATTCCGCCGCCCACACGCATGAACATCGCCAGGAGCGCGGCACCGAAGCCGAAGCCCTCGAGCACGATGGGGGCGTCACCGCCGTACATGAGCACGACGACGGCGGCACCGAACAGGCCGAGGCCGACGGTGATCATGCCCGCGACACCACCGGTGCGGAAGGCGATGCGCATCGCACTGCGGTTGGCCTGCTCGTCCCCGCCCCGGGCGGCGGCGGCCACACGCACGTTCCCGCGGACGGCCAGCCACATCCCGATGAAGCCGGTCGCCGCCGAGAGGATCGCGCCGAGTGCGAAGAACACCGACCGGCCGATCATGATCTCGGTGGAGTCCGCGGGGAGCAGCAGAAGGAGGAGGGGGATGACGACGACGAAGACCGCAAGTGTGCGGAATTGTCGTTTCAGGTAGGCCCCGGCCCCTTCCTGTACCGCGACCGCGATGTTGCGCATTCGGTCTGTGCCCTGCCCTGCGGCGAGGACCTCACGGACGAGCATGCCGGCCACGGCGAGCGCGAGGAGCGCCACCACCATGACGAGGATGACGAGGGTGAGGTCCATGCCGTTCAGTGGTAGGGCCGTGCCGCTCTCCGCGGCGAGGTTGAGCCCAGACAATCCGTCCTCCTTGAGACGGGCACGACCTTTCCTGCCCCGCACGTGTCATAACGCGTGGAGAAACGGTCGGCCTCTCGGGCTCCGTTCACCGCACGCGAGCACGGCCGTACCGCCGTCAGGAAGGGGCCTGGTCTGGCCCGACGGCACGTCTTGCGGGGTCGGATCGGTGCCACCTTCGGTTGGGGTGCGCACCGCCCGCACCATGCGTCACGGGCGGTGATCCGGGGATTGTACGCAGCACCCCGGAGAAAGGTGATAGTGGATTCGAGATTTCGCCAAGAGAAATCAAAGATGTGATCTCCCGGTGACCCCAGAATTCGGGTGAATCGAACTCGGGGAAATATTCATCTCGAAAAGCCGATCATAATGGCGTAATTCCCTGTTAACGCTAAAGAGTTCACAGGGGTGTACACCACGCACCGAGGCACGAACTCGGAACAGGTACCACTGCCCCCGCAGTCACGGCATGGAACCCGATGCCGGACTTTCTTCCCGCTTGCGGCCCAGCCACAAGGAGGTCAGGCGCTGTCCGTTACTCGACTCCCCGATGGCGCAGGCGCATGCGCGAGGGATCGATGCCCTCCCCCGGTTCCGCCTCCCCGGCGTCGAGCTCATCGGCCAGGGTGCGCGCGAAGGCCGCCACCCCTTCGGCGTCGACACCGTGGGGGGCGGGCGCGAACGGTTCCACCCGGTCGGCCCCGCGCCTGAGCAGCCGGGCGGCGCCGGTCATGTTGCCGCGCTGGGCGTGCGTGACGCCGACGGCGGCCTGCGCGAGCCCGCGCCAGAGTTCGCTCTCCTCGTCGGGTACGGACTTCCAGACCGCCTCCAGGACCTCGTGGGCGGTGAAGGCGTACCCGCCGTCGAGCAGACCCTGGGCCTTCTCGAGCCCTTCGGCGGGGGTGAAGTCGGCGTCGTCGGGGATGCGCTCGACCTCGCCGACGCTGCCGTGGGGCATCGGACGCCCGTAGCGGTCCCTGGGGCGCTGGTTCTCCGCCCTGCCGCTGTCGTTGCGGTCCCTGTCGCCGTTGCCGGTCACCGGTGTCATCCCCTCACTGACGCTCGGGGCGACCCGTCCGGGCCGCCTCGGTCTCGCCCAGCCACCCTATGAGAGCCGACGACACCTCTTCGGGCCGTTCCTCGTGGGGAAAGTGTCCGGCTCCGGCCACGGGGTGCCATCGGTAGGCCGCGGAGACCAGGCGGCGGGAGGCGCTCGCCGCGGCGGGTCGGCAGACGGGATCGTCCTCGCCGTGGATCTGCAGGACGGGCACGCGCACCTGGCGGCGCAGGCCCGACCGGTAGCGGACCCCGTCCAGACGCCAGCGGGACCGGAACAGCCAGCGGTGGTACTCGAGGGAGCAGTGGGAGACCTTGGGGATTGAAAAGGCGAGCCGGTACCGCTCCTCCGACTCCGTGTCGGGCCAGCCCGGGGCCGACCACGCGTCGAGCAGGTCGCCCACACGTTCGCACCCGTCAGCCAGGAGCCGCTGCTCGGGCAGGATCGGGACCTGGGCGGCGAGGAAGTGCTGTGTTCCCGGTCCGCCTCGGGCGAGCGCGCGTGCGGCGCGGAGCGGGTGGGGCGCGGAGACGGCGGCGAGTGAGCGCACCGTCTCCGGGTGGTGGGCGGTCATCGTCCATCCGACGAGCCCGCCGACACCGTGGCCGACCACGGCGGCGTCGGCTGCTCCGAGGGCGCGGACCATGCCCGCGGCGTCCTCGGCCAGGGTGGGGAGGTCGTAACCGCGGGGGGTCTTGTCGCTCGCCCCGTACCCGCGCATGTCCACGGCGGCCGCGCGGTAGCCGGCGGCGGCCAGGGCGCCGATCTGTGCTCTCCAGGCCCACCAGAACTGGGGGAAGCCGTGCAGGAGGAGGACGAGCGGGCCCTCACCGGCCTCGGCGACGTGGAAGCGGGCCCCTGCGGCGCCGATGGTGCGGTGGGTCCAGGGGCCGTCCACGTAGGCGGCCGAGTCGTCCAGCACGGTGCGGCGCGATCAGCGGCCGGAGGGCGCCGGGGCCTCCGCGGGTTCCTCGGTGTCGGTCACCGCGGTGGCTCCGCCCTTGGGGGGACGGACCTCGCCGCGGATGATCGCCATGAGGCGGGAGGAGGTGACCGCCGTCCGAGCAAGACCCTGCCTACGGCGGAAGTTGATCACCGCGACGAGCACGAAGACCAGGGCGACCAACAGGTAGAAGAGGGTGACGATACCCAGGGACGCCCAGGCGGGGAGCCCGAAGATCTCGTAGATGCCGAACCCGGCCGTGACCGACAGCAGGATCAGGAAGATGTGGAGGATCACTGCGGCGGCGAGGAACTCCCCGATGCCCTTGCCGATGCGGACGGCGTCGTGCTTGGCCTCCAGCTTGGCGAGCCTGAGCTCGAGGCGCACCAGCCGGGACAGGTTGCCGGTCGCGTCGCTGAGCAGCTCGCTGACGGAGCGGTCGGCACCGCTGGAGGCGCCAGGTTCGCCGGCACCCGGCTTGTCCACCATCGTGGGGGTTCCCTTCTCTCGTCCGAACACGCGGATGATCCTCCGCATCCTCGCACATGCCCGACCACCGCCGTCCCTCACGGCACGCAAAAGCCGGGGCTTCGGTTTCGTCACGTGGGTGAGCGGGAACGGCGCCCCGGCCATTCGGAGGTGGCCGGGGCGCCGTTCCTGGTCACGTTGGCGGTAGGGGCTGCTGCCCTACTTCTTCGGGAGCTGCTTGGCGATCACGTCCATGATCGAGGCGTCGGTGAGCGTGGAGGTGTCACCGATGTCCCGGTGCTCGGCGATGTCGCGCAGCAGGCGGCGCATGATCTTGCCGGACCGGGTCTTGGGCAGTTCCGGCACCGCCAGGAGCAGGGCGGGCTTGGCGATCGGGCCGAGCGAGGATCCCACGTGGTTGCGCAGTTCCTGGAGGAGCTCGTCGGGGACGCTCTCCTCGCCGCCGCGCAGGATCACGAAGCCGACGATGGACTGGCCGGTGACCTTGTCGGCGGCACCCACGACCGCGGCCTCGGCGACCTCGGGGTGGGAGACCAGGGCCGACTCGACCTCCGTGGTGGAGATGTTGTGGCCGGAGACGAGCATGACGTCGTCCACGCGGCCGAGGAGCCACATGTCGCCGTCCTCGTCCTTCTTCGCGCCGTCACCGGGGAAGTACAGGCCGGGGAACCGGGACCAGTAGGTGTCCTTGTAGCGCTGGTCGTCGCCCCAGATGCCGCGGAGCATGGACGGCCAGGGCTCGCGCACGACGATGAACCCGCCCTCGCCGTCGGGGACGGAGTTGCCCTCCTCGTCCACGACGTCGGCGGCGATGCCCGGGATGGGGCCCATGGCGGCGCCGGGCTTGCCGGAGGTGACGCCGGGCAGGGGGCTGACCATGATCGCGCCGGTCTCGGTCTGCCACCAGGTGTCGACGACGGGCGTCTTGCCCCCGCCGATGTTCTGGCGGTACCAGACGTAGGCCTCGGGGTTGATGGGCTCACCGACCGAGCCGATCACCCGCAGGGACGACAGGTCGTACTTCGCGGGGATCTCCTCACCCCACTTCATGAAGGTGCGGATCGCGGTGGGCGCCATGTAGGCGATGGTGACGCCGTACTTCTCGACGATCTCCCAGAAGCGGCCCTTGTGCGGGGTGTCGGGGGTGCCCTCGTACATGACGACGGTCGCGCCGTTGGAGAGCGGGCCGTAGACGATGTAGGAGTGCCCGGTCACCCAGCCGATGTCGGCGGCGCACCAGTACACGTCGGTCTCCGGCTTGAGGTCGAAGACGGCCCAGTGCGTGTAGGAGGCCTGGGTGAGGTAGCCGCCCGTGGTGTGCAGGATGCCCTTGGGCTTGGCCGTGGTGCCGCTGGTGTACATGATGTACAGCGGGTCCTCGGAGTCATGCCCCTCCGGGGTGTGCTCGGAGCTGGCACCGCCGACGGCGTCGTGCCACCAGACGTCGCGCTCGTTCCAGTCGACGTCCTGGCCGGTGCGGCGGACCACGAGCACGTTCTCGACGGCGGGGCGGTCGGCCACGGCCTCGTCGACGGCCGGCTTGAGCGAGCTCGGCTTGCCGCGCCGGTACCCACCGTCCGCGGTGATGACGAGCTTGGCCTGGCTGTCGTCCAGGCGCTGGCCGAGGGCGTCGACGGAGAAACCGCCGAAGACGACCATGTGCACGGCACCGATGCGGGCGCAGGCGAGCATCGCCACGACCGTCTCGGGGATCATCGGCATGTAGATCGCGACCCGGTCGCCCTTGCCCACGCCCAGATCGGTGAGGGCGTTGGCGGCCTGGGAGACCTCGTCGCGCAGCTCGGCGTAGGTGATGGTGCGGCTGTCGCCGGGCTCGCCCTCCCACTGGATGGCCGCGCGGTCGCCGTTGCCGGCGTCGACGTGGCGGTCCACGCAGTTGACGGAGGCGTTGAGCTTCCCGCCCACGAACCACTGGGCGTAGGGCGGCTGCCAGTCCAGCACGGTGTCCCAGGTGCGCTCCCACTGGAGCCTGTGCGCCTGCTCCTCCCAGAAGGCGAGCCGGTCCTCGTCCGCACGCTCGTAGGCGTCCGCCTTGACGTTGGCGTGCGCCGCGAGCTCCTCCGGCGGTGGGAAGCTCCGGGTCTCGTGGAGAAGGTTGGACAGTGTCTCCTGGCTCGGGGGAGTGCTGTCAGCCACTGTGATTCTCCTTACGTCGGCTGGTTCACACCCAATTAATCATGTGTCCAGTGGCCGCGTGAACAGGTGGAGCCGGGTGGGACGCCGGGTCCCGGGCGGGGAGCGACGAACGGTCGGCGAGCGGTCGCCGTGCAGCGACGAGCGGTCCGGTCGGCCCGGTTCCGGGAGGTGGCGGGGTTCGGGGCGCGGCTGATGGAGAGGGTGTTACCGACGCGTAGTGTGGTTTTCGTGAGCGAAACGACTTCTGCCTCCCTGTCCGACCCGCTGGCTCGGATCGCCGAACTGCCCGGCGTGAGCGACGCGGTCGCCGAGACGCGGACCCTGGTCGACCGTCTTCTGGGCCACCGGATCCTGCGCCGCCGCAGCGCCGACGTGTCCACGGAGTCCTCGCTGCGGGGCGCGTGTGCCTCCGCCGCGCTCGAGGGCGCCGAGGTCGCGATGGACGAGATCCGCGAGGGCCACGTGTACGACACCCGGATCAAGGGTGCGCTGCGGGCCTCCGGTGAGATCGGGACCCTGGTGGACACCTGGCCGAAGGCGCCGGGCCAGGTGCTGGCGCGCCTGCACACCCTGGCGGCGGCCGACGCGGTGACCGCCGATGCGCTCGGGCGTCCCCGCACGGCGGGTGAGCGCGTCGAGGACCCGCTGGAGATGGGCGAGGCTCCCCCGCCCGAGGCCGCCCTGGCGCGGATGGAAGGGCTGTACTCCCTGCTCCGCGCACGGACGTCGGTCCCCGCGCTGGTGACGTCGGCGCTGGTGCACGGCGAACTCATGTCGATCCGCCCGTTCGGGTGGGGTGACGGCCTGGTCGCGCGTGCGGCCGAGCGCCTGACCCTGGTCGAGCGCGGGCTGGACCCGAAGTCGCTGGTGCCGTCCGAGCTGGGTCACCAGATGCTGCGCGAGGAGTACGCGCCGGCGCTGCGCCAGTACATGAGCGGTACGCCCGAGGGTGTGGCCGCGTGGGTCGTGCACTGCTGCCGTGCGGTGCGTGCCGGTGCGCAGGATTCCCTGGCCACGTGTGAGGCGCTGAAGCGGGGCTGATCCGGGCGGGGACCTGCGGCCGTTCGGTCGAGGGGCCCCGACACGGTGAACGGCGCCCCGGGAACGTGTCCGCGGAGGCGCCGTTTCCGGCACTGGGCCGGGTGATCATGCGACCTGTCTTCTGTGCGGTCCGGGGCCGCCGCTGCGAGCGGTCCTCGGGGCACCTGCCTTGTCACGGCTGAGTGGCGCGTGGGTACCCGGCCTCGTGTCGGGGTGGTTCTTCGCCACCGTTCTGTTTCCTTGGTACCCGAGTGGACGCCTTCGCGAGAAGGGGCCCTGTGCGTTCTTTCCCCGACGTTTGCGCAGGCCATAGCGGATTACGCCGGGAGCGGTGGTGGTGCGCGGCGAGGCCCGGGAACGGTGGGCGACGAGACAGGCGACCACGGTTGTCCACAGGCGTGAACCGGCTCTTCCGTCGGGCTCCGCGCCGGTGGATTCTCGAAGGGTGACCCCAGCCCTTCGGAGGCACCGTTGGACCCACAGCCCCGCCCCCTCATCGCCACCGACGACCCCCATCTGCTCGACGACCTCCTGCGCCTGGCCTCGGCCGCCTCGGTGGAGGTGGACGTCGCCCGCACCGTCGACCGTGCGATGCGCCTGTGGACACGTGCGCCCCTGGCTGTCGTCGGTACCGACCTCAGCCCTGCGCTGCGCGCCGCCGATCCCCCTCCGCATCCGCGCCTGGTCGTGGTCTGCCGGGGCGACGCGACGGACACCGGACGCCACGAGGGACTGCTCCTGCTGCCCCGGGACGAGGACGAACTCGCCGGGCTCTTCTCCGAGGCCGCCGAGGACGGAACCTCACCCGCACCCACCCTCGCCGTGGTCGGCGGGCGCGGCGGGGCCGGAGCCAGCCTCCTCACCGTCGCGCTCGCGCTGGCCGGCGAACGGGCCGGTCTGCGCACCGCCCTCCTCGACACCGACCCCCTCGGATGCGGTGCGGACGTGTACCTGGGGTGCGAAGGGCTGGAGCGGCCCGCAGGGTGGGGCGACCTGCTGCACCGCAACGGGCGGATGCGGTGGCGCGACCTGTCCCCGCGGTTGCCCGGGACCAGCCACGTCTCGGTCCTGACCTGGACGCGGGGTGCCGGGGGCGAGCGCCCGCTCCCGGTCGGTGCGGTGCGCGCCGCGCTGGCCTCCGCCCGGACCGGTGCCGACCTGGTCGTGGCCGACCTCCCACGCTCCTTCGACCCGGCCACACGGGTGGTACTGAACCGCGCCGACGTGGTGTTCGTGGTCATCCCTGCCGACGTGCCCTCGGTCGTTGCCGCCACCCGGGTGGCCGACCGGTTGCGGGAGGAAGCACCGGTCGTGCGGGCGGTGGTGCGCGGGGCCGGCGGGGAACTCAGCGCCGAGGTCATCGCCGGAACCCTCCGGATGCCACTCGGCGCCGACCTGCCGCCGGAGCCCGGGTTGGCGCGCACGCTGGCCTCCGGTCAGGCGCCCGCCCGTCGTCCGCGTTCCCCGTTGGCCCGCTTCGCCGACGGGGTGATCGGTGCGCTGCCCCGGTCGAGGGCCGTGTCGTGACGCCGCCCGATGCACAGACGCTCACCGACGCCGTGCGGAACCGGTTGGCCGCGGCGGGTTCGGCGGTCACCCCGTCCACGGTCGCGGCGGCGCTGCGGGCCGAGGGCGGGATCCTGGGCGACACCGAGCTTCTGCACCTCACCCAGCGCCTGTCGGCCGATCTGGCCGGTGCGGGGCCCCTGCAGGAACTCATGGCGTCGGGGGTGACCGACATCCTGGTCAACGCCCCGGACGAGGTGTGGATCGACGATGGAGGGCTGCGCCGCACGGACGTTCGGTTCGGCTCGGAGGAGGAGCTCAGGCGGCTCGCCCAAAGGCTCGCGGCACGGGCGGGTCGTCGCTTGGACGCGGCGGTGCCCTACGTCGACGCGCATCTGCCGGGCGGGGTGAGGCTGCACGCCGTCCTGCCCCCGGTGTCTCCGTCGGGCACACGTATGTCGTTGCGGTTGCCGCCCGAACGCTCCTTCACGTTGGCCGACCTCGTGGAACGCGGGACGCTCACCCGGCGGGGCTCCGGGTTGTTGGAAGCCCTGGTGCGGTCGCGGGCCGCCTTCCTGGTCACGGGCGGGACGGGCGCGGGCAAGACCACGCTCCTGTCGAGCCTGCTCTCCCTCGCCGATCCGGGGGAACGGATCGTGCTGGCGGAGGACTCACCCGAGCTGCGGCCGGACCACCCGCACGTGGTCCGGTTGCGGACCCGGCCCGCGAACATCGAGGGCAGTGGCGAGATCGGGCTGGACACCCTCGTCCGTCAGGCGTTGCGGATGCGCCCCGACCGGTTGGTGGTCGGTGAGGCGCGCGGGGCCGAGGTCGTCTCGCTGATGTCGGCGCTCAACACCGGACACCACGGCGCGGGGACGCTGCACGCCAACGGGGCACAGGACGTCCCGGCGCGGATCGAGGCGCTCGCGTGTTCGGCGGGGTTGAGCCGGGCTGCGGCGCACAGCCAGCTCGCGGCGACACGGGTGGTGATCGTGCACCTGGCACGAGGGCGGCGGTTGTCGCAGGTGGGCCTGCTGTGCCGCGCTCCGTCGGGGTTGGTGGAGGCCTCTACCGCGGTGGCCTTCGCGCCGGACGGTGCCTGTGACGAGGGTCCCGGGGTCGCGGAGTTGGACGCGCGGTTGGGGGCGTCGTGGAGGTCGGGGCCGGCCAGGGGTGTGCGGTGAGGGTCTTCTCGGGAACGGGGTGCGGCCGTGGTGGTGCTGCTGGTGTGCCTGGCCGGGGTGATCGGGTTGGCGCTGCTCCCGCGTGCGCACCCGGCGCTGCTGAGGTCCTCGGGCGGTGTTGGGTTCCCACGGGTTGCCGACCTGTGGGAGCGGTGGCACGACCGGGTGCGGGCCGCGCGTCGGGGAGGAGAACGGCGGCGGGCGGTCATCACCCTGTGCCGCACGCTCGCCGCGGAGCTGCGGGCCGGGCAGCCGCCGGAGGAAGCGCTACGGCTGGCGGTCCTCCAGGCGGGGCCGGCGGTGGGCGCGGTGTCCGACGCGGCGTCGCTGCGCACGGTGGCCGAGAGCGATCCGGACCTGGCCGCGCTGTCGTACCTGGCGGTGTGCTGGGACGTGGCGGCGGAGACCGGTGCGGGTCTGGCCACGGTCGTGGACGGGTTGGCGGAGAACCTCACCGAACAGGAGGAGCAGCGCGCCGAGGCGTTGGCCCGCACCGCGGGACCGCGAACGACCGCTTTCGTGCTCAGCGGGCTGCCGGTGGTGGGGGTGCTCATGTCCGGAGGGCTGGGCGGCTCTCCGCTGGCGTTCCTGTTCACGACCCCGTTGGGCCTGGCCTGCCTGGTGGGCGGGGTCGCGTTGGACGTGCTCGGGGTGTGGTGGACGGTGCGGATGCTGCGGGGTGCGGTCGCCACACGGTGAGGGGGTGAACAACCGGTGGGTCTCGCGGTGTGGTCGGCCCTGTGCGCGGCAGGGGCGGTGTGGCTCCGGAACGGGTCCGGGCAGAGGCGAAGGTTGCGGTCGTTGACCGGTGATCCGGCGCGGGGCCGATCGTTCGCGCCGGTGGTGCGTGCCGCTGCCGGCGCGGGTGCGGCCCTGGCGGCCGTGGGCACGCTCGGTGTGTTCGGGGGTGTCGTGGTGCTCGGGGTGTGCGGGGTGCTGTGGTGGCGCCTGCGCCGTCCGCGTCATCGACGCCTGCCCGTGACCGCGGACCTGCCGGTCGTCGTGGGGCTCCTGGCGGCCGGGATGCGCGCCGGCGCCACCCTGCCCTCCTGTCTGGCCTCGGTGTCGCGGGCGGCGCGGGGCGAGCTGGGCGCGGAGCTGGCGGGGGTCGCCGAACGCCTGCGGCTCGGGGCGTCCCCCGAAGCGGCGTGGGAGAGCCCTGCCCTGCCCGAACCGCTCGTCGCCGTGGGTCAGGACCTGGCCCGCGCCGCGGACACCGGCGCTCCGGTGGCCGACCTTCTGGACCGTCACGTGGTGGACCTGCGCCGGGCCTGGCGTGCGCGCGGTGTGGCCCGTGTGGAGCGGCTGTCGGTACTGGTGGTGGCGCCGCTGGGCCTGTGTTTCCTGCCGGCGTTCGTGCTCATCGGCGTGGTCCCGGTGGCCGCGGAGCTGCTGTGGAGCGCCCTGGGCTGAGCCCGCGTCGGCGAAGGGGTGCCGGGTGGGCCGGGGGCGTGTTCCATGGGCGTCTTCCGCCGCTTCGACCGACTGTCCCGCTGGAGGCGTCCGTCGAGGGTGATGAACGGCGACGGGCGGGACAGTGGTGCTGTCGCAAGACCCAAGAAGCAGGCCCCCGCTGTGCACTGCTTCGCGAGCTCAGCACTATCGCGCAGCAGGGGGCCGGCCCGGACCTGCCGTTGATCGATGAAGAACACAGCGAGAGCGCCGCTGGGGCGACGCGCACAAGAAAGCGCTGCGCCGGAGGCGTCGTTCGAGGACGGCGGCGGGTTCCGTGTGGGACGGCGTTCCCCGGGGGTCCTAGGCCTCGTCCTCGCTGAGTCCGTCGATGATGTCGTCCAGCACCAGGGCCCGGTCGGCCTCGGACATCAGTCGCAGTTCCCGGAGCGCGGGAAGTGTGTCCACGCTGGTGGCACGGGCGCTCTCGACCGTGCACACCCGCATGCAGTGCTGGGTGGGGACACCCCAGAAATCGCGCTCGTCGATGGGGGCGATCCGGTAGACGTTGGCGGGGTAGCGCGGTGTGCGCCCCGGTGATCTCCACTGTTGGACCCGGGCCAGGACGAACCCCGTGATGAGGGAGTCGAACATGCCGCCCGAGACCAGGTCGTCGAGGGCCTCGTGGTCACCCTCGCACCGGCACTCCTGACACCCGGCGAGCTCGGCCCGCAGAAGCCAGCGGGCGCGCGCGTGGCTCACCTCGGTGGTACGGAGTTTGCTCGGGTGTCGGTGTCCCATACTTACGGAGGGTACGGCGCTTCAGGGCGGGGTGTGCGGGGCCGAGGCCGTGTGGCGTGCGTCAACCGAACCGCCGTGCGGACGGCCGTCGGCGACGTCCCAGGTAGGGCTCGGGAAAGCGGGGCCAGCCCACCGACAGGCGCAACCCGAGAACGAGGAGGGCCAGGACCGCGAGGAGCCCGGTGGAGACCCGTCCCAGGGCTCCCGAGGCGGTCGCGGCCGGCTCCGGGCTGGCCACGTGGCGGACGACAGGGGTCGCCTCACGGGGCGACTCGGACGCAGTGCCCGGCGTCGGGGACGCGGCGCTTCTCGGGACGGAGGGTGAGGGATCCGGTTCCGGTTCGCCGGTGGGTGGAGGACGTCCTCGATCGGAGCCGTACTCGTCGGAGACCGGGACGGTTCCGGGGTCGGGCCCACCGTCCGCGGGGACGAGGGCGGCCGCACGGGGTTGCGAACCGGGTTCGGTGGGTCCGGTGGCGTGCGGTGGCGCCCCGCACAACAGCAGGGCGCACACCAGGGTCGGGACGGGGCTCATCGCTCCACCTCGGACGTGTCGGCTTCGTGGGCCGGACCGGCGCGGGCGTGGGCGCTCACGTCGCGATCCAGGACGGTCGAGGACACCGTGACCGTGACGTCGACGGTGTGGCCGTTGAGTTCGCAGGAGACGAGGGAGGCGTCGTTGGCCTCGGCGGTGGCGCGGGCCCCGTCACAGGCCTCGGATACACCGTGCACGGCTCGTGCCGCGGCGGCCAGTGCAGCGAGGTCGGCCGCAGTGGTCGCGCGGTCCCGGTCGAGGCGGGAGGCCGCGACCGCGGCGGCCGCGAGGGTGACGGACCAGAGGAGCAGGCAGAGGCAGACCCACCAGACGGTGGCCGACCCAGTGTCGGTGCGCACGGCGTCTCACCCGCCCACCTCCGCCGGTCCCGGTTCCACGGGGACCGCCGCCGTTCCCACCAGTTGCACGGGAACGGCGACGACGGAGCCGACGGTGAGTTCGGCGCGGACGGTCACGCGGGACATGTCCGAGCCCCCTTCGAGGTCGATGTCGGCGCCCTCCGGGGCGGCCGACAGGGCCAGTTCCCGTGCCCGGTCGTCGCTCTCCCCCCGGGCCAGGGCACGCGCCCCGACACGTGCTGCGTCGGAACAGGCGAGTTGGGCCGAGGCGGCGAGCACCACACCGAGGCACAGCGCCAGGAGGAGCAACAGGGACGGCAGGACCATCGCGGTCTCCATGGTGATCGAGCCCCGGTCACATGCCGGAGCTGAGCGCGTCGACGACGATGTCGGTGAGGACCTCGGTGACCGTGCCGCCGGTGAGGATGACGTAGAGCACGCCCGCGAACGCGACCGCCGTGACGGTGCCGAGTGCGTACTCCGCCGTCGACATCCCGGCGTCGCAGCGCGCACCCCGGCGCGGTCGGCGGCGCACCGGGCGACGAAACCAGGCCCCCTCGGCGAGGAGCGCACACCGCTGGGCCGTGCGCCAGACCCGCGTGCGCGCACACACGCGTCCGAACCCCATGGCGACACGGGTTCCCGGGCCGGCCTTCGGGCCGGGGCCGCCGGACGGCACGCACGCCGGCGCGGGGCCGTCGTCGCCCGGGGAGCGGCGCCGGGAGGGCGCAACCGGCCCGTGGGCGTCGGGGGTCCCGACACCTGACGACCGCGAGGGCTCGGCCCCACGCGGCGCGCAGGCGTCGTCCCCCGGAGGACGCGGCGACAGGATCACGGCTCCGGTCCCCGTCACGGAACCCTCGTGGGGGTCCCGTCCCTGACGGGAGGTCTCGGAAAGCGCAGTGCCTCCGGGGTTCCCGTCCCCGATCGGCGCCTCGTGGCCCCTCAGCGCGCTGCTCGGCGCGAAGAGGCCGTCGGCCGGAGGCCGCGGGAGCGGAACCCAGGTACCGCGGTGGGGAGCACCCGCGGCCGAAGCTCGCCGCTGCGGCGCACAGGTCGAGTCAACCCGAGCGCCGACCGTTCCGTACGAGCGCCCCGGGTCGGCCGTCGTCGGCGTCGTGCGCTCGGAGTGCCCGGGGACCCCCGACGCCGTGACAGGGGTACCGGCGGAGGATGCCCGATCGGTGCCCAGGGGGCCCTCCGGGCAGTCCCCATCGGGGTCGTCGTCACTCTCGTCCTCGGGAGACGCGGGTGGTGCCGCCGCGGCCCCCTCCGCGAAGTCGACCGCACACTCCGCCCCGCGCACGGAATCCGGGGTTCCCGCGGGCCCCGGCCTCTCGGGGACGGGCGCCTCGGGCGCCTGATCCTCCATGGACTGCCGAGACGGAACCGGATCGGCCGGGTGGTCTCCACGTCCGTTCGGGTCGCTCGAGCGAGGCATCGCGCCCGCGGACTTGCGAGTGGGCAGGGGCTGATACGTCGTTGCGTCCGGGCGGGCCGGACCGGTGGCCTTCAGCGACCCCTCGAGAACCTCCGAAGGCTGCTCCGCGGTCGCGCCGCTCGGGCGCGGGGCCCGGTCCGAGGGCTCCCCGGGAGTCGAGCACGGCTCGCTCGCGGTCACCGGGGTTGCCGGTCCCTCAGAGCCGACCGGCGCCTCCGCGGCCGGCCCGGTGTCCGGGACCTCACGGCGTTCCGGCAGCGGCTCTCCTACCCCCTTCTTCCGCCGGAACGGGACAGGTGCGTCCGGGGACGGCGGAGCGGGTTCGGGGTCCGTCGGGTTCTCCGGATGCCCGGGCAGACCCGTCAACCCCTCGAGGTCCGCAAGACCTGCGAGACCCGAGAGGAGTCGGTCGGCGAGAGGCGTGCCGTCGGGGAGACGGTGGGTGTCACCGGTGTGCTGAGCGCCGTCCCTGCCGTCTCGGCTGCCCCGACGAGGGGGGTCGGGCGGACCGCAGGTCCTTGCCACTCCGTCCGGCGACCGGCGAGGGAGAGGTCCCGGGCCGCAGACGGGCGACGGGCCGCTCGTCTCGGCGGCCAGGTCCCAGCCGCGGACGCCGCCCGGGACCGCGCGGGCATCACCGTCGACGGGCTCGTGGAGGTCGTGGAGGTCCCTCCCCTCACGGAGGGGCCCGTCACGGTACTTCTCGTCGAGGTGCTCGAACCCGGGCAGCGTCAGCTGCCGGGCGTGCGGTTCGTAACGGCGGGCGCGCGCCGCCCGTGCGGGCCGCGCCGGCTTCGGCCGACAGGTGTGACCCGGGGTTCCCGTGTCAACGGGGCCGGAGCCGTGGTCGGGGTGGGACATACGTGCAGCCATGGGGGCCTTCCTGCTCGCAGGGTGGACCGGGCGGTGTCCGGTCCATTCCAGGTTCGGTCGGCCGGGACCGGAGCGGAAGGTGTGATTTCTGGGCTGTGGACAACGGGGGAAAGCCCTGTTCAGAGGCGCGAAGCGGGGGCCGCGGGAAGGCGCACGGCCCCCGAACCGCAAGGGGTCGGGAACATTCGGCGGACAGCACGTGACCCACTCGCCCGCCCCGAGCCCGAGCCAGAACGGAGCGTCCGGCACCCCGCAGCGATCCCATCAGGGACCGTCCACAGGCTGTGGACGGCCGTCCGGCTCCTCGAGCACGGCGTCCAACAACCGCAGCGCCCCCGCCTTGTCCAGAGGCTCGTTCCCGTTCCCGCACTTGGGCGACTGGATGCACGACGGGCACCCCTGTTCGCACTCGCAGTCGGCGATCGCCCCGCGTGTGGCCGCCAACCACTCCCGCGCGGCGGTGTAACCCCGCTCGGCGAAGCCGGCGCCGCCCTCGTGCCCGTCGTAGACGAACACGGTCAGCTTCCCGGTGTCCCCGTGCACGGCGGTGGACACCCCGCCGATGTCCCACCGGTCGCAGGTCGCCAACAGGGGCAACAGACCGATGGCCGCGTGCTCGGCCGCATGCGCCGACCCCAGCAGCGGCACGTCCTGCCCCCGCAGGCGCTGCTCGGCTTCGGCCGGAAGCGTCCACCACACCGCACGGGTGTCGAGCGTGCGCTCGGGCAGGTCCAAGGGCTGTTCGCCGAGCACGGACCCGGTCCGCACGTCCCGCTTCAGGTACCCGACGACCTGCTGCACGACCTGCACCTCGCCGAAGTGCACGACGGCGCCGCTCGGCCAGGTCTGGCTGCGCAGCGTACGGCGCACGGTGATGTCGGTGGTGTCCCGCGCCCAGGTGCTGTACGGCGGGTCCTCCGCGTGCACGAGCGCCACCCCCTCGTCGAGATCGAGGTCGTCGACGAGGTAGGTCTCCCCCTGATGGAGGTAGACCGCGCCCGGGTGCACGGTCCCGTGGGAGGCCGCCTCGTCGATCTCCCCCATGAGCTGTCCGCTCGCGGTGTCGACGATCTGGACCGGACTCCCGCCGGAGCCACGGATATCGGCGAGGTCACTGGCGCGTTCATGACTCGTCCAGAACCAGCCCCTCGGGCGCTTTCTCAACAATCTCTTCTCGACCAGGGCACCCAGACGCTCCTCGGTACTGGGTCCGAACAAAGGGAAGTCCGCCCGGCCGATCGGGACCTCCTGGGCCGCTGCGCACAGGTGCGGATCCAGGATGTGGGGGTTTTCCGGATCCAGGACCGTCGCCTCCACCGACTGACCGAAAATCGCGGACGGGTGATGGGCGAGATAGGTGTCCAGCGGATCGTCCCGGGCGATGAAGGCCGCCAGTGCGTTGCCGCCGCCCCGTCCGGCACGGCCGGCCTGCTGCCACAGCGACGCCCGCGTGCCGGGCCACCCGGTGATGAGAACGGCGTCGAGCCCGCTGATGTCCACCCCCAGTTCCAGGGCGTTGGTACTGACCAGCCCCAGGAGCGCGCCCGTGCGCAGGGCCCCCTCGAGCTCGCGCCGCTCCGAGGCCAGGTAACCACCGCGGTAGGCGGCCACCCGCTCGGCCAGGCCCGGTTCGCCGCGGTCCTGCAGGATGCGCTGCGCACCCAGCGCGACGATCTCCGCGCCCTGCCGCGAGCGCACGAACACCAGCGTCCGCATCCCGTCCCGCACCAGGTCGGCGAGCATCTCGGCCGCCTGCGAAGGCGCGGTCCGCCGGATCGGGGCACCGTGCTCACCGGTCATGTCGGTCAGTTCCGGTTCGACCAGGGCGACCGACATCGACGGCCGCGGGGACCCGTCCTCCGTGACGGCGGTGACCTCGGCCCCCGTCAGCCGCGACGCGCTCTCGGCCGGGCTGCCCGAGGTCGCCGAGGCCAGCACGAACGTGGGCTCGGACCGGTAACGGGCGCAGATCCGCCGCAGCCGCCGCAGGATCAACGCGACGTGGGAGCCGAAGACCCCCCGGTAGTGGTGGGCCTCGTCGACGATCACGTACTTCAGCCGCCGCAGGAACCGCGACCAGGCGGCGTGCCGGGGCAGCATGCCGTGGTGGAGCATGTCCGGGTTGGTGAGCACGTAGGTGGCGTGCTCGCGCACCCAACGCCGGCCCTCGGCCGGGGTGTCACCGTCATATACGGCCGCTCTGACCTCGGGAAGTTCGAGGTCCGATATCCAGCGCAGTTGGTCGTGCGCCAGCGCTTTGGTGGGCGAGACATAAAGCACCGTCCCACCGGAGTCGATCGCCTCCGCAGCGGGCAGGAGGAAGGAGAGTGACTTCCCCGAGGCAGTACCCGTGGCTATGATCACATCACGGCCCGAGCGGGCCAGGTCTGCGGCGGTGATCTGATGGGACCACGGTTTTGTGATCCCACGGGCCATCAACCGTTCGACCAGGGGCGGGGCCACCCATTGCGGCCAGTCCCCGCTCTCCCCCTCGCTCCGGGCCACCCGCTCGATGTGGGTCACCTGCGGGTAAGGGGTATCGTCACGCCACACCCCTGGGAGCACCGGCTCCGGCCGTCCCATCCGAGACCCCTCCTCAGTGGATTCGTTCCCGGCCCACGAGGCCCCGACCGACCGAGCGTGGGGCGCTGATGGACATCCGGTTTCAGTGTGACACCCGGGGGAAGAGAGCCGCGGTGTCACGGTTTTTCTGTGCATCACAGGAAGACTCGACCGGCACCCGTGGTTGAATGCGTGCTGGTGGGGTAACGCCCGGCAGAGATCATTCGCGATGAATTCGCGGTTCGGCGCTGGAGGACTAGTGGACTTGAAGCTTGATCATTACACCGAGGGCGACACCGAGATCGTCGTCGTTGAAGGTGAGATCGACGTCTATACCGCGCCCCGGCTCCGCGAGCTGCTGATCGACCTGGTCAACAAGGGCAACTTCCACCTCGTGGTCAACATGGAGAAAGTGGAGTTCCTCGACTCGACCGGCCTCGGTGTGCTCGTGGGCGGGCTCAAGCGCGTCCGTGCTCACGACGGGACGCTGGACCTGGTGTGCACGCAGGAGCGCATCCTCAAGATCTTCCGGATCACCGGCCTGACCAAGGTCTTCGGTATCCACAACACGGTCCAGGAAGCCATCGACAAGCGTTCGTCGAAGTAGCCCAGAGCGAGCGATGGCAACCATCACGCTCACGATCAGCGCGCTCCCGGCCCACGTGCGCACGGCGCGGCTCATGGCCGCGACGGTCGCCCGGCGGGCCGGTGTCGCCGCCTCCGCGATCGACGAGATCAGGCTGGCGGTCGGAGAGGCGTGCTCCCGGGCGGTGGCCGCACACAAGGTCCACTGCCCCGCACAGCCGATCCTGCTCCAGCTGATCGACGGCAGCGGAACCGACACGTCCTCGGAGCCCGACGACGGCACGGCGGAGAAACTCCTGCGTGCCAACGGCATCACCACACGGCGTTTCGAGGTCGTCGTCACCGACCGTGCCCCCGCGAAGGGGAGCGAGGAAGCCGCCAACCCGCCGCCCCTCGACGGGTTGTTCCTCGACGGCGACGACACCCCTCCCGGCGGGATCTCCGGATTCTCGCCCGGCCTGGGGCTGGCGGTCATCACCGGTCTGGCCGACGAGGTCAAGATCGAACCCGATGACGAGGGCACGGTCGTCCGCATGAGCTGGCCCGTGCTCCCGGAACCCTCCCCGGACCCGGGCGCCAACTAGGGCCTGAAAGACCTGCGAAGGGGCGCCTCTCCCGCTCGGGAGGGGCGCCCCTTCTCGTGTGTCGAACAGAACGAACACCGCGCCGCCAGGCGTCCGCCGAGGGCGGTGGGGTGGAAGGGTCAGTCGCAGCGCTCCGCGGACACCTCGGCGTCGTTCTCGAGGCCCTCCCGGGCGTTGTCGGCGACCTCGTCCGCGGTGAGCACGTAACCGGTCTCGTCCTCGTTGGTGGCGGCGGCGAAGACCACCCCGTAGACACTGCCGTCGGGTGCCAGGAGCGGCCCGCCGGAGTTGCCGGGCCGCACGACGGCGCGCACCTGGTAGATCTCGCGGCTCACCTGGGTCTCGTGGTAGAAGTCCGGCCCCTGCGCCATCTGCTGGGCCCTGATGCGCGCGGGGACGGCCGTGAAGCCGCTGTTGCGCGGGAACCCGGCCACGACGGCGTCGGAGCCCTGGTCGGCCTCGTGGTCGAACTCCAGGGGTTCCAGGTCGAGGTCGGGCACGCGCAGCACGGCGAGGTCCTGCTCGGCGTCGAACAGCACGAGCGTGGCGTCGAGCTGGTGGCCGTCGCGGGTGACCACGCGCAGGTCGTCGGTGACGCCGGCGACGACGTGGGCGTTGGTCATGATGCGGTCGTCGCCGTAGGCGAACCCGGTGCCCTCGACCCGGCGCTGGCAGGACGGCGCGGTCCCCAGCACCTTGACGACGCTGCGGCTGGACTCGATGAGCTCGGGTGTGGTGAGCACGTCCGGGTCGGGCGGGTCGACCTCGGCGAGCTCACCCGTGCCCAGTCCGCTGAAGACCTGCGGGAACGCGCTCTGGTCGACGATGCGGCGGAACTCCGAGAACCCCTGGTGGGCGGACTCGGGCATGAGCGAGTCCACCGACTGCAGGATGCGGGAGTCCTTGACCTGCTGGGCGACCATCGGCAGCGCGGAGTTGGCCACGGTACTGCCGATGAACCAGGCCACGAGCAGCACGGAGAGCCCGCTGACGAGGGCCCCGCCGATCGCGTCGAGGACCCTGGCGGAGTCCCAGGTGACCTTGTTGCGCACGAGGGTGCCCACGTACGAGGAGACGAACTGGCCGAGCGCCGCGGCCAGGAAGACCACGGCGATGGCCAGCAGCGCCTGTTGGCCGGGGTCGGCGAGCCACCCCTGGATGAGGTCGGGCGCGGTCAGCGCGGCGAGGATCCCGCCGCCGATGAAGCCGGCGAAGCTGAACACCCCGACGATGAAACCCTGCCGGTATCCGGTGATGGCAAAAAGCAGGAGCAGGACGACCAGGACCAGGTCGAGCACGGTGCCCTCCAAACGTGAGCGTCAGCCGACCGGCCGTGGGCCTTGCGGGGTCGCCTCGAACACATCGGTGAGACCCTCCCTGCGCCAGGGAAGTTCCCACCCGCCGAGGGTGAGGAGGTTGTCGACGATCGCGCCAGTGAAGCCCCAGACGAGCATGCCGTCCACACGAAAGCCCGGGCCCCACTGGGGCCCGCCGCCGTAACGGACCATGACGCGGTTGTCGGGGTCGGCGAGGTCGGCGACGGGCACCCGGGAGACGGCCGCGACCTCGGCGGTGTCGGTGGGGCGCACCTCGCAGGGGTCGCGCCACCAGCCCAGTACGGGGGCGACTCGGAAGTCGCTGAACTTCAGGTAGAGCTCGGGCAGGCGTCCCACGAGGTCCACACCCGCCGGGACGAGGCCGGTCTCCTCCTCCGCCTCGCGCAGCGCCGCGGCCTCGGGCGAGGGGTCGGAGGGCTCGATACGGCCGCCGGGGAAGGCGGGCTGGCCCGAGTGCCGGCGCAGACCGTCGTTGCGCTGGATGAGCAGTACGTCGGGGCCGGCCACACCCTCACCGAAGAGGATGAGCACCGCCGACTCGCGTCCTCCGCCGCCGGCGGGGGGACGCATCTGCGGGGGGACGGTCATGGTCTGGGCGGAGTCCGCGAGCGCGGCCAGCCAGAGCGGGGTCGGGTTCATGCTTCGGACCTGTTCCGGGGATCGTCGCGCCGTCGTGTGGACTGTGAACAGAGTACAAACCGCGATCGTGTGCTTCCGGGTACGGCGGAAATTCTGTGGACAACTCCCGCACCGCGGTCCGATTCCGGCTGCTCCGCGGCCCCGGTGCCGAGGGGACCGCATCCCGTTCAGGCGAAGGAGCGCATCTTCAGCAGCTTGGTCGCCGTGGCTTCATCGGTGGGCCCCTCGCCGAAGGCCGGGCACAGGGGCGCCAGCACACACGCTCCGCAGGCGGGCTTGCGGGCGTGGCAGACCCGGCGTCCGTGCCAGACGACGCGGTGTGACAGCATCGTCCAGTCGCGCTTGGGGAACAGTGCGCCGACTGCGTGCTCGACCTTGACCGGATCCGTTTCGTCGGTCCAACCGAATCGGCGGACCAGACGCCCGAAATGGGTGTCCACCGTGATACCGGGCACATCGAAGGCGTTACCGAGCAGTACGTTTGCGGTCTTACGTCCTACACCGGGTAGTTTGACCAGGTCGGCGAGGTTTCCCGGAACCTCGCCGCCGTGCCGCTCGCACAGCTCCTGGCCGAGCCCGATCAGGTTGTTGGCCTTGGCCCGGAAGAACCCGGTCGAGCGGATCATCTCCTCCAGCTCCTCACGCCGGGCCGAGGCGTAGGCCTCGGCATCGGGGTAGCGGGCGAAGAGGGCGGGGGTGACCTGGTTGACACGCTTGTCCGTGCACTGCGCCGACAGGATCGTCGCGACCAGGAGCTCCAACGGCGTGGTGAAGTCCAGCTCGGCATGGGCATCGGGGTGGAGCTCGCTGAGCTCCCGGTACATCTTGCGTGCACGGCGCACCAACGCCAGGCGGCTCTCACCGGTGGGGGTGACCGTGTCCGGGTCCGTGTCACGAGGCATCGTCACAGGGTAGACGCCCGGTGTGCACCGCGGACCGTCTTCGGTCCCGCGGGGTGGACCCGACCATCGAGCCGCTCGGTGGCCGGAATTATGTACCCAATGTCCGGTGGCACGGCGCGGACAGCCCTGATACAGGCCGATGTACGACTAGGATCGCATGGGCTGACGTCGGCTGTTGTGGGCGCGTTGTCTCCCGGCGGACAAGCCGAGGTAACGGCCTGGTTTCACACCCGGGTGCGATATACGTCACACTGTTGACGGTCAGGTTTTAGGAGGACGTGTGGTGGACGAAGTCAACGAGGTGCTGCGGAAGGCCCCTCTGTTCGAGGCGCTGGACGAAGAAGACACGGCGGCGCTCCGCTCCTCCGTGAGCGAGGTCCGTCTGGGCCGCGGCCAGACCCTGTTCAACGAGGGGGACGAGGGCGACCGCCTTTACGTCATCCTCAGCGGGAAGGTGAAGCTGACCCGCACGGCCGTGGACGGACGCGAGAACCTTCTCGGCGTGCTCGGCCCCAGCGAGATGTTCGGTGAACTCTCCCTGTTCGACCCGCGGCCGCGTACCGCGAGCGCCGTCGCCGTGACCGACTCGGTGCTGGCGGGCCTGGGCCACGACGACCTGCGGCCCTTCCTCTCCAGCCGGCCGCACGTGTCGCTCCAGCTGCTCAAGTCTCTGGCCGGCCGCCTGCGCCGGACCAACGACGTCATGGCCGACCTGGTCTTCACCGACGTCCCCGGTCGCGTGGCCAAGGCCCTGCTGGAGCTGGCCGACAAGTTCGGCAAGGAGGGCGAGGACGGCCTGCACGTGCACCACGACCTCACGCAGGAGGAGCTCGCCCAGCTGGTCGGCGCCTCCCGTGAGACGGTCAACAAGGCGCTGGCCGAGTTCGCGCTCCGCGGCTGGCTGCGCATCGAGGCCAAGGCCGTGGTGCTGCTCGACGTCGAGCGCATGCGCCGCCGCGCCCGCTAGCCGGGGCGCAGGCCCGAAGCAGGACGACCGAGGGCCCCGAGCCGCCGGGACGTGCACCGTCCCGAGGGTTCGGGGCCCTCGGCCTGTCCGGGCGCGGAGGCTCAGGACTCCACGCTGTCGGGGATCTCCCCCATCGACACGAGGTAACGCAGCTGAGCCTTGACCGACCACAGGGCAGCGAACGCGAGTTCCTCGGAGATGTCGGGGTAGACGCGCGCCACGACCTCCTCGGCGGTTCCCGCGCCGGCGTTCACGGCGTCCCGCACCTGCGCCAGCCGCGACTCACGGTGATCGATGTAGTGCTGCAGCGCCTGCGCCGGTGCGTTGAGGATCGGGCCGTGGCCCGGCAGGAGCGCGCGCACCCCGTGTTCCTCCACGACGTCGCGCAGCCGGTACAGCGACCGCATGTACGGGGCGAGCCCGTCGTCGCCGTCGATGACGGTCGTGCCGTGCCCCAGGACGGTGTCTCCCGTGAGGAGGGCACCGTCGGCCTCCAGGAGGAAACAGACGGAGTCGTCGGTGTGGCCCGGGGTCGCCACCACACCGAGCTCCAGGCCCTCCACCGTGAGCGTCTGACCGTCCCGTAGGCCCTCCCCCGCCACACGCACGCCGGGGTCGACGGCGTGGACGGGCGCCCCGGTCAGCTCCGAGAGGTAGGGGGCGCCGTCGGCGTGGTCGGGATGGCGGTGGGTGAGCAGCCCGGTCTGGACCCGGCCGCCCTGTTCCTGGACGGTGCGGGCCACCCGCTCCAGGTGGCGTTCGTCGTCGGGCCCGGGGTCGACGACCACGACGCCGTGGGAGCCGGGCTCCCGCAGGACCCAGGTATTGGTCCCGTCCAGCGTCATCGGCCCCGGGTTCGGGCACAGCACACAGGTGGCTCGCAGCGTGCCGGAACCGTCGATCCTCATCACACCTCGCTTCGCTCGCGCGAGCCGCCGAGGCCCGAGGACCTACCCGAGGGCGAACTCGACCCCGCTGGGCAGGACGGCCCAGACCTTTCCGTCCTTCTCCCGGATTTCCGGCTCGATGGGGACGATATCCCGTCGTGCCTCCCAGACCCGGCGGAGGGTTCCCCGCTCGGCGACCTCCGCGCAGTTGGCGACGGTCGGGGGCAGCATAGGCATGCGCCCGGCCTCCCACTCGGTCCGGACCGTGGCCGGATCGGTCCACGCGGTCAGGTCGGCCTCGCCGCCCACGTCGCGGGAGGCCTGGCCCGGCGGGAGTTCCGCGACGAAGAAGTAGGTGTCGTAGCGGCGCTTCTCGGCCTCCGGGGTGATCCACCGCGACCAGGCGTGCAGCCACTCGGAGCGCAGCACCAGGCCGCGTCGGGACAGCACCTCGGTGAAGGAGCGTGAGCGGTCGATCAGCCCGAGGCGGTCGCGTTCCCAGTCCTCGGTGGAGGTGTCGACCGTGATGGCCTCCTCACCGGCGCGTTCGGGTTCGCTCGCCAGCAGGACGCCGGTCTCCTCGAACGTCTCGCGGACCGCCGCGCAGACCAGGGCCCGGGCCATCGGCACGTCCGTCCGGAGCTGCTCGGCCCATTCGGCGGGGCCGGGGCCAGTCCAGGGCAGGTCCCCGTCCGCGTCGCGCTCGTCGACCCCGCCGCCCGGGAACACGTAGGCCCCCGGGGCGAAGCCCATCGACGCGACCCTGCGCATCAGCAGCACTTCCAGGCCACCGCCGGCCGCTGCGCCCGCGGGCGGCGTGCGCAGCAGCATGACGGTGGCGGCGGGACGGGCAGGGGCGACACCGTGGTTCTCGGGCATCGACGCTTCCTCCTTCGGATCGAAAAGTCGCGCCGGGCCCGGATGTCGCCACCCGGATGGGGACGAACCGCTCAGCGGGCCTCGACGATCATCTCAACCTCGACCGGCGAGTCCAGCGGCAGGGCGGCCGCGCCGACCGCACTGCGCGCGTGCACGCCGGCGTCGCCGAAGACCTTGCCGATGAGTTGGCTCGCCCCGTTGATCACACCGGGCTGGCCGGTGAAGTCGGGGCTGCTCGCCACGAAACCGACGAGCTTGACGACCCTCGTCACCCGGGAGAGGTCACCCAGCTCGGCCCGCACGGCGGCGATGCCGTTGAGTGCGCACAGCGCGGCGAGGTCCTCGGCGGTCTCCGGGTCGACGTCGGCACCGACCTTGCCGGTGGTGGGCAGCTTGCCCTCGACGAAGGGGAGCTGGCCGGCCACGTACACGTGGTCGCCGGTGCGCACCGTGGGCACGTAGGCCGCGACGGGGGCGGCGAGCTCGGGCAGGGTCAGCCCGAGCTCGGCGAGGCGCTCCTCGGGTGTGGCCATCAGACTTCCCGCTTCATGTAGGCGACGTACTGCTGGTTGCGGGGGTCGGTGCCCTCCGGCAGGGGCGCGGGGACGACGGAGACGAGCTCCCAGCCGTCCTGGCCCCAGTTGTCCAGGATCTGCTTGGTGGCGTGCGACAGCAGCGCCACGGTCTGGTACTCCCACTTGCTCATACGGCTTCCCCCATCGGTTCGCTGGGCGGCCCCGCGGGACCGCTTCTCGACGCCGCTCACCCTACTTTCCCCACGGCCGGGCACGTGCTGTGGCATGGACCGACCGGCGCCGCTGTGACCGGCCCGCATAGACTCCGTGGGGTGAGTGAGCGTGAGCACCGATCACCCGGCTCCTGGGGCCCGTGCGCCGACGCGCGGCTGCACATCGTCACCGGCAAGGGCGGTACAGGCAAGACCACGGCGGCCGCGGCGCTCGCGACCGCGCTGGCCTCCGGCGGGCGCCGGACCCTGCTGGTGGAGGTCGAGGGGCGCCAGGGCGTGGCGGCCCTGTTGGAACGCTCTCCCCTCCCCTACGAGGAACGCACGATGCTGTCGGCCCCGGGCGGCGGCACGGTGTCGGTACTCGCGGCCGACCCCGAGTCCGCGCTCATGGAGTACCTGGAGCTCTTCTACGGCATGCGCCGGGCCGGCCAGGCCCTGACCCGTCTGGGTGCGGTGGACTTCGCGACCACGGTCGCCCCCGGCGTGCGCGACGTCCTGCTCACCGGCAAGGCCACAGAGGCGGTCCGGCGCCGCAAGGGACACCGGGGACGCCCGTCCTCGGCGCCCGCCGGAACCCCGTTCGCGTACGACGCCGTGGTGATGGACGCGCCTCCCACGGGCCGGATCGGGCGCTTCCTCAACGTCAACGCCGAGGTCGCCGGGCTGGCCAAGGTCGGCCCCGTGCACGACCACGCCGCGCGTGCGGCCGAGGTCATCAGGTCCGACCGCACACGGGTGCACGTGGTGACGCTGCTCGAGGAGATGCCCGCTCAGGAGACCGCCGACGGCCTCGACGAACTCGCCGGGCTGGGGCTGCACCCCGGCGCGGTCCTGGTCAACATGGTGCGCCCGCGGCTGCTCGGCGACGCCGACCTCGAAGCGGCCCGCGCCGGAACACTGGACCGCGCCTCCCTGGCCGCCGGGCTCGCCGCCGCGGGTCTGCCCGAGCCCGAGGACCTCGCGGCGGGCCTCGAGGGCGAACTGCACACGCACGCCGTCCGTACCGAACTGGAGGAACGGGTCCGGGGCGAGCTCACCGCACTCGGGCGTCCCGTCCTGGAAATGCCGCGCTTGGAACGCGGCTCCGGTGAGCAGGCCGTCCAGCGCCTGGCCCGCGCACTGACCGACCAGGGGGTAGGCCGGTGACACCCGAGACCCTCGACGTCGACGAGCTCCTGGACGACCCCGCGCGCCGTGTCGTGGTCTGCTGCGGCTCCGGCGGTGTCGGCAAGACCACCAGCGCCGCGGCCCTGGGTCTACGCGCGGCCGAACGCGGACGCAGGACGGTGGTCATCACGGTCGACCCGGCCAGACGGCTGGCGCAGTCCATGGGGTTGGAGTCGCTCGACAACACCCCGCGCCGTGTGCCGCTGCCCGAGGGGACCCCCGGCGAGCTGCACGCCATGATGCTCGACATGAAACGCACCTTCGACCAGGTCGTGGAGGAGCACGCCGATCCCGCGCGGGCACGGCAGATCCTGGACAACCCCTTCTACGAGACCCTCTCGACGAGCTTCTCGGGGACCCAGGAGTACATGGCGATGGAGCGCCTCGGGCAGCTGCGGGAGTCCGAGGAGTGGGACCTCGTGGTGGTCGACACCCCGCCCAGCCGGTCGGCGCTGGACTTCCTCGACGCCCCCGAACGGCTGGGCAGGTTCCTGGACGGCAGGCTCATGCGCTTCCTGACCGCCCCGGCGGGCTCGGGGCCCCTGCGGCTCCTGGGTGCCGGGGTGGGCATGGTGACGTCGGTGATCGGCAAGATCGTCGGCGCACAGTTCCTCAACGATCTGCGCTCGTTCACCTCGGCGTTCGAGGCGGTCTTCGGCGGGTTCCAGGAGCGGGCCGAACGCACGTACCGGCTGTTGCAGGACCCGGGGACCGCCTTCGTCGTGGTGGCCGCCCCCGAGCCGGACGCGATGCGCGAGGCGGCGTTCTTCGTGGAGCGCCTCGCCTCGGACGGGATGCCGCTGGCGGGCCTGGTACTCAACCGCACCCACCCGCTACCGGAGGGCCCAGCTGCGCGTCTCGGGGCAGAGGAGGCGGAGCGTGCCGCGGAGGAGCTGTCCCGGGACGGGGAGCACCCGGTGGCGGAGGCAGCGCTGCGTCTGCACGCGGAGCGGGCGCGCACGCGCGGGAGGGAACTGCTGCTGCGCGACCGGCTGCTCACTGCGCACCCGGGTGTGCGGGTGGCGGAGGTGGCCGCGCTGGCCGGGGACGTGCACGACCTCACGGGGCTGCGGTGGGTCGGCGCACGGTTGGCCGGCGGGGGACACGAGGGTTCCGCCGGCGCGGAGTGACCGCGGGGCCGGAGAGGGCTGTCCGTCGTCGGTCGCCGCAGTTCAGGACGCAGACGCCGACGCGGACTGCGCGGCGGCGTAGCGGGCCGGGTCCTCGCCCTGGCGGTCGGCCTGTTCCAGGAGCTCGCCCCAGTCCTGCACGTCCGGGTGCTTGCGCAGCAGCGCGCGGCGCTCGCGTTCGGTCATGCCGCCCCACACACCGAACTCGACGCGGTGTTCGAGGGCGTCGGTGAGGCATTCGATCCGTACCGGGCAACCCCGGCACACGAGCTTGGCGGTGTTCTGCGCGGCTCCGCTGACGAACAGCGTGTCCGGGTCGAGCTCACGGCACAAGGCCCGGGTGATCCAGTGGTCGGTCCGCATCTGCCGGCACTCCCAAATCGTCGTGCTCGCGGGGTCCAAGAGGTGTCCGCACTCTGGTTGAGTGGAGGGGGAGGCCCCCGTCGTCGGGCGGGGGTGTTCGAATCGGTGCGGCATCGCCCACCCACCCCCGTGGCCTCGAACGTACGGATTCGTGACCCGCGCCAACAGAACCCACTCGACCCACTTTCCGTCCAACCGAATATGGCCCGTCCGGGCCATTGCGCAGGGGCCCCGCGCCGGGGAACGGGAAGGCGGCAGCAGCGGCCCACAAGCCCTGTGAACACGGGGTTCGGGCCCCGGGGCCGTGACAGGATGGATCCGGGCGAACGGGGCTCGAGACGGTGTGGGCGGTTGGTGTGGTTCAGACCCGTTCTGGGTGGAACACACCACTTCGAGCGCGCACGGTCACTTAGTCTTGATGGGGTGGGTCAGGGGACATTGCTTCAAAGAATCAGCCAACTGGTACTCGTCAGCTCGATAGCCGGCCTCCTGGTCGCCGCGCTGGCGCTCCCGGCCGTCGGCGGCCTCGGGATCACCGCCCGGAACATCGCCGGCGGGTTCCTGGACATGCCCAGCAACCTGGAGACGCCGCCTCCCCCGCAGCGCTCCACCATCTACGACGCCGACGGCGGCGTCGTCGCAGAGATCTTCGACCAGAACCGTGAACTCGTCGAACTCGACGACGTCTCGGACGAGATGGTGCACGCGATCCTCGCCATCGAGGACGCCCGTTTCTACGAACACGGCGGTCTCGACGTGTCCGGCACCCTCCGCGCCGCCATCCGCACCATGGGCGGCAACACCGAGGGCGCCTCCTCCATCACCCAGCAGTACGTCAAGAACGTGCAGATCGAAGCGGCCACCTCCCAGGAGGAGCTCGACGAGGCCCGCGAGGAGACCATCTCCCGCAAGATCAGGGAACTGCGCTACGCGGTCGCCCTGGAACAGCGGATGAGCAAGGACGAGATCCTCGAGGGCTACCTCAACATCGCCTACTTCAGCGACGGTGCCTACGGCGTCGAGTCGGCCGCACAGCACTACTTCCAGAAGCCCGCGAGCGAACTCGAGATCCACGAGGCCGCCACCATCGCGGGCCTGGTCCGCTATCCGTACCTGTACAACCCTCGCTTCTTCCCCGAGCAGAGCCTCGAACGGCGCGACACCGTCATCGACCGCATGTCCACGGTCGGTTTCATCACCGAGGCCGAGGCCGAGGAGGCCAAGGAGGAGGAGCTCGAACTCGAGCTCGACACCCCGCCCAACGGCTGTGTGCCCAGTGATCAGCCCTACTTCTGCGACTACGTGGTGCAGGAGATCGAGAAGGACGAGCGCTACGGGCCCAACGAGACCGAACGTGCACGCTGGCTGCGCACCGCGGGCCTCGAGATCCACACGACCCTGGATCCGCAGACCCAGGAAGCCGGCCAGGACGCCGTCGACAAGTGGGTGCCCCGCGAGAACGAGTCCCGCAAGGTCGCGGCACAGGTCATCGTCGAGCCCGGAACCGGCCGTATCCAGGGCATGATGCAGAGCCGCAACTTCGGTCCGGACGAGGGCAACATCGGTGAGACCTCGATCAACTTCACCACCGGGTCCGACCGCGGCGGCAGCACCGGGTTCCAGGCGGGGTCGACGTTCAAGGCGGTCACCCTCGCCGCGGCGCTCGACCAGGGGATGCCCTTCAGTACCAACTACAGCTCACCGTCGTCGACGACCGTGACCGGGCAGCGCTCCTGCAACGGCGGGACCCTGCCGTCGTGGTCGCTGAGCAACGCCGGTGAGAGCGACGGCGGCAACCACAACATGGTGTCGGGGACCCAGCAGTCCTCCAACACCTTCTTCGCCCAGCTCCAGGCCGACGTCGGGCTGTGCGAGACGATCGAGATGGCCGAGACCCTGGGGCTGGAACGGGCCGACGGCACGCAGTTCACGGAGAGCGAGAACACCCTCGCCAACAACAGCTTCACCCTCGGCAGTGAGGAGATCGCTCCGATCGACCTCGCGGGCGCGTACGCGACCTTCGCCTCGGGCGGCCAGCTGTGCGAACCGCAGGCCATCGACCGGATCGAGGACCACCAGTCCGGTACCACGATCAACATCGAGCCCGAGTGCGAGCAGGTCATCGACGAAGAGGTCGCCGACGGGGTGAGCTACCTGCTGTCGCAGACCTTCAGCGGCGGAGGCACCGCGGACGGCCTGGACATCGGACGTCCCGCGGGTGGCAAGACCGGTTCCACCGATGGCACCGCCGCCGCCTGGTTCGCCGGCTTCACCCCGCAGATGGCCGGGGCCGTCTTCGTCGGCGACCCGCGCGGACCGCAGGAGTACCCGCTGCGCAACGTCAGCCTCGGCGGCCGCTCCTTCGGCCAGGTCTACGGCGGCACGATCCCCGGACCGATCTGGCAGGAGACCTTCGAGGGCGCCCACGAGGGCCTCGACGAGGAGAGCCTGGCCTCGGCGCCGTCGCAGTTCGGCTCCACCTCCGGCGGGGGCGGCGGTTCCGACGACGACCCGGACGAGGACGCCAGCCCGACCAGCGACGACCAGGGTGTGCCCAACGTCGTCGGCCAGGACGAGTCCGAGGCGGTCTCGAACCTGGAGGACGCCGGTTACGACGTCAGTGTCTCCGGGACCCGCGTCGCCTCCGACCAGTCCGAGGGCACCGTCGCGAGGGTCAACCCGGACCCCGGCACGACCCTGCCGGAGGGCGCGACCGTCAACGTGTTCCTGAGCGAGGGCGGCGGCACCGCGGCGGGTGACGAGGGCCCGGAGCCGGTACAGCCGGCCCTGCCCACGACACCGCGCGAGCGGCTCTTCTGACCGTCCCGCACACGCAGACGCCCGGCACCGGAATCCGCTCCGGTGCCGGGCGTTCGTCGTGGAGGGGTCAGCCGGCGAGCTGGCGCTTGACCTCGGCGGCCACCCGGGAGCCCTCGGCCTGGCCGGCCACACGCGGGTTGACGACCTTCATGACCTGGCCCATCTGCTTGGGGCCCTCGGCGCCGGTCTCACCGATGGCGGCGGAGACGAGCTCGGACAGTTCGCCGTCGGTAAGCTGCTTGGGCAGGTAGTCCGAAATGACCTCGCTCTCGGCCCGCTCGGCCGCGGCCTGGTCCGACCGGCCTCCCTGGTCGAACGCCTCGGCCGCCTCACGGCGCTTCTTGGCCTCGCGGGTCAGCAGCTTGGTCACCTCGGCGTCGTCGAGGTCGCGCTGGGAGGATCCCGCGGACTCCTCCGTGGAGATGGCGGCCAGCACCATGCGCAGGGTGCCCGTACGCACCTTGTCGCGCTCCTTGATGGCGGCGGTCAGGTCGTTCTTGAGGCGGTCTTTGAGTTCGGACATGGCACAGATCCTACGGTGGCCGGAAAGCGGCCACCATCCGTTTCCCGTCCGGCGCCACGCGGCCGGCCGCGGCCACACGATCGACGACGAAGGAGAACCCCGGATGGGCGACGACCGACGACTCACACGCCGGCTCGGGCGGGCGGCGGCCGTGACCAGTGCCGTCGGGGCGGCGGGGCTGTTCTACGCCTCGGTCATCGAGCGCAACTGGTTCCGGCTGCGCCACTACGAACTCCCCATGCTTCCCCCGGGGAGCCCGCGTCTGCGGGTGCTGCACCTGTCGGACGCGCACCTGACGCCCGGGCGGCGGATGCTCATCGACTGGATCCGCGGGTTGGAGGCCTACGAGCCGGACGTCGTGATCAACACCGGCGACTCCCTGGCCCACCCCGATGCCGTCGGCCCCTTCATCGACGCGCTCGGACCGCTGCTCGACCGCCCCGGCGCGTTCGTCTACGGCTCCAACGACCTGTTCTCCCCGCAGTTGAAGAACCCGGCCCGCTACCTGTGGCGCACCAGCAAGCACGATTACTCCAAGCGCCGCGTGCCCGACCTGCCCTGGCGGGACCTGGGTTCGGCGATGACCTCCGCGGGGTGGCTGGACCTCAACAACCACAAGGGCCACCTCAAGGCCAACGGGGTCTCGGTGGCGCTCGCCGGGGTGCACGACTCCCACATCAAGCTCGACCGCTACGACGACGTGGCCGGCCCGGCCGACCCGGACGCCGACGTGCGCCTGGGTGTGCTGCACTCGCCCGAGCCGGCGAACCTGTCCCGCTTCAGCGACGACGGGTACCAGCTGCTGCTGGCCGGGCACACACACGGCGGTCAGCTGTGCCTGCCCTACTACGGGACGCTCGTGACCAACTGCGGCATCGACCGGGAACGCGCCTGGGGGCTGAACCCGTACGAGGACTCTTGGTTGCACGTGTCCGGCGGCCTGGGCACGTCGCCGTACGCGCCGGTGCGGTTCTGCTGCCGCCCGGAGGCCTCGCTCCTGGACCTCGTGCCCTCCGCCTGAACCCCGGCGGCTCCGGTGCACCGACCCCCGCCGCAACCGATGTGCGAAGCACTCCGCGCGTCCGCTAGAATTGTGGACGTTGCTTCGGGGTGTAGCGCAGCTTGGTAGCGCGCTTCGTTCGGGACGAAGAGGTCGTGGGTTCAAATCCCGCCACCCCGACGAGCACGAAGGGCCGGTCCTGCGGGACCGGCCCTTCGTCGTTCCCTGGGCAGCCTCCAGCTCGGACGCGGTCGCCCGGGTCACCCGGTTCGGCCGAGCCCGAGCCTTCCGCGTGTGAGCACGACGGCCAGGAGCGCCAGGCACACCCACACGCCGGCCTTGACCGCGTCGAAGAACAGGAACCCGGGCGGCTCGAAGGAGAAGGCGTCCTGGAAGGGCCAGCCGAACGCGTTCTCCGTCGTGTGCAGGAGCGCGACGGCGAGGATGCTGCCGCCGGTGCGGTTGAACAGCCACGTGTAGAAGAAGGTCGCCGCCGTCACACTGACGAAGAAGACCACGTTCCCGGCCGCCCAACCCGGTTCCCCGAGTCCCAGCGGCAGATGCCAGACGGACCACATGAGCCCCACGAGCACGCTCGCCACCAGCGGCCCGTACCGTTCCTGCAGCCGGGGCAGTGCCAGCCCGCGCCAGCCGAACTCCTCCCCGAGCCCCGCCAGGACGAAGATCAGGGGGAAGTTGACGGCGAAGGACACCAGCGACGCCGTCGACGGCGCTGCGACCTGGTCCGGGTACACGAGCAGAGCCACGGCGTAGGCGGCCGCCAGGAAACACAGCGGCACGCCGAGGAGGGTGAGCAGGTAGACCCGTCCCGGTGCGCCCACGCGCAGGATCCCGGAGGCGAGGGCCCGCGCGCCGGGGAACCCGCGGGCGGCGAGGACCACGGCGAAGGCACACACGCTGGGGCCGACGAGGATCAGCGGCACCATCCGGGACAGGCCCTCGCCGCGCTCCGCGGTGAGCAGCAGATAGGGCCAGCTCACGGCCAGGAGCAGCGTGTAGAAGGCAGCGACCCGGTGGCGGTCGACGAACTCGGAGGACCTCCCGAAGGGCCGGTCCCGCCTCGCCCGCTCCGAGCCCGCCATCGCCGTCCCCCGTTCCGGGCCGTAGAGGCCCCGATACACAGTCACGCGTGCCCCGCGGGGTGACAAGCCCACTGGCCGGTTGAGGCCATGCCGAGAACCGTCTCGGGGCCGGCCCGCACGGCGACGAACGGAAGAAGACACCACGGACATGGCCATTTCCTGCAGATACGCCTCCACCGCACGGGCACCATTCCGGAACGACCCTGGAACGTCGGAGACTGACGGCACGTGACCGGCAGACGGCGTGAAGGAGCCAGTGGGTGCATGGACGAGATTCAGCAGATGTCGGCGACAGACCTGGTGGTGGCGGTCCGCCGGCGGGAGGTCTCCGCGCGGGAGGCAGGCCTGCAGCAGCTACCTGGACTGGATGCGCTCGGCCTGTGTGCTCTCCGCGACCGGGCTCCCGGTATTGGCGATGCCTGCCGGTTTCACCCCCTCGGGGCTGCCGGTGGGCTTCCAGATGGCCGTGGACCACTACCGGGACGTGGAGCCGCTGCGCTACGCCAAGGCGTTCGAGGACCGTACTCGCTGGGTCGACCACCGGCCGGACGTCGGTGCCGGCACGGGGCAGGACGTGCACCCGGTGACGACGATGGCTGCGGGGTAGGTCCCGACGGAGGGCCTGCCCGCGGGCAGGCCCTCCTCCGTTCCGGGTGTTACAGGGCGCCGACGTTGACGTCGATGCAGGCGTAGAAGGACATGTCGGTGTCGGCGACGTTCCAGCGGGCGAGGATGGTCTGCTCGCCGCTGTAGCCGGACAGGTCGACGTCGTGGGTGAAGTTGGACGGCGGCTGGGCACCGCCCTCGTCGAAGCTGTCGACCAGGTCGCCGTCGATGAAGTACTCCCACTCGGCGGTCGAGTGGGCGGCGGTGATGGTCCACTCCAGGTTCGCGGTGGTGCCCACGGGGGTGACGTCCCAGCCGTAGTTGTCGTCGTCGAGCTCGGAGAAGGCCTCGTTTCCACCGGAGCAGCTCATCTGGCCGGAGGGCCCCTCGACGCTCTGCGGCTCCCACTGGATCGGGCCGCACTCGACGACGCCGGCGGCGCACTGGGCCTGACGGCTCGGGGGGTCGGAGACGTAACCGTGCGCGCTGGCGGTGCCGGCAGGCATGAGGGCGAAGATCAGCGCGGTGGATCCGGCGACCGCGGCGGAGGAACGGAGAACTCGGTTCTTCATGAGGGGGAAGCCCTTCTCTTCGGGTCACGGCCCCTGAGGGGGTCTCGGGGCCGCAGCGGGGGTGACCCGGGCCCGTCGGCCCAGGAGGGCGGAGCCCCGGCGCGGGGTCGGATATGCACCCGTGCCGGCGCGGACGGTGTCGTCCCGGCGCTCTCCGGGCGTCCCCGGAAAGCTCCTTCCACCCGGTTCGCAAAACAGTAAACAGTCCTTATAGAAGCGTCAAGGCTCTGTTCGTGCTTCGTGCACGCGGGGGTACGCAGTGCCACCCCCGCCAGCTCAGCGCGGGGACGCGAGCGCGCGCACTGGTACGCGCGGCAAGGACGCACAGAGGGCGCCGCGAACTGGAAATATTATTAACAGATCAGGGTGCGGTCTGTTCGGGTCTCCGTCGGCACGGCACCCGACCCTCACCCGGAGGACAGACTTGCCTCACCCGACGCGCGAAGGATCCGTGGCCCCCGACGAGCGCCGCTCGAGCGCTTCCCGGGCGGACTGCGCGTCGGCCAGTTCCAGATCGGTCAGGATCCGCTCGGCGGAGGCCAGCAGCGCGCACGCCCGCTCGTCGTCGACCACCGGCGAGGGCAGACCGCCCAGGGCGAGCGCGGCCTTGGCTCGGATGTACTGCTCGTCGCGCTCCTCGGCCAGGCCCAGCGCCTTGTCCAGGGCCCGGGCCGCCTCGACGTCGCGCCCGGCGGCAGCGTAGGTGATCCCGAGGTCCGCGAGGATCTCGGCGTCACCGCTGTGGTCACCGACCGAATCGGCCAGGTCCAGAGCGGTGGCGTGCTCCTCGACCGCGCGACCCCAGTCCCCGGAGATCCGGTGGGCGTTGCCGAGGGAGTTGTGCACGTAGATCCGGTTGCCGGCCAGGGACAGCTTGGTCGACAACGCCAACGCCTCCTGGAGATCGGCGAAGGCCCCGTCGGTGTCACCGAGCCAGGCCCGGGCCTCGCCCATCACACGGCGGTTGTGCGCGGCCGTCTCCTCCCGGTCCGTGTCGGAGGCGCGCTCCATCGCACGTTCGGCGCAGTACAGGGCCTCGTCGTACTGGCCCAGGCTCTGCCGCAGCACGGCCAGGTTCCCCCACTGCAGGGATTCGATACCGGAGTTCCCGACGGCGGCCGCGTGCTCCAGGGCCTCCTCGATCGCCTCGGCCGACTCCCCGAAACGCCCCACGCGCTCGTAGACCATGCCCAGGTTCGCGTTCACGCGCAGGATCCCCATGCTGTCGCCGAGCTCGAGGAGGATCCCGCGTGCCTGGGTCAGCAGGTCCAGGGCCTCCCCGAACCTGCCCGAGATGTAATGGGCGATACCGAGCCCGATCAGGGTGACCGCACGCCCCCGGCCGCTGCCCTGGCGCTCGCTCACCTGCAGCGCACGCTGGTGCGAGCTGACCAGGAGCGCCATGTGCCCCCGCAGGGCGTAGAACCGCCACACCAGGTCGGCCATGCGCCAGGCCTGGTCGCCGAAGTCCCCCGAGGCGAAGAACTCGATGGCGTCGGCGAGGTTCTCGTGGTGGAGCGAGAACCACTCCTCCGCGTCCTCGCGAGTCGACAGCTCGCTGCGGTGTGCACGGTTCGGGGCGTCCTCGTCCTCCCCCGAGACGCGCGGGCCGAGCAGGTCGGCGCCACGCTGAGCGGTGTCGAGGTAGTAGTGCGCCAGGGACAGACGGGCGGTGTCGACGGGCTCCTGGCCGAGCACCGGCACGGCTCGGATGCGCGAGAAGTCCTTGATGAGGTCGTGCAGGCGGTAGACGTCACCCTGGGGCTCGGAGAGCAGGTACATGCCGACGAGCTCCTGGAGCATGTCGTCGGCCTCGGCCACGTCGAGCCCGATCAGCGCCGCCGCCCCGGTGAGGTCGACCGTGTCGCCGATCATCGTGCCCAGGAGCAGGAACGCGTGCCTCTGCTCGGCGTTGAGGCTCTGGTAGGACAGGTCGATCGCCGACTCGACGCTCTGCCCCTCGACCTGCAGTTCGCGCAGCCGGCGGTCGCGTTCGCCCAGCCGGCGTGCCACGTGCGCGAACGACCACCGCGGACGGCTGAGCATGCGCCCGGCCACGACACGCAGCGCCAAGGGCAGCCCCCCGCACAACCGGGCGATGGCGCGGGCACCGTCGGCCTCCTCCACCACACGCGACTCCCCCAGCACCTTGGACAACAGTTCCAGGGAGGAGTCCTCGTCGAACATCCCGAGGGAGACGAACTGGGCGCCGCTGATGCCGCTGACGTCCTTGCGCGCGGTGATCAGGGTGAGCGAACCCGGGGAGGACAGCACGAGCGGGCTGATCTGCGTGACGTTGAAGGCGTTGTCGAGGATCAGCAGCACGCGGCGTTCGGACATCGTGGCACGCCACAGGGCGGAACGCTCGTCCAGGGAGTCGGGGACGGCCTCGGGTGCCACACCCACCGCCCGCAGGAGGGCCCCGAGCGCGGCGGCGGCGTCGAGCGGGCCGCGGTCGGTGTTGTATCCGTACAGGTCGATGAAGAGCTGGCCGTCGGGGTAGTGCTCGGCGGCCTCGTGGCCGAAGCGCACCGCCGTGGTGGTCTTGCCCTCGCCGCCGGAACCGGTGAGCACGCAGACCTGTGCCCGGTCGTCTCCGTCCACGAGGGCGCGCATGCGGGACAGGTGTTCCTCGCGGCCGGTGAAGTCCGGCAGGTCGCGGGGCAGGTCGTTGCGGACGACGTAGGTGTCGGCCGTCGCCGGTTCCTCGGGGGCCGTGCGTACGGCCGGCGGGGCCTCCTCGCGGAGGATGCGCGCGTGCAGGCTCATGACGTCGGCGCCGGGGTCCACACCCAGTTCCTCGACCAGACCGGACCGGAACTCCTCGTACACCGTCAGCGCCTTGGCACGGTCGTTGTCGTGCCAGAGCGCCGTGATGAGCAGGTGGTGGAGCCGCTCGCGGAAGGGCTCCCCGCGGGTGAGCGGGGTCAGGCGTGCGACGACGTCGCCGGCCCGGCCGAGGGCGAGCGCGTGTTCGGCCCACGCGGTGACGGCGGCCCAGCGCTCCTCCAGCAGAGGCGTGACCACGGAGTAGGAGAGGTGTTCGGAGCCGACCCCGGAGAAGGGGGTGCCGCGCCAGCACCGAAGGGCCTGTTCGAGCAGGTCGACGGCTTCGGCCGTGGGGGCCTGCGCCGCACGTGCGCGCAGTTCGCGGAAGCGGTGCAGGTCCACGCTCCCGGGGTCGGCGTCGAGCACGTAACCACCCGGGGTGGTGGCGATGGTCCCGGGCAGCAGGCGCCGGAGGTGGGAGATCTGGACCTGGATGACCGACCGGGCGGTGCGGGGCGGGTCGTCGCTCCAGAGGTAACCGATGAGCTGGTCGAAGGTGACCTCGCGTCCGAGGTGCACCAGGAGCGCGCCGAGCACACACCTCTGGCGCGGTCCGCCCACGGTGACAGGGCGACCGTCGTCCCAGACGGTTATGGGGCCGAGCACACTGAATTCCACAACGGGTCAGCCTAGCAAGGTGAATTGGCGCAAAGGAGAAATGCGCACAAGAAAGCGGCCCCGAGTACCCCCCTCCAAAACGATACTCGGGACCGCGGCCCGTACCCGTCCGTGGACGGTCGGTTCATGGTCCGTTCGGTGGACACCTCGGTGCCCGCCGAGCGGTGCCTATTTCTCCTGCGAGGGAGACTCCTCCGCGGGGGGCTCCTCCTCCGGCTGGTCCTTGCCGGGCTCGGGCTCCTCCAGGGGGCGCATCTTCGCGGCCGGCCGGACACCGGCCACGATGCGCTCGAACTCCTCGTCCACGGTGAGCATCTTCGGCACTCGAACTCCTCTTCTCACAGCGCTCGCGTAGATCCGCAGTGTGGCTCTACGCCGTCGATCGATCATCATCGGCCCCGTCTCCGGGCGGCGAGGCCACCCGCGGTGCCTCCGCCTTCTCGAACACCGCGGGTGGCGTTGTGCCCAGCGATCGTCGCTTCGGTGTGACTCCCGCGAGCCGTCCTCTCGCGGGCACCGTCCGCGTCGAACACCTTCGACACTAGAGAGTTCTTCTTACAGGGAGCTTTCAGTCCACTTTCAGGGGGCATGGGACCGATGAATCACCGAAAGTCGCGTGATGAGCACCCTATGCCCACCACGTGAATCGGTGAAACTCCGTCCCCAAGTGCAGGTAGGACGACCCGGAGAATCCCCTCGGGACGTCCGCCCTTTACGGTCGAACACGGTATCGGCAAATGACATATCCGATACCCGTTCACCGGGGCCGAACCGGGGAACCGCTCCGATCCGCGCCCTCCACAGGGCATGATCGTGCCTGGAACGTCGTTGTGCAGAGGACTGGGCACGACACACCGGACGCGAAGGAGGACTGCCCGTATGCAGGACGGTGACGGCAACGGCTGGGTGCGGCTGCCCGACGGCTCCTACCGATGGGGCCTGTACGGCGCGGCGGGCCTGCTGCTCCACGCCACCGACACCCGCGGGTCAGGGCACGTGCTGTTGCAGCACCGCGCCGGATGGACCCACATGGGCGGGACCTGGGGCATCCCGGGCGGGGCACGCAACCGCGACGAGACCCCTCTCGAGGCGGCCGTGCGCGAGTTCCGCGAGGAGGTCGCCGGCGACCTGTCCGAGTACACGGTCCTGGGCACCTACGAACACGACCTCACACAGTGGCGCTACGACACGTTCCTGCTGGGACTGCCGTCGATGGTGCCGTTCCACGCCGGCAACGCGGAGAGCAACGAGATCCGGTGGGTCCCCGTCGCCGACGCCGAGTCCCTGCCCCTCATGCCGGCCTTCCGCACCGCCTGGCAGGACCTCAGGCCCGGACTGGAGGCCACCCCCGCGGGCGGCGCTGCCTCGGGCACGGGCACTTCCTGAACCGCTCGATCGTTCTCACCCCGTGGGCCCGTGACCCGGACCCCGGCATCGCGGACCCCACTCGGGGGAAAGTCAGGGGCAGGCCCTGATGCGCCCGGAGCCAGAACGTTGCATGCTGAACAGGACGACCCGGTCAAGAGCGGGCGTCACGCGATTCGACTGGAGCGGTAGTCATGACGCTGGAGCGCGGTAGCGCATTCACCCCGGTCGCCTCGGCGACGATGGTCTGGCCCTGGGGACTGTCCATCATGGGCGGCGCTGCGGGCGGCGCCCTGTTCTTCCTTTTGAACCTCGGTACCGGTGCGCTGGCCTCCGGCATCGGGGCGGCCGTGATCTTCTTCGCGCTGTTCGGCGGTGTCGGTGGCGTGGTCAGCAAGAAGAGCGACCGCCGCGGCCGCCGCTGGGCCGCGACCTACCCGTTCCGTTACGCCGCCGTCCCCGGTGTCGTCGGCGGCGCGGGCTACGGCCTCCTGCAGATGATCACCGGATCCATCCTGGGCGGCCTCTTCGGCGGCCTGTTCGTGGCCGCCGCCATCTGGATCACCGTCGGCCTCATCGCGACCCTGGTCGGCGAGAAGAAGTGACCGCGGCCGCACGTGTCCGTCCCCGGAGCCGTCGCCCGATCGGGTGACGGACGCGTCAGCCCACGGCGAACGCCCCGCTGAGGTGGGGCGTTCTTCCGCGTCCGGGCCCTTTGCCGGGCAGGAGTACACGCGAGAGTCTCCCAACCGCGTGATCCCGGTCGAGGAGAACGCCTAAGCTCGACAGGTCTGCCGAATGTTCGCGCAGGCGACGTTCGGGGACGAGGCCGTCCGCACGCACACCCACGGGAGACGACCGGCGCCGATGACTGAAGCTGCCCGTCAGAAGATGGTCGAGCGGGTCCGAGGGCTCCTTCGCATGGCGGAGGACCCCTCGGTCACCGATGCCGAGAGCCAGGCCTTCACCGCCAAGGCCGCCGAGCTCATGACCCGCCACGCGATCCAGGAGGCCGAGGCCCGCGCCGAGCGGGGCGAGGAGCCGGACGCGATCAGCCGGATGGACCACGTGGTCACCGGCCTGGGCGGCCACGGCAAGGCACGCGTGAAGGCCCTGGCCGACATCGCGGCCGCCTACGGTTGCCAGTCGGCGGTGCGTGGCAACACCTCCGACACCACCGACCGCACCATCATCCTGGTGGGCACGGTGGACGCCCTGGAGGCCCTGCAACTCCTCTTCCCGTCGATCTCCAACCAGATGGAGGCCTCGGCGAAGTTCATGAGTTCCACGCACGTGGCCGACATCAGGGAACTGCGCAATTACACGCGCTCGGAGCTGGAGACCGAACGCAAGCGCTACTACCGCTCGTTCGTGCGCGCCTACGGCCAGGCCGTCGCCGAACGCATCCGCGAGTTCCGGGCCCGAATGCAGGAGAACGCGGCCCAGGACGAGGCCGACGGGGATTCCGGGGAGCAGGGTTCTCAGGAGGCGTCCTCCCGCGGCGCGGACCTCGTTCTGCGCGAGGACGTGCACCGGGTGCAGGAGGAGTTCCAGAAACAGTTCCCGCAGTTGCGCAAGCACCGGCCCGAGCGCACGCACAGCGCCGCCGGTTACCGCGCGGGCTACCGCCGGGGGCGCCAGGCGGAACTGGGGCTGGAGACCACCGTGGAGAGCGGTGGGAAGGAGACCTCGCCCCTTCCGGAGAACGCCGAAAAGGCCGGACAGGGTTCCACACGCTGATGTAGGGCTCTCCTCGGTGCCCTCTGGGTGGAAGTTGTCCACAGGCTGTGCACAAGACACGCCAGGGGCCATTTCCGCACGTCATGCCGGAATTTCCAGGACAGATGCTGCCTGATTCGGCTCTTTCCAGGGATGATGACCCTGAGTTGTCCACAGGCCGCGGAGCCTGCCTGTGGATAACTTTGTGGACAAGCGGGAACCGCGGACCGCAAGGCCGAAAGAGGGCAGTTCAGGACACCCGCAACGGTTGCACCAGGTACCGGAAGGTGGACCCCCGTTCCCCGCCCTCGGGCAGGTCGGTGAACACCGCGGGTTTGGTGGGCTCGGTGAAGTTGAGCCGGGCCCGCTCCGTCTCCACCCCCGAAAGCCCGTCCAGAAGGTAGTCGGGGCGGAAGGCCAACCGCAGCGGGTCGCCCTCGTAGTCGACCTCGATCGCCTCGACGGCCTGGGCGTCCTCGCCGGACCCGGCCTCGAGCACCACCTCGCCCTCCGAGAACGCCAGGCGCAGCGGGGTGGTGCGGTCGGCGACCAGAGCGACGCGCTTGACCGCCTCCAGCAGGGGCGCGACGGTCACGTGGGCGCGGCCGGAGAACTCTGTGGGGAACCACGAGCGGTACTTGACGAAGTCGCTGTCGATGAGGCGCGTGGTGGTGCGCCGCTCGCCGCTCTCGAAACCGATCATGCCCTCGCCCGGGGACAGGCTCACGCCCTCTCCGACGGTGACCGTGGACAGGGCGATCTCGACGTTCTCACCCGTGACGAGCCCCCGCACGGTGTCGGAGAGCGTACGGGCGGGCACGAGCGCCGCCACGTCGATCGAGGTGTCGGAGGGCAGCCACCACAGCTCGCGCACGGCGATGCGGTAGCGGTCGGTGGCGACCACGCTCAGGCTGTCGCCGGAGAAGTCGAGGTAGGCACCGGTGAGCATGGGCAGGGTGTCGTCCCGGCTGGCCGCGGGCGTGACCTGGCGGACCGCCTGGGTGAGGGCCTGGGCCGGCACCGAACCGATGCGCGGAGGCATGCCGGGCAGGCTGGGGTAGTCCTCCAGCGGCATGGTGATGAGGGTGAAGCGGGCCGCGCCGCCGCTGATGCGTACGCGCGAGCCCTCGCTCCGGATCTCGACGGTGCCCTCGGGGAGGTTGCGCACGATCTCGGCCATGAGGCGGCCGGGGATCAGGGCGCTGCCGCCCTCTTCGACCTCGGCCCGGACCGACGCGCGGGTGGAGACCTCGTAGTCGAAGCCGGACAGGCGCAGGGAGGAGCCGTCCTCGGGCGCTTCCAGGCGCATACCGGCGAGCACCGGGACGGCGGGGCGTGTGGGCAGCGCCCGTGCGGTCCAGCCGACCGCGTCGGCGAAGGCGTCGCGGTCCAGTCGCAGTCTCACTGCGGGGCCTCCTCGTCGGTGGTTCCGTGTGGCGACACGGTAACCGGAGGCTCCGACAGAATCAGGGAGATGCGCCCGGCCGGAACCGGCCGGGCCAGGGCTCACTTCTTGTTGGGACGCAGGGTCCACACGACGGTCATCCGTCCGGTCACGGTGCCGTCGTCCGTGCGGAGCTCGATCTCGACGGGGAACTCTGGGCGCTCGCCCTTGTCGAGCTCGGCGACGATCTCGTCCCGGTCGCGGCCCAGCTTCGCGTCGGCGGTGACGTCACCCATGGCGAGCTTGAGGTAGCGGATCTCGGCACTGACGGCCAGCGGGACCGCGCGCTCGAGCTGGTCGCCGAAGGTACCGATGACGATCGCGCCGGAGGCGGACTCGGCCAGGGTGAACATGGCGCCCGCGTGCGGGCCGCCGACGTGGTTGTGGTGGTCGGCGTTGTCGGGCAGGCGCATCACGGCGTGCCCGTAATCGAGGTCGGTGAAGGTCACGCCCAGCGTGCGGGCGAAGGGGACCGCGGCGAGGAAGCCGGACTTGACCATGTCCGCCGTCTCAGCGTTCATCTCTGTCATACCGGCCATGTTACTCACGGGTAACCCTCGGGCGCCACCCTCCGGGACCCGCCCCTCCACACGGCATCCACACGCGCGCGTGGGCTACCATGACTGGCGGAGACGGGGTTCTCCCCCAGGAGGGTTCGCATAGCGGCCGAGTGCAGTGCTCTTGAAAAGCACCAAGTCCTTGACGGGGCTTCGTGGGTTCAAATCCCACACCCTCCGCACAGAACGGGGGCCGGTGGCGACGCCACCGGCCCCGTCGCGTTCCACCCTGCCGCTCGGGCCCGCGCAGGGACAGGACCGCCGCCTCCAGCCGGAACCCGACCACGAACAGGGACTCCCCCGGGCCGGGGTGGACACCCGGTGACACATCGGTGAGCACCGTCGGAAACCTCCGTGCCGCACCCCCGCCACACGGTTCCCCGCAGGCATAGTGGGCCCCGCATCCCCCGCAGTGAAGGCCCCCAGACTTCGGGAGACCCTGTGGACACGAACCCGATCCGCGGCTTCGTACGACGACACCCGGCGCTACGGCAGGCGGTGCGGAGGGTCCGCGGCCGTCTTCCCCAGCGCCTCGGCGGGATCGACCCGGCCCGGCTGCCGGGTCGGCGCCGCTTCGAACTGGACCTCCCCCGACGCGACGACGAGCACGCCCCGGCCCCCGGACCGGCGTCGCTGTCCCTGAACACACCGGGCGGGCTCTGGGTCCCCCAGAAGCTCGAACAGGACGGGCTCGCGGGGTTCGAACCCGAGACCCTCGCCTGCTTCCTCGCCACCCTCGACCACGCGGGCCCCGGTGCGGTCCTGGACGCGGGCGCGAACGTCGGGGTGTACAGCCTGCTCGCCGCCGCGCACAGCACCCGCGCGGTCCGCGCCTTCGAACCCACACCGCGCATCGCGGAGACCGCGCGGCACGTGGCCGCCGCCAACGGGCTCCGGATCGAGGTGGCCGAGATGGCGCTGGGCGACCACACCGGACACGCCTCCTTCACGCTCTCGTCCACCTCCGACGCCTCCAACTCCCTCGCGTCCGGGTTCCGTCCCGAGGCCGGACGCATCGACGTGCGGGTGGACACGCTCTCGCGCTGGTGCGAACGCACCCGCACCGTCCCGGCCGTGGTCAAGATCGACACCGAGACCACCGAACCCGACGTCATCGCCGGCGGCCTCGAGGCCCTGCGCGAGTTCCGCCCGTGGATCTTCTGCGAGGTCCTGCCGGGGCACGGGGTCGAGGAACGCCTCATGGAACTGCTGCGCCCGCTCGACTACGGCTGGTACCAGCTCGGCGACGAGGTCCCCTCCCCCGAGCGCCCGGTGATCGACGGCCGGATCGGCGACGGGTCCCAGCGCATGTGGCTCTTCGCGCCCGAGCCTCCGTCCGACGCACTGTGGGAGGACACCCGCGCGTGGCGCCGCGCCCTCGACGTCTGCCACCCGGCGGCCGTCGCACACCGCGGCTGAGGCCCCCGGACACACGACGGCCCCCGCCTCGGCGGGGGCCGTCACTCTGGCGAAGGGCTCAGTCCTCGTCCTCGTCACCGTGCTTGGGCAGCACCACGACGGGGATGTGCGAACGGTGCAGGATCCCCTGGCTCACCGAACCCAGCAGCAGGCCCCGGACCGTGCCGCGCCCGCGGGACCCGACCACGATCGCGTCGGCCTCGTCGGCGGCCCGCAACACGGCGTCGACCGGGTTGGACTGAGTCCGCACGACGCTGACCTCGATGTTCACGTCGTCACGGTCCTCGAGGGTCTCCGCGAGCAGCTCGGCGACCAGCTCCTCGGACTGCTTCTCGAACACGTCCTCCTGCGGCTGGAAACCGGCCGCGGTCATCGCGACGGGGTCATAGGGGTACGGAACCTCCCAGCTGTTGACCACCACGAGCTCGCCCTCGCTCTCGGCGGTCATGTCCACCGCCAGACCCAGGGCCCGGCGGGCGTTGCGGGAGCCGTCGACACCGACGACGATGCGGTCGAGGGAGGTCGTCGCGGGGCGGCCCTGGTCGTCGTGGGGCACCACCACGACCGGGCAGGGGGCCTGTGCGGCCACACGCACGCTCACCGAACCCACGAACAGGGACGCCACCGTACCCAGGCCGCGGGTCCCGATGACGATGAGGTCGTGCGGGTGGCTCTGCCGGATCAGCGCCAGCGGGGCCTCCTCCAACGCGGTGACGGTCTCCGTCTCCACGTCGGGCTCCTGCTCGGTCGCGTGCGCCCGGGCGTCGGTCAGCACGCTCGTGGCCTGGCCGCTGATCTCGTCGGTCGGCTGGAAGCGGGTCGGACCGCCGTAGGCCGAGACGATCAACGGCATCCCCAAGGCGTGCACGATACGCAGCACGGCCCCGCGGCGGACGGCCTCCGCGGCCGCCCACTCCAGGGCCGCCCGCGAGTGGTCGGAGCCGTCGACACCGACGACGACCTTGGGCGTGTGCTCCTGGTGTCCTGCCATGTTCTCCCCCTTAGCGACTGTCACCCATCATCACCGAGTGCAGCAGGTTCACGTGGGACCGGCACAGGTCGGAAGGTCCCGCACTGCCCGTCAACCGGCCTCGTCCGCGTGCGGCGGAAGTACCGCGACGGGCATCCGGGCATGGTGGAGGACCCCCTGGCTGACCGAACCCATGACGAGCCCCGCGACACCGCCGCGCCCGCGGGACCCGACGACGACCAGGTCGGCGTCGTCCCCCTCGTCCAGGAGGGCGGTGACGGGGTCGGCCTGCACACGTACGGCGCTGATGTCGAGCTCTTCGGTGTGTTCGTCGGCGACCTCGGCGAGCACACCGGCCACGATCTCCTCCGACTGGCGGTCGAAGACCTCCTCGTGGAGCGACCGGGGGTCGTCGGCCCGGGAGGCGGCGTCCTCGGGGAGAGGCACCTCCCAGCTGTTCACCACGACCACGGAGGAGTCGGTGTCCCGTGCCTCGCGGAGGGCGAAGCGGAGGGCGCGGCGGGAGGAGTCGGATCCGTCCACGCCCACCACGATGCGGCCGCGGTGTCCCCTCGGGCCTTCGGCCTCGGGCACGACCACGACGGGGCAGGGGGCCTCCGAGGAGGTCTTCACGCTCACCGACCCGTGCATCAGGGCGCGCACCGACCCCAGTCCGCGGGATCCGACGGCGATGACGTCCTGGCCGCGCGCCTCGTTGATCAGGACGGCGGGCGCCTCCTCGGGGGCGAGAACGACCGCCACCGACAGGTCGGGGTGGGTGGCTGCGGCGTACTCCGCGCTGTCGGCGAGCATCCGGTGGCCGGCTTGCCGCACCTCCTCCGAGGCGGTGTAGCGCTCCGGCGGTGCATAGGCCGCCATGACCATCGGCATGCCCATCCCGTGCACGAGCCGCAGTTGCACCCCGCGCCGGGCGGCGTCGTCGGCGGCCCAGACCAGGGCGGCGTGTGCGTGCGGCGACCCGTCGACCCCGACGATCACCGCGGGCGGTCGTTCCTGTGCGTTCATCCTCGAACCCCCTCGGTGTCATTGTCCGGGAAGCGGTCCGGGAAACCGGAGAGGCTCCAGTGGTGTGCTGTGCCTCCCCGGTCGGCGTTCACCCCTGGTGTCCGAACGACTCACCGACGGAAGCGGCGAGCTGCAGGTAGGCGTCCTTGGTGGCCGGGTCGAGCTGTTCGAGGTCGACCTCGGCGCCCTCCTCAAGGTGTCCGTCCCAGGGGACGCGCACCACACCCCGGCAGCGTCCGGCGAAATGCTGCTCGAGGCGGCCCAGGTCGACACTGCTCTTGCTGTTGGACCGCACCATCGACAGCACCACGACGGCCCCGCGCACCAGCCCCATGTGGCCGTGCGCCTCGAGCCAGTCGAGGGTGGCGCTGGCGCTGCGGGCCCCGTCGACGGAGGCGGAACTGACGAGCACGACCTGGTCGGCGAGGCCGAGCACACCCGTCATCGCCGAGTGCAGCAGGCCCGTGCCGCAGTCGGTGAGGCAGATCGAGTAGAAGTGCTCGACGATCCGGGAGACCTCCCGGTAGTCCTCCTCGCTGAAGGCCTCCGAGACCGCCGGGTCCCGGTCGGAGGCGAGAATCTCCAGGCGGCTGGGCGACTGCGAGGTGAACCCGCGGATGTCGGCGTAGCGGGAGATGAGGTGGCGTTCGTTGAGCAGGTCGCGGATGGTTGCCGCCGTCTCCAGGCGCACCTTGTCGGAGAGGGTGCCGCGGTCGGGGTTGGCGTCCACGGCCAGCACCCGGTCACCGCGCAGGGAGGCCAGGGTGGCGCCCAGGGCGACGGTGGTCGTGGTCTTGCCGACCCCGCCCTTGAGGCTGAGCACCGCGACCCGGTGGTGCCCGGTGGCCACCGGGGTGCACGCGCGTGCGACGAGTTCGCGCCGGCGCAGCACCTTCGCGGACTCCCCCGGGTTGACGAGCCCGAAGGTCGCACTGTGCACGGCCTTGCGCCACCCGGTGCTGGGCCCCTGCCGCCGGTTGCGCACGAGGGTGGCGGCCTGGAGGGAGTCGGAGGTCTCGCCGTCCCCGCGGTCGGACACCGGTGGCGGGCCCACCGGTCCGGGCGGGGCGGCGGCGCCCGGCGGAGCGCTCGGACCGCTCGGCGGCTGCTGCGGTGCCGGCTCTGCGGGACGGAGCCCTGAGGAGGGCGGCCTCGGCGGTGCCCAGGGTGAGTCCGCCCCCGGGTCCGGGCGGGTGGGCGCGGGCTCGGTGACCCCGGACGGCCCCGGCGCGGGGGCGGGGGGTCCTGCGGGCGGCGAGGGGTTCGGGGGTTCGGCGACGGTGTCGAGCGGTGGCAGCTGTTCGGGCTCGGGAACCTCCGGGCCGCGGTCGGTCCGCCGGGGCCCGAGCGGGTCGTCCTCGGGTTCGGCCGGTGCCGCGGGCCGGCGCGGACGCGACCCCGGGACGAGGCGCACGGTGTTGCCGCGCACGTCCTCCTCGGCGTCCTCGATGTCGTCGGGATCCTCGGCCTCGTCGGGATCGTCCCAATGCACCCACGGGGGCGGTGCCGTGTCGGGCTCCGCGGGCGAACGGGGGGTCTCGGGTTGGCGGGCGTAGGGCGGCGGGGGCGGCGGTGCGCCCTCGAAACCGCCGAACCACTGCTCCCGCGGGGACGGGGCGGACGACGGCGGACCCGGGGTGTCCTCGGCGAAGGGCTCGTCGGTCCCGCCCCAGGGGGACTCGGTGTCCGGGTCCGGCCCGTGCTGTTCGTGCTGTGCCACCGGAGCTCTCCTGCGTTGAGGGGTCGGAAGAGGTCGGACCCGAGAGACGCTCGGGCCCCGCCTCGGGGTTCACTCGGCATCACTCATACCCGTCACCGGCGGCGCAAGCATCACGACCGCGATGCCGTCCCCCGCCCCGGATCCGGTCCCCTCCCGGCCCTCGAAGTCGGTGGTCCGGATCGATACGGTCGGACCCATGTACGCGATCACCGTCACCGAACCCGGTGGCCCCGAGGCCCTCAGCTGGTCCGAAGTCCCCGACCCCGTTCCCGGCGAGGGCGAGATCCTGGTCGAGGTGGCAGCCACCGCCGTCAACCGCGCCGACGTCGCCCAGCGGGAGGGCCGGTACCCGCCGCCCGCGGGCGCACCCGAGTACCCGGGGCTGGAGTGCTCGGGCACGGTCGCCGCCCTGGGTCCCGGAACCGAGGACTCCGGATGGTCGGTCGGCGACCGCGTGTGCGCACTGCTGTCCGGCGGCGGTTACGCGGAGAAGGTGGCGGTCCCGGCCGGCCAGCTGCTGCCGGTGCCCTCGAAGGTCGGTCTCGTGGAGGCGGCGGGCCTGCCCGAGGTGGCCTGCACCGTGTGGTCGAACCTGGTCATGGTCGGCGGACTGCGCGCCGGCGAGACCGTCCTCGTCCACGGGGGCGGCAGCGGCATCGGCACGTTCGCGATCCAGTTCGCCCGGGCCCTGGGCGCACGGGTCGCGGTCACGGCCGGCAGCGACGAAAAACTGGCGGCCTGCCGGGAGCTCGGCGCGGAGATCACCGTCAACTACCGCACCGAGGACTTCACCGAGCGCCTGCGCGAGGAGGGCGGCGCCGACCTGATCCTCGACATCATGGGCGGCTCCTACCTCGACAAGAACCTGCGTTCGCTGCGCACCGGAGGCCGCATCACCACGATCGCGCTCATGGGAGGGCGCAGCGCGGAACTGGACCTCGGCCGTATGCTCGCAAAGAGGCTCTCCGTGCACGCGACCACGCTGCGTTCCCGGCCCGCCGATGAGAAGGCGGCGATCGTCGCGGGGGTACTGGAGCAGGTCTGGCCGCTGGTCGAGGACGGCGACATCCGTCCCGTCGTCGACCGTTCACTGCCGATGCACGAGGCGTCCGAGGCGCACCGTGTCATGGAGGCCAGTGAACACACCGGCAAGATCCTCCTCACACGCTGACGGTGTTCGGACGGGAAGGGGACCCATGAGCAACGAGGACCACGAACAGGAGCAGCCCCGGGTTCTGCTGATGGGCGAGCAGCAGGGCGGGGACGACGGCGACGGTTCCGAGGAGCCGCGCACCCTGGCCGACATGGTGGAGCAGCCGGCGAAGGTCATGCGCATCGGCAGCATGATCCGGCAGCTCCTGGACGAGGTGAAGGCCGCACCGCTGGACGACGCCAGCCGGGCCCGCCTGAAGGAGATCCACGAGTCCTCCATCAAGGAACTGGAGGACGGCCTGGCCCCCGAGCTCATAGAGGAGCTGGAGCGGCTCACCCTGCCCTTCGCCGAGGGGTCCTCACCCAGCGACGCCGAGCTGCGCATCGCCCAGGCCCAGCTGGTGGGCTGGCTCGAGGGGCTCTTCCACGGGATCCAGACGACCCTGTTCGCGCAGCAGATGGCGGCCCGGGCGCAGCTGGAGAACATGCGCAAGGCCCTGCCGCAGGGGATGGCCGCCGGCATGCAGCAGGCCCAGGCAGCCGGTGACCAGGGCGAGGGGCGTCTGGGCGGCCCCTACCTCTGAAAACCGGCCGGTACACGACGCGAGCCCGCCGCGGATCGTCTCCGCGGCGGGCTCGTTGCTGTATCAGGGGGTCAGCCCTTCTTGGCGGGGCGCACGGGCTCCAGTACGTCCCTGCCCACGTACGGGCGCAGCGCCTCGGGCACCACGACCGAACCGTCCTCGCGCTGGTGGTTCTCGAGGATCGCGACGATCCACCGGGTGGTGGCGAGCGTGCCGTTCAGGGTCGCGGCGAAGCGGGGCTTGCCGTCCTCGTCCCGGTACCGGATGTTGAGCCGGCGGGCCTGGAACTGCGTGCAGTTCGAGGTCGACGTCAGCTCGCGGTAGGTGCCCTGCGTGGGGACCCACGCCTCGCAGTCGTACTTGCGGGCGGCGCTGGTGCCCAGGTCGCCGCCGGCGATGTCGACGACGCGGTAGGGCAGCTCGAGCTTGTCGAGCATGGTGCGCTCCCACGCCAGCAGCCGCTCGTGCTCCTCGTGCGCACGGTCCGGGTGGGTGTGGACGAACATCTCCACCTTGTTGAACTGGTGCACGCGGATGATGCCGCGGGTGTCCTTGCCGTAGGAGCCGGCCTCGCGGCGGAAGCAGGACGACCACCCGATGTACCGGCTGGGCAGGGACTCGCCGGGCAGGATCTCGCCGGCGTGGTACCCGGCGAGCGGGACCTCGGAGGTGCCGACCAGGTACAGGTCGTCGTCCTCCAGGTGGTAGATCTCGTCGGAGTGCTCGCCGAGGAACCCGGTGCCCTCCATCGTCTCGGGCTTGACCAGCACCGGCGGGATCATCGGCGTGAAACCGTCGCCGATGGCCTGGTTCATGGCCATGTTGAGCAGCCCGAGCTCGAGCTGGGCGCCCACACCGGTGAGGAAGTAGAACCGCGCCCCGGAGACCTTGGCGCCACGCTCGGTGTCGATGGCACCGAGCATCTCGCCGAGCTCGAGGTGGTCGCGGGGCGTGAAGTCGAACTCGCGGGGGTCACCGACGGTGTCCACGACACGGAAGTCGTCGACGCCGCCCTCGGGCGCACCCTCGACGAGGTTGGGGACCTTGCCCAGCAGGGTGTCGAGCTCGTCCCCGAGCCGTCCGGCCTCCGCCTCGGCCTCCTTGACCTGGGCCGCGAGCGCCTTGGCCTGGGAGAGCAGTTCCTCGCGCTCCTCCGCGGAGGCCTTGGACACCGACTTCCCGACACTCTTCTGCTCGGCCCGCAGGGTCTCGAACCGCGTGAGGGCGGAGCGGCGGTCGGAGTCGAGTTCCAGCAGCCGGTCCGCGACGGAGGGGTCCTCCCCACGGGCACGCTGCGAGGCTCGGAGTCGTTCGGGGTCGTCTCGGAGTGCGCGAAGGTCGATCACGTCTTGCAGGTTACCCCCAGGCTCCCGCCGGGCCGACATCTTTCCCGGAGTCACGTCATGACCTCCCCGCTCCCCCGTCCCATCGAGTGACGGAGCGCCCCGGGCCCACCCGGGCGCGCGGCGAGACCACGAGGGAGGGCCTGCGTGAAGCCGTTGAACACGATGACCGCCGAGGAACTGGCCGCGGCGTTGGACGCGCTGAACGCCCGGTTCCCGCAGGACGAAGCGCTGAGGTTGGCTCTGCACCGCGAGATGCGCCGGGCGGCACAGGAGGAGTGGATGTTCGAGGAGCCCGAGGGCGCCGCCCCCTGACCCCGGCGCACCGGCCGGGCGGTCGGCGGCTCAGTCGACCTGCCCGGACCGCAGACGCGCCAGCCAGCGCTCGGCCTCGGCGAAGTCGGCCTCGGTGGTGGGGCGGGGCCGCAGGCGCGGTTCGAGCTCGGTCGGGCGTGCGCTGCGCGGGTAACTGCCGAGGAAGCGCACGTCCCGGCAGACGCGGCGCAGACCCATGAGCGCCTCACCGACCCGGGAGTCGGAGACGTGGCCCTCGGCGTCGATGCAGAAGCAGTAGTCGCCGAGCGCGTCGCCGGTGGGACGCGATTCCAGGCGGGTGAGGTTGACCCCGCGCACGGTGAACTGGTCGAGCACGTCGCCGAGGGCACCGGGGCGGTCCTGGGCGATGAAGGCCACCAGCGAGGTCAGGTCGGAACCGGTGGGCTCGGGCAGTTCCCCGGGCCGGGTGATGTAGATGAACCGGGTGGCGGCGTCGGCGCGGTCGCCGATCTCCGTGGCCAGCGCCTGCAGTCCGTAGCGTTCACCGGCGATGACGGCGCAGATCGCAGCGTCGTAGGGGGCACCGGGTTCGGCGACGGCACGGGCCGCGGCCGCGGTGGACGAGACCGTGTGGGTGTCGGCGTCGGGCAGGTGCCCGGACAGCCAGCGGCGGCACTGCGCCAAGGCGTGCGGGTGAGTGGCCACCCGCTTGACGTCGGCCAGAGTGGTGCCGGGGCGCGCGAAGAGCGCGAACTCCACGGGCACGGACGTCTCACCGGTGATCACGAGCGGATCGCCGTTGACGAGCTGGGCGATGGTCGCGGTGACGCTGCCCTCGACGGAGTTCTCCAGCGGGACGACCCCGCCGTCGACCCCTCCCGAGCGCACGGTGTCGAAGACGGCCGCGACGCCCTCGCAGGGCACACGCGCCTCCTCCGGTGCATCGGGGCGGAGCGCGCGCAGGGCGGCCTCGGTGAACGTGCCCTCGGGGCCGAGGTAGGCGTATCGCTTGGCCATGCCCCTCAGGCTACTCGCCTCCCCCGGTGTGCCGTCCCTCACCTGGGACGTGACCGGAACGCGAGAGGACACTGACGGGTTCCTCCGTTCCCGCGGGCCGGGGACGCGTGGTGCCGGCTCCGCCGGTGGTGCCGCCCGCGGGTCCGTACCCCAGCCTCGCCGAGCGCACGGCCCGGTACTCCTCCGTGCTGAGCAGGACCTCCCCCTCTCCGGCGATCACCGCCTTGGCGTAGGTGCGCGCCTCGGTGCGCCCGTTGATGCTGGTGAGCACGACCCCGTCGCCCTGGCCGTCCAGCAGGGCCACGGAGAAGGAGCGCGCCCCCGACATCTCCTCGAGGGCGTCGTAGTGCACCACCGCCACGTCGCGGACGGCACGGGGATCCACACCCGAGGACCGGACCTCGAAGTCGCGGTTGAGCAGGGCACGGTTCTCGCCCTCCAGTGTGCGGACCCTGGCGCAGGCGACCGCCGCGAACGCGAGTGCGGCCAGCGCCGTGACCAGACTGAGGAAAACCAGGAAGACAACCACGGCGCGACCGTAGCGTGACCGAACGCATGCATGAGGCAACTCCGAGCAATCGCGCCCGGTTCGTGACCTGCCGGGAAAGACCGGCTCAGTACGCGGAGCGGGCCCGGCGGCGCAATCCGGTGCGTGCCAGGGCCCGCCGCGCCGCGGGGCCGACTCCGCGCACGGCCAGGGCACGCGCCACGTCGGTGAACTGGTGGGCACGGTGCAACTGGGCGCTCAGGTCGGCGCCGGTGGCCCGGTGCTCCAGGGGGACCTCGACCTCGACCACACGCAGGCCCGCACGCAGGACGTCGATGGTCAGACCGGTCTCTACGCCGAAACCGCGGGCCAGCGGGCGGGCCGTCTCGAAGGCGGCACGGCTCAGACAGCGCTGCCCGTTGAGCGGCTGTTCGGGTTCCCAGCCCGTGGCCCGGCGCACCCCACCGCGCGCCAGGCGCACGACGAACCCGTGCCCGCCGAGACGGGCACGGGTGGCAGGGAAGAGGGCGATGGACATGTCCGCGGTCTTGTCGACGACCGGCTCGAGGAGCGGAGCGGCGCCCGCGGCGGTCTCCCCGAGGTCGGCGTCGAGGAAGAGGAGGTGGCGGGGCACAAGACCCACACGGTCCTCGCGCGCCTCCACCTCGGCGACGGCATCGGCGCCGGTCTCCATCGCGGTGCCCTTGCCCCGATTGCGAGGGTGGCGCACGACGCGGGCCCCGGCCTCACGCGCGAGGACCCCGGTGCGATCGGTCGATCCGTCGTCGACGACGAGGACCAGATCCACACCGGGGAGGGAGCGGGCCGCCTCGACGGTCGGGCCGACCCTGAGCTCCTCGTCCTTGGCTGCGATGATCACGGCGACCGCGGAGTCCTCCGGGCCGCCGTCCGTCCCGCGTCCCACGCAGCCGCGGTCAGGCGCCGGGGCCGGCTTGCGCCGAGAGGGGCCCGAGGTCCGGATGGATCGTGAAGACCTCGTCCAGCCCGGTGACCTCCAGCACCTTGGTGACAGCGGGTTTGGGTGCGACGAGCTCGAGGTCGCCCTCCTTGTCGCGGGAGCGCTTCATCGCCGAGAGCAGCACACTGATGCCGGTCGAGTCACAGAACTCGACCCTCGACATGTCGATGACCAAGCGCCGTGCCCCGTCCTCGAGGGCTCCGACGAGTTCGTCGCGCAACTGGGGTGCCGTGTACAGGTCGACCTCACCGCCCACAGTTACCACTGCGACGTCGTCCTGAGATCGGCTCGATATCTTCAACTCCACAGTCGTGACTGTAGCGTCCTCTACGGCCACCAGCCACCTCGTTCACGGCGTTTCCCGACTTCGCCGGGGGTCTGCGACCGCACACGGCGGTGGGACCCGGGCTGCGGATCGCGCTGTGGAGAAGGGGTTGTCAGAGCAGAGCGCTCCCGGCGGCCGCGTTGCCGCGCGCCCCAACGGGGACCTCGACGACGGCCGGATCGCCGGGGGTGTCGGAGGGAACGGGGTCGGCCGATGCCGCTTCGGCGCCGGAACCCTCGTGCGCGAGGTCGTCGCCGGTGATCTCCAGGACCGCCCACACCGTCGTGGTGTCGCCGTCCATCTCGGTGCCCCAGCGGCCCGCGAGGGCCTGGACGATACCGAGGCCGCGGCCGCCGAGCCCGGAGACCGAGGGCCGGGCCACACGGGGCATGCTGCTGGATCCGCCGTCGCGCACCGAGATCTCCACCCATCCGGAGGAGCCGGAGGCCGGGTCGATCCCGGCCCGCCAGGCGACGCCGACAGTGTCTTCGTCGGGTGCGGGAAGAGGGGCGGCGTGGCGCAGCGCGTTGCTGACCAGTTCGCTGAGGACGAGGGAGGCGTCGTCGACGCGGTCGTCGCCGAGCCCGATTCCGGTGAGGTCGCTCTGGAGCAGCTTGCGCGCCCCGGTGACACTGGAGGGGACGTAGGGAAGGGTGACGTTCCGCTCGACCTCGTGCCGGCACTCCCCGTCTTCGGGTGAGGTTCTGTCTCCTGCCACGGCTTTTGTCCCTGAGCGTTCGTACTGTAGCGAGCAGAGTGGAAGCCACCGAAGTGTGACGGCGGCGTCCACCAGGGGTGGAAATGCCCCGATCACCCAGCTCGAAAACGTAGGGCCGGGGCGCCTCAGGCCGCCCCACCGGCATCCGGGGACTCGGAACGCTTACTCAGCAAGGCTTCAGTGCTTTTTGAGATTTTTGTTGTTTCCTGTGCTGATCGGGACAACCGTGACCCCTGTGGCTCACCACCCTTGACCAGCGGGAGAGCCAACCGCACGCGGGTCCCCCGGGCCATCCCCTGAGCAGTGACGTCGCCGCCCTGTTCCCGGGCGAGCTGGCGCACGATGTAGAGGCCGATGCCGATCCCGCCGAACTTGCGGCGGTCACCGCGCACCCCCGACTGCACGAAACGGTCGAAGACCCTCTCCTCGTCGCCGGGGTGCAGACCCATCCCCTCGTCCTCGATGGTCACCACGGCACTCTCACCCTCGGCCTGCACGCTGACGTGCACGGTTCCCCCTCCGGGCGAGAACTTGAGCGCGTTGTCCAGGAGCTGGTCCATGATCATGCCGGTGGCCAGCGGGTCACCCACCGCGGGCGGCAGGGGCACGCACCCCTCCATGAGCACGTCGTGGCGTTCGGACAGCGGACGGAAGGCCGAGACCGCCTGGTGGAGCAGTTCGTGCAGGTCGAACGGGACCCGTTTGACGTCCAGCTCGCCCCGGGCCACGTCCGAGCCCAGGCTGAGCCGTTCCACGAGCGCGACCAGCGAACGCGACCGCTCCACGATGGTCTCGACCGCCTCCCTCTGGGCCTCGGGGTCGAGGTGCCCCCAACGCGTACGCAGGGTGGAGGCCAGCCCGTGGATCACGGTGATGGGCGTGCGCAACTCGTGGCCGGTGGTGGCCAGGAACAGCTCCTGGTCGTCCTCCATGTGCTTCTGCGCGGTGATGTCGCGGAAGTCCACGACCCACTCGTGGGTGCGGGGGATCCGCGCCATGAGGATCTCCAACCACCGGCCGTCGTCGAGCTTGTGCTTGATCGGCTCGCCGTGGCAGGCGGGGATGGGGAACGGGGGATGCCGCCCGGTCATCGTCTCGGTGCTGTACCCGGTGAGTTCGACCGCCGAGCGGTTCCACTTGCGGACCCGGCCGTCGAAGTCCAGGACCGCGATGCCGTCCGCGCTGGAGTCGGCCACCACCTGCTCGTGCAGGCGCTGGCGGTCGGTCTCCTCGTAGGCCAGGGCGTTGCCGATGGCCACCCCCGCGTGCGCGGCCAGGAGTTCGAGCAGTTCCAGCTCCACGTGCCCGACCTTGCGCCGGCTGTACAGGGCGTAGAGCGCGCCGTAGGGGCGGCCGTGCACGTTCGACACACACAGCGCGATGGTGTGCAGGCCGGGAAGGTCGGCCCAGATGAGGTCCTGCAGCCCCCGGGTGTCCTCGTTGGCCAGCAGCACGGACTTGCCGCTGCGCAGGAGCTCGCCGAACAGGCTGGTCTCCAGGGGCGCGCTGAAACCGTGCAGGTTGTCGGGGAGCTCGCTGAGACTGACCAGCTCGACCCGGTCCTCGTTGAGCAGGACGAACCCGCCGGCGTCGGCGCCGGTGAGCTCGGTGATGCTGCCGGAGAGGCGGTCCAGCACCGACTGGAGACTCAGGTCGGCGTTGATGTCCACGACCATGTCGGTCAGGCGCCGCACCAGGCGGGCGCGTTCCATGGCCGCGGTGTGCACGTCGGTCTCGTTCTCGCGCGGGTAGAGGGTGAGCACCCAACCGCGCCACGCCCCGGTGTCCCCGTCGCGTGCGGCAGCGGTGCTGATGCGCACGTCCACGACACCGCGTTCCTTGTGCAGGCGGCGGGTGACGATCGACAGCGGGGACCCGGCGCGGGCCTGTTCCAGGACGGCGCCGTGCTCGGCCCTGAGCTCGCCGGGGACGATGGGCAGCTCCCGGCCCAGGACCTCCTCGCGGGACCATCCGAGCATGCGTTCGGCCGCCGGGTTCCAATGGGTCACCCGGGACTCGTCGTCGATCACGATCACGGCGTCGGCCGAGGAGGCCAGGACGTCGTCGGCGCTGAGGGGGTCGCGCTCGGAACTCACGCGGTCATAGTGCCACTCGGGGGCGCCCGAGTGGCAGGCCTTTGCGTAATCGGTGGGAATCGGCCACCGAAATCGGTCAGATCACGCGCGGATCGTCACCGCCGGTGGACTCCATCTCACGCTCGGAACCGGCCCAGTCCTGCATGCCCCCGGCCACGTTGACGGCGTCCCACCCGGCCTGGTTGAGCGCCATCGCGGCCTGTCCGGACCGTCCGCCGGAGCGGCAGATCACGTAGACCTTCTGGTCCTGCGGCACCTCGGCGGCACGGTCGCCCAGGGTGCCGAGCGGGATGTGGACGGCGCCGGGCGCGTGGCCGGCGTCCCACTCGTCGTTCTCGCGGACGTCGAGGAGGTAGGCGTTCTCCGGTACGTCGGAGGCCGCGACCTCGGGAATGTCACTGCCGAACATGTTCGTGTTCCCCCTGTTGTACGGGTCGTGAAAAAAACTGCGCCCGGTGGGAACCGTATCGCCGTGGGTGCACGTCCAAGACACATGCGTATGCACACCTTCGCGACCGCGCTGCCGACCCGCCTCGCCGCCCTCGCAGCCCTCGGCCTGCTCATCACGGCCTGCGGCAACGATTCTTCCGAGGTGAGTGCGCCCGCCCCCGACAACGACAACGGCGAATCGACCGAAGCCCCCGAGAACGACGGCGGCGACGACGCCGAAGACGAAGCCGACGGAGAGGCGTCCGGTGACGCCGAGGTCGAGCTGACCATCGAACGTTCCCTGAGTGGAGACGAGGCCCTGGAGCCCCGCGAGGGCTTCGAGGAGGGCACGTACACGCTCACCTGCGGCCCGGAAGGCGGGGACCACCCCGACGCCGAGGCCGCCTGTGCCCAGATCGAGGAGGCCGGCGAGGAGCCGTTCACCCTCGACACCAGCGACATGGCGTGCACCATGCAGATCGGCGGGCCCGAACAGGCCCACGTGACCGGCCACGTGCACGGGACCGAGATCGACACCGAGTTCAACCAGCAGAACGGCTGCGAGATCGAGCGTTTCGAGGAGCTCGAGACCGTACTCAACCCCTGATCGCGTACTGAGAACACGAGGGGTCGGGCCGTGGGCCCGGCCCCTTCTCCTGTGCGGCGGGGCGCACGCACCCTCGGGCGTACACAAAAAATCCCGCGGGGTGTACGGTCTGGGACCGACCCCGCGGGATCATGGTGGGCGAGGAGGGATTTGAACCCTCACGTCCTTTCGGACACACGGACCTGAACCGTGCGCGTCTACCGTTCCGCCACCCGCCCGGGTGACAACCATCATGTTGTGTGTGCCGGTGTCAGGGCCTTTCCGGCCCGTCCCCCTTGCGACGTGAACAAGGCTAGCACGGCCTGAAGGTGACTTGCACACTCGTTTACGACCATCCCCCACCTGCCACTCGTCGCCGGAGGGCAGCGCTCCGGGGGGTGCGACTGAAAGCAGGGGGACCCGAGCCCGGTTACGATCGTTTACACATACGGAGTGGAGTACAAAGGGAGGTACCTCGTGGGAGTGCTCCAACGCTTCGAGCGCAGGCTTGAGGGCATGATCGAAGGCACCTTCGCGATGGCCTTCAAGTCGGAGCTCCAACCGGTCGAGGTGGCGAGTGCCGTCCAGAGGGAGATGGACGAACGCGCCGCGATCGTCGCCCAGGGCCGGACCCTGGTCCCGAACGACTTCATCGTGGAACTCTCGGCCAGCGACAAGGAGCGCCTGGAGGTCTACGCCGACAGCCTCGGTCAGGAACTGTCGAAGCTGGCACGCGACTACGCGACCGAACAGGGTTACTCCTTCGTCGGTCCGGTCCGTGTCCATTTCCGGTCGGACGATGGCCTCAAGACCGGGCGCTTCCGCATCCGGTCCGGCGTCGTCCGCGGCAGCATGATCGACAAGGACGGCGAGGTCCGCCAGCCGGTCGGCGAGCCCGGCCAGGGCAGCGGCCCGCAGCAGACCGGCCGGCCCCGCCTGCTGATCTCCCCCGGCGGTGCCACCGCCGAGGGCAGCATCGCCAGCCATGGCATGCAGCAGTCCTTCGAACTGACCACACCCGTCACCCTTCTGGGCCGCGGCACCGACTGCGACCTCCGACTGGTGGACAACGGGGTGTCCCGACACCACGTCGAGATCCGTCTCGACGGTGACGAGGCCGTCCTGGTCGACAAGGGCTCGACCAACGGCACCTTCGTCAACGGCCAGCAGGTGGGTCAGGTCCGTCTCGTCGACGGCAGCCGGATCAGCCTGGGCCGCACGACGATGACGTTCCGTAGGGACTGACCTGCACCGGGCTCGGCAACGACCGTCAGAGCCGCCGATTCGCAACCAACAGCGTTCCGTCGGCGTCTGACAGGTCGGGCCCCGGGCCGGGGGCGGGGACAGGACCCGCTGTCGGATATCCGTCCGGGCGGGTAGTCTCCGCGAAGACCCGACCCATCGGGCACACTGTCCGCTACCCGACGGGTGCGGAAGCAGGTAACTCGACCACTCACCGACCCGAAGGTGGGGAAGAAGCGGTGGCGGCGCGCAGGCCCGCCACCATGGCCGGAGCACGACAGGGGCTGAAGAGCAGTTCGATGTCCAACTTGACACTCATATTGATCAAGGTCGCGTACCTCGTGGTGCTTTGGCTCTTCGTCCTCATGGCGGTCGGGGTCATCAACACCGACCTGTTCGGGCCGAAGAAAAAGAAGAAGGGCAAGAAGAAGCCCAGCCCCTCGGCGCGCCCCGCTCCTCGCCGGAGCGCGTCCTCCCAGTCGTCGCGGCCCTCGCGCTCTCGACGCAACGAGCCCACGGTCCTCGCCGTGACCCAGGGGCCCCTCTCAGGGACCACCGTCGACCTCGGCTCCCAGCCCATCCTCATCGGACGCGCGCCCGACTCGACCCTGGTCATCACCGATGACTACGCCTCGGGACGCCACGCACGCGTCTACTCCGACAACGGCCGCTGGTTCGTGGAAGATCTCAACTCGACGAACGGCACCTACCTCGGCCAGCAGAAGCTGAATCGCCCCCAGCCCATCACGGTGGGTCAGCCCATCCGTATCGGCAAAACCGTCCTGGAACTGCGCAAATGACCATCGCTCTCCGATACGCGGCGTACTCCGACGTAGGATGCCTCCGCGAAGGCAACGAAGACTCCGGCTACGCCGGCCAGCACCTCCTCGCGGTCGCCGACGGCATGGGCGGTTACGCCGGCGGTGAGGTGGCGAGCTCCATCGCCATCTCCACGATCCGCCGTCTCGACACCGAGAACCCTCGATCCGACGAGATGGTCGAGGTCCTCCAGAACGCCGTCGTGCAGGCCAACGCCTCGCTCTCTCAGCGGATCATGGAGGAACCCCAGCTCGAGAACATGGGGACCACGCTCACGGCCATGCTGTGGGCCGAGGGCCGCGTCGCCCTCCTCCACATCGGCGACTCCCGCGCCTACCTGCTGCGCGGCCAGGTGTTCAAGCAGATCACCCACGACCACACCCTGGTGCAGACCCTCGTCGACGAGGGCAAGATCACCGAAGAAGAGGTCGCCACCCACCCGCAGCGCTCGCTGATCCTGCGCGCGCTCGACGGCAAGAGCCCCGTCGACCCCGACGTGTCGATCAACGAGGCCGAGGTCGGCGACCGCTACCTCCTCTGCTCCGACGGCCTGAGCGGTGTGGTGAGCCAGAAGACCATCCGCGAGACTCTCGAGGCCGAGTCCGACCCGCACGCCGTGGCCCGCAAGCTCATCGACCTCGCGATCCGCGGGGGCGGACCGGACAACATCACCGCGGTCGTCGCCGACGTCGTCGAGTCCGAAGCCGACCCCGCCGGACCGAGCCAGGTCGTGGGCGCCGCCGGCCAGCGGCGCGAGGGTGTCGACGAAGGCAGTGACACCCCTGCCAGACGCGCGCGCGACCTGCGCGAGAACGGCGGCGACACCGCCGAGATGGACCCGGTCGAGGACGAGAACCGCGACTACGGGGAGCCCTACGGCGACCCGTACGGCGAAGGCCGCGGCAACGGGCAGGAGACCGAGTACCGCCGGCGCCGCTGGTGGCCGATGGTCCTCGTCTTCCTTGCCGTGGTCGCCCTGGTCGCCGGTGTCGGTTACTACTTCGGCAACCAGTACGTCCAGGACCAGTACTTCGTCGGCCCCTCGAGCGACGGGGAGACGGTCAGCGTCTACCAGGGCATCGACACGAACATCGCCGGGATCGACCTCTCCGACGAGATCGAGAGCAGCGACATCCGCATCGACGCCCTGAGCACGTCCGACCGCGACGCCGTCAACGGCACCGTGCCGTTCGAGAGCGAGCAGGAGGCGGTCGAGCACCTCGACACGCTCCGCGAGGGCATCGCCGAGAACCAGAACGCCGGCGCCGCCGACAACGCCCCCGAGGCCGACACCGGTGCGGACACGGGCGCGGAGACCGGCACCGACGGCGGTACGACCCTCGGCGGCGCCGACGAAGGTGCCGAGGAAACCGGGTGACGCCATGAGCACAGCGGCCCCCGAGGCACCCACCGAGCTACCCCCGGTCAAACGGCGCAACGCCGAACTCGCCCTCATCTGCGTGACCATCGTGATCACGATGTCGGCGATGGCCGTGGCCGGCCTCAACCTCAACGGTCAGATCCCCGGCGCCATGTGGGGTTACGGACTCCTCTTCGGCGCCATGGCACTGGCCACCCACATGGCGCTGCGCTGGATCGCGCCGTACGCCGACCCGCTGATCCTGCCGTGCGCGCTGTTCCTCAACGGGGTCGGCGTCGCGATGATCTGGCGCCTGGACGCTGCTGACTCCGGCGACATCGAGCACGCAGGCATCGGGATGCAGCTCGTCTGGACGGCCGTGGGCATGATCCTGTGCATCGCCCTGCTGTTCTTCCTCAAGGAACCGCGGATCCTGCAGCGCTACACCTACATCAGCGCGCTGGCCGCGATCGTCCTCATCGCTCTCCCCATGCTCCCGGTCATCGGGATCTCCGAGTACGGCGCCCGCCGCTGGATCGGCGTCGGCGGCTTCACGATCCAGCCGTCGGAGTTCGCCAAGATCGCCCTGGTCATCTTCCTGTCGTCGTACCTGGTCACCAAGCGCCAGGTGTTGTCGCTGGCGGCCAAGGAGATCAAGGTCGGCCGGTTCAAGATCCTGGACCTGCCCCGCGCCCGCGACTTCATGCCGATGGTCGTGGGCTGGGTCATGGCGATCGGCCTGCTGGTCGTCACCAAGGACCTCGGGAGCTCGTTGCTGCTGTTCGGCACGTTCCTGGCGATGCTGTACGTGGCCACCCAGCGTTCGTCGTGGGTGATCATCGGCCTCACCGTGTTCGTCCTGGCCGCGGCCCTGGCCTTCCAGCTCTTCTGGCACTTCGAGCAGCGCGTCAACATCTGGTTCAACGCCTTCGACCAGGAGGTCTACGACGCGGTCGGCGGCAGCGCCCAGCTCGTGCAGGGCCAGATCGGCATGGCCTACGGCGGCCTGTTCGGCACCGGCCTCGGCGGCGGCGACGCGCACAACATCTTCGCGGCCGACAGCGACTTCGTTCTGGCCTCGATCGCCGAGGAACTGGGGCTGACGGGCCTCATGGCCATCCTCGTGGTCATCTTCCTGCTCGTGCAGCGGGGCATGCGCATCGCGCTGGCCTCCCGCGAGCTGTTCATCAAGATGCTGGCGAGCGGCCTGGCCTTCGTCGTGTGCTTCCAGGTCTTCGTCGTGCTCGGCGGCCTGCTGCGCATCATCCCCCTGACCGGTATGACGACGCCGTTCCTGGCCGCAGGCGGTTCGGCGCTCATGGCGAGCTGGCTGATGATCGGCCTGCTGCTGCGCATGAGCGACAACGCGCGCCGCCCGGCGCCCAAGGCGATCCAGGACGAGGGGGCCACACAGGTGATCCGACGATGAACACACCCATCCGGCGCCTCGCCGTCTTCTCCATGATCCTGTTCGGCGCCCTGATGCTCCAGGCCACCTGGATCCAGGGTTTCCAGGCGGACGCGATCCGCGAGGACCCGCTGAACAGCCGCCAGTACAGCGAGCGCCTCACCGAACAGCGCGGCCCCATCCAGGTCGCGGGTGAGCCGGTGGCCTACTCCGAGGACATCTCGGAGGAGGACGACCCCTCCCGTTACCAGCGCATGTACAACGGCGAGGACCTCTACACACCCATCGTGGGTTCGTTCCGCAGCTACGGCGCCTCCGGTGTCGAGGAGGCGGAGAACTCCCTCCTGGACGGTTCCGACGACCGCCTCGCCGCCCGCAACCTGCGCGACATCCTCACCGGGCACGACCCGGGCGGTGCGCGCGTGGAGCTCACGCTCGACCCCGAGGTCCAGCAGGCCGGTTACGACGGGTTCGTCAACGAGGGCAAGAACGGCGCCGCCGTCGCTCTGGACCCGAGCACCGGCGCGATCCTGGGCGCGGTCTCCTACCCCTCCTACGACGCCAACGACGTGGTGAGCATCGACGACCAGGAAGGCGCCGTCGACAACTACGTCGAGCTCGAGCAGGACGAGGGCAAGCCGCTCCTCAACCGGGCCCTCAACGAGCGCTACCCCCCGGGTTCGACCTTCAAGGTCGTGACCGCGGCCGCAGCGATCGAGAACCTGGACGCGTCCGCCGACAGCACCATGGACGCCCCCGACACCCTCGACCTGGGGCGCCCGCTGCCCAACGCCACACCGGGCGGCACCTGCAACAACGGGCAGCCCGACAGCCTGGCGCACTCGATCCAGATCTCCTGCAACACCTCGATGGCCAACTGGGCGATCGAGATGGGCGGCGCGCCGCTCAGCGAGCAGGCGACCGCGTTCGGGTTCAACCAGGACGAGGTGCTGGAGACCCCGCTGGAGGCCACCCCGAGCCTCGCGCCGGAGGAGGACGACCGCAACGTCCTCGGCCGCGCCGGCATCGGGCAGGGCAACGTCGAGGCCACGCCGCTGCAGATGGCGATGGTCTCGGCCGGCATCGCCAACTCGGGCGAGGTCATGACGCCCTACGTCGTGGACCGGATCCAGGAGCCGAACGGGGAGTCCACGCTCTCCTCCACCGAGGCGCAGCCCTACAGCACGGCGACCAGCGCCAGCACCGCCCAGACCCTGACGGACATGATGGTGCTCGTCACGGAGCAGGGCGGTTCCGGCACCAACGCCGCCATCGACGGCATGGACGTCGCCGGCAAGACCGGTACCGCCGAGACCGGCGGTGAGGACGGCACGCACAACTGGTTCATCGGTTTCGCGCCCGCCGACGACCCCGAGGTCGCCGTCGCGGTCGTGATCGAGCACGGCGGCGGCAGCGGCAACGAGAACGCCGCTCCCATCGCACGTCAGATGATGGAGGCAGTGGTCCAGGAGTGAGCGCCAACGAGCCGTCTTCCCGTCACGGTCCCCCGGAGCTCGCGGGGACCGTGCTGAGCGACCGCTACCGACTCGAGGAACAGGTCGGTTCCGGCGGCATGGGCACGGTGTGGAAGGCCACCGACACCCTGCTCAACAGACCGGTGGCCGTGAAGCTGCTGCACCCGGCCCAGATGGCCGAGCCGACGGCGCGGGAACGGTTCCGCACCGAGGGCCGGATCACCGCCGGCCTGTCCCACCCGGGTATCGCCCAGGTCTACGACTACGGCGAGGAAGAAGGCCGGGCCTTCCTCATCATGGAGCTGGTGGTCGGTGAGCCGCTCTCCCAGATCCTGCGCGAGACCGGCCACCTGACGCCGGACCGCACCCTCGACTTCGTGTGCCAGGCGGCCAAGGCGCTCGCGGCCGCGCACGCACGCGGGGTGGTGCACCGCGACATCAAGCCGGGCAACCTGCTGGTGACCGAGGACGACCAGCTCAAGCTGACCGACTTCGGGATCGCACGAGGCGACATGTCGGTCACTCTGACCCAGACCGGCATGGTGATGGGCACCGCGCAGTACATCTCGCCGGAACAGGCGTCCGGACGGCCGGCGACCTCCTCCTCCGACCTGTACGCGCTCGGGGTCGTGGCCTACGAGTGCCTGGCGGGGCAGCCCCCGTTCACCGGGGACAGCCCGGTCGCGCTGGCGCTCGCGCACACCCGCGAGGAACCGCCGGAGCTTCCCGCGCACGTGCCCGCGGAGGTCGACGGCCTGGTCTCCGCCATGCTGCAGAAGGCCCCCGACGACCGCCCCTCCTCGGCGAGTGAGGTGGCTCATACGGCTGCGGTGATCCGTTCCAACGCCGGAACGGGCCCGCCGACCCCGTCGACCGGGTTCCAGGGCATGGCCCAGACCGCCGTCGTGGCCGCGGTTCCCGAACCGGGCACGGCCGAAGCGGCCGACGCCGGCGGCGCCGCGGGCGTTCCTCCAGGCCAGGACGGTGTCTCGGATACCCTGGGCGAGGATCAGGACCAGGGCGGCCGTATCAAGATGCCCGTGGTCCTCGCGGCCGTCGCGGCGACCGTTCTCATCGTGTCCGCCGTGGTGGCCGGTTTCCTGTTCGGGGGCGACACCCAGGAGACGGGCGCGGCGCGCGACCAGGTCGGTACCCAGGACCAGGTCGAGGCTCCCTCCCCCACTNCCTCGCGGCCGTCGCGGCGACCGTTCTCATCGTGTCCGCCGTGGTGGCCGGTTTCCTGTTCGGGGGCGACACCCAGGAGACGGGCGCGGCGCGCGACCAGGTCGGTACCCAGGACCAGGTCGAGGCTCCCTCCCCCACTCCGACACCGGAGCAGGAGGAGACCGAGCCGCCCGACGTCCCCGTCGAACCCGAGGGACCGCCGCAGGACGGCGACTGGTCGACCGGCCCGCCGGAGACCGGACCTCCGCCGACCCAGGAGCCCGACGAGGACACCGAACAGCCGACGGCCCCGCCCGAGGAGGACAAGGACGACGGGCAAGAGGAGCCCCCGCCCGAGGAGGAACCCCCTCCGGAGGAAGAGGAGCCCCCGCCCGAGGACGAGACGCCTCCGGGCGGCGAGGACGACAGTTGATGACCGACACCAGAGTGACGTGGCATTGGGCGAGAGACGCTCAGCGTAGGAGGCGGTCCGCGGCCGGCCGCCGGAAGACACGAGGATAAGTGCACGACATGTCCCAGCCCCGGCTCCTCGGAGGCCGCTATGAGCTCGACGAGATCGTCGGGCGTGGCGGCATGGCCGAGGTACACCGCGCACGCGACCTTCGCCTCGACCGGCTCGTCGCGATCAAGACCCTACGACACGACCTGGCCAAGGACCACATCTTCCAGGCCAGGTTCCGCCGTGAGGCACAGTCCGCGGCCTCCCTGAACCACCCGGCGATCATCGCGGTCTACGACACCGGCGAGGACATGATCGACGGGGTCTCGATCCCGTACATCGTCATGGAGTACGTGGACGGACGCACGCTCAAGGAGCTGCTGGACGACGACCGGCGGTTGTTGCCGGACCGCTCCGCGGAGCTGGTCGACGGGATCCTGAACGCGCTGGAGTACAGCCACGGCAACGGGATCGTGCACCGGGACATCAAGCCCGCCAACGTCATGCTCACGCGCAACGCCGACGTGAAGGTCATGGACTTCGGCATCGCGCGTTCCATGTCCGACGACCAGGCCACGATGACGCAGGCCTCACAGGTCATCGGTACCGCCCAGTACCTGTCGCCGGAGCAGGCGCGCGGTGAGCGCGTCGACCCGCGCAGCGACATCTACTCGACCGGGTGTGTGCTCTACGAGCTGCTCACCGGCGGCCCGCCGTTCACGGGCGACTCCCCGGTCTCCATCGCCTACCAGCACGTGCGCGAGGACCCGGTTCCCCCGAGCGAGGTGGACCCGCAGATCCCGCAGTGGCTGGAGGACGTCACGCTGCGGGCGATGACCAAGGACCGCGAGGAGCGGTACCAGAACGCCGCGGAGATGCGCGCCGACATCCAGCGCGGTCTGCAGGGCATGCCCACGCAGGCCGGGACGATGATGATGGGCGCCGCCGGTGCGGGCGCGACCACGACGCTGCCCCCGGCGGACTACAGCGACGACTACGAGGACGACGACCGCTACGACGACCGCAAGGGCGGGGGCGGCAAGAAGGCCCTGTGGCTGCTGCTGATCCTCGGTGTCATCGGCGCGCTCGTCCTGCTGTTCTGGCTGTTCAACCGGGAGGGCCCGGCCACGGAGGAGGCCGCGATCCCCGACGTGGTGGGCCAGACCGAGGAGGAGGCCCGCTCCACACTCGGCGAAGAGGGCTTCGAGGACATCAACACCGAGGAGCAGACCGACGAGGACGCCGAGGAAGGCACGGTCGTCGAGACGAACCCCGAGGCCGGTGAGGAGATCCCGGTGACCGACCGGGTCACCCTCGTCGTCTCCTCGGGCCAGGGCGACACGGAGATCCCGTCGGTCGAGGGCCAGAGCGAGTCCGACGCCATGAGCACCCTCAGCGACGCCGGCTTCGAGAACGTCAGCACCAATGAGCAGGCCAGCGAGGACGTCCCGCAGGGCTCGGCGATCGGCACCGACCCGGCCGCCGGCCAGGAGGTCGCCTCCGACAGCGCGATCACGCTCCAGATCTCCTCGGGGCCGGAGCAGGTCGAGGTGCCCGACCTCGAGGGCCAGACCGCGGAGGACGCGGTCTCGACCCTGGAAGGGCTGGGCCTGACGGCACAGACCGAGGAGCAGGAGGACGGCGACGCCCCCGAGGGCACGGTCCTGTCCCACGCCCCGGCCGCCGGGCAGTCGGTCAACGCCGGTTCCACGGTGACGCTGATGATCGCCACCGCGCCCGAGGACGGCGGGGAAGACCCCACCGACGAACCCACGGACGAGCCCACCGACGAGGATCCGGGCATCCCCGACCTCCCGACGGACGACGACGATCCGGGCATCCCGGACCCGCCGGAGTCCCCCGAGGAGGACGGCCTCGTCCGTCCTCAGGAGGACCGGTAACGCTCAGGTGCCCCACGGCGAGGCCGTGGGGCACCGTCGTTCCTGCCCGCCGGGCCTGCCGGTGACGCACGCGTCCGGCTGGGCGTAGACTGTGCGAACATTTTCCGAACCGCCCCACCTCTTTGGAGCAGCGACCGTGCCCAAGTCACGCAACGATCGCAAGAAGAAGGCTGTATACACTCCGCCTCCTTCCAAGGAGAAGCCCAAGGTCAGTCCCCGCTGGCTGGTCCCCGTCATGCTGGGCTCCTTCATCGTGGGCATCCTGTGGATCGGCGTGTACTACATCGCGGGTTCGCACATCCCTTACATGCAGGACTGGCACAACTGGAACCTGCTCATCGGGTTCAGCGGCATCATCCTGGCGGTCATCCTGTCGACCCGCTGGCACTGACGCCGCCGCGGCCCCGCAGCGCTCCCGCCCCCGCGGGCAGCCCGGGACGCACCCCCACAGACACACGAAAGGCCCGGGAGAGGACGACGGTCCCCTCCCGGGCCTTCGGTGTGTGTGCCCCGGCCGGTCTCAGACCAGGCCGAGCGCCGGCCACACGAGCACCGGTCCCCCGATGAGCAGTGCGGCGAGGAGCACGGCGTAGGCCGCGGCCATCGACGTGTGCACGAGGGTGCGCCTGCGGTGGTCGACCCGTCCCCTGGGCAGCAGCGCGAAGACCGCGCCGACCGCGAAGCCGGCGACGAGGCCGCCGATGTGCGCGGTCCAGGAGATGTTGGGGACCAGGAACGTGATCCCCAGGTTGACCACCAGCAGGACGAGGATCATCCGCATGTCCAGGCCCAGGCGGCGACCGGTCACGAACGCCGCGCCGAACAGCGCGAAGATCGCCCCGGAGGCCCCGATGGACAGCTGGCCGGGAGCGGCCAGCAGGCTCAGCACCGAGCCGGACAGCGCACCCAGCAACCACAGGGCGAGGAATCGGCCGTGGCCGAGCCACCGCTCCAGCGCGTTGCCGAGCAGGAAGAGCGCGTACCCGTTGAACAACAGGTGGAAGATGCCCCCGTGCAGGAACGCCGACGTGATGAGCCGGTACCACTCCCCGCCCAGGTACACGGAGTAGCCGTGCATCCCCAGGACGGACACGATGCCGGGCGTCAGCTGCTGCAGCACGAAACCGACCGCGATGAGGCCCAGGAGCGTCCACGTCACGTACGGCTTCTCGATGACCTTGCCGCCGAAGACGGTCCGGGCCTGCCGCACGTTGCGGTTCCCCTCCGCGACGCAGTCCGGGCAGTGGAATCCCACGGCCGCCTCGACCATGCAGTCGGGGCAGATGGGACGTCCGCACCGGGTGCAGCTGACCCCGGTCTCCCGGTCGGTGTGCCGGTAGCAGGTGCGGGGCGCGGGTCTGTCCCCCGTGGGTGACGCACCGGTCGGGGGTGGGGGCTCACTCATGGCCGGTCTCGCTCCCGTGGTTCTATCGGGTGATCTCGACGCTGTTGATCACCACGTCCTCGCGGGGACGGTCCTGGGAGTCGGTGGCGACCTGCGAGACCTGGGTGACGATGTCGTCGCCCTCGATGACCTCACCGAAGATGGTGTGGCGGCCGTCGAGCCAGTAGGGCTTGTCCACGGTGATGAAGAACTGCGAACCGTTGGTGCCCGGGCCGGCGTTGGCCATGGCCAGCAGGAACGGGCGGTCGAAGCGCAGGTTCGGGTGGATCTCGTCCTTGAACGTGTACCCGGGGCCACCGCGGCCGGTGCCGAGCGGGTCGCCGCCCTGGACCATGAAGCCGTCGATGACGCGGTGGAAGATGGTGCCCTCGTAGAGGCTGCTGTTGGAGGGCTTGCCCGTGGTGGGGTCCATCCACTGCTTGGAGCCGTCGGCCAGCCCGATGAAGTTGGCGACCGTCTCGGGGGCCTCCTCCTCGAAGAGCTTGACGACGATGGTTCCCTTGGAGGTGTTCAGCCGCGCGGTGGGCTGACCCTTGGAGTCCGACACCTGCGTGCCTTTCGGTCGAGTTCGCGTACGTGCTCACGTTACCCGTCCGGCACCCGCGCTTCGCCGAAACCCGGTGACCTGTGGACGACGTCGGCCCGAACGGCACCGACCTGGGGCGTGTTCCCGGGGGCGTCGAAGCATCACGCGCGGTGTTGAAGCACAGATCACAGACGGAGAGGACGTAAGTTGAGATAACACCCGGGTAACAGGGAAGGACGACGGCAAGCCGCCCGTGCGGCACTGTCCGCAGTCCACGGGTGGAGGCCGCTGACGATCTCTATCGAAGGAGCTGACGACGTGCCCATCACCACGAAGCGTCGCAAGGCACAGAAGGAGGCCGAGGTGGCCATCGCCCGCCTCCAGGACCTCGCTCGCGAGCAGGCCGAGCGCCTCGGCCCGTACGCCGACCAGGCGCGCGACCAGGCCTCTTTGAAGCTCCTCCAGGCCCGAGGCTGGACGGCCCCCCGGTTGGAGACCGCCGCCCAGCGGGTCGAGGACACCGTCGCCCCTCGTGTGGCCGACCTCCTCACCACCGCCGCCCAGCGGGTCGACCCCAAGCCGTCCCGCCGCGGCCTGCGCGCCCTGCGCCAGAACCGCAAGGTCTCCCGCACCCTGCTGATCGGCGGCGCGGCCGTCGTCGGCGGTGTCGTGGTCTACTCGCTGGTGCGCATGCGCCAGGCTTCGCAGGACGCCGAGTGGCAGGAGCACCTGGACCAGGCGCGTGACCAGGTCCGCGAGACCCGCGAGAACCTGGAGACGAAGGCGTCCGAGGCCGCCGACAAGGCCAAGGCCACCAAGGACAAGGCCAAGGAGAAGGTTCAGGCCACGACCGGCTCTGAACAGGACGGATCCACCAAGTCCTAGAGCGTGTCCGGTGGGCGCACAGCCCGCCGGCCATCCCCTTTTCCCCCACGACGCGGGTCGGTGGCGGGGCCCTCCGGGCCCCGGCCCCTCACTTGTCCTTGAGGAGGCGGAAGAACATCGGGTAGTGCCAGTTCTTCCCCATCAGGCTCGCGATCCCCGCGACCGCCGGCAGGATCATCCACCCGGTGACGACGTAGAGCAGAACCGCCACCGGAACCGCGATGAGCGCGGCCAGCAGGACCGCCGGCGCCCCCGCCAGCGCCACCGGGCCCAGGGCCCAGAAGAGCGCGATCGGTGTGATGAGCAGGGCGCTGGCCGCCCCGGCGATGACACAGAAGAGCTGGAAGTTGAGCGCCTCCATCGCCTGCCGCCGCACGTACCACGACGTCTTGTCGCTGACCGCGAAGAGCAGCAGCGGCACCACGAACGGCAGGTAGTAGTGGCTGGCGTGCCCCACCGCGGAGATCACCCGTTCGGCCGGGCCGTGTTCCTGCTCCCCTTGCTGCGGTCCGGGCGCACTCGCCCCGGACGGCCCCGGTGAGGGCAGCGGACCGAGGTCCGCGGTGAGGGGTTCGAGCTCCGAGGGGTACTTCGCGCTCATCGCCAGGTCGACGCGCTGCCCGAACTCGTCGCCGTCGATCTGGCCCTTGCTGTAGGCCTCCCGGAGCACCTCGGCGACCGCGTCGCGGTCGGCGTGCGAGAGACGCAGTTCGGGACTGCCCCCGCGGTACGGCCGGGGCCGGTCGGTGTGGCCTCGATGTTCGTCCACCGCCACGTCACCCTCCCTCACGGCATCGGGACGCGGCCCGTCGGGGCCCGTCCCCTCCATGGTGCGTCACGCATGTGGCGTTCGGGTATCGGGGCAGCCCCTGACTCTTCCCTGAGCGACGGGTCCGGCCCCGGAGGAACAAGGTCCCTCCGAGGCCGGCCGATGCGGTCGGGGTCGGTGGACATCTCCCGTTTGTCCACCGGTGGCGCCGGACCTCCGCTCCGGGACCCCTCCCTGGGCCTGCGGCCCACGCGGGATCCGACGCCGTCGGTCACTGCCGGGCGGTGACCGGGTCCGCCGAGCGGCGGGAGGCCTCGCGGCGCTCCTGTTCCCGCTCGTAGTTGCGCTCGGCGCTGGTGAGCAGGTCGTACCAGCTCGAGACGTCCTTGCGGCGCCGCAACAGCGCCCTGCGCTCGCGTTCGGTCATGCCTCCCCAGACACCGAACTCGATGCGGTTGTCGAGCGCCTCTGCCAGGCACTCGGTCCGTACGGGGCATCCGCGGCAGATCAGCTTGGCGCGGTTCTGCGCGGCTCCCTGAACGAACAGGGCGTCCGGGTCGATCTCACGGCACTTCGCCCGGATCGCCATCTTCTCGTTCCACATGTTGCCCCACTCCCAAGATCAGCATGTGTGGTGATCGGATTCCACCTCCGGACGGACCCGGGGTGGCCGAGGAACAGCGGACCGATCCGAGGACGATGGTCTTCTGTCGCAGCGCGGGGGGACCGCGCTTCACGCCTTCGGGGGTTGTTCGTTTCGGCGCGCTGTGTTCCTCGTTGTCGCTGGTGTCGAAACTACGGATCGTCCCAGTTCACCAACAGTCCCCAAGAGACCTATTTCTCATATGGCCCAGTAGGACCATCGAACCGAGGGGAGGTGTCATCATACACATACGCAGGGTAATGACGTGTGGTACGGGGGCCTCACGAAACCGCCGTGAAAGGACCTCCTCCATCGTTTCCCCGACAACCGTGATGACCTGCGACTTCACGTCATCCGATGAGTCCCTCACAGGACCCGCCCGAGACCCCCGGACAGGACTCTCCGTCATCCATCTAACTCGAATGGACTAGTTGCCTCTTCTGGGCGAACCACATGCGCATCTCGGGCCACGCGCAAGAACGCGACCGTCGGCCGATCGAGAATACTCATTGGTAACCATGGACCCGGGCTTTTGTGGTGAAGGGCCCCATTGATTCCGTGCGTCCGTCCCGAAGTTCGGGACGGGCAGGTAACGGCGCACCGTGCAGGGGGTTGCGAGCATCCACCGATCGGTGGATCCCCCATCCACCGGTCCGCTCCCGGGTTCCACCCCCGGCGGTCGATCCCCGGAACCCCCTCCGAGCCGCACTCTCGAGACATGACACAGATCGAAGTGCAGGGTCTCGTCAAGCGCTACGGCGACCGCACCGCGGTGGGCGGGGTCGACCTCTCCGTCCGCCGCGGCGAGATCTTCGGGATCCTGGGCCCCAACGGGGCCGGAAAGACCACCACCGTCGAATGCATCGAAGGGCTGCGCACCCCGGACAGCGGAACCGTCCGGGTCTGCGGCCTCGATCCGCAGACTGACTCGGCCGAACTACGGCACGTGCTCGGGGCCCAGCTCCAGGAGAGCGAGCTGCCGGACAAGATCACGGTCGGCGAGGCCATGGAACTCTACAGCTCCTTCTACCGCGACCCCGCCGACTGGCGGGGACTGATCGCGGACCTCGGGCTCACCGACCGGACCCGCACACAGTTCCGGCACCTGTCGGGCGGACAGAAACAGCGGCTGTCGATCGCGCTCGCCGTGATCGGCAACCCCCGTGTGGCGGTGCTCGACGAACTCACCACCGGGCTCGACCCGCAGTCCCGCCGGGACACGTGGGACCTCATCGAGTCCGTCCGCGACCGCGGCGTCACCGTTCTCCTGGTCACGCACTTCATGGAGGAGGCGGAGCGGCTCTGCGACCGCATCGCCGTGATCGACTCCGGCCGCGTCGTCGCGCTCGACACCACCGCAGGCCTGGTCTCCACGGTCGGGGACCGGCAACGGATCGGGTTCCGACCGTCCGCACCGTTCGACCCCGGGGTGCTGAGCGCACTGCCCGAGGTCTTCGGGGTCGACCGGGCCGAGGACCGCGTCACCGTGACCGGGACGGGCGACCTGCTCTCCGCCGTCGTCACAGAGCTGTCCCGCCACGGCGTCTCCGCCTCCGACCTGCGGATCGACCAGCCCTCGCTCGACGACGCGTTCGTCGCGCTCACCGGCCGCTCCATCGACGACTGAGGAGGCCGTCATGACCGTCCTGCTCCGGCTCACCCGAGCCGAGACCCGCTTGTTCCTGCGCGAACCGATCAGTGTGGTGTTCGCGCTCCTGTTCCCACCGGTCCTCTACGCCGTGCTCGGCTCCGTCCCGTCGTTCCAGGAGGCGGAGGAGGGCCTCGGCGGGCTCCGCGTCATCGATCTGTACACGCCGATCGTCGTGGCGCTGGCCTTCACCGTTCCGGCCCTGACCAACCTTCCCCAGCAGTTCGCGACGTACCGGGAGCGGGGTGTGCTGCGGCGGATGCGCACCACACCCGTCAGGCCCGCGGTGATGCTCGGCGCCCAGATGCTCATGTACACGTGCATGTCCGTGGCGACGATGCTGGTCATCCTCGCCCTCGGCCGGGTGGCGTTCGACGTGGACCTGCCGCAACTGCCCCTGGCCTACATCGCGGCCCACCTCCTGACCAGCCTGGCGGTGCTCGCGATCGGCCTGCTCGTGGGTGCCGTCGCACCCAGCGGCACGAGCGCCGGGGCGATCGGGTTCGTGCTGCTGCTCCCGATGCTGTTCTTCGCCGGGCTGTGGACCCCGCGCGAGACCATGCCCGACGTCCTTCGCACCATCAGCGATGCCACACCGCTGGGCGCCGGAGTACAGTCGTTGCAGGACGCCGCCGCCGGCGACTGGCCGCACCTGCTCCACCTGGCCGTGCTGCTGGGATGGACGGTCGCGGCGGGCGCACTGGCCGCGCGGTACTTCCGTTGGGAGTAGGTTCGTGAGCACCGGGACCGAGGCAGACACAGGGCCGGACCGTGCGGAGCGCAGCTGGAACGCGTTCTTCGCCGCCCTCCCGTACCTGGCTCTGTCCCTCTGCGCCGTCATCACCCTGCTGCAGTCGGTGCGTGGCGAGCCCGTGGACCTGGGGGCGGTCCTCGGGCTCACGGCCGCCACCGCGGCCTGGGTGTTCTTCTTCGTCACACGCCCCGGGGCGCCACGCGGGAACCGCGCGCTCATGGTGCTCTACTACGCGGGACTGCTGGCACTGGCCACGGCGCTGGTCGCCCTCGCACCTTGGTACGGCATCGCCGCGCTCCTCGGTTACGTCCACGCGTACGACCTGTTGAGGGGCGGCCTGCGGTATGTCGGGGCCGTCGCCACGTCGCTGCTCATGGCCGTGGTCTATCTGGGCGGTTTCGACGCCATCAGCCGTGACGAGTGGTGGCTCTGGGGCGCCGTGTTCCTGGTCGGCGCCGGACTGTCGTCGGCCTCCTTCCACCTGGCGGACCTGTGGTTCGACCACGACCGGCAGCAGGCCGGCATGCTCGCCGAACTGAACCGGTCCCACGCCCGCCTCGAGGCGGCGCTGGACGAGAACGCCGAGCTGCACGCCCGCCTCATGGCGCGGGCGCGGGAGGCCGGGGTGCTGGACGAGCGGCAGAGGATGGCGCGGGAGATCCACGACACGCTCGCCCAGGGCCTGGCGGGGATCCTCTCCCAGCTCGAGGCGGCGGAGCATTCCTCCGGCGACCCCGCGGCCGCACGCCGCCACACGGCCACCGCCATGTCCCTGGCCCGGGAGGGCCTGTCCGAGGCGCGCAGGACCGTCCGTGCCGTGGAGCCGCAGGCGCTCTCCGAGGCACGGCTCCCGGACGCGGTGGGACGGATCGTCGAACGCTGGTCCGGGATCCACGGTGTCGCCGCGGATCTGACCGTCACGGGCGACCCGCGGCCCATGCACACCGACGTCGAGGCCGCGCTCCTGAGGGCCGCGCAGGAGGCGCTCAGCAACGTCGCCAAACACGCAGAAGCGGGCCGGGTCGGGCTGACCCTGTCCTACATGGAGGACGTCGTGACACTGGACGTGCGGGACGACGGGACGGGTTTCGTACCCGGGGACGGCCGGAGCCGCGGTCCGGGCGAGGGAGGGTTCGGCCTCGTGGCGATGCGGCAGCGGGTCCGGAGGCTCGCCGGCCGGGTCCACGTCGAGTCGGAGCCGGGCGGGGGCACGGCGGTCTCGGTGTCCGTCCCCGCGACGCCCGCCGGGGGTGGGACGCCGTGATCTCGGTGCTCGTCGTCGACGACCATCCCGTCGTGCGGGACGGCCTCCGGAGCATGTTCGACGCAGATCCGCGCTTCGAGGTCCTCGGCGAGGCCGGCAGCGGGGCGGAGGCGGTCGAGGCCGGGGAGAGGCTCCTGCCCGACGTGGTCCTCATGGACCTGCGCATGCCCGGCACGGACGGGCCCACCGCCATCCGCGAGCTGGCCGAGCGCGGCGTGGCGTCGCGGGTACTCGTGCTCACGACCTACGACACCGACGGGGACGTGTTGTCCGCGATCGAGGCGGGCGCGACCGGTTACGTCCTGAAGGACACGGCGAGGGAGGACCTGTTCCGTGCCGTGGAGTCGGCCGCGCGCGGTGAGGCGGTCCTGTCCCCCACGGTCGCGACGCGGCTCATGGGGGCGGTGCGGCCGCCCTCGCCGGGCCCGTTGTCCCGGCGCGAGGTGGAGGTGCTCGCGCTGATCGCCGACGGGGCCACCAACCGGGAGGCCGCGCAGCAGCTGTTCATCAGCGAGGCAACGGTGAAGACACACCTGCTGCACCTCTACGCGAAGCTCGGCGTCAACGACCGTGCGGCGGCCGTCGCGGCCGCCTTCGCCCGCGGGTACCTGGTACCCCCGGAGCAGCGCTGAGGCGCGGGGCAGGCGGGCCCGGGAACGACGAAGGCGCCCGCCTCCGCACTCGCAAGTGCGGGGACGGGCGCCTCGTACAGAGTGGAGCCAAGGGGAGTCGAACCCCTGACCTCTGGTATGCAAAACCAGCGCTCTGCCAGCTGAGCTATGGCCCCTGGATCCGGGGTCGGGCCCGGTCACCTCACAGAGCATACCTTCATCCGAAGGCCGCCCCGGTCACTCGGACCGAACCGGATACCACGGAGCCACGTCCGGGGCCGGACGCAGCACAAAGCCGTGGGTCGCACCGCGGGGTCGTCAGCCCACCCACGCCTTCGTGTCGCCGTCGGGCGTTCCGGGGCGGCACGTGGTGTGTGCCTGCCCGCGGTTGCCCGGCGGAACCCTCATGACGGCGTCGAGGACGCCGCCCTGGCGTTCGCGCGATCAGCCCTCGCTGGCCGCCGTGGCCTCGGTCCAGAGGTCCAGCTCGGCGCGGTCGGCCTGGATCTTGCGGTAGACGGCAAAAGCACCGAGGGCCACCAGCGCCAGAACGATGATCTTCTTCACTGTCTGCACCCTTTCTTTGGTCCGGTTCGTGCAGGGGGCCGAGCCCGGGGGTCCGGCCCTCCACAGAGAACTTTATGAGGTTGTCACCAAGCAGACTAGCAAGCCATCCCGGGCACTCCCGGCCACGGTGGACCGTTTCACACCAACAGTCGGCATCAGCCCTGGGCACACGCTGCAGGAAGGCTTCAGGTCAGCAGGGCCATGCGGCGCAGAATACCCACGCTGGCCTCGGGCGAGGCCGCTGCGGAGGTGAGCGCCTCCCAGACGCGTCGGCACGAGCGCACGCCGTCCTCGGACTCGACGATCGCTCCGCCCCGGGGCGATTCGACGTAGGCGAGCGCGGCCTCGTCCTGGTCGAACTCGAGCACGGAGAAGGGGCCGGAGAAGCCCGGGTGGGGGCCGGCGGACGTCGGCAGCAGCTGGACGGTCACCGCATCGGAGTCGGTCGCCAGCTCGACGATCCGCTCGGTCTGCGCCCGCAGCAGCTCCAGATCGCCGGAGACACGCTGGAGGGCGTCCTCCTCCAGTACCGCGTGGTAACGCCCGATACCTCCGGCGTCGAGGCTCTCCTGGCGTTTGAGGTGGGCGGCCACCATGCGTTCGACGCTGTGCTCACCGTGCCCGAGGGACCGGGCCACCCTGGCGGTGTAGTCGGGGACCTGGAGGAGGTCGGGCACGAGGATCCCCGCGTAGGTCTGCACGGCCTCGGCACCGGCCTCGTTGCCGACGTAGGCGGAGGAGATCACGTCCTCGTACTCGGTCCACCACGGCCTGAGCCGGGATTCCCGGACCAGGGTCAGCACCGCCTCGCGCTGGCCGCCGGTGACCCCGTACAGGCGCAGCAGTGCGGAGATCTCCATGACGGAGGGCCATTTCCGGATACCGGTCTCGATGTGGCCGAGTTTGGCCGGCGACCACTCCAGTTCCTCGGCCACGTCGCTGAGGGTCATTCCGGCCTGCATACGGCGGCGGCGGAGTTCGGAGGACAGACGCCGTCGGCGAACCGTGGGGCTGGTCATATCACTGATCCAATGACACAGGGTGGTGAGGGTGTCCCACCAGCGAAACACGGTACCTAGCTTCTAGCAATGCGTTTCTAGAAAACAACGAACGTTTCCGACCCCATCACCAGGGAGAGGTCGGATCATCCTGGATCTCCGGTCGGGAAAAACGCCCGTTTGTCACATTAGGTCACAGTAGTTGCAGAAGCGCAGTCACAGAAAACCCAGAAGTTCACTGCCGTTTTCCTGCCTCACATGCGCCCCGGTCGTAACAATCGTGGGGTGGACATCGGGGTTCCGCGAAGGTACTCGGAGCGGGTCCCGAACCGGCCGCTTCAACCCCTCTCCGCGCGCCTCCGAATGATCCGCATATGCCCCTTGCGTCTCACACTGCTACCAGCGGGAAGAAACCACGTACGATGCTTGAGGTGCCCGCTGCGGCGGGCGTGCCCGCACACGTAGAGGAAACCCATGAGCTACCCCATCGACGACGCCGAGCAACTCATCGCGAATGCCGAGGCCCGGATGCCGCCGAGCACCCGATCACGACTCATCGCGAAACTCCGCATGGGGAAGCACATCGACGAAGCAGCCGCCGAGCTGGAGATCAGCCCGAAGCAGGTCTTCTCGACCGCCCGCGTCCTCGTCCCCTTCGGTGAGCAGCTCGACGCCACTCTCACCGAACAGCGCGACCCCTCGCTCCCCCACGGGACCGTGACCGGCTACAACAAGCGCTGCCGCTGCCCCGAGTGCCGAAGCGCCCTGCGCCAACGCGTCTGAAGGCCCTGCCCGCCCGGACGGAGCAGGCCGGCCCGATTACCGGAAAGACGTCGGGAAGTCCATGCTTCGTCCGGATGCGGCCACACATGCCCCTCGCAACCCCCGCGACCTGCGAGGACACGGATTTAACACAGTGTTCTCCGGTCGAAGCACGCCTCGGAGGCTTATGCCCGCCCGGTCCGGGGAATCCGCACAACATGAACGAGCATGTTGACTGGTCGGCCATGAGTGACGACGACTTCGTTGCGCTGCTGCGGCAGCTCGTGGAGAGCCCGGAGGTCGACGAGGACTGACCTCGCGCCGGCCCCGCCGGCGAGCACGGCCACGCAACACCCCCCGCTGCTTCCCCCGAGCCCTCCTGTCGGCGGTCCCCCGCCACGGGCCGATGCGGGCTGCGCTCACCTCATACGGTGCGCCGGCCCATCGGCCCTTCTGTTGTGCCTTCACATGTTCACAAGCCTGGGCACAAAAAAAGGGGAAGAGCCCCGAAAACAGGACC
>NZ_JADBGI010000028.1 GCF_014892575.1 Nocardiopsis coralli | reverse complement strand
GGCCGGGCTACGATCCCGGCCCCGACGAACCACCACCCCGAGGCAACACCACAGAACACCCATCCGAACCACCACCCCGCCGCCCCATCACTGCACTCCACACCTGAAGCCGCGCTCCCGCAGGTCGGCTGCCACCCTCGGCGGCCGCCTCATGTCCATGGTCGGCGTTCACCCGCAGGTTCAGCCCAGGCACACAAAAAGACGCAGATTCGGGCAATGTGGACAGTTCGGAATTGTTGAATTCTGAACCTGATACCCACGCCCTCCCCGCCTGAGCTGGGAGAACAAGATTCCTGCTACTTTTCTCGGGGAAAGCTCGCCAAACCTGTGTTCGGTTGCTCTACGATTCTGACATCACCTTGATCCAGCCGAATCCGCATGGATCCACAGACCCGCACGGATCCACGGGTCCCCGGATTCACCCGCCTCGCTGAGCCTGGCCATCGACCTCCAGGCCCCTCTCCCGGGTGTCGGCTTCGGCCGTCCGGCAACCTCGGCTGTTTCGGCGCTGTGGTCAACTTCGCCGCCCTGGTCAGCTTCGGCGACCGAACCAGCGTCGGTAGCTTCAGCCGCTTCGGCAGCCCAGTCCGCACAGGAAACTGCGGCCGAGGTGGTCCTCCACAACTCAAAAACACGGTGACCCCGCGACGGTTAAAAAGCCGCCCGGGGCCGTGGCCAGCAACCTCTATCCCTTTAGNAGCGTCGGTAGCTTCAGCCGCTTCGGCAGCCCAGTCCGCACAGGAAACTGCGGCCGAGGTGGTCCTCCACAACTCAAAAACACGGTGACCCCGCGACGGTTAAAAAGCCGCCCGGGGCCGTGGCCAGCAACCTCTATCCCTTTAGCCAAAGGAATTGCCAGCATGCCCAAGTGTATCGCTGCCGTGTTCGCCGCTGCCTGGAACCTGATCCGGGCACTCATCTCGGGACTGTTCTCCCAGCCCAGGGGCCGTCACTCGGCCGAGCAGCTCCGGCGCCGCCGCTCCACGCGCGTGCGCCCCTACGCCCCGATGACCCCCGCAGCTCCGGAACGCCTCCCCTCGCACCCGACCGTGCACGACTCCCCTGAGGAGACCCCGACTCTGAAGCCCTCGACGGCCGAGTTCGACGCCGACGAGATCGCCCTGGTCCGCCCCTACTTCACCGCCCACGAAGCCAAGGCAGTGGCTGAGGCCAAAGCCGAGACGGAAGCCGATGCGGCCCGCGCCCAGGACCGCGCCACCGCCCGCCTGCGCGCCTGGGGCGCCAACCTGGACCACCTGGAATTCGGCCCGGACACCAACTTCTCCTTCGGCCCGCCCCCGGAAGGAACCCGCACCTACACGCTCGACCAGTACCCCGCTCCCGACACGGACCCGGAACCGGAACCCGAGCCATCGGCCCCGGCCCCGACCCCGACCCCGACCGACACCTTCCACGTCCCCGCCCCGCGCACCCCGAGCCCGCGTGTGCCCGCACGCATGAACGGCCTCCCCCACCTCTCCCGAATCCGCGCCCGCCAACAACAGCGCCGAAGCTCGAGTGTCAGCCAGGGCCAGACCCGAGTCCTCCAGGGGGCGGGCGCATGAACCTCATCCAGCAGACCGACCCCACACCGACCACTGCGCCCGGTCCGAACTCTCCGACCGGTCCGACCGGTCCGATCTCTCCGGCCGCCACCACCGCCCCCACCGTGTGGGAACCGCGCACCTACCCCGGCCACCTCTGCCACCTGCGCGACGTCCGCACCCACCTGACCCACGACCTCAACGGGTTCGACACCGACCTCGTCGAAACGATCGTGCTCTGCGCCAGCGAGCTGTTCGCCAACTGCGTCAAGTACACCGACTCAGGCCGCCCGAACGGCGAAGTCATCCGCTTCCTGAACTGGCAGAATGACCGCATCCGCCTCGGCTTCACCGACCAAGGCGGCTCAGGCGCCCTCCCCCGTATCCCGGATCAGCGCTCCGACGACGACTGGGCCTGGGCCGAGGGCCAACGCGGACTGCTCATGGTCCAAACGCTGTCCACAGCCTGGGGACATCTTCCGACCGCCCCCTGGGCCGACCTCGGCACCCACGTATGGGCCGACCTCGCCGTCCCACCCCGAACCCCGACACCACACCACCTCGCCTCCTACGTCTTCACCGAACTCCACGTCGCAGGCTGACGCGCTACACACACCGACGGCCCCTGGCCACCGTTCCGAGTCACGTATGACCCGGTCCGGGGTTCAGGGGCCGTCGACGCACCTACGCGTGATCTCAGTCGTGGAACTCCAATTCCTCGGGCGTAGCGCGGTCGAAGCCCTCCACCTGCTCGATCGGCCCGTCCTCACGGTCGGTCACGCGGGCCTCCTGCACCCAGTCCTGGGTCCCGTCGCTCTGGTGCTGCACGACAAAGACCCCTTCGTGGCCACCGTGGTCCCCGTCGGAGGACGCGAACGGCACGTGTCCGGGCCCGCGCCACTCCTCGTTCTCCAACGCGTCGACGAGGGCCTGCCGGGTCAGGTCCGGGCCGGCCGACTTGAGCGCCTGCGCGAACATCACCGCCTGCGACATCCCGAAGATGTGCGTGTTGGTGATCTGGTCCTCACCCCCGTACTCCTCGTAGACGTCGATGAAGAACTGTGCCCACTCGTCCTCGGGGTCCTCCACGCGCGGCAGGTAGGTCGTGACGAGGGTGTCCTCCAGGAACGCGTCCGCGGGGGTGCCCTCGGCGGGGGTGTCGGAGGTGAACTCCTGCAACAGCCCCTGGAGCGTCGCGGTGTCCCCGCCGATACTGGAGACCATCCACTGGGGATCGAACCCGATGCGCGACGCCTCGAGCATGCCCATCGCGGTGAACGCGGGGATGCACGAGCACACCACGACGTCGGCGCCGGCCCGGTCGAGCTCCGCGATCTGCGCGCTCAGGTCGGTCACCTCGCTCTCGTAGTGCTGGCGTGCCACGACCTCGTCCTCCAGGTACTGGTCGAGGCCGGCCTGGGAATCCACCCCCACGTCGTCGTTCTGGTACAGGTAACCGACGCTCTGCCCGGGGAAGTGCTCGGCGATGTACTCGCCCTGGACCTTGGCCTCCTTGGTGTAGTCGGCCTGCCACCCGTAGGTCAGCGGATGAACCTCGGTGTTGTTCCAGGCCAGGGCCCCGGAGGACGGGAAGATGTCGGGCACGCCCTCGTCGTTGAGGTAGTCGATGACGCCGCTGTGCGTGGGCGTTCCCAGGCCGCCCATCATCGCGAAGATCTCGTCGCGGATGACGAGCTCGCGGGTGACGTCGATCGTCATGGACGGGTCGTAGGCGTCGTCCTCGGCCCGGTAGTCGATCTCGCGCCCGTTCACCCCGCCCTGCTCGTTGACGTAGTCGAACACGGCGGAAGCACCCCGCGAGATCGACAGGTACCCGGGCGCGGCGGGCCCCGTCAGGGGGTGGTGGGCGCCGATGACGACGGAGTCGTCGGTGACGCCGGGGGCCACGTCGAGGTCGGCGGGCACCCCTTCTTCGATCTGCCCCGCCCCGGTGCAGGCGGTGGCGGTCATGACCAGGGCGAGCGCCCCGGCGGCGGCCGCCCGTGCCAGGTGACGGCCTCGTCTGTTCGCCGGCATGGTCTCCTCCAAGAATCCGGTCCGGTCAGGAACCCGGTACGGGTGGTCAGCGGCGTGCGATGCGGTTGCGCAGGGCCTGCAGGCCGCCGTGCAGGCCGAGCGGCCAGAAGCGCAGCACGAGGATCAGCACGACACCGAACAGCACGATCGGCAGGTTGTGCTGCACGTTGTGGTCGAGATCCATCACCTTGGCCAGGTCGGAGGCCCAGACCTCCAGGTAGACGATGGCGACGGCCGCCCACAGCGCGCCCCAGAGGCTGCCGATGCCGCCGAGCACGAGGGCGGCGATCAACGTCAGGGACAGCACCAGGGAGAACGAACTGGGTGTGACGGTTCCGAGGACGTAGGCCTGCAGCCCTCCTGCGAGCCCGCCGGCCGCGGAGGCGATGACGAAGGCGACGACCTTGGTGCGCCCGACGGGGATGCCGGACATCGCCGCGGCGGTCTCGTCGTCGCGGATCGCGCGCATGCGCCGACCCAGGCGCCCGCCGGAGATCGTCGCGAGCGCGGCAAGTACGAGCAGCACGGTGAACCAGACCACGAGCGCACGCCACTCGCTGGTGGTGACGATCCCGTCGAGGAACGGTGGCGCACCGACCGTGCGGATGTTGAGACCGTTGGAGCCGCCGAACAGGTCGTGGTACCGGTGCGCGATGCCGGGCAGCCCGACCGCGAGGATCAGCGTGGCACCGGCGAGGTAGGGCCCGTGCAGCCGGGCGGTGGCGGCCCCCACGGCGATCCCCGCGACCGCGGAGACGGCCACGACGATGAGCAGGTTGGTCGCGAGCGGGAGCATCGGCAGGTGCAGGACGAGCAGCGCCATCGAGTACGCGCCGATCATCATGAACGCGCCGTGGCCCAGCGAGATCTGTCCGCTGCCGCCGACGAGCAGTTGCAGACCGGCGATGGCGAGGAACGTGTACCCGACGGTGGCCAGGCGCAGCGCGGTGAGGTCGCCGGTGACCGCGAGGAACGCGATGACGGCCAGGAGCGCGGCGGCGGCCCCGAGCAGGTTGCGGGCCGGCAGCGGCAGGGCGCGCCACCTCTCGGGCAGGGACGGCGGGGGCGTGGACGCGGCCTCCGTGGACGGCTCGGGGCGCTGTCCGGTGGTGGTGGACATGGGTCAGACCTTTCGCGCGGTCGGTCGGGAGAGGATGCCGTCGGGGCGCACGCTCAGCACGACCACGACGATGACCAGGGCGGAGAGTGTGGCGAGCTCGGGGCCGAGGTAACCGGAGACCCAGGAGCCGCCGAGGCCGATGAGCATCCCGCCGAGGATCGCCCCGAAGGGGTTGTCGAGGCCGCCGACGACGGCCGCGGTGATCCCGAAGACGAACACGATGTCGAACACGTTGGGGTACAGGAACGGGGGCGCGGCGAGCATCCCGGCGAGGGCGCCGATGAAGGAGGCGATCGCCCACCCGGCGGTGAGCATGAGGCCGACCCGCACCCCGCTGAGCCGTGCGGCCTCGGGGTGGTGGGCGGCGGCGCGCATGCGCAGTCCGATCGCGGTGAAGCGGTAGAGCAGGAACAGCAGGAGCGCGACACCGGCCACGGCGCTGACGGCGAAGATGTCCGCGGGTGAGAACCGGCCGACGTAACTGAACGCGTATCCGAACCCGTGCTGTTCGTTGCCCCAGATCATGCCGACGGCGCCCTGCACGACCAGGAGCATCCCGAGGGTGACGATGACCCCGTTGAGCGGGGAGACACGGGCGATGGGCCGTACGATGAAGCGTTCGGCGGCCGCACCGGCGGTCATACCGGTGATGAGGGCGGCGCCGAACCCGAGCCAGTACGAGCCGGTGATCTGGGTAACGGCGAAGGCGGCGTAGACCGACAGCAGGGCGAACGCGGGCTGGGCGAAGTTGACCAGCCGGGTGGCCTGGTAGATGAGCACCAGTGACAGGGCCAGTGCGGAGTACGCCGCCCCGAGCGCCAGCCCGTTGAGGGTCAGGTTGATGAAGTGGTCCATGGGGGGCTCCTCAGAAACCGAGGTAGGCGTGGCGCGTGCGGTCGTCGGAGAGCAGGTCGTCGGAGGGGCCCTCCGCTGCGACGCGGCCCTGGTTGAGCACGAACCCGTGGTCGGTGACGCCCAGGGCACCTGCGGCGTTCTGTTCGACGAGCACCACGGTGAGGCCGGTGCGGTCGCGCAGGTCGCCCAGGAGCGTGAAGATCTGCTCGGTGACCATGGGTGCGAGCCCGAGGGAGGGTTCGTCGAGCAGGAGCACGCGGGGCCGGGCCATGAGGGCGCGGCCGATGGCGAGCATCTGGCGTTCGCCGCCGGAGAGAGTGGCGGCGGGTTTGCCGCGCCGTTCGACCAGGGGCGGGAAGAGGTCGAGGACCTCCGCGAGGGTCTCGGGGTCGTGGCGTGCGCGCCAGAGCCCGCCCAGGCGCAGGTTCTCCTCGACGGTGAGCTCGACGATGACGCCCCCGCCCTCGGGCACGTGCGCGAGGCCCTTGGTGACGGCGCGTTCGGCCGGCAGCCGGGTGATGTCCTCCCCGTCGAGGGTGACCCGTCCGGAGGTGGCGGGGTGCAGCCCGGTGAGGGTGCGCAGGAGGGTGGACTTGCCGGCCCCGTTCGCGCCGAGGACGGCGCAGAGGCCGCGTTCGGGCACGTCGATGCTGACGCTGTCGAGGGCGCACACGGCGCCGTGGTGGGCGGTGAGGTCCTCGATCTTCAGGAGGGGTGTGTCGCTCATTCGGGGTCTCCGTTGCCGGCGGTGCCGAGGTAGGCGCGGGTGACGGCGGGGTCGTTGCGGACCTCGTCGGGGGTTCCGGTGGCGATGACCTCGCCGAAGTTGAGCACGACGATGTGGTCGCACACGCGCATCACCAGGTCCATGTGGTGTTCGACGAGCACGACAGCCATGTCCTCGCTGAACGTGCGGATCTGTTCGGCGAGGGCGTCGATCTGGTCGCTGGACAGGCCGCTGGCGGGTTCGTCGAGGAGCAGGAGTTCGGGGTCGGCGACGCAGGCGCGGGCGAGGGCGACCTGTTTCTGCACGCCGTAGGGGAGGGTTCCGGGCAGGCGGTCGGCGTACTGGGCGGCGCCGAAGGACTCGAGGGCCTCCATGGCGCGGGCGCGGAGGCGTTTTTCGTCGCTGTGGTGGTGGCCGAGGCCGGTGAGCATGGAGAGGGGTCCGCCACGCGCGGTGCGGTCGGCGCCGACGACGACGTTGTCGAGCACGGAGAGTTTCGGGAACAGGTTGAGGCCCTGGAAGGTGCGGGCGATGCCTGCGCGGGCGCTCTCGTGGGGGCGGCGGGCGACGGCGGGTTCGCCCTTCCAGGTGAGGGTGCCCTCGCTGGGGCGCAGGACCCCGGAGAGCACGTTGAACAGGGTGGTCTTGCCGGCGCCGTTGGGGCCGATGAGGCCGACCACGGAGCCGGGTCCGACGTGGAGCCCGACGCGGTCGAGGGCGGTCAGGCCTCCGAAGCGGACGGTGATGTCCTCCGCTCCGAGGAGTTCGCCGGTGGTAGTCGCTGTCATGGGATGTGCCTTTCTCCAGGTCACCGATACGCGTACCGACCAGTTGGTATGACACGGGTCCGCGGGCGTGCGGTCGACCGGGCCCGAAGGGGTCAGTTGAGGAGCCGGGCCAGGTCCACCCGGGAACGGATGTTGAGCTTGCGGAAGATGCCGCGCAGGTGGTGCTCGACCGTGCGCGGGCTGATGAACAGGTGCGCGGCGACCTCCCGGTTGGTCGCACCCTCGGCGACCAGGCGGGCGATCTGCTGTTGCTGCGCGGTGAGTTCGCTGGTGGCGGGCAGATCGGGGCCGCGGTCGGCGGTCCCCAGGGCACGCAGCTCGGCGCGGGTCTGACGGACCCACAGACGGGCACCGAAGCGCTCGAACGACTCCTGGGCGTTGTGGAGGTGTTCGCGGGCCCGGCCGGGTAGGCGGGCCCGGCGCAGGTGGGCGCCGAAGAGGAGCTGGGTGCGGGCGTGTTCGACGTCGTCGTCGCCCCCGGCGCGGTGCAGGGCCAGGGCGGTCTCGAAGTGGTCGGCGGACTCGTCTCCGCTGGTCAGAAGCCCTTCACACCGGGCGGCGAGGGCGAGCGCGCTGGGGCTGTCCACGGACTCGGCCCAGCGTCGGTACCCGGCCAGGGAAGCGGCCGCCCACGCGGTCTCGCCCATGCGGGTGGCGGCCTCCACGAAGTGCGGGGCGGTGAGCAAGCGCATCGTGGGGTGGCCCTGTCCGGGCCCGGCGTTGGCGAGGGAGCGCAACCGGAAGAAGGCATCGGCGGCGTTCCCGCGGGAGAGTTCCAGGACGGCCGAACCCCAGGACGCGACGGCGGCGGCCAGACCCAGGCTCTTCTCCCCCGCCTGCGAAGCCACGGCCCGCGCGCGGATCTGGCAGGTCTCCACGTCGCCCTGGATCGCCGCGATCATCGCGAGCGAGGCCAGGTGGTGGGTGGCCCAGATGCTCTGCCCGCTGCTGCGCGAGACCCGGAGGCCGGTGAGCGCGGTGCCGGCGGCGGAGGGGAAACGTCCGCTCCAGAACTCGGAGAAGACGAGGAACCCCAGGGCTGCGGGCATGGTGGCCTGCTCGCCCAGGGCCTTGCCCCGGTCGGCGGCGCGCGTCATCACCCCGCGCACGAACGGGTTGTCGCCCAGGCGGAGCCCGGCGATCCCGGCCCAGATGAGCTCGGAGGGGCCCGCGTCGCCGTCGGCCAACCGCACCGCCCGGCGCAGGATCGGGGTGGAGCCGGTGTAGTCGCCCCGGAAGGAGATCGCGCAGCCCTCCAGGAAATCGGCCATCCGGTGCATGACCGCGGGGTCGTCGTCGCGCACCAGCGGGAGGGCGAGGTCGACCGCGTGAGCGTGCAGGACGGGGTCGCCGGCCAGGGACGCGGAGTCGGCCGAACGCACGAAGGCGCGCAGGGCCAGGGGGCGGTCGTGCGGCATGAGCTCGCGCCCGACGCGGAGCAGGCGTTCGGCGACATCGATGCTGTTCTGGTCGCGCATCGCCAGCTGGGCGTCGATGAGGTCGATGATGGCGTGGCGGCGGTCGCTCACCGCCAGGGGTCGGGCCCGGGCGACGAGGTCGGCGGCGCGGGGCGTGTTCCCGGCCATGCACGCCTGGTAGGCGGCGGTGGCGGTGCGGCAGGCGCGGGCGTCCGGGTCGGGGGTGAGGCGGGCGGCGCGCTCGAAGGCCAGGGAGGCGGCGGTGCGACCCTCCACGCGGCCGGCGCGGCGGGCGGCGCGGTGCACGTCGTCGGCGAGCCCTGCGTCGGGGGCGGCGGCGCCTTCGGCGGTGTGGCGGGCGAAGGCGACGGGGTCGTGCGCGTGGTCGGTCACGGCGGCCAGCGCGCGGTGGGCCTCGCGTGCGCGGTTGGCGGGGGCGTCCTGGGCGAGGGCGTCGCGCAGGAGGGGATCGGTGAAGCGCACGGTGTCGTCGTGCACCCGGACGAGGTCGCGTTCCTCGGCCGGTTCGAGACCGGCGGGGCCGGGGGCGGAGGCGTTCGGGGCCTCGGAGCAGGTGTCCCCGGCGGCGTCGAGGAGATCGGTGAGGCTTCGCTCGCTGCCCAGGGCGGCGAGCAGGAGCAGGCGGCGGGTGGGTCCGGGCAGGTCACGTACGGGGCCGAGGAGCTGTGCGCGCAGCCGTGCGGGGAGCAGGAGCGGATCGGGCAGGGTTTCTGCGCCGGTGAGCTGGTCGTGGGTGAGCGCGTCCAGGAGGCCGACCAGTGCCGCGGGGTTGCCGTGGGAAGCCGCAACGAGCGCCGAGCGCACCGGTTGGGCGAGGGTGACGGGCGCGGCGGAGGTGAGGACGTCGTGCACGGGGCCGGTCCCGAGCGGGGCGAGCACGTGTTCGTCGACCCCGGGCACCAGCGGGCGGGGGCCGTCGGCCGGGGCGCGGGTGGCCGGCCGGGAGGCCATGACGAGCGCGACGCGGGTGGAGTCCAGACGGCGGGCGACGAAGGCCAGCGCGTCGAGGGAGTCCCGGTCGAGCAGGTCGGCGTCGTCGACGGTCAGGAGAAGGGGGCGTTCCTCGGCGGCGCGGGCGATCAGGTCGAGCACGCCGGTTCCGAGGCCGAAGCGGTCCCCCGGGTTCCCCTGCACGAGGGCCTCGCGTACGCGCCCGCGCCGGGGTTCGGCGAGCAGGTCGACGGCGGCCTCGATCGGGGTGAGCAGGCGCTGGAGCCCGGCCAGGGGGACGTCGGCCTCGTCGGCCACGCCCGCGGTGGACAGGGTGGTGAAGTCGTCGGCGTCGGCGCGGACGTGGTCGAGCAGAGCGGTCCTGCCCGTTCCGGGGCCGCCGGTCAGGAGCAGGGACGTGCCGCGCCGGGCCCTGGCGCCGTCCAGTGCCGCGCCCAGGACCCGCAGTTCTGTGTCCCTCCCCCGGAGCCGCACGCTCGGGGGGATCGTGAGCATCGCGTCCACGTGCTCACCGTTGCACACGGGGGCGGCGTCGCGGCAGGTGCGCGGGGGCACACTGGTGGTTTCACCGATACCCGGCGCGGGGGTCCCGGGGCGGGTGCGGGAGGGGGTCGGAGGCGGGCGGGACAGGGGTCCTGGTGCGGCACCCACCTGCATTTCTCCGAGTGACGTGGGCCACTTTTCGAGGGGCTTCAGGGCGCCCGTGGACCCCGGTGATGCGTCGGCCGGGTTATCACAACGTTACGTGCGGGGACCCCCGATCCCGCGAGGCAGACAAAGGGTGCATAGGCGACAAAGACGTCAGGGATACCCCTTTGTGTTCCCCGCGACACTGTCGCCGCCGCCCGGTCCCGGGATATCCAGAGCGGGCACCGACGGCAGGAGGGACCACCATCCATGGAGCACCACTCCCTGGCCGCAGACGACCCCCGGCCCGCCACCGTCCCGGCGGCCCCGCCCACGTTCGGCGTCGAGGAGGAGTTCTTCCTCGTGGACCCGCGCACCCGCCGCATCACCTCCCGCGCCGACGAGGTGCTCGCCCGCACGCGCGACCCGCAGCTGTGCGGGGAGTTCACGCAGGTGCAGCTGGAGGCCAACAGCCCCGTGTGCACCACCAGCACCGAGGCGCACGAGTTCCTCATCAGCGCCCGGGGAGCCCTCACCGACGCCGCGGAGCGTTCCGGACTGGCGGTCGTGGCGTCGGGGACCCCGGTGCTGGGCGACCCGGCGACGGTCCGGCTCAGCGAGGGGGAACGCTACACCGCCATCGCCGACCACTTCGGGGCGCTGCGCGACGCCCACGTTGTGTGCGGGTGCCACGTGCACGTGGGCATCCCCGACCGGGCGTGCGCCGTGCAGGTCAGCGACCATCTGCGGCGGTGGCTGCCGTTCCTCACGGCCCTGAGCGCGAACTCGCCCTTCCACGACGGCCGCGACACCGGGCACGCGAGCTGGCGCACCATCACGTGGACCCGGTTGCCGTCGGCCGGTCCTCCCCCGCTGCTGCGCACGCTGGGGGCGCACGACCGGGCGGTGCGGGCGCTCGCGGAGAGCGGTGCGATCCTGGACCCGCACATGGTCTATTGGGACGTGCGGCTGTCCGACCACCTGCCCACCCTGGAGGTCCGGGTCGGCGACGTCGCCGCGACCGCCGAGGAGTCCCTGCTGGTCACGCTGCTCACGCGGGGCCTGGCCACCCGTGCGCTGGCCGACGTGCGCCTGGGCCGTCCCGCGCCGGCGATCCCGGGGCGCACGCTGCGCGCCGCCCTGTGGCGGTCGGCCCGCGACGGCCTGGAGGGCGAGGTTCCCGACCCGCTCAACGGCGACGTGGTGCAGGGGCACCGCGCCGCCGACCGGTTGCTGCGCGCCGCGCTGCCGGGGCTGACGCCCGACGACGCCGAGGTCGCCGCGGACCTGCTGGAACGTGTGCACGCCGCGGGGTCGGGGGCTGCGCGCCAGCGCCGCGCGTACGAGCGCCGGCGGAGCCCGGCCGACGTGGTCGACATGCTCGCGGAGCAGACCCGCGAGGGTCTGCCGGCCTGATCCGTTCCGTTCCCACGCGACGAACGCGTCGCGAGGTCGAAGCGCGCTACGGGCAAGACACACGCAGGTGGGACGTATGCAGGCGGAGGGGTCGACCTGCACGGGGCCGGTCGCGCCCAGCGCCCAAGGATGCGCGGGCGCATCAACCGGTGGGCTGGAGCATGCGTACCGGTCACCTGCACGCCCGGGCGTGCGCGCACTTGGCGCGATACTCGAGCCCCACGCACGCCGAGCCCCGCGCACGACGTGGATCAGGAGGGATCGCCTGCATGGTGCGACGGCCATGAGGCAGACGTCGGACGCCCTGCTCACGCCGCTGCGCGGATGCCGGCCGGCCCGACGGGCAACGCCCGGCACGCTCCCGGCCGACGTGCGTAGGGGCGCGCGTTCTGCGCGCGCACCACGGTCCGAGCGTCCTCGGGTCTCTCGACACTTGAGCGCACGAGCCCGTTCGGCTAGCGTCCGGGCCGGGTGGACCTCAGGGGTCAGGGTCCTGGATCAGGGGGCGAGGTCGGGGGCCTCGTGGATCCCGAACTCCCGGCGCAGCGCGGAGAGCGCCGCCAGGTGGCCCGACATCCCGTGCACACCCGGTCCCGGCGGGGTCGAGGACGAACACAGGTAGACCCCCGTGAGAGGCGTGCGGTACGGGTCCAGCGCCGGAACGGGGCGGGCGAGGGTCTGCCACACCGTCATCGCGCCGGCGGCGATGTCACCCCCGACGTGGTTGGGGTTGTACTCGGCCATCCGGGAGGCGGGCACCCCCCGCGCGGAGACGATCGTGTCGGTGAACCCGGGCGCGAAGGACTCGATCCGGCGCCGCACCAGGTCGACCGGGTCGCGGGGGTCCCCGTTCGGCACGTGCGCGTACGCCCACACCGGGCGCAGCCCCCCGACCTCGCGCGAAGGATCGGTGACGGCCGGGTCCACCAGCAGCACGAAGGGCTCCTCGACCTGTCGTCCACGCACCGCCTCGGACTCCGCGTGGAACATCTGTGCCTGGGTCCCGCCCAGGTGCACCGTGCCCGCGCGCCCCACCTCGGGGTCCCTCCAGGGGATCGGCCCGGAGACCACGAAGTCGGCCTTGGCCGCCCCCGGCGCGTAGCGGAAGCGTTCCAGGGCCATGCGGTAGCGGTCCGGCAGCAGGCCCCCGCCCATGTGGAGCAGCCCGCGCGGCGCCACGTCCAACAGCATGGCGCGTGCCGGAGGGAGGTCGCGCAGGTCGGTGACCTCGGACCCGGTGTGGATCCGTCCCCCGTGTGCGCGCAGGTCCGCGATCAACGCGTCGGCCACGGACGCGCTCCCGCCCTCGGGGATCGGCCACCCGCCGGGGGTGTGCGCGAGGTGCCCGAGCAGGAGCGAGACCGCGGAACCGGGCAGTGACGGCAACGGCCCTATGACGTGTCCGGCCACCCCGGTGAGCAGGGCGCGGGCACGTTCGGTGCGCAGGGGGCGCCCGCCCGCGCGTTGGGCCAGCGCCCTGGGGCCGAGGAGCGCCGCCGCCCACGGGTCCGCGGGCAGGGAACGCAGGTCGGACAGGACCAGGTCGCCCACCCCGCGCCCGCGGCGCACCAGGGGTTCCATGAGCCGCCGCCAGCGCGGCCCGTCCTCGCCCAGGCCGGCGCAGGTGCGGTCGAGGTCGGCGTGGGCGAGCCCGGGTTCGCCCTTGGGCAGGGGGTGGGCGTAGGCGAGGTCCGGGCGCAGCATCCGCACGCCCCGCGCCTCCAGGTCGAAGCGGCGCATGAAACGCGACGGCCACACCATGGGGTGCACCGCCGCGCACACGTCGTGCACCACGTCGGGGTCGAGCAGCGGAACCGTGCGCAGCCCGCCGCCGGGGGTGTCGGCTCGTTCGTACACCTGCACACCCAGTCCCGCGCGGGCGAGGGTCACCGCGGCGGCGAGCCCGTTGGGCCCGCTGCCGACGACAACGGCGTCGGGCTCGGCCTCGCTCATCGGTCCCCCTCACTCACGTGGCGGCGGGTTCGCCCGCCCTCTGGTGGTCTCACCTGCCCGATGCCGCACACCCGAACCGGTGCCCCGCTCACGCGCCCCATGGCAGACCCGTTCGGGTCCACAGGGGCGCAGCCCCGATCCGGCGGATCAGCGCCGGCACAGCCCGTCGGGCAGCGCCCCGTCCGACGACCGCCCACCACTCAATCAGCCGGTCACCGGTGTGCCGGGGCGAGCACACCCTCTCAAGACCGGAGCCGACCGAACCGCGGGCGAACCCCGTCGGGCAGCGCCCCGTCCGTCGGCCGGACGCAAACCGAACCGGCACGGCCGAGGGCCGCCGCTCGCACGGCAGAGCCGGTATCCCCCGGGCCCGAAGGGGCGAAGCGCGCCCGCCGAAAGACGGGCCACCCGAGCGTGAACGGCCTGCCCGCCCCCGCCGGACGCATGTGGCCCGGCGCGGGTGAAGCCCTCCTGAACCGGCGCGGGCTCACCCGGTGCGGTCGGGTGTGCCCAGTTCGGCCTCGGTCGGCGGGTCGGCTCCCACCCGGGTGACGGTGTGCGCGGCGGCCGCGGCGGCGTGGGCGAGCAGCGCGCGGAGGTCACTTTCACCCAGTCCGGCCAGGCGCGCGGCCGGGTCCGATCCCAGGGATCCGTTGCGGTCGAGCCAGTGCAGGAGCGCGCCCATGAACGAGTCGCCCGCCCCGACCGTGTCCGCGACCGCGACCTCCGGGGCGGGAACCCGCGCCTCGGCCGCCCCTGCCGTCCCGGTTCCGCGGCGCAGAGCCAGAGCACCGTCCGACCCGAGCGTGGCCACGACCAGTGAGGGCCCCAGGTCGGCGACGGCGCGCACCGCTTCCTCGGCACCGAGTTCCGGGAACAGGAAACCGAGGTCCTCGTCGCTCGCCTTGACCAGGTGCGCCTGTGCGAGGTGGCGCAGCGCGAGCGCGCGAGCCGTGTCCGGAACACCGATGACCTGCTCGCGGATGTTCGGATCGACGCTCAACGTCACCTCCCCGCGGTCCTTCTCCCTGCTCATCAACGCCTCGATGAGGGTGGCCCCGGGTTCGCGGAACAGCGCGATGGAGGCCGCGTGCACGGCACCGACCGAGGGCGGCAGGCGCTCGGGGAGTTCGCCGGGCCGCCAGAACCAGTCGGCGGCGTCGGCCATGCGGAAGTCGTAGTGCGCCGACCCGTCCTCACGGAAGGTGGCCATGGCCAGCGCGGAGGGTTCCTCGGCCTCGACGAGCCCCTCCGGGTCGAGCCCCTCGGAGAGCAGCCGGGCCCGGATCCGTGCGCCGAACTCGTCGCTGCCGATCCGTGCCAGGAACCGGGTGGGCAGACCGAGGCGGGCGGCGGCCACGGCGGTGTTGGCCGGTCCCCCGCCCGGCGAAGCACGCACGACTTCGGCGCCGTGCGCGGTGGGCAACAGGTCCATGACGTTCTCGCCGACCACGACGAGGCGCGGGTCGCTCACAGGTTCCCTCCGGGGGTCGTCGTCGGCAGCAGGCCCCCGGCCACCGAGGGCGCGAGTGTGCCCTGGGGCAGGAGGACCGCCTGGTAGGCGTGGTAGGTGTCCGGTTTGCCCGACCAGACGCCGCCCGCGGGGCGCCCTTCGGGGTCGAGCTCGTGGTGCCACCCGCCGTGCTCGGTGTCCACGTGGTGGCGGGCCGCGTAACGCCACCAACGGTCGTAGTGGCCGGCGCGCGCGTCCTCACCGAAGCGGCGGTCCAGGGCCCAGGCGGCCAGGGTGGCCTCGGCGGCGACCCAGTGCATGCGCTCGCGCACGACGGGGGTGTCGGCCCAGTCGAGGGTGTAGGGGAACCCGTCGTTGCCGTCCGTGCCCCAGCCGCGCTCGGCGGCGTGGTCGTAGAGCGCACGCGCGTCGATCTCCAGCCAGGGCGGCACGGGCTCCCCGGCCTGTTCCAGCGCGACCGCGAGGTGGACGAGCAGCCGGGACCACTCCATCAGGTGTCCGGTGGTACTGCCGTAGGGGCGGAAGGGGTGGTCGGGTTCGTCCCGGTTGTAGTCGGGCAGCGGCTGCCAGTCGGGGGTGAAGTGCTCGGGCAGGCGCCACCCGTGTTCGCGGGCGACCCCGTGCACGAGGCGTTCGGCGATGCGGAGGGCACGGCGGGTCCACCGGTGGTCCCCGGTGGCGTCGGCGGCGGCGAGGAAGGCCTCCACGGCGTGCATGTTGCTGTTCGCGCCGCGGTAGTCCTCGGTGGTGGTCCAGGCGGGGTCCCAGCTCTCCAGCAGGGCGCCGGCGTCCTCGTCCCAGAAGTGCTCCTCGATCACACCGAGCGCACGGGTCAGGAGCTCACGTGCGCCGGGACGCCCCGCGACGGTGGCCGAGGCGGCGGCCAACACCACGAACGCGTGCGGATAGGCGCCCTTGCGCGCCCGCTGATCGCGGCCCTCCGAACCCGCATCGCCCGGAACGGCGTCGTGCCATCCCCCGTGGTCCGCGTCGTGCAGCAGACCGGAGGCCAGCGCCCGCACGCCGTGGTCGGCCAGGCGCCCCGCGCGGGGTTCGCCGCGCAGGTCGGCGAGGGAGAAGACGTGGGTCATGCGGGCGGTGATCCAGGTCTCGGTGGGCCGGTCGTCGACGACCGCGCCCCGGGTGTCGAGCCAGCCGAAACCGTCGGGGACCGCGGAGGCCGTGGCGAAGGCGAACAGGCTGTGTTCCTCCTGCCGGAGCCATGCGGTTGCGCCGGGGGCGGGGTGTGGGGTCAACGGCCCTCTCCTCCGTCATGGTCGAGTGCGCGCCAACGGTATCGGGCCCGGTCCCCGTGCCGGAAGACCCTGATTTGTGCCTGTGGACAACCGCCGCCGCCCGGGCCGCGGCGCCGGAAAAACACGTGCGTCCCGGTGCCGGTTCTGCCAGGGTCGGCCGCGCACCCCGGCGACGAGGAGGAACCCCATGACCAGCGGCGACGCACACCGCCTGCCCGACCCTGCCCGCGATCCCCTGCCCCTGCGCGGACGCGCCGCCCTCGTGACGGGGGCGAGCCGCCGCGACGGGATCGGGTTCGCCACCGCCCGCCGGCTGTCCGCGTACGGGGCGTCGGTGATGGTGCACCACTTCCTCCCGCACGACGCAGAGATGCCGTGGGGCACCGACGACCTCGACGCGGTGCTCGACGCGCTCCGCGAGGTGCGGGGGGACCCGGAAGCGACGGTGGCGCACGTGAGCGCCGACATGGCCGACCCCGGCGCGCCCGCGCGTGTGGTCGACGCGGCGTTCGCCGAGTTCGGACGCCTGGACGTGCTGGTCTCCAACCACGCCCGCAACGGAGGAGACGCGGGGCTGGCCGACGTGACCCCGGAGATGCTGGACGGCCACTGGGCGGTCGACGCCCGCTCGGCGATCCTGCTCGCGCAGGCGTTCGCCGCACGCCGCGCCACCGCCCACGCCGACCCCCGGAACCCCGCCGGACGCCTGGTGCTCATGACCTCGGGCCAGATGCACGGGGGCATGCCCGGCGAGATCGCCTACGTGGCCGCCAAGGGCGCGATCGCCCAGCTCGCGCCGACCCTGGCCGCGGAGCTCGGGCCGCGCGGCATCACCGCCAACGTCGTCGACCCGGGCCCCGTCCCGACCGGGTACATGAGCGAGGACGACATCGCCGCGGTCACCCCGCAGTTCGCACTCGGGCGCATGGCCGCCACCGACGACCCCGCCCGCCTGGTTGCCTGGCTCGCCACGGACGAGGCCTCCTGGGTCACCGGCCAGGTCATCAGCGCCGACGGCGGTTTCAGCGTGTGAAGCACGGGGCACCGCACCGAGGATCTTGCTACCAGAGCCGGTATCGGCGCTGAAGTCGGCTCTGGTAGCAAGATCCTCCGTGTTTCACCGCGGCTGCCGCGGGGCGTGGCCGCGGTCGGCGGAGCGGCAGGTCCACCGGATGTGCTCGGCGACGGCGACGGGGTCGTCGGCCATCGGGATGTGGCCGCTGCCGATGAGCGAGACCATCCGCGCGTTGGGCACCCGCTCGTGGGCGTGCACGGCGCTGGACGGCAGCAGGGTGCGGTCCCGGTCGCCCCAGGCGATGGTGACGGGGCAGTCGACGTAGCGCTGCACGAACGAGTACTCGGCGATGCGCGGCACCATCCGCACGTACGGTGCCCCGGGTTCCAGCCCCTGCACCCCGAACCGGGTGGCCTTCGCGTCGGGCGACGCCGGGTCGCCCCGCAGCGCCACCCGGGCGGCGGCGCGGGCGGGCGGGGTGTCGGCCAGGCGTTCCTTGACGTCGGTGGGAAGCTGCGCGGCCGCGTTCGCCAGACGCCCGACGGTGTGCATGCCCCAGCGTGCGAGCCGGTCGGAGAACCCCGCGGGCGAGAACACGGTGACCGAACCGGCGGCGCCGCGGGCGGCCAGTTCCAGGGCGATCGAGCCGCCGAGCGAGTTCCCGGCCAGGTGCGGACGGTCCAACCCGTGCAGCTCGCAGAACTCCCGCACGGTCTCGGTCATGGAGTACACGTTGTAGGGCTCACCGATCGGCGGCGCGGGCGTGGTGCCGAAACCCGGAAGGTCGACGCAGATGACCTCGTAGGTGTCGACGAGCCGGCGCATCACACCCGTCCAGCTCTGCCGCCGGTCCCCCAGTCCGTGCAGGAGCAGCAGTGGACGCCCCCGGCCGCGCCGTTCGTAGGCGATGCGTGTGGGATCCATGCACTCGGTCTACCCGACGCGCCGCGCCCGGCCCGGCCGACCGCCCCAAGAGACCGTCAAACCGCGGAACCGGCGGCCCGGCCCCCGCCGCGCCTACCGTGCGGCCGTGGCCCCGCGGGCGGTCGCGGCCTCGCGTGCGGGCGCCCGGGTGAGCACGAGCCCGGCCAGGACCGCCAGCAGTCCGAGCAGGGTGGAGATCCCGGTCCCCAGGCCGGCGACGGTCAGCGCGAGCAGTCCCCCGCCGATGAGCGCCGCGGCGAGCAGCACCCGCACCAGGCCGGGAGCCCCGTCCAGCGCGGCGGGCGGGTTCTCGAACCGCACGGCCCAGTGCGCGAGCGGCACCACCAGCGGCAGCAGGACGGCCACGCCCAGAACGCCCCACAGCAGCCACAGCCCGGTCATGGGTTCGGGGGTGTGGATGTCCAGGCCGAAGACGAGCACCCCGGCCACGACGCTGATCGGCAGCATGTGCCAGAGGTAGACCGTCATGAGCTGGGGGCACACCCGGTCGAGCAGGCGGGCGGGCCCGGGGCGGTCGGTCCAGGCGGCGATGCGGTCGCGCAGCAGAACTGCGGCGCCGACCTGCAGGACGCCGAGCGCGGCCAGCAGCAGGGTGGGCGGCGCGACGTTGGAGGTCTCGGCGGCGAAGACCCCGGTCATGTTGAGCGAGTGCGGTCCGACCAGCGCCAGGAGCGCCGCCGTGACCGCGCCGCCGACGACCATGCCCACGGCGTACCGGCGGTGGATCGTGGAGTCGGCGTAGTGGAACCCGAGCTGGTGCACGCCCAGCCACACGAACGCGACGTTGAGGTACCCGACGCCGTCGAACCCGCTGCCGAACCGCAGGGCGTCGACGACGGCGGCGCCGGCGAGGAGCCCGACCGGCACCCACCAGCCCAGGTACCGCTGCGCACGGGCCAGGACGGGCGTGGCCACGACCACGAGCACGTACACCGACAGGAACCACAGGACCATCCCGGCTGCCCCGGCCCCGACGAGGATCGGCTGGTGGGGCGCCCCGGCCATGACGGCCACGTGGCAGGCGACGATCCACACGGCAGCGAGCGGCACGACCGGCCAGGCGAGCCGCCGCAACCGCTTCGCGTACCAGGTGGAGGCGGGTGTGCCCCGGCGGGAGGCGGCCCGCCAGCTGATGAGATTGGCCGCGCCCCCGACGAAGAAGATGAGCGGCATGACCTGGGAGACCCACGTGAGCGCGAACCCGCCCTCGGTGGCGATCACACTCCCGGCATCCAGGACCCCGGTGCCCTCCTCCACGGCCAGCACCGGAAGCCACCAGTGCTGGGCGACGACGAGCACCATGACGAGCAGCCGGATCGCGTCGAGGAACCGGTCCCGGTCGGGTACCGCCGGTGCCGGTGCCGGCGCAGGTGCCACGGCTGTCGTCGGGGTGGTCACGGCCATCGATCGCTCCTTCGTCGCCGCCGCCCACACCCTGTGGACACACACGTGCCCGGGGGAAAGGTGCTCGGCCGGTCGGCTGCAGGGGGTCGCGGTACGTCAAGGGCGCACCGGCGGTGATGCGTCGCGGTGAGGGCACGTCCGTGTGCCCGACCGCGTGTTCGGATACGACCTTAGGTGCACCGGACACGTGCCCGCGATGGGTCCCGCACCCCGCAGCATATGCGGAGGACCCGACCCCCGGTGGTGGTGCGTGCACCACCACCGGGGCGAGAAGCGCTGGTCAGGGGGCCGAGGGGGCGGTCGGAACGGCGCGCTTGTGCGCGGTGGCCCGGTAACGCGCCACGAGGGTGCTTTCGACGTCCTCCGGCACCGGAAGGCCCTCGAGGAAGTCGTCGATGCTGTCGTAGCTCACGCCGAGCGCCTCCTCGTCGGGGCGCTGGGGAGCGAGGGACTCCAGGTCGGCGGTGGGGGTCTTGTCCACGAGGTCGGCCGGGGCACCGAGCGACTCGGCCAGGGCGCGTACCCGGCGCTTGGTCAGGCCGGTCAGCGGGACGATGTCGACACCGCCGTCGCCGTACTTGGTGAAGAAACCGGTGACGGCCTCGGCGGCGTGGTCGGTGCCCACCACGAGCCCGCGCAGCCCGCCGGCGACCGTGTACTGGGCGATCATGCGCTGGCGTGCCTTGACGTTGCCGAACACGAAGTCCTCGGAGACGTCGCCGTCGAACATCATCCCGGCGGCACGGACGGACTCGGACATGGCGTCGCTCGCGGGGGCGACGTCCACGGTCAGGACGCGGTCGGGCTCGGTGAACTCCACGGCCCGGGCGGCGTCCTTCTCGTCCTTCTGCTCGCCGTAGGGGAGGCGCATCGCCACGTACTGGGCGTTGTGGCCCTGCTCGCGCACCCGGTCGACGGCGAGGCGGCACAGGCGCCCGGCGGTCAGGGAGTCCACACCCCCGCTGATGCCGAGCACGAGGGCGGTGGTGCCGGTGGTGATGAGCCGTTCGGCGAGGAAACCCGCCCGGCGCTGGACCTCGACCCCGGCGTCGAAGGTGGCGGCCACGTCGAGGTCGCGGATGATCTCGCGGCGCTCCGGGCTCAACTGGGTGTCGGTCACGGCGTTCCCCCCGTCGGTGTGGTGCTCGTGCCCGCCGATTATCCAGGTTCGCGCGCCCCGCGTGTACCCCGTTCGCCCGTGGTGACGGCCACCACCCCTGAGCTTCTGGGCCGGGGTCTACGGCCGCCGGACCCTGCGGGCCAGACCCTCGTAGTCCACGACCAGCCCGCGGGCGTCGACGGACAGCCGGTACCGGCCGTGCTCGGGGTCGGAGTAGGTGTAGTGGTCCAGGCCGTCGGCGGGCCCGTTGCGCAGGTACCGCTGCCGCACCCGCCGCACGGTCAGCGACGGGACGTGTACCCAGGCCACGGCGATGTCGCGGTGCTCGCCGGGGCGCAGGCCCAGGCGCCGGATCGGCAGGGTGTTGGTGAGCGGGGTGGCGGCCACGTCGACGTCGAAGCAGCCGAGGAGGTCGGGCAGCGGGGTGCCGTCGCCGAGCGCCCAACTGCCGTCGCGTGCGGTGAGCTCGAGCCGGGAGCTCCCCTGCGCGGACAGCACCTCCACACGCACGCGCCGGGTCACCCACGCCAGGTCCGTGTCGACACCGAACCGGGTGGAGAAGGCCTCGCCGTCCTCGATGACGGTCTCGCCCGCCTCCAGCCCGTAACCGTCGGGTCGGGGGGTGAGCGTCCCCAGACCCAGGCCCTCGGGGACATCGGTACGGGTCCACACGGCGGGGTGTTCCGTCTGTGACGACATGCAACCGTTCTACCGGTGCGGGGCCACGGGCGCCAGAAATGCACGTGGGGCCCGTGTCCGGGTTCGCGGACACGGGCCCCGACGGGCTCACACGGGCCGGATCAGGCCTCTGCGGCCGGTTCCCGGCGCACCGGGGGCTCGCCGTGCTTGATCTCGTGCTCCATGGCCTCGAAGTCGCTCTCCATCTGCGGGGTGACCTTGCCCAGCGGGTTGAAGACCACGATGCACAGGAAGCTCAGCGCCACGGCCGGGATCATGGCGTACAGGCCCAGGCCCAGGACGTTCTCGTCGAAGATGTCCCAGACGACGGCCATGCCGGCGCCGGCGATCATGCCGGCCAGCGCGCCCGCCCAGGTCATGCGGCGCCAGAACACGGCCATGAGCAGCACCGGGCCGAACCCGGCACCGAACCCGGCCCAGGCGTACCCGACGAGCTCCATGACCGACTGGTCGCCGAACAGGGCCACCAGGGCTGCCACGACCGCCACGACCACGACGGTGGCCCGGCTCATCCACATGAGCTGCGTCGGGGAGGCGTGCTTGTTGACGAACGCCCGGTACCCGTCCTCGGTGATGGCGGAGGAGGCCACCAGCAGCTGCGAGTCGGCGGTGCTCATCACGGCCGCCAGGATCGCGGCCATGAGGAAGCCGGCCACCCACGGGTTCATGAGGGCGTTGATGAGCGCCGGGAAGACCTGCTCGGGGTCGCTCAGCGGCGCGTCGAAGTAGGCGATCCCGATGTAGCCGACGAGCACAGCCAGCGCCATGGCGGTGACGGCCCAGGTGACACTGACCGTCGCGGCCATCGGGATCTGCTTGACCGAGCGGATGCCCATGTAGCGGGCGAGGATGTGCGGCTGGCCGAAGTAGCCGAAGGCCCAGGCCAGCCCCGAGACGATGACGACCCAGCCCAGGGCTCCGGTCGGGTCCCAGGTCCCGGTCTCCGGGTCGAGGCTCGCGCCGCCGAACGCGGACAGCAGGGACTCACTGCTCGCGGCGACCCCGTCGCGCACCTCGCCGAGGCCGCCGATGGCGCTGATCGCCACGATGGGGACGATCAGAAGGGCGACCCACATCATGATCGCCTGCACGGTGTCGGTCACCGAGACGGCGAGGAACCCGCCGATGACGGTGTAGGCCACGACGAACCCGAGCCCGATCAGCACGGCAGGAACCGGCCCCAGGCCGAAGACCTGGTCGAGGAGGGCCATCATCGCCGTCATGCCGGAGGCGACGTAGAAGAAGTAGAAGACGATGATGATGATCGCCGAGACCGCGCGAAGCAGACGTGTGCGGTCGGCGAAGCGGTTCTCCAGGAACGACGACAACGTCAGGGAGTTGGACTCGCCGCCGGTGAGGAAGTCGGTGACCCGGTGGGTGTAGACGCGCAGGCGTGGAGCCAGCAGGATCCAACTGCCCAGGAAACCGCTGGCCAGGCCCACCGCGATCCAGGCCTCACCGAAACCGGACGCGTAGATCGCACCGGGCAACCCCAGCAGCAGCCAGCCGCTGAAGTCGCTGGCGTTGGCACTGAGGGCGGTCACGAAACTGCCCAGCTTGCGGTCGCCCAGGACGAAGTCCGACTGCGACTTCGTCTTGTTGTAGAAGTAGACGGCCATGACGACCATCAGGCTGAGATAGATCGTGAAGGCCACGACCGGTTCCAGCAAGGAGTCGGGGTTCAACCGGCATCTCCCCACATGATCAGGCGCGTGGTCGGAGACTCCCTACGCGCGGTTGACGGACGATGACCGAGATCATGTCCGTTCGTCCGTCCCGGCACAACGTGTCGTTCGTGGAACATCACCGCTTCGATACCCGGTCGAGTCCTTGACCAGGGCAGATTGTGCAGTGGGCCACCTGCGCGCGCCGGTGTTCGTCCGATCGGACATACAGGGCGCCAGGGACGGTACCGCATGTGCGCAATTCCACCCGACAGCCGAACCCCCGGGGACCGGACCGCCCGAATCCGGGAACGGACTGTTGCTCGGGGCCGCCGCGGACTACGGTGACCGCATGGACGCTCAGCCCGCCGCCACCGGCCGCAGCATCGGCCCCTCGGGGATCTGCCCGCGGGGAGAACACGACTGGCAACCCGCGTCACCCGGTTCGGCACGGCGGCTGTGCACCAAGTGCAACTCGATGACGATGCGCAACTACGACCCGGAGGCCGACCGGGATCCCCAGGCCTGAGGAGTGGAAGAGGCCCCCAGCGTGACCCCCACCCCCCGACCCGCTCCCCAGAGCGAACCCCCCTGGCAACTGCGTGTGCTCGGAACCGACGGCCACCCCGTCGGCGGTGCCGTCCACCTGTCCCCGCGCTTCTTCGTGACCTGTGCCCACGTGGTCAACACCGCGCTCGGGCTGCCCACCGACTCTTCCGAACACCCCGGTGAGGACGCCCGAGTCCTCCTCGGCCAGGCCGACGGCCGCACGTGGGAGGCCTCGGTCGGGGTCGAGGTGTGGTCCGCGGGCCACGGGGAGATCGACGTGGCAGCACTGTGGCTGACCTCCCCCGGTTTCCCCGACACCGGCCACCCCGTACTGATGGCCGGTTCGCAGCTGCGCCAGGGCGACCCCCTGCGCACGACCGGCTACCCCGAGGGTTTCGCCATGCACTCGTCCCTGCTCTACGTGGGGCCGGCAGGACCTTCGCGCGCGAGCCATCAGGCGACCCTGCCCGAGAACGAGGTCCAGCCGATCAGGGAAGGGTTCAGCGGCTGCGGCCTCATCACCGAGTCCGCCGAGCTCGTCGGGCTGGTCCAGCAGAACTACTTCCATCCCTTCGACAGCGGGCGCCCGAGCGGCACGACCTTCTTCCTGACCACCGACGACATGCCCGGCGGCGAGCAGGACGCGACCGACCCCGGCTCGACCCCGGTCCGGCGCATGAGGGACGAGGCACAGGTCGGCGCGGTGGTCTACGAGCGCCTGCACGACTACTTCGACGCGGTCTCCGCGGAGACCCTCCCCCACACGCACCTGCTCGACGACGAGGAGTACCGGCGCACCCGTGAACGCATCGGTACGGACCCCACCGCGTGGGACGTGCTGATGGGGCTGTGGAACCTCGTCCCGACCGATGACACTCCCCCGCTCCGGCTCCTGTGGGTGCACCACGTCTTCCGGGAACTGCGCGCCCAAAGACCCGTGCCGCAGGCCGCCGACCGGTGGTTGGGCCAGGAGTCCCGCGAGCACCTCGGGGACGAGTGGGCACAGATACTCGACGCCGAACTGGACCGGCGGGCCGCAGCCCCCTCCCCCGGGCCGGACGCCCCCGCCGACGGCCCCGGGCCCGAGGCTCCTGCGTCCGGTCACCGGTCCGGCACGGTCCTGACCTTCGAGGTGGAACCGGTGACCGGGGCCTACAAGCTCTCCCACGGCATCGCCCACCGCACAGGGCGGGGTTACGAGCACCGGGAACAGGAGACCGTGCTGGTCCAGCGCTACCAATTGCGCGACCGGGTCGGGGACCTCGTGAGCCGCGCCGGCGGGGTCGTACCCGGGCGCGGGTCCGCGCGACTGAGTTTCCTGCTGCCCAAACGCCTGCTCGGCCTGGACCTGGGCTCGCTCAGGGGGCACCACGGCGAGCGCCCGGACGCCCCGACGCTCGCCGAGGAGTACGAGCTCGTCTACCACGTGCGCGAGCGGGTGCGCCCGCCCAGACCCGTGTCCGCGCGGGAGCGCCCGTGGCGCCAACGCACGGCCCGCCAGCGCGAACACCCCCTGCTGGACGCCGGCACCCTGCTCGCCACGTGGGACCGGGTCGAGGAGGAGGTTCGCGCCGACCTCACCGACGGAAGGCTGACGGTCTGTCTGGTCGAGACGGACCGGGCCGATGTCCACAGCGTGTACGACGCCGTGCTCGAAGCAGGGGTCCCGACGGTCCTGCGCGGCCCGCGCCGGGAGCTGACCACCCTACTCGGAGAGCTTCTCAGCGCGCGGCCTGACGACCGCCGCCACGTGTTGTCCCTGCCGGCGCTCCTGCGGGAACAGGCGGAGCTGAAGGAACACGGGATCGTGGTGGTGCACGACGAACACGGCGACGCGTTGTTCAGGGACACACCAGGGGACCGGTGAACGCATTTTCCCCGGCAGGAACACACGTGCGGTGTTTCTCGGAAACGCATTCGGTGAACTCTTCGCCCCAGCGCGCGCGGGTGGCAGAATCGACGGCAGACTCGTGCGTCGGAAAGTCCGAGGACGGGGTACCGATTTCCAGGAGCCCTTGAAAAGGAACGACGGGGGCAAAATACGACATGACACCCCAGAACACGCACATTCCCGCTTTCACCCTCAGCAGCCTCACCAGCGACCCCTCACACCTGGTGATCCTCCTCGACACCTCACCCCTGATGTGTGTGCACGAGGACGAGGTCGCTGAGCTGCTGCGCGAGGCACGGGACGCCGGAACCGCGGTACGCACCTTCGCCCCCACGCCCCTGGGCCGCGCGCACGGTGACGGCGACGTCGGGGCCGTCCGCCCCTGGCCCCTGGACGCACCCCTGCCCGCAGGGGCCACCGCCGGGCTCGTGATCACCGACGCGCAGGACCGCGGTTGGCGCCAGCCCCACTTCCGTTCCTGGCTCGCGGAGCTCAACACCCGCCTGCCCCTGCACGTCGTGCACCTGCTCGACCGCTCCACCTGGCACCGCGGCCCGGTCCACCCCTTCCCCATGCGGCTGACCGGGGCACGCACCAACGACCCGGCCGCCTGGTCCCCCGCGCACCCCGACGACGACGCCGTCCTGCCCGAGGGGTCCACCGCCCTTCCGGTCCTGTCGCCCGAGAACCCGCAGGAGGACCACCTGCTGCCCTCCCCCGCCGCCGGCTGGGAGGCCGACGTGTGGGCACTGCCCGTGGACGGCAGCCGCAGCGACGACCCGACCCTCGTGCCCGACCCCGTCGCGCACTTCCTCACCCACGCCTCGTTGGGCGCGCGCATGCTCGCCCAACGCCTCGCGCAGGCCCCCGTCAACCTGCCGGTGGCCCACATGCTCCACCAGGGCATCCCCCGCGACCCCGGCGAGGAGCGCACCCGGCGCACCGAGATCGCCGAGGTGCTGGGCAGCGGTCTCCTGGACCCAACGCGCCCCGCCGGCGACCTGCACGACCCCGCCGCCGCGGCCCTGGAGTTCCTGCCGGGGCTGCGCCAACAGCTCCTCGGCCGGCTCGGCGACCTCAGCACGATGCGGTCGGTCTTCTTCGCCCTCGGCGTCGAGTTCGAGGAGGCCGCGCAGGTCTACGAGTGGCTGTCGCGCCTGGAGACCGGTGCGCCCCCCAGGATCGACCTACCCGAGCGCGAGGAGGGCCTGGCCCGGGCGGTCCTGCCCGCACTTCGCCAGATGCCCGGCGAGTACCGCCGTTTCGCCACCCGGATCGAGGACGCCCTCGGGATCGACCCGCCCATGCCCCGTGCCGCCCCGCCCGGCGCAGCACGCGAACCACAGCCCGAGGGACCACCGTCCCCCCGAGAGGAGCAGACCCCCGACGTGAGCACCACCGACCCCCTCGACACGGAGTCCGCCGGCTCGGAGCCCATCAGCCGGACCGGAGGCTTCAGCCGCAGGCGCCGCCGCAGCTCCGCCCAACTGCGCGGCCTCCCTCAGCACAACCGGCACTTCACCGGCCGCACCGGATACCTGGAGCACATCCGGTCCTCGTTCGACTCCCCCGAGGTCTACAACGGGCTCTACCTGCTCACCGGCGGCGGCGGTATCGGCAAGACCCAGATCGCGATCCAGTACGCCCACCAGCACCGCGACGAGTACGACCTCATCTGGTGGTTCTCCGCCAACAACGACGCCGACGTGCAGCAGGCCTACCTGAACCTGGCGCGCTTCCTCGGCATACCGGGCGACCTCGGCAACTACGAGCGCACCGTCGAGCGGGTCCACGAGGCCCTGCAGTTCCGGGACGACGTCGGCTACTGGCTCCTGATCTTCGACGACGTCGAGGACCTCAAACTCCTGCGCCAACAGGGGCTGCCCACCGGGCGCGGCGGCGACATCCTCATCACCTCCAGGGAGCAGAGCTGGACGAACGAGGGCCACAGCGACGGCCAGACCGTGCTGGCGCTCACCCCGGAGGAGAGCGCCACGCTGCTGCGCCGGGTCTGCCCCCAGGGCCTGGAGGACGACGTCCTCACCCTGCGCATCGCCGAGAAGCTCGAGTACTTCCCCCTGGCCCTGGCACAGATGGGCGCCTACCTGCGCGACTCCCTCATCAGCCCGGAGGAGTTCCTCGAGCAGCTCGAGCACGGTTTCGACGCGCTCGTGGACGAGGTGAGCGAGTTCGGTGAGGGCATGCACGGCGGCAAGCCCCTCGCCGCCGCCTGGAACGTGCAGTTGGAGAACCTGAGCCGCGGCAACGAACGCGACCGGGAGCTCAAGCAGCTCGTGCGGGAGTTCATCCAGCTGTGCTCGTTCTTCGCGCCGCGCCCGCTCAAGCGCACGCTGTTCCACCGCGCCCGCGGGATCAGCGACAACCGGGCACTGTCGCAGATCCTCGGCGACGACCGGACCCTGAACAAGGTGCTGCGGTACATGAGCCGCCACAGCCTCGTCGACCTCGACCGCCGCAACTACACCTTCCAGTTCCACGGGAGCTTCCAGGCGGTCGTGCGGAACAAGCTGGCCGAGGACGAGCGCGTGCGCCTGCGCGACCTCGCCCACCGGCTGCTCGCCCAGAGCGACCCGCTGGGCCCGGAGAACCCGCAGAACTGGCCCGAGTACCAGATCTACTACGCCCACGCCGTCGAATCGCAGGCCTGGCGCAGCCGTGACGTGCAGGTCCGCAACCTGGTGCGCAACATCTCGGTGTACCTGTTGGAGACCAACAACCCGATCATGGGCCAGAGGCTGATCGACTCGGCGATCAGCTCCTGGTACGACGACCCGGCACAGCGCTTCGAGATGGAACTGCTGCGCAACACCACCCTGCGCCTGCAGGGGGAGTACTCCCTCGCCCTGGAGGAGGCCGACCGGATCTTCTCCGAGCGCCGGGAGCTCGACGGCGAGGACAGCGACGAGGTCCTGAGCGCCCGCCGCGCCCGCGCCATCGCCATGGGCCACCTGGGCGAGTTCGAGCACGCGATGGAGGAGTTCCACGCCATCCGCGAGCGGGTGGTCGAGCTCTACACCGAGGAGGACGAGAACGCCCTGGTGGCCGCACACGACGTCGCCGTGGCACAGCGCGTGCTCTTCCGGTTCGCCGAGGCCCTGGAGATCGACGAGGCCAACGTGCGCCGGCGCCGCCACATGTTCGGTGCCAACGGCATCCCGACCCTGCGTTCACAGCAGGCCCTGGCCATCGATCTGCTGGGCCTGGGCCGGATGGACGAGGCGGCCACGATGCTGGAGGACTGCCTGCACCGCTTCGAATCGGAGGAGGCCGCGGACAGCTCGCACGCGGTGGACATCCCCCTGTTCCAGTCGCTCCTGACCCGGCGGATGGGCAACCACGAGCTGGCGCTGGAACTCTCCCAGGGGGTCGCCGACGCACACTACCTGCGCGACCAGCTGCGCAACCGCACCGAGGTGTTCGTCTACAACATCCACGCGGTGAGCCTGGCCTTCACCAAGAACCACGAGCGGGCCGAGCTGCTCGCCGAGCGGCTCCTGCACACCGTGGACAACCACTACGCGCAGCACCACTTCGCCCCGTGGATCACCCGGGTCAACGCCGCGATCGTGCTGCGCGGGGTCGGTCGGTTCGACGATGCGCTGGAGCTGGACCGGATCGCCCTGGACAACCTCGCCCGGTTGCTCCCGTCGGAACCGGGGCCGCTGGCGCCCGTGGAGATCAACCTGGGCAACGACCTGTACGCCCTGGGCCGGCTCCAGGAGGCCCTGGAGCAGGACACCAAGGCCCTGGACACCTGCGAGGCCGGCCTGGGCCCCGACCACCTGTTCACCCTCATCGCCCGGCGCAACAAGCTCATCAGTCGCCGCGCCCTCGGCGCGGACGTCGGGGAGGAGTGGGCGCAGCTGCGGAGCGAGTTCGTGGCCGGGTACGGCCCCGACCACCGCTACGTGCGGGGCATGGACGGGGTCGTCCGGCTCGACGCGGACTTCCTACCGATCTCCTGGTGACCCGGGAGGGGCACGGCCGCCAGCAGCCGGGCCCACTCCCCGACCGGGAACCCCAGCTCCGTACCGGCGGGATGCTGGGAGTCCCGGACGTATGTCGTACCGCGACCGAGGCGTGCCTCGCAGCACGCACCCTGGTCGTTCGAGCGGCGGGACTTGCGCCAGGTGTCCGCCCGGCGTCCGTCGGCCCAGTTCAACGTCTCGCCCTCCAGCGTTGCCATGTCCAGTTGACCCACGTTCTCCTCTGAGCGACGACCGACGCTTGACGGCACATCCCACCATTTTACGTTCCAACCGGACAATTACGGAAGTCCGCGATAAAACCACACCAGAGGTGCTCCGGTGAACAATGCGATCGACTTCGTCACCGACGACGGAACCACCGTCAAGATCGAACCCGCACAACCGCGCAGGCAAGGGGCGCACAACGTGGGAAAACAGCCCGGTGACGCCACCGGGCAAAAGCACCTCGACGACGTCCTCCTACGAATTCGCAAGGTCGCCGAGGCCGTTTCCGAGCAGATCAACGGCTTCTCCGAGATCCCCGGCGGGCCCTCCGGAGCGGAGGTGGAGTTCGGGCTCAGCGTGAGCGCCGAGGCCGACGCCGTGATCATCAAGGGCAACGGCGAGGCGACCTTCAAGGTCACCCTCACCTGGTCGGGGAGCTGAGCCCGCCCCGGCCCGACCCCGGACACGACGAAGGGGCGCCGGGGACCGTTCCGGGGAGAACCGGTCCTCGACGCCCCTCGAAGCCCTACGCAGGCTCCCTCGCGTGACCTAGTCCCAGTCCAGGCCGCCACCGGTCTGGTACTCGATCACGCGGGTCTCGAAGAAGTTCTTCTCCTTCTGCAGGTCCATGACCTCCGACATCCACGGGAACGGGTTCTCCGTCTGCCCGAAGATCGGGGCCAGGCCGATCTGCTCGGCCCGGCGGTCGGTGATGAAGCGCATGTAGGTCTCGCACAGCTCGGAGTTGAGCCCGAGGATGCCGCGCGGCATGGTCTCGCGGCCGTAGGCGATCTCCAGCTCGCAGGCCTCGATCAGCATCTGGCGGACCTCGGCCTGGAACTCCTCGCCCCACAGGTGCGGGTTCTCGATCTTGATCTGGTTGATCACGTCGATGCCGAAGTTCAGGTGGATCGACTCGTCGCGCAGGATGTACTGGTACTGCTCGGCGATGCCCACCATCTTGTTGCGGCGGCCCAGCGACAGGATCTGCGCGAACCCGGTGTAGAACCACATGCCCTCGAAGATCACGTAGAACGCGATGAGGTCGCGCAGGAACGCCTGGTCGGCCTCGGGCGTGCCCGTGGAGAACTCGGGGTCCTCCAGGTTCTGCGTGTACTTCAGCGCCCAGGAGTCCTTGGCCGTGATCGAGGGGACCTCGCGGTACATGTTGAAGAGCTCGCCCTCGTCCAGGCCGAGGCTCTCGCAGATGTACTGGAAGGTGTGCGTGTGCACGGCCTCCTCGAACGCCTGCCGCAGCAGGTACTGGCGGCACTCGGGGTTGGTGAGCTGCCGGTAGACCGCGAGGACGATGTTGTTGGCGACCAGGGACTCCGCGGTGGCGAAGAAACCCAGGTTGCGCTTGAGCATGAGGCGCTCGTCCTCGGTGAGCCCGTCCGCGGACCGCCACAGCGCGATGTCGGCCTGCATGGCGACCTCGGTCGGCATCCAGTGGTTGTTGCACCCGGCCAGGTACTTGTCCCACGCCCACGTGTACTTGAGCGGGAGGAGCTGGTTGACGTCCGCGCGGGCATTGATCATCGCCTTGTCGCCGACGTCGACGCGCTCGGCGCCGCTCTCGATCTCACCGAGGCCGGTGCCGGCGTCGACCGTGTTCGTTGTACTCATGAGGTGGTGTTCCGATCCTTGCGTGGGGTCTGCGGGCTCGCGTGCGACGGACCGGCCGTCACTGGCAGGCCTCGCACTCGGGGTCGTCGATCGCGCAGGCCTGGTCCTCGTCGACGTCGAACTCGTCCTCGGCCGGAGCCGGGGCGGGCCGCGGCGACGGGCTCGGGGACGGGGAGGGCGCAGGGGACGGGCCCGGCGACGGCGCGGCCGCGGGTGCAGCGGCGGGCTCGGGGGTGGCCGAGACCGCGTTGAGGCGGCCGTCGGTGCCCTTGATGGTGCTCTTCTCCACGTGGGTGGCGCTCTGCGAACGCAGGTAGTACGTGGTCTTGAGCCCCGAACGCCAGGCACGGCGGTACAGGTTGTCGAGCTTGCGGCCGCTCGGACCGGCCATGTACAGGTTCAGCGACTGGGCCTGGTCGATCCACTTCTGGCGGCGGGCGGCGGCGTCCACCATCCAGGTCGGGTCGACCTCGAAGGCGGTCGCGTACAGGGCCTTGAGGTCCTCGGGCACACGGTCGATCTCGCCGAGGCTGCCGTCGTGCAGCTTCAGCGCGGAGACCATCTCCTCGTCCCAGAGGCCGCGGTCGCGCAGGTCGCGCACCAGGTACTCGTTGACGACCGTGAAGTCGCCGGACATGTTCGACTTCACGAACAGGTTCCGGTAGACGGGCTCGATCGACTGGCTGACGCCGGTGATGTTGGCGATGGTCGCGGTCGGGGCGATCGCCATGACGTTGGAGTTGCGCATGCCGCGCTCGCGCACCTGCTCGCGCAGCGTGTCCCAGTCCAGGGTCGTGCCGCGGTCGACCTCGAGGGCGCCGCCGCGCGCCTCGTCCAGCAGTTCCAGGGAGTCGATGGGCAGCACACCCTTGCTCCACAGCGACCCGTCGAAGCTCTCGTAGGAGCCGCGCTCACCGGCCAGCTCGGAGGAGGCCTCGATCGCGTGGTAGCTGATGAGCTCCATGCTCTCGTCGGCGAAGTCCACGGCGCCCTCGGAGGAGAACGGCAGGCGCAGGCGGAACAGCGCGTCCTGGAACCCCATGAGCCCCAGCCCGACCGGGCGGTGGCGCATGTTCGCGCGCTCGGCCTCGGGGATCGTGTAGAAGTTCACGTCGATGACGTTGTCGAGCATCCGCACGGCGGTGCGCACGGTCCGGCGCAGGCGCTCGCGGTCGATGCCGTCGGGGCCCACGTGCTGGGCGAGGTTGACCGAGCCCAGGTTGCAGACCGCGACCTCGTCGGCGCTGGTGTTCAGCGTGATCTCGGTGCACAGGTTGGAGGAGTGCACCACGCCCGCGTGCTGCTGGGGCGAGCGCAGGTTCGAGGGGTCCTTGAACGTGATCCACGGGTGGCCGGTCTCGAACAGCATGGTGAGCATGCGCCGCCACAGGTCCACGGCCGGCACCCGCTTGAAGACGCGGAGCCGCCCGGCGTCGGCCTCGGCCTCGTAGCGCTCGTAGGCCTCGGTGAAGGCGGGGCCGTAGGTGTCGTGCAGCTCGGGGACCTCGTCCGGGGAGAACAGGGTCCACTCGCCGCCCTCCTCGACACGGCGCATGAACAGGTCCGGAACCCAGTTCGCGGTGTTCATGTCGTGCGTGCGGCGCCGGTCGTCACCGGTGTTCTTGCGCAGGTCGAGGAACTCCTCGACGTCGATGTGCCACGTCTCCAGGTACGCGCACACCGCACCCTTGCGCTTGCCGCCCTGGTTGACGGCGACGGCGGTGTCGTTGGCGATCTTGAGGAAGGGCACCACACCCTGGCTCTTGCCGTTGGTGCCGCGGATGTGCGAACCGAGGCCGCGCACCGGGGTCCAGTCGTTGCCGAGCCCGCCCGAGTACTTCGACAGCTTCGCGTTGTTGCTGATGCCGTGGAAGATGTCGCCCAGGTCGTCGCCGACCGTGGTGAGGAAGCACGACGACAGCTGGGCGCGCGAGGTCCCGGAGTTGAACAGGGTCGGGGTGGAGGCCATGAAATCGAACGAGGACAGCAGCTCGTAGAACTCGATCGCACGCGCGTCGCGGTCGTCCTCGTTGAGGGCCAGCCCCATCGCGACCCGCATGAAGAAGGCCTGCGGGAGCTCGTAGCGCACACCGTCGTCGTGCAGGAAGTACCGGTCGTACAGGGTCTGCAGGCCGAGGAAGGTGAACTGCTCGTCGCGGTCGGCGTGCAGGGCGGCGCCGAGGCGGTCGAGGTCGAAACGGGCGAGCTCCGGGTCGAGCTGGCCCAGCGCGATGCCCTTGCGCACGTACGCGGCGAGGTAACCCTGGTACCGCACGGCCATCTCGCTCTGGCCGGCGGCGTCGGGGGCGCCGGCGACATGGGTCAGGGCCTCGCGGCGGAGCTTGTCCAGCAGCAGGCGTGCCGCGACGAAGGAGTAGTCGGGGTCGGCCTCGACGAAGCTGCGGGCCGCCATGACCAGCGCGAGCTCGACCTCGTCGTCGGAGATGCCCGGGAAGAAGCCGCGGCGGGCCTCGGCGAGCACCCGGTCGGCGGAGGCCCCCGCCAACCGCGCACAGGCCTCGGCCACGACGCTCTCGATCCGGTCGACGGCCGCGGGGGGCGCGGCGGTCCCGGCGGCCTCGGGCGCGGCCTGGACGTCAAGGGTCATAGAGCGGCTCCAACCTCGTATCGGTGTCCCTGCGGGGACCGACGAGGAGAAAGCGCGCACACACCGGCGGGACCTCGTGCGCCCGGGGCGCAGCGGTCGTGGGGACCGGTGTGGTCGCGGTGAGCTCGCCCTCGAAGCCCCCAGCGTCGCACGCGTCGAACGCGTGCACCGGTGGCAGGTCTTCGGACTCACGGGCGTCCTACACAACCGTCGCTTCCCGGGTCCGTGCGGACCCAGTGCCTATGACGGCCTTCGTTCCCGTTCACCGCTGCGGGGCAGTCCCGGACTCTCACCGGGTTCCCTCTTGCCTCACCCACTCGGGGTGAACCATCGGCGGGTCAGATACTACATCTGGGGGAGGGGAGCTTGAAACACCGCAAGATGATCGCGTGTCACCGATCCGCCCGGCACATCTCACACACCGGGTTCCGGGCAAGGGGAAACAGGGGCGCAGGCCTGCGGGGAAGGGCGCCCCATTCAATCAGACCGGGCGCACCCGATCGGCGCACCCGCACCGGCGTGCGGCGGCCGGGAGAGCACGGTGTCCGGGTCCGGCCGCGCAACGAGCGGCCGCGGCACTCAGATCGAGCGGTCGAGATCGTCCTCGTCCAGCCCCAGATCGGAACGGATCCGGAACCTGATGCGCAGCAGTTCCTCGAACAGGTCGTCCCCGCCGCGGTGGCGGCTGCGCGCGCCGGATGTGGCCCACCACTCGGCGCCCTCGAGGTCGCCGTGGGCGTACAGCACCTCGGCGATGTGCAGGTAGGTGGGCAGACCGTCGAGGACGTCCTTCTCCAGTCGCTGCAGGTGGGCGTGGGCGCGCTCGGTCTCATCCATCTGCAGGAGGGCCCCGGCGCACAGGGCCCGCGGGTCGATGACGGTGCGCCCGCCGTCGTCGATGGCGCGCTGGTAGGCCGCGCAGGCGCGCTCGTACTCCTGGGCGATCTCCCACTGCTCACCGGCGCGCACGAAGAGTTCGGCGCGGGTGATCTCGCTTCCGGCATCGGCGCGGTTGGCCAGGTCGTGCAGTTGCGCGGCGACCCTGCCGTGCTCACCGGACCGAACGGCGTCGAACTCCAAACGGTCGAGTTCGGCCGTCGTCACGTGGGTCACGCGCATCGCCCCCATGCCCTCCTCGCACTCCACACACACCGGGGTCAGGGCCTGGCACGCTCCAGCGCCTGCCAGAACCCCTGACGCAGTCCTTCCCGGACCTCGTCGCGCAACAGGTGGTCGACCGGCAGTGCTGACCCCTGGAGCAGACGTGCCTCCAGGTCGGAGGGCATCCGGGGCCTGCGGGCGAGGACGGCCTCGACCCACAGGGCGGGCGCCTCGCGCGCGATCGACTCCGCGAAGCCGCTTCCTTCTTCGTGCGCGACGTGCACCGCATCCTCAACGGTATGCGCGGCGGCCCTCCCGTGTTGGGGATATCCCGGAGCGGACCCGGATTCCTGGTGAACGGGCGGGCCGAAACCGGCGTCGTGTTCGGGACCAGTCGGTGGCCTCACCCCGTGCGGTGGGGTGGGCCCGCCGCCGTGGGCGGCCTCAGTTGCCGTACTGGTCCCATAGGTAGGGTTTGGGTCGGCCGCACCCCCGTATCCGGGGTTCTCCCCGGTACCGAACCGCGGATCCTGCGGTGGCGGTGGGGAGTCTCTGGGCGGTGGCGCGTGCCCGGCCTGTGCCTCACCCGCGAAGGACGGCTGGGGGCCGGTCCCGGCGGCGAACGAGGGCTGGGGCCCCGTGCCCTGCTGATAGGGCGGCTGCGGCCCGGTCATCGGACGACCGTGGGGCGGGCGCCCGGGGGCACCGTAGCCGTTGGGGTCGATGCCCTGCATCGAGGGCTGCCCGCCGGTGGAGCCGTAGCCGGGCTGCGCACCGGCCGGTGCCTGTCCCGGCGGAGCGGGGTGCCCGGGGGGAGCCTGCTGCATCTGGTGCTGCGGAGGCCCCTGCTGCTGTGGGGGTGCCTGGTGCTGAGGCGGACCCTGGTGCTGCGGGGGCTGCTGGGGGCGGCCCGCGTCGGGGTGAGAGGCACCGGGGTAGGCACCCGTCCCGGCGACCGGCATCTGCCGGCCGGAGGGGAACCCGTTGGCGTCGATCCCGCCCGAGGGCCGGCCCTCGGCAGGCCCGGCGAGGTGGTCACCGCCGCGCTGCTCGGCGATGGAGCGGCGCATGGCACGCAGCTGGTCCATCGCGCTGCCCTGGGGGGCAGGGGTCCCGCCGGTGCCGGCGAACATGGCCTCGAGCCCGCCTGTGGAGGGCGTGGCCGGGTCGACCCGCTCACCGGCGGAGGCGCCGGCGACCTGGTGGGGGGTCTCGGGTGCGGCGCGGCGGCCGGTGGAGAAGGCGTCGGTGGTCTTGGCCGCCTCTTCCTGGGACGCGGCACCGCCGTCGAGGAGCTCGACGTGCGGGCGGAGGTGGCCCGCGCCGATCTCGATGAGGTCGTCGCACTCCCGGCGCAGGGCTCGGGAGATGGTCCAGTTCCCCTCCACGGAGATGTGCACGACGGTGACACGGACACCCATGTCCTGGACGTCGGCGACCACGGAGGACATGTCCTCGTCCCCGCTGACCAGTACGGCGTCGCACAGGACCCCGGTCCTGGCGAGGGTGGTCAGGTCGCGCTGGACGTAACTCTCCACGCCCTCACGGCGCCCGGGTCTGATCCTGGCTCCCCGGAACTTGATACCGGGGATGTCCGCGATGCCGTCCTGTTCCTGGGACCGCCGCTCATCGGCGACCGCCTCGTACCAGTAACAACGCAGCAGCGGCAGACCGGTACGGTCGCGGGCCACCTCGTTGAGGAACTGGACGAGTCCGGCGTAGTCCCAGGATACGGAGCCCCGGTTCCGGGTTCCGTGCACGGCCATCGCGCCGTCCGCGAGAAGGTATCCCGCGTCGACGAACAACGCGCAGCGGTCCACGACACCGCCCCCTTCCCTTTCGTCTGAGGGGTCATCTCCATGACCGGGGCTCAGCCTAGCCAACTCTGTATGCTTTTGCGTGCCGCTTCTTAATACACACAGTTACGGTCCGACTACCCTCGGATTGCCTTTCGGGGGTGTGCTGCGAGCGGGCGGGCCCCGGTCGGAACCCGCCCCTGACCTCGGCCCCCGGATCAGCGGCGCATGGGGGCGTCCAGGGCGATCGCGCCCACCAGGACCGCGTCCTGATCCGACCGGATTCGGATATCCGTATCCCGCCCGACCACGGGGTCGAATCGCACCACGTCCGTCCCGAAGGTGAAGGGGTCGCCGACCGCACCACGCGACGACGAGACGAAGGCGTTCTGCGCGCTGCCGTGGTGGCCGTCGGTCGGGGCCAACGGTGTGCCGCCGGCGGTGACCTGGTCCCCGCCCAGATCCGCGTCACCCTCCCAGGCCACCGCGTTCAGGTCGCCCGGAACCGAGCCCGGCAGCAGTCCGGACACCGGGAAGTGGGCGTCGGAGGCCCCCTGGAAGACGGTCACGGTGTCGTCCATGACCATAGTCTGGCTGTGCACGTCCACCGTGGGGTCCTCGAGCACCACGACCAGGCTCCACCCCGCGTGCACCCCGGTGCCCTCCAGGTGCGGGACGTCGGCGACCCACCACTCCCCCGCGCCGTGCTCGGCGACCATCGGGGTGACGTCCGCGAAGGCCTGGTAGGCGCCGTACCCGGGGAGCTCGGCGGTGTCGTGCTCGGCCGCCGGGACCGTCGTGTACGAGGCCATGCCGGGGCCCTTGACCCGGGCGGTGGGGGCCGACGGCTCTCCGGCGCCGGAGAAGTAGAGCCCGGCCCAGAGCACGGAACCGCCCTCGGGCATCTCCCACTGCGCGGAGCTGGACGCCTGCGTGGTGGGGTCGTGGTCGCGGTCGAGCGGCTCCATCTCGAAGTGGTCGTTGTCGCGGTGTTCGCCGCCGCGTTCGCGGGCCTCGGCGCAGGGGCCGGGGTGACCGGTGTCCGGGTCGGCGTCCTCTTCAGGGGCCTCCGGTGTTTCGGGCGCTTCAGGGGCCTCCGGGGCGTCGGGCGCATCGGGGGTCTCCGCGGGCGGTTCGCCGTCGGGCGCGTCGGGGTCGCCGGGGTCGGGTTCCTCGGGGCCGGATCCGTCACCGGGGTCGGGCAGGCCGGGGAGCTCGGGCGTCTCGGGTGTGTCCGGGAGCCCGGGCAGGCCGGCGCCGGGGTCCTGTTCCGGGTCCGTGCCCTGTTCCCCGTCGCCGGGGTCGGCGGGGGCCCGGCTGAGGTCCCCGGTGTCCTCGGGCAGGGGTTCGGTGTCCTCGGCCGGGGGCTCGGTGTCCTCGGGGGCTTCCGGGGCGTCGGGCCCCTCCGGGACGCCGGGGTGGCTCCACCCGTGCAGCGGCCACGGCCACCAGGGCTCGGGCTTCTCGGGCTTCTCCGGTTCCACGCAGGTCATGAGGGTGTTGCCCACAGCATCGGAGCTGACCTGTCCGGCGGCGGCGTACCGCGCGGCCACACCCTCGGTGGCCACACCGCGTTCACCGTCGACGGTCGTACTCACCTCACCCGAGCTGACGGTGACCGAGCCGGGAACGTCGGTCTGCGCGCCCTGGTCCACACGCACGTCCAGGAACTGGGTGGCGTTCTCCCCCTCGCCGAGCCCGGACAGCACACACGTGCCCTCGCCGCCGCCCCCGGACGAGCAGCTCCAGTCGCCCGTGCCCGACGAGGCCGGGAGGGCGCTGCCCGCGCCGCCGGCCTCCACCAGGGTCACGCCGGGCGGGAGCGTGAAGTCGGCGATCACGTCGTCGGCGGTGGCCTGACCGATGTTGCGCACGTCCAGGACCATGATCCCGTCGGAGCCCTGGAGCAGGGAGCCCACGGGGTCGACCCCGGCGGCGAAGGCCGGGAACTCGTCGTCGACGGGGATGTCCTCCTCGGGGACGTCGGCGGGCAGAACCGCCTCCTGCGGCTCGGGCTCCTCCTCCGGGTCGTCGGGGGTGTCCGGGTCGTCGGGGGCCGCGGGGTCGTCCGGGGCGGGCTCCTCGTCGTCGTCCTCCGGCGGGGCGTCCGGGGCGTCCGGGGCGTCCGGGCTGTCCGGGTCGTCGGGATCGTCGGGGTCCTCAGGGGCATCGGGGTCGTCGGGGCTGTCCGGCGCCGGCGGGTCCTCCTCGGCGGGCGGGGCCTCGGGCGCCGCGGCAGAGGGTGTGTCCTGGGTGACCGGTTCGTCGGCGCTGACCAGGGCCAGGGCGACCGCGGCCGCGACGGCGGCGGCCGCCACTCCCCCGGCCGAGGCCTGCTGCTGTCCCTTGGACATGCGGTTCCAGCCCGCGCCGCCGACCGCGCCCGGACCGGCCGCCAAGTAGCCGGCGGCCCCGGACCCGGCGAACAGGGGCAGCACGATCCCGCGCAGCCCGACGTTGACGTCCATGAGCTCGGCGTAGACCTCGCGGCAGTGCCCGCAACCGTCCATGTGGGTGTCGACCCGGCCGCTCTCCCGCTTGGCCAGGCCTCCGCGCACGTACGCACCGAGCAGGTCGATGGTGGGACGGCACGCCTGGGGTGCCGCGCCGCCGGCCAGGTGCATCTGGAGGTAGGCCTGGCGCAGCCCTTCGCGGGCACGGTAGGCGAGCGCGGCGACACTGTTGGCCTTCATCCCGAGCAGCGGGCCGACCTCCGCCGGCTTGGCGCCCTCGATCTCGGTGTGCCACAGCACCGCCTGCCAGCGTTCGGGCAGCGACAGGAACGCACGCGCGATGAGGGAGCGTTCCAGGCCCTCCAGCGCCGGGTCCACGAAGGGCTGACCCGGGGCGACGCTCTCCATGTCCTCGGTTGCCACCTGCCGCTTGTCGCCGCGGCCGCGGTCGTGGGCCGCGTTGCGCACGGCGGTGAGCAGGTAGGGGCGGAACGCATCGGTGGGGCCGCCGCCGCGCTGGATCACGCTGAGCACACGTGTGAAGGCCTCGGCCACGGCGTCGTCGACCTCGGCGTCGCCCCGCAGGAGCTGCCGTGCCAGTCCGCGCCCGGCGGCCGAGTGCCGTTCGTACAGAACCGCGTAGGCCCCGGTGTCCCCGTCGCGTACCTGAGCGATCAGCTCAGCGTCACCGACGAGTGTCTCTGTGTCGTTGCCTCGGGCGTCGGTCACCCAACGTCCTTTCTTCGGGGGGAGCCCTCCGCAGACCGGGAGACGGGCGGTCGGCACAGGGCGAGGGAGCCCGTGCACAACTTACTCGGAAAAATATCCCGCATCCGCGTCATAGCCGCCACCGATCTCCGTAAGTCGTGTGACGGAGGGCCTCGACGGGGCCGTCGAGGTGACCGAACGACCTGGGGGAACTGACGTGGGCGAGACAGACGTGGACACCGGGACCCGTGCCCTGGATCTGCGCGCTCCGTGGGGGCGCCGAAGCCGCGCGCGGGGCTGGGACCCGCCGGAGGACTGGTGGACCCCAGCCGTGGACGCGGTGTGCGCCGCGCACGACGACGGCCGGGACCTGACCGGACCGTGCACCCGCCTCGGGGCCGCCCGGGCCCGCGGCGGCATCGGTGTGGGGCAGAGCATGATCGACCTGGCCGCCTTCACGGACGTGGCCGGGTGGGAAACACCACCCCTGGAACTCCTCCGTGCCCTGGCCGAGGGGTGGACCGACGCGGGCCGCGGAGCCGACACGTGCCAGGACCCGCTCACCGGCCTGGCCAACGCCGCCTACCTGCGCACCCGGTTGGCCGAGCTCTACCGCTGCCCCGAGGAGGCCGAGCCCGCGGCCGCGCGCCACCGCCTGCTCGTGGTCTCGCTCGCCGCCGGCCTGGACCCGTGGCGGCGCGCCGCGCGGCTGATCGTGCTGGGGCACGAGCTCGGCCGCTTCTTCACCCGCGGCGAATCGGTGTGCGTGCTCTCGCGCGGCCGCGTCGCCGCCCTGGTACCCGCAGCCCCGACGACGGCCGCGGAGGTGTCGGCCCTGCGTTCCGGGCCGTGCCGCGACGCGGGCGCGTCGGTGTGCGAAGTGTCCCTGCCCGCCACACACCGGGAGGCGGTGACCCTGCTCGACATCCTGGCAGGCACCTGACCCACAAGCGCCGTCCGGTGCGGCGCGCGGGCCCGCAACGAGGGGAGCGGGACCCCGCACCGGACGGTCGAGCCGGCCGCCGTTCCCGTGAGGGGAGAGGAACGGGGGCCGGCCCCGCCGGAGCGCGACTCCGGGCCCTCTGGCCCCGTCGGGGGCGGCCCGTGAGCCCTCCGGAGAGGGGCGCCCCGGGGCGCCCGGGGACGCGCCGGCAATGGGGAGGCCGGCGCGTCCCCCCTTCTTCTGGTTGCGTTCCACCACGTCAGCGCAGGGCGTGGATCAGCTCGGCGAGGGCCGCGCCGGCGTGCTCGGGGCGCGCCTCGCGCACGGTCCACCCGCGCATCCCGGCGAGCTTGGCCACGTGCGCGAAGGCCGGGTCCACGCACAGGTAGCCGCAGGGCGCGTCGGGCCAGTCGGCGACGGTCGGCAGGTGCTCGGTGAGGTACCCGTCGGGGGCGTCCGGCAACTCGGGTGCCGCGCCCTCGGGGCTCTGGCGGGCGGCGATGTCGGCGCGGGTGGGGCTGCCCGGTTGCGGCAGCCACGCGTCGACCAACACGTAGGCGTACACCGGGCGGTGTGCGGCGCGTTGGGCCGCGCCCACGGCGCCGAGCAGGGGGCCGGCGCCGCCCTCCGCGACGAGGGCGAGCGGTGCGCGGGGGTCGCCGGCGGGCACGGCCCGGCCGGTCTCCAGGCTGGCGCGGGCGACGTATCGCGCGGCGTAGGGGGCACGGTCGTCGTCGGCCACCTCGACCACGGCCGGGTCGAGGCCGCGTTCGGCCAGCTCGGGCGCGAGCTCGGCCAGGCGCCCGGGGGTGCCCAGGGGCGGGGGGAGGCAGACAGCGATCACGCCGTGCCGCCCGCCCGGGTCTCCTCGCGCACCCAGTCGAGGTAGGCGGGGTTGCCGCCGACGACGGGGACCGCGACGATCTCGGGGACGTCGTAGGGATGCACGTCGAGGATGCGGGCCGTGAGCGTCTCCAGGCGGTCGGCGGTGGTCTTGATCACCACGATCCACTCGGGGTCGTTCTGCACCTCGCCCTCCCAGCGGTAGAAGCTGGTGATGGGGCCGCTGACCTGGGCACACGCGGCGACCTGGTGCTCGATCACCGCCCTGGCGACGCGTTGGGCTCCGTCCTCGGTGTCGACGGTGGTCTCGACCCGCACGGTGCCGTCGGCGCGGACGGTCTCGCCGGACTTCGTCATGGTCACCCCTCACGACCTGGGATCCCGGCGTCGTTCCGGGATCTCGGTGTTCTAGGCTCACTCATCATGAGCGAACGTGATGAACTCCTGCGTCAGATCAACGATAAGGCGGTCGTCCGCGGAAAGGTGACCCTGTCCTCGGGCCAGGAGGCCGACTACTACGTGGACCTGCGCCGGGTGACCCTGGACGGGGAATCGGCGCCCCTGGTGGGTTCGGTGATGCTGGACAACGTCGCCGACCTGGAGTTCGACGCGGTCGGCGGTCTCACGCTGGGCGCCGACCCGGTGGCCACGGCGATGGTGCACGCGGCGCACGCCCGCGGCCGGAAGCTGGACGCCTTCGTGGTGCGCAAATCCGGCAAGGCGCACGGGCTGCAGCGGCGCATCGAGGGTCCGGACGTGCGGGGCCGCAGGGTCCTGGCGCTGGAGGACACCTCGACGACGGGCGGTTCGGTGATGACCGCCGTCGAGGCGCTGCGCGAGGAGGGTGCCGAGGTCGTCGCCGTGGCGCTGATCCTGGACCGGGGCGCGCGTGAGGCGGTCGCCTCGCAGGGGCTGGAGTACCGGTCGGTCTACGGGGTCTCCGACCTGGACGTCTGAGGGGCGTCCCGTCCCGGGGGTGTGCCGTGGCCCGGGGTCAGCCGTCGATGCTGAAGCTGAACTCCGGGTCGCGGTCGGAGATGTCGCGCTCCTCGCCGTTGACGAAGACCTCCACCGCGGTCGGGTCCTCGACGGTGACCTCGAGCCCGCCGTCGGCGGTCGTGTAGTTCACCGACTGGCCCTGTCTGAGTTCGTAGTCGAGGAGGACGTCGCCGCCGGGCTCCCGGACGTGGACGTTGCTGGACTCCCCGGTGACCTGGATGTACAGAGCGCCCAGGTTGTCGGGCCGTTCTTCCTCGACGGATGCCTCGGAGGCGTTGGCGTTGACACTGGTGTCTGTCGACGGCAGTGACCGGTAGAAGAAGAACACGCCCAAGCCGACCATGCCGACCAAAAGCACGACGGCCACAACGATGGCCATCACCTGACCAACGCCTCGAGGATCGTTCCTATGCCTTCCCACGGCGTCGAATGTAGCGTGTATCACGGCAAAAAGCGACAGCAGTCGACCAGTAGCCCCACCGATCACACAATTCGGTCACATCTTCACAGATCATCCCGCCCCCTGTCTCCCCCGGAAGAACCGCAGGGAACGGACACCCCGCAGCTCACGTGAACCCGACAAGGCCGGGCACTTTGGTCTAGACCTTTTCAACGGCTCCGGGGATTCGCGATACTTGGACGACACCGCCGAACCCAGGGAGGCAAAGTCATGCCCATCGCCAGCCCCGACGTCTACGCCGAGATGCTCCAGCGTGCCAAGACCGAGGGTTTCGCCTACCCGGCGATCAACGTGACCTCCAGCCAGACGCTGCACGCCGCCCTGCGCGGCTTCGCGGAGGCCGAGAGCGACGGCATCATCCAGATCTCGACCGGCGGCGCGGAGTTCCTGTCCGGCGCCTCCGTCAAGGACATGGTGACGGGCTCCGTCGCCTTCGCCGAGTTCGCCCGAGTGGCCGCCGAGAAGTACTCGGTCAACGTCGCCCTGCACACCGACCACTGCCCCAAGGACAAGCTCGACGGGTTCGTGCGCCCCCTGCTCGACATCTCCAAGGAGCGCGTCGCCAAGGGCCAGGAGCCGCTGTTCCAGTCCCACATGTGGGACGGCTCGGCCGTGGAGCTCGAGGAGAACCTGCAGATCGCCGAGGAGCTCCTGGCAGCGTCCAAGGCCGCCAACACGATCCTCGAGATCGAGGTCGGCGTGGTCGGCGGCGAGGAGGACGGCATCGTCGGCGAGATCAACGAGAAGCTCTACACCACGCCCCAGGACGCCCTGCGCACCGCCGAGGTGCTCGGCCTGGGCGAGAAGGGCTACTACATGACCGCACTGACCTTCGGGAACGTGCACGGCTCCTACAAGCCCGGCTTCGTGAAGCTGCGCCCCGAGGTCCTCAAGAACGCCCAGGACGCCGTCGCCGAGAAGTACGGCAAGGCCAAGGCGTTCGACTTCGTCTTCCACGGCGGCTCCGGCTCCACCATGGAGGAGATCCACGAGGCGATCGACTACGGCGTCGTGAAGATGAACGTCGACACCGACACCCAGTACGCCTACACGCGTCCGGTCGTCGACCACATCATGAAGAACTACGACGGCGTGCTGAAGATCGACGGCGAGATCGGCAACAAGAAGGCCTACGACCCCCGCGCCTACGGCAAGGTCGCCGAGGCCGGCATGGCCGCCCGCGTCGTCGAGGCCGCCCAGCACCTCAAGTCGGCCGGCACCAAGCTGCGCTAGACCGACCCGGACGAACGTGTCCCCCGACGCCCGGCGGCCGCCCCGGCCGCCGGGCGTCCGCGTGTGCGGTTCCGGCCCGGTGGCAGGATGGAAGGCATGAACCTGCACCAGAACCTGCTCAACGAGCCGCCCGAGACGCGCCTGCCCGACAACGCGGAGGCGCGCGAGGCCCTCGAGGCCGCCGACGACCCGACGCCGGTCGCCGGCCGCTTCCCCTCCTACTCGGCCGCGTGGGCCCGCCTGGCCGAGCTCGCCCTGGCCGACAACCAGCCGGTCACCGCCTACGCCTACGCACGCACCGGTTACCACCGCGGGCTCGACCAGCTGCGCGGGTCGGGATGGAAGGGCCACGGTCCGATCCCGTGGGACCACGAGCCCAACCGCGGTTTCCTGCGCGCCCTGCACGCCCTCGCCCAGGCCTCCGAGCGGATCGGGGACACCGCCGAGGCCGAGCGCTGCTCCACGTTCCTGCGCGAGTCCAGCGCCGAGGCCGACAAGGCCCTCAACGCCTGAGACCGCACCGCGTGAGCGTGCGGCATATCCCACCTGCCCGGCGGCAAGAGGCGGACAGACCTCCTCTTAACCGGGAACCGCAGGTCGTGTACGCTCAATACGCAACGGCCCCTGTCGCTGCCTTGCGCCAGGGGTTCATCCATGTTCGGGGCCTGTTGCACCCCGGCTCCGGTGTCGAGCGAAGAGGTAGAACCAATGCCGGCGATCACGCTCGTGGGTGCCCAGTGGGGCGACGAGGGCAAGGGCAAGGCGACCGACCTGGTGGGCGACCAGGTCGACTACGTGGTCCGCTACCAGGGCGGCAACAACGCCGGCCACACGGTGGTCATCGGCGACCAGAAGTACGCCCTGCACCTGCTGCCGTCGGGCATCCTGTCCCCGAACGTCGTCCCGGTCATCGCCAACGGCGTGGTCATCGACCCGGGAGTGCTGCTCGAGGAGCTCAACGGCCTCAAGGAGCGCGGGGTCGACACCTCCAACCTGCTCATCTCCGCGAACGCGCACCTGATCATGCCCTACCACCGGGCCCTCGACAAGGTCAGCGAGCGCTTCCTCGGCAAGGGCCGCATCGGCACCACCGGCCGCGGGATCGGCCCCACCTACGCCGACAAGGTCTCGCGCCAGGGCGTGCGGGTGCAGGACATGTTCGACCCGAAGATCCTGCGCAAGAAGATCGAGCTGGCCCTCAACGACAAGAACCAGCTCCTCACGAAGGTCTACAACCGCCGCGGCCTCGACGCCGAGCCCATCATCGAGGAGTACCTGGGCTACGCCGAGGAACTGCGCCCCTTCGTCGCCGACACCTCGCTGATCCTCAACAAGGCGCTGGACGAGGGCAAGACGGTCTACCTGGAGGGTTCCCAGGGCACGCTGCTGGACATCGACCACGGCACGTACCCGTTCGTGACCTCCTCCTCCCCGACCTCGGGCGGTGCCGCCGCCGGTTCGGGCATCGGCCCCACCCGCATCACGAAGGTCGTGGGCATCCTCAAGGCCTACACGACCCGTGTGGGCTCCGGCCCGTTCCCCACCGAGCTTCTCGGTGAGGAGGGCGAGTGGCTGCGCACCCACGGCGGCGAGTACGGCGTGACCACGGGCCGCGACCGCCGCTGCGGCTGGTTCGACGCCCCGATCGCCCGTTACGCCACCCGTGTCAACGGCGTCACCGACTTCTTCCTCACCAAGCTCGACGTGCTCACCGGCCTGGACCGCATCCCGGTGTGCGTGGGCTACGAGGTCGACGGGGTGCACCACGACGACATCCCGATGACCCAGACCGAGTTCCACCACGCGACCCCGGTGTACGAGTACCTCGACGGGTGGACCGAGGACATCACGGGCGCCCGCGAATTCGACGAACTCCCCAAGAACGCGCAGGCGTACGTGCGTACTCTGGAGGAGATGGCGGGGGCTCCCATCTCCGCCATCGGTGTCGGCCCCGGCCGCGACGAGACGCTCCAGCTGCGTCCTCTCGTCTGAGCCCGGACCGTCCCCAGTCCGCACCAGTCCCTCCAGCACGAAGAGGCCCCCTGTAGTGAAAGCCCTCGTTCTCGGCGGCGGAGGCCGCGAGCACGCACTCGTCCGAGCCCTGTCCCTGGACCCGGGCATCACCGACCTGCACAGTGCCCCCGGCAACCCGGGCATCTCCGAACTGGCCGAGAACCACGTCATCAACGTGACCGACGGCCTCGCGGTGACCGAACTGGCCGCGCGCATCCGCGCCGAGCTGGTCGTCATCGGCCCGGAGGCGCCGCTGGTGGCGGGGGTGGCCGACGCCCTGCGCGACCGGGGCATCCCGGTGTTCGGCCCCGACCGCGACGCCGCACGCCTGGAGGGTTCCAAGGCCTTCGCCAAGGAGGTCATGGAGGCCGCGGGCGTGCCCACCGCCAAGGCGCGGGTGTGCCGGAACGCCGGCCAGGTCGCCGAGGCCCTCGACGCCTTCGGCCCGCCCTACGTCGTCAAGGACGACGGCCTGGCCGCGGGCAAGGGTGTCGTGGTCACCGAGGACCGCGCGGCCGCCGAACGCCACGCGCGCGAGTGCGGCGGCCGGGTGGTCGTGGAGGAGTTCCTCGACGGCCCGGAGGTGTCGCTGTTCGTGCTGAGCGACGGCAAGCACGCGCTCCCGCTGCTGCCGGCCCAGGACTTCAAGCGCGCCCACGACGGCGACCTGGGCCCCAACACCGGCGGCATGGGCGCCTACGCCCCGGTGCCGTGGGCCCCGCCCGGCCTCACCGACGAGGTGATGGGATCGGTCGTGCGCCCCACGCTCGTGGAGATGAACCGGCGCGGCGCCCGCTACCAGGGCCTGCTGTACGTGGGCCTGGCCCTGACGTCCAAGGGCCCGCGTGTGGTCGAGTTCAACGCACGCTTCGGCGACCCTGAGACACAGGTGATCCTGGACCGCCTGTCCACGCCGGTCGGCGCCGTCCTGCAGGCCACCGACACCGCCGGGCTGGGCGCGATCGGTTCGCTCAACTGGAAGCCGGGTGCGGCCGTGACCGTGGTGGTCGCCGCCGAGAACTACCCGGGCGACCCGGTCAAGGGCGACCTCGTGCACGGCCTGGACGCCGCCAACGCGCTCGAGGGCGCCTACGTGCTGCACGCCGGCACGGCCTGGGCGCCCGACGGCGGGGTGAAGGCCAACGGCGGCCGCGTCCTGAACGTGGTGGGCACCGGTGCCGACCTGCGCCAGGCCCGCGACCGCGCCTACGAGGCGGCCTCGCGCATCGAGCTGCGCGGGTCGTTCCACCGCACCGACATCGCCGAACGCGCCGCCGCAGAGCTGCAGGACTGAAGGGCACCATGAGCGGTTTCGTGGTCAGACCGGAGCCCGTCCGGGTCGAGGGCCTCACACATCTGCACACCGGCAAGGTGCGCGACCTCTACTCCACCGCCGACGGGCTCCTGGTGATGGTGGCCAGTGACCGCATCTCGGCCTACGACTGGGTGCTGCCCACCGAGATCCCCGGCAAGGGCCGCATCCTGACGCAGCTGTCGCTGTGGTGGTTCGAGCGCCTGGGCGACCTGGTGCCGAACCACGTGGTCTCCGACGTCCCGCCCGAGGGCGCGCCCGCCGACTGGGCGGGCCGCACCCTGGTGTGCAGACCGCTGGAGATGGTGCCGGTCGAGTGTGTGGCCCGCGGGCACCTGGCCGGTTCCGGCCTCGCCGAGTACCGCAACGACGGCACGGTGTGCGGGGTCCCGCTCCCGGACGGGCTCACCGACGGGTCCCTGCTGCCCGAGCCGGTCTTCACGCCCGCGGTCAAGGCCGAGGTGGGCGAGCACGACGAGAACGTCTCCTTCGACGCCGTCGCGTCCGTGCACGGAACGGCCCTGGCCTCGGAGCTGCGCGACATCACGCTGCGCCTGTACGAGCGGGGCCGCGAGATCGCCGCGGAGCGCGGGGTGATCCTGGCCGACACCAAGTTCGAGTTCGGCCGCGACCGGGACGGTTCCCTGGTGCTGGGCGACGAGGTCCTGACCCCCGACTCCTCGCGCTACTGGCCGGCCGACGAGTGGGTCCCGGGCAAGCCGCAGCCCTCGTTCGACAAGCAGGTGCTGCGCGACTGGCTCACCTCGGACGCCTCGGGGTGGGACCGCGCCTCGGAGACCCCGCCGCCCGCGCTGCCCGACGACGTGGTGGAGCGCACCCTGAGCCGTTACACCGAGATCCATCGGCGGTTGACCGGCGGCGAACCCTCTCTGTGAGTCCCCTTGGTGCGGTGATTCAGCACACGGGGGCGCCGTTTCACTTTCGAGACCACGTATGGTGGTGTGCGTCGTGCGCGCCGACCCCCGGTCGGTAGCCACGCGTTCGGCATCCCTGGTCTTTCCCGTCGGACGAATACCACTTTGGCCGTTTGCCGGGACTCCATCCGCGATCCGCGGGTATACCACGTTCTGGGTCTGTCACACGCGAACCGTTGCTATAGGGTCATCGCGAGTCACCGGCTCACTGGCCGCGCAGGTCACGCGCAAGATGGTCGCAACGTTCCAGGGGAAACCCGCGTCTCACCTCACATAGGCGAAACCCGACGAGGGTGGACCTTTCACCACATCTGCCTGACGAAGGAGCACATGAGCATGGGCCAGGAGGTTCGTTACCGCGTCCGCGGCGGGCGCCCCCTCAGCGGAACAGCGTTCATCCAAGGCGCGAAGAACGCCGTCCTGCCGATGATCGGAGCCGCGCTCCTCGCGGCCAAGGGTCGCACCGTGCTGCGGAACGTCCCCGTCATCGAGGACGTCTACCGCGCACTGGAGCTCGCTGAGCACGTTGGCGCCAAGGTGGCCTTCCACGAGGAGGAGCGCACCGTCGTCATCGACGCGTCGCAGCTCAACGACCCCGAGCGCGCTGTCCTTCCGGCGGACATCGCGGCCAAGTTCCGAGGCTCCGTCCTCTTCGTCCCCGCGCTGATGCACCGCACCGGCTCGGCCCGTATCGAGGGTGTGGGCGGCTGCAACCTCGGCAGCCGCAACCTGGACTTCCACTACCGCGGTTTCGCCCGTCTGGGCGCCGAGGTGACCGAGGACGCCGAGCGCAACCACATCAACGTGGAGGCCTCCAACCTCCGCGGCGGTCGTCTGTACCTCGACACCCCGTCGCACACCGGCACCGAGAACCTCCTCATGGCCGCTGTGCTCGCGCCGGGCACCACGGTCATCGAGCACGCGGCCCTGGAGCCCGAGGTCCTCGACGTCATCGACTTCCTGACCGCCATGGGCGCGAAGATCAGCGGCGGCGGCACCGGCCTCATCACGGTCGAGGGTGTCGACGAGCTCACCGCCGTCGAGCACACCATCATGTCCGACCGCATCGACGCCGGTGTGTTCGCCATGACCGTCGCCGCCACCGGTGGCGAGGTCAGCCTGGTCGGCGCCCACCTGGACCACCTGGGTGTGGCCCGCTGGAAACTCGAGCAGATGGGTGTGGGCTTCTCCCAGGAGGGCGCGGTCCTGCACGTACAGCGCGACCCGTCCGTGCCGCTGCGTCCGATCAACGCCGTCACGTCGCCGTTCCCCGGCTTCGCCACGGACCTCCAGTCGCCGCTGATGGCGCTGGCCACGCTGGCCGAGGGCGAGAGCTACATCCACGAGGCGATCTACGACGGCCGGTTCGCCCTGGCCGACGAGCTCAACAAGATGGGCGCGAAGATCGAGGTCGAGGGCACCCGCGCGATCGTGCACGGTTCGACCGAGCTGCGCGGCGCCGAGGTCATCGCACACGACCTCCGTACCGGTGCTGCTCTGGTCCTCGCCGGACTGGTCGCCGAAGGTGAGACAATCGTGGCGCCCGGTTACCTGGTGGACCGCGGCCATGCCCAGTTCGCGACACGCCTGGCCGCTCTCGGAGCGGACGTGGAGCGCGTGAACTTCTCCTAGGCCGTAAACGCAGATCAAGCCGGGGTGGGAGGTCCCCTCCCACCCGGGCTTTCGGCGTTGTTGTGGAAAACGATCTTCCTGGGCCCCGCACAATGGGTACGATCTCGGCAATCATGCCGTGACAGAGATCGGGTCGGGAAAACCAGTGGGCGCACATAGTGAAGAGCGTGGAATGGTAGCGGGGAGCAGCCCGAGGTGAGTGCCCAGCGTACTGGCGATTTGACGATCGGCGTCATAGGACCCCATGAGGTGGTCGAGCGCGTCATGCTCATGGGTCCGGGGTCCACTGGGCCCCTCAACGCCAGACTCATCGCCGCCGCGTACCGAGATGAGCAAGAGGCGACGGACAAGGTCGTCAGGCTGGGTTCGGCGATCGACGCGTACCTGTTCGCCAGCCCGGTGCCGTACGAGTTCGCACGGAAGGCCGGCGTCCTGACGATGCCGGCGACCTTCGTGCCGCTCGGCGGTGCGAGCCTGCACGAGGCCCTGCTCCGAGCGACCCTGGACGACCGCTTCGACCCCACCAGAGCCAGCCTCGACGTGCTCGGGCGCGCGGACGTGGTCGAGGCCTACTCCGAGGTCGACCTGCCCGTCGACGGCATCCACGTGCACGAGGAGCTCACCAACACCGCGCAGCTGACCTCGTTCCACGAGGGGCTGTGGCGCCGCAAGGCCACGAAGATGGCGATCACGTGCGTGCGCGGGGTCGCCGAGCGCCTTGAGGCCATCGGTGTCCCGGTGATCCGCCTGCGTCCGACCAACGCCGGTGTGCGCAGCGCCCTGCAGACCGCCGGCCTGTTGGGGGCGCACCACCGCCTTGAGGAGGCCCAGCTCGGGGTGGTCGTGGTCGACGTGCCCACACTGCGCGACTCCTCCCGGCGTTCGACCCCGCGTTACTGGCGCGAGGAGCTGCGCCTGTCACTGCACCGCCTGCTGCTGCAGGAGGCGCACCGCATCAACGCGACCGCCCACCGGCTGGACGACCACTCGTTCATGATCACGGCGACCCGCGGGTCGTTGGTGACGGCGACCGAGGGTTTCCGCCAGCCGCCGTTCGTCGAACGCATCAAGGCCGAGTTGGGTATCGCGATCGAGGTCGGTATCGGCATGGGCCGTACCACCCAGGACGCCGAGACCCACGCGCGGGCCGCCCTGAACCGCGCTCAGGCGTCGCGTCAGAGCTTCGCGGTGGACCGCGAGGGTCGTTCCCTGGTCCCGGCCCAGCGCGCGCCCGCACGGCAGTCCTCCGAGCCGCTGCGCACCAAGGGCCGCGAGACCCTGATGCGGTTGTCGGAGAAGATCTCCGAGGAGGACGGTCCGCTCGTCGTGGACGCCGAGAACGCCGGGCGGATGCTCGGGGTCACCTCTCGCACCGCACGGCGCCTGCTGCGCACCCTGGTGGAGGAGGGCCTGGCCTGGCCCCTGCCGCCCAACCGCACGTTGCAGCCGGGGCGTCCGCGCCAGCTGTACCGGCTCATCGTCGAGAAGCTCGACAAGGACGCGGCGGGCAAGTAGCCGGCCGCTCCCGGACACACACGGAGGGGGTGCCTCCCAAGCGGGGGCACCCCCTCCGTCATGTTCGGGCGTCTCTGCGTGCCGGGTCTCAGCGCCGCTTCGGGTACTGGGTGGCCACGGACAGCAGGACGTCGTTCTCCTCGGGCGTGCCGATGCTGACCCGGGCACCCTCGCCGTCGAAGGGGCGCACGGAGACACCGGCCTCGGCGCACGCGGCGGCGAAGTCGAGGGTGTCGTCCCCCAGGCGCAGCCAGACGAAGTTGGCCTCGGTCGGGGGCACGGTCCATCCGGCGTCGAGGAGGGCGTCGCGCACGCGCGTGCGCTCCTTGACGGTGGCGGCGACCCGCTCCAGGAGTTCGTCCTCGGCGGCGAGGGAGGCCACGCCGGCGGCCTGGGCGAGGTGGTTGACCGCGAACGGCACCAGGGTCTTGCCGACGGCTGCGGCGACCTGCGGGTGCGCGACGAGGAAGCCCAGGCGGACCGCGGCCAGGCCGTAGGCCTTGGAGAAAGTGCGCAGGACCGCCACGTTGGGCCGGTCGCGGTAGAGGTCGAGCCCGTCGGGCACGGAGGCGTCGCGCACGTACTCGCGGTAGGCCTCGTCCAGGACGACGAGCACGTGGTCGGGCACGCGGTCGAGGAAGGCCGCGAGTTCGTCCGCGCCCACGGTGGTGCCGGTGGGGTTGTTCGGGTTGCAGAGCAGGACCATGCGGGTCCGGTCGGTGATCGCCTCGGCCATGGCGTCGAGGTCGTGGGTCTCGTCGCGCAGCGGCACCCGCACGGAGGTCACGCCCGAGAGCTCGGCGAGCAGCGGGTAGGCCTCGAAGGAGCGCCACGCGTAGACGAGCTCGGCGCCGGGTTCGCCGACGGCCTCGAGGAGCTGCTGCAGCAGGCCGACCGATCCGGCACCGAGCGCGAGGTGTTCCTCGGGCACGTCAAGGCGGTCGGCCAGGGCGGCGGTGAGCTCGGCCGCCCCGGGGTCGGGGTACCGGTTGAGCTCGGCGGTGGCGCGCGTGATGGCCTCGCGCACCGACGGGAGCGGGCCGTAGGGGCTCTCGTTGGAGGACAGTTTGATCGAGCGCCCGTCGGGGCCGACGACCTTCTTCCCGGGCTTGTAGGCCGGGATGCTCTCCAGTACGGACCGCAGATATGGCGGTTTCGACTCCGACACCTTCGTCCTTCCTCAATACTTTGTGCTAACCCCGAATCACGCTGAGCGACTGGGGTCGGTCACCGCTCCCAGCGGCAATATTGCACAAACGAGGAGATAACACCATGCGTTCAGGTCATCGTCCCCCACACTCCCACCAGGTCGACACTGGTCACAAGGGACACCGTCCAGACATCCGGTCATCCGCCCACCGGCCGCGGGGTGTACACGCGACGGCCGCCGCGGCCCTGGCCCTGGGACTGGCCGCGTGCGGCGGCGGGGGTGCCGAGGAACAGGGTTCGGCCGAGGAGCTGCACGAGGCCCAGCTCCTGCAGTTCCAGGACGTCACCCAGGTGGCCGACGGGGGTGAGGCCGGGACCTACTCCGAACTGAGCACCGTCCAGTACAGCGCGGAGATCCGCGACGCCACCGAACTCGACAAACCCGAGTGCGTCGACGCCACCAACCGCTGGTCCGGTCTCGACACGGTCCAGGAGGCCCCGACGTCCGTGGCCAACTACGAGTGGGAGGAGGGCGCCGTCTCCAGCATGCTGGTCCAGATGGGCCCGGAGGAGGCCTCGGACGCGCTCGCGGAGGAGCCCCCGGCGGAGTGCGGGCAGTACACCGCCACGTACGAGGACGGCACGAGCTCCGACTACAACATCGGCGACCTCGACGTGCAGGACCTGGGGGACGAGTCGCGCGCCCACACCATCGAGGTCGAGTCCGAGGGCCAGGCGAGCACCATGCTCAGCCTGCTGTACCGCAACGGCGACGTGCTGGGCACGACCACCGTGATGGGGGAGGGCGACCTCGCCGATTACGAGGAGATGCTGGTCGGCTTCACCGAGGCCGCCGTCGAGCGGCAGAACCAGACCCTCTAGCGGGGTGCGCCCTCCCCCGTGTTCAGACCGGCCGGCCCGTGTCCAGGTCCTTCCAGGGCTCGCCGGACCGGTTCTCCACGGCCTCGTGCAGCGTGCGCTCGGCCTTGGCGTCGTCGCGGAGCACGGACTCCTCCCGTGCTGCACGGCGCGGGGCCGGGAGCTTGCGGGGCGGGCCGGGCAGCGGCCGGGTCGAGACGGCCCCGTAGGTGGCCACCACGTCCTGGCTCTCACGGTCGACGACGGCGGCGCGCACGGCGGTGCGTCGCTTTCCGCCCGAGCGGACCGCGAAGACGACGTCGACCCTGCGCCCGTACCGCATGCCGTCGTAGCGCATGAACCTCCAGCAGCCGTGCCGCCACTGATCCTCCGGACCCTCGTTCAGCAGCACGTGCCGGTTGGTGCGCCACACCTGGCTCCGGAACAGGCGGCGCCGCGCCCGGCGGACCGGGTGGCGGCGCAGCTCGCACGGTTCCCTGCGCAGGTACCGGGCGGCCAGGGCGCGCAGCTCGGGGCTGAGCGCGGCGAGCACGAGGAATTCCACGCCCAGGACGGCGGCGTGGGTCCAGGTGAACGAGGCGGCCACCTCCCACCCGGTGGGGGCCAGGCCGAACGTGGCCGCTGCGGCCGCGGCGAGCAGGCCCGCCCGGGTGAGGGTGCGCCACCCGACGGGCTCACGGCTGAGCCCTCCGAAACACCCGCACCCGGCCTCCGGGTCACGGCGGCGCACGAGCAGGAGCACCGCCACCGACGCGGCGAACATGGCCACGGTCAGGGCCCGGGCCGTCTCACCCAGCACACCGCTGTACACGACGAGGCCCACCGCGAGCGCCGCTTCCAGCAGGCCGACGGCGGCGGTGGCCGGGGTCCTGAGCCTCTGGGGCACCAGGACGCCGAGTCCGCCCCCGGCGCTCCCCGGCACGAGTTTGGCGGCGGCCCCGAGGAACAGCAGCACCGCCAGGAGCGGCAGCTGGACCTCCCTGGCGGCCTCGATGATCTGGATCAGCTCGGCGGGCATGCTCATCCCTCCCCGCTCGCTACGGTCACGGTGGCGTTGAAGCACCCTTCCTCCGGACGCCCGCCGAGGGCGACGAAGGAAGCCAGAGTGAGGGAGGCGACGCGCCCGGCGCCCTGGCCGCCGCACGTGGGGCACAGGTCGCACAGCCAGCTGTCGGCCGCGGCGCAGCCGAGCACCTCCAGCACACCCGCCTCACGGGTGCAGTCGTTGCGCAGAGTCATGCGTGCACCCACCGACAACTGGGGCAGCGGCACACACGACGTGCGTGCGTCGCAGCCCGCGGCGTGGCTGTCCCGGTCCAGCACGGGGTAGGCCGCGCCGGTGGCCAGGGCCCGCGGGTCGAGGTGCGTGGCACGGCCCCACGACGGGTCGTACCAGGTCGCGATGCCGTTGAGTGTGTCCGTGTGGGTGCGCACCGGAGGTCGGCGCGGTGTGGAGCGCAGCGGATACGGCGGCTGGGTGGTGGCGGGCCGGGCCGCCCAGATTTCGCCGTCGCGCCATACCCCGACGGCGTCGAACACGTAGCCGGGTTCCAGCCGCGGGTGCCGGACGGAGATGCGTCCGGAGGTGCGGTAGGGCAGGACCACGTTCCTGCGCGGTTTCCCGTGCCCGGGGTCGATCTCGACCGCCTCCCCCTGACGGGACACGATCACGCCGGCGGCCCGGGCGATCTGTGCCCAGACCCGCTCGGCCACCAGGCGCCCGTCGTGGGAACAGCGCACCACGGCGTCGTCGCCCACCCTCAGGTCCTCGGGCCCGACCTCGCCGCCCCGCCAGAACGTGGTGATGCGTTCGAACAGGAACCGTTCCTCGCCGCGTTCGGTGGCCAGGCACAGCATGTAGGAGGTCACGCCGACCACCACACCGCGTGCCACACGGGTCCCGAGCGGCGTGGGCACGGGTGCCGTGTCGGGCCCGAGCACCGCGGCCGTGAACCGCGCCCGGTCCGCTCCGCTCTCGGTCGTCACTGACATGTCGCTTGCGCCCCCCTGTAACCCGACTCGTCCTCAGTGCCCATTCTGCCGACGTGGCCCTCCGAGCTCCGGTTACACGCCGGTACGCACCGGTTCGTGTCGATGCCGTGCCGACGGCGTGGCCTGCACGGACGGCCGTTTGCGATCACATGGAGTCCACATACCCGAGCGTTTGCTCACGCTGTGTGACAGTGAGGGGAGGAAACGGGACAGAAGGAACATCACGTCACGGAGAGGGTCGGTGAGCGCCGTGGCGGGTACCGCCCAGAGCCCCAGGTTCGACGACTTCAGCGGATACGTCGCGGAGCGCGGACCCGCACTTCTGCGCATGGCCCGAAACCTCACCAACAGCCATGCCGACGCCGAGGATCTGCTGCAGGCGGCGTTGGTCAAGACCTTCCTCTCCTGGGACCGCATCACCAACCCCCGTGCCCTGGACGGCTACGTGCGGCGGGCGATGGTCAACACCCAGATCTCCGAGTGGCGCCGGAGCCGGCTCGACGTCTACCCCACCGACGAGATCCCCGAGCAGCGTGTGGACGACCCCACCTGGCGCAGCGACCTCGCGGACGTCGTGGCACGCGCCGTCGAACGCCTCCCCGACCGGCAGCGCGCCACCGTGGTGCTGCGCTACTACGACGACCTCACCGAGGCCCAGATCGCCGAACGCCTCGGTGTCACGCTCGGGACGGTCAAGAGCACACTCTCCCGCGCCACCGAGAAACTGCGCCACGACGCCGACCTCATCATCGAGCGCACGACCGTCTGAGCGTCCCTCGCGGGGCCGCCGCACACAGGAGGGGAGGGACCCGGTCCGGGCCCCTCCCCTTCTCTCACGCGATCACCCGCGGATCAGTCCATCGACGTCCCCCTGCTGCTGCGGCGGCGTCCCACCCCGAGGTACAGGGCGGTACCCGCGGCCACGAGGACCGCACCGACCCCGACCAACGGCACGAGCAGCATGCCGGTGCGTGGCAGATCGCCGTCGGCGTGCGGCGCGGTCGGCTCGTCCGGCCCCGGCTCGGGGCTCCCCGTGGGTCCGGTGGGCGACGGTGTCGGAGTCGGCGTGGGCGTGGGCGTGGGCGTCGGGCTCGGCGACGGGTCCGGCCCGACCGGGACCGGGTCGGTGGTGTTCCGGTCGTTCTCCGGGTGCGGGTCCTCGGACTCGGTGGAGACGAGTGCCGTGTTCGCCGGCAGCTCCGTCGCGTCGCCGGCCAGGCGGCCGGTGATCGTGACCCCGAGCGTGCCCATGACCTCCAGCGTGTCGGCCGTGCAGGAGACGTCGTTGCCGCTGACCGAACAGTCCCAGCCGTCGTGGTCGGAGACCTCGATGTCGCTCAGGCCCGATGGCACGGCGTCGCCCAGGCTCACACCCCGTGCCGTGGACACGCCGTAGTTGGTGACCAGGACCCTGAAGGAGGCCTCCTCACCGGCCACGACCGGGTCGGTGGTCACCGCCTTGATGACACCGACGTCGGCCACCGGTACGGCCGGTTCGGGGTCGGTGGTGACCTCGTTGTCGTCCGGGTTCGGGTCCGTGACCTCGGACTCCACCCGAGCGGTGTTGGCACCGATCCCGGTCGCGTCCGGGTCGACCAGCGCAGTGATCCACACCGCGACCGAGCCCCCGGCCGGGATCGTGTCGACCGTGCAGGTGACCTCGCGTCCGTCCACCTCGCAGTCGCCCAACGAGGACGTGACCAAGGCCCCGGAGACCTCCTCGGGCAGGGTGTCGGTGACGGTCACGCCGGTGGCCTCCGACGGGCCCGCGTTGGCCACGGTGACCTGCCAGCTCACATCCTGACCGGCCACGACCGGGTCTGTCAGCAGGTCCTTCTGCACCGACAGATCGGCGACGGGGTCAAGGGCCACCGGGTCGGTGGTGACCTCGTTGTCGTCCGGGTTCGGGTCGGGGACCTCGGAGCCCACCCGGGCGACGTTCGAACCGAGTTCGGTGGCCTGCGCGTCCAGAGTGCCGGTCAGTGTGATGGTGACCGTCTCCCCGCCGGCCAGGGTGCCCAGGTCACACTGCACGTGCCGGGTGCCGACCGTGCATTCCTCCGCGGGGTCGCCGAACGACGCGCTGACCCCCGTGACCCCGTCCGGGACGACGTCGTTCACGACCGTGCCGGCCGCGTCGGACGGTCCGTTGTTGGTGACCGTGACCTCCCAGGCGACCTCCTCGCCGGCCTGGACCGGGTCGGTGGTCAGGGTCTTGTCGACGGCCAGGTCGGCGGACAGCTCGGCCGGGACCTCCTCGGAGGTGTCGGTGTTGTTGTCCTCGTCCGGGTCCTCGTCGTCACCGACAACGTCGGCCGTATTGGCCGGCAGGACGGTCGCGTCCGGGGCCAGGGTTCCGGTGATGGTCACCGGGGTCCCCGTGCCCGCAGCGAGCTCACCGATGTCGCAGGTGACCTCCTGGCCCGAGACCGCGCACTCGGCGGTCTCCTCACCGAAGGTGGCACTGACGCCTGTGACCCCGTCGGGGACGGTGTCGATGAGCGTCACGCCGGTGGCGTCGGACGGTCCGTTGTTGCTGACCACGACGTTCCACTGGACCTGACCGCCCGGTGTGGCGGTGGCCGGCCCTTCCTTGGTGACGGCCAGGTCGGTCGTCGGATGGACCTCGGTCTCCTCCGTGGTGTCGGTGTTGTTGTCGGGTTCCGGGTCCGGGGTCGACGAACCGGCCTCGACGGTGTTCTCGCCGAGCACACGGGCCTCGGGCGACAGGGTTCCGGTGAGTGTGATGGTCACGGTCGCGCCGGAGGCCAGGTTGCCGAGCGCGCACTCGACCCGTTCCCCGCTGACCAGGCACTCGTCGCCCGTGCCGCCCTCGATCTCGGCGGTGGTGCCGGTGAGGCCGGCGGGCAGGGTGTCGGCTACCTCGACCCCCATCGCCGTGGACGGGCCGTTGTTGCCGACCACGACCTGCCACTGGACCTGCTCACCCGGAACGACCCGGTCGGTCAGCAGCTCCTTGGTGACCTCGACGTCGGCGGACGTGCCGACCTCGATCGGCGGCGAGGTGCTCTCGTTGTTGTCAGGATCCGGGTCGTCGGTCCCGCTGTCCGCCCTGGCGGTGTTCTCCGGCAGTTCGGTGGCCTCGCCGTCCAGGGTCCCGGTGATGGTGACCGTGACCGGCTCACCGACCCCGAGGTCGCCCAGGCTGCAGGAGACCTCCTGACCGGAGACGTCGCAGGAACCGGCGGTGGTCTCCGCGGACAGACCCGTCACCGAGTCGTGGACGGTGTCCTCGAGAGTGACGTCCCGGGCCACGGACGGGCCGGCGTTGTCGACGACGACCTCCCAGCTGACCTCGTCTCCGGCGTCGACGGACTCGTTGACCGCCCGCTTGGTGGTGGAGACGTCGGCGCTGGTGTCGGCCGGGACCGGGTCGGTCCCGTCGGTGTTGTTCTCCTCGTCAGGGTCATGGGTGTCGGAGCCGGCCGAGACCTCGTTGCCCGGCAGCTCCTGTGCGTCCGGCGACAGGGTTCCGGACAGTGTGATCTGCACGCTCTCGCCCTCGGCCATCGTGCCGAGGTGACAGGTGACCGTGCCGCCCGAGACACTGCACCGGGGGTCGTCGGTGGCCACGTCGGTCACACCGTCCGGGACGGGGTCGGTGACCACGACGTTCTCGGCCGCGGAAGGCCCGTCGTTGGCGATGTCGAGCGTCCAGGAGACCGGTCCGCCGGCGACAGGTGTGTCGTCCATGGCCTGCTTGGTCACGGACACGTCGGCCGCGGGGTCCACCACGATCGGTTCGCTGGTGTCCTCGTTGTTGTCAGGGTTGCCGTCCGGGGTCTCGCTCTCGACCTGAACCGGGTTCCCGTCGATGCCGGCCGTACCGGAAACCACATCGGCGATGATCCGCACGGTGAGGGACTCCCCCGGTTCGAGCCGGTCGGCCTCGCACCGCACCTCCTGGCCGGACACCTCGCAGTTCATCCCGCCGTCGTCGGCCACGGAGACGTTCTCGGCTCCGTCCGGAACGGTGTCGGTGAGTACGACGCCGGTCGCGGTGGAGGGCCCGTCGTTGCGGACGGTGGCTTCCCACTCGACCTGGTCACCGGGGTGCACGACCCCCGACACCACGTGTTTCTCCACCCACATGTCAGCGTTCTGGGTGATCGGCACCGGGTCGGAGGTGTCCTCGTCGTTCTCCGGGTCCAGGTCGACGGAGTCGGTCGTAGCGCGGACGGTGTTCTCGGGGATCTCGCCCGTGGAGTCCGGCGCGACCCTCGCCTCGATGGTGAGGGTGTACACGTCTCCCGCCGGCATGTCCCCGAGGTCGCAGGTGACGTCCTGACCCGAGATGTCACACCAGTACCTGGCACCGCCCGGGGTCTCGTAGTAGGCGTCCTCGATGTCCACGCCGTCGGGCACGGTGTCGGTCACGACGGTGTTCACGGCCGTGTCGGCACCCAGGTTGGTCACCTCGGTGGTCCAGGAGAACGGCTCACCCGCGACGACCTCGGCCGGTGAACCGGTGACGGCCTTGCGCACGTCGACGTCGGCCTGCTGGATGTCGACACGGGCCGTGCACGCGGGGTCGACCGCTCCGGACGGGCAGTTGGTACCAGGCACGGTGACCGTGTTGAGCATCTCGAAGTCCCGGGCGTCGTACGGCTCGCCCCGCACGGTGACCTCGTAGGTGATGGTCAGGGTCTGGCCGGGTTCCAGTCTCTCGTCACCGCTCCCCGACCAGATCAACGTGGCTGATCCGGGGTCGAACCGCGGAGGGCTCACTTCCCTGCCGTCGATCTCGGCCCGCAGGCTCCCCTCGTCGAGGTCCGCGTCGTCGAGCACACCCGAGATGTCGTCGCTGACGTCCGGGGTCTGGGGGCCGGAGCTGCCGTTGGTGACGGCGACCGTGTACGCGACCCGCTGGTCGACCACGGCCTCGTCGGTGTCGGCGCTCTTGTGCACCCACGTCTCGGGGTCGGCTCCGCCGCGGACCACCCAGTCCTCGACCTCACCGCCGACGACCGTGCCCGTGGGACTCAGGTCCCCGGGGTCCACGTCGCCCGGGTACAGGCGGAAGCGTGCGAAGAGCTCGCCCTCGGCCACGGTTCCGATGTCTTCCCATCTCAGGGTCGCCGACCCGGCGCCCGGTGGGACGGTGACGTAGGTGCGTTCGTCCTCGTCGAACGTGCCGTTCCCGTTGAAGTCGATCCACCCGGCCAGGGTGGCCGCCTCCCCCGTGTTGTTGGTGACCCTGAGGTCCACCTCGTAGGAGTCGGCGGTACGGGCGATGTTCGGCATGGCGTCGATCGCGTCGTGCCCGGGGTTGTTGTGGCCGTTGAGGGGGAGGCCGTCGTTGTACACGGCGTCCTCGGTGTAGTTGATGCGATCGCCCAGGGCCAGGTCCCGCGGGGCGTCCGGGTCGGGGACGGCCCCGCCACCGGTGTGTTGCGCGCCGTCGGACGCCAGGAGCGTGCCGTGGTTCTCGTCGGGTGCGTCGCCGAAGGACCCGTACATGAGGCAGCCCGCGGCATCGACCTCACGGGCGTAGTTGGTGCCGATTTCGATCGATCCCTGCTGCGCCAGCGCCACCGGCGGGGTGTCGAGGTCCCCCTCGGTGAGGTCGAACATGTACGTCTGTTTCGGCTGGCCGTCGCTCCACACGAACATGTGGCCGACCTCGTCGAAGGTGACACCGCGCGCGGAGTTCGGGTTGTCCACGGGGACCTCGTCGAGCAGCTGGAACCCGTTGTCGGGGTCCCACTGCCTGAGGTGGCCGTCACCGACCGTGTAGACCAGCCCGTCCGCGGGGTTGAGCCCGATGTCCCAGACCACGCCGACCTCGGGACGCTCGTACTCCTCCAGGATCTCGCCGACCGGGCCGGCTCCGGGGTCGATGTTGACCACGCGCCAGTACTGGCCACCGTTGGAGAGGGTGATGAGCGCGGTCCCGTCGAGTGTGGCGGTCGCGTCGACGATCGATTCGTCCGAGAGGTCCAGATCGAACCGCTCGACCACCGAACCGTCGGCCGGAGAGATCTTCAGCAAGCGCTGCCCCTCCGGACCCTCCATGTCGAAGGCATAGAGGAATCCGTCGAGGTTGCTGAAAGCGAGCCCGTTCGCGCCCTCGGCGATCTGATCACCCTCGGCCCCGAGTTTTTGGAGAGCACCGGTGAGGGGGTCGGAACGGTAGATCTCCGTCGGGGGCGTCGCATAGTTTCGGGACGCCGCGATGAAATTGTACCCGTTGCACATTTCGGACGCACCGGGTCGATTCCCGCCCTCGTCGGGGATGGCCTGCTGCTGCGCCACCCGCTCCGGCTCCGCGCCCGCACCAGGCGGCGCCAACCCCATGAGCAGTAGAAACATCGCAAGCCAGGCGAAGGCCCCACCCATGAACACACGCGGACGGCGCCCCCTCTTCGAGCGCTGAAGACTCTCTTGCCGCACTTTTCCCCCGATCCCTCGATCGCCGACCACAAGGGCCGGATCAGCCCAGAGGAATACTCGGACACCCAACGCAGCAAGAAACGCTTTGACCAGCCGAAATGTTCTTTCTTTGCACCTCCATGGAGGATTTTCAAACACAGATCTTAAAGGGCCACAGAGTGGAATTAACTCCCATTCTTGGCCATGAGTCCTTTCTGGGCACAACGGACACAAAGCCGCGTGACGGGCATCGGAGGCAACCCATGACTCGTGACCCGCACCACAGGACCGCCCCGACCAGGGCAACCGTTTTGCGCGCCCCCTCGGCGCCCTGTAGGCTGAGCGCAGCCAGGAGGATTCGCCTAGAGGCCTAGGGCGCCGCACTGCTAATGCGGTTGGGGGGCAACCCCCTCATGGGTTCAAATCCCATATCCTCCGCGCTCCGAACCTGGGGTCTCCCGCACTGCGGGAGACCCCAGGTTTCTTTTTGCCACCGGTCGTGTCCGCGGCCCGGCACAAGGCCTCAACCCGCGCTCAGGTCCTCGACGATCCGGTCGACGGCGGCCTCGGCGGTGTGCCCCGCGCCGAGCAGCGTGTCCGAGGCGGCCCCGGTCCAACCGCCGTAGCCGAGCAGGTGCAGGTACGGCTCGCGGAGGCAGCGGTTCCCGTCGACGGGGATCCGGCCGTCGGCGTCGAACGGCTCCAGCGGGGCCAGGTGGTCCAGTGCCGGGCGGAACCCCGTGCACCACAGGACCGCGTCGGCCGACTGCTCGGTGCCGTCCGCCCAGGCGATCCCGGTCCGGGTGAGCCGCTCGAACATCGGCCGCGCCTCGAGCACGCCCCGGTCCCGCGCCCGGCGCACGCTCGGAACCATGACGATGTCGTCCAGGGAACCGGCGCTCCCGTGTGTCGTCCCGCCCTGGGCGCGCCGGGTGGCCGTGTCACACAGCACACGGCCGTACACGTCGCCGGTCATGAACCGCGGAGGGCGCCGGGTGACCCACGTGGTGTGCGCGACCTCCGAGAGCTCGGCCAGGAGCTGCGCCGCGGAGTTGCCGCTGCCCACGACCACCACGTGCCGGCCGGCGAACTCCTCCGGACGGCGGTAGTCCACGGTGTGCAGTTGCCTGCCCTCGAAGAGCTCCCGGCCGGGGTGGTCGGGGGTGTGGGGACGCCGCCAGGTCCCGGTCGCGCTGACCACGTGCCGGGCCCTCCACGTCCCCGTGGAGCCGACCACCTCGAGCGCCCCGCCGGCACGGCGCACCTCGCTCACGGTCACCGGACGGTGCACGGGCAGGTCGTGGCGGCGCTCGTACTCGGCCAGGTAGTCGGCGACGTGCTGTGCCGACGGGCGTTCCTGCCCCGGCTCCTCCGGCATCGGCCATCCCGGGAGGGAGCTGTGCTCGGCCGAGGAGAGCAACCGCAGGGAGTCCCAGTACTCGTTCCAGGAACCGTTCCAGAACCCGCCCGGGGCGCCTTGCCCGTCGAGGATGACGCAGTCCGCCTCCGCCTTCCGGAGGTAGTACCCGACCGCCAGGCCTGCCGGGCCGCCGCCGATGACGGCGACGTCGACGGTGCGCACGGCCGTGTCCACGGTGTCCTCCCGGGGTCGCTGGAGCGACGCCCAGTATCCCAACCCCATGACCGGCCCCCGCGCCGGGCCCCGCGCACGCAAAACCCCTCCGCCCCCAGGAGATCGGGGCGGAGGGGCGCGCAGGGAGAGGGTCAGCCGGCCGGCGAAGGCGTGAGCAGGGCGAACTCGGCGCCGACCAGGTCGGCACAAACCGCCATCCTCCCCGCCTGCGGGATGTCGACCGGCCCCATGTAGATCTTCCCGCCGCTGTCCCGCACCAGGCGGGCACTCGCGTCGCAGTCGGCGACCATGAACACCGGGTGCCAGTCGGGCGCGCCCTCGGTGTCGGCCAGGTACTCGCGTCCGAGTTCCATGATCCCGCCGTGCGACTCCTCGAGCGGGGCACCGGTGTTGCGGGCCACCGCGTACTCGCCGTTCTCACCCTGGTCGAGGATCTCGTACTGCCAGCCGAAGACCCCGCTGTAGAAGGACCTGGAGGCCGCGGCATCGGGTGTCCACAGCTCGGCCCAGCCGAAGCTGTCCGGCTCGTTGACCACCTCGAACCCGCCGAACTCCTGGCTCTGCCAGACGCCGAACACCCCGCCCAGGGAATCCATGAGGATCGCCATACGGCCCACCGGAGGCACCGCGAAGGGCTCCACGTAGACCGAACCGCCACGGTTCTCGGTCTCGTCGATGGCGTCCTCGATGTCGCCGACGGCGAAGATGAGGGTCCACGCGGGGCGCTGTTCCTCGTGCTCCAGGGGGCCGATCGCCGCTGCGGCGCTGTCCCCCCGGCGCAGGAACTGATACCCCCCGGCATCGAACCCGATCTCGTGCAGGGTCCACCCGAACACCCGGTGGTAGAAGTCGGCCGTGGCCGCCACGTCGGGTGTGTTCAGCTCCAGCCAGCAGGGCGTCCCCGGCCTGAAATCGGTCGTGATCATGCCATCCCCTCTCGCTGCTTGCGCCCTGGAACGAGTCTGACCCGGAGCACCACCGTTCAGGGGTTCCCCACGGCAAAAACTCGCACAACTCGGTCTTGCCGACCATTGCCTGCGCGTGGCGGGGGCGGCTCGAGAGCGGGATGCTGGGGGTGTCCCGAACGAGAGGAGGGCGTGCGTGAACGGCCGCCTGATCCATGTGAGTCCGGTCATCATCGACCTGGTCATGACCGTCGACCGTCTTCCCGAGCCCGGCGGGGACACCCTCGCCGACAGTGCCGTCGCGCTGCCCGGGGGCGGGTTCAACGTGATGGCCGCGGCCGCCCGCGCCGGGATGCCCGTGGTCTACGGAGGGGCGCACGGCACCGGGCCCAACGGGGAGCTGGCCCGGGCGGCGCTGCGGGCGGAAGGTGTGGAGGCCGTGCACGACCCACTCCCGGGTTCCGACACCGGGTTCTGCGTGGCGCTCGTGGACTCCGGTGCCGAACGCACCTTCGTCACCAGCCTGGGTGCGGAGAGCGAGCTGCCCGCCACGGCGCTGCGTTCCCTCGATCCCGGACCCGGTGACACGGTCTACGCGGTCGGGTACTCGCTGCTCCCGGGACCGCGCGCGGAGGACCTGGCGGCGTGGATCGTCGGGCTGGACCCGCAGGTGCGGGTGGCGCTGGACCCCGCCCCGGTGGTCGGCGCGATCGATCCGGAGCTGCTGGCGAAGGTGATGGAGCGCGTGGACGTGTTCAGCCCCAACGCGACCGAGGCGGCGGCGCTCACCGGGGGCGCGGGGCCGGAGCGGGCGGCCGCGGACCTTGCGTCCCGGGTGCGGCCGGGCGGGGCCGCGGTGGTGCGCGACGGCGTGGACGGTTGTGTGGTGGCCGTCGCCGACCGGGAGCCGGTGCGGGTCCCGGGGGTCCCGGTGGCGGCCGTGGACACGAACGGGGCCGGGGACTCCCACGTGGGAGCGCTGCTGGCCGCGCTCGCCGAGGGGCTGGACCTGGAAGGGGCGGCCCGACGCGCGAACGCCGCGGCGGCGCGGGCGGTGACCCTGCGCGGCCCGGCGACCGCGCCGACCCGCGCCGAGCTGGCCGCGTTCGCCGAGGAGAACCGCATCACCGGCGTGTGACGGTTGCGAACCCGGGGCGGGCGGGGGTGCGTCGCACGGACCAGTACCGAACCCGTTCCCCGGGAGCAGCATGACCTTCCCCAACACCGCCCCGAACCCTGAGCCGGACCCCGGACGGAGCCCCGGCCCGGCGGGATCCCCGGACGTGAGCTCCCCACGGCGGCGTTACCGCAGTCTCGGTTGCCTTGCCCTCCCGGTGGTGGGCGCGCTGGTCCTGAGCGTCCTCGCCATGGTCCAGAGCGGCCGGATCGTGCCCTTCCCCGAGGTGTCGCAATCCCCTGAATGGACAGCGGAAGGGCTTCCGGGCGAGGACGTCGGCGGGTGGTGGTCCGATGACCGGATCGTGCAGATCTCCGAGGGCGGGCTCACGGCGGTCGCGACCGACGACGGCGAGGAACTCTGGACTCTGGAACCCGACACCCGGGTGTGCGGCATGGCCGAGGAACCCTCCGACGGGGTCGGGGTGGTGCTCCTGGACGGAGAACACGTGGACCCCGATCCGCGCCGGACCGAGGAGGACCCGGAGCGTTCGTGCGACGACGTGCTCGCGGTCGACCTCGACGAGGGGTCCGAACTCTGGCGCAGTGGTCCGCTGTTGGAGGACGGGGACCCCGAGGAGCGCTACCTCGAGGAGCTCGACGTGAGCGTGCACGAGAGCGGGGTCGTGGTGCGGGTCGACGGTGAGCTGCAGGGCTTCGACCTCTCCGGCGGTTCGCGTTCGTGGTCGCACGAGGGGTTCACCGTCGACGGAACCCCGTGCCCCGCCACCGACCTCCTCGGCAAGGACGGCACACACACGATGGTGGCGGCGGACTGCGGGGCCGGCGATCAGATCTCGGTGCACACGGTCGATGCCGGTGACGGGGAGGAGACCTCGTCCTTCGCCTTCGACCGCGGACCCGTCGAGATCGACCGCGATCTGGCCTCGACCACACTGCTGAACGCGGATCCCGTGATGGTCCACCTGGACCTCGGACACAGGCGCGGGCCCGAACGCGACCACGACCCCGATCTCACCGATGACGGGTTCGACGACCCCCACTGGGAGCAGGTCCTGGTCTTCGACGAGAGCGGGGGCCTGACCTGGTCGAGGGCGGACACCTGGGGCAATGTGGGCGACCACATCCATGACGGGCCGCCGTTGCTGTTCGGCGAGGACCGGGTGCACATGAGGGCGGGGACCGCCTGCGGGGGCTCCGTCCACACGCACGACCTGTCCGACGGGCGGGAGCTCTGGGAGACCTCGTGGGACGGTGACGACCATGCGGCCGTCGCCGTGCAGGACGGACAGCTCTTGGTGATCCGGGGCGGAGGACCCTCCGACGACAAGTGCAGGTTCCTGACCGGTCCCCGCGAATGGCAGTTCTACGTGCTGGACGCACGGACGGGGGAGGCCGAGCCCCTTACGCGGCAGATGAAGGACATCGAGCGCCCCGAGGCCGACCAGGTGTGGTGGCAGGACGGACGTGTGTACTTCATCGAGCCCACGAACTGGGAGGAGGACCCTTCGACCGTCGTCGCTCTGTGACGCACTCCTTCACCGGGGTCCCGGAAGCGCGACGTGGACGCGGTGGGGGCCGTTGTAGTGGTGGCCCTCGCCCACGGGCAGGAACCCGAGGCGCTGGGCCAGGCGGAGGCTCGGGGCGTTGTCGACGTGGACCAGCGCCCACACCGAGTGCAGGGCCAGGTCGTCGAGTCCGTGCCGGAGCAGGACGCGGGCCGCCTCGGTCGCCAACCCCCTTCCACCGTGGCGGGCGGCCAGGTACCAGCCGATCTCCGGCAGTTCCCCCGGGAGTTCGGCCGAGGGGCGAAGGTGCGCGAGGCCGACCAGCTCGTGGTCGAGCAGGACGGCCCAGTGCCCGAGTTCCGGCGGGCCGTCGTAGGCCAGCCGGTTCTCGACCATCGTGCGCGCGAGGTCCGGGTCCGAGAGGTCGGCCCCCAACAGGCGGCTCATGGCCGGATCGGCGAACAGGTCGACCACCGCGTCGGCATGGGCCTCCGACAAGGGCTCGAGGACCAGGCGTTCGCTGATCAGGCGGCTCTGTCTCTCACCCACGGGTGGGCCTCCGGTCAGTGTTTGAAGTGCACGAACAGCCGGCCGAAGTTCTTGGAATCCTTCTCCACCCGGTGGTAGCGCGCCTTGACGTCCTTGCGGTCGAGGAAGCGCAGCACGCGTTTCTTGAGCTGGCCGGAGCCCTTGCCGGGGATGATCTCGACCGTCTTGGCCTTCTTCTGCTCGGCCTCGTCCATGATGTCGTTCAGGGCCTGGTCGATGCTCCGGCCCTTGTTGAAGATGTCGTGTAGGTCGAGCTTGAGCCGCACGCTTCCTCCTCGTCGCTTTGCCGGGATGATACGTGCAGGGCCCACACGAGCCCCAGGGCCGTGGCCATGCCGAGCGCGACGAGGGCGGCGAGCGTGAGGGCGTCGGGGGCCACGACCGACTGCCCGCGCAGGGCCTGCCAGACCGTGAGCGCGGTCAGCAGGGCGTAGGCGGCGCCGAGGACCGCGACCACACGCGTGCGGGCACGCTCGTCGCTCAGTCGGGGCACGCGCGACGCGAGAAGGACGAGCAGGAACGCCAGCAGGATCATCGCCTGGAGCCCGTGGATCCCCACGAAGTGCCCCACCCGCAGGTCCCCCGCGACGGTGCTCCACCCGACGAAGGGCAGGCCCGGGCCTCCGTCGGGCAGCCCGACGGTGTGCGCGCCCAGGACGTCGACACCGCCCCCGTCGACGAGTTCCTCTCGTTGGGCAGGGGTGGGCGCGGTCATGAGCGGCCCCACGGCCATGCCGGCGAGCGCGATCCACACACCGATACGGATCGCCCAGGTCGTGGAGCGGTCCCGCAGGCGCTGGAACATGAGCAGGACGGCGATCACGAAGGTGGCGACCCAGAGTCCGCCGATCATGGTGCCCATGGCCGAGTACACGGCCGCGTCGAACACGGTCTCGCTGTTGAAGTGGCTCATACGCCCGCGCACGACCTGGGTGATGATCAGGGCCATCTCGGCCGCGGTGGCCACGGCGACGGCGGTCCCCATCCACCACCCCAGGCGCCGCCACCGGTGCGACAGGTGCAGCAACCACGCGAGGGTGAGGTTGTAGACGGTGATGGACAGTGCGAACTTGGCGGGCTTGGCCCACGCGGCTTCGCCGTTGATCAGGCGCTGGTCGAGAGCCAGCCCGACGGCGGAGACGAGGAGGAGGACCACGCAGAGCAGGGCGGTGTCGACCAGGGGGCGGTGCCAGGAGCGTATTTCCCGGAGCGTTACCATGGAGGAACCTCTTATGGATAGTCGGAGTATCTACTATCGATACTTTCACTATCCATCTTTGAGGCGTGAACCACAAGGGGCCGGAACCGACGGAGGAACCTCATGCGCATCTCGGAACTGAGCGAGCACTCGGGAAGTCCGGTACCGAGCATCAAGTACTACCTGCGCGAAGGGCTGCTCCACCGGGGCGAACGCACCAGCCCCAACCAGGCGCGCTACGACGGGAGCCACGTACGCCGGCTCCGTCTCATCCGCGCACTCACCGAGGTCGGCGGCCTCTCCCTCGCCGACACCCGGTCCCTGTTGGAGGGCATCGACGGGAACAGCGTCAGCAACCACGACCTGCTCGGGCGCACACTCATGACGGTCGACTCGGGCGGCCGCGAGCCCGCGGGCCCCGAGGGGGGCGATCTGGAACTCGCCGACGCCCTGGCCGAGCAGCAGGGCTGGTTCGTCTATCCGGACTCCCCCATGCGCCACCGCCTCGCACAGATCCTGGCGACCTTCCGGAGCCTCGGAATGGAGCTCGACCGGGACTGGCTCGACAGCTACGCCGAGGCCGCGGAACAGCTGGCCCAGGCCGACATGCAGTACGTGGAGGGCCTCACCGACGTCGACGAACTGCTCGAGAAAGCCGTGGTCGGGACGGTCCTGGGCGACAGCCTGTTGGCCTCTCTGCGGCGCCTTGCGCAGGCGAGCGCATCCCGGGACCGGCAGCGGCCCTGACCCGGGCGGTCAGGGCCGCGTACACGTCGGCGCGGGACTCAGCCGAAGTCGAGCACGATGCGCCCGCGCACACCGCCGGCCTCCAGGAGGCGGTGCGCCTCGGGCGCGCGGTCCGCGGGCAGCACCTGCGCCACGCGCAGGCTCAGCACGCCCTCCTCGGCCTGGCGGGCGAGCCGGTCCAGCCCGGCGGTGTCGGTGGCGCCGTCCGGCACCATCACCGGGTGCACCGTCACCCCGCGTTCGGCGGGCCCGTTCCAGCCGCGCACGGTCGCCAGCCCTCCGCCGTCGGCCACGGCGGGGACCGCCTTGTCGTTGAGCAGCGCACCGTCGGCGAGCCCGGGAACCCCGTCGGGGACGAGCCCGCGGATGCGGTCGGCGACGTCCTCCCCGCGTTCGACGACGTCGTCGGCGCCGAGCCCGCGTACGAGGTCGGAGTCCGAGTCCTTGGCGTCGGCGATCACCCGGAGCCCGTCCGCCTTGCCCAGCTGGACCGCGTACCCGCCGAACGCGCCGGCGGCACCGGTCACGGCCAGGGTGTCTCCCGGCGACAGCGCGAGCGCGTCCAGGGCCAGGCGTGCGGTCATGGCGTTCATGAGCAGGGTCGCGGCGGCCGCGGGCTCCGCACCCGCGGGTGCGGGCACGACGGAGGCGGCGGGCACCACGATCTGCTCGGCGTAGGCGCCGTGTGCGCCCCGGGGCACGACGAGCACCACGACGTCCTGCCCGACGGCGAGGCGGTCGGTATCCACGCCGGGCCCGAGCCGGTCGACGGTTCCGGCGGCGTCCATCCCCGGCACGGCCGGTCCGTCGGGGGCGCCGCGCGCACCGGAGCGCAACAGGGTGTCGGTCGGGTTGACCGCCGCCGCGCGCACACGGATGCGTACCTCCCCGGGCCCGGGCTGCGGTTCGGGCAGGTTCAGCACCTGGAGGACGTCGGGGTCTCCTGCTTCTGTGATTCCTACGGCCTTCATGTCCGGGGCAACCGGCCGCCTCGGAGCGCGTATTCCATGCGGGTCACAGCGGTCGTTCGAAGACCATGCGGTCGACGCCGGGGCCGTCGTGATCGGCGTGCGGCCCGGTCACGGTGAACCCGATACCACGGTGGAAGGCGATGGACCCCTCGTTCACGGGTGAGGTGACGGCCCGGACGAGGGTCCGGCCGTCTGCCCGGGCCCCGTCGAAAAAACGACGGTACAGACCACGGGCCAGACCGGAACGCCGGTGCTCGGGAGCCACACCGGCGAAGTGCACGTACGCGGTGGCGGGCTCGGACGGCGAGTGGAACCCCACCAGGAAGCCGGCGAGGGCGTCCCCGCCCTCGGCCACGAGACTCGTCCGGTGGAAATGGTCGAGGAACAGCCGAGGCAGGATGTGCGCCACCGGGCGCCCCCACCAGGCGTCGCAGACCGCGACGATGCGGGCGTGGTCCTCGGGGCGGGCGGCACGGACCTGGACGTCGGACACGAGGGCTCCCTCCGGGGGGGTACAGGACGCGTCAGGCCTACCCGTCCCGGGCGAGAGAAACCGGGTCTCAGGCGGGCTTGTCGGCCACGAAGACCGCCGTCCCGGGCAGCATGCTCCCCCGGACCGGCCCCCAACCGCCCCACTCCTGCGTGTTGTGCTCGGGCCACTCGGGCTCGACCAGGTCGGCCAGCGCCAGCCCCGCGCCGGCGACGGCCCGCACCCAGTCGCCGACGGTGTGGTGGTGCTCGACGTAGACCGCACGCCCGGCGTCGTCCTCCTCCACGTACGGGGTCCGGTCGAAGTAGGACTGGATCAGCGTGAGCCCGCGCTCGCTCGGGTCGTCGGGGAACGCCCACCGCACGGGGTGGGTCACCGAGAACGCCAGCCGCCCACCCGGGCGCAGGACCCGCGCGGCCTCGTCGATCGCGGTCGCCGCCGACGGGACGAACGGCAGCGCGCCGAACGACGAGAAGACCACGTCGAAGGAGGCGTCGGCGAAGGGCAGGTACTGCGCGTCGGCCTGCACTGAGGCCAGCTGGTGTCCGGTGGCGTCGTCGATGCGTCGGGAGTGCAGCAGCTGGCGGTGGGAGATGTCGAAGCCCACGACACGGCGCACACCCTGAGCTCGCAGCCACCGTCCGCACTGTCCGGCGCCGCACCCGATCTCGAGTACACGCGCATCACGCAGGGTGTAGGGGGTGCCGAGCAGGCGCGCCTCTGCTTCGGTCAGCCCCTCGGGACCCCACACGAAGTCGGCGTCGCCGAGGAAGGGGCCGTGTTCGGCCTGGTAGGCGTCGGCGGCGCCGTCCCACCAGTGGCGTCCGGCGCGGGCGCTCTCGGTCGGCCCCACTCCACGGCGCGCGGGACGCCCGGATTCGGGGTAGTCGGTCTCCTCGGGCACGCTGTCCCCTTCGAATCCACGGGCGCGAGGGCCCGTGTCACTCCACCGTTGCCTGGGCGCGGGGTGTGTCCGCCCCGCTGTCGGAAGGGCCGTCGTCGGGCCCGCCGGTGCCGTCCGCGGGTCCGGGCCCGGGTTCGCCCCCGTCACCGCCGGCGGCCTCCTGTTCGCGGGCGTCACGGACCTCGCGCCGCATGAGCACGATCCATCCGACGACGGCCACGGCGGCGAAAACCCACCACTGGACGGCGTAGGAGGCGCTCATCCCCGAGTCCTCCTCGTGCAGCGGGACCCGCTCGGGCGGGTGTTCCGGGACGGGGTCCTGGTCGGTGAGCTCGGCGTAACCCCCGTACACGTCGTAGGGCAGCCGTTCGTCCAGCTCGTCGACGTCCACGATCATGATCTGCCCCTCGGGCAGGTCGTCGCGGTTCGACAGGCCGGTGTTGTCCTCGTTCTCGGAGTAGTGCAGGCGGCCCTGGACCGTGACCTCGCCGTCGGGCACGGCCGGCGGTTCGGGGGTGTCGTGGGCGTCCTCACCGCGTTCGATCCACCCGCGGTTGACCAACAGGGCCGGCCCTTCGTCGGTGACCAGCGGGGTCAGGACGTGGAAGCCCACACCCTGCGACCCGTCGCGGTTGCGCAGGAGCACCTCGTTGTCGGTGTCCCAGGTGCCGGTGGCCTCGACCGTGCGCCAGCGGTCGTCGGAGGCGACGTCGGTGCCCACGGAGGTGAGGTCCTCGACGGGGACGGCCTCGGCGGCGACGTTGTCCTGCTGCAGGTTCACCTGCGCACTGCGGGTCTCCCACCGGTCGAGCTGCCAGAAACCCAGCCAGATGAAGCTGGGCACGGCCAGGATCACCAGCGCGTGGAAGGCCAGCATGCGTGAGGAGAACAGGACTTTGAGCACGTCTTCGAGGTTAGGAGACGGTCGCGGCCGGTCCGCACCGCCCCCGCCGGACACACGTGCGCGGGGTCACCGGAGCGCTCCGGTGACCCCGCGCCGTCCGGGGGATCGCGCCGCCTCCCCTGGGGAAGAGGGGAGGCGGGCTGTTCTTCGGGGCTCCCCGATCAGTCCTCGGCGCCCACCGCGGCGGCCTTGCGCTTGCGGGTGAAGTAGAGACCGGCGCCACCGGCACCGATCGCGGCGAGGCCGGCGGCCACAAGGCCGGTCAGGGCGCCACCGGTCACGGGCAGCTCGGCGGCGGCCTCCTCGGGGGCCTTCTGCTCGTCGGCCGGGGCCTCGGACGCACCGTCGTCGGCGGGGTCCTCGTCCTTGCCGTCGTCGCCCGGCTCCTCCTCACGCGGGGGCTCCTCGGGGTCCTCCTCGGGGACCTCGCCCGGGCCGTCGTCCTCGGGCACCTCTTCCTTGCCGTCCTCGGGCGGCTCCTCCTCGGAGATGGTCTCGAGGCACTGCGCCTCGGCGACGCCGAGCACGGAGACCGCGTTGCCGCAAATGTCGAGGGCCGCGTTCACCGGGACGTTGACCTGGTTCCCGCTGGCCACACCGCCGGAACCGTCGGTGGAGGTGCCCCCGTCACCGCCGCCCTCACCCTCGGCGGAGTTGTCGTCGGAGGCCCGGATGACGTTGATGACGGTCGTGCACTTGGCGCTGGACCCGCCGAGCACGGCCACGGAGTTCCCGCAGATGTCGAGGGCGGCGTCGACCGGGACGTCGATCTGGTTCCCGCTGGCCACACCGCCGGAACCGTCGGTGGAGGTGCCCCCGTCACCGCCGCCCTCACCCTCGGCGGAGTTGTCGTCGGAGGCCTGGATGACGTTGATGACGGTCGTGCACTTGGCGCTGGACCCGCCGAGCACGGCCACGGAGTTCCCGCAGATGTCGATGGCGGCGTCGACCGGGACGTCGATCTGGTTCCCGCTGGCCACACCGCCGGAACCGTCGGTGGAGGTGCCCCCGTCACCGCCGCCCTCACCCTCGGCGGAGTTGGCGTCGGAGGCCTGGATGACGTTGATGACGGTCGTGCACTTGGCGCTGGACCCGCCGAGCACGGCCACGGAGTTCCCGCAGATGTCGAGGGCGGCGTCGACCGGGACGTCGATCTGGTTCCCGCTGGCCACACCGCCGGAACCGTCGGTACTCAGGGTGTCGGAGGCCTCGCCGCCGACCTCCTCCTCGAGCTTCTCCACGACCTCGACGCAGTCGGCCTCGGAGACACCGCCGACCGCGGCCGAGTTGCCGCAGGCGTCGATGGCGGCGTCGACGGGGATGACGATCTGGTTCCCGCTGGCCACACCGCCCGAGCCGTCGGTCTCGGCCTGGCCGCTGGACTCGTAGAGCACCTCGGAGACCTTGGTGCACTCGGCCTGGGAGATCCCGAGCACGGCGAGCGAGTTGCCGCACAGGTCGGCCTCGATGTCGACGGGAACGTTGATCTGGTTGCCGCTGCCGACCCCGCCGGATCCGTCGGTGACGGTGTCGGCGTAGGCGGCGGCGATGGGTGTCACGACCAGGCCGGCGGTGAGCGCCGTGGCGAAGGAGTAACGGAGCGTATTGCGCATGGTGCTGCCTTTCGCAGGGACGAACGCAGGGGACTGCCGCCGGCCGTTCGGGCGGCGGGGGCGGGTCCGTCACCGCGTGCGGGGCGGGACGGCGGGGTGACCCGCTTCGGACAGGGACGCCGGTGCGGCCACGAGGGGGTCGCATTCCGTGTCGAACTGCCGACGGACCGAAACGTTAGCAAGCCACACGGGACACACAAGCGTTTTCGGAAAACGGGCGCCACACGTGCAGATACTCTCAGACACAGGCCAACAGCACTGTGTCATATAGCCAGCTCAAGGCTGCATGCAAAGCAACCCTGGGAACATAATCCATAGCCGAGAGTCATGGAAAAAGAAGAAAAATATGCGAGTGAACCAGAACGACGAACACACTAAAGAGCTTAGTCGGTTCATTTTTTCGGGCGCCCTTCAGCGCCTCATCCCTTGCAACACGAAATGCCGGGAAAGGCACGAAGGTTCCATTCTGCCCCGTGTCGCGCCGGACATCGGAGCGCCGCGGACGCCGGGCACCCACCACCCGGCGTCCGCGGCACACGACCAGACCCCTGTGAACACAAGAGCGCTGGTCATCCAGGGATACCCCCACGGAGCGGCGGAGTGACCCCGCCGAACGTCCCGCCCTCCACCGACCAAAGTCGTTCATTCTCCGCACCCCGGACCGGACGCACCTCCTGACCGTTCCGTGACAGGTGGGCCCGCACCGGAGGCCGGAACCGGTCACAACAGCCACCCCGGAGCCGTGGCGTGCATCCGACCGAGGGGATGCACCCGCATCCTCTGGCGAACTGGAGCACGCATGCTGCCCGAAGGCACGCGCCCCCGCGCACGCACGAACCTCCAGGCCGGCACCGCCCTGCTGGCCCTGTCTCTGACCGCCGCCTGTACTTCCCCCGGCGATCCCGCCGAGGTCGACGAGGGCGCCCTCGCCCCCGACGAGACCGTCGCCGACGAGGGATCCGCCGAAGGCCCCGTCACCGTCGCCTTCGGCGGCGACGTCATGTTCGAGGGCCTGCTCCGCCCCCGGCTCGACGACCCCGAGACGGCGCTCGACCCGATCTCCGAACAGCTCTCCGCCGCCGATCTGTCCATGGTCAACCTCGAGACCGCCGTCACCGAGGGCGGAACCGCCGTCGCAGGCAAGGACTTCGTCTTCCGCGCCCCCGCCACCGCCCTGGAGGCCCTGGAACACGCGGGCATCGACGCGGCCACCCTCGCCAACAACCACGGCATGGACTACGGGGAGGACGGCCTCCTCGACACCCTCGACCACGGTGACGACTCCGAGGTGGACCTGGTCGGTGCCGGGCGCGACGCCGACCAGGCCTACGAACCCTTCACCGCCGAGGTCAACGGCCAGAGCCTCGCGGTGTTCGGCGCCACCGACGTGCTCGACGAACACCTGATCCCCGAGTGGACCGCCGGCGACGACTCCCCCGGCCTGGCCACCACGAAGAACGAGATGAAGGACCACCTGGTCGACGCGGTCGAGCAGGCCTCCCAGGAGTACGACAACGTCGCCGTGTACCTGCACTGGGGACTGGAGGGCGCCCACTGCCCGCTGCCGCACGCGCCGGACCTGGCCGAGGAGCTGACCGCGGCCGGGGCCGCCGCGGTCGTGGGCGGGCACGCGCACGTGCTCTCCCCCGGCGGGTTCCTCGGCGACTCCTACGTGCACTACGGGCTGGGCAACTTCGTCTTCTACAACTTCTCCGGCCCGACCGCCGAGACCGGCGTGCTCACCCTGACCTTCGACGGCGGCTCGGTCACGGACTCCGACTGGGCGCCGGCACAGATCCGGGACGGGGTTCCGGTCCCCTACGAGGGCCAGGACGCCGAGGACGCCCACGCCGCCTGGGTCGACATGCGCCAGGAGTGCGGCCTCGACCTGAGCGATTCCCCGGCCTGACCACCGCGCACCGGCCCCGCCACTCAGCTCACGTGCACGACGGGGCGGGCGGCGGGGTCGGGCTCGACCTCCCGCAGGATCTCCCGGGTGAACGCGGCCGTCTCGCCCTCGCCCAGCACCGCGTACCGGTAGAGGGCGCGGGCGGGCGGCAGTTCCGACCAGGCGAAGTAACAGTGCGGGACGGCCCCGGAGACGTCGCGCAGGCACAGCAGGACCGCCGCGAGCGCGTTGGCCGCCGCCGGGCTGGTCACCCTCAGCACCCGGTGGCCGCGCACGTCGACCCCGCGTACCTCCAGGGTCTCGGCGAACTCCGAGGGATGGTGCACCTGGACCTCGGCGAACAGCAGGGGCACCGACGGCGGCAGTGGGTCCAGGCGCAGCCGCTCGGCCTCGGTGTCGCTGTACTCGTCCGCCTCACCCGTGCGGGGGTGATTGGCGAACAGGTGGAGCTTGCCGTGGCTGACCGATTCCCGCACGAACCGCAGAGCCGCGGCGTCAAGACGCACCCGGTCGGTGCGCAGCTCGGTGGTGCGCAGGGCCCGCGAGACCACCGACACCAGCACGATGAAGAACACGAACGCGACGGCGATGAGCAGACCGTCGGGCCGGTTGACCACGTTGTCGAGCAGGGCGTACGTGAAGACCGCCGTGAGCAGGCCGAACCCTGCAGCGGCCCACCTCCGGCGCTGCCGGTGCACGATGAGCGTCACCGCGACGGCCGAGGTGACCAGCATCGCGAGGATCCCGGTCGCGTAGGCCCCCGACTGCGCGTTCACGCTCGCGCCGAACAGCACCGTGATGACCATGGCCAGGGCCGTGTAGACGAGAACGACCGGGCGCACCGCGGCGCCCCAGGCGGGGGCCATCCCGTACCGGGGCAGGTAGCGGGGCACGATGTTGATGAGACCGGCCATCGCCGACGCCCCCGCGAACCACAGGATGAGGATCGTGCTGACGTCGTAGGCGGTGCCGAATCCGTTGCCGAGGAGTTCGTGCGCCAGGTAGGCCAACGCGCGGTCGGCGGCCGGCCCTCCCTCCTCCACGGCCGAACGGGGCACGAGCACACCGGTGACCAGGGTCGTGGCGAGCAGGTACACGCTCATGATCGCGGCGGCCGTGGTGAGCAGGCGCCGGGTCGCGGTGATGCGGGCGCGCAGGCGTTCCTCGCGGGTGGCGCCCTCCGAACGCACGAGCGGCATCATGCTGACCCCGGTCTCGAACCCCGACAACCCCAGGACCAGCAGCGGGAACGCCACCATCACGGTGACGGTGACCGACCACGGCCCGCCGGTCCACAGGGATCCCTCCCACTGGGCGAGGGTCTCGGGGTGCGCGGCGATGTAGGACACCCCGGCCGTGACCACGACCGCGTTCAGCGCCAGGAACAGCACGACCAGCGGGATCGCTATGCGCACCGCCTGTTTGAACCCGGCCAGGAACACCCCGCCCAGAAGCCCGAGCAGCACGAGTGTCACCGGTACGGCCTGCCCGTCCAGCACACCCGGGGTGTAGGGGTTGGCGAGCAGGTGCGCGGTGGCGTCGGAGGTCGACAGGGTGATGGTGACGATCCACGACGTGGCCACGAACCCCAGCAGGCACAGGACGAGGAACTTGCCGCGCCACTCCGGGAGCAGGTGTTCGAGCATCGCCACCGACCCCTGCCCGTGCGGGCTCCGTTCGGCGACGCGGCGGTAGATCGGCAGCATCCCGCACAGCGTGAGCACGACGATGAGCAGCGTCGCGACGGGCGCGAGCGCGCCGGCGGTCAGGATCGCGATGGCGGGCAGGTAACTGAGCGTGGAGAAGTAGTCCACGCCGGTCAGGCACATGACCTTCCACCACGGGTGCTGGCGCTCGGTGTGCGGGCGCGACCCGGGCCCGCCCAGGTCCTGGACGCGCTGGTGCAGGAGCCACCGCCCCAGCCGTCCCCGGCCGGACGAGCCCTGCCTCGGCGCGTCCCAGACCGTGTCCCCGGTGTTCGGTTCCGCCATCTCCCCACCCCCGCCCCAAGTCTGCTGGGTGGCCCCGGGGCCACCGCCGACCTGCGCGGAAGCGTGTCGCCCGGCCGTGGCTCCGGGGGGTCAGACGAGCGCGGGCAGATCCACACCGTGCCGGCGGGCCACACCGTCGATCTCGCGGAGCAGGACCCGGCGCCGGGCGGCCCCGAGGTAGGAGGCGTGCACCCCGTTCGCGGCGAGCCGGACCAGGTCGGCCGGGCGCAGCCCCAGGGCGTGGGCGGTGCGGTACTCACGCGTGAGGTCGGTGCCGAACATGGGCGGGTCGTCGGTGTTGAGGGTGACCAGGAGCCCGGCGTCGAGCATGGCCGGCAACGGGTGCTCCTCGATCCGGTCGACGGCGCGGGTGCACACGTTGGAGGTCGGGCTCACGTCGACGGGGATCTGTTCGTCGACGAGGCGGGCGACCAGGTCGGGGTCGCGCAACGCGTCGATGCCGTGCCCGATGCGTTCGGCGCCCAGGACGTCCAGCGCCTCGCGCACACGGACGGGCCCGCCGTGTTCCCCGGCGTGCGGCAGGCTGGCGAGCCCGGCGGAGCGGGCGCGGTCGAAGACGTGGGCGTACTGCTCCAAGGGTGTCTCGACCCCGCCGACGCCGAACCCGACGACACTGGGCGGGCCGTGCTCGAGGGTGGCGGCGACGGTACGTTCGGCGGCCTCGACACCGAAGTCGGCGGGGAAGTCGGGGATCCACCGCAGTTGGATCCCGTGCTCGCGCTCGGCCTCGACCCGGGCGCGTTCGATCCCGTTGAACACGGTCTCTGCCGGGACCCCGCGCACGAGGTGGGCGTAGAGGCTGACGTGCATCTCGGCGTAGCGGACGTTGTGCGCGGCGAGGCGGCGCGCCACGGCCGAGGCCAGCAGCGCGAAGTCGTCCTCGTCCCGCAGGGCGCGCACCGAGGCGAGGTAGACGTCGACGAAGTGCGGGAAATCGTTGAAGGTGTACCAGTCGAGTAGGTCTTCGAGCGTGCTCGGCACGTCGGTGAGGCCGTGGGCCGTGGCGAGCTCGAAGAAGGTCTCGGGCGGCATCGAGCCCTCGAGGTGGACGTGCAGTTCCACCTTGGGCAGGTCGCGGACGAGGGCGTCGACGTCGGGCGGTGTGAGGAGGGAGTCCATGCCGTGAGCGTACGCGCGGCGGACGGCCCTCCCCACCTGTGGCGGGACAGCCTGACGACGACCCGTCAGGACTGCTCGGGCACCCCGTTCACCCGCCGGGGCACACCGAGCGGGTTGTCGTCGCGCAGCGCCCGGGGCAGCAGGGACTGCGGCACGGACTGGAAACTGACCGGGCGCAGGAACCGCGTGATCGCCGCGGTGCCCACCGACGTGTGGGTCGGCGCGGTCGTCGCGGGGTACGGGCCGCCGTGGGTCATGGCGTGGGTGACGGCGACCCCGGTGGGCCAGCCGTTCCAGATGACCCGGCCGGCCAGCGACGCGCCCAGGGAGAGCAGGGACGGGGCGATGAGGTCGGTCTCCTCGCCGTGCACGGTCACGGTGAGCTGGCCGCCCAGCACAGCTCCCGCCTCCAGGAGTCGGCGTTCGTCCTGGTAGGTGACCACAAGAGTGGCCGGCCCGAAGCACTCCTCCAACAGGACGTCGGCGTTCTGGATCAGGGAGTCGAGGTCGGTGCGCAGCAGGGTCGGTGTCCACCCGTCGTCGCCGGGGCCTCCGCGCACGAGCACCTCGGTGGCGGGGTGCTCGGCCAGGGTCCCGAGGGTGGCGGTGAAACCCTGTTCGACCCGGTCGTTGAGCAGGGGCGCGGGGCCGCGTTCGGCGACGTCGCCGGTGAGCGCGGCGAGGTCGGTCTCCTCGGGCAGAAGGAGCACGCCGGGTTTGGTGCAGAACTGGCCGGAACCGAGGGTGGCCGACTCGGCGTACCCGGACAGGATCTCGGCCCCGCGCGCGGACGCGGCGGCGCGGGTGACGAAGACGGGGTTGATGCTGCCGAGCTCGCCGTAGAAGGGGATCGGGTCCGGGCGCGACACCGCGAGGTCGTGCAGAGCCCGGCCGCCGGAGACGGAACCGGTGAACCCGACGGCGCGGACGAGCGGGTGGGTGACGAGGAGGCGCCCGGCATCGACCCCCTCGACGAGCGCAAAGGTGCCGTCGGGCGCCCCGGCCTCGGCGAGGGCGACGGCGACGAGGTCCGCCGTGCGGCGGGCGAGCTCGGGGTGGCCTGGGTGGGCCTTGACCACGACGGGGCACCCGGCCGCGAGGGCGGAGGCGGTGTCGCCGCCGGCGGTGGAGAAGGCGAACGGGAAGTTGCTCGCGCCGAAGACCGCGACGGGGCCGAGGGGCAGCAGCAGGCGCCGCAGGTCCGGCCGGGGTGTGCCCCACTCGGGGTCGGCGGGGTCGACGGAGGCGCCGAGGAAGGAGCCCTCCTCCAGGACGTCGGCGAAGAGCCGGAGCTGGAAGGTCGTGCGGGCGAGTTCGCTGCGGCAGCGCGCTTCGGGGTAGTGGGCCTCGGCCATGGCGAGGGGCACGAGTTCGTCCGCGCCGGCATCGAGCACCTCGGCGACGGTCCGCAGGAGCAGGGCCCGGTCGTGGGGGGCGAAGGCGGCCAGGAGCGGGGCAGCGGCGGCGGCCCCTTCGACGGTGGTGTCGAGCTCTTCCGGTGAGGTCTCGGTGCGGGGGGTCGTCATGGCTGTGTTCCTCCTGGAGGGGTGCGGGCACGGGGTCGGGCACCGTCGTTCCCACCATGTCACGTGCGCCCTCCGGGGCGGGGGTGCCGGGTCGGGGCCGATGGGGCACGTCCGTGATCGCATACGTCCCCCTCCGCCACAGAAATGGACATCGGTCACATTTGCCACATGTGGCCACGGCGGAACAGAACAGCGGCACCCCGCCGACGACCTCGGAGAACACCCGAACCACCCCCACCGGGAGCGGTTCCAGACGATTCTTCGGACCGAAACTCAAATTTCCCCGGAACCAGGTGATTCCGGAAAGGCATCATAGGTTTCGTGACGACAAATTCCCGAAGCTCCACACCACCGCGGCCCCACCGCGCCACCGCCTCCGCCCGGGGCCACGGCAAGCGACCCATCCGCGGCAAGGACGGCCTCGCCCATGCCGAACTCGGCTTCGCGCAGGCGCCCCTGCGACGCCTGCCCGCGCAGCAGCGGAGCATGCTCCGGGTACAGCGCATGCTGGACTGCTGCGCCGAACTCCTCGACGAAGTCGGTTACGCCCACCTGTCCACCACACGCATCGCCGAACGCGCAGGCGTGGCCATCGGTTCGGTCTACCAGTTCTTCCCGGACAAGAAAGCCATCACCCAGGCCCTGGGACTGCGCTTCCTCGACCAGTTCGCCACCCGCATCACCGACCGCCTCGCCGGCGCCGACCGCTCCGACTGGACCGCCGTCGTCGACGCGATCGTCGACGAGTACGTGGACATGCACCGCACCGTCACCGGGTTCCGCAGCCTCCACTTCGGCGACGTGGTCGACCCCCAGCTCCTGGACCGCGGGGCCGACAACAACCGGGTCATCTCGGTGCGGCTGCGCCAGATCATCGTCGCCCACCACGGACTGGAGGACGGCGAGGAGCTCGACCGGGCCGTGCACGTCTCCGTCGAGGCCGCCGACGCGGTCCTCAAGCTCGCCTTCCGCAACGACCCCGACGGCGACGCCCTCCTCGTCCTGGAGGCCAAGCGCCTGGTCCGCAGCTACCTGCGCCAGTTCTCGGAACCCGCCGCGGACACGGCGCCGCAGTGACCGCATCACCCCGACCGGGCACCCCGTGGACGGCACCCTGCCCCAGCCACCCGAACATGCGCTGTATCACATCGTGGCCCCCGACCCCGGCCGCGTGATCGGCCCCCACCCCAAGCCGAGACCTCCGCCCCCGACCCCGGCGGGGAGCTCGCCGACCGCTCCACCACCGCGGGTGCCCGCGCGTTCACCACCACTTCGGCGCAGGTCCGGCCGCAGACCACCCGAGCGGTCCGTACGAGAGGTACCGTCAGGGCCACCGCGCCCCGCAGCCGGCACCCCCCGACCCCTCCTGCACGCGCGGTGCCGATCCCCGCGGACTCCGGCGCCCAGGACGGTCCGTGGTCCATGGGATCATCCAGGGACGGCCGTGAAGCGGCCCTCACCCGACAGTTCCGACTCATCCCTCAGGAGGGCGAACCACGTGACGGAACCGGCACCGGTCTTTGCCAGCGGGGTCGACAACGAACGCATGAACGCGCAACTCCGCTTCCTCCTGGAGGTGGACAAGCTCAAGCGTGTCCTGCGCCGGAACCTGCTGGTGGACGGATCCCGCCGCGAGAACTCCGCCGAACACTCCTGGCACCTGGCCCTGTTCGCACGCACCTTCGCCGAGTACGCACCCCCGGGCACCGACATCGAACGTGTCACCGAGATGCTCGTCCTGCACGACATCGTCGAGATCGACGCCGGCGACACCTTCGTCTTCGACCGGGCCGACGCCGAGACCCAGGCCGCCCGCGAACGCGAGGCCGCCGACCGCATCTTCCCGCTGCTGCCGGAGGACCAGGCCCAGCGCGCCCGCGAGGTCTGGGAGGAGTTCGAGGCGCGGCAGACCTCCGAGGCCCGCTTCGCCCGGGCCATCGACCGCCTGCACCCCATGCTCGCCAACTGGCACAACGAGGGCGGCACCTGGTCGCGCTTCGGTGTCACCCGCGCCGAGATCATGGAGAAGGTCAAGCTCATCGCCGAGGGCTCCGACGCCCTGGGCGCATACGCCACCGCGCTCATCGACGACGCCGACCGGCGCGGGTACTTCGCGTCCTGATCCGGCTCAGACACGGCCCAGGAGCAGCTGCACGGCCGCCGCCAGACCCACGATCACCACACACACCCGCAGCGCCGTCGGGCTCAGCTTCCGCCCGAACCGCGCCCCCAGGTACCCGCCGGTGATCGCGCCGAGCGCGATGAGCCCGACCACCGGCCACGCCGGGGAGGCGAGCACGATGTAGAACGCCGCAGCGGTGGTGTTGGCGATCGTGGTCAGGAAGTTCTTCAGCGCGTTGATGCGCTGCAGGTCGTCGTCGATGGCCGTGCCCAGCATGCTCAGGAGGATGATCCCCTGCGCCGCCGCGAAGTAGCCCCCGTAGGTGCCCGCACCGTAGGCGCCCAGCGGCAGCAGCGGCCCCCCGTCCTCGCGGCTGGGCCGGCGCGCACGCACCCACGCGGTGATGCGCGGCTGGAGGATGATCAGCACACACGCCAGGCCGATCATGAACGGCACCACGGACTCGAACACACCCGCGGGCAGCGAGATCAGCAGCAGCGCACCGGTCACCGCTCCCAGGAAGGACATCACACCGAGCCGCAGCGCCCGGGCCCGTTGTCCGGCCAGTTCCCGGCGGTAGGCCCACGTGCCGCTGAAGCTCCCCGGCGCCAGGCCGATGCTGTTGGAGACCGTCGCCACCACCGGCGGGTAGCCGAGCGCCAGCAGCACGGGGAAGGTGAACAGGGTGCCGGAACCGGCCACCGCGTTGATGCCCCCTGCGGCCACACCGGCCAGGAGGATCAGCGCCGCCTCCCACAGTTCCATGCGCCCCAGCCTTTCCACGCGCTGAGCCCTCGACCCCCGAGGGCGCCAACAGACTACGAGAGCGGGTCATGGGGCGATCGGACCGGGGTGACCCGGACACAGCACCCGGAACGGCGAACGCCCCCTCCCCGCAGCGGCACGGGAGGGGGCGCACTCGGGCGGGCCTGCCCTGGGGTCAGCCGGGTACCTTGACGACCTCGTCCTTGAGCCGGTCGAACGCGCTGCCGACACCCTGCAGCGCCTGCCCCATCTCGGCGGGCACGATCCAGACCTTGTTGGCGTCGCCCTGCGCGATCTCCGGAAGCTTCTGCAGGTAGTGGTAGGCGAGCACGTCCGGGTCGACCTTGCTGGTGTGCAGCGCCTTGAAGACCATGTGGATGGCGTCGGCCTCACCGCGGGCCCGCGTGGTCTGCGCCTTCGCGTCCGAGGTCGCGGTCAGCTCCATCGCCTCGGCCTCACCGCGGGCCTTGAGCACGGCGGACTGCTGTTCACCCTCGGCGCGCAGGACCGCCGACTGCTTCTCACCCTCGGCGCTGAGCAGCTGCGCACGCTTCTCCCGGTCGGCGCGCATCTGCATCTCCATCGCCTCCTGCACGGAGGAGGGCGGTTCGATGCCCTTGAGCTCGATACGGCTGATCTCGATGCCCCAGTTCGCGGTGGCCTCGTCCAGCACGGACTTGAGCTCGCGGTTGATCTGGTCGCGGGAGGTGAGCGTGCCCTCCAGGTTCATGCCACCGATGACGTTGCGCAGCGTCGCCAGAGTGAGCTGCTCTACCGCCTGGATGAAGTTCGCGACCTCGTAGGTGGCCCGGTAGGCGTCCACGACCCGGATGTAGACCGCGGAGTCGACCTCGACGGACAGGTTGTCCTCGGTGATGGCCGACTGCGGCGGAAAACTCACGACCTGGACCCTGCGGTCGATGCGCTCGCGCACGTGGTCGACGCCGGGGATGACGACGTTGAAACCGGAACTCAGGGTGCGGTGGAACTTACCGAACCGCTCGACCACGTCCTCCATCGAGTGCGGCACGATGCGCACACTGCGCCAGAAGATGACCAGGAGGACGGCTACGAAAAGCGCAACGATGATGATCGAGGTCATGCGCAACCCCCGTGAACGTGCCGAGGGTCGAGGGGCGAGGGCGACATCTGGGCGGCTCCGAGGGTCTCCTGACGGGGGCGTCCGGTGCTGGGGGTGCGGAGCCCGCATGTCCGACCCACCGACCCTGCGATTCACCGGGCGTGCCGGAATGGAGCGATCCGCTCACCGATCGTCGACGCTACCCCATGAATGAACCGGTGAGCCATATATGGACCACAATTACGGTTTTGGACAATAGATTCTCCACATTGTCCCGTTCCCTATCGACGAAGGGCCGGGCGGGAACAGATCCCACCCGGCCCCCGAGTCTCGTCGTCAGGCCGCGCGTGCGGTCCAGCGCTCACCGTCGCGCTCGACCTTGAGGGGGAGCCCGAAGGTCTGCGACAGCAGGTCGGGGGTCATGACCTCGTCGAGCGGACCGGCCGCGACGGTCCTGCCGTCGCGCAGCAGCAGGGCGTGCGTGAACCCGACGGGGATCTCCTCGACGTGGTGGGAGACGACCACGAGGGAGGGGGCGGCCTCGTCCAGGGCCAGCTTGCCCAGGCGGCGCACGAGGTCCTCACGCCCACCCAGGTCCAGTCCGGCCGCCGGCTCGTCCAGAAGCAGCAGCTCGGGGTCGGCCATGAGCGCACGGGCGATGAGCACACGCTTGCGCTCGCCCTCGGACAGCGTGTGGAAGGTGCGCTCGGCCAGGCTGCCCACGCCCCAGTGCCCGAGCAGCGTCCGCGCACGGCCCAGGTCCGGGCCGGCGTACTCCTCGCGGAACCGGCCCACGTACCCGTAGGCGGCGCTGACGACCAGGTCCAGGGCGGTCGTGCCCTCCTCGACCTTGGCTGCCACCGCGGCACCGGCGTAACCCACCATGGAGCGAAGCTCGAAGACGTCGACCTCGCCGACCTGTTCGTCGAGCACCTCCACCCGGCCCTCGGTGGGGTGCAGCTGCGTGTGGGCCACGTTCAACAGCGTGGTCTTGCCCGCACCGTTGGGGCCGAGCACGACCCAGCGCTCGCCCTCCCGGACCGACCAGTCGACGCCGCTGAGCAGCTCCGCCTTGTCACGCCGAACCGTGACCCCGTCCAGGCCGAGTACTCGCCCGTCCATAGTCCTCCTTCACGACACGTCCCACGCAGGTGCACGGGCCGCCCTACCCTGAAGCAATGCAATTGACGTCCGCACCGCTCGTCGCCTGGGGCAACGCCTGGCTCACCGGACACGTCGGGCTGGACGACGCCGTCGACGCGGTCGAGCGTCGCGGTGGCCCCAACCTGATCGGGACAGTACCCGCAAGCGATCTGCCGTTCGACAGCGACGTACCGCTGCGAGCGGCCCTGATCCGGCTGCGTGGCCTGGGCCTGTCCGCCTTCCGCCTGGCGCTCCCCACCTGGGGTGACCCCCTGGGCCTCGTCGGACCCAAGGAGCTCAACCAGGCCGCCATCGAGGCCGGAGAGGGGGTCCTGGTGCAGCTCACCGATCAGCAGGTGGGCCTGGTGCCCTCCGCCGACCGGCGTGGTTCATCCTATGTCGGTGTTTCCTGGACCCCGTATCGGGCGGAGGACACCCGCCCCCAGATCCCCTCGCTCCCCGAGGCCGAGACCGAGATGAAGCTCACGCTCGTGCAGGTCACGGAGGCTCTCGAGGGGGTCGACGACGTCGCTTCGTTCGCCCCGTCCGTGCACCGGGAGCTCGGCGACCTCGGAACCCGGGAGGCCCCTCCCCTCGCGCACGGGTACCCGCCGCGAGCCCACCGCGTCGCCACACAGGCCGAACGTCTGGCGAAGGTCGTGCAGCTGGCCGACCCCACCGGGGCGAGGGGGCTGAGCGTCCACCAGATCGACACACGCGTCGAGGCGCTGCGCCGTCTGGACGCCGCGGTGCGCCGGGCCATGGTCGCCGCGCACGCAGCCGTGCTGCAGCCGGGCCGCCCGGGCTGACAGAGCCGCCCGGCGCCCCTTTCTCGGGGCCCATGCCGGTGGGACCCTGGGAAGGCGGGGCACCGACTCCGGGTTGATCCAGGGGAGATACCTGATCCGCCCGGAGGACGGGAAGAACGATACTGGGGACGTGGCCGAAGAGGGCATTGCCCGCAGACAGGAGCCAGAGGAGACCCGCCATCATGCAGCCCGAGCACATTCGAGCCTCAGACTCCGACCGTGACCAGGTCGCCGAACGGCTGCGCGAGGCCCTGGCCGAGGGGAGGCTCAGCCCCAGCGAGCACGAGGAGCGCCTCGACACCCTCTACAAGGCCAAGACCGTCGGCGAGCTCGCCCCCATCACCGAGGATCTGCCCGGTGCGGGCGCGCCCGGTTTCCTCTCTTCCCCGGACCGTTCCTCCTTCGCCGAGCCCAGCAGCATGGAGGTCCTGGGGAGCGAGGCCCGCGACCTCGCCGGGCAGAGCAAGGGCTCGGAGAACCTCGTCGCGGTCTTCGGCTCGTGCGAGCGCAAGGGCCGGTGGCTGGTCGAACCCCGCACCAACGCGTCGGTGCTGTGCGGGAGCGTGGAACTGGACCTGCGCGAGGCGGTGCTGAGCCAGCACGAGGTGACCATCCAGCTCGCCGTGATCATGGGCGGCGTCGACATCACCGTGCCCAACGGGGTCCGGGTGATCAACAACACCTCGGCGATCCTCGGCGGCACCGACCTGCACGGGACCGACCAGATCGTCGACCCCAACGCCCCCGTCGTCCGGCTGACGGGGACCTGCATGCTCGGCGGTGTCGACGTCAAGGCCAAGGGCCCAAAGCGCAAGAAGGGCCGTAAGCAGGACTGATACGGACCCCGACCAGTGACCGTCCACATAGTGACATCGCTGGTCGTAGGGGCTCCCTGCGCGCAGTCACCGCCTTCGGCCCGAGTACCGTGGATGACGCCATGAATGATGATTCCACGTTGTTGGTGACGGTGACCGGACGCGACCGCCCGGGCATCAGCGCACGCCTGTTGAGCACCCTCTCCGTCTTTCCCGTGACCGTCGTCGACCTCGAGCAGGTCGTCCTCGCCGGACGCCTGGTCCTGGGCACGGTCATCGACGTGGACGAGCGGGTCGCACCCGGGGTCAGCCGCAAGCGGGTCTTCGAGGAGGTCCGCGCCGCCCTCGACAAGACCGCGATCGACCTCGAGGTGGTGGTCGAGTACGCGGAGGGCAACGGCAGAGTGAAGGGCACAGGGGGCGAACAGCTCCATGTGACCGTGCTCGCCGCGCCTCTGCGACCGGGCGCTCTGGGCGCCCTGACCTCCTGCGTCGCACGTTCCGGCGCCAACATCGACCGTATCGAACGGCTCTCCGCCTACCCCGTGACCTCCGTGGAGATGGAGATCTCCGGAGGGGACACCGAGCAGCTCCGTGCCGAGCTCGCCGTGGAGGGCTCCACCCAGGGGGTGGACGTCGCCGTCCAGGCGAGCGGCCTGCACCGCCGCGCCAAGCACCTCATCGTCATGGACGTCGACTCCACCCTGATCCAGGGCGAGGTCATCGAACTCATCGCCGCCCATGCCGGCTGTGCCGACGAGGTCGCCCGGGTCACCGAGGAGGCGATGCGCGGCGAGCTGGACTTCGAGGAGTCCCTGCGCCGCCGGGTCGCCCTGTTGGAGGGTGTCGACGCCTCGGCTCTGGACCGGGTCCGGGACGAGGTCGAGCTGACCCCCGGCGCCCGCACCTTGGTGCGCACCCTCAAGCGTCTCGGTTACGAGTGCGGCATCGTCAGCGGCGGGTTCACCCAGATCACCGACGGACTCGTCGAGTCGTTGGGCCTGGACTACTCGGCCGCGAACACCCTCGAGATCGTCGACGGCAAGCTCACCGGGAAGCTGGTGGGGCCGATCATCGACCGCAAGGGCAAGGCCATCACGCTGGAACAGTTCGCCGGAGAGGCCGGCGTCCCGCTGAGCCAGACCGTGGCGGTCGGTGACGGCGCCAACGACCTGGACATGCTGCAAACGGCAGGGCTGGGTGTCGCCTTCAACGCCAAACCGGTCGTGCGCCGGCAGGCCGACGCCGCAGTGAACGTGCCGTACCTGGACACGATCGCCTACATCCTCGGGGTCACCCGGGAGGAGATCGACGAGGCCGACCGGCACGACGGCTCGCACGACTGAGCGCATTCTTCCATGGAGGGGCCGCACCGAGGTGCGGCCCCTTTTCTGCATCCGACTATCTTTCACATGTTCACAAGTGTGGGCACAAAAAAAGGGGAA
>NZ_JADBGI010000027.1 GCF_014892575.1 Nocardiopsis coralli | reverse complement strand
ACCCTCACCAGGAACCCCTGTCCGGCAACACCACAGAACGCCTCCCACCCATCCACCCCCGAGGCGCCACCACACAACACCCCACATCTGTGCCGAGACGCCGACCACAAAAGCGGCCCCAGCGAACGACACATCTACAGTGCGGGCGTTCGGACCAGGGCAATCTGGCTCGCCGACACCACATGGGCACCCCGGTCGTCGAAGATCTCGCCGGTCCCCAGCGCCTTGCCGTGCGAGACCGACCCGACCCGGGCGTCGAACTGGTGCCACCGCGACAGGTCCGGCTGGTGGTGGAAGGTGAGGCTGTGCGTCAGGCTCAGGATCCGGCCGCCGGGTTCGTGGCGGGCCGACCCCAGCACACGGAAGGCGTCCTCGATGATGCTCATGTCGCTGGCGTAGGCCACCAGCGCCGCGCGCACCAGGTGGTCGTCGGGCAGCGGCGATGTGGCCCGGATCCACACGGTCTGTCCCGGCTCGGGGGCCTCTTCGACGTGCTCGGCCAGGTACGGCGGGGTGGAGGCCGGACGGAAGTGCACCGGGCGCGGTTCGCTCCACCACGCGGGGATGCGCTCGTCCCCGGCGAAGCGCTCCGACAGTTCCGGCAGGTCCTCGGGCCCGGCCACACGGCGCGGGGTGAGGGCGCCGTAGGAGGGCAGGTCCTCGCGGACGGTGGCCCAGCGTGTGGTCGCGGTGAACAGTTCACGCCCGCGCCCGTCCCGCAGGGTGCTGCGGCGCGTGGACATCGAGACCGCGTCGGAGACCCGTTCGACCTCCCACACCAGGTCCCGGTCGGTGGGAACCCCGCGCACGAAGTCGGCCTGGACGCTCAGTACCCGCTGGTCGTCGGCGGCGGTGTGCCCGGCCGCCACGATCGCCTGGGCCAGGAGCAGTCCGCCGAAGAGCCGGTCCGCCGGGGTGCGCTGGGCCTGGCCGCGCCACCGGGTCAGGTGGGCGCCGGAAGGCTCGAGCGGGCGCAGTTCCAGGAGCGCGAGGACCTCCTCGAGGGAGACACCGCCGGGCTCGGCCGTCGCGGACGGGTCGGATGCAGGGGTGCGTGGGGAGTACGAGGTGTTCGGGGTCACAGGGCCATCATGCCCGGTTCTTGATGCCATGAGCACCCTTGCCCCAGGGGTATTGATGCCATTCGAGTATCAGTGACCGGGGGACAAAGTATTGGAAATCCGCGTGACATCCCAGGCAGAGTGACCCACGACACAGGCTTCCCTGAGTCGATGCCTGGGAGGAAGCGCCCCCTTGAACATGCCCCCCGCCCCGATCCGGTGGTGCGCCGCCGCGCTGGCCCTCGCGGTCGCGCTCGCCGCCACCGGATGCGCGAACCAGGACGACCCGGACGAGGACGGCCTGCCGCGCCAGCTCGTCTGGACCACCTACGGCACCGGCACCTCGACCTACGCCGACGTGGCCGCGGTGGCCGACACCATCACCGCACACGAGGGCAGCCCGGTCCGTGTCATCACCTCCGACACCGCCATCGGCCGCCTGGCGCCCTTGCGCGAGGGCCCGGCGCACTTCTCCCGCACCGGCGACGAGTACATCTACTCGTTCGAGGGCGACGAGGACTTCACCACCGAGCTCTGGGGCCCCCAGGACGTGCGCGTGGTCTGGGCCCCGGTCGCCCCGCACGGCCTGCTCGTGGCCGACGACTCCGGCATCGAGACGCTCGAGGACCTGCGCGGCGCCGACTTCCCCTACATCACCGCCAACCCGTCGGTGAACGACAAGCTCGAGGCCTTCCTCGCCAACGCCGGGCTCACCTGGGACGACGTCAACACCGTCGAGGTCGGTTACGGCGAGCAGCCCGACGCGCTCAAGAACGGTCTCATCGACGTGCTCTTCCAACAGGTCCACGGCTCCTCGCTGTACGAACTGGAGTCCGCCTTCGACGTGCGCTGGCTGGAGCTGGACGACGACCCGGAAGCGGTGCGGAACGTGCTCGAGGTGTCCCCGTCGGTCGAGCTCGGTGAGTTCGAGGGCGCCCCCGGCCAGGAGGAGGGGGAGAGCGACACCGGCATGTTCTACGCGATCCCCGTCGTCACCTATGCCGACACCGACCCGGCGCTGGTGCGGCACACGATCGAGACGATGGTCGACAACTTCGAGCACTACGAGGACTCCACCGCGACCCTCCCGTACTGGTCGGCCGACGAGGTCCTCACCGCACCCAGGCAGGTGCCCTTCCACGACGGGCTCGTGGACTTCCTCGAGGAACGCGGGGACTGGACCCCGGAGGCCGACCAGCTCAATCAGGACCTGGTCGAGCGCGGCGAACGGCTCCGGGAGCTGTGGCCGCAGGTGGCCGAGCAGGACGACCCCCGCGCCGCCTGGCCCGAGACCAAGGCCGACGTCCCCCGCCCCGATCCCCACGCCGCGCAAGAGAGCGAGGGAGACGGGGCCGGGGACAGCCCTGGCGACGGTACCGGCGAGAACGACGAGAGCGACGACGCGGGGGAGAACCGATGAGCCGGGAGAACACCCCCGAGACCACCGGACCGGCCGAGGGGGAGGCCACCGAGCACACCGGTTCCGGGTCCGACCCCGGCGAGCCCGCCCCCTCCGCGGCCCGCTGCACCGGCCCCTGGCGAGCCGTCGTCGTCGCCCTGACCATCGCCGGCCTGCTGCTCACCCTCGGCCAGGTCTTCCACTGGAACCCGTTCGGCCGGCCCCTGCTCATCAACGAGTTCCTGCACCTCGTCCTGGCCTGCTTCCTGCCGATCGTCTTCCTCGCCTTCCCGGTCAGCGCCGAGCACGGACAGGGCAGGGTCCCCTTCTACGACGCGCTCCTGGCCGCGACCGTGGCCGGCGTGAACGTCTACTACGGCCTGCACGGCGAACGCATCCTCACCGAGGGCTGGGACTACATCGCGCCCACCACCGCCACCGTGCTGAGCTTCGTGCAGTGGGCCCTGGTGCTGGAGGCGCTGCGGCGCACCGCCGGGATGATCGTCACCGGCATCGCCCTGGCCTTCTCGCTGTATCCCCTCATCGCGGGCGGCATCCCGATCCCGATCCTGGAGGGCATCCAGTACGACGCGGTCGGCCTGGCGCAGATGCACACCATGGGCGCGGAGTCCGTGCTCGGGCTGCCGCTGCAGACCGCCGCGACCATCCTCATCGGGTTCCTGCTGTTCGGGGTGGTCCTGCAGCACACCGGGGGAGCCGCGTTCTTCTACGACTTCGCGCAGTCGGTGTTCGGCACCGCACGCGGCGGCTCGGCGAAGGTCTCCGTGGCCAGTTCCGCCACGCTCGGCATGATGAGCGGCAGCGCGGTGTCCAACGTGCTGACGACCGGCCCGATGACGATCCCCTCGATGAAGCGGGCCGGCTTCTCCGGGCGTTACGCCGCGGGCGTCGAGGCCACCGCGTCCTCGGGCGGGTCGATCACCCCGCCGATCATGGGCACCGCGGCCTTCCTCATGGTGTCCTTCGTCGGCGTGCCCTACGCCGAGATCGCCCTGGCCGCGGCCATCCCCGCGCTGCTGTTCTTCCTCGGCATCTACGTGCAGGTCGACGCCTACGCCGCCAAGCACCGCCTGCACGGGATCGCCCGCGAGCATCTGCCGCGCACGGTCCCGGTGCTGCTGCGCGGATGGCCGTACCTGCTCGCGATCGCCGCCCTGCTGTTCCTGCTGGTGTACTACCACCGCGAGGCGCAGGCCCCGTTCATCGTCGTGGCCGGACTGCTGCTGTACGCGATGGTGCGCCGCCGCGACCGGCTCGGCGCGCGCCGGCTCAGCGACCTGGTCTTCGGCGCAGGCCGGAGCATCGCCGAGATCGTCGGGATCATCGCCGGGGTCGGCCTCATCATCGGCGGACTGTCGATGACGGGCGTCTCGCTCTCCCTGGCCCGCGAGATGGTCACCGCGCTGGGCGGTTCGGTGGCGCTGGTTCTCATCGCCGGCGCGCTCACCTCCTTCGTGCTCGGCCTCGGCATGACGGTCTCGGCCGTCTACGTGCTGCTGGCGATCGTGCTGGCCCCCGCGCTGGTGGGGATGGGTATCGACCCGATCGCCGCCCACCTGTTCGTCATCTACTGGGCGACCGTCTCCTACATCACGCCGCCCGTGGGACTGGCGGCCTTCGCGGCCGCGGGCATCGCCGGGACCAGACCCATCCCCACGAGCCTCACGGCGATGCGGTTGGGCGCGGTCAAGTACGTCGTCCCGTTCTGTTTCGTGCTCGACCCGGCGCTGGTGGGACGTGCGCCCCTGCCCGAGGTCGGGGCCGCGGTGCTCTTCGCGGTCGTCGGTGTCGTCGCCATGGGGTGCGCGTTCGAGGGCTACCTCGTGGGCGCCGAACGCCCCCTGGGCCCGGTCAGCCGCCTGACCGCCCTCGGCGCGGGCTTCGCCGCCCTGACCCCCGGCCTGGTCAGCAGCCTCGCCGGGCTCGCCGTGGCGGCGGTTGTGGCGCTCGTGGTCCGGTTCGCCCGCCGGCGCAGGGATGCGGGCTCCGACGACCGGCCCCCGACCGGAACGCGGGTGTGAGCGCCCCGAAGCCCCCGGGCCCGGCCGCGCCGCCGGGCCCGGCCTACGTGGTCCTGCTGGCGAGCTCGGCCCTGGGCACGCTCACCAGCACCATCATCAGCGCGCCCATCAACGTCATCGCCGACGCGCTCGACGCCGGGCCCAGCGGGATCGTCTTCGCGGTCAGCGCCTTCACGCTCGCCATGGTGCTGTTCTCCCCGGTCGCCGGGTGGGCCTGCGAACGCCTCGGCCCGCACCGGGTGCTCGTCGGCTCCCTGGGCCTGATGGTGCTGGCCCAGCTCGGCGCGGCGTGCAGCAACCAGCTGTGGTTCCTNGGATCGTCTTCGCGGTCAGCGCCTTCACGCTCGCCATGGTGCTGTTCTCCCCGGTCGCCGGGTGGGCCTGCGAACGCCTCGGCCCGCACCGGGTGCTCGTCGGCTCCCTGGGCCTGATGGTGCTGGCCCAGCTCGGCGCGGCGTGCAGCAACCAGCTGTGGTTCCTCGTGGCCATGCGCGCCCTGCAGGGGATCGCCTGCTCGGCCACCCCGCCCGCCGTGCAGCAGACGCTCGCGCACTTCTGGCCCCGCCACCGCGCCCGGATGATGGCCGCGTGGGCCTCCGCGATCGGTGTCGGCCAGGCGCTCGGTCTGCCCCTGGGCGGTCTGGTGGCCGACCTGCTCGGCTGGCGGGCGGTCTTCGGAACCCACGCGCTGCTGAGCTTCGTGCTCATGCTCCTCATCGCACGCATCGTTCCGGCCGCACCCTCCGGACGCCCGCCTCTGCACATCAGCGGCATGCTCACCCTGGTCATCGGCATCGGATCCCTCGTGGGCGCCTTCACCTGGGCCGGCCAGCAGGGCACCCCGGCCGTGGGCATCGCGCTGGTGGTCGCCGGGGTGGTCGGTCTGGCCGCGCACGCCCTCATCGCGCACCACAACCCCGCCGCGCTCGTCGACCCCCGACTGCTCGTCGAACGCCGGTACCTGCGCAGCACCGCCGCGGCCGGGACCGTCATGGCCTGCCTGGGTGTCGTCGTGGTCGCCACGCCCCTGCACCTGGGCCGCGACCACGGCATGGGACCGGAGACCATCGCCGCGGTCACCGTCGCCCTCGCGGTGTCGATGACCGTCTTCGCGCCCGTGTCCTCCTGGATCGGTGCGCGCCTGACCCCCAGGGCCGTGCTCCAGGGCGGGCTCGCCGCGCTCGGCCTCGGGCTGCTGACCCTGGGCTGGGTCAGCACCGCCGGGCAGGCCACCGCCGTCGCCGTCACCGTCACCGTCGTGGTGCTCGTGGTCGTCGGCTCGGCGATCGGGGCGGTCCAGGCCAACGCCGCTCTCGGGGTGATGCGCTCGGCCGCCGCGAGCCACGGTGCGGCGCTGGGCCTGCACAACATGCTGCGGTTCTCCGGGCTGGCCTGTGGATACGCGTGGGTGGCGATCAGCTTCCCGTGGGGGAGCGTGTTCGTGGTCTACGCGGGCCCGGTCGCTCTGGTCCTGCTCTCGTTCGTGCTGTTGCTCGGCCCGCCCGCCGCCCCCGTGGACGAGCGGGCCGGCACCGCAGGGCAGGGCTGAGCACCCTGCCCTGCGCCGGTGCTCAGGCGGAGGGTGCGTCCGCGGCCGGACGCACGATCCCCTGTTCCACGAGGCGGTCGAGCTCGTCCCCGCCCAGCCCGAGCGCCGAACCCAGCACCGCGTGGGTGTGCTCCCCGACCCGCGGCGCCGGGGCCGGGGGCGTGTGCTCCCCGTTCAGGGCGACCGGGGCGGCCGGGGCCAGATGGGGTTCCACCCCGGCCTGCTCGGCCTCGTGGAAGAGCGGGTTGCCGGGCAGGGCGGCGGCGGTCTCGGTGAAGGTCCGGTACTGCGACCACAGCACCCGGGTGGCGCCCAGGGCCGCACGCACGTCCTCGGCCCCGGTACGCCCGAACCACGACGCCAGGAGCGCAGCCAGGGTGTCCCGGTGCCGGTAGCGTTCGCCCTCCTGCGACAGGTCGGCGCCCAGGCTGCGTTCCAGAGCCCCGACGACCTCGCCCAGGCCGGCCGCCTCCACCAGTTCCGTCCAGTGCCGCGGGGTCAGGGCCACGACCATGAACCGCACCCCGTCGGCGCTGGTGAAGTCGCGGCCGAAGGACCCGTAGACGTGGTTGCCGTCCGGCTCCCGCGGGCTCTCCGGACGCAGCTGCGCCTCGGCCAGGTGCCCGAGTGTGCCCGCGGTCGCCAGGGCCACGTCCTCCAGGGCCAGGCGCAGCCGCCGCCCCTGCCCGGTGGCCGACCGGTGGTGCACGGCGGCCAGGATCCCCGTCGCCAGGTACAGCCCGGCGGCCAGGTCCCAGGTCGGCACCGAGCTGTTGACCGGGCCCTCGTGGTCGGTGGGCCCCGACGCCAGCGGGAACCCGGTGGAGGCCTGCACCGTGTAGTCGACCGCGGTACCGCCGTCGCGCCGTCCCACCAGCGTGGCGTGCACCAGGTCGGGCCTGCGCGCGCTGAGCGCGTCGACGCCGAGGGTCCCGCGGCGTTCGGCGTTGCTGACGACGATCCCGTCGCCCTCCACGATCAGGTCGGAGACCAGGGCGCGCCCCTCGTCCCGGGACAGGTCGACCTCGACGCCGCGCTTGCCGCGGTTGAGCCCGGTCCAGTACAGGCTGGTGCCCTGCGCGCTCAACGGCCAGCGGCCGCGGTCGGGTGCCCCGCCCATCGGTTCCACCCGGATCACCTCGGCGCCGAGCTGGGCGAGCGTCAGCCCGCACAGCGGGGTCGCCACGAAACTGGACAGCTCCACGATCCGCAGACCGGACAGGGGCAGGGGGGTCGGTTCGGACACGGATGCCACCTCTCATGATGTGCCGCAGCGCACATCATGCACGACCGTCCCCGCCGGGACCCGAGGCGGGTCCGGTCCCCGGGGCCGCACCGTGACCGGCCGTCGGCGCGGCCCGCGGGGATCTTGCTACCAGAGCCGGGTTCAGCGCCGATATTGGCTCCAGTAGCAAGATCCCCGGGTGGTGGACCGTCGGGGAAACACCACTAGCCCTTGACCGCGCCCGAGGTGAGCCCCTCGGAGATGTAGCGCTGCAGGAACCAGAAGACCGCGAGCGTGGGCAACGACAGCATGATCGCCCCGACCGCGAACATCCCGAAGTTGGCGTTGCGCTGCGAATCCACCAGTTGGTACAGGCCCAGCCCCAGCGTCTGCGCGCCCGTGTCCCGCAGGAACACACTCGCCAACAGGAACTCGTTGATCGTGTTGATGAAGACCAGCAGGGCCACGATCGCCAGCACCGGCGTCACGAGCGGCAGCATGATCCGGAAGAAGACCTGCGCGTGTGTGGCCCCGTCCATCTGCGCCGACTCGTCGAGCTCCTTCGGGACCGTGTCGAAGAACCCCTTCATCAGCCAGGTGTTGATGCTCAGCGCACCGCCCAGGTACACCAGCAGCAGCCCCCACCGGGTGTCGAAACCGATCGCCGGGTAGAGCTCCCCGAGGTTGGAGAACATCAGGTAGATCGCCACGATCGCCAGGAACTGCGGGAACATCTGGATCACCAGGAGCCCCACCAGCCCCACGCGCCGCCCCTTGAACCGCATCCGGCTGAACGCGTACGCGGCCAGCGCCGACAGCAGCACCGTGGCCGAGGCGTTGGCGACGGCGAAGAACAGCGAGTTCGTGTACCAGGCGCGGAACGGCGTGTTCTGGAACAGGTCGCGCGCGTTGTCCAGGCTCGCCCCGGTCGGCCACAGCTGCGAACTGCTGAGCGTGCCGACCGGGTTGAGCGCGGCCGACACCACGAACAGCACCGGGAACAGCGCGAAGGCGGCCACGACCAGCATCACCGCGTGGCGCCACCCCTGTCGGCGCGCCCACAGGGCGAACCGGGACCCGGCCGTCGGGCGGTACACCGGCCGCACGGCGGTGTCGGCGGTCTCGGCCGTCATCGGTCCACCTCCTGCAGTGCCTTGCTGCGGCTCAGGCTGACCACCGACATCACCGAGACGATGAGGAAGATCATCACCGACATCGCCGCCGCGTACCCGTACTGGGCCGTGGCCTCGCTGAAGGCCAGTCGGTAGGTGTAGGTGATGAGCAGGTCGGTGGCGCCCCCGGACATCGTTCCCTCCGCCGGGAACGGGCCCCCTCGGGTCAGCAGCCACACCGCGTTGAAGTTGTTGAAGTTGAACGCGAACGTCGCGATGAGGATCGGCGCCATCGCCACCATCAGCAGCGGCAGGGTCACGTGCCGGAACGCCTGCCACGGTCCGGCCCCGTCCAGCCGCGCCGCCTGGGACAGCTCGCGTGGGATCGCCTGCAGGGCACCGGTCGCGACCAGGAACATGTACGGGTACCCCAGCCACACGTTGGCCAGGACCACCGCGCCCCGTGCGGCCCACGCGTCGCCGAGCCAGTCCACGTCCGTGCCGAGCATCCGGTTGAACAGCCCGAAGTCGGCGTTGAACATGTCCCGCCACAACAGGTACATCGCCAGTGAACTCATGGCGTAGGGCAGCACCACGAGGATCCGGTACGCGGTCTTGCCGCGCAGGCGCGGGGTGTGCAGCGTCAGCGCGACCGCCAGCCCGACCACGAACACCAGGAAGGTGACCGAGGCGGCGAAGGCGATGTTCCATACCAGGGTCCCGAAGAAGGCCGAGGCGAAGGTCGGGTTCACCAGGAACCGCAGGAAGTTGTCGAACCCGACGCCGACCTGCCAACCCTGCGCCAGGCGCTCGCCGTCCTCGCTGTAGAAGGCGCCGCGTTCGTCGTCGGCCGTGTAGACGGTTCCGGTCTCGGAGTCCTCGATGCAGTCGCAGCCGGCGTCGTAGACACGCAGCGCGGAACCCTCGAAGGCGCTGTTGAGGCCGCTGGAGCGGATCCCCGCCCCGTCACCGGTCGGCACGGCGAACTCTTGGAGCTCGTCGCTGCGGGCGTTGACCTCGTTGGGGGAGAGCACCGTGTAGCCGAAGGCGTCGGTGACCTTGCCGGCGTCGTCGACGCTGGCGCCGGTCAGCCCCTCCAGGCCCTCGGAGTCACCCGCGTAGGCGCGGCCGTCGGCGTCGGTGAGCAGGAAGACCAGCTCGCCGGTCTCGGGGTCGCCCGTGGTCGCGACGGTAAGGGTGTACTCCTCGGCGCTGTCTGCGCTCACCACGGAGTAGGCCTCGATGGAGGCGATCGCCTGTTCCTTGGTGCCGCGGTGGCCGTCGCTCATGTTGGTCAGCGACGTGCTCATCGTGTACAGCACCGGGAAGATCTGGAAGGCCATCAGCAGCAGCACACCCGGAACCAGGTACTTGGCCGGGACCGAACGCCCCGACAGGTACACCCAGTACACGAGCGCCACCACGGCCACGGCCAGGGCGATGCCCCACCAGTTGCCCGCCACGTACAGCGGCAGTACCGCCCAGACGCCCAGGGCGGTGAACAGGCCCAGGAGGGCGATCTTGGCGAGCGTTCCGGTCAGGGACCCGCGTGCGGCGAAGCGGCCCCCGGGCAGGGGCGGGCGCGCGGGAGCCCCGGCGGAGGGGGAACCCGCGGGCCCGCTGTCGTTCGGGCCCACCGCTACTGCCCGATCCGCTCGGCGATCTGCTCGTGGGCGTTCTCCAGGGCCTCACGCGCATCCTCGCCGCCGATGATCTGGGCCTGGGCCACACCGAGGGGCTCCCAGGTCTCGCCCATCTCCGGGAAGTTGGGCATCGCGACGCCGTCCTCACCGGCCTCGGCGACCGCGGCGATGTTCGGGTCGTCCTCGGAGACGGTGTCCAGGGCCTCGGTCTGCACCGGGGTGCGCGGGTCGGCCTCGTACAGGTCGAGCACGAACTCGGTGTCGGTGACGTGGTTGACCACGAACTCCTCGGCCAGGGCGCTGTTGGCGCCGCCCTCGGTCACGAAGAAGGCCTGATACCCGAGATAGGGGCTGGCGGGTTCGCCGTCCTCGAAGCCGGGGATCGCGCTGATCTCGAAGTCGACGTCGGAGGCGTTGGCGTCGGCCAGGTTCCAGGGCCCCGCGATGAAGAAGGGCGCCTCGCCGTCGAAGAAGAGCGCGGCGTCGTTCTCGGTGTCGATGCTCCGGCGCAGCACCCCTTCGCCGTCCTCGCCGTACTCGGCGATGGTCTCCATGGCCTCGATGGTCTCGTCGGAGCCCACACGCAGGTCCTCGGCGTCCCACTCGCCTTCGCCGTCGTGGCCGAAGAGGTCGCCCCCGGCCGAACGCATGAGGGCGTTCATGCGGAAGGGGTCGCCCTCCTGGTCGATGGCCATGGACAGCACCTCGTCGACCTCGCCGTCGTCCTTGAGCTCCGTGCCGGTCTCGACGAGCTCCTCGAAGGTCTCGGGGGCGTCGGGAGCCAGGTCGGTGTTGCGCATGAGGAAGGTGTTCTCCTGCGCGTAGGGCACCCCCAGCAGCTGTCCGTCCAGCTCCATCGCCTCGACCGCGGTCGTGTCCAGGGCCTCGGCGCGGTCGGAGGGCAGCTCGATCGGCTGCACGGCGCCGTTGCGCATCAGGTTGCCGGTCCAGTCGTGGGCGCCCAGGAACAGGTCTGGGGCGTTGCCTGCCTGGTGGGCGTTGACGACGTCGCCCTGGATGTCGTCGAAGGAGACGTTCTGTACGTCGACCTCGACGCCGTTGGCCTCGGCGAACTCCTCGGCGGCCTCCTGGATGGCGCCGGAACGGTCGGGGTCGGACCAGATGACGAGGGTGCCCTCCTGGCTCCCGTCGCCCTCGTCGCCGTCCCCACCGCCGCACGCGGTGGCCATCAGGCTGAGGGCCGCGAGACCGGCCAGGGCCGGGGCGCTGCGCATTCTCATGTGTGTTCCTTCCGGGGGCCTGCAGGGGGAACGCACGCGGTCCGCCGGGGGAGGCGGGCCCGTCGGGGTGTGCGTGGTGATGTGACGTTAGCAATAACTTGCATGGATTGAAATGCCTTGCAGGCCGCCCCGGTAAAGATGTGGAAACACGTGGAGAACAGCCCCGTCATCGTGTGCCCGGGGTGCGTACCGTATGACGGTGGGCGAGCGTCACGGGCGGCCGGTGGTCACGGGCGCGGTCGTCACCCGTGGTCCGTGCACCGCTTCACGGGTGGTCGGACCACGGTTCCACCCGCCCGACGATCTGCTCGGGCGCAGTGTCCCTCAACGCGCGCAGGGCACCGTCGGAGATCTCGCGGTCGGTGAGCCATCGGGTGCCGCGTGCGGTGTCGGCGAACCCGAGCACGACGCTGCGGTAGCTGCGCGGTGGCGAGTACTGGTCCGGCAGGGGCCGGCTGTTGCGGGGGTCGGCGCCGGCGCTGCCCCAGAGCTGGACCACGGTCGCGTCCGGGGAGAGCAGTGGGTCGAGGGTTCGGTGCACACCTTCGTCGTGGGGCGTGTGGACCCACAGGAGCGCTTCGGTCACCGGCCGCCCGACCACGGCCTCCCGCACCGCCTCGCCCAACCGCTGGGGGTCTTTCCAGTCGGCGGCGACCGGTACCAGCCGCCCGCGGTCGGGTGCCCCGGCCGCGGCCCGCTCCGGGCGGCGTGCGACGAGGACGACCCGGGCGCCGGAGTCCAGCAGGTCGTGGACGGCGGGGCGGAGCATGCCGGTCCCGCCCACGACGAGGAGTTCGTGTTCCGTGCTCATCGTTCCCCCACCCGAAGCAGAGTGTCGCTCTTCAGGCCGCCGTCACCGGGGTGCGCACGCCTCCAGGCCGTCGACGAGCGCGTCGAGGACGGCCTCGATGCCGTCGAGGCTGTGTTCGCCGACCTCGAGTTCGTAGGTCACCAGGGTCGCGGACAGCGGAGCGAGGAGAGCGTCGGCCATCACACGGTCGTCGAGATCGGGGCGGGCCAGCCGCAGGAGGCCGCTGACGTGCGCGTGGTGCACCCCGTAGGCCCCCGCGAAGCGCGCGTGCGGCCGGTTCATCTCCGCGGTGACGAGCAGTTTCCCCTGGTGCGCGACCCGGTGCAGCAGTTCGCGCAGGAAGGCGCGCAGCCGGGGGAACGGGTCCGCGCCGGGGCCGAGGGGCGGCGGGCCGGTCATCACCGCGGTCTGCAACTCGCGCTCCTTCTCGTCGAGCAGCGCGTAGGCGAGGCCGGCCTGGCCGCCGAAGCGGCGGTAGAGGGTGCCGACCCCGACGCCGGCCGCCGAGGCGACCTCTTCCATACGGAGTCCTTCGGGGCCGCTTTCGGCCAGGATCCGCGACGCCGCCTCGAGGATCTTGTGCCGGTTGCGCGCGGCGTCGGCGCGTTCGGCCACCGGCTGGTCGGCCATGGGCAGCGCTGCCCGCTGTGCGCGCCGGCCGTCTCTGCTCTCCTCCACTGCAACCCCTCGTGCCAGACATCGGGCCCCGACCGGTGGGTGGGCGGGGCGGCCCAGCATAGCGGAAGGCCTTCCGTTTCCGTTGCTCGTCATGGGGTGCAGGGCGGCTCTTCCGCTCCGTCCGGGCGGTCTCCCGGCCCCGGATCTCGGCGGAAGAGCCGTGGCTCGTGAAGAACCGGGATCAGACCCTGCCCCGGACGAACCGGGCGGCCGTCTCGGCGACCCTGCGGCCCTGGTAGTGCGCCGCGGCCAGTTCCTCCTTCGTCGGGTTGCTCGCACGGTGCGTGCTGCTCGCCCCGTACGGGTTGCCCCCTGCTGCGGAGACCACCCCGTCGGTGTAGCCGAGCGGCACGATGATGGCTCCCCAGTGCATGAAGACGTTGTACATGCTGGTGATGGTGGTCTCCTGGCCGCCGTGTGTCTCATCGGCGCTGGTGAACCCGCTGACGATCTTGTCGGCGAGCTTCCCCTCGAACCAGAGGCCGCCCGTCGTGTCCAGGAACTGCTTGAGCTGGGCGGAGACGTTGCCGTACCGGGTGGGGGTGCCGAACACGTACGCGTCCGCCCACAGCAGGTCGTCGAGCGCCGCCTCCGGGATGTCCTTGGTGGCCTGCTGGTTCGCGTACCAGTCGGGCTCCCCGTCGATCACGCTCTGCGGGGCGAGCTCGGCCGCCCGCAGCAGCCGGACCTCGGAGCCCGCCTCCCTGGCACCGTCGTGCACCTCGCGGGCGAGCTGGTGGACATGGCCCGTCGAGCTGTAGTAGATGACCGCGACCCTGGCTGGCATGGGGGTTCCTCCTGTGGTTGTCGTTGTCGGGGTTCTGTTGGTCAGGGGAGCGCCCTGCGCACGAGGTCGTCGTAGACGCCGGGGTCGTCCCGTTCGACGACCGGGAAGCCGACGCCCTCGGCGCCCTCCCACCGCAGCCGGACGCCGGGGTTGTGCACCCACGTGCCGTCCGGGAAGAACAGGGTCGGGCTGCCCTGGACCGTGCTGCCCCGGCAGAGCGGAACCTGCTCCTCGATGTAGGCGCGCGCCCGCCCGGAGGCGAGGCCCTTGCGGACGGCCTCGACGTCGAGCCCGCACGAGTCGGCGACCGCGAGGACCTCGTGCCGCATCGAGACGTTGCGGCTCTGTCCGAACAGCGCCCTGCGCAGACCGCGGTCCAGCGCCGCGCTCGCCTCCAGCCCCTGGTCCTTCGCGACCTCCACGGCCTCCATCGCGAGCACGGTCGTCACCGGGTAGTCGTGCGCGGGCGCCTGCCACACCTGCCAGCCGGCGGCGGGTTCCAGCCCGCCCGCGACCGGCAGCTCCGCGTCCAGGATCAGCTTGGGCGTGGCCATGTCGTTGATGAGCTCGAGGGGGAACGGGCGGACGTCGATCCGCACGTCCTCCTGCAGCCCGAGCCGTCGGCGGGTGGTGAAGAGCCGGTGGTGCGCCACGTGGGCCCAGGGGCAACCGATGTCGGCATAGAGGACGACGGTCCCCGGGGTCACGTCGATCGGTGGCATGCGCTCAGTCCCATCTCCACGGCCGACAGGGAGGAACCCCCTCTGCACCATCCGGGCGAAACTCCCGTGCCGGCGGCCATCGAGTACGTTCCCGACAGTAAGCGGAACGCGTTCCGGATTGCAAGGTCCCCGGTGGAAACGTGGACCGGACACACGAAGGGCCCGGCCGGGGCGGAACGTGTGTCCCGCGCCCCGACCGGGCCCGCCACGCCTCACACGCGCAGCCACACCGCCGTGTCACCCGGCAGCGTCAGGAGCGCGCCGCTCTCCTGCACCGGACCGCTGGAGGCCAGCACCTCGCCGCCGGGCAGCTCCACCGGCTCCCCGGTCAGGTTCACCGCGCAGCGCACCCCCGAGCCGCGGTCGAAGAAGAGCACGCCCTCGGGGGAGTCCAGCCACTCCAGCTCCCCGTCGCCCAGGGCGTCCAGCTCGCGCCGCAGCCGCAGGGCGCGTGTGTACAGCTCCAGCGTCGAACCCTCCACGCCGCGCTGGGCCGCGCGCGACAGCTGCCCGTAGGACTGCGGCACCGGCAGCCACGGCACGGTCCCCTCCGGACCGAACCCGAACGGGGAGCTCTCGCCCTCCCACGGCAGCGGGACCCGGCACCCGTCCCGGCCCCGGTCGGTGCGGCCCGAACGCTCCCACGTGGGGTCCTGCAGGGCGTCCTCCGGAAGGTCGGTCACCTCCGGAAGGCCCAGCTCCTCGCCCTGGTACAGGTAGGCCGACCCCGGCAGTGCCAGCATCAGCAGCGTGGCCGCGCGCGCCCGGCGCAGCCCCTGCTCGCCTCCGCCGAACCGGGTCACGTGGCGCGTCACGTCGTGGTTGGACAGCACCCAGGTCGTGGTCGCCCCGACCGCGCCGTTGGCGGCCAGCGAGGTGTCCACGACCCGGCGCAGGTGAGCGGCGTCCCACGGGGCGGTCAGGTACTCGAAGTTGAACGCCTGGTGGAGCTCGTCGGGGCGCACGTAACGTGCGATCCGGTCGGCGTCCTCCACCCAGGCCTCGGCGACCAGGGCCCGGTCGCCCTCGTAGGAGTCGGTGATCGAGCGCCAGCGGCGGTAGATCTCGTGCACGCCCTCCTGGTCGAAGTAGGGGAGCCGGTGGTGCCCGTCGAGCAGGCCCGCGTCGGTGCCCTCGGCGACGTCGGGCAGTTCCGGGTCCTTGACCATGCCGTGTGCGACGTCGATGCGGAAACCGTCCACACCCCGGTCCAGCCAGAAACGCAGGACGTCGTCGAACTCCTCGTGCACCTCCGCATTGGTCCAGTCGAGGTCGGGCTGCTCGGCGTCGAACAGGTGCAGGTACCACTGCTCCGGGGTGCCGTCGGGGCGCTTGAGGCGGGTCCAGGCCGGGCCGCCGAAGATCGAGGTCCAGTTGTTGGGCGGTTCGTCGCCGCCGGGGCCGTGCCCGTCGCGGAACATGTACCGCGCCCGCTCCGGGCTGCCCGGTTCGGCCGCCACCGCCTCGCGGAACCACCGGTGCGCCGACGAGGTGTGGTTGGGTACCACGTCGATGATCACCCTGATTCCGAGCCCGTGCGCGGTGGCCAGCAGGGCGTCGAAGTCGTCCAGGGTGCCGAAGCGCGGGTCCACGTCGCGGTAGTCGGCGACGTCGTAGCCGCCGTCGGCCAGGGGGGAGACGTAGAAGGGGGTCAGCCAGACCGCGTCCACGCCCAGTTCCGCCAGCTCCGGGAGCTTCTGGCGGATGCCCGCCAGGTCGCCCTCGCCGTCGCCGTCGGAGTCGGCGAAGCTGCGCACGTAGATCTGGTAGATGGCCGCCTCGCGCCACCAGTGCGACTCCATGGAGGTCCTTCCCAATGGGCCTGTGCAAGTTCTTGCGCAAGATTACCGTCAACTTTCTGTCGTGTGACGGTCATCTCGACTAAAATCGGCCGCATGGGTCCACGACTGGCCGACATCGCGCGGCACGCAGGCGTCAGCGAGGCCACCGTCTCGCGGGTGCTCAACGACAAACCCGGCGTCGGCGGCGATACACGCAAGGCCGTGCTCACCGCGCTGGACGTGCTCGGATACGAACGCCCCGCGCGGCTGCGCCAGCGCTCGGCCGGGCTGGTCGGCATGGTCGTGCCCGAGCTCGGCAACCCCGTGTTCCCGATGTTCGCCCAGGCCGCCGAGGGGGCCCTCGCCCAGCGGGGTTTCACCCCCGTCCTGTGCACCCAGACGCCCGGCGGCATCACCGAGGACGAGTACGTCGAACTCCTGCTGGAGCGCAACGTCTCCGGCATCATCTTCGTCTCCGGCCGGCACGCCGACACCAGCGCGCCCCGTGAGCGCTATGAGTCGCTGGTCTCACGGGGCCTGCCGATCGTGCTGGTCAACGGCTACTCCGAGCACATCCCGGCCGCGTTCGTCTCCTGCGACGACCGCGAGGCCGGGCGCCAGGCCGTCGACCACCTCGTCGCCACCGGACACACCCGCATCGGCTTCACCAGCGGGCCCGAGCGCTACGTCCCGGTGCACCGCAAGCTCGAGGGGTACCACCAGGCCCTGGCCGCGCACGGTCTGGACGGCGAAGGGCTCGTCGAGCTGTCCCTGTTCGGCGTCGAGGGCGGGGAGGCGGCCGCCACCGCGCTCATCGAACGCGGCGTCACCGCCATGGTCTGCGGATCCGACATGATGGCCCTCGGCGCGATCCGGGCCGCGCGCCGACTCGGCCTGCGAGTGCCGAAGGACTTCTCCGTGGTCGGCTACGACGACTCGCAGCTCATCGCGTTCACCGACCCGCCGCTGACCACCGTGCGCCAACCCGTCACGGCGATGGCGCTGGCCGCGGTGCGCACCCTGTGCGACGAGATCGCCGGGCACGCGGTTTCGCGCACCGAGTACATGTTCGCGCCGGAACTCGTCGTGCGCGGGTCCACGGCCGCCGCGCCCTCCCGCACCGCGGCGGTGGCCGAACCCCGGGCCGTCTGACCCGGGATCCGGGGCCTCCGGGCACGAGGGCTCAGCGCAGCACGGGGAAGCGCCGCACCAGCCCGGTGGAGGCCCACCACCGGCCCAGCCCCAGCGTCTCGCCCGAACGCGCGCACGCCAATGCACCCAGGGCCAGCGACTGCACGATGTAGTCGTCCATGAACGGGTTGGTCTCCAGCGGCAGCGACGCCGCGTACATGAACATGAGCAGCAGGGCGCCCGTGGCCGCGGCGATGCGCTCACCCACGCCCAGCACCAACGAGAGCCCGATCGCGCCCAGGCCGAGCATGAACAGCACGTCGGCCCAGGCCGCGCCGGACATCGCGTTGAACACCGGGGCGAAGGGTCCCTCCACCGAGGCCAGGTACCCCTCCGTGGGGCTGCCCCCGGTGAGCCAGGCGCCCTCGGCCGGGGTGGAGCGGCCCAGGCCCAGGAGCTTGTCGAGGAACGCCCACAGGAAGATCCAACCGATGGAGATCCGCACCAGCGCGAGCAGCGTGCGCGCGGCCGGAGCGGCGACGGGGGCACGGTCGTCGCCGGTGGATCCCGGGGTGGTGCGGGGGATGGTCGAGTCGTCGGACATCGTGTGTCCTTTCACCGAGTTCCGGTTGCTTCCGGTACCAGCCAACAGCCCGGTCACGGCGCCGGTGAGGGGATTTGGTACCGCTCCCACGGGACCTGGGGCCCGCCCGCGCGGGGCCTGTGCCCGAGCGCAGGTCGGGGGCGGTCTGCGGGGGCTGCGCGCGGCGTGCTGTGAACGGGATCTCCCTGGCCGGAGAAGGCCGTCGCGGCCTACGCTTCGCACATGGACTCCACCTCCAGCATCCTCTCCGTCCAGACCGGCCGGGCCTTCGACGCCGACTGGGCCGGACGCCTCAAACGCACGGCCATCGACAAGACGCCCGTCGAGGGCGGCGCCCACGTCGGCCCGAACGGTCTCGAGGGCGACCAGCAGGCCGACCTCGAGCACCACGGCGGCCGCGACAAGGCGGTCTACGCCTACGCCCGCGAGGACCTCGACCTGTGGGAGGCCCGCATCGGGCGCACGCTCGCCAACGGGAGCTTCGGCGAGAACCTCACCACGACCGGCCTCGATCTGCTCGACACCGTCGTCGGAGAACGCTGGAGGGCCGGTGGAGCGCTGCTCGAGGTGACCCTGCCGCGGACCCCGTGCGGGGTGTTCCAGGCCTGGCTCGCCGAGCGCCAGTGGGTGCGCCGGTTCACCGAGGAGGGGCGCACCGGTGTCTACCTGCGCGTCTTGGAACCGGGGCACGTCGCCCCCGGCGATCCGGTGACCGTCGAACACCGCCCCGAGCACGGGCTCACGGTCCTGTCGGGGTTCCGCGCCTCCCGCGCCGGCGACGCCGACACCCTGCGCCGCCTGGCCGGCCTGCCCGACGCCGCACCCGTGTGGTCCGATCAGGCCGAGCGCGCCCTCGCCCGCAGCTGACCCGCGCCCGAGGGCCGGCCTAGCCGCACATGAGCGCGGCGCGCAGGTCCAGGCGGTGGTCCAGGACGCTCAGATCCGTCCCGGTCAACCCCTCGATCCGCCGCACGCGGTAGTGCACGGTGTTCACGTGCAGGTGCAGTGCGCGCGCGGTCCCCACCCACGAGCCGTTCTGGTCGAGGAAGACCCGCAGGGTCCGGGCGAACTCGCTGCCGGTGCGCCGGTCGTGCTCCAACAGCTCGCCCAGGGTGCGCTGGTGGTAGTCGCGCCGGACCTCGGCGGGCAGGCCGGCGAGCAGTCCGCCCACACCGCGCATGTCGGCGGCGGCCATCACGGTCGAGCCCTCCGGCCCGCAGCCCGAGACCGAACCGAGCGCGAAACGGCTCTGAGCCACGGCGGTCGGCAGGAGGTCGGCGGTGGAGACCGGCGTGCTCACCCCCGCGTACAGGGTGGCGCCCCGGCCCAGCGCGGTGTGCAGGGCGTTCCAGGATTCGCGCAGCGCCCGGAGGTGCTCTTCCTGCGGTGCGGAGACCACGCCGACGGCGGTCCCCTCCGGTGACGACCCGACGACGGGGCGCTCCTCCACGGGGCGCAGCGCCTCCTCCAGCGCATGGCGCGCCCACTCGGCCGCGGTCCCGGGTCCCGTCACCACCGCGGTGACCACGGACAGGGGAACACCGTCGGGGATGCCGCAGGCCGAGAGCGCGGTGAGCACCGGGTTCCGGTCGCCCCACGTGCGGTGCAGGACCGCGACCAGGTGGTCGGCCGAGCGCCGGTGGTCGTGGCGCGAGGCCTCCGACCGCGCCCGCTCCAACCCGACCACCTCGGCGGCGTCCTGCAACGGGCGGGCGGGGACCATCCGGTCGGCCCACACCCGCAACCACCAGGTCTCCAGCGGTGAGGGTCCGGGGACCGGCGCCACCGCAGGCCGGCCCCCGGCGTGCTCTGCGCCCCCTTGCCCGGGGGAGGCCGACGGGGAACCGGACGCGACCACCCGCCCGGTGGTGGTGACGATGTCGCAGCGCAGCGCGGACAGGGCGGCGGCCACGTGTTCCAGCAGGGCGCGGGCGCCGACCCCGTCCGAGACCAGCGCGGTCAGGTCGCGCCGCATGCGTTCCTCGACGGGGCCGGCCCCCTCACCCCCGCCGTGCTCCTCGACGGACAGCCGATGGTGCACGTACTCCGAGACCTGGTGGAAACCGGTCGAGCTCGGTACCGACAGCAGGGGCATCCCTTGTTCCCGGCAGGCCGCCACGAGCGCCCCCGGGGCGGGTCCGTGCGCGGCCTCACCCGCGAGCAGGGCCGCGACACCCGCCCGCACCGACCGGCGCACGAAGTCGTCCAGCGCGTGGGAGGGGTCGCCGGTGCGCCACCACACCAGTCCGGTCAGCAGAATTCTCCCGCTCTCGAGATAACGGGAAGGGTCGGGAAGGTCAGTGGTGATCGCGCCGGTGATTCTCTGATCCAGAATTCCGCCGGGTGCCCACGTCGCGCGGATTCCCAGCTCTCTTTCGTTAAGCAGATCCCGGACGATCACATTTCCTCCTCGGTAGGGGCATCCCCTTCTCACTCCTGATCGGGTGCGGCACGTGCGAGCCTAACCGGCCCCTCCGGGTGGCAGAAGCGCGGGATCGTCGCTGTTTGGGATGCTGGTCGATCATACGAAGAGGCGCGAAAGGGTGACGGGGATCCCGTGTGACGCACCAATCGACAGTGACGCAGGTCCCTTGTTTGACTCGGTGCACCGGCCGAAGCGGTGGCCGTGCAACACCCCGGGCTGACGGTTCCCCGTTCACGGAAAGGTCTTCCCGTCCTTTTCGGGCCCGGGGTGTTGCGGCCGCGGAAAAGAAACACCGAAGGCGCTATTTCCGCTCAGTGCCATTTCCGTTCGTCCCGGATCCCGAACCGCACGACCCCCCAGGAGAGGAGCGCCGGTCCATGGACCTGAACTCCGTCGACGAGGTGCGGCCGGCCACGGCGACCGACTGGCGGCCCGGCGACGCCTGGCTCGGCGGCGGCACCTTCCTGTTCTCCGAACCGCAGCCGCACGTGTCCCGCCTGCTCGACCTCAAGGACCTGGGCTGGCCCCCGCTGGTGCGCCGCTCCGACCACCTGGAGATCGCGGGAACGTGCACCGTCGCCCAGCTCCGGGCCCTCGAACCCGACCCCGACTGGGCCTCCTTCGCGTTGGTCGACCAGTGTTCGCGCGCCTTCCTGGCCTCCTTCAAGATCTGGAACGAGGCGACCGTCGGCGGCAACCTGTGCAACGGCCTGCCCGCGGGCCCCATGATCTCGCTGACCGCCGCGCTGGACGGTGAGTGCGTCCTCCGGGCCGCCCCGGACCGCGGCCCCGGCCGCACCGTCCCCGTCGCCGAGTTCGTCACCGGCAACGGCCTCAAGCAACTCGAACCGGGCGAGGTGCTGCGCGCCGTCCGCGTCCCCTACCGGGCCCTGCGGCGGCGCTCGGCGTTCCGCCAGGTCTCCCTCACACCCCACGGACGCTCGGCCGCCCTCCTGGTGGGCACGTCCGACCCCGTCGACGGCGCGTTCACGCTCACGGTCACCGCGTCCACGCCGAGGCCGGTCCAGCTGCGCCTGCCGTCCGTGCCCTCCGCGGAGGCACTGCGGACCGCCCTGTCCGACCGGCTCGCCCCCGAGGACTACTTCGACGACATGCACGGCCACCCGCGCTGGCGCCGGCACGTGACCCACCTGCTCGCGGAACAGATCCGCGCCGAGCTCTCCGGAGGTACCACGTGAGCTTCCACGTCAACGGGAAGGAACACCCGCACCGCCCCCACCCCGGCCAGTGCCTACGCACCTACCTGCGCGAACTCGGCCGGCTGGACGTCAAGAAGGGCTGCGACGCCGGCGACTGCGGCGCCTGCACGGTCCACGTGGACGGCGCACCCGTGCACAGCTGCCTGTACCCCGCACACCGGGTCGAGGGGCGCGAGGTGACCACCCTGGCCGGGCTCGGCGCCGACGGCGAGCTGCATCCGGTGCAACGGGCGTTCGTGGACGCCCAGGGTTTCCAGTGCGGTTTCTGCACCGCCGGGATGATCATGACCACCGCCGCCCTCGACGACGAGCAGCGCTCCGACCTGCCTCGCTCCCTCAAGGGCAACCTCTGCCGCTGCACCGGCTACCGGACCATCGAGGACGCCGTGAACCGCGTCCGCAACACCGAGGAACCGTGCGCCGGTGCCGAGACCGGCCGGAGCCTGCCCGCGCCCGCGGCCGAGGCCATCGTGAGCGGACAGGTGCGCTACACGCTGGACGTGGAGACCGACGACCGCGTGTACGTCAAGCTGCTGCGCTCCCCGCACTCCCACGCCCGCATCACCCGGATCGACACCGCCGAGGCGACGGCCCTGCCCGGGGTGCACGCCGTCCTCACCCACGCCGACGCACCCGAACGCCTCTACTCCACGGCCCGCCACGAACACAGCCGCGACGACCCCGACGACCTGCGCCTCCTCGACGACGTCGTCCGCCACAAGGGCCAACGTGTGGCAGCGGTCGTCGCCGACAGCGAACGCATCGCCGACCGCGCGCTCGGACTGGTCCGCGTCGAGTACGAGGTCCTGCCCGCCGTGTACACACCCGAGGAGGCCATGGCCCCCGGGGCGCCGGTCGTCCACGACAAGGGCCCCGAGTCCCGGATCGCCGACCCCGCGCGCAACGTCGTCGCGCAGGTGCACGGCGGGACCGGTGACGTCGAGGCCGGGTTCGCCGAGGCCGACGTGGTGTACGAGGAGGAGTTCCACACCCAGCGCGTCCAGCACGCCCACCTGGAGACCCACTGCGCGATCGCCTGGTGGGACGGCGAGCGCAGAGAGCTCACCGTCCGCTCCAGCACCCAGGTCCCCTTCCTCACCCGGGACGCGCTGGCCACCCTCTACGACCTGCCCCGCGAGAACGTGCGGGTGTACGCCGAGCGCGTGGGCGGGGGTTTCGGCGGCAAACAGGAGACCATGGTCGAGGACATCGCCGCCCTCGCCGCCATGCGCACCGGCCGCCCGGCCCAGATCGAGCTCACCCGCAGCGAACAGTTCACCGGGACCTCCACCCGCCACCCCATGGCCGTCCGGGTGAAGGTCGGTGCCCGCGCCGACGGCACCCTCACCGCCCTCAGCATGCGGATGCTCTCCGACACCGGCGCCTACGGCAACCACGGTCCCGGCGTCATGTTCCACGGCTGCGGCGAGTCGGTGTCCCTGTACCGCTGCCCCAACAAGCGCATCGACGCCCGGGCCGTCTACACCAACACGGTCCCCGCCGGGGCCTTCCGCGGGTACGGGCTCAGCCAGACGGTGTTCGCCGTGGAACAGGCCATGGACGAACTCGCCCGCGAGCTCGGCATGGACCCCCTCGACCTGCGCGAGCGCAACGTCATCCGGCCCGGCGACCCGATGTCTGCACTGCACGAGGACGAGGAGGACGTCGAGTACGGCAGTTACGGGCTCGACCAGATGCTGCGCACCCTCCGCGCCGCCCAGGACGACCCCGGCGCGAACGGTGTGGAACCGCCCCCCGGCTGGCTGGTCGGCCAGGGGATGTCGGTGTGCATGATCGACACCGTGCCGCCCCGGGGACACTTCGCTGACGCCGAGGTCACGCTGCTCCCCGACGGCCGGTACGCGTTGGCCGTGGGCACCGCCGAGTTCGGCAACGGAACCACGACGGTGCACCGGCAGATCGCCGCGACGGTCCTGGGCACGACCGCCGACCGCATCGTGGTCAGCCAGTCCGACACCGACGTGGTCGGCCACGACACCGGGGCGTTCGGCTCGACCGGCACGGTGGTCGCCGGCAAGGCCACCCACCGGGCCGCCACCGCCCTGCGCGAACGCCTGCTGGAGGAGGCTGCGGCGTGCCTGGACGCGGACGCCGGCGTGTGTTCCCTGGACCGCGACGGAGCCCGCGCACACGGGCGCTCGGTCCCCCTCATCCGGCTCCACGACCGGGCCACCGCCTCCGGCCGGCCGGTGAACGCGCACGGGCACTGGGGCGGTACACCCCGGTCCGTCGCCTTCAACGGCCAGTGGTTCCGGGTGGCGGTCGACCCCGACACCGGGGAGGTGCGCATCCTGCGCGCCGTGCACGCGGCCGACGCCGGCCGTGTCATGAACCCCAACCAGTGCCGGGGCCAGGTGGAGGGCGGGTTCGCCCAGGCCCTGGGCGCCGCCCTGTACGAGAACGTGCGCCTGGACACGCTCGGCGAGGTGGAGTCCACGTCCTTCCGCAAGTACCACATCCCCGCCTACGCGGACGTTCCCCGGCTCGAAGTGCACTTCGCCGAGACCGAGGACGCCCTCGGGCCGCTCGGCGCCAAGTCCATGAGCGAGAGCCCCTTCAACCCCGTCGCCCCGGCCCTGGCCAACGCCGTCAGGGACGCGACCGGGCACCGCTTCACCCGGCTGCCGCTGGCACGCGACACCGTGTGGCTCGCCCTCGACGGAGCCCGACCCGCCAGAGAACGGAGCACGTGACCGATGAACCCCGCCCCCCGATCCCTCGACGGGAGGGGCGAGATCACCGCGGTGCGCGGCGACCTCGTCCACTTCACCGGCAGCCCCTTCGACAGTCCGGTCGAGGAGTGCTTCGTCCACCAGCCCGACGGGGTGATCGTGGTCCAGGACGGGCGGATCGTGCGCACGGGCCCCGCCGCCGACGTCCTGCCCGGGCTGCCCGACGGCACGCGCGTGGACCACTACCCCGGCTGCCTGGTCGGGCCCGGGTTCATCGACTCCCACGTGCACTACGCGCAGACCGGGATGGTGGCCGCCTACGGTGACCAGCTCATCGACTGGCTGAACAACCACACCTTCCCGGCCGAGGCAGCGATGGCCGACCCCGGCCGCGCCACCGCCATGGCACGGGAGTTCCTGGGCGAACTGCTGCGCAACGGCACCACCACGGCCATGACCTTCGCCACCGTGCACGCGCACTCCGTGGACGCCCTGTTCGCGGAGGCCTCCGCCGTCGACATGCGGATCATCGCCGGCAAGGTCCTCATGGACCGCAACGCCCCCGGACACCTGTGCGACGACCCCGAGCGCGGCTACGAGGAGTCCCGCGACCTGCTGCGCGCCTGGCACGGCCGCGGCCGGAACATGTACGCGATCACCCCGCGCTTCGCCCCCACCAGCAGCCCGGAACAGCTGCGGGCCGCGGGCGACCTGTGGCGCGAGCACCCCGACGTGCACGTCCACAGCCACCTGGCCGAGAACACCGACGAGGTCGCGTGGGTGCGGCAGCTCTTCCCCGACCGCGCCGGCTACCTGGACGTGTACCACCACCACGGACTCACCGGCCGCCGGGCGCTGTACGCACACGGGGTGCACCTGGGGGAGGAGGACTTCCGGCTGTGCCACGGCACCGGGACCGCCATCAGCCACTGCCCGACGTCCAACTCCTTCCTTGGCAGCGGGCTCTTCCCCCTGCACGAGGCCAAGGACCGGGACCGTCCGGTCCACGTCGGGCTCGGCACCGACGTGGGCGCCGGGACCACCTTCTCCATCCTGGCCACCATGGGCGAGGCGTACAAGGTCGCGCAGCTGCGGGGGCGCTGCCTCGACCCGGTGCGCTCGCTGTACCTGGCCACGCTCGGGAACGCGGTCGCCCTGGACATCGACGACCGCGTCGGCGCCCTGCGGCCCGGGCACGAGGCCGACCTCGTCGTCCTGGACCCGAGGGCCACACCCCTGCTGGCCCGGCGGACCGAACGCGCGGCATCGGTCACCGACGTCCTGTTCGCACTCTCGGTGCTCGGCGACGACCGGGCCGTGCGCCGGACCTACCTGGCCGGGCGTGCGGTGGGACCGCAGGACGTGGGCCGGGGCACGCCGCCGGGTCGGTGACACTGGAGGCATGCCTTCCGTAGCCCTCGACGGCGAAGCCGTACCGTCCACCGGCGCCCTGCCCGAGGAGGCGCTGGCCGAGCTCGGCCGGCGTCCCCTCGGGTTCTACGTCCACGTACCGTTCTGCGTCACACGCTGCGGCTACTGCGACTTCAACACCTACACCGCCGAGGAGCTCGTCTCCCGCGACGGCACCGCCACGTCCTCGCGCGAGACCTACGCCGACCAGGCCATCGCCGAGATCGACCTCGCCGACCGGGTCCTGGGCGGCGCACGCCCCGCGGTCAGCACCGTCTTCGTGGGCGGGGGCACCCCCACACTCCTCCCGGCGGAGGACCTCGGCCGCATCGTCGCCCGCATCCGGGACCGCTTCGGTCTGCTCCCCGAGGCTGAGCTCACCACCGAGGCCAACCCCGAGACCGTCGACCCCGACTACCTCGCCCGCCTGCGCGAGGCCGGCTTCACCCGGGTCTCCTTCGGCATGCAGAGCGCCCGCGAGCACGTCCTGAAGGTCCTGGAGCGCGGCCACACCCCCGGCCGCCCCGAGCAGTGCGTGCGCTGGGCCCGAGAGGCCGGGTTCGACCACGTCAACCTCGACCTCATCTACGGCACCCCGGGTGAGTCCGACGACGACTGGGCCGCCTCCCTGGACGCCGCGATCGCCGCCGGCCCCGACCACGTCTCCGCCTACTCCCTGATCGTGGAGGAGGGCACCCGCCTGGCCGTCCGCGTGCGCCGCGGCGAGCTCTCCGCGCCGGACGACGACACCATGGCCGACCGCTACGTCATGGCCGACGACGCCCTCACCGCCGCCGGCTACAGCGCCTACGAGGTCTCCAACTGGGCGCGCGGTCCCCACGGCCGCAGCGAGCACAACCACCTGTACTGGACCGGTGGGCACTGGTGGGGTGTGGGCCCGGGCGCCCACAGCCACGTCGGCGGAACCCGCTGGTGGAACGTCAAACACCCGGCCGCCTACGCCCAGCGCCTCGCCGCGGGGGAGAGCCCCGGCCACGCCCGCGAGGTCCTCACCGCCGAAGAGCGCCGTTTCGAACGCATCCTGCTGGAGCTGCGCGTGGCCGAGGGCTGCCCGCTCGACCTCCTCGACCCGCACGGGCGCGCCGCGGCCGAGCACGCCGTGGCCAAGGGTCTCCTCGACGCCGACGCCCACGGCAGGGGCCGCGCCGTCCTCACCCGCAAGGGCCGCCTGCTCGCCGACGCCGTCGTGCGCGAGCTCACCTGATCTTGCCGGACACGAAGGAGGGGGCCGCCGCGGCGACCCCCTCCTGCTGTGTGTGCCCCGGGCTCAGTTCACCCAGCTGACGTTGAACGGGAAGCGGTACCACTCACCGCGTCCCGCCGCGCCCGCGGCCTTGATCTGGATCACGATCGAGGTGACGAGCAGCCCGACCCACAGGACGATACCGATCACGACGATGAACAGCAGACCGCTGATGAAGTAACCGATCATCATCAGCAGCTGGAAGTTGAGCGCCTGCGCGGCGTGGTACCGCACATAGGGTGACTCGTCCTTCTTCATCAGGTACATGATGAGCGCGACGAGCACACCGAAGATCCCGCCGATGTGCACGACCTTGGCGGAGTCGCACTCGGCGTGGGTCGGGTGGCCGTGGCCGTACATGCCCTGCTGCTGGGCATACGGGTCACCCCAGGCCTGGCCCTGCTGCGCGTAGGGGTTGCCCCAGCCCTGCCCCTGCTGTGCGTAGGGGTCCTGGTACGGGACCGGGGGCCCGCCCTGCGGATGGCCGGCCGGGGGCATGCCCGGGCCGCCGGGCTGACCGCCGGGCGCGGGCGGCGGGGGCCCGTATCCGCCGGACTGCGGGGGCTGTCCCCCCGTGTGCTGGGGCGGGTAGCCGCCCGGGGCCTGGGCGGGCGGCGGGTAACCGCCGGAAGGGTTGCCCTGGGGCGGCATGCCGCCGTGCTGCCATCCCTGGCCGCCTGGGCCGCCGGGAGGGTTCGGGTAGGACATGTGTGTTCCTCAGTCGTCCTGTTGGTGGTTCGACCTGCCCCCTGGCGGGATCAGGGCACCGGAGGCGGGGGTCACTTGAGCAGGCGGATACTCACCGGGTAGCGGTACCACTGCCCCTTGTTCGCGCTGGTGGCGGCCAGAACGCCGAAGATGATCGCGACGATCCAGATCAGCGCGAACAGCGCCGAGCCGATCCAGGACAGCGTGGGGACGAAGATCCCCAGGCCGATGAAGGTCGCCGCCGCGATGACGTAGGGGATGAGCAGCGTGAACTGGAAGTTGGCCGCCTCGGAGGCGTGGTGGCGCACGAACGCCGACTGCTTGCGCTTGGCGAGGTAGATCGCCAGCGGGGGCAGCCAGCCCACACACGCCAGGATGAAGCCGGACAGGTGCGCCAGCATGCCGACGAGCACCTCGTTGCCGCCGCCGGGGGCCTGCTGGACCGGGGCACCGGGCTGGCCGAAGGTGCCCTGTTCCGGGGCGCCGTACGGGCCGGGGGCACCGGGGCCGCCGGGCTGACCGGGCTGGGGGCCGAACCCGGGCTGCGGCTGACCGTAACCGGGCTGGGGCTGTCCGGGCTGCTGCGGAGCGCCGTAACCGGGGTGGCCGCCGGAGGGCTGGCCGTAGGCGGGCTGCCCACCGGACGGGGGCTGCTGCCCGGGCTGCTGGGGCTGGCCGTAGGGCGGCTGCTGCGGGGGCGGCTGGCCGAAGGCGCCCTGGTCACCGGGCGCACCCGGCTGTCCGGGCTGCTGCGGAGCGCCGTAGCCGGGGTGGCCGCCGGAGGGCTGGCCGTAGGCGGGCTGCCCACCGGACGGGGGCTGCTGCCCGGGCTGCTGGGGCTGGCCGTAGGGCGGCTGCTGCGGGGGCTGCTGGCCGAAGGCGCCCTGGTCACCGGGCGCACCCGGCTGTCCGGGCTGCGGCTGGCCGTACCCCGGCTGCGGGGGCGCGTCCCCGGGACCGGGCTGGCCGGGCTGCTGCGGGGCCCCGTACCCCGGCTGGCCGGGCTGGGGCTGTCCGGGCCGCTGCGGAGCGCCCTAACCGGGGTGGCCGCCGGAGGGCTGGCCGTAGGCGGGCTGCCCACCGGACGGGGGCTGCTGCCCGGGCTGCTGGGGCTGGCCGGAGGGCGGCTGCTGCGGGGGCTGCTGGCCGAAGGCGCCCTGGTCACCGGGCGCACCCGGCTGTCCGGGCTGCGGCTGGCCGTACCCCGGCTGCGGGGGAGCGTACCCGGGACCGGGCTGGCCGGGCTGCTGCGGGGCCCCGTACCCCGGCTGGCCGGGCTGGGGCTGTCCGGGCTGCTGCGGAGCGCCGTAGCCGGGCTGGCCGCCGGAGGGCTGGCCGTAGGCGGGCTGCCCACCGGACGGGGGCTGGCCGGGCTGGCCGTAGGGCGGCTGCTGCGGGGGCTGCTGGCCGAAGGCGCCCTGGTCACCGGGCGCACCCGGCTGTCCGGGCTGCGGCTGGCCGTACCCCGGCTGCGGGGGAGCGTACCCGGGACCGGGCTGGCCGGGCTGCTGCGGGGCCCCGTACCCCGGCTGGCCGGGCTGGGGCTGTCCGGGCTGCTGCGGAGCGCCGTAGCCGGGCTGGCCGCCGGAGGGCTGGCCGTAGGCGGGCTGCCCACCGGACGGGGGCTGGCCGGGCTGGCCGTAGGGCGGCTGCTGCGGGGGCTGCTGGCCGAAGGCGCCCTGGTCACCGCCGGGCACACCCTGCCCCGGCTGCGGCTGCCCGTACTCGGGCGCGTACGGCGACTGCGCCCCCGAGGGCTGCCCGGGCGCCGGCTGCTCGCCGGAGGGCTGCGGCGCAGGCTGCTGCGCGCCGGACTGCTGCCCCTCCTGGGGGTCGTCCGGAGACGGAGGGTTCGTCGGGGTCTCGCTCATGCTTTTCCTTGGCTCCGCTGGTTGGGGGCGCTGATGGTCCTACCGGGCAGTACCGACGACCGTGGGGCCCGGGGTCGGAGGCACGGACCGCGCGCACGTGCTGTGACGCTGCCTGGAATCCTACGGTTCCTCCGGGTGGGGTCCCGTCACGAAATCGATCAGTTCCTCGACCCGCCCCAGCAGGGCGGGTTCCAGATCAGCATAGGTACGCACCGAACCGAGGATCCGGCCCCAGGCCTCACCGGTGCTGCACCGCCACCCCAGGGCGTCCACGACACCCTCCTTCCAGGGGCGGCCCCGCGGCACCTCCGGCCAGGCGTCGATGCCCACCGCACACGGGCGCACGGCCTGCCAGACGTCCACGTAGGGGTGCCCGGTGACCAGCACGTCCTCGCCGCGCACACGTTCGGCGATCCGGCTCTCCTTGGAACCGGTGACCAGGTGGTCGACGAGCACACCCAGCCGGCGTCCGGGGCCGGGGGCGAACTCCGAGACGATCCCGGGGAGGTCGTCCACACCCTCCAGGAACTCCACGGCCACGCCCTCGATGCGCAGGTCGTGGCCCCAGACCTTCTCCACCAGCTCGGCGTCGTGCGCGCCCTCGACGTAGATCCGGCTCTCCCGCGCCACCCGGGCCTTGGCGCCGGTGACCGCCACCGAACCCGAGGCGCTGCGCAGGGGCCCGCTCGGGGAGGACGGCGCGGGCCGCACCAGGGTCACCGGGCGTCCCTCCAGCAGGAAGGCCGCCGGGCCCAGGTCGAAGACCCGCAACTTGCCGGAGCGGTCCTCGAGCGTGACCGTGGCCTTGTCCCAGGACACCACCGCCCCGCAGAAGGCCTCGTCGGCGTCCTCCACCACGAGTCCGCGTTCCATCTCGACCTCGCGGACCGCACCCTTGCGCGGTCGGCGCCAGTCGCCCGCCAGCACGTCTCGGCCGTAGCGGCCGGTTCCCTCGCTTGCCACGGTGGTGCAGTCTACTGGGGTCCGTCCCGCCCGCTCGCGCGCCGGGTCCGCCCTGCTCCGCCGGGCCCCCGGGACGGCGGGGCGGGCGGATCTCACCCCCGCGTCACCGCACGCGTTTGCGAACGGGCATAGAATTAGCACTGTGGACCATGGAGTGCCAGGAGGTGGCGAGTTGCTGAACGAGCGCAAGCTCGCAGTCCTGCGTGCCGTCGTCGAGGACTTCGTCAACACCAACGAACCGGTCGGATCCAGGGCTCTGGCCGACCGGCACCCGCTCGGTGTCTCCCCAGCGACCATCCGCAACGACATGGTGGCGTTGGAGGAGGACGGCTACATCGCCCAGCCGCACACCAGTGCCGGCCGGGTGCCCACGGACAAGGGCTACCGCCTGTTCGTCGACCGGCTCTCCTCGGTCAAGCCGCTCTCCGCGGCAGAGCGCCGCGCGATCGAGTCCTTCCTCGGCAACACCGTCGACCTGGACGAGATCGTCGCCCGCACCGTGCGCCTGCTCGCACAGCTCACCCGCCAGGTCGCGATCGTGCAGTACCCTTCGCTGACGCGTTCGTCGGTCCAGCACGTGGAACTGATCCCGCTCGGCAACCAGCGGATCATGATGGTCGTCATCACCGACACGGGCCGGGTCGAACAGCGTGTCATCGACGGCCTCGAGGCCGTCAGCGAGCGTGCGGTCAACGACCTGCGCGCCATGCTCAACAGAGCCATCGCGGGGTGCTACCTCGGAGACGTCCCCGACGCGGTCGACGACCTGCCCGCACAGGTGCCTCCCGAACACCGCGGCATCGCGGTGTCGGTTCTCTCGGTCCTGCTGGAGAGCCTGGTCGAAAGCCACGAGGAGAAGATCGTGCTGGCGGGGACCGCCAACCTCGCCGCGGTGGATTTCGCAGCCAGCTTCAGGGACGTCCTGGAGGCCTTGGAAGAGAACATGGTCCTCATCCGTTTGTTGGGTGAGGCGAAGGATCCCTCGATGCTCACCGTGAGCATCGGCGAGGAGAATTTCCACGAGGGTCTTCGATCCACCTCCGTCGTGTCGGCCGACTACGGTGTGGGAAACCAGTCGCTGGCCAAGATCGGTGTGGTGGGACCCACCCGTATGGACTACCCCGGGACGATGGGGGCGGTTCGCGCGGTGGCTCGGTATGTCGGACAGATTTTGGCAGGACAGTAACCCAGTGGCCAGAGACTATTACCAGATTCTCGGGGTGCGTCGAGACGCGTCCAAGGACGAGATCAAGAAGGCGTACCGGCGGCTCGCACGCGAGCTGCACCCGGACATCAACCCGGACCCGGCGACCCAGGAGCGCTTCAAGGAAGTGACCCAGGCCTACGAGGTCCTCTCCGACGAGAGCAAGCGTCGGATGTTCGACATGGGCCAGGACCCCTTCGCGGCCGCCGGTGGCGGCGGCGGTGCCGGGGGCTTCGGCGGCGCAGGCGGGTTCGCGTTCGACGACATCATGAACGCGTTCTTCGGCGGCGGTCAGCCCGGCGGCGGCCGCGGCCCGCGCGAGCGTGTCCGGCGCGGGCGCAGCATCAAGATCCGCGTCGAGCTCGACCTCGTCGAGACCGCCTTCGGCGTCACGAAGGAGATCACCTTCCCCACAGCGATCCTGTGCGACACCTGCCAGGGGGAGGGGACCGCGGCCGGCTCCCACCGCACCACGTGCGAGATGTGCCACGGCCAGGGCGAGGTCTCCCAGGTCACCCGGTCCTTCCTGGGCCAGGTCATGACCTCCCGCCCCTGCCCGCAGTGCTCCGGCCAGGGTTCGGTCATCACCGACCCCTGTGTCGACTGCACGGGCGAGGGCCGGGTGCGCGAGAAGGTCACCCGCAAGGTCAAGATCCCCGCCGGTGTCGACGACGGTGTGCGCATCCAGCTCGCCGGCGAGGGCGAGGTCGGCCCCAACGGCGGCCCACGCGGCGACGTGATCGTGGAGATCGTGCAGAAGCCGCACCCGACCTTCGAGCGGCGCGGCGACGACCTGCACTGCACCATCACCGTCCCGATGACGGCGGCGGCGCTCGGTGCCTCCTTCGACTTCGACACGCTCGACGGCACGGAGAACATCGACCTGCGCCCGGGCACCAACTCCGGGCACGTCATCACCCTGCCGGGCAAGGGCGTCACCCGCCTGGAGGGCAGCGGCCGCGGCGACCTGCGCATCCGCGTGGACGTCGAGACCCCGAGCAAGCTGGACGAGGAGCAGGAGTCCATGCTGCGCAAGTTCGCCGAACTGCGCGGTGAGGACAAGACGCCCGGCAAGTTCAGCCCCGGGCACGGCGGGTTCTTCTCGAAGATCCGCGACGCCTTCGGCGCGAAGTGACGCCGCCGGTCTTCCTCGTCGGTACCGACGACCTCTCCTCGGGCCCGGGCTCCACGGTCACCGTGGCCGGGCCCGAGGGGCGTCACGCGGCCGTCGTTCGGCGCATCCGCGAGGGGGAGGCCGTCGACCTCTCCGACGGCGCGGGTCTGCGGGCCCCCGCCGTCGTCGTGGGTGTGGGCAAGGACAGCATCGACTGCCGCCTCGACGAGGTGCACACCGACCCCGAACCCCGTCCCCGGCTGACCGTGGTCCAGGCCCTGCCCAAGGGCGACCGCGGCGAACTCGCCGTGGAGATGATGACCGAGGCCGGTGTGGACGCCGTCGTCCCGTGGGCGGCCGAACGCTGCGTGACCCGCTGGAAGGGTCCGCGCGTGCAGAAGTCGCTGGACAAGTGGCGCAACACCGCGCGGGAGGCGGCCAAGCAGTCCCGCCGGTCACGCCTGCCCGAGGTCGCCGACCTGGCCGACCGCCGCGCCGTCGCCGACCTGCTGGGCGGTGCCGCGCTCGCGGTGGTCCTGCACGAGGACGCCGACCTGACCCTGGCCACGGCGGAGCTGCCCCAGGGGGACGACGCGCACATCGTGCTCGTGGTCGGTCCCGAGGGCGGGTTCTCCGACGCGGAGCTGGAGGCCTTCACCGCAGCGGGCGCCGTGCGCGCGCTCCTGGGCCCGACCGTCCTGCGCACCTCGACCGCTGGGGTGGCGGCGCTGTCGGTCCTGCAGGCACGCACCGGGCGCTGGTGACCCTCTCCGGGCCCGCCCCGGCCCTTCCGTAGGCGCGGCGGGCCGGGGCCCCTCACCCCCGGGCTCGTCGTGCGGGGCGTACGAGGGCGGTCAGGAGACGCTGCCGGAGTTCTCGTTCTCGGGGATCTCCGGACCGCTGCCCTGGTCGTTGTCGTCCTCGTCCTCGCCGTCCTCGTCACCGGGGTCGGGCTCGTCGCTCTCGTCCGGCTCGCTGGGCTCGTCGGAGGGCTCGCAGTCCTCGTCGGTCTCGCGCGTGCCGGGGCCCTCTTCGTCCTCCTCGGCGGGCTTGGTGCCGGGGCTCTCGCGGTCCTCGGGCGGGCAGGAGGACGCGGTCTCGACGTCCTCGTCGTCGGAGGCGGTCGGGCTCTCCTGCGGGTTCGGCTCGGGCTCCGGCTCGTCCGGCGCCTCGCTCTCGGGCTGCGTGGTGCCGTCATCGGAGTCGGTGGAGGTGTCGGGCGCCGCGACCTGACCGTTGTCGTCGGTGCCGTCGCTCTCGACCGGGGCGCTCTCCTCGCGGTCGGCACCGGCCGGGACGAACTCCAGGACCTGGTCGCGCACCTGCGGGCTGGACATGATCACCGACGAGGCGATCAGGACCGCGCCGGCGACGGCGGCCGCGGGGCGCAGCCACGGCAACCCGAGCCAGGACCCGGCACCGCCCTTCTCGGTTCTCTCGCGGATCAGGTTGAGCCCCTCGGCGGAGGGCTGCACGGAGTCGGCCTCGGTCTTGAGGAGCTGACGCAGCTGCGCCTCGAACTCGTCGTGGTTGTCGTGTGGGCTGGTCATGTCGTCTGCTCCAGAACAGAGCGGAGTGCGGTGATCCCGCGTGAGGTGTGGCTCTTGACCGCGCCTCGGCTGATGCCCATCGCGTCGGCGATCTGCGCCTCCGACAGGTCGCCGTAGTAACGGAGCACGATCGCTTCGCGCTGACGGGTGGGGAGCTTGCGCAGAGCGCGGATCACGGCCTCGCGCTCCAGCATGTTCATGGCGCCGTGTTCGGCGCTGGGGGCGTCGGGCAGGGCCTTGGGAGCGTGTTTCTCCACGACCGCCCTGTGGCGAAGGACCGACCGTGCCTTGTTCACGACCGCCTGGCGGAGGTAGGACAGGGCCTTGTTCGGGTCGCGCAGGCGCCGCCAGGCCCCGTGCATGGCCACGAACGCGTCCTGCACGACCTCCTCGGCGGTCGCGTGGTCACGGACCAGGAGGGAGGCGAGCCTCACGAGCGGCCGGTAGTGCTCCCTGTAGAGCTCCGTCACCGCGTGGTCGGCGTCCCACTCCACCGCGAGGGGGGCCGTGGTGGCTCGGGCCACCATGGTTTCTGTCGTCACATCGGTTCGACGCACACCCTTGTCGCGGGGTTTACGAAAGGGCATACCTCTTCTTTTCCAAGTCGTGGTGCGTTTCCATCCGTTGCCGTCCGAACACGCGTGGAAGGGGGCGGGGGCCGTCGAGGCCGACGCGCACGGGTGAAAAGCCTATCGCGCCGGAACCGGGCACACCCACGAACCCGTGACTCACGCAGCTCCGGGGGCGGACGGGCCGGGGCTGCGGCATGATGGGGCCCGACCACCCTCGAGGTAACGGAGGTTCCCGATGGCCGAGGCGGACTGCCTCTTCTGCAAGATCGCCAAGGGCGAGGTGCCCGCGGAGATCGTGCGCGAGGGCGAGCGCACCCTCGCCTTCCGCGACATCAACCCCCAGGCCCCCACCCACGTGCTGGTGATCCCGCGCGAGCACCACCCCGACGCGGCCTCGGCGGCCGCGGCCGGAACCGGCCTGGTCGACGAGGTGGTCACGGAGGCGCACGCGGTGGCCGAGGCCGAGGGCGTCGCCGGTACCGGATACCGACTGGTGTTCAACACCGGAAGCGGCGCCGGTCAGACCGTGTTCCACCTGCACGCCCACGTCCTGGGCGGTCGCGGCCTCAACTGGCCCCCCGGGTAGGCAGGCCTGTCCACAGGCGGGAAAAGCGGCTCGAAGCGGCCCGGGCCCCGTTGGTAGAATCGGGTTCCGGGCCACGCACACACGTACCCACCCGCACCGGGGTGGGGCCGGACCGAAGGGTAGGGACAGCGGCCGCAAGGCCTCACCATGGCCGAGACAACCCACACGCAGCCGCGGCACGAGACTCAGGTCAAGGTCGTGGTGCCCGACGAGCACACGATGGTCAGTCTGCTGGGCTCGGGTGATGAGCTCCTGCGCACCCTGGAGCGCTCCTTCGACAGCGACATCCACGTGCGCGGCAACGAGTTCACCATCAGCGGCGCCCCCGAGGAGACCGCGGTCGTGGTCCGCCTCGTCGAGGAGCTGATCGAGCTCGCCAAGAGCGGTACCCACGTCACCCCCGACACCATCGAGCGCATGATCCACATGCTCGGTGCCGGCGGTGAGCGCCCCGCCGAGGTGCTCACGACCAACATCCTGTCCAACCGCGGCAAGACGATCCGACCCAAGACCGTCAACCAGAAGCGCTACGTCGACATCATCGACCGGCACACGGTGGTCTTCGGCATCGGTCCCGCCGGAACCGGCAAGACGTACCTGGCGATGGCCAAGGCGGTCAAGGCGCTGCAGGACAAAGAGGTCAACCGGATCATCCTCACCCGCCCCGCGGTCGAGGCCGGCGAACGCCTCGGTTACCTGCCCGGCAGCCTCTACGACAAGATCGACCCGTACCTGCGCCCGCTCTACGACGCCCTGCACGACATGCTCGACCCCGAGTCCATCCCCAAGCTGATGGCGGCCGGGACGATCGAGGTCGCGCCCCTGGCGTACATGCGGGGCCGGAGCCTCAACGACTCCTTCATCATCCTGGACGAGGCGCAGAACACCTCGCCCGAGCAGATGAAGATGTTCCTCACCCGCCTGGGCTTCGGTTCCAAGATCGTGGTCACCGGCGACGTCACCCAGGTCGACCTGCCCGGCGGCCAGACCAGCGGTCTGCGCACGATCGAGCACATCCTGGGTGACATCGACGACATCGCGTTCTCCCGCCTGGGCAGCGAGGACGTCGTCCGGCACAAGCTGGTCGGGCAGATCGTGGACGCCTACGGCCGCTACGACGCCCAGCAGAACGGGGATCAGGGCGAGCGCCGGGACCGCGGCGGCCGCCGCGGTCGCAACACCGGCCCGCGCCGGGGCCGCGGCGAGCCCTCGCGGCCGGGTGGCGACGAGCCGAGCGAGCCCGGGGACGGGGCAGACTAGAGACAACGAGTCCCCGCGTACCCGGGACCCACGGACACTGTGTCAGGAGCCGGTGGCCGCACCTCGCGGTCACCGGCTCGTGCAACGCTCGGCCCGAGCAACTCGATCACCCACACGTCCAAGTAAGGCAGTTGCTGTAGCGATGACCATCGAGGTCGCCAACGAATCCGGTGTGACCGGCATCGACGAGGAGCGTCTCTCCCGTCTGGCCCGCCACGTGCTCGACGCGATGCGGGTGCACCCGCTCGCCGAGCTGTCCGTCGTCCTGGTCGACGAGGGCCCCATGACCGACCTGCACGTGCGCTGGATGGACGAACCCGGCCCCACCGACGTGCTCTCCTTCCCGATGGACGAGCTGCGCCCCGGGGGCCCGGGCCGGACCAGTGAGCCCGGCGTGCTCGGCGACGTCATCATCTGCCCCCAGGTGGCCGAGCGCCAGGGTGAGACCGCCGGGCACGGCACCCGGGCCGAGATCGACCTGCTGTGCACGCACGGCATCCTGCACCTGCTCGGCTTCGACCACGCCGAGCCGGAGGAGCACAAGGAGATGTTCGGGCTGCAGGGCGAGATCCTGGCGTCCTGGGCCGAGGGCGAGGCCGCGCGCTCCGACGGGGACGAGAGGTCCCGGTGAACCCCGCGTCCTGGAGTGATCTGGCCCCGTTGAGCACCGGCGAACCGGCCGAGTGGCTCGCAGCCTTCGCGATCGCCCTGGCGCTGACCGCCGTGGCCGGGTTCCTGGTGGCCGCGGAGGCCGCGGTGACCCGCGTGCTGTCGGTGGGCGTGCCCGAGGCCTCCAACGCCGAACGCGCGACCCTGGCGACCCGCTCCTGGGACCGTGTGGCCGCACACCCCACCCGACACCTCAACGTGCTGCTGTTCCTGCGTGTGGTGTGCGAGGTGTGCGCGGTGCTGGCCGCCACGGTCGGCATGGTGTTCCTGCTGGGCCTGGGCTGGCCCGCGATCGCCCTGACCGCAGTGGCGATGGTCGTGGTCGAGTCGGTGCTCATCGCGATCGCACCGCGCATCCTGGGCCGCCAGTTCGCCGGCCCGATCGCCCGCACCAGCGCCGCCGTGATCCAGCCCGTGCAGGTCGTGCTCGGCCCGCTCGCGCAGCTGCTGGTCGGCGCCGGGCGTGCGCTGACCCCGCGCGCCAAGGGCGACCGGGACGGGCCCTTCAGCACGGAGGTCGAGCTGCGCCAGCTGGTGGACCTCGCGGAGAAGGGGGAGGTCATCGACCCCGAGGAACGCGAGATGATCCACTCCGTCTTCAAGCTCGACGACACGTCGGTGCGCGAGGTCATGGTGCCCCGCCCCGACATCGTCTTCACCGGAAGCGCGACGCCGGCCGACGAGGTGCTCACCACCGCCCTGACCAGTGGTTACTCGCGTATCCCCGTCACGGGTGAGGACGAGGACGACGTGGTCGGCATCGTCTACCTCAAGGACCTGGTCGAGCGCATGCGCGACCGCTGGCGCGCCGGTTCGGACGACGCCTCGCCGCTCACCGCCGCCGACGTGATGCGCCCGGCCCAGTACGTTCCCGACACCAAGCCCATCGACGAACTGCTGCGCCAGATGCAGGGCAAGCGCAACCACGTCGCGGTCGCCATCGACGAGTACGGCGGCACGGCCGGGCTGGTGACACTGGAGGACATCGTGGAGGAGATCGTCGGCGAGATCACCGACGAGTACGACCACGAGATCCCCCCGGTGGTGCGCCTGGACGAGGACCGCGTGCGTGTCACGGCCCGGTTGCCGTTGGGCGAGCTGGCCGAGCTCTTCCCCGACACCGACCTGGACGTGGACGACGTGGAGACGGTCGGCGGCCTGGTCGCGTTCGTGCTGGGGCGTGTCCCCGCAGGCGGGGCCCGCGCCGAATACGCTGGCCTGAGGCTGACTCTGGAGGGCAAGAGCAGCCGCCGCAACCGCATGACGACGGTGCTGGTGGAGCGCCTGCCCGAGCAGAGCGCACAGGAGACGCACGTGAGGAGTACGGAGCAGTGACGGACACGACGGAGCTGGGCCCCGAGGACGGCAAGCTCATCACCCTGGCGCGGGCCTCCCGCGCACGCAACGCCGCACCCGAGGGCGCCGCCGTGCGCGACGAGACCGGGCGCACCTACGTGGCCACGACGGTGGAACTGCGGTCGCTGCGCCTGAGCGCGCTGCAGGCCGCGGTGGCCGCGGCGGTCTCCAGCGAGGCCTCCGCGCTGGAGGCGGCGGTCGTGGTGACCGACGCCAAGGAGCTGACCGAGGACGACCGCGCTGTCGCGGACGACCTGAAGACCCAGGTGACGGTGGTCGCCGCCCCGGACGGGGTGCCGACGTCCATCGTCCAGCGCTGAGAAGGACCCATGAACGACCTCGACCTCGAGAAGCTGCGTCTGCCGCTGGAGATGCCCTCCTACCCGGAGGGGTTCCGCAGCGGGTTCGCGTGCTTCGTGGGCCGCCCCAACGTGGGCAAGTCGACCCTGATGAACGCGCTGGTCGGCCAGAAGGTGGCGATCACCAGCAACCGGCCGCAGACCACGCGCCGCACGGTCCGCGGGATCGTGCACCGGCCCGAGGCGCAGCTCGTCATCGTGGACACGCCCGGTCTGCACAAGCCGCGCACCCTGCTGGGGGAGCGGCTGGACTCGCTGGTGCGTTCGACGCTGGTCGAGGTGGACGTGATCGCCTTCTGCATCCCGGCCGACGAGCCCATCGGCCGGGGCGACACCTACATCGCCAAGGAGCTGGCGGAGCAGACCTCCACGCCGGTCGTTGCGGTGGTGACCAAGACCGACCTGGTGGACCAGGCCACGGTCGCCAAGCAGTTGCTGGCCGTCAGTGAGCTGGGCGACTGGGCCGACATCGTCCCGGTCTCGGCCCAGGGCGAGTTCCAGCTGGACACCGTCGCCGAGGTCCTGTGCTCGCACCTGCCGGAGGGGCCGCCGCTGTACCCGGACGGCGACCTCACCGACGAGCCCGAGGAGATGCTCGTCGCGGAGCTGGTGCGCGAGGCCGCCCTGGAGGGTGTGCGCGACGAACTCCCGCACTCGATCGCTGTGGTCGTGGACGAGATGGGCGAGCGCGAGAACACCCGTGACGGCAAGGAGCTCATCGACATCTACGCGTCGTTGTACGTGGAGCGTTCCAGCCAGAAGGCGATCGTGATCGGGACCAAGGGCAAGCGTCTGCGCGACGTGGGTTCGCGGGCCCGCAAGCAGATCGAGGGGCTGCTCGGGCACCGGGTGTTCCTGGACCTGAGGGTGCGGGTGGCCAAGGACTGGCAGCGGGATCCGAAGCTGCTGCGCCGGCTGGGTTTCGACCAGCAGACCTGAGGCGGCGAGGATCTTGCTACTGGAGCCGGGTTCGGCGCTGAATTCGGTTCTGGTAGCAAGATCCCGGCTGAGAGGGCCCGGCGGGGGAGTGTTCCCCTGCCGGGCCCTCGTCGCGTCCGGGGCGGGCCGGTGTCAGCTCTGGTTGTTGAGGTCGGTGGCCAGGGACTCGGCGCACTGCTGCACGATGGGTGCGGCGTGGTCGACGAAGTCCCAGCTCACGCGGGCCTCGGGGCCGGAGACGGAGACCGCCATGCCCGACGGGGCCCCCTCGACGGGCACGGCCACGCAGCGCACGCCGATCTCCTGTTCGCCGTCGTCGATGGCGAAACCGCGGTCGCGGATACGGCCGAGTTCGGCCACGAAGTCCTCGGGCCCGGTGATGGTGCGGTCGGTGGCGGCCGGCATCCCGGTGCGGGTGATCGTGGCCAGGGCCTCGTCGTCGGTGAGCTGGGCCAGCAGGGCCTTGCCGACCCCGGCCGAGTGCGGCAGGACCCGGCGTCCGACCTCGGTGAACATGCGCATGGCGTGCGGCGAGGGCACCTGGGCGACGTAGATGACCTTGTCGCCGTCGAGCATGGCCAGGTTGGCCGTCTCGCCGAGCTCCTCGACCAACTGGGCCAGGTGCGGGCGCGCCCACGTGCCGAGCATGCGGGAGGCCTTGTCCCCGAGGCCGATGAGGCGCGGGCCCAGGGCATAGCGGCGCGAGGGGAGCTGGCGGACGTATCCGTTGCCGACCAGTGTTCTGATAATGCGGTGGATCGTGGGCAGGGGCAGGCCGGAGGAGTCGGCGAGCTGGCTCAGCGAGGCCTCGCCGCCCGCGTCGGCCATGATCTCGAGCAGGGCGAAGGCGCGGTCGAGGGACTGGACGCCGCTCGCGCGCCGGGGAGCGTCGTCCACGGCGGCGGACGGTTCCGTCCGGGGGGTCTGTGAGGGTGCCAAGGATCGTGCTCCCGTGCTGTCGGCCGCGGTTGTCACGGTCATCATTCTGCTATACGAAACCAGCTTCTCACGGCAGGCGGTTCTGGGGCAGGGGATGGCCCGGATGGACCAGAGTGAACCCTTGTTGTTCCGGATGGCAGAAGTTAGTATCCGCATGTAGAAATCGTGGCCGGTTCTCATCCGAGGGCCGGGACCCCCACCGACGGAGGAGGACAGCCACGTGGCGAGGGACGACCTGCAGGGCGTGGACACACTCGCGGCCGGGCTCGACGCCCGCCTCAGTGAGGCCGACACCCGACTGGACCGCGACTACCCCGGCGCCCGCACCGCCCGCCAACCCGTGCACAGCGTCTACGTCCCCGCCGACCGGGTGCACGCCGGCCTGGCCGCCGACTGGGGACGCCAGGCCCTGGAGGCGCTCGACGAGCACGCACCCGAACCGGCCGACCTGGCCGCGGCCACCGGCCTGAGCGAGGCCGCCGTCGCCGACGCCCTGCCCCGCGTGCGCGCCAAACTCGAGAACGACCCGATCGAGGACCTGCGGGCCGACCTCGAGGACGGCTACGGAAACCGCGGCGACGCGGCCGAGGACACCCACGTCCTGGCCGTCGCCGACGCCTTCGTCTCCGACCTGGCCAAGGGGCAGGCCCCCGGGTGGTTCGGGATCCGGATGAAAGGCATGGAGGCCGCCGGCCGCCACCGCGGGGTCCGCAGCCTCACCCTGTTCCTGCAGTCCCTGCTCGAGGGGCACGGTTCCCTCCCGGACGGGCTCGTGCTGACCCAGCCCAAGATCACCTCCGTCGAGCACGTGGAGGCGATGGTCTGGCTCTGCGAGCAGCTGGAACGCCGGCTCGACCTGCCCGAGGGCCGCCTGCGCTTCGAGCTGCAGATCGAGACACCGCAGTCGGTGCTGCTCTCCGACGGCACCGCCGCTGTCGGCCCGATGATCCACGCCGGACAGGGCCGGGTCACCGCGCTGCACTACGGCACCTACGACTACAGCGCCTCCATGGGCGTGGCCGCCGCTTACCAGAGCCTCGCGCACCCCGCGGCCGACCACGCCAAGGCCGTCATGCAGGTGGCCGCGGCCGGGACCGGGGTGTGGCTCTCCGACGGCGGCAGCAACATCATGCCCGCCGGGACCACCGACGAGGTGCGCTCGGCCTGGGGCCTGCACGCCGGCCTGGTGCGCCGCTCCCTCGAGCGCGGTTACTACCAGGGCTGGGACCTGCACCCCAACCAGCTTGTCACCCGCCACCTGGCCACCGCGGTCTTCTACCGGGAGGCCTTCGCGCCCGCCGCCGAACGCCTGCGCGCCTACCTGGGCCAGGTCTCCGGCAACGTCGTCGACGAGCCCGCCACCGCCCAGGCCCTGGCCGCCGTGCTCGCCGCCGGTCTGGGCTGCGGGGCCCTGGAGGAGACCGAGGTCGCCGAGGCCACGGGCACCGACACCGCCACACTGGTGGCCATGGCCCACCGCCGCGTCGGCCAGTAGAGCCCATCACCGGGGCCGGGCCCGCCGCGGCCCGGCCCCGGGACGCACCGAGGAAGGAGAGGGTGCCCGCCGCGGGCGCCCACACACGCCGATGACCAGCCCCAGCTTCGCCGTCCACGCCGACCGTGTCCTCACCCCGCAGGGCCTGGCCCCGCACACGGTCGTGGTCGCCGACGGCACCGTGCAGCAGATCCTGCCCCGAGGTGCCGCCCCCGCCGTCCCGGTCGACCACGAGATCACCCTCGCCGAGGACGAGGTGCTCCTGCCCGGGCTCGTCGACAGCCACGTGCACGTCAACGAACCCGGCCGTACCGAGTGGGAGGGGTTCGCCACCGCCACCCGCGCCGCCGCCCGGGGCGGGGTCACCACCCTCGTCGACATGCCCCTCAACAGCGTTCCGCCCACCACCACCGTGGACGGGCTCGACGCCAAGCGCGCCGCCGCCGAGGGCAAGCTCGCCATCGACGTGGGGTTCTGGGGCGGGGCGGTGCCCGAGAACAGCGCCCCCGGCCACACCAAGGAACTGGCCGACCTGCACGAGCAGGGGGTCTTCGGGTTCAAGGCGTTCCTGTCGCCCTCCGGGGTGGAGGAGTTCGGCAACCTCTCGCCCGATGAGCTCGAGACCGCCGCGAACGCCATCGCCGCGTTCGGCGGGCGCCTCATCGTGCACGCGGAGGACCCCGACGTGCTCGACCGTGCCCCGGACTGCGCCGGGCGCGACTACGCGGACTTCCTCGCCTCCCGCCCCGACACCGCCGAGAACGAGGCGATCGCGCGGGTCATCGACGTGGCCCGCCGCACCGGGGTGCGCGCACACATCCTGCACTTGTCCAGCGCCGCCGCCCTGCCGCTGATCGCCCGGGCCCGGGAGGAGGGCGTGCAGCTGACCGTGGAGTCCTGCCCGCACTACCTCACCCTGGCCGCGGAGGAGATCCCGGAGGGCGCCACCGAGTACAAGTGCTGCCCGCCCATCCGCGACGAGGCCAACCGCGACCTGCTGTGGGCGGCCCTGCGCGACGGGCTCATCGACTGCGTGGTCAGCGACCACTCGCCGAGCACACCCGACCTGAAGGACCTGGACACCGGCGACTTCGGCACGGCCTGGGGCGGGGTGTCCGGGCTCCAGGTGGGGCTGTCGGCGATGTGGACCGAGGCCCGCCGCCGGGGCGTGGGCCTGGAACAGACCGTCGCCTGGATGTCCTCCGGCCCGGCCCGCGTCGCCGGCCTGCGCGGCAAGGGGTCGCTGGTGGAGGGCGCCGACGCCGACCTGGCCGTCTTCGCCCCCGACGAGGCGTTCTCGGTGCACGCCGCCGAACTCGGCCACCGGAACCCGGTCAGCGCCTACGACGGGGCCGAGCTGGTCGGGCGGGTGCGCCGCACGTTCCTGCGCGGGGTGGAGGTCGACGGGACCAGCACCGACGGGCGCATGATCGAGCGCCAGGACTGACCCGGAGCCGACCATGACGGGGGCGGGCGCGCGGTGTCCGTCCCCGTTCGTGTGTGCGGTGGGGGTCAGCCCTGCACGCCGCGCACCATCGTCGCCACGAGGGCCCGCACACCTTCCTGGTCGAAAGCGCCCACGGGGCCGGTGACCAGGGTGAACAGGGCCCCTCCGTACAGCGTGGCCAGGGTCTGCACCGCGGACTCGGGGACCCGGGTCCCCAACGCCCGGTGCAGCGCAGCGGTGTCGGTCACCGCGGTGCGCTCCAGCCGGGTCAGCACCTCCTCCAGCGCCGGCCGCCGCCGTGCCTCCAGGCGGAGCTCGAAGATCGCCAGGTAGCGGCCGCGCAGTACGGTCGCCGCGCCCCACAGCGATTCGGCGATCATGTCGATGAGCTCCTCGGGCCCCGTGGGTGCGGTCGTGCCCTCCGCCGCTGCCGCCATGTCCGCGAAGTGCAGTTCCAGCACGCGTTCGGCGGCGGTGACCAGCAGCGCCTCCCGGCTGCGGAAGTAGTTGGAGGCGGTCCCCGCGGGCACACCCGCCCGCGCCTCCACGGCCCGGTGTGTCAGGCCGTGCGCGCCCTGTTCCGCGAGCAACGCGATGGCGGCGTCGGCGAGGGTACGGCGTCGGGTCCTGTTGGCGGGTGGCACGGTGCCGAGTATAGGCCGCGCCCTCCGTCTACTACGATCGTAGTGAATGAGTCGATCAGCAGGGACGACGGTGTGGAGGGGACCATGAGCGGCGACGATCGGACGGCCACGGTGGTCGGTGGGGGCATCGCAGGTATGGCCGCGGCGGTGGTGCTCGCCCGGGCGGGGTGGCACACCACCGTGCTCGAGAGCCGTACCGGTCCGGGTGAGGTCGGGGCCGGGGTCGCCCTGCCCCTCAACGGCGTCGCGGCCCTGCGGTCCCTCGGGCTCGACGACGACCGCATCGACGCGCTCGGGCACGAGACGCTCGGGACGGGGTTCCGGGACACGACCGGGCGCCCGATCCTGCTCATCCCGGACGACGTCGAGGAGGTGCGCCGGGTCGCCACCATCCACGGGTTCCACCGACGGCGCCTGCACACCGCCCTGGAGCAGAGCGCCCGCGAGCAGGGGGCGGAGATCGTCACCGGGGCCCGGGTCACCGGCCTGACCCCGGGGATCCCCGGCGGAGCGCGCGCCGCGGTGTCGTGGCGGGGTTCCGCGGGCGAGGACAGGCGTGCCGAGTCCGACCTCGTCGTGGGCGCCGACGGGATGTGGAGCGCGGTGCGCGGGGCCCTGTTCCCCGGGATGCGTCCGACCTACAGCGGGAGCACCAGTTGGCGCGCGATCGTCCCGGACACCGAGCTCGACGGGCGGCTCGCCGAGTACTGGGGGCCGGGCGCGGAGTTCGGGGCCATGCGGGTCAGCGACACCGAGCTGTACTGGTACGGGTACGTGCGCGCCCCGGAGGGTGCGGTCGTCGGCGACGAGCACGCCACGGCGCGCGCCCGGTTCGCCGGTTGGGCGCCCGAGGTCGTCGACCTCATCGAGCGGACCACCCCGGACCGGCTGATGCGCCACGACGTCCACCACCTGCGCGGCGGCCTGCCCACCTATGTGCGGGGCCGTGTCGTGATGACGGGCGACGCCGCCCACGCCGCGCTGCCCACCATGGGGCAGGGTGCGTCGACCGCGCTGGAGGACGCCGTGGCCCTGGGGACGTTGATCGCCGACCCGGTCGCCGCAGGCGCGGACCAGGCCGAGGCCCTGCGGCGGTTCGACGCCGAGCGGCGCCCCGTGTGCCGGAGCATCGCCCGGCAGGCCGAGTTCGTGGCGAAGGTGGGCGCGGACCTGGGCGGGGGCGCCCGGCAGACGGTGCGGAACGCGCTCCTGCGGATGGTGCCGGTGCGCGCGCTCACGCTCACCTGGGCGTCCGCCCTCGGCCTGAGCGAGCGGTCCCGGTCCCAGAGCTGACCGCATCCCGATGGCGGTCGCATGGCCCGCCCTACGGCAGGGGCATGGCCCTTGGTGGTCCCGGCCCCAGAGCTGACCGAATCCCGGTGGCGGCCGCGGAGCCCGCCCCGCGGCAGGGGCATGCATGTTGGTGGTTCCGGTCCCTCGTCCAGCATCGGGACCCGCTCGTTTTCGGGTCTGCGCGCGCTCGTGTACCGGGCAGCCCGGCGCTCTGGTGCGTGTTCCGCCCACCGCGGTGTTCGTCCACAGGCCGGAACGTACAGGGTGGCGGCGCCCCGACGGGCGTGGTTCTCTGCTGTTGGGGGAAGTCGTGCCCCCGTTGGCACAGTGCTGCCCGCAACCGCGCGGCCCGGGCCCCGGAGCGGGGCGCGCTCCGCTCCGGGGCCCGTCGGGGATCAGGCCTGCGCGGAGTCCCAGCGCTCCTGCAGCGCCCGGGCGCCGGCCTCGGTCAGCGATCCGTACACGTGCAGGCGCGAGAGACCGCCGTCGGGGAAGACGTCGGTACGCACGTGCGTCGCGGTGACCGGGGTGTCCAGCACGAAACGGTGCTCGCTGTCGGGCTGCAGCTGCGTGCGCGCCACGACCTCGGTCCAGGCCTCGGGGTCGGACCCGTGGGCGTCACGGGCCAGGACGGTGACCCACCCGGCCGCGTTGCCCTTGAGGTAGGCGGTGTCGATCTCCAGCGCCCGCACCTCGGCCTGTGCCGTCAGGCGGAACCGCACCCAGTCGTTGCCGGCGTCGCGGCGACGGCGGTTCTCCCAGCCGTCGTCCATCTTGTGCGAACGGCCCGGGGTGATGATGTTCTCCGGCGCGGAGAAGAACCGGTCGGAGGCGTCCTCGACCGCGCCGCCGTTGAGCAGGGCGGCCAGGTCGAAGGAGCCCTGCGCCGCCAGCCACCGCGGGTCGGAGACCGGCTCGCCGTACACCCGCAGACGGGCCACACCGCCGTCTGGGAACTGCTTGAGGCGCAGGTGGGTCCAGCGGCGGGTGGAGGTCACCTCGAACCCGTTGGCGGCGTGCCCGTACACGGGCGTGCGCGGCACGAGCTCGGTCCACTCGGCGGCCAGCAGCTCCTCGGTCGTGGGGGTGCCGGGCACGCTGGCGGCCTCGACGGAGACCTCGGTCGGGTGGTTGCCGCGGAAGTGCGCGGTGTCGACGTTCACCACGCGCACGAGTCCGGGCAGGGCCAGGCGGATCAGCGCCCAGTCGTGGTCCTCGGCGGTGGGGTGGGGCTGCTCGGCGCTCACGCCGCGGCGGCGCCGGGTCTCCCAGCCGTCCATGACCTTGCCCTTGTGCCCGAAGGCGTGCGGGTCGAACTCGCCCGGGCCGGTCTTGAGGAGGTTCTCGCGGTGGGCGAAGAACTCGTCGTTGGCGGCCAGCACCGCACCGCCGAGACGGCGGTCGGCCAGGTCGACCAGGCCGTCGAGGTCGAGCTTGCTCTCCTTGTAGTCGGCGAAGGGATCGCCGCCGGGGTAGGGCTGCGCGTTGTAGGCGAGGGGATCGAAAGCCGGGGTGGGGCTCATGGGGCTCCTGTCGTGTCGGTGGGTGGGACACGACCAGAGTCTCAGCGGAAACCGATAAGCACCAGCGAAAGTTTCTGATCAGTACGTTCAGGAAGACTGAACTTTGTCCTCGTCGAGCCCGTCGGCGGTCCGGCGCAGTGCCTCCAGCGCCGCCGCGACCCGGGGATGCTCGCCCGCCCCGGCCCGCACTACCGCGATGACGTGGCGCCGCGGCCGTTCACCCGAGGGCACCCGCAACACCGTCCCGGGAGTGTGGCCCGCCGCTGCCAGACGCGGCACCAGCGCCAGGCCCATCCCGGCCGCGACCATGTCCAGGATCGCCCGCCAGTCCGAGGCCACGTGCGCCTGCTCCGGCACGAACCCCGCCTGCGCACACGCGGCCAGGGTGATCTCGCGCCAGGGTCCCGAGGCCCCGTAGATCCAGTCCTCCCCGGACAGCTCCGACAACCGGGGCGCCTGCTCCGCACGGGCCCAGGGGTGGGAGGCGGGAAGCGCCACGTCCAACGGGTCGGCCAGGAGCTCGGAACGGTCGTAGCGCCCGTCCGGGCCGGCCGGGGCCTGCGCCGCCAGCGACAGCCCGATGTCGATCTCGCCCGCGGCGAGCAGTTCGTAGACCTCGGCTGCGTCGGCCTGGTGCACTCGCGTGGACAGCCCGGGGCGTTCCTTCGAGAGCGTCTCCAGCGCCGGGACGACCAGACGGGGGATCGCGGTGGCGAAGGCGCCCACACGCACGGCCCCGGCCTCGCCGCGGGCGAACCCCTCCAGCTCGGCCTCGGCCCGCTCCAACTGGGCCAGGACGGTGTCGGTGTGGCGCAACAGTATCCGGGCGGCCTCGGTCAGGCGCACCCCGCGTCCCTGCGACTCCAACAACGGGGTCCCCACCTGGTGGGCCAGCGAGGACAGCTGCTGCGAGACGGCCGAGGGTGTCATGCACAGCGCCTCGGCGGTCGCCCGCACCGTCCCCAACTCCGACAGCGCCCGCAGTACCCGCAACTTCCGAAGATCCCAGTCGGTCACAGGCCCAGGAGTACCAGCTGCGGGCGCGGACGCCGAACCGCCGGGAGGGGGCGCGGCCCCTCCCGGTCGGCTCTCCCCGCGGGGGCGGGGGTCAGGAACGGTCACCGCCGTGCCGTTCCCCGGTCTCGTCGTCGCGGTAGGCGGCACCCGCGTGGTCGGTGTACTTGGCCTCGCCGGGGCCGGCGCTGCCGATGTCGTCCTGCTCGATGCCGGCCGGGGACCCGTCCTGCGGACGGCGGCCGATCACGTGGAAGCAGATGTTGAGCCCGATCGCGACCACGGCGGCACCGATGATGCCGGAGTGGGCGACCATCTCGACCGCCTCGGGCAGCTGCTCGTAGAAGGTCGGGTAGGCCAGCGGCACGATCGCGACACCGATCGCCGCCGAGACCAGCACCAGGTTGAGGTTGTCGGTGAAGTCGACCTTGGCCAGCGTCTTGATGCCGCTCGCCGCCACACTGCCGAACAGCACCAGACCGGCACCGCCCAGCACCGGGCTGGGGATGGCGGCCATGACACCGCCGAGTACCGGGAACATGCCCAGGACCAGCAGGATCCCCGCGCCCGTGGCGACCACGTAGCGGCTGCGCACACCGGTGAGCGCGAGCAGACCGATGTTCTGGGCGAAGGAACTGGTGGGGGTCGCGCTGAAGATCGGGCCCAGGATCGAACCGCTCACGTCGGCGCGCAGGCCGGCGGAGATGCGCTTGGCGTCCACCTTCGAACCGGTGATCTCACCGACCGCGATGATGTGCGAGGCGCCCTCGGTGAGCACCACCAGCATGATGATGCACATCGTCACGATCGCGGCGACCTCGAACTGCGGGGCGCCGAAGTAGAACACCGACGTCGGGTTGAAGACGGTGTCGGCCTCGTTCACGCGGGAGAAGTCGGCCATTCCGAGCGGGATCGCCACCAGGGTGCCCACGACCAGACCGATGAGGATCGACAGGCGGCCCCAGATGCCCGGGAGCACACGCGAACCCACCAGGATGACGGCCAGCGTCAAACCAGCCAGGGCCATGTTGCCCACCGGGGCGGAGGGCTCGACGGCGTCGCTCTCCATGATCCAGTCGGCGGCCACCGGCATCAGGCTGACACCGATGACGGTGATGATCGTGCCGGTCACCACCGGCGGGAAGAAGCGGATGAGCTGACCGAAGAACGGGGTCAGACACAGGGCGAACAGACCCGCGGCCAGGGAGGCACCGAAGGCCACGGGCAGGTTCTCGCCGTTGCTGCCCGCGGCCAGCGACGTGATCGCGCTGACCGGGACGAAGGAACAGGCCACCACGATCGGCATCTGTGCACCGACGCGGCGGTGTCCCACGGACTGCATGAAGGTGGCGATACCCGCCACGATGAGCGCGCCGCTGACGAGGATGCCCATGGCGGCAGGGTCGTTCGCGAGCCCAGCGGCGGCGCCGATGACGAGGGCCGGCGCGACCGCGCCGGCGTACATGGTCAGGATGTGCTGGAGCCCGTAGATGAAAAGCAGCCGCGGCGGCAGCTTCTCGTCCTCCGGGCGGTCGGTGGTGGAGGCGTTCGGTGTGGCCGGGTCCTTCGCGGACGGACTGTTCGACATGGCCAGATACCAGCCTTTGCGGTGGAGGGCCGCCGGCTACGGCGACCGGATTTCCGGGCTGCAGGAGCCCGTACGGTGACGCATCGGCCCGCGGCGCGGCGTTCTTGCGCACGCCGGAGGGGCCGGAGGCCCGCCGGACGGGGCGGGCCGGGCACAGCTCCCCGTTCCCGGGGCAAGGGGGAGGACGGGGACCGCGTGAGGGCGCGGACCCCGTCGTCACACGAGGGGGATCCCGGGGCGCGGACCCCGGGGAGCAGCGGCAGGGCCTACACGAAGCCGGGCACGTTCTTCCAGGCGTCGCCTGCGTCGGGGGCGTCGTCGCGCTCGACCACGGCCTCGATCTTTCCGTAGGGCCGGTCGGCGGCGAAGAAGACCTCGTTCGGGTTGTCGAGGCCGAACGGGCTCAGGTCCACCAGGAAGTGGTGGTTGTTCGGCATCGAGAAGCGGATCTCGGCGACCTCGGGGCGCGCCTCCAGCACCGCCTTGCCCATCTCGTACAGCGTCTGCTGCAGGGCGAGGCTGTGGGTCTCCGCGAAGGCCTCCAGGCACAGGTCGCGGATGGCGGCGTAGGCCTTGTCGTAGTCGTGGTCGACCCCGATGTAACGCCAGCGCGCGGTCACGTCCGTGGCCAGGATCCGGTCGTCGGTCTCCGGCAGGGTGGTGTACTTGGTCTTCGGGTAACCGTGGAACTCCGAGCCCGTGGACTTGAGCACGGTCAGCGCCTCGAAGCCGGAGACCACCCACTCGCGGTCGCCGTCCTTGTGGATGACGGTGGTGCGGGTCTCGGCACCGTCCCGCGAGAACGCGTGGTCGTGCGGGCCGTGCGCGGTGTTGATGCGGTTCCAGGAGTACTCCTGGACCTCCTGGCGGGCCCCGGACACGTACTCGTGCTCGTCCACGAAGTGCCGGGCCAGGCGCAGGGCGAAGTCCTCGATCGCGCCGGTGCCGCCCCACTCGCGTGCCTTGGCGTAGACGGTGTTCTTCTGGGTGTCGGTCGGCAGGCACTTGGCGTTGTCGCCGACGGTGTGGACGTCCTCCAGGTCCCCCTGCAGCTGCGAGGTGACGTTGAGGTCCTTGATCCGGTGGACGTCGGTGTCGCGGTTGACGTGGACGAGGCGGACCTCGGCCTTGCCGTACTGGTTGTCTCCGAGTCGGATGCCCATCAGGGTTTCTCCATCCGTGTGCATACGTGTCATCACTTGCGCCCATGCGCCGTGCGTCGAGGGAGGACCGCTGCGGTCGTGCGGAAGGACCTGTCACGCACTCGAAGATGGTCAGGTGGCTCACCTGGGGGGATTCGGACCTGGTGGGGCTCCTTCGTCGGTGTCGGACGGTCGGTACCGGGGCTCCGGGCGATCAGGACCCGCGTGGGGCCGGTGCACCCGTCGAGCAGGCCCTCAGGAGCCCCGGTAGGTCGTGTAGCTGTAGCGGTTGAGCAGGATCGGCACGTGGTAGTGGCGGTCCTCCTCGGCGAGGTCGAAGACGATCGTCACCTCGGGGTAGAAGGCCCGCTGCCCGAGGGAGTCGAAGTAGGCGCCGGTGTCGAAGACGATCCGGTAGTACCCGGCCTCGAGCTGGTCGGGGCCCAGGTCGGGCACGCGCCCGTCGTCGTTGGTGCGGCCTTCGGCGACCGGCTTCCAGGAGGTGCGCTCCCGGTCGGCGGCGGCCTCCAGGCGCACCGGGACCTCGCGAGCGGGCAGGCCCAGCGAGGCGTCGAGGATGTGGGTGGTCACGTGGCTCATACGGACTCCAGGAGTTTGACCAGGCGCAGGCCGGCGATCTTGCGCAGTTCGTCGCCGACCACCGCCAGTTCGGTGTCGCGGTCGTTGTACAGGCGCTCGACCAGGTCGGCCAGCAGGTCGCGGGGTCCGCGGCCGCTGGCGCACACGAGGTAGATCTGCCCGAAACGGTCCTCGTACTCCTCCTGCCCGAAGGCGAAGACGCGCTGCACCCGTGCGGTGGCGTCGTCGCTGCCGGAGGCGAAGGCGGACTGCTCCCCGCGTGACCAGTTGGCCTCGGTGCCCTTGCCCTTGGCCTTCTCACCGATGCGCGGGTGGCGGGCCAGGGCCCCGGCCACTTCCTCACCGGTGATCGCGCGCGCGTGGGCGTCCGCGCGGGCCAGGAGGGTCTCGCGGTCGGCGAAGGGTGCTTCGGCGGCCAGGGCCTTCACCCAGCGCTCGATGTCGAGGCACTGTTCGAGCTCGGTGCGCAGGTCCTCGGCGGTGAGCGCGTTGAGGCGCGACAGACCCGGGTCGGGGTCGGTGTCCCCGCCGCGTGGAGTGCTCTCGGGCATGTGTGTCGTCTCCCGGGCCGACCGGTCCCGGTCCGCGGAGGGCCGTATGGCTCGGACCGGTCGGTGATTTCGTAGTGCAGATTGGCGTTTCCGTATTACGGATTGGAGGGACTCTAGTCGACGACCGTGTGATCTTGTCAACACCCGCAAGAGGATCCCGGCGAGAAACTGCGCCATCTGTGTCTTCCCATGAAGAACCAGTGAAGTTGCTGGTCTGTGCGGGGCTCATGACACGGATGTGACGTCTGGGGTCGGGCGCCGAGCGAGTGGAGCGCCAAGTCGGTCCGGGCTCGTGCTTGACAGGTGCCGGTGGCCCGGCGCACACTCAAGTCATTCCTCAAAGTGAAAAGTAGATTCCACATCACGAAATAAGGGAGTCGCCATGAGCCACACCCTCGGCTACACCGTGAACTGCTCCCTGCTGTTCACCGAGCTGCCGGTCAACGAGCGTCCGCGCGCCGCCCGCGAGGCCGGCTTCGACGCCGTCGAGTTCTGGTGGCCCTTCGAGACCGCCACCCCGCCCCAGGCCGACATCGACGCCTTCGTCGCCGCCATCGAGAACGCCGGCGTGCGCCTGACCGGGCTCAACTTCTTCGCCGGACAGCTGCCCGGCCCGGACCGCGGCGTGCTCAGCCACCCCGACCGCATCGCCGAGTTCCGCGCCAACACCGAACTCGTCGCGCAGATCGCCGAGCGCACCGGCGCCACCGGGTTCAACGCCCTCTACGGCCGCACCCAGGACTGGGCCGACCCCGCCGAGCAGCACCGCACCGCGCTCGAGAACACCGTCGCCGCCGCCGAGGCCGTCGCCCGCGTCGGGGGCACCGTGCTCATCGAACCCATCAGCGGCGCCGACGACTACCCCCTCAAGACGGCCGCCGACGGGCTCGCCTTCGTCGAGGAGGCGCGCAAGGCCGGGGCCGACAACGTCGCCTTCCTCGCCGACTTCTTCCACCTGGCCGTGAACGGTGACGACGTCGCGCGGGTCGTGCGCGACCACGCCGCCGAGTTCGGCCACATCCAGATCGCAGACGCCCCCGGCCGCGGCGAACCCGGCACCGGCGACCTGCCCCTGGACGCCCTGCTCGCCGACTCCCAGGCCAACGGGTACAGCGGCCCCGTCGGCCTCGAGTACAAGCCCACCGTGCCCAGCGCCGAGAGCTTCGGCTGGATCCGCTGAGCCCGAACCGGACCCGGCCGGACCCGCCCGACGCCCGGGCGGCCGCGCCGAACCCGCCCCGGCCCACTCCGCACCCGCACACGACCACAGCCACCACAGCCACGAGAGGGGACACCATGGCCCTGCAGAAGATCGCGTTCGTCGGACTGGGCATCATGGGCCTGCCCATGGCCCGCAACCTCGTCCGCGCCGGTTACACCGTCACCGGCCACAACCGCAGCCGCGGCAAGGTCGACGCGCTCGTCGCCGACGGCGGGGTCGGTGCCGACAGCGTCGCCGACGCGGTCGCCGACGCCGACGCCGTCATCACGATGCTTCCCGACTCCCCGGACGTCGAGGCGCTCCTCGCCGGCGAGGGCGGCGTCTTCTCCCACGCCCGGCCCGGCACCCTCGTCATCGACATGAGCACGATCCGCCCGGACGTGTCCCGCACGCTCGCCCAGCAGGGCCAGGAGCGCGGGCTCAAGGTGCTCGACGCCCCCGTCAGCGGCGGCGAGGCCGGTGCGATCGAGGGCGCCCTCTCGATCATGGTCGGCGGCGAGCAGGCCGACTTCGACACCGCGCGGCCGGTCTTCGACGTGCTCGGCAAGACCCCCGTCCTCGTGGGCCCGCACGGCGCCGGACAGACCGTCAAGGCCGCCAACCAGCTCATCGTCGCCGGACACCTCCAGCTCCTCGCCGAGGCCCTGGTGTTCCTCGAGGCGCACGGTGTGGAGACCGGCCCCGGCCTGGAGGTCCTGGGCGGCGGGCTCGCCGGCAGCACCGTCCTGCAGCGCAAGGGCGAGGCCATGCGCGAGCGCAACTTCCAGCCCGGTTTCCGGATCGCCCTGCACGACAAGGACCTGCGCATCGTCACCGACGCCGCGCGGACCTCGGGCGTCACCGTCCCGCTCGGGGCGCAGGTCGCCCAGCTCGTCGGCTCCCTGAACCGTCAGGGCCACGGGGACCTCGACCACTCCGCACTCCTGAAGCTCGTCGAGGAGCTCTCCGGCCGCAAGCACTGACCGGACCGGCCCGCCGCGCCGCCCCCGGGTGTTGGCCGCACCCGAGGACCCGCGGCCCGTGCGGGCCCCGGCCCCGGTTCCCCCGGGACCGCCCCGGGCAGCCGCCCGGCGACCCACCCCTTGCACCCGCACCACCCCTAGCACCAGCAGCACCCCTAGCACTGAAGGGTTCACCAGCCATGCCACAGATGCCCGCGATGAACGCGGTCGTGGAGGTTCTCAAGGACGAGGGCGTCGACACCGCCTTCGGCTGCCCCGGCGCCGCCATCCTGCCGCTCTACAAGGCGATGGAGCAGGTCGGCGGGATCGAGCACCTCATCGTCCGCCACGAAGAGGGCGCCACCCACATGGCCGACGGCTGGTCGCGCACCACCGGCAAGGTCGGCGTGGCCATCGGCACCTCCGGCCCGGCCGGCACGAACATGATCACCGGCCTCTACACCGCCATCGCCGACTCCGTCCCGATGGTGTGCATCACCGGTCAGCAGCGCACCGACCTGCTCGACAAGGAGGGCTTCCAGGCGGTCGACATCGTCGAGATCGCCAAGCCCGTCACCAAGTGGGCCGTGCAGATCAAGGAGGCCGCGACCGCCCCGTGGGTCTTCCGCGAGGCCTTCCGCATCGCCCAGGAGGGGCGTCCCGGCCCGGTGCTCGTCGACATCCCGCTCGACGTGGCGCAGCAGATGATCGAGTACGACGCCGCCCTGGACGCCCCGCTCCAGCGCAACACCGTGCTGCCGCACCGTCCGCGGGTCGAGCGCGCCCTCGACATGCTCCTGGAGGCCGAGCGCCCGCTGCTGCTGGCCGGCGGGGGTGTCATCACCGCCGATGCCTCCGACGACCTGCGGGCCCTGGCCGAGTACCTGCAGGTGCCCGTACAGGTCACCCTCATGGGCAAGGGCTCCTTCGACGAGGACTCGCCGCTGTACTCCGGTATGACCGGTGTGCAGACCTCCCAGCGTTACGGCAACGCCTCGTTCCTGGAGTCGGACCTGGTGCTGGCGGTCGGGGCGCGCTTCGCCGACCGGCACACCGGCCAGATCGACGTCTACCGCGGTGAGCGCCGCTTCATCCACGTCGACATCGAGGCCACGCAGATCGGTCGGGTCTTCGAACCCGACCTCGGTGTGGTCTCCGACGCCCGGGTGTTCCTGCGCGAGATCCTCGCCGAGGCCAAGCGCCGCAACGCCACCGCACAGGTCGGCGCCTGGCGCGAGCGTGTCGTCGAACTGCGCTCGACGATGACCCGTCGCGAGGACTTCGACGCCACGCCGGTCAAGGCGCCCCGTGTGTACAAGGAGATCAACGAGGTCTTCGACGAGGACACCTACTTCGTCACCGCCATCGGCCTCTACCAGATCTGGGGCGGCCAGCACCAGAAGGCCCACAAGCCTCGCCACTACCAGATCTGCGGGCAGGCCGGCCCGCTCGGCTGGGAGATCCCTGCGGCGATCGGCGTGAAGAAGGCGCTCAAGGACACCGAACCCGACGCGGAGGTCGTCGGTGTCGTGGGCGACTACAGCTTCCAGTACATGGTCGAGGAACTGGCCGTGGCCGCCCAGTACGACGTTCCGTACGTGCTGATCATGCTGAACAACGAGTACCTGGGCCTGATCCGCCAGGCCGAGATCCCGTTCGACATGAACTTCGAGGTCGACATCCACTACGACGACTTCGGTACGGACAACGTCAAGATCATGGAGGCCTACGGCTGCTCCGGGCGCCGCGTGATCGACCCGGCCGAGGTCCGCGACGCCCTGGAGTGGGCGCGCAAGGAGGCCCGGAACACCTCGCGTCCGGTGCTGGTGGAGATCATGATCGAGCGCGAGGCCAACACCCCGCACGGTCCCTCCATCGACGCCGTCAAGGAGTTCGAGCCGCTCCCCGGCGCCTGATCCCCTGACCCGGGGCACGGAAGTCGGCAACTTGGTGCCCCGCACGATGGGCCCGGCGGTCACCGACCGCCGGGCCCACACGTGTCCTCACGACTCAGTGCCGTCAGCGGCGCTTGTCGCGTAGTACGTGGATGTCGAGGGCGCCTTCCGCGACGAGTCTTCGCATCTCTGCGAGTGCGGAGGCGCGGTCGCCGGAGATGATCACCCGGAGGGCGGAGCCGACCGTCTCGCTCGGCTCCGTGGTGCCGAGCAGCTCCGCGGCGCGGGCCAACGCCGTTTCGTCGATGTCGATCAGGACCTCGCTCACGTCCGTCCCGGGTACTTGAGCGCATTGAGGTCGACCTTCTCACGCAGTGCCTGCTCCAGATCGACGTCCAGAACGTCCGCCAGCCGCAGGAGATAGGACAGCACGTCGGCCATCTCGTGGCGGACCGCACGCGCGTGCCGGGGGTCCGCCATCACGTCCGCGGACTGCTCAGGGGTGAGCCATTGGAACTCGGCGGCGAGCTCTCCCGCCTCACCCGTCAGAGCCATGGCCAGGTTCTTGGGGGTGTGGAACTGTTCCCACTCACGGTGTTCGGCGAAGTCGGACAGGAGCTCCTGCATCGAACGCAGTGTCATGGTCGATGAGTATCAGGGATCCGCTCCGACGGCACCTCGTCCGTGCTGGGGGCGGAGGGCCTCCCCGTGGGGCCGGCGCCCTCACGGGGAGCGGGGGATCAGCCGCAGTAGGTCTCCTCCTCGCCGATGATCCGGTACGGGCAGTCCGCGTAGCCGAGCAGGTCCAGCACCGGCTCCTCGTTGCGCGCGGTCTCCTCCTCGATGACGTCGGAGGGCGGGTAGAAACCGCCGTCGTCCATCGAGCTCGGGTACATCTCGAAAGTGAAGTTGACGATGCCCTGGTCGGCCCAGAGCCAGTCGTTGATCGACCCGTCGGTGATGTACAGGTCGCTGGACTGCTGCGGCGTGTACCCGTTCGACTCGGCCATCAGCTCGCCGAGTGCCTGGTGGGTGTCGTACTCGTCCTGGATCATGCCGTCGGTGACCTCGTCGTAGGTGTGGCCGAACGGCCACAGCACGAGCTCGCCGAAGGTGTGGAAGTCGATCGCCGTGGTGATCTGCTGCTCGCCGTCCGCCTCGCGACCGCGCACGAAATCCGCGAGCGCCTCGACCTCGGTGGCCGACTCGGGTGCGTGGCCCCGGTAGGTGATGGACTCCGGGTCGTCCGAGGAACCGTTGCAGCAGCCCCAGTTGTAGGCCCAGTTGCGGTTCATGTCGGTGCCCAGGGCGTCCGACCCCTCGTTGGGCTCCCGGGTCTTGCGCCAGTCCTGCCAGGCATCCTCGGACTGGTCGAACTCGGTGCCGTCGGGGTTGGTGTTGGGCAGGACCCAGATCTCGCGGGTCTCCAGGAGCTCGGTGATCTGCTCGTCGGAACCGTGGCCCTCGGTCAGCATCTCCATGATGTGGAGCGCCATCTCGACCGTCAGCGGCTCGCGGGCGTGCTGGGAGTGCGTGAACAGGACCTCGGGCCGGTCCTGGTCGACCGCGGCGTCGTCGCTGATGCGGACCGCCACCAGGTCGCGGCCCTCGTAGGACTGTCCGTAGACCTCGGTGTGCACCAGGTCGGGGTACTCGGCGGCCAGGGCGTCGACCTGTTCCACGACCTCGGGATAACTGGTGTAACCGGGGTCGGGGTGCATCGCCTCGGCGGGGAGCTGCACGCTGTCGACGCCGTAACCGAGCTCGGTGATCTCGTCGACGTCGTCGGGGGTGGCGGTGGCCAGGAGGGTGCCGTCCTCCTCGACGAGATCGATGGACACACCGGTTCCGGCGATCTCCGTACGGTCGGCGGCCGTCTCGGCACCTGAGACGCGCACGAGGCCGGGGTCGTCCTCCTGCGCCGCGGTGGCGCTGCCGGTGCCGAGCGTGCCGGCCAGGAGCGCACCCAGGGCGACGGGAACGAGGGTCTTGCGGAGCGCGGTGTGTCTGCCGGGGGAGGGGGAGTGGGGATGCGGGGGACGGGGCACGAGGCCTCCTTGAGCGGGTCGAGGCATCGGTCATCTGGCCGGTATTGGAGGCGCTGGTGACCCGGGTGTCAATGCCTGTTGCCCTGCGTGACCACCGTGGGGGAGAGCGGGGTTTGGCGGGTGATCCAGGTGGAGCCCGCTGTACGGCGGCGGCCCCGGGAGGTGCGCCTGGCCGGATGCGGCCACGGCGTGACACAAGGTGCGCGCCCGTGGGGGAGCGGGCGCGTGTGGAAGAGAGAAGCCCCGCCGACGGGGCCGGCCGGACCGCCCGCGCGGCTTACGTGTACACGGCGCGTGGGGCGGGGGCCTCGGGTGTTGGCCGCACCCTGGGTCCCGTCGACGGAGCTCGGAACAACCCCCCTAGCACTGAAGGGTTCGCCCTGATTCTACCGGTCGAAGGCGGTCTCTTGAAGTCGAGGTACCTGGAAATCGCAGCTCGTCCGCGGCGCACGGGCGTCTCAGGCGGGCATTCTGTATCGCCCCAGCGCACAGCCCTGCCGTCTCGGAATGTGAACGGGGAGTACCGCGGTTCCGCGAGCGTCTGCTAACGTGACGCCCAATATGCTGCGCGTGCTCCTCCTCCTTAGTGGCCGCGGCGGGGATCGGTAGAAACGGTCGGCTCCCTGCCGCGGGAGTTCGGCATGTTCTGGTCGGCCACTGACCCACGCGTCTCACCTGTCCCGATCGGGACGGGGCGCACCCATTTTTTTTCGAGGAGCCCACCGTTATGGTGCCGCAGCAGCAACCGTCCCAGATGCCCTTCCAGCGTTACACCGCGTTCAAGCCGGTGGACCTGCCCGAGCGCACCTGGCCCTCCAAGACCATCACGCAGGCCCCCCGGTGGCTGTCCACCGACCTGCGCGACGGCAACCAGGCTCTGATCGAGCCCATGGACCCCGCCCGTAAGCACGAGATGTTCCAGCTGCTGGTGCGCATGGGCTACAAGGAGATCGAGGTCGGCTTCCCCGCGGCCAGCCAGACCGACTTCGACTTCGTACGCGCCCTGATCGAGAAGGACCAGATCCCCGACGACGTGCAGATCTCGGTGCTGACCCAGGCCCGCACCGACCTGATCGAGCGCACCGTGCAGAGCCTGGTCGGCGCCAAGCGTGCGACCGTGCACCTGTACAACGCCACCGCGCCCACGTTCCGAGAGGTCGTCTTCAAGGTCGACCGCGAGGCGTGCAAGGCCATCGCCGTCGACGGCACCCGCGACGTCATGCGCTTCGCCGAGCAGTACCTGGGCGAGGAGACCGACTTCGGTTACGAGTACTCGCCCGAGATCTTCATCGACACCGAGCTGGACTTCGCCCTGGAGGTCTGCGAGGCGGTCATGGACGTCTGGAAGCCCGGCCCGGGCCGCGAGATCGTCCTGAACCTGCCCGCCACCGTCGAGCGCGCCACCCCCAACGTCTACGCCGACCAGATCGAGTGGATGTGCCGGAACCTGACGCGGCGCGAGCACGTGGCCGTGTCGGTGCACCCGCACAACGACCGCGGAACCGGCGTGGCCTCCGCCGAACTGGCGGTCATGGCCGGCGCCGACCGCGTCGAGGGCTGCCTGTTCGGCCACGGCGAGCGCACCGGCAACGTCTGCCTGGTCACCCTGGGCATGAACCTGTTCAGCCAGGGCGTGGACCCGATGATCAACTTCTCCGACATCGACGAGATCCGCCGCACGGTCGAGCACTGCACCCAGCTGCCCGTCGCCCCGCGCCACCCCTACGGCGGCGACCTGGTCTACACGGCCTTCTCCGGCTCCCACCAGGACGCGATCAAGAAGGGCTTCACCGCCCAGGAGGAGCGCGCAGCCGAAGCCGGGATCCCGGTCGGGGAGTCCGAGTGGGACGTGCCCTACCTGCCGATCGACCCCAAGGACGTGGGCCGCAACTACGAGGCGGTCATCCGGGTCAACAGCCAGTCCGGCAAGGGCGGCGTCTCCTACATCATGCACCGCGACCACAACCTGGACCTGCCGCGCCGCCTGCAGATCGAGTTCTCCCGCGTCATCCAGACCTACAGCGACGCCGAGGGCGGCGAGGTGGCGGCCGAGAACATCTGGTCGATCTTCGAACGCGAGTACCTGGCCGAGGGCGGCCCCGTGGCGGTGCTGGCCCACCGGTCGAGCACCGACGGCGAGGGCACCTACCGGGTCGAGGCCGACGCGCGCGTGCACGGGGAGATCCGTGAGCTGTCCGGCACCGGCAACGGTCCGATCTCCGCGTTCTGCGACGCCCTGACCGACGTGGACGTCAAGGTCAAGGTCATGGACTACGTCGAGCACTCCATGGGCGGCGACGGCGAGTCCAGCGCCGCCGCGTACGTGGAGGCCGAGATCGAGGGCGACGTGGTCTGGGGCGTGGGCATCCACAGCAGCATCACCACGGCCTCCCTGAAGGCGCTGTGCAGCGCCATCGGCCGTTCCAACCGCATCTGATCCACCCGAACACACACGAGGGGCCCGCGGCGCTGCCGCGGGCCCCTCGCCGTGTCCACCGGTTCACGGGCTCACTCGTACCCGAACTTCTGTGTCCAGGCGTGGCCGGCCTCGCCGACACCGATCGCCTCGAGGTCGCAGTTGAGGATGTTCTCCCGGTGGCCCGGGCTGTCCATCCAGGAGTCCATGACCTGCTCGGCGCTCTGCTGGCCCTTGGCCACGTTCTCGGCGCCCCAGGCGTCGTAGCCGTGGCGCTCGGCACGCTCGCCCGGCCCCTCGCCGTCGGGGCTGTGGTGGTCCATGTAGTCGCGCTGGTCCATGTCCTCGCTGTGCTCCTGCGCGGCGGAGGCCAGCCGGCCGTCGACCGACACCGGGTCGCACCCGTTCTGCGCGCGCTCGGAGTTGACGAGGCTGACGACCTCGTCGGCCATCGGGCTGGAGGAGGCGCTGTTGCCGCCGCCCCCGCCACCGCCGCCGGAGCCTCCGCTGCCGCCACCGGAACCGCCGCCGCTGCCACCGCCGCCCGAACCGGAGCCGTCGTCGGCGTCGTCCTCGTCGGGTGCGGAGGAGGCGGTCACCTGTGCGCCCTGCGGATCGCTGTCCCCCGCGGGGGAGGAGTCGTCGGGCGCACCGGTCGGGTCGTCGAAGAAGTCCTCGTCGGAGGCGGCGTCGGGCACGACCGTCTCGTTGGTCATGCCCTCACCGATCTCCCCGGCGGCGGTGTCGGTGCCGCTGCCGGAGGCCGCCACGAGCGAGGCCGCGACGATGAGCCCGACGGGGACCGCGGCCATGCCCACGGCCAGCGGAAGGATCCGGCGGCGCGGACGGCGTTCGTCCGCGACGGGTTCGCCACTGGGGTCGGTCTTGGGTCTGCGTCGTCGACCACGAGCCATGATCGTCAACCTCCTGCGGAAAGGAAGGCGTGGGGACCGGTCCCGGGTGAGTTCCCGGGACGTGCCGGGCGTGCGGGGCCCGGTGCCGGGTGCGGAGCGCTGCGTCGGCACGTCGCGCTCGGTGGTTCGCACCCTGCCGGGGGAGAGTAGAGCACTTACGGCGAAAAGGGAATTCAAAACGTAATAAAGCAGGTCGTGTCGGTCATCTGAGGGGGCGCGTGAGACCGGTGCCGGCATCCGCGACAATGGAGGGGTGAGTCTCTACCGCGACGAGGGAGTCGTCCTGCGCACCCAGAAGCTGGGCGAGGCCGACCGCATCGTCACCCTCCTGACCCGGCGCACCGGCCTGGTCCGCGCCGTCGGCAAGGGTGTGCGCCGCACCAAGTCCCGCTTCGGGGCCCGCCTGGAACCGTGCACCCACGTCGACGTGCAGCTCCACACCGGCCGGTCCCTGGACGTGATCACCCAGGCCGAGACGGTCCGCTCCTACGGCGAGGCGGTCGCCTTCGACTACTCCCGCTACACCGCGGCCGCCGCCATGCTCGAGACCGCTGAGAAGGTCGTGGTCGTGGAGAAGGACCCCGCTCTGCGCCAGTTCCTGCTGCTCATCGGCGCGCTGCGTACCCTGGGTGAGGGCAGCCACGACGCCCGGCTGGTCCTGGACGCCTACCTGCTGCGCTCCCTGGCGGTGGCCGGTTACGCACCCGCCCTGACCGAGTGCGCACGCTGCGGCAGCCGTGCCGAGCACCGGGCGTTCGCGGTTCACGCCGGCGGTATGGTCTGCTCGGTGTGCCGCCCGCACGGCAGCGTCCACCCGTCCCCCGACACGCTCCGGCTCATGTCGGCCCTGCTCGGAGGCGACTGGGACAGCGCCGACGCGAGCGAGGACCGCCAACGTTCCGAGTGCAGTGGGCTGGTCGCGGCCTACCTACAGTGGCACCTGGAAAACGGAATCCGATCACTGCGCCATGTGGAGCGTTCTTGAGTCTGTTCAGCTTCGATCCCGGTAAGCGGCGGGAGAACCGGGAGTACGCCGCGCCCACCCCCCACCCGAGCGGGGCACGGCCGCCCGAGCTGCCGTCCGATCTGGTACCGCGCCACGTCGCGGTCGTCATGGACGGCAACGGCCGGTGGGCCAAACAGCGCGGCCTGGCGCGGACCGAGGGCCACAAGGCGGGTGAGTCCTCCCTCTTCGACGTCGTCGAGGGCGCCGTCGAGCTCGGCGTGCCCTACCTGTCGGCCTACGCCTTCTCCACCGAGAACTGGAAGCGCTCGCCCGACGAGGTGCGCTTCCTCATGGGTTTCAACCGCGACGTCATCCGCCGGCGCCGCGACGAGCTGCACGCGATGGGTGTGCGTGTGGTCTGGTCGGGCCGCCCGGGGCGCCTGTGGAAGAGCGTCATCTCCGAGCTGCAGGACGCCGAGGAGATGACCAAGGACAACACCGGCCTGACGCTGCAGTTCTGCGTCAACTACGGGGGCCGGGCCGAGATCGTCGACTCCGCCCGCGCGTTGGCGCGGCGGGTCGCGGCGGGGGAGCTGTCCCCGGAGAAGATCACCGAGGACGCCATCGCCCGGAACCTGTACGCACCGGGTGTGCCCGACGTCGACCTGTTCCTGCGCTCGTCCGGTGAGCAGCGCACCTCGAACTTCCTGCTGTGGCAGTCCGCCTACGCCGAGTTCGTGTTCCTGGACCAGCTCTGGCCCGACTTCGACCGCCGCGACCTGTGGCGGGCCTGTGAGATCTACGCGGGCCGGGACCGCCGCTACGGCGGTGCCGTGCCCAACACCGTCGCCGAGGAGGGCGAGTGATGGCGCGCACGAGTTCCGACGAGAACAACCCGCTGCTGAAGCGCGGGATGTCCCTGGTCTCGATCGGGGACAGCTTCACCGAGGGTGTGGGCGACCCGTACCCGGCGGGCCCGGGTGAGGACGTGGTCTTCCGCGGCTGGGCCGACCGGCTGGCCGAGCACCTGGCCGGCCACCTGGGCGAGATCGAGTACGCCAACCTGGCCGTGCGCGGCAAGCTCATGCGCCAGATCGTCACCGACCAGCTCCGGCCGACCCTGGACATGGCGCCCGACGTGGTCACCATCAGCGCCGGAGGCAACGACCTGTTGCGCCCCGGCGGGGACCCCGAGCGCATGGCCCGGATCCTCGACCTGACCGTCTCGCGTCTGCGCGCCGCCGGCACCGAGGTCGTGCTCTTCACCGGGGTCAACGTCTCCTCGGGGTACATGCGCGGCACCATCGGGCTGTTCGCGCGCTACTACATGAACGTGCGCGCCATCGCCGACCGTCACGACTGCTACCTGGTCGACCAGTGGTCGATGGACGTGCTCACCGACGCGCGCGCGTGGGACGAGGACCGCCTGCACATGTCGCCGGAGGGCCACCGCCGCCTGTCGCTGCGGGTGGCCGAGGTGCTGGGTGTGCCGGTGCCCGAGCGCTGGGACGAGCCCTGGCCCGAGCAGGAGCCGGTCGGGTGGGCCGAGGCCCGCCGCGAGGACCTCACCTGGCTCAAGGACTCGCTGGGTCCGTGGATCGGCCGCCGCCTGACCGGGCGTTCGTCCGGGGACACGGTCACGGCCAAGATCCCTGCCCTGACGACGGTCTCCGCGCGCGGCTGAGAGCGCGGGTGAAACACCGCTGACGATGTGACGTCGGACCCAAAACCGCTCACGGGATCAACCTACTGTCGCGTAACCATGGCGCGGAGTTGCAGCATTGGTGACCATGAGCGGTTTTGGGACGACGGACATCATCGACCGGGACATCCTGTCCTACGTCGCTCTCGGGGACAGCTTCACCGAGGGCATGAGCGACCCCTACCCCGACAGCGACACCGTGCCCAACGGCCGCTACCGGGGCTGGGCCGACCGGGTCGCCGAGCACCTGGCCTCCCACATCGGAGAGGTGCGCTACGCCAACCTCGCGGTGCGCGGTCGCCTGATCAGGCAGATCCGCGACGAGCAGGTCCCCGCCGCGGTGGAGATGGCGCCCGACCTGATCACCCTCTGCGCCGGCGGCAACGACATCATCCGGCCCGGCGGCGACCCCGACGAGGTCGTGCAGATCTTCGAGTCGATCGTGGCCGACCTGACCGCCACCGGCGCGCGTGTGGTCGTCTTCACCGGCTTCGACACCGGTATGCACTCGGTCATGCGCCACCTGCGCGGCAAGATCGCCACGTACAACATGCACATGCGCGCCGTCGCCGACCGCTACGGCTGCGACGTCGTCGACGTGTGGTCGATGCGGATCTTCGACGACCCCCGCGCCTGGAGCACCGACCGGCTCCACCTGTCCACCGAGGGCCACCGGCGCCTGTCGCTGGGGGTGTGCGAGGTGCTGGGCGTGCCGGCCGAGGGCACCTGGAACGAGCCGTGGCCGCCGCCGGAACCCCGCGACTGGCGCACCGCCCGCCAGGAGGACCTGTCGTGGGCGCGCGAGTACCTCGTTCCGTGGATCGGGCGGCGCCTGACCGGTCGTTCCTCCGGCGACAACGTCACCGCCAAGCGGCCCACGCTGCGGCGCTGCGACCCCGGGTCCCGCACCGACTAGGGCGGTGTGGTGAACGCCTCGCCACACCGCCGCCCACCGGCAGGGCCCGGGCCACCGGGCCCTCCCTCCGCACGTGCCGCGCCCCCGCGGACCGGTCACCGGCCCGCGGGGGCGTCGTCGTGCTGGCGGGTTCTTGGTCAGGGCGCCACGGGGGAACCGAAGACGGGGTAGTGGTCGGAGTAGTCGTCGTAGGTGTACTCCTGCCCCCACGAGGTGACGGTCCAGGGCTCGCTCTTGACCTCCGCCGTGTGGTTGGCGAAGCCCTCCGGCTCGGCGCCGTTGCGGATCGGCAGCACGTGGTCGAGCTGCTGGGCCTCCCAGTCGGGGTAGCCGTGGCCCGCGATGGAGTTGCCCTGCGGGTCCCAGGAGACGGCGTCACCGGTCCCGACCGGCTCCACCGCGTCGAGGAGCTCGAGCGCGTTCTCCCACTCCTCGGTGCCGCCGATGATGTTGAGGTCCCCGGCGAGGTGGATCTGCTCGCCCTCGGGGATGCCGGCCTCCTCGACCGCGGCCAGGATCTGCTCGAGCTGGGCGGTGCGCACACGCTCGTCCTCGCCCGAGGCGCACAGGCTGTCCTCGGACTGCATGTGGGTGCCGAACACGTGCAGAGGGCCGTCGGGGGAGTCGATCTCGGTGTGCACGAAACCCTTGGCCGAGAAGCGGTCGGCGCCGCAGGCCTCGGAGAAGACGTGCTGCTCGGCCCGGACGATCGGCCAGGCGCTGTGCACGCTTACCCCGCCGTTGGTGGCGGCGCCGGGCCGCAGGCCGGTGCTGTCGTCCCAGCCCTCCTCGGACTCGCCCACGATCGGAGTCCCGTGGGGCAGCTCCTCGGACAGCCCCGAGCGCAGGGTCTCGGCCGAAGAATCGTCGAAGAGCTCCTGGAGCACGACCACGTCGGCGCCCTCGAGCACACCGTCCTCGTTGATGAGGTCGGCCCGGATCTCCTGTCCCCAGTTGGGGTAGAGGGACGTGGGCATGAGGAAGGCGTTGTACGTGGCGATGGTGGGGGCGTCCGCCTCGGCCTGTGCCGGCGTCGCGGCCATGAGGGGGCAGGCGGCCAGCGCGGACACCAGTGCGGTTCTCGTTCTTCTGTTCACGGCGTCCGAGACTAGGGACGCCGTGACACCACTGGGCTACTGGCCGGTAACCATCGGATGGCGGGAAGGTGTGGTGCGGGGCCGGCGGGCCGGCCGCGGGGTCAGACCCCGGCGGGCGACCCGGTCTCGGCGCAACGGGCGCACACACCGAAGAGTTCCACGGTGTGTGTGATGCCGGTGAAGCCGTACTGCGAACCCACCTCGCTGGCCCACCGCTCGACGGTCGGGCCCTCGATCTCCACCGCGGTGGAGCACACCCGGCACACCAGGTGATGGTGGTGGTTCTCGGTCGCGCAGGCGCGGTAGACGGCCTCGCCCTCGTCGGTGCGCAGGACGTCGACCTCACCGGAGTCGCTCAGCGCCTGCAGTGCCCGGTAGACGGTCGTGAGACCGATCTTGGAACCGTCGGCGCGCAGATCCGCGTACAGATCCTGTGCGCTGCGGAAACCGGCGGACTCGTTCAGCGCCTGGCGGACCGTCTCTCGTCTTGTGCTCATGTCACCCTCCCCCGCTCGGTCTGGGGCATCGTACCGGCCCCCGGCACCCCTGCGCCGTGCCGGGGCCGGAGCTTGCGGACGGCTCCGACCCCGACGGCGACGCAGAACAGCGCCAGCGCCAACAGGATGATGGTCGCGCCGGGGGCCAGGTCGGCGTAGTAGGCCGTGGGCAGGCCGGCCAGGGAGGAGACCAGCCCGATCCCGACGGCCAGGGCCATCGTGACCCGGAAGCTCTTGGACAGCTGCTGCGCCGCGGCCACGGGCACGATCATCAGCGCGCTCACCATGAGCACACCGACGATCTGCATGCCGATGACCACCGTGAGGGCGGCGGTGACGGCCAGCAGGACGCTGAGGAAACGCACCGGCAGCCCGTGGGCGCGGGCGACCTCCTCGTCCTGGCAGAGCACGAACAGTTCCCGGCCGTAGAACGCCACGACGGAGGCCACACCCACGGCGAGCGCCCCGACGATCCAGATGTCCTGCTCGGAGACGGTGCTGACCGACCCGAACAGGAACGAGGTCAGGGTGGCGTTGTTGGCGCCCGGGGCCAACCCGATGAGCAGTACACCCCCGGCGATGCCGCCGTAGAACAGCAGGGCCAGCGCCACGTCGCCGCTGGTGCGCGTGCGCACCCGCACGAGTTCGATGAGGATCGCGCCCACCACGGACACGATCGCCGCGGTCAGCACGGGGGAGGTGCTGGTGAGCACGCCCAGGGCGACGCCGGTGAGCGCGACGTGGCCGATGCCGTCACCCAGCAGGGCGAGGCGGCGTTGGACCAGGAACGTTCCGATGACCGGGGTGACCAGGCCCACGAGCACGGCCGCGATGAGTGCCCGCTGCATGAACTCGTACTGCCAAAGTTCAGTCACTGCCGGGCACCTCGAGTCGGATGATCTCCCCGTGCGCGTCGCGCGGCGCGGGGGCGTTGGGGTCGGGATGGGGGTGCTGGTGGTCGTGGCCGGGGCGGGCGCACTCGCCGGTGGGGTGCGGCGGTTCGCCGTCGTGCACGATGTGCCCGTGGTCGAGGGAGACGGCGCGCTGGATCACGTGCTCCAGCGGTCCCAGCTCGTGCAGGACGAGCACGACCGTGGAGCCCTGTTCGCCGAGCATCGTGATGGTCTCGGCCAGTGCCCGCTGGTTCTCGGCGTCCACACCGGCCATGGGCTCGTCCATGACGAAGGTGTCGGGGCGTCCGGCCAGGGCGCGGGCGATGAGTACCCGCTGCTGCTGTCCGCCGGAGAGCTCGCGCACCGACGCGCGGGCGCGGTCGGCCAGTCCGACGGCCTCCAGGGCGTCGGTGACGGCCTGCCGGTCGGAGCGGCTGGTGAAGGACAGGCGGCGGCGTGCGGCGATCTGCCCGGAGGCGACGATCTCGCGCACGGTGGCCGGTACGGCGCCCCCTGCGGTGAGGCGCTGGGGCACGTAGCCGATGCGGCGCCAGTCGCGGAACCGGCGCAGGGGGGTGCCGTGCACCAGGATCTCGCCGGAGGTCAGCGGAACGATGCCCAGCATCGCGCGCATGAGCGTGGACTTGCCCGATCCGTTCGGACCCATGACGGCCATGGTCTGGCCTGCGGGGATCTCGACGTCGACACCGTCGAGCACGGGGACACCGTCGTAGGCCACAGTGGCGTCGACGGCCTGGAGCGCGGGAGGGGCGCCCGGGAGCTCGGCCCCGGCCCCCGTGAACTGGGCAGACACGCCCTTAGTATGGCGAAAACGAAAATGGTTGTCAAAATCCGAGAACGCGGGCAGTGGCGAGCACCAGCACCACGATCACCATCAGCACCCGGGGTGCCTTCTGCTGGCCGGTCAGGCTCGGCCACGTGAGGTAGGCCAACCATCCCAGGAACAGCCCCACCGCGGCGAGGAACACCGCGCCCACCGGGCCGATGGGAAACATGAGCCCGCCGATGAACAACAGCCCCAGCACGAGCGGGGTCACCCACGCGGGGAGCTGGTGCAGCCAGAGCAGGGAGACCGCACTGCGGCGCTCCACCGCACCGCGCAGCCGGCCCGTGTTCCAGGAGGGGTCCGAAGCCCCGCCGCGGGAAGGATCGCGGCCTTCGGGGCGTTCATGGCTGTGGTCGGGGGAGGTCATGGCCGTCTGTATCCTCCGTTGTGGCGGGCTGTGCCCCGCAAAGGCCTGTGGTACTTGTGGCTCAGACCCTAGTGCAGGCCCCGGTCGGAGGTCCCCGGGCCTCCAGCGGCGGGCACCTGCGCGGCCCGCCGTGCGATCCCCCATGGCAGTCCGTGCCCCGGTCGCCCCAGGTCGCAGGCACGGTCCGTCAGCGCTCACTTGCCTGAAGTAGTCCACAACAGTCGTCCGACGCATACGGTGTGACCGTGCTGCCGCCCGTAGCCCGAGTGCTGAGGACCCTCTGGAGGGTGTCACCTTCGTGCCCGAGCCCACTGTCATCGTGACCTTCGACGTCACCGAGCCGAACCTCGGCCACTGCCTGGATTCCCTGGCACGGCAGAGAGACGGACACCACAACCGGGACCACACGGTCCAACCGGGTGAGGTGACCGCCGAGATCCTCCTGGTCCCCTTCAGCGGCCGGCAGGAGCCCGCCGCCGAGGCCGAGGCCGACGACGGCGACCAGGACGAGGACACCGACGAGGACACCCACGGCCACGACGAGGAGGGCGAGGCCGACGAGGAACACGACGAGTCGGTCGAGACCGGCCAGGACGCCCTCGCCGTCGCCGCCGCCTTCGCCGCCGACCCGCCCGAGGGCCTGCGTGTGCGCCTGCTCGAGGGCGAGCCGGACGCGGACCTGCCCGCGGCCCGCCGCCGCGGCGGCCGGGAGGCCTCCGGCAGCCACCTGCTGTTCCTCGAGGGCCGCGACGCCCTCACCGCCTACGCGCTGTCCTACCTGTGGCGCACCGCCTCCGACACCCACTCCGACCTGGTCGTGGGCAACGTCCACAAGTTCAACGAACTGGGCGCATCGCCCTCCAAGACCCACAAGAAGCTGTGCGCCAAGCAGCGCTTCGCCGAGGACCCCCGTGCCGTCCCCGTTCTGGCAGCGGACCCCGTCCTGGGCAACAAACTGTGGCGCCGCGAGTTCTGGCTCGGTCTGCCCGACCACGGACTCCACCCCGACGACGCCGACCTGGACCTGCGCCGCTGCGCGCTCTCGGCCCGCACCGTCGACGTGCTCCCCGGCCCCGTGCTGCTCATGCGCGAGCGCCACGACACGGCGGTGCCCCTGGACAAGGGCGTGCTCACCCGCCGCCTGACCGCCATGAGGGAGCTCACCGCCGACCTGGCCGGCGAGGATCGCAGACTCTGGGACCGCACCCTGCTCCAGGGCGAGCTCCACCGCCTGCTCATGCGTTTCCAGGACGCCGACCCCGAGGTCCGCGAGACCGTCGTCGACCTGCTCAACTCCCACCTCGACCACGTGCCGGCGGCCGAGCTCAACGACCTCACCGTGCTCGAGCGGCTCCTGTACCACCTGGTGCGCAAGCGCCGCACCGACGACATCGTCGAGGTCGCCACCTTCGCCAAGAGCGTCGAGATCAAGAACGCGCGTGTGCACCGGCGCGGGCTGACCTACTACATCGGTTACCCCTTCTTCGAGGCCGATGACCCCGCCAAGGCCGTGCCCCGCGAGATCTACCGCCTCGACGACGAGCTCAAGGTCCGCCAGAAGACCGAGGACATCCGGTGGGAGGACGGCCGCCTGCTCGTCAGCGGCCGCATCGGCATCCGCCACCTGCGCGCCCGCAAGCGCTGGCAGCAGCACCTCATGGCCTTCGCCGTCAACACCACCGACCGCCGCCGCGTGCGGGTGCCCGTCAAGGTGCGCCTGGCCGCCGAGTACCGGCTGCCCGACGTGCCCGAGGCCGCCCGCCACGACTACGGCGGGTTCACCGTCGTGCTCGACCCCGCCAAGCTGCGCACCGGCGGCCGCTGGGAACCGGGGGAGTGGAAGATCGAACTGACCGTGTTCAACCGCGGTCTGACCCGGCGCAAGACCCTGTCGTCCCCGGTCATCGGCGCCCCCGAGCGCCCCGGCTACCAGCAGGTCGACCGCGAGGTCTGGGTGCGCCCGCGCTGGAGCGGCGACCGGCACCTCGTCGTGGCCGTGGAGTCCACCACCGCCCGCGTGGACGCGCACACCTTCGACGGCGGCACCGGGAACCTGACCCTGGAGGGCGAGACGGTCACCGAGGCCGCCGCCGGGGCCACCCAGCTGCGCCTGACGCGCCGCCCGGGCACCGCCGTGCTGACCTACCCGATCTCCGTCGAGCAGGGCCGCTTCAGCGTCGGTATCGGCGCACAGGACCTCTTCGGCCGCGCCGTCACCGAGTGCGGGGGCGTCATCCGCCAGGAGGAGTGGGACGTGCACCTGGTGGACGGCGACCAGCGCGCCGCCACCCTCGTGCTGCCCGACGACGTTCCCACCACCGCCTACGCCTCCGGCGCCGACCACCTGGAGATCTCGGTCCAGCGCACCTCGGCCGGCCACCTCAAGCTGCGCGGCGGCCAGGCCCGCTGCGTGGTCGACGCCGCCCGCTGGGAGGGCCGCGAACTCCACCTGGAGGGCGAGTTCACCGCCGACGCCGAGCTGGGCCTGGTCGCCCGCGCCCGCGGCCGCGACGAGGAGCACACCCTCACCGTGGAGCGCTCGGGCACCCGCTTCACCGCGCGGCTGGCCCCCGCCGACATCGAGACCCTCTCGGGCACGCTGTCCCTGGCCGTGGGCGGTTACCAGCTGTGGGGCCGCGTCGCCGGCGAGGACGGGCGCACCTTCACCACGGGCGTGGAGTTCTCCGACGACCTGGTCGGGGACATGCCGATGGAGATCAAGACCGACGAGCGCAGCTACACGCTCACCTCGCACGGCCACGGCGTTCCGGTGCTCCAGGTCGGCAGCGACCTGCACCCCTCCGAGCGGGGCTCCTTCGCCCAGCGCCGCCTCAAGGAGGTCCACTACCCGGCCCAGCGCCAGGAACCGGTCGTGGACGGGGTCCTGTTCGACACCTACACCGGGCGCCAGTACTCCGACAGCCCGCAGAGCATCTACGCCGAGCTGCGCACCCGCCAGGGCTGGGCCGACTACCCCATGTCCTGGCTGGTCGCCGACGGGCGCGTGAACCTGCCCGACGACCTGTCCCGGGTGCGCCACCGCGGCCGCGAGTACTACGAGGCGCTGGCCCGCAGCCGGTTCCTGGTCACCAACTCCCGGCAGCCGGTGTGGTTCCACCGCCACCCCGACCAGACCGTCGTCCAGACCTGGCACGGCTCGATGCTCAAGCGCATCGGCTTCGACGTGGACAACATCCGGGGCAAGTCCCGCGACTACTTCGACAAGCTCGCGTGGGAGACCCGGCAGTGGGACTACCTGGTATCACCCAGCCCCTGGGCCACGCCGATCCTGCGCAGGGCCTTCCGGTTCGAGGGAGAGATCCTCGAGACCGGGTACCCGCGCAACGACATCTTCTTCTCGCCCGACCGCGAGGCCGTCGCCGAACGCACCCGGCGCGTGCTCGGCCTGCCCGAGGGCAAGAAGGTCGTGCTCTACGCCCCGACCTGGCGCGACGACAAGTACTACACCCGGGGCAAGCACAAGCTCGACCTGCACCTGGACCTGCAGCGCATGTACGACCAGCTGGGCGACGACCACGTCCTGCTGGTGCGCCGCCACCCGCGCGTGGTCGACAGCGTGCCGATCGTGGGCCGGGACTTCGTGTACGACGTCTCGCTGTACCCGGAGATCCAGGAGCTCTTCCTCATCACCGACGTGCTGGTCACCGACTACTCGTCGATGATGTTCGACTTCGCCAACACCGGCCGTCCCATGCTCTTCTTCACCTACGACCTGGAGAGCTACCGGGACAACCTGCGCGGGTTCTACTTCGACTTCGAGGAGACCGCGCCCGGGCCGCTGCTGACCGAGTCCGACCAGGTCATCGAGTCGTTGCGCAACATCGGCGAGGTCGAGGAGCAGGCGGCGCCCGCCTACCGCTCCTTCGTCGACCAGTTCTGCCCGCTCGACGACGGCCACGCGGCCGCGCGTGTGGTCGACCGCGTCTTCGGCCAGGGGTAGGAACCGCGAGCCCCGCTGCCGCCCGGTCCCCGCGGGCCGGGCGGCAGCGTGCGTGCGCCACAATGGGCGGGTGATCGTCATCACCCGTTACTCCGTGCCCGAGGCCGACGCCGAGGCCTTCCGAACCGAGGCCGCGAGCGCCGTGGCCGCCCTGGCCGCCCGCCCCGGGTTCCTGCGCCACCGGCTGGGCCGCGCCGCCGACGACCCCGAGCTGTGGACGCTGGTCACCGAGTGGGAGGGCGCGGGCCCCTACCGCCGGGCGCTGTCCTCCTACGAGGTGAAGGTCGCCGCGGTCCCGCTGCTGTCCCGCGCGCTCGACGAACCCAGCGCCTACGAGGTCGTCGACGAACACAGCCCGTGAGGCGTGCGAAGCCCCACCCGCAAGGAAATCCGTGCGCGCCCGCTTCGCGAGTGCTCTAGCCTGGACTGATGTGGTCACGCGCTGCGACCGTCGCCGGTCGGGGCGGGCCACGACACCCGAAACACACGATGAATCGCTCACCGCGATCCACCGACCGCCAGCCGGATGGAGAGTCTCCCCATGGCCGCCAAGTCAGAGGCAATGGACGCACTGGTCAACCTCGCCAAACGCCGGGGTCTGGTCTACCCCTCCAGCGAGATCTACGGGGGTCTGCGCGCGGCCTGGGACTACGGTCCCCTCGGTGTGGAGCTGAAGTCCAACGTCAAGCGCCAGTGGTGGCGCGCCATGGTGCAGGAGCGCGACGACATCGTCGGCCTGGACTCCAGTGTCATCCTCTCCCGTGAGGTCTGGGAGGCCTCGGGCCACGTCAAGGAGTTCGTGGACCCGCTCACCGAGTGCCAGGCCTGCCACAAGCGTTTCCGCGCCGACCACCTCATCGAGGCCTACGAGGCCAAGCACGGCCGGGAGCCGGAGGAGGGCCTGGCCGCGATCGCCTGCCCCAACTGCGGCGCCAAGCACTCCTTCACCGAGCCGCGCATGTTCAACGGGCTCCTGCGCACCTACCTGGGCCCGGTCCAGGACGAGAAGGGCCTGGCCTACCTGCGCCCCGAGACCGCGCAGGGCATCTTCATCAACTACAAGAACGTCGAGCAGAGCGCCCGGCGCAAGGTGCCCTTCGGGATCGGCCAGATCGGCAAGTCCTTCCGCAACGAGATCACCCCGGGCAACTTCATCTTCCGGACCCGCGAGTTCGAGCAGATGGAGATGGAGTACTTCGTCAAGCCCGGCACCGACGAGGACTGGCACCAGTACTGGATCGACAGCCGGTACCAGTGGTACACCGACCTCGGCATCAACAAGGACAACCTGCGCCTGCACGAGCACCCGCAGGAGAAGCTGTCCCACTACTCCAAGCGCACCGTCGACCTGGAGTACCGCTTCAACTTCCAGGGCAGCGAGTGGGGCGAGCTCGAGGGCGTGGCCAACCGCACCGACTTCGACCTCAAGACGCACTCCGAGGCCTCCGGCGCGGACCTGTCCTTCTTCGACCAGGAGAACAACGAGCGCTACATCCCCTACGTCATCGAGCCGGCGGCCGGTGTGGACCGCGCGGTGCTGACGTTCATGCTCGACGCCTACAACGTCGACGAGGCGCCCAACGCCAAGGGCAAGATGGAGAAGCGCGCCGTCATGCGCCTGGACCCGCGCCTGTCGCCGGTCAAGGCCGCGGTGCTGCCGCTCTCGCGCAACACCGACCTGTCGCCGAAGGCCCGCGACCTGGCCGCGCGTCTGCGCAAGCGGTGGAACGTGGAGTTCGACGACGCCGGTGCGATCGGCCGCCGTTACCGCCGCCAGGACGAGATCGGTACGCCGTTCTGCATCACCGTCGACTTCGACACCCTCGACGACGACGCCGTGACCATCCGCGAGCGCGACACGATGTCGCAGGAGCGCGTCTCCCTCGACCAGGTGGAGCGCTACCTCATCGAGCGCATGCCCGGCGTCTGAGGCCCTCCGCGGCTCACGCTCATGCGCGAGGCCGCCCGTCCCAGCAGGGGCGGGCGGCCTCGTCGTTTCTCCTGGGACGGGCGGGGTGCTTGGACCGGACGCCCCGCCCGCGAAGAGAGAAAGAGACGACCGGGTCCCGGGGGGAAGTGGTTTCCGGCCGCCTCCGGTCCCTGCGGCCGCACACGACCGCGGGGACCGTTCTCAACGTAGCGCCGGCCACAGCGAAGTACGAGGGAGTTTCGTACCCGGTGTCCTTTCGTGTGAGCGAATCGTGACGCGGGGGCGGAGAGCGCCGGATGCGCTCTTCCTTCGGGGGCGCGGTCAGGTCGCGGTGTAGACCACGAACGAGACCGCGATGTAGTGGCACACGAACGCGGCGATGGTCAGCGAGTGGAAGATCTCGTGGAAACCGAACCACCGCGGCGCGGGGTCGGGCCACTTGAGGCCGTAGACCACCGCGCCGACGCTGTACAGGACCCCGCCGACCAGGACGAGGATCCACGTGGCCGGGTGGGTGCCGCCGACGAGCTCGGGGATGAAGAGCACCGCGACCCAGCCGATGGCCAGGTACAGGGCGGTCGAGAGCCAGCGGGGCGCGTTGAGCCACAGGAGCTTGAACGCCACGCCCGCGATCGCGCCGCCCCAGACCAGGGCGAGCATCGCCGTGCGCAGGGTCCCGTCCAGCACCAGCACGATGAAGGGCGTGTAGGTGCCGGCGATGATCAGGTAGATGTTCGAGTGGTCCATGCGCCGCAGCACGCGCTGGGCCCGCGGCGACCAGCGGCCCACGTGGTAAACGGCCGACGTGCTGAAGAGCAGCACGGAACTGAGTGCGTACACCGCCGCCGCGATCATGGCGGGCGGGGTGGGGGACAGCGCCACCAGGACGATGCCCGCGGCCAGTGCCAGCGGGGCGGTGCCCAGGTGCAGCCAGCCGCGGAGCTTGGGTTTGACCGCCTCCAGGAGGTCCCCGGCGGTCTGGGCGGCGCGTTCGGGCACCGACGCCTTGTGTCCGTCGGCGGGGTCCCGTGTGTGCTCGGGGGTGTGGTCGCCCTCGGCCGGTCCGGTCCCGTGTGTCCTCTCGGTCGACACCGTCGCCTCCTCCTCGTGCCGGTCCGCTCCGTCGCGGGTCCACACGAAGCCTAACTTACGGTCGCGTAGGTTACCTGCTGGTATCGCTGTGTCTCGCCGCACACGGCAAGGTTTGCGGCCCTGTGTGCAGGGCGAATTGGTCCGTTGCCCCGAAGTGCGCCCCCGTTGATCGATCATCATCGAACTTCGGTGGAGCCACGTCTCTGACCTGCTCGATCTCGGCGAAGCCGCCCGCCTCTTCTCCGGCTGCGACCTCTGTTCAGCATATGAGAGGTGAACCATTGGTATAGACCTGTTCAACGACCCTGAACTGCGAAAATGCACAAATACCGTGGTTCATGAAAAGGCGAGTCTGCGGTGTGTGGATAGAGTCGGCGCCCGATCAGGCACAGGTCGGCTCAACGCTGAGTCGTCGAGCGAGACGAGGGAGCACCCCCGTGGCCACATACGTCTACAAGTTCACCGAGGGCAACAAGGACCAGAAGGACCTCCTCGGAGGTAAGGGGGCCAACCTCGCCGAGATGACCAACCTCGGCCTGCCCGTGCCCCCGGGCTTCACCATCACCACCCGGGCGTGCCGCCACTACCTGGACCACGGCACCATGCCGGACGGGCTCGACGCGGAGATCGAGGAGAACCTCGCCGCACTCGAACGCGAGATGGGCCGCGAGCTCGGACAGCACGACGACCCCCTCCTGGTCAGCGTGCGTTCGGGCGCCCGCTTCTCCATGCCCGGCATGATGGAGACGGTGCTCAACATCGGCCTCAACGACGAATCCGTCCAGGGGCTGGCCCGCCAGGGCGGCGACGAGCGCTTCGCCTGGGACTCCTACCGCCGCCTCGTGCAGATGTTCGGCAAGACCGTGCAGGACATCGACGGCGAGCTCTTCGAGGAAGCCATCGAGCAGGTCAAGGCCGAGAAGGGCGTCACCGACGACCTCGACCTCGACGCCGGCGACTTCCGCGCCCTCGTCGACCGCTTCAAGGCGATCGTGCAGCAGGAGACCGGGAGCCCCTTCCCGACCGACCCCCGCGAACAGATGCGCCAGGCCGTGCGCGCCGTCTTCGATTCCTGGAACGCGCCGCGCGCCGTGCTCTACCGCCGCCAGGAGCGCATCCCCACCGACCTGGGCACCGCCGTCAACGTGTGCTCCATGGTCTTCGGCAACCTCGGCATGGACTCCGGCACCGGCGTCGCCTTCACCCGCGACCCCGCCACCGGCCAGCAGGGCGTCTACGGCGACTACCTCCAGAACGCCCAGGGCGAGGACGTGGTCGCCGGCATCCGCAACACCGTGCCGCTCACCGACCTGGCCGACATCGACGCCCGCAGCTACGACGAGCTCATGGGCATCATGGAGACCCTGGAGAACCACTACCGGGACCTCTGCGACATCGAGTTCACCATCGAGCGCGGCAAGCTCTGGATGCTCCAGACGCGCGTCGGCAAGCGCACCGCAGCCGCGGCGTTCCGCATCGCCGACCAGCTCGTCGACCAGGGCATGATCACCCTCGACGAGGCCGTTCAGCGGGTGACCGGCGACCAGCTCGCCCAGCTCATGTTCCCCCGCTTCGACGAGAAGGCCGCCGCCCGCGACCAGGCCCACCGCCTGGGCCGCGGCATGAACGCCTCGCCCGGCGCCGCCGTCGGCAAGGCCGTCTTCGACTCCTACACCGCCATCAAGTGGTCGCGCAGCGGTGAGAAGGTCATCCTCTGCCGCCGCGAGACCAACCCCGACGACCTCGAGGGCATGATCGCCGCCGAGGGCATCCTCACCAGCCGCGGCGGCAAGACCTCGCACGCCGCCGTCGTCGCCCGCGGCATGGGCAAGACCTGCGTGTGCGGTGCCGAGGAGATCGACATCGACACCAAGAACCGCCGCCTCGTCGCCCCCGGCGGCGAGACCGTCGAGGAGGGCGACGTCATCTCCATCGACGGCACCAGCGGCGAGGTCTTCCTCGGCGAGGTCCCGGTGGTCGACTCCCCGGTCGTGCGCTACTTCGAGAACGAGATCGACCCCGCCTCCGACGAGGCCGACGACCTCGTGCGCGCCGTCCACCGCCTCATGCACTACGTCGACGCCGCCCGCCGCCTGTACGTGCGCGCCAACGCCGACACCCCCGAGGACGCCGCGCGCGCCCGCCGCATGGGCGCCCAGGGCATCGGCCTGTGCCGCACCGAGCACATGTTCCTCGGCGATCGCCGCCAGCTCGTCGAGCGCCTCATCCTCGCCGACACCCGCGACGAGCAGGACGAGGCCCTCGAAGCGCTCCTGCCGCTGCAGCGTTCGGACTTCAACGGGATCCTCGCCTCCATGGACGGCCTGCCCGTCACGGTGCGCCTGCTCGACCCGCCGCTGCACGAGTTCCTGCCCGACATCACCGAACTGTCGGTGCGCGTCGCGGTGGCCGAGGCCCGCGGTGAGAGCCACGAGAACGACCTGCGCGTGCTCCAGGCCGTGCACCGCCTCCACGAGCAGAACCCGATGCTCGGCCTGCGCGGCGTGCGCCTCGGCCTGGTCGTGCCCGGCCTGTTCACCATGCAGGTCCGCGCCATCGCCCAGGCCGCCGCCGACCGCATCCGCGAGGGCGGGCGCCCGCGTCCGGAGATCATGATCCCGCTCGTGGGCACCGTCCAGGAGCTGGAGATCATCCGCGAGGAGGCCCTGCGCGTGCTGCGCGAGGTCGGCGAGGAGAACGGCGTCGAGCTCGACTTCCCGGTCGGCACCATGATCGAGCTGCCCCGCGCGGCCCTGACCGCCGGGCAGATCGCCGAGACCGCGGAGTTCTTCTCCTTCGGCACCAACGACCTCACCCAGACCGTCTGGGGCTTCTCCCGGGACGACGTCGAGGCCTCGTTCTTCTCCGCCTACCTGGAGAAGGGCGTCTTCGGTGTCTCGCCGTTCGAGTCGCTGGACGTGGACGGGGTCGGACGCCTGGTGCGCATCGCCGCCGAGGAGGGGCGCGCGACCCGTCCCGACATGAAACTCGGCGTGTGCGGCGAGCACGGGGGCGACCCGGCCTCGGTGCACTTCTTCCACGAGGTCGGGCTGGACTACGTGTCCTGCTCGCCCTTCCGCGTACCCGTGGCGCGGCTGGAGGCCGGCCGCGCCGCCGCCCGCACCGACCGCTGACCCGCGGCCCGGACCCGGCGCCCCCGTGCACCCGCGCGGGGGCGCCCGTGTGTCGTGGGGCGGGGGAGAGGCCCGTGTCCGACAGGCCCGTGCTCGCGGGGCATGTGGGCTCCGACACGCCCTAGGATCGGAACCGGTGCACACGGCTGCGGGGAGTCGGACGCACGGATTCCACGTAACCCTTTCGTGATATCTTCTTGGTCGCCGGTATGGCCACGGATCCCCGCTCCCCTCCCTGCGATCGGAGGGCGTGTGCCGACCAGAACCCCCGAGACCACGGTCGGATCGGCCGGGCGAACCGCGAACCAGCGGTGGACAGGGGCCGTCCCAGAGGGAGGCGCCGAGAGCGTCGTCCTGTCAGCGAGTTGTGCGGAGGTGATCCGGTGAGAGCGCCGAACGACGGACGCGGTGACGACCGGTGGCCGCAGGAGAGCGGACGCTCCTCCGCCGACCGCGAGACCACCCAGGCCTTCACCCGGCGCGAGCCGGCGCCCGGCCCGGACGGACAGGGCGGCCCGGTCGCCGGCGAACAGGCACCCCCCGGACCCGAGGAAGCCACACAGCAGTTCACCCGAGGCGCACCCGGACCTGCCGACGCCCCCAGTGCCCCCGGCCCCGACGACCTGACCACCCAGTCCTTCACGCGCGACGCCCTCGCCGGTGCGCAGCCGGACGCATCCCCCGCCGCGCCGCCCGAGGCCGCGCCCGAGGCGGGTGCACAGGCGTGGGAACCGGGAGAGCCCACCGGCGACGGGGAACGCCGCGGATTCACCCGCCGTTTCGTGCGTGGCCGTCCGGCAGGACGTGGGGGTTCCCTGCGCGGGACCCCCGGATCCGCCCCCGGCCAGGATGAGACCGTCGTGGCCCCGGCCGTGGACCGGCCCGAACAGCCCGGTCCGGCCTGGCGGTCCGAGCAGGGGTGGCAGCCCGACCAGGGGCAGGCTCCGGGACACCAGCCCCAGCAGGCGTGGAACCCCGGGGACACGGGCCCCCTGCCCGGCGGCGACCGCACACACGACGGCGCACAGCCCCGCCCGGACGACACCCTCGCCGACCACCGGCCCACCGAGTTCACCGACGCCTTCCGCGACGAGCTCCCGCCCGACCCGGAGCCCCGCGACCCCGAACCCGCGGGCCGCCGCGGTGGCGACGGCCGCGAACCGCCGCCCCGCAGTCCGCGCCGCCGAAGGAAGAGGCGTTTCCGGATGCGCTGGCTGCTCACCATGGTCCTGGTCATCGCGCTGGCGATCCCGCCGGCCACCTGGGGCTGGGTCTGGTACACCGCCCGCCAGGACGACCGCGACGCCTCCGACGCGATCATCGTGCTCGGCGCCAGCCAGTACAACGGGGTTCCGTCACCCGTGTTCGAGGCGCGCCTGCAGCACGCCCAGAACCTCTACCAGCAGGGCGTGGCCCCGGTGATCATCACCGTCGGCGGCAAGCAGCCCGACGACACCTACACCGAGGCCGCCGCCGGGCGCGACTGGCTCGTGGAGGTCGGCATCCCCGACGGCCAGATCGTCGCGGTCGAGGAGGGCGCCGACACCCTCCAGAGCATCGTGGCCGTGGCCGAGGTCTACGACCAGGAGACCTGGGAGACCGGCATCATCGTCTCCGACCCCTGGCACAGCCTGCGCGCCGAACGCATGGCCGCCGACCACGGGATCGACGCCGGGACCTCGCCCGCGCGCTCGGGCCCGGCCGTCATCGAGCGCAGTACGCAGCTCTGGTACATCACCAGGGAGACCGCTTCCCTCTGGTACTACTGGATCTTCAACGACAGCAGCGACATCCGCGTCAACGCCGCCTGATACCGCGTCACGGGCGCGGTCCGATACCGAGTCACGGGCGCGGTCCGTTGACCCCGGCCAGTAGGCTCACAGGCGATGACCAGCCACCCCGGGGACGAGGGTCCCGCACCCGGCTACACCCCCGACGACACCGAACGCCGCGTCCGCGAACGGCGCAAGAGCCGCGCGCGCGGGCCCTTCGAACGCGACCGGGCGCGTGTGCTGCACAGTTCCTCGCTCCGGCGCCTGGCCGCCAAGACCCAGGTGGTCCAGCTCGGCGTCAGCGACTTCCCGCGCACCCGCCTGACCCACTCCCTGGAGTGCGCCCAGATCGGCCGGGAGCTCGGGCAGGCCCTGGGCTGCGACCCCGACCTGGTCGAGGCCGCCTGCCTGTCGCACGACCTGGGCCACCCGCCCTTCGGCCACAACGGGGAGAACGCCCTGGACGAGGCGGCCGCGGACTGCGGAGGGTTCGAGGGCAACGCCCAGAGCCTGCGCCTGCTCGTGCGCCTGGAGAGCAAGGTGATCGCGCCCGACGGGACGGGCGCCGGCCTCAACCTCACCCGCGCCACCCTCGACGCCACCGTCAAGTACCCGTGGGCCCGCGGTGAACGCCCGGACACCCACAAGTTCAACTACTACCCCGACGACGCCGACGTCTTCGCGTGGCTGCGCTCGGGCTCTCCGGACGGGCGGACCCCCTTCGAGTCCCAGGTCATGGACTGGTCCGACGACGTGGCCTACTCGGTGCACGACGTCGAGGACGCCCTGCACGCCGGCCTGGTGAGCATGGCCGCGCTCGGCAGCCCCACCGAGCGCGCCGAGGTGTGCCGGGTGGCCGCGCGGGACTACTGCGACGCCGACCCCTCGGAGCTCGCCGAGGCCCTGGACGGCCTGCTGTCCGCGCCGGTCTGGCCGGAGGAGTTCACCGGGGACCTGCCCTCGCTGGTGGCGTTGAAGAACCTGACCAGCGAGCTCATCGGCCGGTTCCGCCGTGCGGCCGAGAGCGGCACCCGCGCGGTGCACGGCCCCGGGCGCCTGACCAGGTACGGCGCCGACCTGGTCGTTCCGCGCTGGGCCCTGCTGGAGTGCGCTCTGCTCAAGGCGGTCTCGGCGCACTTCGTGCTCTCCCGGGCCGAGGCCATGGAGCACCGGGCCAACGAACGCCGGATCGTCGCCGAGCTCGTGGCCGCCCTGTGGAAGAACGCCCCCGGTGCGCTGGACCCGCAGTTCCGGGCGCCCTTCGAGGCCGCGGCCGACGACGCCGCGGCCCTGCGTGTGGTCATCGACCAGGTCGCCTCGCTCACCGACACCTCGGCGACCACGCTCCACTCCCACCTCGTCGGCTGACCTCCGACCTCGTTCGGGGCCGGGGCAAGGGAGGGGACAGAAGCGGGCAGAGGGGGTCTTGACGGGAGCCATGTGAACGTTAACACTATTGCCTGCGTCACATACCCCTCGATTCCCCACCCCCGGAGGTGAACGCCCTGTGCCCACGACCGGCGGCCGCAACCCGGTCATGTCCGACGTCGCCAAGGTCGCCGGAGTGTCCCACCAGACCGTCTCGCGTGTGGTCAACGGCCACCCGAACGTGCGCGAGGAGACCGTCGCGCGGGTCCGCCACGCCATCTCCGAGCTCGGTTACCACCCCAACTCCACCGCCCGCGCGCTGGTGACGCGGCGTACCAACGTGCTCGGCGCCCTGGCCGTGGACACCACGCTTTTCGGTCCGTCCCAGACCCTGGCCGGCATCGAACAGGCCGCCCGGGAGGCCGGGTACTTCCTCAGCATCGTCTCGGCCGACGACCCCAGCCCTGACGGGGTCGCCGAGGCCATGGACCACCTCGTGCAGCAGTCCGTGGAGGGGTGCGTGGCCATCGCACCCCAGCGCGAACTCGTGCACGCCCTGGCCGCCCTGCCCGGACCCCGGCCCCTCGTGGCGGTCGAAGGGGGAGAGGGCGCCGGGTTCCCGGTCGCCGGTGTCGACCAGGAACAGGGCGCCCGCGACGCCGTCCGCCACCTGCTCGATCTGGGCCACCGCACCGTGCACCACATCTCCGGCCGCTCCGACTGGCTCGAGGCCGAGGCACGTGTGCACGGCTGGCGCGAGGAGCTGCGTGCGGCAGGGCGCACGGTCACCGAACCCCTGCCCGGCGACTGGAGCCCGCGCTCGGGGTACGAGCTCGGCCGCCGGCTGGCCGAGCTCCGGGCCGAGGGCGAGGAGGTCACCGCCGTCTTCGTGGCCAACGACCAGATGGCCGTGGGCGTGCTCAAGGCCCTGCACGAGGCAGGGCTCGGTGTGCCCGGCGACGTCAGCGTCGTTGGCTTCGACGACATCCCCGAGGCCGCCTACCTCACCCCGGCCCTGACCACAGTCGCCCAGGACTTCACCCGCGTCGGCACCGCCGCCCTCGAACTGCTCCTGGGCGCGCTCGATGCCCCCTCCGCCGACGCCCCGGCCGACCGCACCGTGCCCGCGGTGCTCCGTGTGCGCGACTCCAGCGCGCCCCCGCCCGCCTGACCCCGACCCCTGCCGCTTCCCCGCCGCCGTGCCCGGACCCGCACGGCGTGCCACCCCCCGCGACCGCTGCCCGCGTTCCGTACCGCAGTGGAGGAAGGTCCGTATGCCGGTTCCTACGCCCCAGAATGTTAGCGCTCACAAACCCGGTGACGCCGTCGCCGTCGGCATCGACTTCGGGACCCTCTCCGGGCGCGCCGTCGTCGTCCGCGTCTCCGACGGCGCCGAGCTCGGGACCGCCGTGCACCCCTACCGCCACGGCGTCATCACCGACCGGTTGCCCGACAGCAGTGTCACCCTGCCCGCGGAGACCGCCCTCCAGGACCCCGAGGACCACCGGCAGGTCCTGAGCCGGGCGGTGCCCGCAGCCCTCCGCGACGCCGGGGTCGACCCCGGACAGGTGATCGGCGTGGGCACCGCCTTCACCGCCAGCACCTGCATGCCCGTCACCGCCGACGGTGTGCCCCTGTGCGAGGTCGCCCCCTACACACCCCGCCCGCACGCCTGGCCCAAGCTCTGGCGCCACCACGCCGCCCAGCCCGAGGCCGACGCCGTCAACGCCCTGGCCGCCGAACGCGGCGAACCCTGGCTCCCGCGCTACGGCGGCCGCATCTCCTCCGAGTGGCAGATCGCCAAGGCCCTTCAGGTCCTGAAGGAGGACCCCGAGGTCTACCACCGCGCCGACCGGTGGATCGAGGCCGCCGACTGGATCGTCTGGCAGCTGTGCGGCACCGAGACCCGCAACGTGTGCACCGCCGGTTACAAGGGCCAGTACCAGGACGGAGACTGGCCCTCCCGCGACTTCTTCGGCGCCCTGCACCCCGAGTTCGCCGACTTCGCCCGTGACAAGCTCGAGCACCCCCTGTCCCAGCTCGGCGACCGGGCCGGGACCCTCACCGCCGAGGCGGCCGCCCGCACCGGACTGCCCGAGGGCGTCCCCGTGGCCGTGGGCAACGTCGACGCCCACGTCACCGCCGCCACCGCGGGCACCACGGAACCCGGCCGGATGCTCGCCATCATGGGCACGAGCACCTGCCACGTCATGAACTCCGACGTCCTGGCCGAGGTCCCCGGCATGTGCGGGCAGGTGCTCGGCGGCATCGTGCCCGGGGTGTGGGGTTACGAGGCCGGGCAGAGCGGCGTCGGCGACATCTTCGCCTGGTTCGCGGAGCAGCACGCACCACCGGAGGTGCACGAACGGGCGAGGGAACGTGGAACCTCCGTGCACGACGTGCTCGCCGAGGAGACCGCCGACGACCCCGTGGGCGCGCACGGGCTCGTCGCGCTCGACTGGCACAGCGGCAACCGTTCCGTGCTCGTCGACCACGACCTCTCCGGTGTCCTGGCCGGGCTGACCCTCGCCACGCGCCCCGCCGAGATCTACCGCGCCCTCGTGGAGGCCACCGCCTTCGGCACCCGCACCATCGTCGAGGCCTTCGAGAAGGCCGGGGTGCCCGTGCACGACCTCACCGTCGCCGGCGGCATGGTCGACCGCCCCCACGTCCTGCGCATCTACGCCGACGTGCTCGGCAGGCCCCTGCGCCTGGTCTCCTCCGGCCTCGCCTGTGCGGTCGGGGCCGCCATCCACGGCGCCGTCGCCGCCGGGGCCCACCGCGACATCCACGCCGCCTCCGCGGCCATGGGCGGGGTGCGCGAACACACCGTCGATCCCGACCCCGAACGCACCGCCGCCTACGACGAGCTCCACGCCCTCTACACCGAACTGCACGACCACTTCGGCCGCGGGGGGACCCGCAGCCTCCACCGCCTGCGCGACATCCGCAACGCCGCCCGGAAGGGGAACCCGTGACCGGCCTCGACGACCTGCGCGCCCAGGTCTGCGCACTGCACTCCGAACTCACCCGCTGGGACCTGGTCGCCTGGACCAGCGGCAACGTCTCCGTCCGCGTCCCCGGCACCGACCGGATGCTCATCAAGGCCAGCGGTGTCTCCTACGACGCCCTCGCCCCCGAGCACATGGTCGAGTGCGACCTGCACGGCCGGCCCGTGCACGACGGCGGTCCCAACCCCTCCAGCGACACCGCGGCCCACGCCTACGTCTACCGGGCCCTGCCCGAGGTCGGCGGCGTCGTGCACACCCACAGCCCCTACGCCACCGCCTGGGCCGCCCGCGGCGAACCCATCCCGTGTGCCGTCACCGCTATGGCCGACGAGTTCGGCGGCGACATCCCGCTCGGGCCCTTCGCCCGGATCGGCGACGACTCCATCGGCCGCGGGATCGTCGCCACGCTCGAGGGCCACCGCTCACCCGCCGTGCTCATGGACCGCCACGGCGTCTTCACCATCGGCGCCACACCCCAGGACGCGGTCAAGGCCGCCGTCATGTGCGAGGACGTCGCGCGCACCCTCCACCTCGCCCGCCAGAGCGGGCCGCTCGAACGGCTCCCGCAGGACGACATCGACGCCCTGCACGACCGTTACCGCAACGTCTACGGCCAGAAGTGAGGACCCCCGTGGCCACACCCCCCGTGCCCCCGCGACCGCTGCCCGCCCCGCGCCCCCGGATCGGGCTCCTCGGCATCATGCAGCCCCTCTACGACGCAATGCTCCCCGGCATCACCGACCACCAGGCCGAGTACGCCCACCGGGTCGCCCGGCACCTCTCCGACACCGCCGACTGGACCGTCGCCCCGCCCGTGCGCGGACGCGAGGACGCGGAGCGGGCCGTGCGCGACCTCGAGAACGCCGGCGTCGACGGGGTCCTCGTCGTCATGCTCACCTACGGGCCCTCCCTGCGCGTGACCGGCGCCCTGACCCGCACCCGCCTGCCCCTGGCGCTGGCCAACATCCAGCCCGACCCCTCGGTCACCGCCGAGTGGGACATGGCCGACATGACCTACAACCAGGGCATCCACGGAGCCCAGGACACCGCCAACGCCCTCGTGCGCGCCGAACGCCGCTTCGACGTGATCACCGGCGACTGGCAGAGCCCGGGGTTCGCCGAACGCATCGACCGCTGGGCCCGTGCCGCCCGCGCCGCGACCGCGCTCCGGGGCCTGCGGGTCGGCGTCTTCGGTTACCCCATGAACGGCATGGGCGACGCGCGCGTCGACGAGACCGCCCTGCTGCGCGCCCTCGGCCCCGAGATCGAGGTCATCGCGCCCGGGGCCCTGCACCGCGCCACCCTCGACCTGGGCGAGAAGGAGGTCGCCGAACTCCTGGCCTGGGAGGACGAGGCCTTCGAGGTCGACCCGCGCCTGTCCGCGAAGGAACGCGACGACCACGCCCGCATGCAGCTGGGCATCGAACGGCTGCTCACCGAACGGGGGTGCCACGCCTACTCCACCCACTTCGACGCCATCGGCGAGGACGGGCGCTTCGACCGCCTTCCCATGGCCGCCGCCTCCACCCTCATGGCCCAGGGGTACGGCTTCGCCGGCGAGGGCGACGTGCTCGCCGCCACCGTGGTGCGCGCCGGCCACGTGCTCGCGGGGGACGCGCACTTCACCGAGATGTACGCGATGGACTTCCCCTCCGACTCGATCCTCATGAGCCACATGGGCGAGGGGAACTGGCGCATCGCCCGCGGCGACGAACCCCTGCGCCTGATCAAACGCCCCCTCGACATCGGCGGCCTGGCCGACCCGCCCACCGTGCTCTTCCGCTACCGGCCCGGACCGGCCACCCTCGCCTCCCTGGTCGCGCTGGGCGGTGAACGCTTCCGCCTGGTCGTCTCCGAGGGCGAGGTGCTGGACGCCCCGCCCCTGCCGTCCCTGGAGATGCCCTACGGCCAGTACCGCCCCGACACCGGCGTCCGGGACTGCACCGAGGGGTGGCTGCGCGCCGGCGGCACCCACCACATGGCCCTGCACACCGGGCACCGCGCCGCCGACTGGCGGGCGCTGTGCGACATCACCGGCATCGAGTACGTCCGCGTCTGACCCCGAGCCACCGACGAGAGGCGCCCGCGCGCGCACCGGCCCCGGTGGGAGGGCATCGCCCGTCCCGCCGGGATCCAGGGGAGAGGCCTCCCCGTCCCCCCCAGCGCAAGGAGCTCACCATGCGCACCCGACGTCCGTCCCGCCCCCGCCCCGCTCCTCGGTCCGCCCGCGGGCCCGGCCGCCGCGCCGTGCTGCCCCCGGTCTCCTGGACCGCCGTCACCCTCACGACCGCCCCCTGACCCCGGCCCGCCCCGATCCGATTTCACAGCACCGACGGAAGGACCCCCCGTGCCACGCCACCGGACCACCCGCCACCGCCCGCCCGTCCTCGCCGCGCCGGCCGCCCTCGCGGCCCTGGCCCTGGCCGCCACCGCGTGCGGCGGGGTCGGCGACGCCGCCCAACCCGAGGGGGAGGAGGGCGTCGTCGGCATCTCCATGCCCACGCAGTCGTGGGAACGCTGGGTCAACGACGGCGCCAACATGGTCGCCGACTTCGAGGAGCGCGGATACGGCACCGACCTGCAGTTCGCCGAGGACGTCGTCGAGGACCAACTCGCCCAGGTCGAGAACATGATCACCCGCGGCGCCGACGTGCTCGTCATCGCCGCCGTCGACGGGAGCGCGCTCGGGGACGTGCTCGACATGGCCGCCGACAACGACATCCCCGTCATCGCCTACGACCGCCTCATCATGGAGAGCCCGAACGTCGATTACTACGCGACCTTCGACAACCACCAGGTCGGGGTCCTGCAGGGCGAATACATCGTCGACGCCCTCGACCTCGAGGACGAGGGCGGCCCCTTCAACATCGAGCTGTTCGGCGGCGCCCCCGACGACAACAACTCCTACTTCTTCAACGACGGCGCCATGGAGGTCCTGCAGCCCCACGTCGACGACGGCACGCTCGAGGTGCGCAGCGACCAGACCTCCATGGAACAGATCGCCACCGAACGCTGGGACGGCTCGGTCGCCCAGTCCCGGATGGACAACCTCCTCAGCGCCCACTACTCCGACGAGGACCTCGACGCCGTGCTCTCGCCCTTCGACGGCATCAGCCTCGGCGTCATCGAGTCCCTGCGCGCGGTCGGTTACGGCACCGAGGAGCGTCCACTGCCCGTGGTCACCGGCCAGGACGCCGAGGTCCCGTCGGTGCGCTCCATCGTGGCCGGGGAACAGACCCAGACCGTCTTCAAGGACACCCGCGAGCTCGCCGCCCAGACCGTGGACATGGTCGACGCCGTCGCCGCGGGGGATGAGGTGCCGGTCAACGACACCGACAGCTACGACAACGGTGTGACGGTCGTGCCCTCCTACCTCCTCGACCCCGTCTCGGTCGACGCCGACAACTACGAGGAGGTCCTCATCGAGAGCGGCTACTACGACGAGTCCGATCTCGATGGGTGAGCCGCACAACACCGGAACCGGCGGGACCGCCCCGCTGCTGCTCATGCGCGACATCCGCAAGGGTTTCCCCGGCGTCCAGGCGCTGGACGGGGTCTCGCTGTCGGTACGTGCCGGCACCGTGCACGCCCTCATGGGGGAGAACGGAGCCGGCAAGTCCACCCTCATGAAGGTGCTCAGCGGCGTGCACCCCGCCGGCACCCACACCGGGGAGATCCTCGTCGGGGGAGAACCGGCCGCCTTCACCGGGGTCGCCGACAGCGAACGCGCCGGGATCGCCATCATCCACCAGGAGCTCGCCCTCGTCCCGCACCTGTCGGTCAGCGAGAACATGTTCCTGGGAAACGAGCGGTCCCACCGCGGGGTCATCGACTGGGGCAGCACCCACGCGCAGGCCCGCGCCCTGCTCGAACGGGTGGGCCTGGACGAGAACCCGGCCACCCCCGTCGCCCAGCTCAGCGTCGGGGCCCAACAGCTCGTGGAGATCGCCAAGGCCCTGGCCAAGAGCGTGCGGGTGCTGATCCTCGACGAGCCCACGTCCGCGCTCAACGAGGCCGAGAGCGCCCGGCTGCTCGACCTGCTCACCGAGCTGCGCGGCCAGGGCGTGGCCTGCATCCTCATCTCGCACAAACTCGGCGAGGTCATGCAGGTCAGCGACGAGGTCACCGTGCTGCGCGACGGCCGCACCGTCGAGACGCTCCCCGTGGAACGCGACGCCGACGGCGTCCCGTCGGTGGCCGAGGACCGCATCATCCGCGGCATGGTCGGCCGAGACCTCGACCAGCGCTACCCCGACCGCGCCGGCACCGTCGGCGAGGTCCGGTTCGAGGTCCGCGACTGGACCGTCGACCACCCCGTCCAGGCCGGACGGCGCATGGTCGACGGCGCCTCCCTGACCGTGCGCCGGGGCGAGGTCGTGGGCCTGGCCGGGCTCATGGGTGCCGGCCGCACCGAACTGGCCATGAGCGTGTTCGGGCGCTCCTACGGCCGCCACGTGCGCGGAACCCTGCACAAGGACGGGCGCGAGGCCGACACCTCCACCGCCGCCCGCGCCATCGCCGCCGGGCTGGCCTACGTCCCCGAGGACCGCAAAGGCCTGGGCCTGGTCCTCGACGACGACGTCCGCCACAACACCTCCCTGGCCGCCCTCGGCCGCATCTCCACCCGCGGCGTCCTCGACCCCGGCAGGGAAGCGGTCGAGACCGGGGAGACCACACGCGACATGCGCCTGCGCAGCCACGGCCCCACCCAGGTGGTGCGCACCCTCAGTGGCGGCAACCAGCAGAAGGTCGTGCTCGGGAAGTGGATGTTCACCCGGCCCGACCTGCTGATCCTCGACGAGCCCACCCGCGGCATCGACGTCGGGGCCAAGTACGAGATCCACCTCATCGTGCGCCGGCTCGCCGAGGCGGGCGCCTGCGTGCTGCTCATCTCCTCCGAGCTGCCCGAGGTGCTCGGCATGAGCGACCGGATCTACACGATGTGCGAGGGCCGCATCACCGGCGAGGTCCCGGGTGAGGCGGCCGACCAGGAGACCCTCATGAGACTGATGACCGCAACGGGGGGAGCCGCGTGAACAGCACCGACCCCGGCCCCTCCCCCCGGTTCCGCCTCCCCGGAGCCCTGGGCGCCCTGATGCGTGTCAACGCCCGCCAGTACGGCATGGTCATCGCCCTCGTGGCGATCGTGGTGCTGTTCGAGATCCTGACCGGCGGACTGCTCCTCACGCCGCTCAACATCACCAACCTGATCATGCAGAACTCCTACGTCCTGATCCTCGCGATCGGGATGATGATGGTCATCATCACCGGCCACATCGACCTGTCGGTCGGCTCGGTCGTGGCCTTCACCGGCGCTGTGTCGGCGGTCATGCTCACCTCGTGGGGGCTGCCGACCCCGGTCGTGGTCCCGCTGGCCCTGCTGCTCGGCGCGCTCATCGGCGCGTGGCAGGGCTTCTGGATCGCCTACGTGCGGGTGCCCGCCTTCATCGTCACCCTCGCCGGGATGCTCGTCTTCCGAGGGGCGACCATGGCGGTGCTGGGCGGGGAGTCCATCGCGCCGCTGCCGGAGTCCCTGCGCACCATGGCCAGCGGGTTCCTTCCCGGCCCCGAGGTGCTGGGCCTGCACCTGCCCACCCTCGCACTCGGGGCGGCCGGCGCCGCGGCCCTGGTGTGGATCCAGTGGCGGCAGCGTTCCCGTGCACGGCGGCACGGTCTGCCCATGTCGTCGACCGCGGCGGCCGTCGCCGTCTCGGCCGCCTACACCGCGGTGATCATGGTCTTCGCGCACGTGCTCGCCGGATACAACGGCCTGCCCCTGGTCGGGCTCATGCTCATCGCGCTCATCGCCGGGTACGCGTTCCTCATGCGCTCGACCACGACCGGACGGCGGGTCTACGCGGTGGGCGGCAGCGAACAGGCCGCGGCGCTGTCCGGCATCGCCACGCAGCGCACCACCTTCTGGGTCTTCGTCAACATGGGTGCCCTCTCCGCCCTGGCCGGACTCGTCTTCACCGCACGGCTCAACTCGGCCACCCCCGGGGCCGGAACCATGTTCGAGCTCGACGCGATCGCCGCGGCCTTCATCGGCGGAGCCTCCGCCGGGGGAGGGGTCGGCACCATCGTCGGGGCCGTCATCGGGGCCCTGGTCATGGGCGTGCTCAACAACGGGATGTCGCTCATCGGCCTCGGCGTGGACTGGCAGCAGCTCATCAAGGGCCTGGTGCTGCTCCTCGCGGTCGCCTTCGACGTGCACAACAAACGCCGCGCGCAGTCGGCCGGCTCCGTCGCGCCGACCCGGTCCCGGAACCGCAGGTGGGGGAGAGGTCGCTCACCGGGCGGCCCCGGAACCTGACCCGGTCCGGCCCAGCCGCAGGGGCGCTGCCCGGCCGCCGGAGCGCGACCGGGCGGCGCGAACGTCGCCGGGGCGAACTACCCTGAGACCGTGGCTGGCCGGATCAAGGACGAAGACATCGCACTCGTGCGCGAGCGCACCCCCATCGCCGACGTCGTGGGCGAGTACCTCCAGTTGCGCAACGCGGGGGGCGGCTCGCTCAAGGGCCTGTGCCCCTTCCACGACGAGAAGTCGCCCTCGTTCAACGTCACCCCCTCCAAGAACCTGTTCTACTGCTTCGGTTGCCAGGAGGGCGGCGACGTCATCCGCTTCGTGCAGCAGATCGACAGCCTCAGCTTCACCGAGGCCGTCGAGTCGCTCGCGCGCCAGAGCGGGATCCAGCTGCGCTACGAGTCCGGGGAGGGCCGCAGCACCCGCCGGGACGAGAACAAGCGCCAACGGCTGCTGGAAGCGCACAAGGCCGCCGCCGAGTTCTACGCCCAGCACCTGTTCCGCTCGGCGGAGGGCGTCGTCGCGCGGCGGTTCCTCGACGACCGGGGTTTCGTCGGCGCCCACGCCGAACGCTTCGGCCTCGGCTACGCCCCGCGCGGCTGGGAGAACCTCGTCGGCCACCTGCGGGGCAAGGGCTTCACCGACCGGGAACTCGTCGAGGGCGGGCTCGCCAGCCAGGGCCGCCGCGGCGCCTACGACCGGTTCCGCAACCGGGTGCTCTGGCCGATCCGCGAGGTCACCGGCGAGGTCGTCGGGTTCGGGGCGCGCAAGCTCGACGCGGACGAGGACGGCCCCAAGTACCTCAACTCCCCCGAGAGCCCCATCTTCCACAAGGGCCGCATCCTCTACGGCCTCGACCTGGCCAAACGCCAGATCTCCCGCGAGGGCAAGGCCATCGTCGTCGAGGGGTACACCGACGTGATGGCCTGCCACCTGGCGGGGGAGGACACCGCGGTCGCCACGTGCGGAACCTCCTTCGGCGAGGACCACGTCAAGATCCTGCGGCGCATGCTCCTGGGCCGCTCCAACCAGGGCGGCAGGGTCGTCTTCACCTTCGACGGCGACAAGGCCGGGCAGAAGGCCGCCGCCCGCGCGTTCTCCGAGGAGCACGCGTTCTCCTCCGAGACCTACGTGGCCATCCAGCCCGACGGGCTCGACCCGGGCGACCTGTGGCTCAACCAGGGGGCGCAGTCCATCACCGACCTGGTCGACAGCGCCATGCCCATGTACGAGTTCAAGATCAAGGACGTCATCGACGGTTACGACCTCGACACCCCCGAGAGCCGCATGGCCGCGCTCGAGGCGGCGGCGCCCGTGGTCGCGAGCATCCGCGACGAGGGCGTGCGCAAGGGCTGGGGCAAGAACCTGGACCGCTGGATCGGGCTCATGGACGAGAACTACGTCCTGCAGCGCGTCAACCAGCACATGCGCCGCGGGCCCGCGCGCGGCAGGGGCCCGGTGCGCCCCGGACCGGGGGCGGACGCCGGTGCCGCGCCCTACGACCTGAACGACCCGTCGGTGCAGCGCGAACGCCAGGCCCTCAAACTGGCCCTGAAGTACCCGAACCTGGCCCAGGACTTCGACCGGTTCGTGGAGGAGGACTTCACCGTCCCGCAGCACCGCGAGCTCCTGCGGCTCGTGGCCGAACAGGGCGGGGTCGCGGCCGCGGTGCAGGACCCCCAGGGGTGGATCCACCGGTTGCGGGACAGCGCCCCCGAGGAAGCCCAGCGCAACCTCCTGGCCAACCTCACCGCCGAGCCCCTGGAGTTCTACGGAGAAGTCGACGGGCATTTCGCGCGGCAAATGCTGAGCACAATCAGGACTCATTCCATCAACCGCCGCGAGGCAAACCTGAAATCGGAGCTCGCCCGCTTGGACGCGGCCTCCGACCCCGAGGAACACACCCGTGTCTTCACCGAGCTCCTCGCGCTCGGCCAGCAGAAACGCGCCCTGCAGGAGGAGCTCTCCACCGGGGGGTAGCGCGAAGGTGACAATAATGAGTCTCCCTTTTCCGGGGTGACTCCGGGCACAATGTAGGCGTGGCTCCCACAGTTGTGACCAAGGAAATGCCGCCCGTCAGACAGGTGCTCCGGGCGCTGCCCGGCGAGGGTCGGAGAACGGTCACGCGTGACGAGGTCGCCGCCGCCCTGGAACGCCTGGGTTCGTCCTCGCAGGCCCTGGACCGCGCGGTGGTCCACCTCTCCCGCGCGGGGATCGAGGTCGCCGACGCCGAGGAGGCCGACCCACCGCCGGAGGCCGGCCGGCGCACCGGCTCCGACCTGGTCCGCCTCTACCTCCGCGAGATCGGCCAGGTCCCCCTCCTGACCGCCGAGGAGGAGGTCGACCTGGCCAAGGCCATCGAGGCCGGCCTCTACGCCTCACGCTGCACCCCCGGCCCCGCCGGCCGCACCGCCGAGGAGCTCGGCGCCCTCGTCGAGGAGGGCCGCCGCGCCAAACGCCGCCTCATCGAGGCCAACCTCCGCCTGGTCGTCTCCATCGCCAAGCGCTACATGGGCCGCGGACTGCTGTTCCTGGACCTCATCCAGGAGGGCAACCTCGGCCTCATCCGCGCGGTGGAGAAGTTCGACTACACCAAGGGTTTCAAGTTCTCCACCTATGCGACGTGGTGGATCCGCCAGGCCATCACCCGTGCGATCGCCGACCAGGCACGCACCATCCGCATCCCCGTGCACATGGTCGAGACCATCAACCGCCTGGTGCGCCTGCAACACCAGCTCCACCAGCAGCTGGGCCGCGAGCCCGACATCGAGGAGCTGTCCTCCGCGGCGGGCTTCGGCGGCGAGCGGGTCCTGGAGATCCAGCGCATCGCCCGCGAACCGGTCTCCCTGCACACCCCCATCGGGGACGAGGAGTCCGACTTCGGCGAGTTCATCGAGGACTCCGACGCGATCATGCCGGTCGAGGCGGCCGCCTTCACCCTGCTGCAGGAACGCCTGCGCAGCCTCCTGGGCGACCTGTCCGACCGGGAACAGCGGGTGATCCGGCTGCGCTTCGGGATGGTCGACGGCCGCCCGCGCACCCTGGAGGAGGTCGGGCGCGAGTTCGGGGTGACCCGCGAACGCATCCGCCAGATCGAGGCCAAGACCCTCGCCAAGCTGCGCCACCCCTCCCGGGCCGGGCCCCTGAAGGACTTCCTGCGCGGCGGGTGAACCCGGGGCGGCGGCCACAGAACGTACGGGGGCCGCCCTGGGTTCCCGTCCTGGACGATCGTCCTCATGTGGCCGACCGGGGCCGGGGGAGAGGTGCCCGGCGGCGATTCCCCCTACGGTCGGGAGGGTGAACGCCACCCCTCAGCCGCCACGCCCGTCCCCGCGGGGACGCCGCCCCCTCCTCGTCGCCCTGGGCGCGGCCACCGCCGCGGCCCTGCTCATCACCGGGTACCTGATCGTGAACGACGACCGCGAACCCGAACGCCTCGGGTACTTCGCCGACTGGAACGTCGCCAACCGCGGCTTCACCGTCAAGGAGCTCGAGGACAACGGCGCCGCCGAGCGCCTCACCCGACTCATGTGGGCGTTCGGTGACATCGGTTCCGACGGCCTCTGCCACATCCCCGAGGACAACCACGACCAGCCCTGGGAGCTCTACCAGCGGCGGTACGAGGCCGACGAGAGCGTGGACGGGCAGGCCGACAGCTACGAACAGGAACTCGCCGGGAGCCTCAACCAGCTGCGCCTGCTGCGCGAGCGCCACCCGCAGCTGGGGGCGAGCCTGTCGCTGGGCGGGTGGAACTGGTCCACGCACTTCTCCGACGCCGCGCGTACGGCGGAGTCGCGTTCGGCCTTCGTTGCCTCGTGCCTGGACCTGTGGCTGCGCGGCGACCTGCCCGAGTACGACGGCGAACCCCAGGGCGGGCCCGGCGCGGCGTCCGGGGTCTTCGACGGCATCGACCTGGACTGGGAGTGGCCGGGCGGGCAGGGGCACGAGGACAACGTCGAGCACCCCGACGACGCGGAGAACTTCACGCTGCTGGTGGCCGAGTTCCGGGAGCAGCTCGACGAGCTCTCCGCCGAGACCGGCCGGGACTACACGCTCTCGGTGTCGCTGCCGGCGGGGGAGGAGCAGGCGGCCGCCTACGACGCGGAGATCTTCGACCTGGTCGACCTCGCCACGGTCCAGGGGTACGACCTGGCCGGCCCCTGGAGCGAGGAGACCGCCTTCCACTCCAACCTCCACGCGCCCGCGCACGCACCCGACGCCGACAGCGCCGACGCCGCCGTACGCCGCTACCTCGACCTGGGCGCCGACCCCGAACGCCTGGTGCTGGGCGTGCCCGCGTTCGGCCGCGGCTGGCAGGGCGTCGACGGCGACGGCAGCCCGGGCCGGACGGCCGAGGGCCCGGCGGAGGACGCCTACGACGGTCCCACCGCGGCCTTCGCCGACCTGGAGGAGATGGGCGGGCGGCGCCACCTCGACGAGGACGCCGGCGCCTACTGGGTCTTCGACGGCGACGAGTGGTGGACCTACGACAACCCCGAGGTGATCGCGCTCAAGGGCGAGTACGTGCGCGAGGAGGACCTGGGCGGGCTCATGGTCTGGAACCTGGACATGGACGCCGAGGGCGGGCTCGTGCGCGCCATGGACGACTCCCTGCGCGACTGACAGGGCCCCGGGGACGCTTCTATGTCAAGCGGCGGGCCCGTAAA
>NZ_JADBGI010000026.1 GCF_014892575.1 Nocardiopsis coralli | reverse complement strand
CCCACACACCTTTCCATCGGGGGGAAACGAAAAGCACCCACCACCTACCCCCGCCCCACCCACCCCCACCGAAGGCCCGCACGAGAGCTCCGACACACCCGCGCTCTCGGCCCGGGGCGCCGTCACGGCCCGGGCCGCCCCCGGGCTTCATCGCCTCCTGCGGGCCCGGTGCAGTGCCAGCGCACAGCTGATGAGCCCGGCGACCACGAGCACCAGCAGCAGGCCCACCGCAACAGGACCGGCGCTGGGAACGGTGCCGCTCTCCAGTTCCCGGGCGGTGTCGATGATGTAGGTGAGCGGGTTGACCGTGGCGATCGCCTGCATCCAACCGGAGAGCTCCTCCACGGGGGCGAACACACCCGTGAAGAACGAGAGCCCGAAGAAGGCCAGGGGAACCAGACCGGTGGTCGAGGACGAGACGGTGTGCACCGCCACGGCGATGCTGAACAGGGCCACCGCCAGGCCCAGGACCAGCATGAGCCCGACCATCGCGAAGGTCTCGGCCCACCCGGTGGGCCTGTAACCCACCAGCATCGCACCCCCGGTGGTCAGCAGGGCCTGCACGCTCACAGCGACCAGGGTGGCGATGAGCGTTCCGGCCAGGAACGGTGTGGCCGTGCCGTGGGCCATACGGAGCCGGTCCAGGTAGCCGCTGGTGATGTCGCCCAGCGTCATCGTCCCGGCGGCGCCGGCACCGGTGGCCACACCCGTGAGCACGATCAGCGGCAGGAGGAAGGCGATGAAGGACTGGTCGTCGAGGTAGCTGCTGCCGACGTCGCCGAGCTGGCCCGCATAGACCAGCAGGAAGAACAGCGACTGGGCGAACGGGGTGATCAGCAGGGCCGGGGAACGGAACACCGCGCGCAGGGACCGCCGCGTGGCCGCTGCTGTGACCGGGAACGTACCGGCGCCGCGGGCAGTCGCGCGCGTGGGAGGGACAGCTGTCATGGTCATGGTGAGCTCTTCCTTACGTGGCAGAGGGGCGTGCTGTCGGTCAGGCCGCGGCCAGGCTCGCGAACACGTCGTCCAGCGAGGGATCGGCCAACCGCATCTGCTGGACCGACGCCGCGACCGAGCCGATGTCCTCCAGCGCCGAGCGCAGCACGGCCGGGTCGCGCGGAAGAGCCAGGCGCACGGTGCCCGGGTCGCCGGGTTCGGCGCGGAACCCGGCCCGACTCGCCCCGACCAGCGCCCGGGCCGTCCCGGGCGAATCCAGCGCCAAGGTCAGGGTGCGTTCGCCCACCAAGCTCTTGAGTACGTCGGGCGAGTCGTGCGCAGCGACGTTCCCCTCGCGCAGGACCACGATGTCGCTGGCCAACACCTCGGCCTCGTGCAGGTCCTGGGTGGAGATCAGCAGTGTGCTGGCCTCGCCGTTGGCGTTCAGGCGCTTGAGCTCCTCCCACAGGTCCATCCGGGCCAGGGGGTCCAGGCCGGTCGTGGGCTCGTCCAGGATCACCAGCGAGGGCGCGTTGACCAGGGCGACGGCGAGGTCGACCTTGCGGCGGGTCCCGCCGGAGAGCTTCGCGATGCGCGTGCGCCGGTGCTCGCCCAGCCCGAACAGGTCCAGCAACTCGCTCGACCGGCGGCGCGCGGCCCGTGCGTGCAGCCCCAGAACCGCCCCCTGGAAGTCGAGCACTTCCTGGGGTGAGGCCAGCGGGTCCAGGGCGTTGGACTGGGGCGCCAGCCCGATCAGCTGCCGTGCCTGCCGGGTGTGCGCGACCACGTCCTGGCCCTCCACCACGACCGTTCCCGAGCCCGGGGAGCGCAGCGTCGCCACGATCTCCAGCAGGGTGGACTTTCCGGCGCCGTTGGGGCCCAGGACCACGGTGCGGCTGCCCCGCCGGATGCTGAGGCAGAGGCCGTCGAGGACGGTCTTGTTGCCGTAGGACTTCTCCAGGTCGCGCACGGCGACCGAGGTGTGTTCGCTCATCCCACGAGCCTACCTACCGATAGGTAGGCCAGCAAGCCAGACCTCCCCACCCCCGACCACACCACCCCACAGCGCCGCCCCCGGCTACCGACAGAACCGCGACCGCTCCCGCGCCCACGCCACCACCGACCCCGGAGCCCGCCCCGGCGACCCCGCATCCCACGGCGGCGCCGGATCGTACTCACTCATCAACTGCACCCGCTGAGCCGCCTCCACCCCCACCAGACGCCCACCCAACGCCAACGCCACATCGATACCCGCACTCACCCCCGCACCCGAGGCGTACTTGCCGTCGAAGACCACCCGCTCCTCGACCACCCGCACACCCCACGCACCCAGCTCCCCCCGCGCCAACCAGTGCGTCGTCGCACGCCGCCCCTCCAACAACCCCGCAGCCGCCAACACCAACGCACCCGTACACACCGACACCGTCCACGCACTGCCCTCATCCACAGCACGCACCCAGTCCACGACCGCGCCCCCACCCATCAGCGCCTCCTGACCCGGCCCGCCCGGAACACACACCACGTCCGGACGCGCCACCTCCTCCAACCCGTACTCGGCCACCACCGCACCCCCGCGCCCGTCACCGACCACACCCGGGCGCTCAGCCACCCACACCACCTCCACACCCGGCAAGGACCGCCACACGTGATACGGGCCCACCGCATCCAGCAACGTCACACCCTCGAACACCACGATCGCCACCTGCACCGCAACACACCCCAGTTGTCGACTCACACACCACGAAACCGCTCCCTGTACCGCGACGGCGCACACCCCACCACCCGCACGAACACCCGCCGCATCACCTCCTCACCCCCGAACCCGCACCGACGCGCCACCGCCGACACCGGCGCATCACACTCCTCCAACCACCGCCGCGCCGCCTCCACCCGCACCCGCTCCACATACCGGCCCGGCGTACACCCCACCTGCGCCGCAAAAACCCGCGAGAACTGACGCACCGACAACCCCGCACGCTCGGCCAACACCCCCACCGACAGATCCGCCCCCGGATGCTCCACCACCCAGTGCTGCACCGCACGCACCCCAGAACGCTGCGCCCACTGCCCCGACAACGCCGCCGAAAACTGCGCCTGCCCACCCGGACGCCGCAGGAACACCACCAACGACCGCGCCACCTCCAACGCCACCGCCCGGCCCCGGTCCTGCTCCACCAACGCCAACGCCAGATCGATGCCCGCACTCACCCCCGCCGAGGTCCACACCCGCCCATCGCGCACGAACACCGGATCGCTCTCCACCACCGCCCCCGGGCACACCCGCGCCAACTCCGCCCCGTGCCGCCAGTGCGTGGCCACCCGCCGCCCCTCCAACAACCCCGCACCCGCCAACACGAACGCACCCGTGCACACCGACACCACCCGCTCCGACCGGGCCGCGATCCGCCCCACCTGGCCGGCCAACACCGCATCACCACCCCGCGCACCCGGACCACCCACCACCAGCAGCGTGTGCGCCCCCTCCACCTCCTCCAACGCCACATCCACCCCCACCCGCAACCCGTTGGAGGCGCGCACCCCGCGCCCGCCCAACGACGCCGTACGCACCCGGTAGAACCCCTCACCCCCGTCGGCAGCCGCAAAAACCTCCAACGGCCCCGACAGGTCCAGAGCCAACATGTCCTCGAAACAGACCAGAACCACCTCGTGCGCCATGACCCCCACCCTCACCAAACCCCCACCACGGCCACAAGGTCGCACACCCCACCACAACGGCCACCCCACCCACGGGCACCCACGCCCCCACCCGAACGTTGAACCCCCAACACCCACCACCAGCCCCGACACCGTGAGCCCCACCACCCCGGGACACGAACACACAACAAGAACTCTCACCCTCCCGCGGTGATCGAAGCACCCGAGAGGCACCACCACCAGAACGGAACACCCGTGAGGCTCACCCACCGACACACACTCCGCACCCGCCCCGCACCCACCCGCCACACCCCACCCCTGGTGGAACTGGTCGACCTCACCCTGCCCCCACACCTGCACCACCTCGACCTCACCCTCCACCCCGGCGAACGCCTCGCCCTCGTCGGCCTCACCGACCCCACCACCCTCATCCAACTCCTCACCGGACACACCCGCCCCACCACCGGCCACCTCCACACACCCCAACCCGCCCACATCCGCACCCTCGACCCCACCACCGCCCTCATCACCACCACCCACCACCGCGCACACATCACCGCCATGACCCACCCCACCCACACCCACACCGCCGACCGCATCCTCTACCTCGAACACGGACACCTCACCGAAACCGGAACCCACCGCCAACTCCTCCTGCGAGGCGGCCGCTACGCCCGCGCCTACGCCCTCACCGGCCCCCACGCCCGCCCCGCATAAACTCGGCCCCGTGGCACCCATCACCAAGGAACTCACCGTCGGCCAGGTGGCCGAACGCTCCGGCGTGGCCGTCTCGGCCCTGCACTTCTACGAACGCAAAGGCCTCATCCACAGCCGCCGCACCAGCGGCAACCAACGCCGCTACCGCCGCGACACCCTGCGCCGGGTCTCCTTCATCCGCATCTCCCAACGCGTGGGCATCCCCCTGGCCCGCATCCGCCAAGCCCTGGACCAACTCCCCGACAACCGCACACCCACCCGCACCGACTGGGCCGACCTGTCCGCCCAATGGCGCGACGAACTCGACGCCCGCATAGACCAACTCACCCGCCTGCGCGACGACCTCAGCGACTGCATCGGATGCGGCTGCCTGTCCCTGAGCACCTGCACCCTCTCCAACCCCGACGACCAACTCTCCGAGGACGGCACCGGACCCCGTCGCCTCATGGTCGAACGCTTCCGCGACGAACAGGACCACGACCACCCCGCCGATCACACCTGAGCCCGCACACACCAAAGGCCCGCACCCCCACACAAGGGGACACGGGCCCACACCCGGTGGCCGGCGCACTCAGCCCACCGCGGCCTCGTCCCGGCCGCGCCGCGCCAACTCGTCGGCGCGCTCGTTGCCCTCGTCGCCGCTGTGGCCGCGCACCCACCGCCACTCCACCTCGTGGCGCTCACGGGCCGCGTCCAGGCGCTGCCACAGGTCCACGTTCTTGACCGGCTTCTTCGCCGAGGTCTGCCACCCGCGCTTCTTCCACCCCTGCACCCAGGACGTGATGCCGTCGCGCACGTAGGAGGAGTCGGTGTGCACCACCACCGGCATCGGCCGGTGCAGCGCCTCCAACGCCTGGATCGCCGCCATCAGCTCCATCCGGTTGTTGGTGGTCTCGCGCTCGCCGCCGAACAACTCCTTCTCGTGGTCGCCGTAGCGCAACCACACACCCCACCCTCCCGGGCCGGGGTTGCCGCTGCACGCCCCGTCGGTGTAAATGACCACCTGCTGTGTCGGCTCACCGCCGCCTGTGTCCCCGTTCTGCATGCCGGGCAATCTACCGCCCCCGCGCATCACGGAAGGATCACAGCCCCCCACATCGGGGCCACTGTCAGAGCCAATCCACCCCACCGGCACCCCCACGAGCCCACCAGTGGACCACACACCCCCGCAAAGGCCCCCACCGCCCCGACCTGGCCCCAACACGACAAAAGGGCCCCGACCCGCAGGTCGAAGCCCTCACAACCGGTACATCAAGCCCCCTCAGGAAGCCGCAAGCTCCTCACCCAGCTCCCCGGCACGCTCCTCACGCCGCTCCAGGACCTCCTCGCGCATCTCCTCCATGCGCTTGAGGACCCTCTTGCGCTCACGCTTGGACAACCGGTCCACATACACCTTGCCGACCGTGTGATCGGTCTCGTGCTGCAAGCACCGCGCGAAGAACCCGCTCCCGGACACCACCACCGGCTCCCCGTCACGGTCCACACCCCGCACCGTGGCATGCTCGGCCCGCCCCAGATCCGCATGCGGCCCCGGAACCGACAGACACCCCTCGGGCTCCACCACGACCGCATCGTCCAGATCACGCTCGTCCAACACCGGGTTCACCACATGCCCCACGTGCCGCACACCCTCATCATCAGGGCAGTCGTAGACGAACACCCGCAGGTCCACACCCACCTGGTTGGCCGCCAACCCCACACCCTCGGCCGCATACATGGTCCGGAACATGTCATCGACCAGAGCCCCCAGCTCCGAACCGCCCAACATCTCCGGCCCCACATCCGCACACCGCCGGTGCAGGACCTCCTCGCCCACCTCGGTCACCCGCAACACCCCGCCGCGCACCGCCTCGGGGGCGAACTCACCGAACTCCGACACCTGGCGGCCCTGCACCACAGCGGCCACCTGCGAGGCCGTGGACTGCTCCGACATGGTCCTACTCTCAAACGTGCTCAACCTCGGTCAACACCGAAAAAGTAGCACGAACCGGCAGGTCAACCCCCGACTCACCGGAACCACGAATTCCCCTGGATCAAACACCGCGCCAAGTAGTCCCGCAACGACACCACCACCAACCGGCGCCGATCCGTCTCATGATCCCACACCACGATCCCCGGCCCGTAGTCCGTGTGCACGTACGCGAACTGCGGCCCCATGTCCGAATCACCGAAGAAGATCATCTCGTCGAAGGGCGCATACAACTCCCGATAATCCGGCTCACGCCGCATCCCCAGGTTGTCCTCCACCAGACGACGCGCACTCCACACCACCGCGTCCCCGTACTCATTGGCCACCCCGTCCACCTCGCGCAACAACGACGCCAGCTCGAACGGCAGAGGAAGCTGCAACCGCTTCTCCACCTCGGACAAGGCCACCTCGTCCACCGGATCGGCCAACACGGCCTCCGGATACATCTCCCAGATCAGTTCACGCCACACACCCCCGATCATCACAGGTCGGGCCAAGACACGGGAAATCGCCGACGGCGAGTCGCACCAGAAACCCCCAACAAACACCCACCCCGAATGCCCCACAACCTCCCAACACCCCACATGCGTGTCCCACCCCACACCCCCGCGCTCAACTGGACCCCATGCACCACACACACCTCACCACCACCACCGCCACCACCGCAGCCGCCCTACTCACCCTCACCCTCGCCACACCCGCCACCGCCCAACCCACACCACAACCCGACTACCCCGGCCACACCACCAGCCACTACATCCCCCTCCCACAAACCAACGACCACGCCCACACCAACGGATGCACCCAAGCCCAAGCCGACACCAACGGCCTCACCATCCTCTTCTTCGGCACCCAAGAAGACGACGACACCCTCCGCCAACCCGGCACCGGCCCCGACACCACCACCGAACGCACACCCACCACCGACGCCCTCGACTACGCCCACCACTGGGCCCGAGGCTTCACCGAATGCGCCACCCCCGACACCACCACCCACCTCGCCCTCGGCGTCAACAACAAGGACGACGGCGGACCCACCGGAACCCACGCCGGCACCACCTGGGCCACCACCATCGACACCGCCCAACAACGCTCCACCACACCCAACGTCACCATCACCGGCGCCATCGACGCCGAACCCGCCTGGTCCACCCCCGACTGGGCCCACGACTGGCTCAACGCCTACACCTCCACCACCACCGCACCCCTCTACGCCGCCAACTCAGCCGACGGCTGCCCCACCGACGGCGACGGCCCCTGCAACAACGACTGGACCCTCCAAGACGTCCACACCGCCGCCGGCGCCGCCCACGACAACGTCCACCTCATCCCGCAGATCTACCGCACCGACGGCACCCAAGCCCGCCAATGGGCCAACATCCACACCCACGGCGACAACGGCACCCTCCACTTCACCGGCGCCATGAGCCAACACACCGCCTGCGACCAACGCACCTGCGACGGCACCGACAACACACCCGAACAAGCCTGGACCCAACTCAAGGACGCCCTCGGAACCGACGAACTCGGCCCCGCCACCGACATGCGCTGGCCCTGACCCCACACACAAAAAAGGGCCCCACAGGCCCACAACCCACACCACCACACGGCCCCGGCCACCACCGGCCGGGGCCCCACCACCCCCACAATGGAAAGGACACCCACCCACACCACCCACGAGCAGGAACCATGACCACCACACCCCACCACCGCACCCGCCACCCCCCACACACCACCCTCGCCTACCTCATCCTCCTGCTCTCCCAACACATCGCCGCCTTCCTCCTCCTACCCCTCGTCATCGCCTCCGCCCTCCTCACCCTCATCTGGATCGGCCTGCCCTTCGTCATCCTCACCGGCACCCTCCTACGCACCCTCGCCAACAGCCAACGCCACACCCTCACCCACCTCACCCACCAACCACTCACCCCCAGCTACCGCCCCATCCCCCACCACGGCATCAACCGCCGAGCCAGCACCCTCATCACCGACCCCGCCACCTGGAAAGACCTCCTCTGGCTCATCTCCGCCCCCCTCAGCCTCCTCATCCTCGCCATCCCACCCACCCTCGCCACCCACGCCCTCTACCAAGCCACCACCGCCCTCACCCCCAACCCCGAACCCATCTACGACCTCACCACCCCCCACACCCTCACCGCCCGCCTCCTCCTCATCACCCTCGCCGCCGCCCTCCTCTACCTCGCCCACCTCCTCACCCGCCCCACACTCACCCTCTACACACGCCTCAACCACCTCCTGCTCACCTCCACCGCCAAAGCCCGACTCACCGCCCGCGTCCAACACCTCGCCACCAGCCGCGCCAACACCATCGACACCCAAGCCGCAGAGATCCGCCGCATCGAACGCGACCTCCACGACGGCGCCCAAGCCCGCCTCGTCGCCCTCGGCATGCACCTGGGCATGGCCGAACAGATCGTCACCCAAGACCCCCACACCGCCCGCACCATGCTCACCGAAGCCCGCGAAACCACCCGCCACGCCCTCACCGAACTACGCGACCTCGTCCGCGGCATCCACCCACCCGTCCTCGTCGAACGCGGACTCCACGGCGCCGTCCACGCCCTGGCCCTGACCCACCAACTCCCCGTCACCGTCACCGTGCACCTGGACGGCCGCCCCGCCGACCCCGTCGAATCAGCCGCCTACTTCGCCACCGCCGAACTCCTCACCAACGCCGCCAAACACGCCCACGCCACCCACGCACGGGTCCACATCAACCACGGCAACAACCGCCTCGTCATCACCGTCACCGACAACGGCCACGGCGGAGCCACCACCACCCCCGCCAGCGGCCTGGCCGGCATCGAACGCCGCATCGACGCCTTCGATGGCACGATGAACATCACCAGCCCACCCGGCGGACCGACCATCATCACCCTGGAGATCCCGTGCGCGTTGTCATCGCAGAAGACCTTGCCCTCCTCCGGGACGGCCTGATCCGCCTCCTGCAGGCACACGACTGCACCGTCGTGGCCGCCGTCGACAACGGCCCCGAACTCCACGCCGCCCTCACCCACCACCGCCCCGACGTCGCCGTCGTCGACGTCCGCCTGCCCCCCACCTTCACCGACGAAGGGCTCCAGGCCGCCATCGACGCCCGCACCCAGGTCCCCGGGCTGCCCATCCTCGTGCTCTCCCAACACGTCGAACAGCTCTACGCCCGCGAACTCCTCTCCGACGACCACGGCGGCGTCGGCTACCTCCTCAAGGACCGCGTCTTCGACATCGGCCAGTTCATCGAATCCATCCGCCGCGTCGCCGAGGGCGGCACCGCCATGGACCCCGCCGTCATCTCCCAACTCCTGGCCAGCCAGGACCAGAGCGGACCCCTGGCCGACCTCACCCCCCGCGAACGCGAAGTCCTCGGCGAAATGGCCGAAGGCCGCTCCAACCCCGCAATCGCCCAGCGCCTCTACATCACCGACAAAGCCGTCAGCAAACACATCAACAACATCTTCACCAAACTCGACCTCGCCCCCTCCACCGACGACAGCCGCCGCGTCCTCGCCGTCCTCGCCTACCTCAACGGCACCGACACCCCCACCTGACCCCCACACACAAAAAAGGGCCCACAGGCCCCACCCACCAGGCGCCCCCACCCCAGCACCCAGGGCCGCCCCGCACACACGAGCGGGCGGCGCCGGCCCACAGCCGACACCGCCCGCAAACACCCCGCCCTACGGACGAGACCGGTACAGACCCTCGATCTCCTCCGAGAACGCCCGCAACACCGCCTCACGCCGCAACTCACCCGAGGCCAACACCAACCCCGACTGCGCCGTGAACTCCTCCGCCAACACATGGAACGAACGCACCGCCAACCGCCGCGGCACACTCCGATTGGCCTCATAGACCAACCCCTGCACCTCACGCAACAGATCCCGGTCCCCCGCGATCTCCTCCGCCGCCATCGACAACGGCCGACCGTTCACCAACCGCCAGTACTCCAACTGGTCACGCACCAACGTCACCAACGCACTCGCGAACGGCCGCCCCTCCACGATCACCATCACCTGGCTGATCAACGGATGAGCCCGCAGCCGAGCCTCCAACCCGGCCACCAACTCCGCATCCGAAGGCTCCACAGGGCCGACAGCCCCGCCACCGGGCGCCGAACCACCCACCACCGGCAGCTCCATCGTCGCCGCCCCTTCAGAGGCACCCTGCGCAGCCGCCGGTCCCGCAGGGGCAGCCGGGGCCGGACCCACAGCACGCCGCTCCAGCCCGCCACCGGCACCCGCACCACCGGGGGCCTGCTCACCACCGCGCACCTCACCGCCCGGCGCCGGACCCACCTGAGCCGGCCCGCCGACCCCCGGGCCCGCCGCGGCCGCACCCGCCACGAAACGCCCCGGCACCGCCGCCGACGCCGACTGCACCCGCACCCGGCCCCGCGGCCACACCACACCGTCACCGTCGACCTCGGCCGCCAACCCCGTGGCCAACCAACCCTCACGGAAAGCCGAACGCGACCCCTCGCCGTCGTCCCAGTACCCCGAGAAGACCGCACCACCGCGCACGAACACCTCACCCTCCCGCGAGGCCCACACCTCACGACCAGGCAGAGCACGCCCCACCGAACCGGCCACACGCTCATCGGGACCGTTCGCAGCAAAGACCCCCGCCGTCTCCGCGCAACCCCACACCTGCATCACCGGCATCCCCACACCGGTGTAGAAAGCATCCAACTTCTCCGGCAGAGCACCGCCCCAGCACACGATCAGATGCACACGCCCACCGAAGACCTCACGCACCTTCGAGAACGACCAGTCGTACATCGACCGCGACAACCGGCGCCACGCACCCTTCTTCGGCGACCGGTCGAACTGCACCGCAGCATCCACCGACGCGTTGAAGGTCCCCAACGAGTCCCACCCCGTCGACTTGGCCGCCGCCCGCTGCTCGTCGTACACCGACGTCAGCAACGACGCCCCGCACACCACCACCGTGGGCCGGAACTCGCCCAACGACGCCCGCAACGCACCCGGCCGGCCCAACCCCACACGCACACGGCCCGCCACACACGCCACCAACGACGCCAACCCCTGCGCCTGCGACAACGGCTCGTCCAACAGGGCACTCGCCGCACCCGGATCCAACGCCGACAACCGCGGCCACATCCGGTCGACCACATCCGCACCGGCCGCCAACAACGCCCCGTGCGTGAGCACCACACCGCGCATCGACCTGGACACCGTGCTCAACGGGAACGCGATCACCGCCGGATCCTCCGCCGAAGCCGCCTCACGCCGGAACCGCACCGCCGAGGCGTCCATGTACGCCCCCAGCGAGACCACCTCGGGCAACCCCGGCGTCAACCGCCACACACGCCCCAGATCCGGCAACTCCCGCTGCATCCCCGCCACCACACGGTGCGCACGCCGCCCCTCGACCACCGCAGCGGCCGGACGCGCACTACGCACCACGTGCGCCACCCGCTCGGCCGAGGCCACCGACGGCAACGGCACCAGAACCGCACGCACCGTCCACACCGCGAAGGCCACACGCACCCAGTCGTGGTGGTTGTCGGCCACCAACAGCACCCGGTCGCCCTCACCCACACCGGCGGCCACCAGACCCTTGGCCACACCGCTCACATCAGTGGCGAAGGCCCCCGCGGTCACACGCTCCCAGTCACCGTCCACACCGGAGGGCACCGACCACGTCTGAGCGTGAGCGTCGGCGTTCGCCACCTCGTAGACCAGCTCGCCCAACCCGGACAACCGCCGAGCCCGCGTACCAGGGGTGACACTCGCCTCGCCCATACCACTCATTCCTCTGCCGCGTCGAAGAACGGGCCCAGAACAGACCCGCACACATCGGGGAAGTCGGCCCTACTGTGCCCGCAACCCCCACACCACGGCAACCCGGACCCCACCACCCACACCGCCCATACACAGGCACATCGGCCCCGCGCACACCACTCAGCCGGCCACCGACGCCCGCTTCGCACGCAGCAACCACACGTACGCCACCGCAGACAACGACGCCGCCCCGGCCATCACCACCGACATACTCACCAACGAAGCCTCACCCGAAGGCGTCAACCCCGCCAACGCGGCCACACCGCCACCCATCGCGAACTGCAACGACCCCATCAACGCCGACGCCGTACCGGCCACCGCCACCGGCTGCCCGTCCAACGCCGTCACCGTCGCGTTCGGCATGATGAAACCGACGCTGAACATCATCACCGCCAGCAACCCCACCGCCGTCCACAACGAGGCCACCCCCGCCAACGACAGCACCGTCAGCACCAGCACCGACGACAACGCCAGGGACAGCCCCACACCCAACCGGCGCAGCGTCTCCACCCGGCCCACCAACAACCCGTTGGTCTGCGTACCGGCCATCATCCCCAACGAGTTCACCGCGAACAGCCACGCATAGGTCTGCGGCGACGCACCGAACTCCTGCTGGGACACGAACGAGAACGCCGACACGTACGTGAACAGCATCCCGAAACTCAGCCCCAGCGTCAGCACCGGACTCATGAACCGCGGCTGACGCACCAGGCGCCCCACCGTCGCCACCAACTCACGCGGCCCCCGCCGCACCCGCTCGGCCTCCGGCAGCGACTCCGGCAGCCACACCAGCGTCACCACGAAGCTCAGCGCCGACATGGCCGCCAACACCCAGAAACTCAGCTGCCACGGCCCCACCAACAGCAACTGCGCCCCCAACAACGGGGCCAGCAGCGGCGCCAACATCATCACCAGCGCCAACCGCGAGAAGAACCGCACCGCCTCGTCACCGCGGAACAGGTCACGCACCACCGCACGGGCGATCACCGCACCCGCGGCACCAGCCATCCCCTGGACGAACCGCAACACGATGAACGCCGTCACGTTCGGCACGAACACACACAGCACCGACGTCACCGTGAACACGGCGACCCCCACCAGCAACGGCTTGCGCCGGCCCAGCGCATCGCTCATCGGCCCGATGATCAGCTGCCCCAGCGACAACCCCAGCATCATCGAGGTCAACGTCAGCTGCACCTGCGCCTCGACCGTCCCCAGATCCTCGGTGATCTGCGGGAACGCGGGCAGGTACATGTCGGTGGCCAACGGACCCGTCGCCGTCAGCAGACCCAGCACCAACACCAGGAGCACGACCGAACGGCGCGTCCTGGGCGCTGTCTCGGAGGGCTCCGGACCCTGGTGGTCGGCGACCGGGTCGGGGGAGTTCGGGGACCGCACAAGCACTCCAGTTCACACAAGACGGAAAAGCCGGCGCACACACCCTGGGAGCGCATCCACCGACAAGGGGCCACTCCATACCAACACCGCCCACACCCGAAAAGCTGCCCCGTACCACCCGGTAAGAATGTGACCTCGGTTACCTGGACGAAACACACCACGTCCTCGACACCACCCCGGACACACCAGTGGCGGCGGGCACCACGCACCCGCCGCCACACACCACCGGAACCTCAGCGCACCAGACGCTCCAACAACCGCTCCACCTCGGCCTCAGGGTCCTCGGTCAACCCCCCGTGGATCGGCCCGGGCTGCACGATCGTGCTCCGCGGCGCCGTCAACCACCGGAACCGCTGCCCCGGACGCTCACGCCCGGCCGAACCGGCCTCGGCACCACCCCTGCACATCGCCGCCACCGACTCCAGAGCCCGGCGCACACCCTCGACATCCACGTGCGGCGCCAGAGCCCGCAACCGGTCCTCGTCCAGCGACCACCGGGCCGCCAGGAACCCCTGCTCCTGCGCGTACAGGATCACCCCGGCGTTGACACACTCGCCCCGCTCCAAGCACGGCACCACACGCAACAGGGCGTACTCGAACACCACACGGTCGCGCTGCTCACCGACCCGTCCGGTCGTCACCGCGTCGCTGTACCTCTGCACCTGGTTCACTGCGCCACCTCCGGCAGCCAACGGCGGTCGGCGACCCGCGCCAACAGGTGCCGCACGTAGGCCTCACGCACCTCGTCGGCCGAGGCGAACCCCGGCTCGTCCACCAACCACTCGTCGGGCACCATCGCGACCACACCGCGCAGCGCCTCCTCGGTGACCAGCGGGGCCAGCGCCGTGTCGGCGGCCTTCAGGTCCGGTGAAGAACCGATGAGCACGTGGTCCTCGGCGTCGTAGGGTCGGCTGACGAACCGGTCGGCGTTGGCCCAGCTGTGGTGGAAGATCAACGTCGCACCGTGGTCGATCAGGTACGGCTTCCCGTGCCAGACCAGCATGTTCGGGTTGCGCCACGAACGGTCCACGTTTCCGGTCAGGGCGTCGAACCACAGGATGCGCCCGGCCAGATCGGGACCGACGTCGAAACTCAGCGGGTCGAACCCGAGCGCCCCGGGCAGGAAGTCCATGCCCAGGTTGAGCCCGCCGCTCGACCTGAGCAGCTCCTGGACCTCCTGATCGGGCTCGCTTCGTGCGATGACGGCGTCGAACTCCACCTCCGCCAGTTCGGGCACCGGCAACCCCAGCACCCGGCCCAGCTCACCGGTGACGACCTCGGCCACGAGCGTCTTGCGCCCCTGGCCGGCGCCGATGAACTTGACCACGTAGGTCCCGAGGTCGTCGGCCTCCACCAACCCCGGGAGCGATCCTCCTTCGCGCAGCGGCAACACGTACCGCGTGGCGATCACCTTTTTCAGCACGCCGACCAGCATAGGCACCCACGGCACACCGCCCGCCCGGCATGCCCGCCCCGGTGGTTCTGTCACACCTGCGCCCTAGGGTCGTGGCGCACACGCACCGAGATGGAAAAGACCCCCATGGCGACCCTCCACCCGATCCTGTTCCCCCAGAGCCTCGACGTCGCCGGCCTCGGCCTGACCGGTGGCCACACCTGGAAGCACCTCGCAGTGCGCACGGCCCCCGACGGAGGGCGCTACACCCTCTCCGACGTGGGCCCCGACCTCACCCACGCCGGTGTCAGCCACAACGACCGCGGGGCCGTCACCGAACAGGTCCTCACCCGTTACTCGCCGGACGGCCGGCCGTCGGCCCAGACCCTGGTGCGCGGCTCACACGAGTGGTCCGTGGCCGACGCCCTGAGCGTGCTGCCCGACGGCAGACCACTGCTTTCCACACGCGACAACCGGGCCCGGGTCCTGGAGCCCGGGCTCGACACCGCCGAGCCGGTGTGCGCACCGGGAACCGACCGGTGGGCCCACCGCACCCGCACCACACCGTCCGGCCGCGTCCTGTGCCTGCTCGGCGACAACGTCGTGGCGGTCTCGCAGGAACCGGTCGGGACGGAACTCCCCGAGCTCACCGCGGTCACCGCCCTGCGGCGTGAGCGACCCGCCTTGCGTGGCCCGCGGTACTACCCTCCGAGCGACGGCTCCGGTGAGGGCGAGCCACGCACCGAACTGGCCGAACAGATCACCGGCCGCTACGGCACAGGGTTCCGTGTGCCCCGGCCCGAGAGCGTCCGTGATGTGGTCCCGATCGACGACTCCACGTTCGTGGTCCTCATGCTCGGGTGGTTCAAGCACGCGGCACAGCGCGGGGGCGACTTCCTGTTCGGCCTGGTGGACTCCGAAGGCACACTCCTGGGACACCTCGATCTCGACACCCACCGGGATTCGCCGTGCCGTGGGGTGCGCTACGACGTGGTGACCGACCACCGCCGCGACCGCATCGTGCACCTGAACACTTTCGGCCTGTACACGTTCGACCTCTCCGGGAACAGGACCTGTCAGCTCTCCACCGAGGACCGGCGCTTCGCCCCGCTCAAGCACTTCCGCCTGCACGACATCGACGGGAACGGCGGCCTGGTCCTGGTGCACGAGAAACAGCACCTCGTACTCACCGTCCCACTCCCGGACGACGTGTCGGACCTGCCCGACGCGGTGACCGATGCGCTGGCGCATTTCCGCCGGGCACGTCACCGGCTCAAGAAGGAGTACGCGCCGACGGACTGGAACTGGACGACGTCCGAGGTTCCACTGAATGCGTGAACAGCGCGAGGAACGATCGGCCGATCACAGGGCACCGCTCCCCCGGCGCTGGGCCACAGGGCCCGCAACGAGACCTTGAACGCGTTCTAGCCACACAGGCCACAGCCGCCCCGACCGGCTCGGGGCGGCTGTGGCGGAGCCATGAGTAAGGGTGTGCGGCGTAGCCGCACACGAATTTTTTCAAGGCTTTTCAGAGAAAAGCCGGGGCGCCTTTACGTTGTAGATCTATCATGATCATGTCGAGCCGGCGCAAAAAATTTGAGGCAGGGGAGGTCGCTCCCGCAAAGCGATGGGGCCTGCTCGCCCCTACCCCGAAAAAGCCCCTCTGACCAGCGACGACACACTCCCCTGCCCTGTACCGGGTCAGGCCGAAGGCGCCCCGATCCCCTGCCCGGGTAGCCCAGAATCCACCATCAGAGGTTGTCCTCGGGCTGCTCGCCCCAGCCCTCACCGCCCTCTTCACCGGTCGTGGGCGCGGGGACCTCCTCGTCGCCCTCCTCGGACTCCTCCCCCTCCCCCGGTGAAGGGCTCGGCTCATCCTCGGGCGGGCCGGACTCCATGTCGGGGCTGCCGTCCATCGACATGTCCGGCTGGGGGAACTGCAGCATCCACCAGTACAGGAGCGTGATCACCAACAGCAGGAACAGCAACAACAGGGCCAGGGCCAGGATCAGCCCCCAGTTGCCCGGCCCGGCGGCGGCGCTGCTCCCCCGCCGGCCGTCCCAGGCCGTCCACCGCACCGCACCCGCACGCTCTCCGGCCCAGTGCGGCATCACCACGGGACCCGCGGCCACGACCGGACCACCCTGACCTGCCTTGCGCAGGTACTCGCCGGCCCCCTGGCCCTCCTCGTCGTGGGCGACCGCCACCCACAGCGGCGCGCGCCCGCGTGTGCGGGCCGAGAGCACGTCCTCTCCCCCGCCGACGGCCTCGACGAAACGCTGCTTCGACCCCGGGTCGATGCCCGCACCCGCGTTCAGCACGGCCACATCGACCGGCGCGCCGGTGTTGTCGCGTCCCAGGTAGACCACCCCGAGCGAGGAGGTGTCCAGCCGGCCCTCCAGGCGGTAACCGCCCAGCTGGGTCGGGTCGGTCTCGGTCAGGCCCGATGCGGGACCGGCCATCTCGTGCCCCCTCTCGCGCTCACCCGCCCGCTGTGGTCCCGGCGTTGTCTACCCGACGGCCGCTGCGCCGAAAGGGTAGTGTCGCCACAGGTGGGTGATCCACACCCTATTCGCGTCCCCATGCCAACGGGGTACCCATGTCGGGAAGGCGGAACATGGCAGACACCGGCAACGGCTCCGCTCCCTCCCCGGGTGCTGAGAGCACACCGGGAGAGCCGACCAGACTGCTGCGGGCGGCGTTGCACGAAGTCTCGACGGTCATCGTGGGCCAGGAGTCCATGGTGGAACGGTCCTTGATCGCCCTCGTCGCCCAGGGCCACTGTCTCATCGAAGGGGTTCCGGGCATCGCCAAGACGTTGGCCGTGTCGACCCTGGCCAAGGTCACCGGCGGGTCCTTCGCCCGGGTGCAGTTCACCCCGGACCTGGTGCCCTCCGACATCGTGGGCACCCGCATCTACCACCCCTCCACCGAGCGCTTCGACGTCGAGCTGGGGCCGGTCTTCGCCAACTTCGTGCTGGCGGACGAGATCAACCGCGCCCCCGCCAAGGTGCAGTCGGCGCTGCTGGAGGTCATGGCCGAACGCCAGGTCTCCCTGGGCGGGACCACCTACCCGCTGCCCGCGCCCTTCATCGTCATCGCCACCCAGAACCCGGTGGAGTCCGAGGGTGTGTACCCGCTGCCCGAGGCGCAGCGCGACCGCTTCCTCATGAAGGTCGACGTGGGCCACCCCAAGGCGCACGAGGAGATGGAGATCCTGCGGCGGATGTCGGCAACGCCGCCCACGGCCCACCAGATCCTGGACCCGGTCACCCTCGGCGAGCTCCAGGCCGACGCCCAGAGGGTGCACGTGCACCAGCTCATCTCCGACTACGTGGTGCGCCTGGTCATGGCCACACGCGAGCCGGAGAACTACCAGATGCCGGACCTGCGCCAGGTGCTGGAGGTGGGCGCCAGCCCGCGCGCCAGCCTGGGGCTGGTGGCCGCCGCCCGCGCGCTGGCCCTGCTGCGCGGGCGCGACTACGTCCTGCCCGACGACGTACGCACACTGGCGCGCGACGTGATCGCCCACCGCCTCGTGCTGACCTTCGACGCCCTGGCCGACGGCATCACCGCCGGGCAGGTCGTCGAGCGCATCCTGTCGACCGTGATGGCACCGCGGGTGATCTGGGACGAACCACCCAGCGGGGAGAGCGCCTCCTTCGCCCCCTCGAGGTGAGCGGCGTGAGACCACCCGCGATCGGCACCGACCCCCGACTGCGTGCGGCGCTGCGCCGCCTGGACCTGAAGATCGTGCACCGGTTGGACGGCCTGCTGCACGGCGAGCACCTGGGCTTGCGACTGGGGCCGGGCTCGGAGGCGGCCGAGGCGCGCCTGTACCAGCCCGGTGAGGACGACGTCCGCCACATGGACTGGGCGGTCACCGCACGCACCGACGCCCCGCACGTGCGCGACCTGGTCGCCGACCGCGAGCTCGAGAGCTGGACCCTGCTGGACCTGTCTCCGAGCATGGACTTCGGTACACAGACCCGGACCAAGCGCGAGGTGGCGGTGGGGGCCATGGTGGCGGCCAACCTGCTGACCCAGCGTGTGGGAGACCGGTTCGGGGCGCACTTCCTGCACCAGGGCGCGATCCGGCGCTGGCCGGCCCGGTCGGGCAAGGAGGCGCTGCTGTCGCTGCTGGCGACGGTGGCGGCCGCACCCACCGGGGACGTGGACGATCCCGACCCGCGCCGGGCGACCCTGGCCGACGCCCTCGACGATCTGGCCCGCACGCGGCGGCGCCGCGGGCTGCGTGTGGTCGTCTCCGATTTCCTGGACACCCCGGCCTTCGGGGGTGAGGCGACGTGGGAGCGCCCGTTGCGGCAGTTGTCCACGCGCCACCAGGTGCTGGTCGTGGAGGTGCTGGACCCGCGCGAGCTCGATCTGCCCGAGGTGGGGGACGTACCGCTGCGGGATCCGCGTACGGGGCGGGTGCGCGATGTGCGCCTGACCCGTGCGGTGCGTGCCAAGTACCGGGAAGCGGCCGCGGCCCAGCGCGAGGCGGTGCGCGGGGCACTGCGGCGTTCGGGCGTGCACCATCTTCCGCTGCGCACCGACCGGGACTGGGTCCTGGACTTCGCGCGTTTTGTCATCCACCAGCGGCGCACCGCCCACCACCTGGCCCGCCACACTCCGGGGGCTCCACGGTGACCGGGACGAGGACGAGCCGAACGAGGCACGGGGGGCTCAGGCCATGACCTTTCTGGAACCCCAGCGGCTGTGGTTGCTGCTGCTCGTGGTCGCGGTGGTGGCCGCCTACGTGGTGGTCCAGCGCCGACGGCGCCAGTACACGGTGCGCTTCACCAACCTGGAACTGCTCGACCAGGTGGTTCCGTACCGCCCGGACGTGCGCCGGCACGTGCCTCCGGCGCTGTTCGCCGCGGCGCTCGGTGTGCTGGTGGCGGCGGTGGCCCAGCCGGCGATGCCGGTGGAGCAGCCGCGCGAACGCGCCACGATCATGGTGGCGGTGGACGTGTCGCTGTCGATGGCGGCCAACGACATCGAACCGGATCGGCTGGCGGCGGCCAAGGAGTCTGCGCAGGGGTTCGTGGAGACGCTGCCGGACCGGTTCAACGTGGGGTTGGTGTCCTTCTCCTCGACCGCGACCGTGGTCTCCTCCCCCACCCATGACCACCAGGCGGTGATCTCCTCGATCGAGAACCTGCGGCTGGGACCGGGCACGGCCATCGGCGAAGGGGTGTTCGCGTCGATGGAGGCGATCCGCGGCTTCGACGAGGAGTCGGCCGAGGATCCCCCGCCGTCGGCGATCGTGCTGCTCTCGGACGGGGAGAACACCAGCGGCCGCGACATCTCGCAGGCCTCGGCGGTGGCGGCCGAGGAGGAGGTCCCGGTCTCCACGATCGCCTTCGGTTCGGGGGCGGCGATGATCGAGATCGACGGGTACCAGGTGCCGGCCGACATCGACAAGGATGCCCTGCAGGGGCTGGCCGACGACACCGGGGGCCACTTCTACGAGGCCGAGAGCGAGGAGGAGCTCGACCAGGTCTACGAGGACATCGGGTCCTCGCTCGGGACCGAGGTCGTGCACGAGGAGATCGTCACACGGTTCGTGGTGGTCGCGATCCTGTTGTTCCTGGGTACGGCTGTGGCCTCATTGCTGTGGTTCCAGCGGATGCCGTGAGCCGACCGCGGTGCGGAGCCCTGCGCCGACGGGCCGTACAGTGACCTTGGGCACATCCCTTTCGGTGGGGTTTACACCTTTTCCGTCTGATCAACGGGTTAGCGTTGGGTTGTTTGTCCTGCCCATCCATAGAGGAACGATGCCGAACAATCCCGCAACCCCGACCGCGATCTGCTTCGATCTGGACGACACTCTCATCGACGACGCAGGCGCGTCCTCGGCGGGTCTGCGCGCGGTCATGGAGCGGCTCGGCCACCCCGACTTCGGTGCAGCACGCAGCCTGTGGGACGTCCAGACCGAGATCTCCTTCAGCGCCTACCTGCGCGGGGAACTGAGCCTGGACCAGCAGCGCCGCGAACGCATCCGGGCCCTGGCCGTACAGGCCGGGCACTCGGAGATCTCCGACCACCACTGCGACGAGCTCTACCGTCTCTACCTGGAGACCCACCAGAGCTCCTGGCAGGTCTTCGCCGACGCGCACCCCGCCCTGCAGGCCCTGGGCTCGGCCGGGTTCCGCCTGGCCGTGGTCACCAACGGCCCCGAGCAGATGCAGCACCCCAAGCTCCAGAGCATGGAACTGGCCGGGTACTTCCACACCGTGGTGTGCGCCGACACCGCCGGCGCCGGCAAGCCCGAGCCCCGCATCTTCGAGGCCGCCGCCCAGCGCCTGGGCGTGGACCCCGCCGACTGCTGGCACGTGGGCGACCAGATCCAGGCCGACGCCGTGGGCGCCGTGGCCTCGGGCATGCGACCGGTCGTCATCGACCGCCACCGCCGCCCCGGCAACGAGGGCCTGACCACCATCGGTTCGCTCGACGAACTGCTCACCATGGCCGGCGTCTCGGGCCCGGCCCCCGTGGGGACCCTGTGAGGCCCGACCCCCGGGAGGGGACGACGCGGCGCGTGACCGCGCACCTGATCACCGCGGGCGCGCACGGGCCCGAGCTCCGCGGAGAGCGTGTGCTGTTCGGCCAGGACCCGGCCGTGCTGCTGCGCGAGAGCAACGGTCTGGCGCCCGAGGCACCGCTGACCGCCGTGGACGTGATCACCGAACTGGTGCCGCGTCCCGGCGGTCGGCGTCTGCACATCGACCGGGTGGTCTTCGCCGAGCCCGCACACCGCCACAGCTGGGCACAGCTGGCCGGCTCCGCGGCCCTGGCCCCCGGCCCCGCCGACCTGGAGGCCGAGGAGGAGATCACGGGCGAGGAGGCCGAACGACCGCGCCTGCGCCGGTTCGCCTCCTACGGCATCGTCACCGACGCGGCCGGGCGCATCATGCTCAGCCGGATCTCCGAGGGGTTCCCGGGCGCCGGAACCTGGCACCTGCCCGGCGGCGGGGTCGACGACGGCGAGGACTCCCGTTCCGCCCTGCGCCGCGAGGTGCTGGAGGAGACCGGCCAGCACGGCGTGGTCGGCGAGCTCATCACCGTGACCAGCCACCGCAGGGCCGTGCAGAGCGGCACCGACATCTACTCCGTCTGGGTGTTCTCGCACGTGTTCGTGCCCGAGCCCGGGCCGGCACAGGTGTTGGAGAGCGGTGGTTCGACGTGCGAGTGCGGCTGGTTCACGCCCGAGGAGCTCTCGGATCTGCGCCTGTCCACCACCGCGCGCCGCGGGCTGGAGTTCCTGGTCGGCCACCGCCCCTGAAACCCGGGGCGCGGTCGCCCCTCAGCCCGGGCGGTGGGACATGCGGTCGCGCACCCACCACAGCCCGGCGCCCGCGCCCAGGACCAGCACACCCAGCCCGATCACGGGCAGGGGAAGGCTGCACACGAGCACCACACAGCCGACGAGCCCGCCCAGGGGAGCCACCAGGGGCGGGCGGTTCTCGTCCGGGCCCAGGCGCAGCGCCGAGGCGTTGGTGATCGTGTAGTAGACCAGCACGCCGAAGGCGGAGAAGGCGATGGCCGATGTCAGGTCGCCGAACAGGATCAGCACGATGACCACGGCGCCCACCGCGGTCTCGGCACGGTGGGGCACCCCGGAGCGCTCGTGCACGATGCCGAGCCTGCGGGGCAGGTGCCCGTCCGAGGCCATGGCGGCGGTCGTGCGCGAGATCCCCAGCAGCAGCGAGAGCAGCGCACCCAGGCTGGCCACGGCCGCGCCGGCGACCATCACCGGCACCAGCGCGGGCTGGCCGGAGACCAGTACGGCGTCGACCAGCGGCGCCTCGCTGGTGATGAGGCGTTCGCGCCCCAGGACGATGAGCAGCCCCGTGCCCACGACCATGTAGACCACCAGCACGGTGGCCAGCGACAGGTTGATCGCACGGGGGATGGTGGTGCGGGGTTCGCGCACCTCGGCGCCCAGGGTCGCCACACGGGCGTACCCGGCGAAGGCGAAGAAGATGAGCGCGGCCGAACCCAGGAGCCCGAAGGAACCGGGCCAGGGACCCAGCCCGTCGACCTCGGCCACCGCGGCCAGGCGCCCGCTCATGAGCATGGCGACCACGGACACCGCCAGCACGCCCAGCACCAGCAGCACCAGGACCTTGACCACGAACGTGGAACGTCTGATGCCGCGGAAGTTGAGTGCGACCATCACCACGACAGCGGCCACGGCGGCGGGTCTCTCCCAGCCGGGCAGCGCGTAGTGCGCGAAGGTCAGGGCCATGGCGGCGCAGGAGGCGATCTTGCCCACCACGAACGCCCATCCGGCCAGGAAGCCCCACAGTTCGCCCAGGCGCTCGGTCCCGTACACGTAGGCGCCGCCCCACTCGGGGTGGCGCGCGGCCAGCCGTGCCGAGGAGACGGCGTTGCAGTAGGCGACGAACCCGGCGATGGCGATGGCCACCGGGAGCCAGGCGCCCGCGCCGACGGCGGCGGGCGCGAACACCGAGAACACCCCGGCACCGAGCATCGCGCCCGCACCGATGGCGGCGGCGTCGATGGTGCCCAGGCTCCGGTGCGGTCTGGCCTGCGGTCCGGAAGAGGTGGTCAACGGGGTCTCCTTGTGTGGTCAACCCCGGTGTGCGTCCGGGGCGGCACCGGGCCCTCGCCCTCACCGGCCGGGCCGGTCAGGGTCTGTGCGGTGCCTCGTGCCCGTGGATGGGAGTGACGGGTCCGTCCTCCGAGTGTGCCCGATGCCGGTGACCGGAGGATGCGGCCACCGCACCGTGGCGGTCCCGTTCGGCCGGGCCGGGCGGGACCGGTGCAGGTCGCGGGCGCGATCGGAGGGTGCCCCGCCCAGGCCTGCGGCGGGGCACCCTCCGGTGCGGTGTGCGGGTCCGAGGCGCTCAGGTGGGGCGCCAGGGGTTACCGGTGTTGTCGTTGATGTCCTCGGCCGCGACCTGCCGGAGTTGGCGTGACAGGTCCGACAGGGCGCGTGAGACGGCCAGTTCCTCGCCGATCTCGGGGACGTCGCCGTCGTACGGGTGCTTGCGTGCCATCCCGTGCCCGCGCAGTGCGGTGCCGTCGTCGGCGATGAGGCCGACCTCGGCCCAAGTGCGTGCGTTGTCGCCCTCGTTCTCCTCGGCGACGACCACGTCGACGTCCCAGCGCTTCATCGTCTGCATGGCATCGGTCCCCTCCCGCGTTGCGGACTTCTCCTACATCCATCTTCCTCCGGATCGTGGACATTCCACCGTTGTTGGCGGTTCGTTTCCGCACCGCTGTGAGGTTTTTGCAGGGGTGGGCCGCTTCCCGGGCCTGGTAGCGTCACGGCGTGGCCCAGCACTACTTCGACCCCGACCCCGACAGCACCAGCCGGCCCTCGACCGCCGACCTGGTTCTGCCCGATGTGCACCTGCGTCTGCACACCGACCGCGGGGTCTTCTCCCCCGACAAGGTCGATCTGGGCACCCGCGTGCTGTTGGAGAGCGTGCCGGCCCCGCCCGAGCACGGGCGCCTGCTCGACCTGGGCTGCGGTTACGGTCCCATTGCCCTGACCATGGCCTCCCGGGCCCCGAAGGCCACCGTCCTCGGAGTGGACGTCAACGCCCGCGCGGTCGCACTGGCCCGGCGCAACGCAGCGGAGCTCGGGCTCGGTGCCCGTTTCGCCGTCGTGGCACCCGAGGCCGGGCTCGCCGTCGAGCAGGGGCCGCTGCCCGAGGCGGTTGCCGGACCCGCCGCGGAGGACCTGCAGGGCCCCTTCGACGCCCTCTGGTCCAACCCGCCCATCCGCGTGGGCAAGGCCGTGCTGCACGGGATGCTGCGCACCTGGCTGGGCCGGCTGTCCACGGAGGGCACCGCACACCTGGTCGTCCAGCGCCACCTGGGCGCGGACTCCCTGCACAAGTGGCTCACCGGCCAGGGGTGGCACGTCGAGCGCACCGCCTCGCGGGCGGGCTTCCGTGTCCTGGCTGTCCGCCACAGCCCGTCCTGACCGGTCCCGCCCGATGTGTCCGGCATCATACGTGCACGTCAGGCGCCCGGCCGGTAATCTGTTCCGCACACTTTCGTCGCCGGTCCCTCCGGCTACCCGAACCATCGAGGAAGCGTTGAGCTCGCAGTTGCGCCCCACGGACGTCAAACGCCTGAACCGCCAGTGGCGCAGGCGCACCGAGGGGCGACTCGCCCTTCTGGTCGAGTCCGTCACCCAGCCCTACAACCTGGGCTCCATCCTGCGTACCTGCGCCACCCTGGGCGTGGACCACCTCTGGCTGAGCGGCAACAGCGCTGACCCCGAGGACCCCAAGGTCGGCAAGACCGCGCTCGGAACCGCCGCCAAGGTCGAGCACACCCGCCTGTCCACCACGGGGCAGGCCATCGAGGCCGCGCGCGCCGACGGCTACAAGGTCGTGGCCCTGGAGCTGGCCAAGAACGCCGTACCCCTGCACGCGGCCCCGCTCGAGGGCGACGTGTGCCTGGCGGTGGGCGCCGAGGACCACGGCTGCTCCCCCGCCCTGTTGTCGGGGGCCGACGCCATCACCTACATTCCGCAGATCGGCCGGGTCGGATCGCTCAACGTGGCCGTGGCCACCGCGATCGCCCTCGCCGAGATCCGCCGCCGCGAGTGGGCCGGCTTCGGCGACGAGGCCGACGCCCCCGTCGGCGCCTGAGCCGGGCGCGGGAACTTTCCGCCCGCCCCCGACGTCATTGACTTCACCTGGACCACTCCAGTCACACACCCAACGCGCGACAGCGCAGAGAGAGGAACAGTGGACCCGTCCCGAAGTACCGGCAGCATCCCCGCGGGATGCTGCGACCCAGACTCCGACGAACCCCCTTCTTGGAAGGGTGCGTACCGTTCGCCTGACCCCGTCCGACCCGGGGTCCTCCCCCGCATGGCGGTGCGTGCCCGATGATGAGCACCGTCCTCGGTATCGCCTTCGGCGCCCTGGTGGTCTTCCTGATCACCGTCCTGACCGGCTACTTCGTCGCTCAGGAGTTCGGATACGTGGCCGTGGACCGCTCGCGCGTCCGCGCCCGCGCCACGGCCGGTGACCACGGCGCCCAACGGGTACTGGGCATCACCAACCGCACCTCCTTCATGCTCTCCGGTGCCCAGCTGGGCATCACCGTCACCACCCTGCTGGTCGGTTACGTGGCCGAACCGCTGATCGGTGACGGTCTGGCAGAGCTCCTCGGCCTGGCCGGGGTCCCCACCGGCACCGGTCTGGCGATCGGTATCGCCCTGGCCATGCTGTTCTCCACCGTCGTGCAGATGGTCTTCGGCGAGCTCTTCGCCAAGAACCTGGCCATCGCCCGGCCCGAACCGGTCGCGCGCTGGCTGTCGCTGTCCACGCAGATCTACCTGAAGATCTTCGGGCCCGTCATCTGGCTGTTCGACCAGGCCTCGATCCGCCTGCTCAAGCTGGTGGGCATCACACCGGTCGAGGACGTCCAGCACGCGGCGACCCCGCGCGACCTGGAGAGCATCATCGCCGAGTCCCGCCAGAGCGGCGACCTTCCCGCGGAGCTGTCCACCCTGCTGGACCGCACGCTGGACTTCCACGAGCGCACCGCCGGGCACGCCATGATCCCGCGCCCGGAGGTCACCACGGTCGAGGACGGCGAACCCGTCAGCCGCGTCGTGGAGCTCATGGCCTCCGACCACTCGCGTTTCCCGGTCCTGGGCGAGGGCGTCGACGACATCGTGGGCGTGATCTGCCTGCGCGACGTCCTGGCCCTGGGTGAACGCGACCTGTCGGGCGTCGAGGTCAGGGAGGTGGCCCGCGAGACCGTCATGGTCCCGGCCTCGCTCCCGCTTCCCTCGGTCCTGGCGCACCTGCGCGAGGCCGGCGACGAGTTCGCGTGTGTCGTGGACGAGTACGGCGGCCTGGCCGGGGTCGTGACCACCGAGGACCTGGCCGAGGAACTGGTCGGGGAGATCGCCGACGAGCACACCCCGGAGGAGGAGTCCCCCGCGTCCTTGGACGGGGAGGGCAGCTACCTCATCCCCGGGGCGCTGCACATCGACGAGGTCGAGCGCCTCATCGGGCACGACCTGCCCGGGGGCGACTACGAGACCGTCGGCGGGCTGGTCATCCACGAGCTGCACCGCCTGCCCCACCCGGGTGACAGCGTCGACCTGGCGCTGCCGCGTCCGGCCAGTGCCCACGACGGCGACCCGGACATGGCTCTGACGATGGTGGTCAACACCGTCCAGCGCCACGTGCCCCACACGGTGGAACTGCGGTTGCACGAGATCGAGAGCGGCTCCCAGGAGGTGCGCACGTGAGTGACATGAATCTGTGGTTGGCGATGGCGCTGACCGTCGTGTTCATCGCGTTGAGCGGCTTCTTCGTGGCGATCGAGTTCGCCCTGGTCGCGGCCCGCCGTTACCGGTTGGAGCAGGCCGCGCACACCAGCGCCTCGGCCCGGGCGGCGCTCAAGAGCGCCCGGGACCTGTCGCTGCTGCTGGCCGGGTCCCAGCTCGGCATCACCCTGGCCACGCTGGCCCTGGGTGCGGTCTCCAAGCCGGCCTTCCACCAGATGCTGGAACCGCTCTTCGGCTCGCTGCCGGGTGCGGTCGGGTACGTGCTCTCGTTCACGTTCTCGCTGATCATCGTGACGTTCCTGCACCTGGTCGTGGGTGAGATGGCGCCCAAGTCCTGGGCGATCTCGCACCCGGAGAAGTCGGCGACGCTGCTGGCGATCCCGATGCGGGCCTTCATGTGGGTGACCCGTCCGGCCCTGCTGATGCTCAACGGCATGGCCAACTGGGTGCTGCACCGGTTCGGGGTCCAGGCGGTCGACGAGCTCTCCAGCGGCCACAACCCGGAGGACGTGCGCGAGCTGGTGGACCATTCGGCAAAGGCCGGTGCGTTGGACCCGGAACGCCGCGACCAGCTGGCCACGGCGCTGGAGGTCAACTCCCGCCCGCTGGACGAGACGCTCACCCCGCGCGAGGAGATCGCGTGGGTGCACCCCGACGACGACGTGGAGCGCATCAAACAGGTCTCCCGCGAGTCCACCCACCTGCGCCTGGTGGTGGCCGAACCGGACGAGGACGTCCCGGTGGGGGTCCTGCACGTGCGCGAGGCGCTGACGAGCCCGGCCGGCACCACGGCCGCGGACCTGATGCGCCCGGTGCTGACGCTGCCGGCGTCCACGCCGATGTACGCGGCGATGGGCATCATGCGCGACAGCCGCAGCCACCTGTCGTTGGTGGAGCGGGAGGGCGAACTGATCGGCCTGGTCACCCTCCAGGACATCCTCGACCGCCTGCTGCTGTTGGAGACGGCGGCCTGAGGTAGGAGCACCGCCGTTCCGGTCAGGGGCGCAGGGAGCCCGCGGGTTCCCTGCGCCCCTCGTGTCGTTCCGGGGGGGTGCTTCGTCACCGAAGGAGGGAGAACGCGCCACTGGTCCCCTCCGGCGCGTTGCGTTGGTCCCGGTCACCGGGTCCTGTTGCGCGGGCGGGCGCACGCGGGGCGGGCGTAGCGTTTCGACGCACGATCCCCCCGTCCACGAAGGAGTCCCCCGTGCAGGCCGCATCCCCCAGGGGCCGGAAGGTCCCGACACCGCCAGGTGAGGCGGTGGCCGCCCGATGAGCGCCGCCGCGGACATCGCACTGGGCGTGCTGGTGATCGTCGTGGTCACCGCGGGCACCGGCTACTTCGTCGCCCAGCAGTTCTGTTACACCGCCGTGGACCGCTCCCGGGTCCGGGCCGGTTCCGCCCGCGGGGACCGTGCCATGACCCGGGTCGCCCGTATCACCGAACGCACCTCCTTCACCCTCTCCGGCGCCCAGTTGGGCATCACCGTCACCACCCTGGTCGTGGGTTTCGCCGCCGAGCCCCTGCTCGGCTCGGGGCTGGGCCGGGCCCTGGGCGCGGCGGGCCTGCCCGAGGGTGCGGGCCCGGCCGTCGGCGCGGCCCTGGCGCTGTCCTTCTCCACGGTGGTGCAGATGGTCTTCGGCGAGCTGCTGCCCAAGAACCTGGCCATCGCCCGCCCGGAACCGGTCGCGCGGGCCCTGTCGTGGTCGGCCCGCCTGTACCTGGTGCTGTTCGGGTGGCTGGTGCGGCTCTTCGACCGTGCGGCGGGGCTGTTGCTACGGCTGGTGGGCGTCGAACACCGGGAGGACGTGGACAGCTCGGCCACGCCCGACGACCTGTCGCACATCCTGGCCGAGTCGCGCCGCAGCGGTGACCTGTCGCCGCAGCTGTACACCCAGCTCACGCGGGCCCTGGAGTTCCACGAACGCACCGCCGAGCACGCCATGACCCCGCGCGCGGCCGTGCACACGGTGGGGGCCGGCGAGCCCCTGGAACGGGTCGTGGCGCACATGGCCAGGGCGCGGTCGCGCTTCCCGGTCCTGCGGGAGGGCGACGTGGCCGGGGTGGTGTGCCTGCGCGACGTGCTCGCGGTCCCCGATCCCGGGAGCACCCGTGCCGAGGAGATCGCCCGGCCCGCGGTGCTGGTTCCGGCCTCCCTGGAACTGCCCGAGGTCCTGGCGCACCTGCGCGGGCCCGGCGAGGAGTTCGCCTGCGTGCTCGACGAGTACGGCGGGCTGGCCGGGGTGCTGACCCTGGAGGACCTGGCCGAGGAGTTGGTCGGGGAGATCGCCGACGAGTTCACCCCCGAACCGGTCACCGCCGCTCCCCTGGTCCGGCCCGGGTTCCACGGCGCCTACCGGGTGCCCGGTTCCCTGCACATCGACGAGGCCGAGCGGCTGCTCGGGCAGGCCCTGCCGCCGGGGCGCCACGAGACGGTCGGAGGGTTGGCCGTCCAACACCTGCACCGGCTCCCCCGCGCCGGCGACCAGGTGCGTCTGGAACTGGAGGGGACCGGGGACGGCCCGCCGGCGGAGTTGGTGCTGGTGGTCGAGACGGTGGAGCACCACGTCCCGGGGACCGTCGAGCTGCTGCTGCGCCGCGGCGACCGTGCGGAGGTGGGCGCGTGAGCGGGATGAACGTGTGGGTCGCCCTGGCCCTGACCGTGCTGTTCGTGGCGTTGAGCGGGGTCTTCGTGGCCGCGCAGTTCTCCCTGGTGGCCGCACGCCGGAACCGGTTGGCGCGGCACCCGGGGGTGGGCGCCCGGGCGGGGGTGCGGGCCCTGGACGAGCTGTCGCTGATGGTGGCCGCCGCCCAGCTGGGCATCACCCTGTGCACCCTGGCGTTGGGCGCGGTCTCCAAACCCGCGGTGCACCACACCCTGGAACCGCTGCTCGGGACCGCACTGCCCCCGGTGGCGGCCTCCGCGGCGGCCTTCACCCTGGCTTTGGTACTGGTGACGTTCGTGCACCTGGTGGTGGGCGAGATGGCACCCAAGTCCTGGGCGATCTCGGCCCCGGAACGTTCGGTGCGGTGGCTGGCGCTGCCGATGCGGGCCTTCCTGTGGTGCACGCGCCCGCTGCTGGTGGCCCTGGAGGCGCTGTCCCTGTGGTGTCTGCGGCGCGTGGGCGTCGACCTCTCCCACCCCGCGGGCGCCGGGGTGGGCCCCGAGGCGGTGCGGGAGTTGGCCGACCACTCGGTGGCCGCCGGGGTGTTGGAGGCCGGGCGCCGCGACCGCCTGGCCTCGACACTGGAGGTCAACGCGCTGCCGCTGAGCGAGGCGGCCGAACCGGTGGAGCGCATCGCCTCGGTGGGCCCGCAGGCACGGGTGGACGAGATCGTGCGGGTGTGCCGGGAGAGCACCCACCTGCGGCTGGTGGTCATGGAGTCCGGCCGGGTCCTGGGCAAGGTGCACGTGCGCCAGGTTCTGGGCCGGGACGCGAGCACCACGGCCCGTGAGGTGATGCGTCCGGTGCTGTCCCTGCAGGAGTGGACCCCGGTGTCGGCGGCTGTCGGCGTGATGCGGGAGAGCCGCAGCCACCTGTGCCTGGTGCGCGGCGCCGACGGGTCCCTGACCGGGTTGGTGACCCTGGGAGGGGTTCTGGACCGGCTGTGGTCCGGCGGAAGGACCGGCCCCGCCGACAGCTGAGCGTCACCATGCACGGCATTGCACCCCTCGCCGAAAGTTCTCTTTTCTGACATCGTTCGCGGTGTCAGAAAATTTTTTTGCGGACATCCCGGAGCCCGGTGGGGCAGACTCGGATTCGAGCCCTGCAGAAGCTCGCAGAGCCTGAAGAAGTGTCCGAGCCCGTGCCACTGCACGCACCAAGGTCCCGACCGCGACAAAGAACGCCGGTTGCACGGGCATGCAGAAGCGAAGAGGCCTGTACACCCTTCCCGTCGATTGTTAGGTTTTCCGCATGGCCAGGCCGCCAGAAATCCGCATCGTCGACCAGCCGAAACTCCTGGTCAGCGTGCGTAAAGCTGCGGAGGTCCTGGATGTTTCGGAGCGCGTCGTATACGAGCTGTGCTACAACCAGGAACTCGAATCGGTGAAAATCGGACCGAAGAAATGGATCCGGCGCATCACCTGTGAATCGTTGAACCGCTACGTGGAGGAGGCCAGGAAAGAAACACGGAGAACTACCGAGAGAGCGACCCCCGACCGAAGGGGATAGAAGAATGCGTTCCATCATGTCCGCCCCGAGTGGAACCCGATCCCCCGCAAATCGGAACCGGGGAACCGCAGTGGCAATCGAAACTGCACCCCGTGGCCCCCAGAGGGCGATCACTTGCACCCACAATGTCGCCGATCTCCTCGAACGGGAGCCGGGACTGTGGCCGTGCCTGACCGCCTGTGTGGTCGACGTCGACGGGTTGGCCGCCGTGCACTACGCGGCCGGCGCGGGCAGCCGGGGAGCATCGGAGCTCTTCGGACCCGACGGGGTGCTGGCCCGCTGGCGCTCGGTGCTCGAGGAGGAGCGCGAGACCCACCGGGAGCGCCCCGACGAGCGCCTGGTGACCGTCACCGGCACCTACGGGGGCATGCCGATCACCGTGCTGCTGACGGTGGCGGGCGCACCGCACGAACCCGACCACGAGACCGACCCCGACCCGGTCGGCGAATGAGGAGGAGGACAGCGATGAGTTCCACGCCCTGCCTGTCCTACCCCGACGCGAACTCCACGCCCTGGCCGCTGAACCACCACGCCTACATCCACGTGTGCGTGCGGCGCCTGGCCAAGGAGCTCGTGCACCCGCCCCGCCTGTACCTGCCCGAGTGCCATGTCCAGCGGCACGACGTGCGCAGCGCCCTTGTCAGGGTGCCGCGCGCGCAGTCCGAACGGGGGCTGCTGCTGTGCTGGGACGAGCAGCGCGGGTGGGGCCGCATCAGCCCGAACGGACGACGCCCGCTGGCCCTGGGCGCCGAACCGGTCCTGGACCCCGACACCTTCGCCCTGGCGGTGGCCTCGTTGCTCCAGGAACCCTCCACCGCCACCGTGGTGGTCGTCGACCGCTCCAGGCCCGCCTCGCATCCGGTCGACCCCGGGTTCGAGCGCGCGCTGGCCGCCTACCGCCGAGGTGAAGGGGCCTGAGCGCGGCACACACGAAGGGCCGGACACGCGCAGTGCGTGCCCGGCCCGACGGTCGTGCGGGTGACGCCTAGCCGGCCTTGGCCGTCAGGTTCACCTCGATGTTGCCGCGCGTGGCGCGCGAGTAGGGGCAGACCTGGTGGGCGGTCTCCACCAGCTTCTCGGCGGTGGCCTGGTCGACACCGGCGATGGTGACGGTCAGGTCCACGGCGATGTCCAGCCCTTCCTCGGACTTGCCGAGGCCGACCTGGGCGTCGACGGTGGACTCGCCGATCTCTGTCTTGGACTCGCGGGCGACCTTGCGCAGGGCGCCGTGGAAGCAGGCGCCGTAGCCCACGGCGAAGAGCTGCTCGGGGTTGGTGCCCGGGCCGTCGTCGCCGCCCACGCCGGCCGGCACGGACAGGTCGACCTCGAGGCGGCCGTCGTTCGTCTTGCCGTGGCCCTTGCGGCCTTCGCCGGTGACGGTGGCGTCTGCGGTGTACAGGGTCTGGCGTGCCATTACTGCCTCTCTCGGCCCTCGGCGGGGCCTGGATCGGGTGTGTTCGTGTCCTGTGCGGGCCGGGCTCGTTCGTCCCGGCCCTCCACCGCGCGGGTGACCGCGTCGAGGCTCTCGCGCAGGGCGCGGGCCCGTTCGGTGGACAGTTCCGTGGCGCACAGCAGGGAGTCGGGGATGCTGTGCGCGCGCTCGCGCAGTCGGGCCCCGTCCTCGGTGGGGGCGACCCTGACGATGCGTTCGTCCTCGTCGGCGCGCTCGCGGGTGATCAGCCCGGCGCCCTGCAGGCGGCGCAGCAGGGGCGAGAGCGTGCCGGAGTCCAGGTGCAGGGCGCTGCCGAGCTCCTTGACGGTGAGCGGGCCGCGTTCCCAGAGCACGAGCATGACCAGGTACTGGGGGTAGGTCAGCCCCAGATCCTCCAGGAGCTCCCGGTAGAACCCGGTCAGGGCCCGGGAGGCGGTGTAGAGGGAGAAGCACAGCTGGTTGTCCAGGGCCAGCCGGTCCGCTCCGGCCTCGTGTGCCACGGCTTCCCCCTCTCTCTCGTCCTTCCCTCACGCTAACAAGGTTGGTTGCGCACAACAAGGTTGTGGGCAACTATTTCGGCCCGAGGGATCCCCGTCCCATACAGAGAGGGGACCCCGGCCGGGGCCTCAGAGGAAACGCACCCCCTGGGCCAACGGGAGTTCACCCCCGTAGTTGACCGTGTTGGTGGCCCGGCGCATGTAGGCCTTCCAGGCGTCCGAGCCCGACTCGCGGCCGCCGCCGGTGTCCTTCTCGCCCCCGAAGGCACCGCCGATCTCGGCGCCCGAGGTCCCGATGTTGACGTTGACGATGCCGCAGTCCGAGCCCGAGGCCGCCAGGAAACGCTCCGCCTCGGCCTGGTCCTGGGTGAAGACGGCCGAGGACAGGCCCTGGGGCACGTCGTTGTGCAGCCGCACCGCTTCCTCGAAGGTGCGGTAGGTCAGCACGTACAGGATCGGCGCGAAGGTCTCCCGGCGCACGGTGTCGGTCTGCTCGGGCATGCGCACCACGGCCGGCTCGACGTAGTAGGCGTCGGGCGCCTCCTTCTCCAGGCACCGTGCGCCGCCGGCCAGGACCTGCCCGCCCTCGGCCTCGGCCTGTTCCAGGGCCGCGCGCATCGCCGTGTGGGCGCGCTCGGCCACCAGCGGACCCACCAGAGTCTCCTCCTGGTACGGATCGCCGATGCGCTCGCGCAGCTGGCCGTAGGCGCCCACGACGCCCTCCACCACCCGGTCGACCACGTCCTCGTGCACGATGAGCCGGCGCAGGCTGGTGCAGCGCTGCCCGGCCGTGCCCGCGGCGGCGAACACACTGCCGCGCACGACCAGGTCCAGGTCGGCCGAGGGGGCCACGACGGCCGCGTTGTTGCCGCCCAGCTCCAGCAGGTACCGGCCCATCCGGGCGGCGACCCTCGGCGCCACGGTGCGGCCCATGGCGGTCGATCCGGTCGCCGACAGCAGGGCCACCCGCTCGTCCTCCACCAGGGCCTCGCCGACCTGCGCCTCACCCAGCACCAGGCGGTGCACGTCGGCCGGGGCGCCCACGTCCTCGGCGGCCCGGCGCAGCAGGCTGTGGCAGCCCAGCGCCGTCAGCGGGGTCAGCTCGGAGGGCTTCCACACCACCGTGTTGCCGCACACCAGCGCCACACAGGTGTTCCAGGACCACACGGCCACGGGGAAGTTGAACGCCGTGATCACACCGACCACACCCAGCGGGTGCCAGGTCTCCATGAGCCGGTGGCCGGGGCGCTCCGAGGGCATGGTGCGCCCGTACAGCTGCCGGGACAGCCCCAGGGCGAACTCGCAGATGTCGATCATCTCCTGGACCTCGCCCAGGGCCTCGGAGCGGATCTTGCCGACCTCGATGGTGACCAGCTCGGCCAGGTCGGCCTTGTGCTCGCGCAGCAGTTCACCGAAGCGGCGCACGAGCTGTCCGCGCTCGGGGGCGGGGGTCTCACGCCAGGTGGAGGCGAAGGTCTCCTGGGCGGCGCCCACGGCACGCCCGGCGGACTGGGGGGTGTCGTACTCGACGGGAAACAGGTACTGCCCGGTGATGGGGGTGCGCGCCATACCGGCCGCCCCGACCGGTTCGGGCAGCCGGGCCAGGCCGCAGCGCTCCAGGGCGGTGCGCGCCCGCTGCGCCAGGACCTCGGTCTCGGGGAGGGCAGCAGTGCTCATGTGTTTCTCTCTCCGTTGAGAGGGACGGTGGACACTCCACACCCTGCCAAGTCCGGGCCCGCCGGTCCAGACCCGGCCGCGGCCGTACGTGAGGATCCCCTCTCCCCCGCCAGGGCCCGGATCCGGGCGCACGCGCAGGACCCGGCGACGTTAGGCTGTGCTGTCGGACCGGCGCCCCGACCGCCCCCGATTCCGACCCCGACACCAGTCTGCGACCCCGTGCACCACGACACCACGCCCGAAGAGGCCCGCGTCGACCTCCCCGAGCCCCGTCGGCTCCTGGCCCGCTCCGGTTTCGGTGCGGCCGAACCCCTGTTCACCGCCGACCTCAAGGATGCCGAGGACCTGGCCCAGGCGCGTGAGGTGGTGGCCGCACACGGCTCGCGCCTGTGGACCGAGGCCACCCGCACCGGCCTGGACGAGCTCGACGACCGGCCCCTGTACTGGGCGCGCCTGGCGCTGGCCGCCCGGCTGCGTACCTGGCGCCCCTCCTTCGCCCTGGACCCGGCCGGCCGCGCCGACCTCATGCGGGTGCTGGAGGTGGAGTCGCGCGGGATCACCGACCTGGACTTCCCGCCCGGCGAGCGGTGGGTGCGTGTGGTGGTGACCGGGTTCGACCCGTTCCGCCTGGACGAGGACCCCTCCTGCTCCAACCCCTCCGGCGCCGCGGCCCTGGACCTGAACGGGTGGACCTTCCCCGTGGGCCGGCGCACCGCCGTGGTGCGCGCGGCGATCTTCCCCGTGCGCTGGGCCGACTTCGACGACGGGCTCGTGGAACAGGCCCTGGCCGAGCAGCACGAGCGCGCCGAGGCGGTGCTCACCCTCAGCCGCGGTCGCAGCGGCCGATTCGACCTGGAAGTGTGGAACGGGGCCCACCGCGGTGGCGGCGCCGACAACCTGGGGGTGCGGCGCAGCGGAACCATCCCGGTACCCGGCGGCGGCCCGCAGTGGACCCGCACGTCGCTGCCGACCGAGCAGATGGCCCGGGCGGCGGCCGGTCCGGTCCCGGTCCGGGTCAACACGCACGTGGTCGAGGGCGACCCGCAGGTGGAGCGCCACGACGGCCCCACGCCGGGTTCGGTAGCGGTGCGCGGCAGCGGCGGCGACTACCTGTCCAACGAGATCGCCTACCGCAACACCCTGCTGCGCGACCGTTCGGAGCGCGGCCTGCCGTCCGGGCACGTGCACCTGCCCAAGGAACAGGGGGCCGAGATCCTTGAGCAGACACGCGCGTTGGTCGCCGCCGCCGCCGAATCGGCCCTGCCCGAGTGAGGTCATCCGCGTCCGTAGCCCCGGGGGACACGTCCTGACACATCCGGAACTTCTGGGGCAATGATCGACCCAGAGTAGTTAACCGACTGCGGTGCGTCTCTATTTGTGCGGGGCCGCTCCGTTATGGTCCCCCCGTGGCTGACACCTCACTGCGCAGAACGTTGTCCGTTACCGCCGCCGCCGGACTGCTCCTGATCCCTGCCTGCCAGGCGACCGAGGAGCCCGCAGCACCCGCGGAAGCGATCCGCACCCCGCTGGACGCCTTCGAGGGGGTCGCGGTCGAATCGACGACCGTCGAGGCCGGTCACAGCACCGTGGGTACCAGCTACCCGCGTGTGGCCGCCTCGCACCCGCTGATGATGGAAGTGCGCACCCGCATGGCCGAGCGCCAGACCGAGTTCCTGGAAGGGCTGCCGGACCAGGGCGGCTCCGAACTGCAGCAGGACGCGACGTTCCTGGCCGTCTCATCCCAGGTGGTGGGCGCCCGGATCACCGCCGCGGTCTCCTCGGGCGTGCAGGACGAAGACGAGAACCAGACCCTGTGGTACGACGCCTCCTCCGACGAGGTCCTGCCCTGGACCTCCCTGTTCGCCGACGAGGCTGCGCTGGAACGGGCCCATCTGTCCGCGGCCGCCGCGCTGCAGGAAGAGTACGGCATGACCGCCCAGCAGCTGCCCGGGGTGCTCGGTGAGGTCGCCTCCCGCGCCGACGAGGCACAGGAGACCGAGGAGGCCGCGGCCGACGGTGAGAACCAGGAGGCGGCCGCCCCGGAGGACTCGCTCGACCTGTCCGACCCCGAGCAGGCCGCCGAGGCCGCCGAGGACTGGGCCGGTTCCCCGTTGGAGGACCTGGCCTTCAGTACGGCCGGGGGCATGGCGGTCGACATGGCCCCCGGGGAGGTGCCCGAGGCCTCGGGCGGCCAGGCGGTCGTGCTTCCGGTCAAGGCCGAGGCCACCGAGGGTGTGCTGTCCGAGCTGGGCCTGGCCGCACGCGATGCCGCCCTGAACAACGAGTCCGGCCCCGGGGAGTTCCCGCTGGACGGATCCACCGACGAGCAGGGGGTCAGCATGGACTGCGCGCGGCTGAAGTGCGTGGCCCTGACCTTCGACGACGGTCCCGGTGAGCACACCGACCGGCTCATGGACATCCTGGACGAGTACGACGCCCGGGCCACCTTCTACGTGCTGGGCCAGCTGGTGGCCGAGCACCCCGAGGCCCTCGAACGCATGGCCGACGAGGGCCACGAACTGGGCAACCACACGTGGAAGCACGACGACCTGGCCGAGCTGTCGGCCGAGGAGGTGCGCCAGGACATCGCGCGCACCAACGACGCGATCAGCGAGATCACCGGGTCGGATCCGCCCACGATCCGCCCGCCCTACGGGTCGGTCAACGACACCGTCAGCGGGGCGGTCGACCAGCCGATCATCCTGTGGGACGTGGACACCCAGGACTGGCAGAGCCGGGACTCGCACAAGGTGGCCGACCACGCCCTGACCCACACCGACACCGGCAGCGTGGTCCTGTTCCACGACATCCACGGCAAGTCGGTCGACGCCGTCCCGGACGTCCTGGACGGCCTGCACGAAGAGGGTTACCACTTCGTGACCATCACCGACCTGTTCGGTTTGGGTGGCATGGGGTCGGGTGACGTGCTCACCGACGCCCGGATGGGCTGACCCGGAAGGCAGGACCCCGACCGCCGGCGCCCGCGATCCGCCCGGGATCGCGGGCGCCGGCGTGTGTGCGGAAAAGGTTGAGCCGGTTCCGTGTCGTCCATGCCACCAGCAGAACGTGAGCGGGCCCACCCCACGCAGGTCACCCCATCATTTACAGTGCATGCTGTGAACGTTACGCGATCGATACCAAAGTTCGGGTTTGCTGCAACTTCCACCCTCCTGCTCTCCGGAGGGCTGTTGCTGGCCGGACCCGGTAGTGCCGCCGCCGACACCCAGCACCAGTACCAGGAGCCGGAGCCCGACTGCTCCGTCGAGCAGTGCGTCGCGCTGACCTTCGACGACGGTCCGGACGAGTACACCGACGAGCTCCTGGACACCCTGAACGCACACGGGGCGGCCGCCACCTTCTACCTGCTCGGGTCCAAGGTCGAGGACCACGCCGCCACGGTCGAGCGCATGGCCCAGGAGGGCCACGAGGTCGGCAACCACACCTGGGACCACCCCGAACTGCCCACGCTCTCCACCGAGGAGATCGCGGAGCAGATCGAGCGCACCGACGAGGCCATCGCCGAGGTCACCGGCGAGGTTCCCGAGACCATGCGCCCGCCCTACGGCGAACTCGACGAGACCGTGCGCCAGACCGTGGACCACCCCATGCTCCTGTGGGACGTGGACACCCTCGACTGGCAGAGCCTGGACCCCGAAGCGGTGACCGACGTGGCCGTGGAGGAGACCGCCCAGGGCAGCGTCGTGCTCTTCCACGACGTGCACGAGAGCACCGTCGAGGCCATCCCGTACGTGCTCAAGGAGCTCGACAAGCAGGGCTTCACCTTCGTGACCGTCGACCAGCTCTTCGACGGCCAGGAGCTGGAGTCGGGCGCGACCTACAACCACGCCCGGCCCGACGGCGGGCCCGAGTACGGCGACGGCACCGAGCTGGAGAACACGCCCCAGCCCGGTGACGGCAGTGAACTGCAGGACACGCCCCAGCCCGGCGACGTCGACGGGTCCACGCCCGAGCCCGACAGCGGGGACGACGGGCAGTCCGAACCCGGGAACGACCCCTGGTTCCAGTGAGGCGAGGGCCTGTTCGGTGACACCGGGCAACCGGGTGTTCGCCAAGCAGGCCCTGGACCTCAGAGCATGCGCCGCAGCACCTTCTCCTTGAAGGAGTCGATGGGCGCGTAGGCCACCCGCATGGTGTCCATGGCAAGCGACTTGTCCAGCACCGACTTCACGTGCGAGAAGGTGTCGATCGAGGCGCTGGAGTGGTACGCGCCCATACCGCTCTCCCCGACCCCGCCGAAGGGCAGGTCCGGCACGGCCAGGTGCGCGATGGGCAGCCCGAAGGCGAGCCCGCCCGAGGAGGTCTCGGCGGTCAGGCGGCGCTTGGTCTCGGCCGAGTCGGTGAAGGCGTACAGGGCCAGGGGCTTGTCGCGCTCGTTGACGAACCGGATCGCCGCGTCCAGGTCGGGCACGCTGATCACCGGCAGGACCGGGCCGAAGATCTCCTCGGCCATCACGGGGGTGTCGGGTTCGACGCCGCCGAGCACGGTCGGGGCGATGTAGAGGTCCTCGCGGTCGGTCTGCCCGCCGGCCGTGACGGTTCCGCTCTCCAGCAGGGCGTTGAGGCGCTCGAAGTGGCGCTCGTTGACGATGCGCCCGAAGTCGGGGCTCTTCTGCGGATCCTCACCGAACATCTCGGTGATCGCGGCGGCCAGCTCCTGCTGGAGCTTCTGGGCGGTGTCGCCCACGGCCAGCACGTAGTCGGGGGCCACACAGGTCTGGCCGGCGTTGGTGTACTTGCCCCAGGCCAGGCGCCGGGCGGTGGTGGCCAGGTCCACCCCGGGTTCGACGATGGCGGGGCTCTTGCCGCCCAGCTCCAGCGTCACGGGGGTCAGGTGCTTGACCGCCGCGGACATGACGATGCGCGCCACCGCGCTGTTGCCGGTGTAGAAGATGTGGTCGAAGTGCTCCTCGAGCAGGGCGGTGCTCTCGGGGATACCGCCCTCGACCACGGCCACCGCCTCGGTGTCCAGGTAACGCGGCAGGAGCTCGGCCAGCGCACCGGAAGTGGCCGGGGACAGTTCGCTGGGCTTGAGCACGGCGGCGTTGCCGGCCGCCAGCGCGCCGACCAGGGGCGCCAGGGACAGGTTCACCGGGTAGTTCCACGGCGCGATGATGAGCACGGTGCCCAGCGGTTCGCGCACCGTGCGGGCCTTGGCGGGGGCCAGGGCCATGGGCACGCCCACACGCTTGGGGCGCAGCCAACCGGACAGGTGGCGCAGCGTGTGGTCGATCTCGTTGATCACAAAACCGATCTCGGTGGTGTGCGCCTCGACCGGGCTCTTGCCCAGGTCCTCCTCGAGCGCGCGCTCGAGCACGGGGCGCTGCTCCACGAGCAGGCTCCGGAGCTGGCGCAGCTGGGCGCGGCGCCACCCCAGGGGTTTGGTGTGCCCGGAGGCGAAGGCCGAACGCAGGCGGGCCACGGTCGGCGGGATGTCGGTGGTCAGCGTCAGGGGTTCGCCGGGGGTTTCGGTTCGCGTCATGGACCGATGGTAAACGAAAGTGTTTCGTTTCCAACCCCCCGACGGGACCCGCATAAGATTCCGGTCATGACCACCGAGCACCTGCCGGAGGCCGAACCCGCCTCCACCCGGGGACGGCCCCGCGACACCACGCGGGACCGCGCGCTGATGGAGGCCACCCTCTCCGTCCTGCAGTCCCACGGCTACAGCGGCCTGACCACCGCCGCCGTCGCCAAGGAGGCGGGGGTCTCCACCGCGACCCTCTACCGCCGCTGGCGCTCCAAGGAACACCTGGTCGTGGGCGCCGCCCAGACCTGGGCCGAGGACCTGGGCCCCGACCACGACACCGGGAGCCTGCGCAGCGACCTGTCCACCCTGCTGCACGACAAGGCACGCGCCCTGGACGGGGCCTCCGGGCGCCTGCTGCGCGCCGTGCTCGGCGAGGCCGCACACAACCGCGCCCTGGCCGACGTGCTCTTCGACGACTTCGTCGTGCCCCTGCAACAGCGCGTCTCGGCCCTGCTGGAGCGTGCCGCCGAACGCGGGGAGATCGAACCCGTGCAGGAACCCGACGTGGTCGGGGAGATGGTCATCGGCCCCATGGTCAGCCACACCTTCCTCATCCCCCACACCCCGGGCCAGGGGCCCGGCCCCGGACACCGGATGGCCGACCAGCTCCTGCCCTACCTGTTGCGCTCCCTGGGCGCGCACGCAGGCCCCGGCCCGGACCGTTGACGCGGCCCCCGCGCGGTGGGAGCGTGACCGGCGTGAGCCGGCCCGACGACCGAACGGGGTAACTGCGTGCACGACGACCGGCGGCTGACCGAAGCACGACTGGACCGGGTCCTCGAAGAACGCATCCGACCAGCCGTGCACACCACCCTCCACCCCCTGGACGTGGCCCGCTGGGACGCACCCGGCGAACCCGTGCCCGCCGACGAGGCCCTCGCAGCGCCCCACTCCCCCGCCCGCGTCGGCGACGCCTGGGGCCCGGCCTGGGGCACCACCTGGTTCCGGTTGCGCGGGCAGGTGCCCGAGGCGTGGGCCGGGCGCACCGTCGAGGCGCTGGTCGACCTCGGCTTCAACGACGCCAACCCCGGGTTCCAGGCCGAAGGGCTCGTCCGGCGCCCCGACGGCAGCATCGTCAAAGGGCTCAACCCTCGCAACGCCTGGATCCCCGTCACGGACGCGGCCCGCGGCGGCGAGGACGTGGCCCTGCACGTGGAGGCCGCCGCCAACCCCGTCATCCTCGGTCACCCGCCGTTCCGGCCCACCGACCGCGGCTCCGGGCGCGGGCCCGAGGACGAACCCCTCTACCGGCTCGCCCGCGCCGACCTGGCCGTCCTCGAACACCAGGTGTGGGAACTGGTCCTGGACCTGGAGGTGGCCGGCGGGCTCATGCGCGAGCTCGACACCGGCGACCCGCGCCGCTGGGAACTGCTGCGCGCCCTCGAACGCACCCTGGACGCGCTCGACCTGCAGGACGTCCCCGCCACCGCCGCCGACGCACGCCGGCACCTGGCACCCGCCCTGGAATCGCCCGCCTCCCCCGCCGCCCACCGGCTCTCGGCCGTGGGTCACGCCCACATCGACTCCGCCTGGCTCTGGCCCGTGCGCGAGACCGTGCGCAAGGTGGTGCGCACCAGCGCCAACGTGGTCTCCCTGGCCGAGGGGCACCCGGAGTTCGTCTTCGCGATGAGCCAGGCCCAGCAGTGGGCGTGGCTCAAGGAGCACGAACCCGACCTGTTCGCCCGCGTCACCGAGGCCGCACGCCGGGGCCAGTTCGTGCCCGTGGGCGGAATGTGGGTGGAGTCGGACACCAACATGCCCGGGTCCGAGGCCCTGGCCCGCCAGTTCAGCTTCGGCAAACGCTTCTTCCGCGACGAGCTGGGCGTGGACACCCAGGAGGTGTGGCTGCCCGACTCCTTCGGGTACTCGGCCGCCCTGCCCCAGCTCGTGCGGCTGTCGGGGTCGCGCTGGTTCCTCACCCAGAAGATCTCCTGGAGCCAGACCAACGCCTTCCCCCACCACACGTTCTGGTGGGAGGGCCTGGACGGCACCCGCGTGTTCACCCACTTCCCGCCGGTGGACACCTACAACGCCGAACTCACCGGCGCCGAGCTCGCCCACGCCTCGCGCACCTTCCGCGACAAGGGCGGCTCCTCGCACTCCCTGGTGCCCTTCGGCCACGGCGACGGCGGAGGAGGGCCCACCCGCGAGATGCTGGGCCGCGCCCGGCGGCTGCGGGACCTGGAGGGCTCGCCCAGGGTGCAGATCGAACACCCCGAGACCTTCTTCGCGCGCGCCCGCGCCGAGTACCCCCAGGCCCCGGTGTGGTGGGGCGAGCTGTACCTGGAGTTCCACCGCGGCACCTACACCAGCCAGGTGGCCACCAAACAGGGCAACCGGCGCTGCGAACACCTGCTGCGCGAGGCCGAACTGTGGGCGGCCACCGCCGCGGTACGCACCGGCGCCGCCTACCCCTACGAGCAGCTCGAGGGGCTGTGGCACACGGTGCTGCTCAACCAGTTCCACGACATCCTGCCGGGCAGCTCCATCGCCTGGGTGCACCGCGAGGCCGCCCAGTCCTACGCCCGGGCCACGCACGAACTCACCGGACTGATCGAGACCGCCCAGCACACACTGGCCCGCGACTCGGCCGGACCGGAGGAGAGCGGCGAGACCATCTTCAACGCCTGCCCGCACCCGCGCGAAGGGGTCCCGGCGCTGGGCGCCCTGCCCGTGGACCGGGCCCGCCCGGCCGAGACCGTGCCCGTGGCCGAGACGGAGGAGGGCTTCGTCCTCGACAACGGGCTCCTGCGCGCGCACGTGGACAAGCGCGGGCTGCTCACCTCGGTCACCGACCTGGTGGAGGGGCGCGAGGCGCTCGCCCCGGGCCGGGCCGGCAACCTGCTCCAACTGCACCAGGACCTGCCCAACCAGTGGGACGCCTGGGACGTGGACCACTTCTACCGCAACACCGTCACCGACCTGACCGGGGCCGACAGCGTCGAGGCCGTGCAGGGGCCGGGGGCGGACACGGCGGGCGCGGTGCGGGTGCGGCGTTCCTTCGGTTCCTCCCACCTGACCCAGACCCTCACCCTCGAGGCGGGGGCCCGGCGCCTGGACGTGGACACCACCGTCACCTGGCACGAGCGGGAGAAGCTGCTCAAGGCCGCCTTCCCCCTGGACGTGCGCGCGCACGCCTCCTCCTCCGAGATCCAGTTCGGGCACGTGGAGCGTCCCACGCACACCAACACCACCTGGGACGCGGCCAAGTTCGAGATCTGCGCGCACCGGTGGGTGCACGTGGCCGAACCCGGTTACGGGCTGGCGGTGCTCAACGACTCCACCTACGGCCACGACGTCACCCGCGACGTGCGCTCCGACGGGGGCACCACCACGACCGTGCGGCTGTCGCTGCTGCGCGCGCCGCGCTTCCCCGACCCCGACACCGACCAGGGCGAGCACCGGTTCCGTTACTCCCTGGCCCCGGGCGCCGGCATCGAGGACGCGGTCCGGGAGGGGTACCGCCTCAACCTGCCCCAGCGCCGTGCCGCGGGCGGGGCCGTCGAGCCCCTGGTGAGCGTGGACGACCCGGGGGTGATCGTGGAATCGGTCAAGCTGGCCGACGACCGCTCCGGTGACGTGGTGGTGCGCATGTACGAGGCCCGTGGCGGTCGGGCGAGCGCGACCGCCCGCGCGCACTTCCCCGTCTCGGGCATCGAGGCGGTCAACCTGCTGGAGGAGCCCTACGAGGAGGCCCCGCACCTGGACGTGGACCTGCCCGGCGGCCCGGGTGGCGCCGAGGGCGGGGCGGCGGTCTTCACCCTGCGGCCGTTCCAGATCCTGACCCTGCGCCTGCGCCGCTGAACCGGCCCTGGGCGGGTCAGCCCTTGAGGGCGCCGCCCAGGGCGAAGCGCCCGCCCAGGGCCCGGGAGACCACGAGGTAGAGCACCACCACCGGCACGGTGTACAGCAGTGAGTAGGCGGCCAGCTCGCCGTAGCGCACCGACCCGTACTGGCCGAAGAAGGTGAAGACCCGCACGGCCGCGGGCATCTTCTCCGGGCTGGTGAGCAGGATGAAGGGCACGAAGAAGTTGCCCCAGGTCGTGACCAGGGTGAAGATCGCGACCACCGACAGCCCCGGGGCCAACAGCGGTGCGACCAGGTACCGCATCGACTGCCAGGCCGAGGCGCCGTCGACCCAGGCGGCCTCCTCCAGACTGATGGGGATGCCGTCGATGAAGTTCTTGGTCAGCCAGATCCCGAACGGCAGCGTGCTCGCCGCCAGGAACAGGGTCGTGGCCGTCAGCGAGTTCAACAGGTTGGCCTGCACGAACATCCCGTAGACCGGCACCATGATCGCGGTGATGGGCAGCCCCGTCGCGAAGAGGACCGAGTACAGGAACGGTTTCTTGAACCGCAGCTGGTAGCGCGAGAGCGGGTAGGCGGCCAGCATCGAGCACACCGCGGTGATGAGCGCCGCTCCCCCGCAGGTCAGGATGCTGTTCCAGATCGGGACGTAGACGATCTCGGGCGTCATGATCGCCGTGAAGTGGTCCAGCGTGAAACCCGAGGGCCAGCTCGCGCGCAGCGACGCGTCCGGGTCCACCGAGGCGAAGACCATCCACAGCAGCGGCAGCAGGAAGACCAGCCCCAACCCGGCCAGGACCAGGTGGGCAAGCAGGCTGCCCCCGGCCCGGCTCGGACTGCTCACCCGCAGGCGCCGCCCCCTGCTCCGACCACCGCTCACCGTGCCTCCTCCTTGCGCAGCAGCCACACGTACACCGTCGAGAACAGCCCGGCCACGACCAGCAGGGCCAGCGCGATCGCCGTCCCGTAACCCAGGTCGCCCATCTGCAGCGCCTCCTGGTACATGAGCAGCGGCAGGGTGGTGCTGCGCGCGCCGGGCCCTCCGGAGGTCATGACGAAGATCAGCGTGAACACCTGCACGGTCTGCAGGGTGATGAGCAGCAGCGTCGTGGCCAGGGTGCGGCGCAGCAGCGGCAGGACCACGTGCCGCAGCACCTGGAACCCGGAGGCCCCGTCCACGCGGGCGGCCTCCTTCAGGTCCTCGGGCACCTCCGACAGCCCCGCCGAGTAGGTCATCATCGAAAAGGCGGTGCCCTTCCAGATGTTGGCCAGGACCACCGCCAGCAGGGGCGCGGTGAACAGCCAGTTCTGCTCGGCGCCGCCGAACCACCCCAGGACCGCGTTGAGGGTGCCCTCGCGCTCCAGGAACGCGTACCAGACGAACCCGGCCACGACCTCGGGCACCACCCAGGCGCCGACCACCACCGCACCGACCAGCCCCCGCACCCAGCCGTGGCGGTGCTGCATCAACAGGGCCAGCGCCAGGCCCAGCACGGTCTGGCCGAGCACACACCCGGCCAGGAAGACCACGGTCAGCACCACGGCGGTGCGGAACCGCGGGTCGGCCAGCAGCGCCTCGAAGTTGGCGGTGCCCACGAAACGGGTGTCGGCCGCTTGCGCCCCGGTCAGGGCCACGTCGGTCAGGGAGGCCCACACCGTCCACAGGATCGGGCCGGCGAAGAAGGCCAGCAGCAGGAACAGGGCCGGTCCCATCGGCACCGCCCACCGTGCGGTGCGCTCCCAGAACGTGCGCGCCCCGGCCCCGCCGGACCGGGACGGCGCGCGGCGGGGCGCGGGGGTGTGCGCCCGGACGGCCATGCTCAGGAACCCGTGACCTGGTCGGGGCCCACGATGCCCTCGACCTCCTCGGCGTAGACCTCCGCGGCCTCCTGCGGGGTCGCCTCGCCGAGCATCACCGCCTCCATCGCCTCCTGGATCGCCAACGACACCTGCGGGTACTCGCTGTAGGCCGGGCGGAACCCGGTGACCTCCACCAGCTCGGCCATCTCCTCGGCCATGGGCGCGGCCTCCAGGAAGTCCGGGTCCTCGGCGACGTCGTCACGCACCGGGATCTGGCCGCCCTCGACGGCGAACTTGACCGCGTGCTCCTGCGAGAGCGCGTGGGTCATGACCTCCCAGGCCAGGTCCGGGTCGGTGGCGTGGGCGCCCATCGACAGCGCCCACCCGCCGGACATGCTCGTGATGCCGGGGTCCTGGCCGTCCTGGGTGGGCATGGGCACGAACTCCATCGTCTCCTCCCACTCGGGCCAGGGCTGGTTGGCCTCCTCGATCCAGGACTGGGTGGCCCAGGAGCCCTCCAGGCTGATGGCCAGCTCTCCCGAGGGGAAGCGCTCCTCGTTGTTGAGGGTGCCGATGTTGGCGTCCAGGGCGTCCTGCGCGTCGAGGGTGAGGTCCTCGTCGAAGAGGGTGTGCACGAACTCCAGGGACTCGGTGAACCCGGTGCTGTCGACGATCCACTGTTCGGAGTCCTCGTCGAAGAGCGTGTCGCCGGTGCCGCTGAGCAGCATCTGGAACCCCTGCAGGGCGGCCATCTCCCCGGCCGGGGTGCCCGAGTACACGTTCATCGGGATCACCTCGTCGCCGAGTTCGGCGTCGACGGTGCGGACGGCCTCGAGCACCTCGTCCCAGGAGCCGGGTTCCCAGGGTGTCTCCACCCCGGCCTCCTCGAGCAGTTCGGTGTTGTACCAGAGCCCGCGCACGTCGGTGCCGAGCATGACCCCGTACCGGTCGCCGTCCAGGGAGGTGACGGCCTCGGCCTCCTGGTCGTTGACGTGCTCGGCCTCGTCCCAGGAGGCGAAGTGGTCGTCCAGGGGCATGAGGTAGCCGGCGTCGGCGTCCTGGTTGATGGTGAAGGTGTCCTGGTAAATGAGGTCGGGCGCCTCACTGGGCGAGCCGTTCATCAGGTTGACCTGGGTCTGGAAGTCCTCCGGCGGGGCCTCGATCGCGTTCAGCTCGACGGTGGTGCCGGGGTTGTCTGCCTCGAACTCCTCCTTGACCTTCTGCATCAGGGTGTCCATCGCGATGAAGGTGCCGTAGTGCTGGTAGACGACGCGGACGGTGTCCGGGTCGCGGTCACCTCCCCCCGAACACCCCGTGGCGGCCAGGAGCACCGCGGAGGCCGCGGCCGCCGCACAGGTGGTGAAAGGTCGTTCCGTCCTCATGCTGACCCCTTGCGACGACGCCGGCGGGACACGCCCCGGCCCGCGCGGCATCGCCGCACCGGCCGGTGACGTACCTCACCTGCTTACCCAAAGTTGCCCGCCGCGGCAATGGGTGAAAGCGACTCGCACATCGGCGGCCCGCCCGGGGTTCAGCGCTCCGGCCGGCGTGTGCGCACCAGCGAGGCGACCGCCCCCAGCAGGGCCAACCCCAGCGCCGGGACCGCCACCACCCACGGGGCGCGCTCGACGTAGCGCACCCCCTCGGCCAGCATCGCGCCCCACTCCGGTGAGTCGTGCGGCGCACCCAGGCCCAGGAAGCTCAGTCCGGCCAGCGCCAGGGTGTTGTGGGGGATGCGCATCAACGCGTGCCGGGACACCGCCGGGAGCACCGAGGGCACCAGGTGGCGCCGGGCCAGCCACACCGGCCCCGCTCCCCCGGCCACGGCCGCCAGGTGGAACCCCGAGGCCCGCACCTCCGTGGCCAGAGTGCGCGCGTGCACGGCGATCGGGATCCACGCGACCGCCGCCACCGCCGCCATGGCACCGCCCAGGCCGGGCCCGGCCACCGCGGCCACCAGCACACCGACCAGGACCGGCGGGAGCGCGTTGAGCACGTCGGCCGCGCCCGCGCGCGCCCGGCGTCCGCACACACCCACGGCGGTGCCCACGGCCAGCGCCACCAGGCTCACCGCCACCCCGGCGCCCACGCTGATCAGGGCACCGTGGCCGAACCGTGCCCACACGTCGCGCCCCAGAGCGTCGGTGCCCAGGGGGTGGGCCGGCGATGGGGCCTCCAGCCGGGCGGTGAGACCGACCGCGTCCGGGTCGCGCAGCAGCCCCAGGGCGACCACCGCGACCAGGACCCCGCCCAGGAGCGCCGGCAGGGACCGCGGCGGGGCGCCCGCGGCCACGGCAGGGGACAGACCGGCCGAGCCCAGGGCCGGACCCAGCAGCGCACGGTGCAGCAGGATGCCCGCACCTCCCACGGCCAGGCCCATCACCACCAGCGCGGCCACCGCCCCCTGCACCCGGGGCAGGTCCTGGGCCAGGACCCCGTCCAGGGCCGTGTGCCCCAGGCCGGGGACGGCGAAGACGCTCTCCACGATGACCGAGGAACCCATCAGTCCCGCGAAGACCAGCAGCACCTGCGGCAGGGCCACCGCCACGGTCCGCCGCAGCAACGACAGCGCCAGTACCGCCGGGGAGCAGCCGACCGCACGCCAGGTGCGTACCCAGGCCTCGGCCAGCGTCGCCGACAGCGCCCCGGCCAGCACCCGGCTGATCAGACCGCCCGCGGGAAGCCCCAGGGCCAGGGCCGGCAGCACCATGTGCGCCGGCCCCTCCCACCCGGAAGTGGGCGCCAGACCCCATCCCACGGCCACCACCGACAGCAACACCGAGGCGAGCAGGAAGTCGGGGGTCGAGGCCAGGGCCGCGCCGGTCACGTCGGCCCCGCGCCCGGGCCCCCGGTGCGAGCGCACCGCCCGCACCAGGCCGGGCAGGACCACGAGCAACCCGGTGGCCAGGGCGATCAGCGCAGCCGCGGCGGCCAGGGCGGCCGAGACCCCCAGGGCCGAGGCGATCGAGGGTGCCACGGGGGCGCCGCTGACCCAGGACACCCCCAGGTCCCCGCGCAGAGCCCCGCCCATCCACTCCAGGGTCCCGGTGACGGGGCCGGAGGGCAGGTCGAGTTCGCGGCGTACCGATTCCAGCGCCTGCGCGTCGGCCTCGCGTTCGGCCGAGCGTGCCCGCAGCACCGTCTGTGCGGGATCGTTGCCGCTGAGCCAGGGCAGGGCGCCCACCACGAACGCCACCCCCGCGCAGGAAGCCAGTACGGTCAGCGGCCCGCGCAACCCGGACGCAGCCGCGGTGCCCCGACCGGAACGTTCCTGTGTCGGCGCGCTCACGGGGCCTGGGTCCGTTCGGTGACCAGGGTGCGCTCCAGCGGGTCCTGGGCCACGCCCTCCACGCCCTCGGCCACGCCCACCCGGGCGCGCTCGGCCACCAGCGGCACGAAGGAGTCGGTGGCCAGGACCGCCTCCTCGATCTCCACGGCCGCCTCGTGGCGCTCCTCGGGCTCGGTGTGCCCGGCGGCCTCGGCGATCATCGTGTCGATGTCCTCCTCGCAGAAGCGGGCGAGGTTGTAGCTGCCCTCGCAGCTCCAGTCCGAGGCGAGGTAGTTGACCGGGTCGTTGGTCTCGACCAGGTAGGAACGGGTGCCGATGACGGCGTCGTAGGCGCCCTCCATCAGGTCGGTCTCCATGGTCGCGAAGTCCTGGACGGTGACCTCGACCTCGAACCCGGCCGAGCGCAGGTCCTCGGCCACCGCGGAGGCCGCCTCGGGCAGTTCGGGCCGGTCGTCGTAGGTGGCCAGGGTGATGGCCTCGCCGCCGGCGTCCCCGGGGTCGGCGCCCTCGGGCCTCGGGCGCTGCACGGCCCAGTCGCTGACCGGACCGTAGAGGCCCTCGACGGCGTCGGCGCGGCCCTCGTACACCCCCTCGGCCACGGGTGCGTTGTCCACCGCGCCGGCCGCGGCGGCCCGCAGACCGGGGTCGGTGAAGGCGCCGCTCTCGTTGTTGAGCAGCACCCCGACCGTACGCGGGATCGGCACCTCCACCAGTTCGTCCTCGTCCATGGCCTCGGCCTCGACGATGGGCACGGCGTCGACCACGTCGACCTCGCCGGTGCGCAGGCCGCCCACACGGCTCGCGTCGTTCTCCACGAAGTCCACGTCCACGCCCTGGGCGCTGGGAGCCCCGTTCCAGTACCCGGTGTGGGCCTCCAGGGTGGCCGATCCGCCGCCGACCTCGGTGAGCTCGAAGGGGCCGGTGCCCGCACCGACGGGGTCGGGGGCGGCCGGGTCCTCCTCGTAGGCGGACGGGGCCAGGATCGCCAGCTCGGGCGCGGACAGGCGCTGGGGCAGGATCGGGTCGGCCTCGCCGGTCTCGATGCGCACGGTGTGCTCGTCCTCGGCGTCGGCCTCCAGGTCGGTGCCGGCCAGGGCGCGCGGGCGCGGGCTCGCGGCGGAGGCGTGCTCGAGAGCGTCGGCCACGTGCTCGGCCTCCATCGGGGTGCCGTCGTGGAAGGTGACGTCCTCGCGCAGCTGCAGGGTCCAGGCGCCGTCCTCGTCCTGGTCCCAGTCCTGGGCCAGCAGGGGTTGGAGCTCTCCCTCCTCGTCCAGCCTGGTCAGGGGTTCGGCCGCACCGACCCGGCCGAGCAGCAGGGCGTCGTCGCTGAAGGGCGACATCTGCTTGACGGGCGGGAAGGCCAGCGCGACACCGAGTCGGCCCTCGGTGTCCTGGCCGCCGTCGGTGAAGCAGCCGGTCGCCAGGAGCACGAGCGCGGTCAAGGCGCCGAGCAGGGCGGGCCCGCGTGAAGGGGAGACTCTCATGGGCACACTTTCTGTTCCGAGGGGGGCACTGAGGGGCACATCGATCGTAAATGAAAATCGTTTTCCGAGCGGCGGCAGGGATGTCCCCCGCCTCCGGGCCCGGCCGTGGGTGACTCAGGCCGGGGCGCGCTCGGCAGCCGCGGCCCGGCTGCGGGGCGCCACCGCTCGGCGCGCCACCAACCACAGGACGAGGCCGCCCACGGCCGGGAGCACCGCCATGACCGCCCACGGCAGAGCGGCACCCGGCGCGGGTTCGTGCGCCCGGTCCAACAGGGCGCCCGCACAGGCACTGCCCGCCAGCACGGCCACACCCCCCACCGAGGACAAGAACCCGAAATAGCTGCCCAGGCGCTGCTCACCGGCCAACCGCGGCACCAGGTCCTGGGCCACGGGCACCGACAGCATCTGGCCCAGCGTCAGCAGCACCACCAGCGCCACCGCCGGGGCGAGCGCCCAGGGCCCCGGCAACGGGTCCAGGGGTGCGCTCACCGCGACCGCCGCGAAGGCCGCCGCCAGCAGGCCGAACCCGAGCGGGAGCGCCCTCGCCGGCCCCAGGCGCCCGCGCGCCCACGCGGCCAGGGGCAGCTGGCCCACCACGATGAGCACCGAGGCCAGGGCGAACATCCACCCCAGGGCGCCCTGTCCGCCGGTGGCGCGCTCCAGTTCCACCGGCAGCGCCAGATAGAGCTGGTTGTAACTGACCAGGTAGGCGCTGTATCCGGCCGCGAAGACCAGGAAGGCGCGGTTGCGCAGCACACCGGCCCACCCGGCCAGGACCGGCTCCCCGGAACTCCGGCCCGGGGTGCGCGGCAGCATCCGGTAGTGGCCGGCCCAGATCAGCACGAACACCGCCGCGGCCACCGTGCAGGTCAGGGCGAAGTCCACGCCCAGCAGCATCGCGCCCAGCAGCGGCCCGGTCACCGAGCCGACCTCGCCGAAGACCGCGAACAGGGCGAAGAGCTCGGCCCTGGTCATCCCGCCGCGCTTCTCGCAGTCGGAGCCCTCCTCGGCCAGGGCCGCCTCCACGGCCGGGGAGAACAGCGCCCCGGCGAACCCGGTCAGCACCGCGCCCAGCAGCACGACCGGGAAGGTCGGCGCCGCGGCCAGCACGACGAACCCGGCGATGCGCACCACACACCCGGCCAGCACCACACGCCGGGTCCCGAACCGGTCGGCCAGGGCCCCGCCGACCACGAACAGCCCTTGTTGGCTGAAGGTACGTACACCCAGCACGACCCCGACCGCCCATCCGGCCATGGCCAGGTCCTGGGCCAGGTGCACCGCCAGGAACGGCACCACGAGGTAGAAGCCCAGGTTGAAGGCGAGTTGGGTGAGCAGCAGCAGTCGGGCCACGCCACCGAGTTCGGTGAACCTGCTCAGCAGGGACCAACGGCGCAGCGGGTTGAGGCGGCGCGCCACAGAGGCGGTCGTCACGGTTGTTTCCTCCGGTGTGGTTCAGCGGACCGGGGCACGGTCCGCGGGTCGGGGGCCCGGGCCTGCCGGGCGGGTGCGGGGTCCGTTCTCGCCCTCCTCGAGCGCGGGCAGGCGGGGCACGGCCTCGACCAGGCGGCGTGTGCAGGGATCGACCGGGTGGTCCAGGACCCGGGCGGTCTCCCCCTGTTCCACGACCCGGCCCCGGCGCATGACCATGACCCGTTCGCACAGGCGGCGCACCACCCCCAGCTCGTGCGAGACCAGGAGCAGACCGAGCCCGTGCTCGCTGCTGAGCCGGTTCAACAGTTCGATGATCCTGGCCTGGGAGGAGACGTCGAGCGCACTCACCGGCTCGTCGGCGATCAGCACGCGCGGGCCGGGGGCCAGGGCGCGGGCGACGGCCAGGCGTTGGCGCTGTCCGCCGGAGAACTCGTGCGGGTGGCGCTCGGCCATGCACGCCTGCAGGCCGACCGCCTCCAGGACCTCGCCCACGCGTGCGCGGTGGTCCCCGCCGATGCCCAGGCAGGCCAGCGGTTCGGCGATGCTCTCGCCCACGCGCAGGCGCGGGTTGAACGAGCCGGCCGGGTCCTGGGGCACGAACTGCACCTGGGAGCGGAACCAGCGTGTGCTCCGGGCACTGCCGGCGCGCACCGGACGCTGTTCGGGGCCGAACCGGACCTGACCGGCGTCGGGGCGTTCGAGCGCGAGCAGGACACGCACCAGCGTGGACTTGCCCGAACCGGACTCGCCGACCACCCCCAGGCGCTCGCCCTCGGCCAGGCTCAGGGCGACCCCGTCCAGGGCGGTGGTCACCCGGGGCCGGGACAGGGGTGTGCTGCGGGTCCGGTGGCACAGGTGCAGGCCACTGGCCGAGAGCAGGACAGGGGAGGGCATGGGCGGGCTTCCTCGCGGTTGTGGGGGTGGGGCTGTGCGTGGCGGGCGGTCGGCATCAGGGGCGGGCCAGGGCCCTGGCGTCGGCCACCAGGGTGCGGGTGTAGCTGTGTTCGGGGGCGCGCAGCAGGTCCTGGGCCCGGCCCTGCTCGACGATGTGGCCCCCGCGCATGACCAGGAGCCGTTCACACACGCGCGAGACCACGGCCAGGTCGTGGGAGATGAAGAGCAGGGCAGGTCTGGGCTCGCCGGCCGCGTCCAGGGACCGTTCCAGCAGGTCGAGGATGTCGGCCTGGACGGTGGCGTCCAGCGCGGTGGTGGGTTCGTCGGCGATGAGCACGCGGGGGCGGCAGGCCAGGGCCATGGCGATGCACACCCGTTGGCGTTGGCCGCCGGACAGGTGGGCGGGGTGGGCGCGGGCGGCGTGCTCGGGGTGGGGGATCCCCACCTGGTCGAGCAGTTCCACAGCGGCCCGTGCGGCCCGGCGTGCGTCCATGCCCCGGTGGCGGCGCAGCGGTTCGGCGACCTGGCGGCCCACGCGCACCAGCGGGTTGAGGGCGCTCAGGGCGTCCTGGAAGACCATCGCCATCCGGCTCCCGCGCACACCGCGCAGCTCCTTCTCCCCGAGCCCGAGGAGCTCGCGGCCCTGCAGGCGCACGCTGCCCCGGGCGGTGCACCCGGGCGGCAGCATCCCCATGAGGGCGAGCGCGGTCAGGGACTTGCCGGAACCGGACTCACCGATCAGGCCGAGCCTCTCCCCCGGTTCCACGGTGAAGCCGACCCCGTCGACGGGGGTGCGTTCGCCGGTGCCGCCGACCCGGTCACCGCCGGCCCGAACGGTCAGGTCCACCACGTCGAGCATCCCGGCCTCCTGGACATAGTTCGCAACCACTCACATGAAAATGATTATCATATGCAGCGTGGTTGCGGCGACCCGAACCGGGACCGCCGTGCCCGAGCACGCCCGACCCCCGAAACCCATGCCATGACCTGCGCATTCACCGAAGGGATGCCCGTGACCGAGACACCCACCCGAGACCGCGCCCCCGCCCGCAAGCCCACCCCGCCCGACCTCCTGGCCGACCTGCGCGCGCTCGAAGCCCAGCTCAGCGCCGCCGACCTGCGCCCCTGCCCCGAGGTCGACGCGGCCTTCGGGCACCTGGTCGACCTGTGCACCGTCGTCGACGACCACCTCACCGAGCAGCTGATGGCCGCCCCGGCCGTGGACACACTCCTGGACTCGCTCAGAACCGTCAGCGCCCGCGGCGAGGGAGAACTCGAACGCGCCTGGGCCCGGCGCGTCATCGCCGCCGACGACCCCTGGGCGGAGCTGGCGCGCTTCCCCTACCTGGACAACTACCGGCGCCTGGTGCGCTTCGAACTCGCCGGCCTGGACGCCGTGGGTGCCGAGCACCCGCGCTCGGCGGTGGTGCTGGGCGCAGGACCGCTGCCCCTGACCGCCCTCGTGCTGGCCCAGGACCACGGCGTGCACGTCACCGCCGTCGACAACGACGCCGAGGCCTGTGACCTGGCCTCGGCCCTGCACGAGGCGCTCGGCACGCAGGTGCACACGGTCTGTACCGACGCCGCCTCGGCCGTGGACCTGCCCGCCACCGCATCGTGCGACGCCGTGCTGCTCGCGGCGCTGGTGGGCACCGATTCCGGCGCCAAACGCACCATCACCCGCGCGCTGTCCACCGCGATGCGCCCCGACGCCCTGCTCATCACCCGATCGGCGCACCGGCTGCGCACCGCCCTGTACCCCTCGGTCTCACCGGACGACCTGTGCGGTTTCACACCGCTGGTGGAGATGCACCCCTGTGACGACGTGGTCAACTCGGCCCTGATCGCCCGACCCGTCGAGTAGGGGACGTAACAGCGCGTGGCCCGCGGGCCGGAGGGAAAGCCTTCCGGCCCGCGGGCCACAGACGTGCCATACACCGATCCCGCTCAGGCGGGGTCCTGGTCACCGCCCTCGTCCGGCTCTCCGGTGGCGTAGTCGTCCCGTGCCGGCTCGGCGCTCTCCTCGGCGGGCGTTCCGGTGGCGTAGTCGTCCTGGGGCCGCGGGTCCTTCCCAGCCATGGGGGGGGTCCTTTCTGTGGGGGAACCGGCCACGGTATCGGGCCCGATCCCCGTCTACGGCGCCCGTGTTCCGGAGCTCATCGGGCGGGAAGGACCGTCCCGGTGACCTCCCCGAAGTGCACCCGCGCACCGTCCGGGCCCGGGGCGGTGGCGGTGATGGTGACCTCGTCGCCGTCCTCCAGGAACGTGCGCTCGGTTCCGTCGGGCAGCACCAAGGGCTCCTGCCCGCTCCAGGTCAGCTCCAGCAGGCACCCGCGCTGGTCGCGCTCGGGGCCGCTGACCGTGCCCGAGGCGAACACGTCCCCGGTGCGCAGGCAGGCGCCGTTGACCGTCATGTGCGCCAGCTGCTGGGCGGCGGTCCAGTACATGGTCTCGAAGGGCGGGCTCGCCACCCGGTGCCCGTTCAGGTACACCTCCAGCCGAAGGTCCAGCCCCCAGGCCTGCGCGCCCTTGAGGTAGGGCAGCGGTTCGGGGTCCTGCGCCGGGGGTTCCACCCGGGCCGCTTCCAGGGCCGCCACGGGCACGATCCACGGGGAGACGGACGTGGCGAACGACTTGCCCAGGAAGGGCCCCAGCGGCACGTACTCCCAGGCCTGCAGGTCCCGCGAGGACCAGTCGTTGAGCAGGAACACCCCGAACACGTGCTCGGCGAAGTCGTCCACCTGCACCGCCTCACCCATCGGGCTGGGCGTCCCCACCACGAACCCGACCTCGGCCTCGATGTCCAGGCGCACCGACGCGCCGAACAGCGGGGCGGGCTCCGTGGGGGGTTTGCGCTGGCCGCTGGGGCGCACCACGTCGGTGCCCGAGACCACCACCGTGCCGGCCCGCCCGTGGTAGCCGATGGGCAGGTGCTTCCAGTTCGGGGTGAGCGGCTCCTGCTCGGGGCGGAAGATACGGCCCACGTTGGAGGCGTGGTGCTCGGAGGCGTAGAAGTCCACGTAGTCGGCGACCGTGAAGGGCAGGTGCAGGCGTACCGAGCCACGGTCGACCAGGTGCGGTCGGACCGCCGCCTCGAACGCGGGATCGCCCAGCCAGCGTTGCAGGTCAGCGCGCACCCGGTCCCACACCTCACGGCCGGCGGCCATGAACGCATCCAGGGTCGGACCCTGCACCTGCTCGGCGTAGGGGGCGTCCAGGGCGCGGGCCGCCGCGCCCAGGTCGAGCACGTACGCACCGATCGCCACACCGGTGCGGCGTTCGGCACCCTCGGGGTCGGTGCTGAACACACCGTAGGGCAGGGTGGCCGGGCCGAACTCGGCGTCCGGGGCCACCTCGAGCCAGGTCTCACTCATCAGGGGTGTCACTTTCCGTGTTCGCAGGTTCAGGGACGCGTCGCGGGGGCGGGCAGCAGGCCGAGCACCACCAGGTCCTCCAGAGGCTCGGTGACACTGCAGGTACCGAAGGAGTGGAAGGCGGTACGCAGACGCTCGGAACCGGTGTCACCGAGGCGCGCGGCCTCCCGTGCCAGGGCGTGGCCCTCACGCCGGGCCAGTACCTCCGCCGCCTCGCCGGCCGTGGCACCGTCCAGCAGGGCCGCGGTGGCCAGGAGCACGTTGAGGAACCCGTGCTGCTCGAACCCCTCCGCGCTGGTGTGGCGCACCGCGTGGTGCAGGCCCGCGGTGCACTTGAAGGCCACCGCCGCCCCCACCGCCGCGTGCAGGAACCGGGCCAGCTCCTCCTCCCCCGGGTGCGCGGCGGCGCTCACACCGCCGGTCCGGAACTTGGCGTGGAACCCGGACCCGGCCAGCTCCGCCAGGTCGGCGTCCACCTCGCCCTCGCGGGAGAGCTCCACGTAGGCGCTCGCCCCGGGCGGCAGGTGCCGCTCCAGCGCCCCGGCCACCTCACCGACCCCGCCGGGCGCGGCAGCGACCTCCACCCCCGCCAGGCGCAGGCGCGGGTCGTCGGCGGCCGCCAGCGCCGTGGGGACACCGGGCGCACCGCCGGGCACGGTCACCACCGTCTCCAGCGGGCCGTGGGCGTCCTCCTCCCGGGACAGCAGCGCGCGCAGCTCGGCCACCCGTGCGTCGGAGACCAGGAAGGGGCCCACGTGTTCGTCCCTCGGCCCGGCACGGTGGGCGCGGTGGTCGGGCAGCGCCTGGCCCAGGGGCGCGTTCCCCGGCGGGAACAGCGCGGCGTCGTCGAACAGGCGGCGGTACAACAGCGCGCTCACCGGGCGTTCCTCACCCAGGTCCAGGCGTAGACGCCGTCGTCCACCGCACGGCCGCCCTCACCCAGGTCCAGTGGCCGGAAGGTGTCGACCATGACCGCGAGCTCGTCGAAGGCCTGCGCCCCGATGCTGCGTTCGTAGGCGCCGGGCTGGGGCCCGTGGGAGTGCCCGCCCGGGTGCAGCGAGATCGAGCCCTGCCCGATCCCCGACCCCTTGCGCGCCTCGTAGTCGCCGCCGCAGTAGAACATGACCTCGTCGGAGTCGACGTTGGAGTGGTAGTAGGGCACCGGGATCGCCTTCGGGTGGTAGTCGACCTTGCGCGGCACGAAGTTGCAGATCACGAAGTTGTGGCCCTCGAAGGCCTGGTGGACCGGCGGCGGCTGGTGCACCCGGCCGGTGATGGGCTGGAAGTCGGCCACGTTGAACACGTACGGGTACAGGCACCCGTCCCATCCCACGACGTCGAAGGGGTGCGTGGGGTAGGTGTAGCGGGTGCCGGAGATCCCGCCCGGGCCGTCGCCCCGGTGTTTGATGAGCACGTCCACGTTCTCGCCCTCGGCCAGGAGCGGTCCCTCGGGACCGCGCAGGTCGCGCTCGCAGTAGGGGGAGTGCTCCAGGAACTGCCCGTACCGCGACAGGTACCGCTTGGGCGGGGCGATGTGGCTGCTCGCCTCGATCGCGTACGCACGCAGGGGTTCCTGACCGGTGGGCACCCACCGGTGTGTGGTCGAGCGCGGGATCACGACGTAGTCGCCCCCGCCGACCTCCAGCACCCCGAAGACGGTCTCCACCCGGCCCTGGCCGGACTCGACGTAGACACACTCGTCGCCGATGCCGTTGCGGTACAGCTGCGAGGGCGCACCGGCGGCGACGTAGGAGATGCGCACGTCCTCGTTGCCCAGCACCAGGCGGCGCGACCCCACCACGTCGGCGTCCTTCCACGCCTGCCCGGGGAAGAGGTCGTGCAGTTTCAGGTGGCGCGGGATCAGCGGGGCGTTGCGGGTGCGGCTCTGGTCGGGCACCTGCCACTCGGCGGCGTCGGCGATGGCCGAGGGGATCGCCCGGTGGTACAGCAGCGAGGAGTCGCTGGAGAAGCCCTCCTCCCCCATGAGTTCCTCGTAGTAGAGCCCGCCCTCGGGGTTGGGGTGCTGGGTGTGGCGGGTGCGGGGCACGTCCCCGACGCTTCGGTAGTAGGCCATGGCCGCCTTCCTTCCTCGTGCGGAGCCTGCTCTCAGGCTCGGGTGGCGCGCCCGCCGACGGTGGTGTCGGAAGGCGGGTCGGTGCGGTGGGGGTCGGGCGCGTGTCCCAGGGCGGTGCGCACGGCCCGCTGCACGGCCGCGGTGTCGCTGCCCTCGACCACGGCGGCGACGTGGGCGTCGGGGCGCACCAGCCACACCTGCCCGGGCCCGGGTCTCAGGGCGCCGGCCAGCGCACCGTCGGCGTCCAGCTCGGCGACCGAGTGCACGGACACCGGGGCGCCGGTGGCCCGCTCGGCGGCCTCGCGCACGGTCTCCGGTGACCCCGCGGGTGCGGGCCCCAGCAGCAGGGTCAGGCCCTCGCGCAGCAGCGGGCGCAGCCGCCGGTGCCCGCTGCCGGCCGCGACCGGGACGTCGGGCACGAGCACGCCGGGACAGGGGTCGGGGGTCTGACCGCGCGCGGGCCGGCCGCCGAAGGGGCGGTCGGGGCAGGGGGTGGTCAGCGGCGATTCGGTGTACCAGAACGGTTCGGCCAGCCGCCCGGAGTCGACCCGGTCGTGGTGGGAGGGGTCGGACACGGCGCGTTCCAGGACGGTGCGGCGCACCCTGTGTTCCTGCTCGTCGCGCGGCACCAGGAAACGCATGGTCGCGCTGGTGACCTCGGCGTTCTCCACCGCGGCGGCGTGGCGTTCGGCGTGGTAGCTCTCCAGCAGGTCCTGCCCCGCCCACCCGGCCCGCACGTAGGCGATCTTCCACGCGGCGTTCTCGGCGTCGGCGACCCCGGAGTTGAGCCCGCGCGCACCGAAGGGCGCCACCAGGTGGGCGTTGTCGCCCAGCAGCAGCACCCGGCCCACCCGCATGCGGTCGGCCACCCGGGTGTGGAAGCGGTAGACCGAGCTCCACACGATCTCGTAGGGGCGCTCGCCGATGATCTGCCGGATGCGTGCCTCCAGGCGCCCGTCGCGGCGTTCGGCCTCCAGGTCGAAACCGGCCGGGACCTGCCAGTCGATGCGGTACACCGAACCCGGACAGGGGTGGATGAGCACCTGGCGTCCGGGGTTCCACTCGGGGTCGAAGTAGAAGCGGCGCTCGCGCTGCCAGTGCCCCAGGTCGGCGCGGATGTCACAAATCAGGAAGCGGTCGTCGAAGCTGGTGCCCTCGAACCCGACCCCCAGGTCCGCGCGCACCGCTCCGCCGTGCGCGCCCAGGCACGACAGGGCGTGCGTGCCCCTCAGGCGCACCGGCCCGGCGGGGGTCTCGCAGGTGACCTCCACACCGTCATCGTCCTGGGCCAGGCCGGTCACGGTGTGGTTCCACAGCACCCGTACCCCGGCCGCCTCCAGGAGCGGGTCCAGGACCTCTTCGGTACGCGACTGGGACAGGTTGACGAAGGGCGGCAGGTGGGAGGCGCCGGGGTCGCCCAGGCGCACGCTGAACAGCTCGTGCTCGCGGTAGAAGGTGCGGGCGGTGTCCCAGGTCAGGCCCTCGCGGGCGATGCTGCCGGCGCCGAGCCAGTCCCACACGTCCAGGACCTCGCGCTGTTGGCAGATGGCCTTGGACCCGACGGCGTCGCGTTCGGGGCGTGCGTCCACGATCACGGCGGGCACGCCGCGCCGGGCCAGGAGCAGGGCGGCGGTCTGGCCGACCGGCCCTGCGCCCAGCACCAGCACGGGTTCGGCAGGGGCGGGGGGAACGTGCGAGGGGACGGGGGGAACGGGGTGTACGGGGGGTGCCATGGGGGCTCCGTTCGCAGGAGGCGCGCGGAGGGCGCCGGGGGGTGGGGGCGCGGAACCGGTCAGCTCTGCAGCTGGTCCCAGACCTGGCGGTCGCGCTCGGCGGTCCAGATGATCGGCCGCTCGATGCCGGAGAACTCGTCCCAGAGCCGGGAGACGTCGAAGGGCAGGCAGTGCTCGAAGATGGGCCAGTGGCCGTAGTCGCCGACCAGGGCGGCGTGGGTGGCGTCGAAGGCCTCCTTGAGGGTGCCGCCGCGGCCGTGCACGGCCCCGACCTCGGCGATCATCACGTTCAGGAAGCCCCGGGTCTGCTCGATGGCGGCGTCGACCTCGGTGCGTCCGCGGCTGACGGCCCCGCGCCCGCCCACGAGCATCTCCGCGCCCAGGGCCTTGACGCCGTCGAGGGTGGCCCCGGCCCAGTCGTGGTGGAAGGCGTCGCCGGTGTAGAGGGCGGCCTGGGCCTCTACGAGGTCGCCGGCGAACAGGATCTTGTGCCGGGGCAGCCAGGCCACGATGTCGCCCTCGGTGTGGCCGCGGCCCAGGTACTGCAGGACCAGTTCGCCGCGGTCCCCGCCCAGGTCGATCGTGGTGCGGTCGGCGAAGGTCTGGGTGGGCCAGGTCAGCCCGGGCACGGAACCGGCGTCCTTGGCCAGGCGGGGCATGCGCCCGAACTCGCTCTCCCAGTCCTCCTTGCCGCGCTCGCGGATGAGCTCGTGGGTCTTCTCGTGGGTGAGGACGATGTCGGCGTCGAAGGCGCTCGCGCCCAGCACGCGCACCGCGTGGTAGTGGGAGAGCACCAGGTAGCGCACGGGCTTGTCGGTGTGCTTGCGCAGCTCGGCGAGCCAGTCGCGGGCGGCGGTGGGGGTGGCCAGCGCTTCGAAGGCGACCAGGAAGTCCTCGCCCTCGATGGCGCCGACGTTGGGGTCGCCCTCGGCGGTGAGGGCGTAGACGCCGTCGGCGAGCACCTCGAGGGTCTGTTCCTTGGCGGCGGTGTCGGCGGAGGAGGCGAACGGCTTGGTGGCCATGGTGGGAGGACCTCTCACTCGTGGGGGGACGGCTCAAATGATCAAATGTTTGATGATTCGGACCGTAACGTGTTCCACACCACAGAACCAAGGGGGGCAGAGGCAGACAATGGGGTGAAGCAGATCACATCAGCACGGGCCGGGCGGCCTCGGCGCCCGCATGTGCTCCCCCGCACACCCCGGACCCATGAGCGCCTCTAGGCTGGACCGGTGAACCGCGAGACCGCTCCCCCGGACGCACTGACCTTCTGGTCCTTCGTGGACTACGCCGTACGCAAGGCCGACCAGGAACTCCCCGCGGTCAACACCGACGCCATGCGCATGGTGCTGACCCTCAACCGGGCCACCAGCATGGTCATCTACGACCTGGAGTCCACGGTCCACCGCCCCCGCGGACTGACCTGGCCCGGGTTCCGTGTCATCTTCGCGCTCTGGCTCGCCGGCCCCATGGAGGCCAAGACCACCGCCGAGATCTCCGGGATGAGCCGCGCCGCCCTGTCCGCCCTGCTCAACACCCTCGAACGCGACGGCCTCATCGTGCGCGCACGCGCCAGCCACGACCGCCGCGCGCTCCAGCTCAGCCTGACCGAGGAGGGCTACGGCGCGATCCTCGGGGGCTTTCGCGCACACAACCTGCGTGAGAGCGCCTGGGCCGAGTCCCTCGAACCGGCAGAGCAGACCGAACTGGTGCGCCTGCTCAACAAGCTCATGGCCGGCTCCACCGACGCCAAGGCCAAGTTCCGCAACTGAGGAGGACCACCGCATGCACGCACCCGACGCCCTGCAGCGGGCCCGCGCCCACTTCACCCCGCGCGGCACCTACCTCAACACCGCCACCCACGGGCTGCTCCCCCGCCCCGCACGCCGGTCCCTGGACGCCCACACCGAGGCCATCGCCACCGGGACGTTCCAATCCGCCCAGGGCGACGCCCCCACCGAGCAGGCCCGCGAGGCCTACGCGCGCCTGGTGGGCATCAGCCCCGACCGCGTCGCGCTGAGCACCCACACCGCGCAACTGGTCGGTACCGTGGCCGCTTCCCTTCCCGAGGGCGCCGAGGTCCTGGCGCCCGAGGGCGAGTTCGCCTCCACGGTGCAGCCCCTGGCCCGCACACCCGGGGTGCACGTACGCGAGGCGCCCCTGCGGGAACTGGCCGAACACGTGCGCCCCGGCACCGACCTGGTCGCCGTCTCGGCGGTGCAGTCCTCCGACGGCGCCCTGGCCCCGCTGGAGCAGTTGTCCGCCGCCTGCCGCGAGCACGGGGCCCGCCTACTGGTGGACACCACCCAGTCCACCGGGTGGCTGCCCCTGCCGGCGGTACCGATCGACTACACCGTCTGCTCCACCTACAAGTGGCTGCTCGGCCCGCGCGGGACCGCCTTCCTCACCGGAACCCACGAGGCCCTGGCCCTGCTGCGCCCTCTGGCCGCCTCCTGGTACGCCGCCGAACACCCCTGGGAGTCGCTCTACGGCGCCGGCGCCCCGCCCGCCACCGACGCCCGCCGCCTGGACCAGGCACCCGTGTGGGGCGCGGCCGCCGCCCTGGCCCAGAGCCTGCAGGTGTTGGAAGAGGTCGGCCCGGCCGCGATCGGGGCCCACAACACGGCGCTGGCCGACCGGGTACGCACCGCCCTGGACCTGGAACCGGCAGGGTCGGCGATCGTGTCCCTGCCGGTGTCGGACCGCGCCGCCCTACGCGTGGCCGAGGCCGGCATCGCCACCGCCGCACGGGGCGGGCGCATGCGGGCCTCCTTCCACCTGTACAACACCGACGAGGACGCCGAGACGCTGCTGCGCGCCCTGCGCTGACGCCGCCGGCCGCCCCGCGCGGGGCCGGTCAGAACACGGTGCCGCAGAAGGCCGCGTCGGGCCGGAACAGGGCGGTGTCCAACCGGGCGACGGTGCCGGGGGCGTGCTCGGTGAGCAGCCCCGCGCGCAGCGGCCCCAGCAGCGGACGCCGCCCCAGCAGGGCCCCGCCCAGGAACGACACGTCCAGGCTCACGTCGGGGGCGGCGTCGGTGCGCTCGACCCTCGCCCCCTCCGGTCCGGCCTCGACCCGCCAGGCCCCCTCGTTCCAGGGGGCGTAGCGGTCGGTCACCGCCAGGACCGCCTCCACCGGGGCCGCGTAGCTGCGCTCGCCCAGCGCCGCGGGCACGTCCACCAGCCGCATCCACAGCGAGTCCACCATCGTCGACTCCAGCCGCTGGTGGTTGGCGAGCAGGTCGTTGAGCGGATCGTCCTGGGGAAGGGAGGCGAACTCCACCCGCGTGACCAGGTCGAAGGAGAACAGGTGCTCGTACAGGGCCGTGTGCGCGGCCGGGGTGGCGGCCACCGCCTCGACCACGTGCAGCACACTGGCCGACCCGCGGGGGTCCCAGCGGCGCTCGGCCCGATGCAGGGCGTAACCCAGCGGACCCTCGGACCCGTGCACCACCGAGATGCGCAGCGGCCCCTTGCCGGCGCGCTCGGCCGGCTCGTCCTTGGTCATGATGTCCCACCAGAGCTCGTCCCGGGCGAAGCGCCCGACCCGGGTGCGCGCGACCCGGGCGAAGACCTCGGCGGCCTCCTTCCTGCCCGCAACGGCGCGGTACAGCTCCACACGCAGGCCGGGGTCGCGGGGCGCGTCGGCGCGCAGGCCGGCGTGGTGCACGTCGATGGCGGCGACGACCTCGGTGGCGGCCAACCCGTACCCGTAGCGCCCGTAGATGCCGCTCTCGGAGGCCCACAGGGCCGCGTAGTGCTCACCCGCCTCGTGCAGGTCGGCGATCTGGCGGCGCATCAGCGCACTGAGCACACCCCGTCGCCGGAACGTGGGCCACACACCCACACCGGTGATCCCGGCGACCCGGCGCACCCCGCCTGGCAGGGCCATGTCGAAGGCGTGCGAGCGGGTGGTGCCGACGATGCGCCCGCCCTCGTCGGTGGCGGCCAGGATGCGGCCGTACCCGTTGCGCTCGGGGAAGCGGAAGACCCGCTCCTCGACCTCGTCGGGCAGGACCGGGGCCAACAGGGAGGTCAGGGCGACCTCGGCGACCTGCGGCATCTCTTCGCGGTCGATACCGCGTACCGTCCAAGGGGCGGATGTGCTCATGGCGGTGTCGGTGCCTGCGGGCAGGGGCGCAGGCACCGGGCTCCTCTCTCGTGCGGGAACGTGCGGGGGTGCTCATCGGGCCCCTGCGGTCTGCACCCGGTCAGCTGGGACGGATGGTGTCCACCGGACGGGCCCGGCTTCAGAACGCGGTGCCGCAGTAGGGGGCGGCGGGCCGGAACAGAGCGGTGTCCAGACGCTCGACGGTACCGGGTTCGTGCTCGGTCAGGGCCCCGGCGGCGCGATGGTTGCTCAGGCGGACCTGTCCCAGGTAGGCGGCGCCCAGGTGCGCGGCGTCCAGGCTCACCTCGGGGGCCCGGTCGGTGGACTCGACGGTGGCGCCCTCGGGCCCGGCCCGCAGGCGCCAGGTCCCCTCGTTCCAGGGCGCGTAGCGGTCGGTCACGGCCAGGACCGCATCGACAGGGGCGGCCCAGGTGCGTTCGGCCAGGGCAGCGGGCAGATCGACCAGGCGCAGCCACAGCGAATCGTAGGTGCCCCGGCGCAGGAGCCGGCCGTCCTCGAGCATCAGCGGCAGGGGCTCGTCCAGGGGCAGGTGGGCGAACTCCACCCGGGTGGTCAGGTCGCGGGAGAACAGGTGCTCGTACAGGGCGGTCCGCGCGGGCGGGTCCAGCGCGCCGAGCTCCTGCACCACGACCTTGCCCCGGGGCAGTCCTCCGTCCCAATGGCTCTCGGTGCGGTAGAGGGCGTAACCCCGGGGCGCGTCGGCGTCGCGCACCACCACCGCCAGCGGTTCGTTGCGCCCCTCCTCCTGCGGGCCGATGAGGTACTCGAACCAAGGAACGGTGCGCGCGATCTGCCCGACCCGGCCCCGGGCCAGCTTCCGGTACAGGGCCAGCAGGTCGGGCAGGGCATGGTGGGCCTCGCGCAGCTCCGTGCTCAGCCCCTCCTCACGCGGTACCTCGGAGCGCAGGCGGGCGTCGCGCCGGTCGACGCCGACCGCCTGCTCGAACACCGCCTGCCCGTAACCGAACCGGTCGTAGATGCCGCCCTCGGAGGACCAGAGCGCGGCCACCTTCTCTCCGCGCTCGTGTGCGTCGGCGATCTGGCGGCGCATCAGCGCGCTGAGCACACCCCGTCGGCGGTGCGTGGGCCACACGCCCACCGCGGTGATGCCCGCCACCGGGCGCGGCCCCTGGGGCAGGGTCAGCTCCAGTTCGAGGGCCTGGGCGGTACCGACAACACGCTGCCCGTCGGTGGCCACCAGGACCCGCCCGTGGTCGGAGACGGGGTGCAGTTCGGTGTGGCGCCGGAAGCCGGCCCGGTCCAGCAGCAGCGCCTCGCTGATCACCCGGGTGTAGGCGGGGTGGTCGGCCTCGGTGTAGGCACGGACCGTCCAGGCGGGGTCGGGCCCGCGGCCCGCAGAGTCGACCATGGTCGACAGATATCAGGGCCCGAGCACGAGCGGCCACTGTTTTTCCGCGCGGCGCAGCACCGCGGGCGCATAAGCCCGGTCTGCGGGGGAAGGCACCGCCCCGTGACGACATCGACCCCCTCCCCCGGTCCGCTCGTGCTCGGCGTGGACGCCGGCGGGACCAGGACCCGCGCGCTGGTGGCCGCCCCGGACGGCACACGCCTGGGCGAGGCCTTCTCCGGCGGCGCCAACCCCAACTCCCACGGCATGGACACCGCCGCCCACCGGCTCACCGAAGCGGTCGCCGCCGCCCTGGACCGGGCCGACCCCGAAGCGCGGGAGCACCTGACGGCCGCGGTCGTGGGCCTGGCCGGGGTCTCCGCCCTGGCCGATCCCTCGGTGCGCACGCGCATGCACACCGCCCTGGAACACGCCGGCGCAGGGACAGGCGCGGTCTTCACCGGCGACGACGAGATCGCCTTCGCCTCGGGCACCCCCGACCCCGACGGCGCGGTCCTCATCGCTGGGACCGGCGCGATCGCCGCCCGCATCCGGGCCCGCACCCGCACCGACGTCGCCGACGGCCTGGGCTGGCTGGTGGGCGACTCCGGTTCCGGGTTCTGGATCGGACACCGCGCCGCACGCGCGAGCGCACGACAGCTCTCCGAGGGCCGGGAGATCGGTCCCCTGACGCGGGCGGTGCTGGCCCACGCCCTGCCGGACGGCGACGACCTGCCCCCGCGCGAGCGTGCACGCGCCCTGGCCCGGGCGTTGACGGCCGCCCCGCCCATCGGCCTGGCCGCGCTCGCGCCCCTGGTCGGTCGGGCCTGCGAGGAGGGTGATCCCCTGGCCCGCGACATCGCCGCCCGGGCCGGCGTCCACCTGGCCTCGTCCGTGCGCCAAGTGCACGAACCGGGTGACAGCATCCCGGTGGTGCTGGCGGGCGGGGTCCTGACCCGCTCGAGTCCGGTACGCGCCGCACTCGTGCACGAACTGGGTTCCGGGGCCGCCGTGGCCACCGCCGGGTGCACCGCCGGGGCCGCCGCCTGGACCGCGGCCGTGCGCGCCGGCGCCGACGCCACCGACCGGCGTCTGCACGCCGCCTTCACGCTGCAGGGCGGAGACCAGGGGTGAGCCCGCCGTGTCCTGCCGCGGACGGTTTGCGGGGGTCCCCCGTCGACCTCTACGGTGTACTTGGTTAGGCTAACCTAACTATCACGTCTGGCGGAGGGAGCACCCGTGGCCGAGCAGAAGCCGCGCAAGAGGACCGTGCACACCGGAACGGTCGCGTCGACCCGACGGCTGAGCCCGCACATGGTCCGGATCGTTCTGGGCGGCCCCGGCCTGGACCGGTTCGACACCAACGGCCACACCGACAGCTACGTCAAACTCCTCTTCCCCACCACCGAGGGCCTGACCACCGCCGACCTCGAGGACACCCTCAACAACGCCCCCCGCTCGGAGTGGCCCACCACCCGCACCTACACCGTCCGCCACTGGGACCGCCGCGAGCGCCTGCTCACCATCGACTTCGTCACCCACGGCGACACCGGCCTGGCCGGCCCCTGGGCCGACGCCGCACGCGAGGGCGACACCCTGCACTTCATGGGCCCCGGCGGCGCGTACAGCCCCTCCCGTGAGGCCGACTGGCACCTGCTCGCCGGCGACGAGAGCGCCCTGCCCGCCATCGCCACCGCCCTGGAGGGCCTGCCCTCCGGCGCCACCGCCCACGTCTACATCGAGGTGGCCGGCCCCGACGACGAACTCGACCTGCCCACCGGCGAGGGCATCCACGTGCACTGGCTCCATCGCGGCGAGGGTGTGGTCGGATCCGCACTCGTACCGGCGGTGCGCGCCCTGGACTTCCCCTCCGGACGTATCCACGCGTTCGTGCACGGGGAGGCCAACGCAGTGCGCGACCTGCGCCGCCTGCTGCGCATCGAACACGCCCTGCCCAAGGAGCTCCTGTCGGTCTCCGGCTACTGGCGCCTGGGCCGCGACGAGGACACCTGGCAGTCCACCAAGGGCGAATGGCACCGCGGCATCGAGGCCGAGGAGGAGGCCGCCCTGGCCACCCCCGCCGGCTGACCCGCCCCGTGGCAGCACGGCGCCCGCCGACCCCTGCGACGGGGCCGGCGGGCGCACGAGGCTCCGTGCCGGGGGCTCACATCTCCAACCGGTCCAGCGCCGCCAGATACCCCTGGGAGAAGGTCGGGAACTGGAAGATCGACCGGCGCAGCGTGCTCACCGGGATCCGCGCCCGCACCGCCAACGCCGCGGTGTGGATCCACTCCGAGGACAGCGGGCCGAACGCCCACGCCCCCACCAGCACCCCCGAGGCACGGTCGGCCACCAGCCCCAGCCGGCCCTGCGGCTCGGTCTCGAACGTCCAGGGGCGGGCCAGCTCCTCGGTCAGGTCGACCTCCGACGCCACCACGTCCACCCCGGCCCCGCGCGCCTGCTCCTGCGTCAGGCCCACCGCGGCCACCTCCGGGTGGGAGAAGACCACCCGCGGGACCCCCGTGTAGTCGGCACGGTGGTCGGTGCCGAGCAGATTGTCGGTGACCACCCTGGCCTGGTACGAGGCCACGTGGGTGAACATCGCCTGCCCGGTCAGGTCACCCACCGCCCACAGGCCCGGCGCCAGGCGGCACCGGTCGTCCACCGCCACCGCACCCCCGCCGGTGTCCACACCCACCTCATCCAGGCCCAGACCCTCCACCCGGGGACGGCGGCCGCTGGCCAGCACCACCACGTCGGTCTCCACCCGGGTCCCGTCGTCCAGGTGCGCCACCACCCCGTGGGCGTCACGGCCCACCGCCGAGACCTGAGTGCCGGTACGCACGTCGATACCGTCGCGCTCGAACTGCTCCGAGACCAGCGCGCACAGGCGCTCGTCCTCGCGGTCCAACAGCCGCGGCCCGCGCTGGACCACCGTGACCCGGCTGCCCAACTCCGCAAGGAACTGACCCAGCTCCACGCCCACGGCGCTGCCGCCCACGACCACGGCCCGCTCGGGGATGGCCGTGAGCGTCGTGGCTTCCCGGTTGGTCCACACCACGTCCGGGCCAAGCTCCGCCAGCCCCGCGATCGGCGGGACCACCGGTTCCGAACCGGTCGCCAGCACCACGTGGTCCGCCTGCAGTTCGGTGCCGTTGACCACCACCCGCCAGGGGTCGCGCCCCACCAGACGGGCGCGCCCCTTGAACACGCGTGCGCCCAGGTCGCGGTAGCCGTCCACCTGCGCGGAGTCGTCCAGGTGGCGGATCATCCCGTCGCGGTAGGAACGCAGCGCCTCCCAGTCGAGCTCCGGGCGCGAGAGCCCGGCCACCCCGTCCGCCTCCCGCTGCGCCTCGGGCCCGCGCAGCAGCACCTTGGTGGGGATGCACGCGTAGTAGCCGCACTCGCCCCCGATCAGGTCGGCCTCGGCCACCGCCACGTGTCTGCCCTCGGCCAGCAACCGCGAGGCCACCGCCTCACCTCCGGGCCCCATGCCCACCACGACCGCATCCAGGTGTTCCATCGCCTGCCCCCGTGTGTGTCTCGCTCCGGAATCGATGGTGTCCTTCCCCCGGCCTGCCCGCAGAACCCGACACGCACTGACGTGCGCGGACACACCACCGCCGTGGTGTACTGGTCGACGGTCACCGGCCCCGCAGCACACGAGAGGGGGAGCGCCGCCCCGGCCCCGCACCCATGTCCACCCAGAGCATCATCCTCACCCTCGACCTGCTGGGCGTCTTCGCCTTCGCGCTCGACGGAGCCCTCACAGCGATCCGCACCGCACGCGTGGACATCGTCGGGGTCATGGTGCTGGGCGTGATCACCGCCCTGGGCGGCGGCATCATCCGCGACGTCCTGCTCGGCCAGACCCCCGCCACCTTCCAGGACTGGCGCTACCTGGTCACCGCCCTGGCCGGCGGCGCCCTGGCCTACTTCCTGAGCCGCCAGCTGCGCCACCTGGCCACACCCATCCAGCTCTTCGACGCCGCCGGGCTGAGCCTGTTCGCCGTCATCGGCGCCACCAAGGCCCTCGAACACGGCTTCGGACCCCTGCAGGCCGTCCTCCTGGGCGTGCTGACCGGCGTGGGCGGCGGCACCATCCGCGACGTGCTCCTGAACCGGGTCCCGGTCGTGCTCAGCGCCAACTCGCGCCTGTACGCCATCCCCGCCCTGCTGGGCGCGGGCGTGGTCGTGCTCGCCGACACCGTGGGCCTGGGCTCAGTGTGGTTCGCCGTGGCCGGCGCGCTGCTGTGCTTCTCCGTGCGCGTGCTGTCCCTGCGCTACCGCTGGAACGCCCCCCTGCCGCCCGGCGCCCCGCCCGCCTAGAAGCCCGGGGCCCGGGCGGCGACCCCCCGCAGGGTCGCGACCATGGCCGGCACCGGCTCGGGCGGGCGCCGCCGGTGCACCGCGTAGATCTCCCGGGCCGGGGCCACGTCACTGAGCCGGCGGCTCACCCAGCCCCCGTTGCGCGCCGCACCAAGGATCGACTGCGGCACCAGCGCCACACCCACACCCGCCTCGATCAACGCCAGCGCCACCTCGTAGTCGCGGGTCTCGTAGGCCACCGACAGGCGCACACCCGCCTCGGCCGCGGCGGTGTCCAGGCTGATGCGGTTGTGGATCCCCGGAGCGCCGCAGATCCACTCCTCGTCGGCCAGGTCGGCCAAGGACAGCGGCCCGTCGGCCAGCGGGTGCCCCTCGGGCGCCACCGCCAGCAGCGGGTCCACCAGGATGCGTTCGCGGTGCAGCCCCGAGGTGCGCGGCAACGGCACCCCCGGATACCGGTGGGTGATGAGCAGGTCCAGCTCCCCCGAGGTGACCTGGCCGTGCCCGCCCGGGGGTTCGACGTCGAACAGCGACAACCGCACGTGCGGGTGCTGGTGGCCGAACAACGCCAAGGTCTGGGGCAACAACACCTTGCCCGCGCTGGCGAAAGCCCCCAGCGACAACTGGCTCGGCTCCTGCCCGCCCACCGCACGTACGGCACGTTCGGCGTCGCGCAGTTCGCCCAGCACCCGCTCACCGCGCTCCAGCAGCACCCGACCGGCCTCGGTCAGGGTCGCCCCCGTCCGGCCGCGCTCGACCAGCGCCACCCCCACCTCGCGCTCCAACTTGGTGAGCTGCTGCGACAGCGCGGGCGGGGTGTAGGACAGGCGTTCGGCGGCCGCGGCGATGGACCCGGCGTGGGCGATCTCCACCAGCACACGCACGCGGTTGGCGTCGAGCACAGCACCCCCACACGCAGACACAACCTGACGCAAAGCTTTGCTTAACGATCTTTAGCAGCAACAACTTTATGTTAATCCCCAGTAGCGGCACAGTGGAGGCATGAGCCCCGAGACCGCACCCACCGCGCTCGCGCCCACAGCCACCGACGTGCGCGCCGCCGCCGAACGCATCGCCCCCTACGCCCGCCGCACCCCGGTGATGCGCACCGAGATCGACGGGCGCCCGCTCACCCTCAAGCTCGAGCACCTGCAGCTGACCGGGGCCTTCAAACTGCGCGGAGCCCTCAACGCCCTCATCGCCGGCCCCGACACCGACCAGGTCATCACCGCCTCCGGCGGCAACCACGGCCTCGGGGTCGCCACCGCCGCACGCCTGCTCGGCAAACACGCCACCGTCTACGTGCCCGAGACCGTCCCCGAGGCCAAGGCCGGACCCCTGGCCGCGACCGGCGCCGAGATCGTCCGCGTGGGCGAGCACTACGCCGTGGCCGCCGAGGCCGCCCGCGCCCACGCCGAACGCGACCACGTGCGCTACCTGCACGCCTTCGACGACGCCCTCGTCGTGGCCGGACAGGGCACCATCGGCCTGGAAGTGGCCGCCGACGCCCCCGACTGCGACACCGTCGCCGTGGCCGTGGGCGGGGGCGGCCTGGCCGCCGGCGTCCGCCTGGGCGCGGGCGGGCGCCGCGTCGTGGGCGCCGAACCCCGCGGCTGCCAGAGCCTGCACGCCGCCCTGGAGGCGGGCCACCCGGTGACCACCCCCGTGGACTCGGTCGCCTCCTCCGCCCTGGGCGCGGCCACCCTGGGCGAGGTGCCTTTCGAGGTCCTGCGCACCCACCCCATCACCCCGGCCCTGGTCAGCGACGCCGAGATCACCGAGGCCCAGCGCCGACTGTGGAGCGACCTGCGTATCGCCACCGAACCCGCAGCCGCCGTGCCCTTCGCGGCGTGGCTGGCCGGACGCGTACCCGGCCACAACCCCTGCCTGGTCATCTGCGGTGCCAACGCCGACTGGCGCCCCCAGGACTGAGGCGCCCACCTGTTGCACATCACATACTGAAGTTTCAAACCACCACACAGGGCGCAGGAGCATCTACAGGGAACACGTCCACCGGTGACTGACCGGTGGGTGCCCACACCCTTGGGGGTGAGCCCTGTGACCAAGAACGTCTTCGTCCTCGGGCTCGACGAGCACAACCGGCAGGAACTGAGCGCCCTGCCCGGGGACCACCGCATCCACCCGCTGCTCGACCTGGAGTCACTGACCTCGGGCGAGCTGGACATGCCCGCCCTGCTCGAACGCGCCGAACAGCAACTGCAGGCCTTCGACGGCACCGTCGACGCCGTCATCGGCTACTGGGACTTCCCCGTCAGTTCCCTGGTCCCGCTCCTGTGCGAACCGCGCGGGCTGCCCCACGCACCCCTCGACGCGATCGTGCGCTGCGAACACAAGTACTGGAGCAGGCTCGAACAGCGATCCGTGGTCCCCGAGGCCGTCCCCCGCTTCGCCGAGGTCGACCTGGACGAGCCCGGCCCGCCGCAGGAGCTGCGCTACCCGCTCTGGCTCAAACCGGTCAAGGCCTTCTCCTCCGAACTGGCCTTCCGCGTCACCGACGACGAGGGGTACCACCACGCGCTGCAGCGGCTGCGCGAGGGCGCCGGCCGCGTCGGCGCGCCCTTCCAGTGGGTCATGGACCGCCTCGACCTGCCCGAGGCCATCGCCCGCGCCGGAGGCACCGCCGGCCTGGCCGAGGAGGAGGCCACCGGGCGCCAGATCACCGTCGAGGGTTACGTGCACGGCTCCCGCCCGCACATCTACGGCATCGTCGACTCCGACTGCTACCCCGGCACCTCCAGTTTCCTGTGCTACGAGTACCCCTCCCGCCAGAGCACCCGGGTCCGCGAGCGGGTGACCGAGCTGACCCGGCGCGTCATCGCCCACATGGGCCTGGACAACACCGCCTTCAACGTCGAGTACTTCCACGACGCCGACCAGGACACCCTCACCCTGCTGGAGATCAACCCCCGCCACTCCCAGTCCCACGCGGCCCTGTTCGAGAGCGTGGACGGGCTGGCCAACCACGAGGCGCCCCTGCGCATCGCCCTGGGTGAAGAACCCCGCCAAGGGCGCGGCGGCCAGTACCCCTTCGCCGCCAAATGGTTCCTGCGCCGCTTCCGCGACGGCCTGGTGCGCTCGGTCCCCACCTCCGACGAGATCGAACGCATCGAACACGAGCACCCGGGCGTGCACATCGAGATCACCGCCCGGGCCGGCCTGCACCTTTCCGAGCTGGGCGGGCAGGACACCTCCAGCTACGAGCTCGCCGACGTCTTCGTGGGCGCCGACGGCCCGAAGGAGGCCGAGGAGACCTACCGGGCCTGCGCCGACGCGCTCGACTTCGACATCCAGGACACCGACGCGAAGACCACACCGGGGGACTGACGATGCGCACCGTGGACACGCTCCCGCGCTCGATCCGCGAGGACGAGTACGTGCGGGTCCCGCTCACCGACGGCACCCGCCTGGCCGCCCGTATCTGGCGCCCGGAGGACAGCCGCGCACACCCCGTCCCGGCGATCCTGGAGTTCATCCCCTACCGGCGCCGCGACCTGACCGCCCACCGCGACTCGATCCACCACCCCTACATGGCCGGGCACGGTTACGCGTGCGTGCGCGTGGACCTGCGCGGCAGCGGCGACTCCGAGGGGGTGCTGCAGGACGAGTACCTGGAACAGGAACTCCAGGACGCCGAAGAGGTCCTGGCCTGGCTGGCCGCACAACCGTGGTGCGACGGCACCACCGGCATGATGGGCATCTCCTGGGGCGGCTTCAACGCCCTGCAGGTCGCCGCCCGCCGCCCCGAGAGCCTGGGCGCGATCGTCACCGCCTCCTCCACCGACGACCGCTACTCCGACGACGTGCACTACATGGGCGGATGCCTGCTGGGCGACAACCTGTCCTGGGCCTCCACGATGTTCGCCTACAACTCCTGCCCGCCCGACCCGGAGCTGGTCGGCGAGCGCTGGCGGCAGATGTGGCACGAACGCCTCGAACACAGCGGCCTGTGGCTGGAGACCTGGCTGCGCCACCAGCGCCGCGACGACTTCTGGAAACACGGGTCGGTCGCCGAGGACCTGGGCGCCGTGGAGGTCCCGGTCATGGCGGTGTCCGGGTGGGCCGACGGGTACTCCAACTCCGTCTTCCGCCTGCTCGCGGGCCTGGACGTGCCGCGGCTGGGCCTGCTGGGCCCCTGGTCGCACAAGTATCCCCACCTGGGCCAGCCCGGCCCCGCCATCGGGTTCCTGCAAGAGCTGGTGCGCTGGTGGGACCGCTGGCTCAAGGGGGCGGACAACGACATCATGGCCGCGCCGATGCTGCGCGCCTGGATGCAGGACAGCGTCGAGCCCTCCACCGACTACGACGAACGCCCGGGCCGCTGGGTGGGCGAGGACACCTGGCCCTCCCCCAGTATCGAAGCCGCCGTCCACGATCTGGCACCCGGGCGCATCCTGGACCAGGGACAGAGGTCCGAACCCGGCCATGCGCCCCTGACCCTGTCGTCACCGTTGTCCACCGGCCAGTACGCCGGAAAATGGTGCTCCTACAACGCCCCGCCCGACCTGCCCTACGACCAGCGCGAGGAGGACGGCGGGTCGATGGTCTTCGACAGCGGCCCGCTCACCGAACGCCTGGAGATCCTGGGCTCACCCGTGGTCGACCTGGAACTGTCGGTGGACCGGCCCGACGCGATGGTGGCCGTACGCCTGTCCGACGTGTTCCCCGACGGCCAGGCCACCCGCGTCACCTACGGGCTGCTCAACCTCACCCACGCCGCAGGGGGCGCCGACCACGAACACCCCCGCAAGCTCGAACCGGGCCGCAGGTACCGCGTCTCGGTGTCGCTGAACGGGATCGCGCAGGCCTTTCCGCCCGGGCACCGCATCAGGGTGGCGGTCTCCACCTCGTACTGGCCCCTGGCCTGGCCCTCACCCGAACCCGTCATGCTCAGCGTCCACCCCGGACCGCACACCCGGGTCCTGCTGCCCAAGCGCTCGGGCCCCGAGGCCTCGGGCCCCGAACCCGCAGCCTTCGACGAACCCGAGGGCACCGCCCCCATCGCCACCACCACGCTCGCACCCGGCGAGCAACGCTGGGACCTGTCCCACGACCTGGTGCACTACCGCTCCTCGCTGAACGTGGTCAAGGACCTGGGCACGGTCCGCCTCGAAGACATCGGACTGGACCTGACCCGCCGCGCCGTGGAGGACTACAGCTGGGTCGCCAACGACTACGACTCGGTGCGCGGCGAGACCGTCTGGACCATGGGCTTCCGCCGGGGCGACTGGTCCGCGGAGACCACCACCCGCACCGTGCTCACCTCGACCGCGACCCACTTCCACCTGCACGCCACGTTGGACGCCTACGAAGGGGGCGAGCGCGTGTCCTCCAAGATCTACTCCTCGAAGATCCCCAGGGACCACGTGTGACCGCACGCCCCACCCGCCCCGGGCATGCAGGGTGAGCTGCGGCACCTTCTGTGCGCCAGCTCATGGTTACCCGCCGGTCACCCCTTACATTGGGATGGTTGTACCGACCTGCTCACAAGGGGGACATGTGCTCTACGGTGCGCTGCGCCGGACCGCGGCGACCATCGCCCGGGCGGCCTGCCGACCGACCGTCCAGGGCCGGGAGAACGTTCCCGCCGAGGGCCCGGTCCTGCTGGCCAGCAACCACCTGTCGTTCGTCGACAGCGTCGTCATCCCCCTGTCCCTGCCCCAGCGCCCGGTCCGGTTCCTGGCCAAGAGCGACTACTTCGAGGGCCGCGGACTCAAGGGCTGGGCCACCCGCACCACCTTCGGCACCCTGGGCGCCATGCCCGTGCGCCGCGACAGCGCACGCGACGCCATGCTCACCCTCGACATGATGCTCGAGCGCCTGGCCGAGGGCGAGGCGTGCGTGGTCTACCCCGAGGGCACCCGCTCGCGCGACGGCCGCCTCTACCGCGGCCGCACCGGCATCGCCCACCTGGCCATGGAGTCCAAGGCCCCGATCGTGCCCGTGGCCCTGTCCGGCACCCCGGACGTGCAGCCCATCGGCAGCAACGTGCCCCGCCCCCACCACTTCGGCGTCAGCTTCGGCGAACCCCTGGACTTCTCCACCGGCTACGACCACCTCGCCCCCGGCAAGGCCCGCCGCGTCATCACCGACGAGGTCATGGACGCCATCGCCGACCTGTCCGGCCAGGAACGCGCCCCCGGCTACAACGACTCCCCCGAACAGGGCTGAGAACGCCCTACTCGCGCGGACCGACCAGGAACCGGTCCGGCGTCAGCGGAAGGTTGCGCACCCGCACCCCCGTGGCGTGGTGGGCGGCGTTGGCCACCGCAGCGGCCGCACCCACGATCCCGATCTCACCGACACCGCGCGAACCCATCGGCGTGGCCCGCACGTCCGCGCCCTCCAACCACTCGGCCTCCACCTGCTGAACATCGGCATGCGCGGCCACGTGGTACTGGGCCAGATCGTGGTTGACCACGTGCCCCAGCCGGGCGTCCATCACCGTGTGCTCGTGCAGGGCCATCGACAGCCCCATCACCATCCCGCCCACCAGCTGCGAACGCGCCAACCGCGGGTTGAGTACCCGGCCCACCGAGAACAACCCGTACATGCGCGGCACCCGCACCTCCCCGGTGTCGGCATGCACACGCGCCTCCACGAAGTGCGCGCCGAAGGAGTACACCGAGTACCCGGGCGCCACCGCGTCCTCGGGTGTGCCCGCCCGCGCACGCGCGCCCTCCCCCGGCTCGCTGCCGTGCTCCTCCCGCAACGCCCGGGCCGCTGCCACCACCGCCGACCCCCACGAGGACGTGCCCGCCGAGCCCCCGGCCACGGTCGCCGGCGGCAACGCGGTGTCACCGATACGCACCCGCACCCGCTCGGCCGGGACCGACAGCGCATCCGCCGCGATCTGCCCCAACACCGTGCGCGCACCCGTACCGATGTCGGCCGCACCGATCGAGACCGTGTACACCCCCTGCCCGTGCACGATCTCCACCTCCGAGCCCGGGTTGACGAAGTGCGGATAGACCGCCGAGGCCACCCCGGTACCCACCCACCACTCGCCCTCACGCCGGCTGCGCGCACGACCGTCGCGCCCGGCCCATCCGAAACGCCGCGCCCCCTCGTGCAGGCACTGCACCAGCCTGCGGTCCGACCAGGGCGCACCCGTCTCCGGGTCCAGATCGGGTTCGTTGCGCTCACGCAGCACGATCGGGTCCATCGCCAGCTCGCACGCCAACTCGTCCAGCGCCGACTCCAACGCGAACATGCCCGGCGTCTCGCCCGGCGCACGCATCCAGAACGGGATCGGCACGTCCAGAGCGGCCAGCCGGTGGGTGGTGCGCCGGTGCGGCGCCGCGTACATCATGCGCGTGCACACCGCGCTCTGCTCCGCGAACTCCTTGACGGTGGAGGTGTGCTCCTCCACGTCGTGCACCACTGCCGAGAGCACCCCGTCGCGGGCCGCACCGAGCCGCACCCGCTGGATCGTGGGCGTACGGTGCCCCACCAGGGTGAACATCTGCTGCCGTGTCAGGGCGAGCTTGACCCACCGCCCCGGCACGGCCCGCGCTGCCAGGGCCGCCACCACGTTGTGGGCGTGCGGCGAACCCTTGGAACCGAACCCGCCGCCCACGTGCTCGGAGACCACACGCACCTGCTCGGCGTGCAGCCCCAACACCTGCGCCAGGCTCTCGCGCACCGGGTGCACACCCTGCGTGGAGTCGTACACCGTCAACGACCCGCCCCCGGTCCCCTCCTCCCAGAGCACCGTGCACGCGTGCGGCTCCATCGGGTTGTTGTGCTCCATGGGGGTGCGGTAGGTCCGGTCCAGCACCACTGGCGCCCGCTCCAGCGCCGCGGCCGGATCACCTTGCCGGGTGTCGGCCTCCGGATAGGCGTTGAGCTCATCGGGGCAGTACAGCCGCGGATGCCCCGGCCCCAGCACCACGTCGTGTTCCTCGGCGTACTCCCGCACCTGCACCAGGTCGGCGCCCCGGCGCGCCTCCTCCGGGGTCCGGGCCACCACCGCCGCCACGATCTGACCGCAGAACCCGATGTGGGGCCCCTGCAGCACAGCGAACTCCGCGTCCGAGGTGTCGGCCAGGCGCTCGGCGTTCTCGTGCGTGAGCACCGCCTCCACCCCCGCCGACGCCCGCGCCGGCCCGGTGTCCACCGCCAGCACACGGCCGCGCGCCACCGTCGAGAGCACCGGGTGCACATACAGCGCCGGCACCGGCTGTTCGTAGGCGTACCGGGCACGTCCGGCGACCTTGTCCCAGCCCTCCACACGCTCGTCGGGGCGCCCCAGCGCCCCCTGCTCCACGCCGCTCATGCGCCCTCCTCCTGGGCCAACGACCGCAACACCGCACCGACCGTGTTCACCGCCAAGGGCACCTTGAAGGCGTTGTCGCGGCCCGGGCGTGCCTGGGCGAACTCGGACCGTGCCGCCTCTCGGAAGACCTCCTCGGTGGCCGGCCTGCCCACCAGAGCCTCCTCCGCGTGGTGGGCCCGCCACGGCATCGGTGCCACGCCGCCCAACGCCAGGCGCACCCGCACCACACGGCCCTCCTCGATCCGCAGGGCGGCAGCCACCGACACCAGGGCGAACGCGTACGAGGCCCGTTCGCGCACCTTGCGGTAGGCCGAACGCCGCACCCACGGCAACGCCGGCAGGTCCACGGCGGTGATCAGGTCGCCCTGCTCGAGCACCGTGTCCTGCTCGGGACGGTCGCCGGGGAGCCGGTACAGGCCGCTGACCGGAACCCCGCGCTCGCCCTCACCCGTCAACAAGCGCACCTCGGCGCCCAACGCGGCCAGCGCCACCGCCATGTCGGAGGGATGGGTGGCCACACACCGCTCGGAGGTGCCCAGGACCGCGTTGTCGCGCCCGTGTCCGTGCAGGGCCCCGCACCCGCTGCCGGGATCGCGCTTGTTGCAGGGGGTCGCGGTGTTCTGGAAGTAGGGGCAGCGCGTGCGCTGCAACAGGTTCCCGCCGGTGGTGGCGGCGTTGCGCAACTGCCCGGACGCCCCCGACGACAGGGCGGCCGAGAGGACGGGGTAACGCGCACGCACCAGCGGGTGGGCTGCCAGATCGCTGTTGGCCACCGCCGCGCCCACACGCACACGTCCGTCGGCCAGCTCGGTGACACTGCCGTCCACGGCCCCGCGCACGTCCACCAGGTGGTCGGGCTCGGCCACCCCGAGTTTGAGGTGGTCGACCAGGTTGGTGCCCCCGGCCAGGAAACGGGCCCCGGGATCGGCCGCGACGGTCGCCACCGCAGAGGCGGCGTCCCGGGCCCGGGTGTAGCGGAAGGGCTTCACCGGGCCACCTCCCGCACCGCAGCCACGATCGCCGGGTAGGCGCCGCACCGGCACAGGTTGCCGCTCATGCGCTCACGGATCTCGGCGTCGGTGGCCTCCACCGGGTCGCCGGGGTGGGCGGCGGCGTGGCTGGGCATGCCCGCCTCCAGTTCGGCGAGCACCCCCACACCCGAACAGACCTGACCGGGGGTGCAGTACCCGCACTGGAACGCGTCGTGTTCCACGAAGGCCCGGGACAGGGGGTGGGGGCCGTCCTCACCGCCCGCCAACCCGGCCGCGGTGGTCACCTCGTCGCCGTCGCAGGCCACCGCCAACGCCAGGCAGGACAGGATGCGCCGACCGCCGACCAGGACCGTGCAGGCCCCGCACTGGCCGTGGTCACACCCTTTCTTGGGCGAGTACTCCCCCGACCGGTCGCGCAACGCGTCCAGCAGGGTGGTGCGTGTGTCCACGGTCAGCTCTCGCCGGACCCCGTCCACGTGCAGGATGATGGTGGCCTCCACCGGCGCCGCCCCCTCGTTCTCGACCTCGACGACGCCACACAGTCTGTTGCACTGTGCACACGCACCGAAACCGACACGGCGAAGGCGCGGCCGCGGCAGGCTTCACCCCGGCACAGGGCTCAGGGGCGGCGGCCCGTCAGCGCGACGAGGCGGTCCTGCACCGGAGCGTCCTCGGCCACCGCCACGGGCTCGTCGAAGATGCCCGCATAGGCGTTGGACTCACCGAAACCCTGCCCCTGCGCCCACGCGTACACGTTCTCGACCAGGTCCGCGTCCAGCCTCTCGTCCGAGCCCAGCGCCCGCGCCAGGTCCCAGGCGTGCACGGTCAGGTCGAAGGTCATCTGCCACAGGTACAGCTCGGCCGGGGCGTCGCCGAAGGACAGGTGCACCGTCGCCTCCAGCGAGGAGGGCGCCAACCAGGCGGTACGCGCCTCACGGGCGGCCAGCTCCCAGGTCGCCACCGGCTCCTCGCCCAGGTTGTCGCCGTCGAAACGGTCCCCGATCTCCTCGATGCGCACGCCGGTCACCAGGTGCGGCACCCACAGCTGCTCCGTGGTCAGGTGGTTGACCAGGTCGTGCACGTCCCAGTCCGCGCACGGCGTCTCCAGCGCCCAGTCGGTCAGCGAGACGGACTTGACGCGGCGGTCGAACTCGGCCATCGCCGTGCCGTGCAGATCGATCAGTGCACTCATCGGTGCGCACCCCCCGGTGGTCTTGGTGTGTGGTTCGGGCCCGAACCGGCCTGTTCACCGGCCTCCGGGCCCGGGCCAACGTACACCAGCGGCCCCGGGGGACGATCCCCCCGGGGCCGCACGTGAACAGCGGTGGCGTCAGTGCGCCGGGGCCTCCTCCGGGGCGGTGGCCACCCGCCGCACGAAGAAGGTCGCGCCGAAGGCCAGCACGGACATCACCGCGCCGATGGTGAAGGCGGTGTTGATGCCGGCCGCCTGCGCGGCGACCTCACCCATTCCGCCCGCGGCCAGGCCCGCCGCGGTCGCCGTCATGACGGTGGTGAAGGTGGCCGTGCCCGCGGCCCCGGCCACCTGCTGGATGGTGCCGACCACGGCACTGCCGTGCGAGTACAGCTTCTTGTCGAGCGACCCCAGCGCGCCGGTCAGCAGCGGCGTGAACATCAGGCCCAGGCCGATGCTCATGACCACGTGCGTGGCCACCACGACCGCCGGATCGGTGTCGGTGCCGAAGACGAAGACCATCGTCCACAGCACCACCGAGACCAGGGCCGAACCGGGGATCACCAGCGGACGCGGCCCCACCCGGTCGTACAGGCGCCCCACGAACGGGGCGAGCAGGCCCATGACCAGACCGCCGGGCAGCATGACCAGCCCGGTCGCCAGGGTGTCCAGGCCCAGCACGTACTGCATGTAGACCGGCAGCAGGATCAGCGTGCCGAACAGCGCCATGAAACTGACCCCCACCAGGCCGATGGAGATGGAGAACTGGCGCGAACGGAACACCCGTAGGTCCAGCAGGGCACGGTCGCCGCGCTGCAGGCGCAGCTGGCGCGAGACGAACACCACCAGCGCCACCGCGCCGACCGCGATGGTCGCCCACGGCGGGATCACCGGGTCGGCCCCGGCGGCCTTGCCCAGGCTGGAGAATCCGTAGACCAGCCCGCCGAAGGCCATGGCCGAGACCAGCACGGAAGGCACGTCGATGCTGGCCGCACGCGGTTCGGTGACGTTGCGGATGAACAGCGCGCCCAGCAGCAGCCCGCCCAGGGCGATGGGCAGCACCAGCCCGAAGAGCCAACGCCAGTCGAGCACGTTCAGGATCAGACCCGAGATGGTCGGGCCCACCGCCGGGGCCACCGACATGACGATGGAGATGTTGCCCATGGTGCGCCCGCGCCGGTCGGCCGGGACCATGTTCAGCACCGTGGTCATCAGCAACGGCATCATGATCGCCGTGCCCGAGGCCTGCACGATGCGCCCCATCAGCAGCACGGAGAAGCCGGGGGCCAGGAAGCAGATGAGCGTGCCCAGGGAGAACAGGCTCATCGCGGTGATGAAGACCTGCCTGATGTGGAAACGCTGCAACAGATAACCGGTCACCGGGATGACCACGGCCATGACCAGCATGAACGCCGAGGTCAACCACTGGCCGGTGTCCACCGAGATCCCCAGGTCGCGGTTCAGGGCAGGCAGGGCCACACCCATGATCGTCTCGTTGAGGATGACGATGAAGGCCGAGACCAACAACAGTGGAATGACGAATCGGTCCGCACGCGGGTTTCGCGACGGTTCGGCCGCCTCGGCGGCGGGTGGGGTGGGCTGCCCGGTCACAGGTGTCCTCGGAGTGTCGTGGTGGTCGGTGGCGGCGGTCTGCCCGGGGGATGATTTTTGCAGACCGTGCAATGCAACCTGCCATGCTAATCAGACATTCCTGCACCGGACCATCGATTTTCCGCCCAGCAGAGCGTGAGACCGGCCTCAGGCCACCTCCACCCGGCCCCGGCGGTCCACACGTACCGCCAGAGCCAGGCTGAGCAGGGCACACACCCCGAACCCGGCCGAGGCGAACGGCAGGGCACCGGGGCCGAATGCGGCCAACAACACCCCGCCCACGGCACCGCCGCCGGCCACACCCAGATAGGTGCCCGAGGTGTTGAGCGCCAGCGCCTGCGGGGCCACCGGTCCGGCCAGGGCGTGCAACCGCGCCTGGATCGCCGGGGAGGTGAAGAAGGCCGCCGCGCCCAGGAGCGCACTGACGGCTCCCATGGTCCACACCGGGACCGGACGCAGCTCCCAGAGCACGGCGAGGGCGGCCATGGCGGCCAGGAAGGCCCCCACGCCCGTGGCCAGGGCGCGGTCGGGGCCCCAACGGTCCGCGGCCAGTCCCCCGGCCCAGATCCCGACCATGCCGGCCAGCCCCGAGAGCGCGAACAGGGCGCCGCGCGCGGTGGTGTCGGCCCCGGACAGGGCCACCGTGAAGGGTGCCAGATAGGTCATCAGCATCATCGACCCGGTCATGAACAGGGCGTTGGCCGCCAACCCCAGTGACACGGCCGGGGCGACCAGCACCCGCAGCTGCTCGGGCAGCGACGGTGGAGGCCCGTCCTGTTCGGCGCGCTCCAGGGTCGCCAGGATCAGCGCCGCAGCCGCCACTCCCAGCACCGCCATGAGCGCGAAGGTGGCCCGCCACCCGAGCGCGCCGCCCACCCAGGTGCCGATCGGTACACCGGCGGCGATGGAACCGGTCACGCCCAGGGCGACCACGGCGATGTAGCGGCCGGTACGCCCTTCGGGAGCCCGGGCGGCGGCCACCGCGAACAACGAGGGCGTGGTGGCCGCCGCGGCCAGGGCCGCCACCACACGCAACACCACCAGCACGCCGTAGGAGGGGGTGAGCGCGGCCAGGACGTTGGCGGCCACGAACACCGCCAGGCTCACCCCGAACACACGCCGCCGGTCCAGGCCGGCCAGCCCCACCCCGGCCACGGGCGCGGCCAGGGCCACGGTGACGGAGAAGACGGTGACCAGCTGGCCCGCCTGGGCCTGGCTCACCCCCAGGTCCTCAGCGATCTCCGGCAGGACCCCGGCGATGACGTAGTCGTCGGTGTACAGGACAAGAGCCGCGAACAGCAGCGCGAGCAGCCACACGGGCATGGGAACCTCGTTCCGGGCAAGGGTCTGGCGCCCGCGGCGCGCACCACGGGCGAACGGGAGGGTTCAACACCCCGAGCCGGACGAGCCGGCCCGGGGGCGGCGTCAGTCCGGTGACCCGCCGGGCAGCACGCCGCGCAGGAAACGGCGCACCGAGGCCCGGATCCCGTCCGGGCCCGGCGACCCGTGCGGCAGCACCGCGTCGTGGCCCAACCCGGCCACCAGCGCTGCCAGGTCCTCGGCCGCCTCGTGCGGGCGTTCGGCCCCGGCCCCGGCCAACGCCTCGCGCAGCACGGTGCGCATGTCCGCGGCCATCGTGCGGGCCATGGGGCGGTAGAGCTCCTCGGTACGGGCCGCGGAGACGAACTCGGACAGCACGGTCAGCTCGGTGGTGCGCTCGGCGTCCAACGGCAACAGCTCCTCGGCCACGAACGCCACCCGCTCGACCGGGTCCCCCTCGCCGGGGGTGTGGCCCTCCAACCGGGCGGCCATGCGCTCGCCCACCTCCTGGGCGGCCGCGCTCATCAACGCGCGGTGACTGGAGAAGTAGTGACGCACCGAACCGATGTTGAGACCGGCCTCGCGCGCCACCTCACGCAACGAGACCGCACCCACCCCACCGGCCTCGACGAGACGGAAGACCGCCGCCACGATGGCGCGGCGGCGCTGCACGGGATCCACGGAAACAGGCACCCCCAAAACGTATCACAGCTGTGATACATCGAAGGGTGGCACGTCCCACTCCGCTGACCAGCCCTCACACCACCGATCGCACGTAAACTCGATGCCCGTGCCCGACGCGGCACACGATGAGCACCACGGCCCGCCCGAGGGCCTGCCCGGCAGCCGAGCCCCACAGGCTCCGCCCGCGCAGGCCGAGCCCCGAACTGAGAGAGCCAGCCGCGCCCAACGCGCAGGATCCGGGCCCAGCCTTCCAACATGCCCCGCACACCACGTGCGGCGGGCGCCGTCCTTCATCCGAGCACCACGAGCGCGTACACCCGCGCCCAGCAGCCGTGCTCCTTTCCCGACCGAGAAGAGTCACCTTTTCCATGTTCTCCAGCCTGCGAACACGTGTGTCCTCCAGCGGAGGCCGGCCCGATCCCTGGGTCATCGCCGTGACCGCGACAGCACTCGTGGCTTTCGTGGCCCTGGCCCTGGCCGCACCCGGCCGGGTCAGCTCCGCCATCGACACCGCCTTCGCCTGGTCGGGCACCTGGTTCGGCGCCTACTGGCAGATCCTGCTCGTGGCCACCCTCGCGATCATGACCGTGCTCGCGTTCTCCCGCTACGGCCGTGTGCGCATGGGCGGCGACGTCGCCCCCGCCTTCAGCTGGTTCCGCTGGGTCGCGATGATCCTGACCACGCTGCTGGCCGCCGGCGGCATCTTCTGGGCCGCCTCCGAACCCATCGCCCACTACGTCGACCCGCCGCCGCAGTACGCCGACCAGGCCGGGGGCATGGACGGCGCTGCCGTGGCCATGGCCCAGTCCTTCACCCACTGGGGCTTCGGCGCCTGGGCCATCGGCGGCTCCCTGGCCACCCTGGTCATGATGCGCGGCGTGGAGAAGGGCCTGCCCCTGCGTCCGCGCACCCTTCTGTGGCCCCTGCTCGGTGAGCGTGTCCGGCACCACTGGTTGGGCACCGTCGCCGACATCTCCTGCATCCTCGCCGTGGTCGCCGGCACCGTCGGCCCCATCGGGTTCCTGGGCCTGCAGGTCTCCTACATCGCAGGCCAGGCCTTCGGACTGCCCGACGGCTACGCCACCCAGGCCGTGGTCGTCATCGGCCTGGCCATGATCGCCACCGTCTCGGTCCTGACCGGTCTGACCCGGGGCATCCAGCTGCTCAGCCGCTTCAACGTCTACGGCGCCATCGCGATGGTCGTGGGTATCGTCGGCCTGGCCTCGATCCCCTTCGTCACCGACCTGTTCCTGCAGGCCGGTGCCGTGCACGCCCGCGAGATCCTGCCGATGATGCTCTTCCGCGGCGACGCCGAATGGCTCGGCTACTGGACCGTGTTCTTCGCCGGCTGGTTCATCGGCTACGGCCCGCTCATGGCCATCTTCATCGCCCGTATCTCCCGCGGCCGCACCGTCCGCCAGATCTACATCGGCGCGACCGTCCTGCCCGCCCTGGTCACCGGCGTCTGGTTCACCGCCTTGGGCGGGACCGGCCTGTGGTTGGAGATCCAGAACCCGGGCACCGTCTCCGAGCCCTACGCCCAGGACGGCCTGCCCGCCAGCGCCCTGGCCATCATCCAGGCCCTGCCCCTGAGCGGCATCCTGGCCGTGGTCATGACGATCGTGACGCTGATCTTCTTCGCCTCGACCATGGACGCGATGTCCTACTCCATCTCCACCTCGAGCATGCACTCGGGTGAACCCACCCCCTGGGTGCGCGCCTTCTGGTGCCTGGGCATGGGCGTGGCCGCCGCCGTGCTGCTGCTCATCGGCGACGGAGGCGTAGAGGCCCTGCAGTCCTTCATCGTCGTCAGCGCCGTGCCCGTGGGCCTGATCCTGCTGCCCACCCTGTGGGGCGCACCCCGCCTGGTGCGCGAGATGGCCGTGGAACAGGGCGTGGTCCCCGCACCCCGGACCGAGCCCACCACCCAGGCAGGCGACGAGGCCGGCGACCAGGCCGACCTGGAGCCCGCCGCGGCCGGCGCCGACCAGCGCTGACCCGCACCATCCGCAGAACGGGGCCGCACCGCACGCCGGTGCGGCCCCGACCTGCAGCGCACCCGAGGATTCCTACACTGAACCGATGAGCAGCCACCACCCACACCCGGTCGCCTTCGTCCTGGGCGGCGGAGGGATCCGCGGCGCCGTCCAGGTCGGCATGCTCCAGGCCCTGCTGGAACACGGCGTACGCCCCGACCTGGTCGTGGGCTCCTCCATCGGCGCCATCAACGGCGCCATCGTCGCCGCCCACCCCGGGCCCGAGGCCGCGGGGCTGCTCCACCGCGCCTGGAACTCACCCCAGGCCCGCGCCGTCTACGGCGACTCCGTGGGCCGCCAACTGCACCGCCTCATCACCACCCGCACCCACCTCAACTCCCCCCGCCCCCTGCAACGGCTCCTCCAGGACCTCCTGGGCACCGACACCCGCTTCGAGGACCTACCCACACCGCTGCGCGTGGTCGCCGCGAGCATCGAGAGCGCCGCCGAACACTGGTTCACCACCGGACCGCTCCTGCCCGCCGTCCTGGCCTCGGCCTCCGTGCCCGGACTCCTGCCACCCACCCGCGTGGGCGATGAGCACTACCTCGACGGCGGCATCGTCAACTCCATCCCCCTGCAGGCCGCCCTGGACGCCGGCGCCCGCACCGTCTACGTCCTGCACGTGGGACGCGTCGACGAACCCCTCACCGCACCCACCACCCCCGTCGAGACCGCACGCGTGGCCTTCGAGATCGCCCGCCGCCACCGCTGGGCCCGCGACCTGGCCGAGCTGCCCGACCACGTGGACCTGCACGTCCTGCCCACCGGCGGAGCCCTGGACGGCGACCAGAACCTGGGTTCCTACAAGCGCATGGGCACCACACCCACCCGCATCGACCGCGCCCACCGCGCCACACGCGCCTACCTGGAGGGCCGCTGATGCCCCTGCCCCCGTTGCCCCTGCGGCGCCTGGTCCTGGCCCCGGCCGTGGTCCTGCTCGGCTTCGTCCTGCTCAGCATCCTGCCGCTGTGGCTGCTCATCACCCTGGCGGCGATGTCGATGGTGCCCGGACGCCTGCGCCTGCCCCGCGTGCTGTGGATGATGATCTTCTACATCCTCTGGGACGCGGCCGCGCTGCTGGCGATGCTGGGGCTCTGGCTCGCCTCCGGGTTCGGCTGGCGCATCCGCTCACCCCGGTTCCAACGCGCCCACTACGCCCTGACCGGCGCGTTCCTGCACGTGCTGTTCAACCAGGCCCGCTGGGTACTGCGCCTGCGCATCCGCACCGTCGGCGACGGCTCCAGCGCCGGGTTCCTGCGCGACCCCAACCCGCCCGAGCGGCCCCTCATCGTCGCCTGCCGCCACGCCGGCCCCGGCGACTCCTTCATCCTCGTGCACACCCTCATCAACCGCGCCCACCGCGAGACCCGCATCGTGCTCAAGGACACCCTGCAGTGGGACCCGGCCATCGACGTGATGCTCAACCGGCTGCCCAGCCGGTTCATCGCCCCCGCACCACCCACCGGGCCCGCGCGCAACGACCGCCTCGCCGACCAGGTCGGCCAACTCGCCCGCGGCCTGGACGGCGACGACGCGTTCGTCATCTTCCCCGAGGGCGGCAACTTCACCCCCGACCGGCGCCTGCGCCGCATCGACCGCCTCCGCGAGGACGGCGCCTCCGCCCTGGCCGACCGCGCCAGCGCCATGCGCAACGTCATGGCCCCGCGCACCGGCGGTCTCTTCGCCGCTCTGGACGCCGCGCCCGACGCCGACGTGGTCTTCGTCGGCCACACCGGGCTGGACCGCATGGTCACCGTCGCCGACATCTGGCGCGAGCTCCCCATGGACAAGCAGATCGTCATGCACGGCTGGCACGTGCGCGCCGAGGACGTGCCCACCACCGACCAGGCGCGGCGCCGCTGGCTCTACGACTGGTTCGCCACCATCGACGACTGGATCGACGAGAACCGCCCCCTCGAGGGCGGGCCCTGAGCCGAACCGCTCAGACCTGCACGCCCTGGGCGCGCAGCACCGCCTCCAGCAGCCCCGGGAAACACTCCTCCAGCTCCTGCGAACGCAGCCGGCTCATCCGCGAGGTGCCCTCGTAGTACTGGCGGATCACCCCCGCCTCACGCAGCACACGGAAGTGGTGGGTCGAGGTCGACTTGCTCACCGGGAGCTCGAAGGAGATGCAGGCCATGTCCTCGTGGCCCTGCGCCAGATCGGAGACGATCCGCAGCCGGACGGGGTCGGCCAACGCGCTCAGCACCGACTCCAGGCGGATCTGCGCGGCCTGGGGGTGCTCGAGCTGCCGCCCGGGGGAAGTGCGGCCGGTGTGGGGCATGGTCTGGATCCTTCGTCGGTGTGTGCTGCCCTCAAAGTACGAGGACCAGCATGGTTTGACAATCCTCGTACTACGAAAGCTATCGTACGAGTCGTGCGGCCGACCCGCCCCACCCGTCCACGCCCGACCGGAGGCCACCCCGTGAGCACCCTGTTCACCCCACTGACCCTGCGCTCCCTCACCATCCCCAACCGCGTGTGGATGGCACCCATGTGCATGTACTCCGCCGCCGCGGAAGGCCCCGACACCGGCGCACCCACCGACTTCCACCTCACCCACCTCGCCTCCCGCGCCGCCGGCGGCACCGGCCTCGTCATGGCCGAAGCCACCGCCGTACGCCCCGACGGCCGCATCAGCCCCTGGGACCTGGGCCTGTGGAACAGCCGCCAGCAGGAAGCCTTCACCCGCATCACCCGCGCCATCCGCGACCACGGCTCCGTCCCCGCCATCCAACTCGCCCACGCCGGACGCAAGGCCGCCACCGACCGCCCCTGGAACGGCGGCCGCGCCCTGGCCCACGACGAGGGCGGCTGGGCCCCCGTCGCACCCAGCGACGACACCTTCGAAGGCCTCCACCGCCCCCACGAACTCACCACCGACGAGATCAGCCGACTCGTCACCGACTTCGCCACCGCCGCAGAACGCGCCCGCGACGCCGGCTTCCAGGTCGTCGAGGTCCACGGCGCCCACGGCTACCTGATCAACTCCTTCCTCTCCCCCGTCGCCAACCACCGCACCGACCACTACGGCGGCACCCTCGAGAACCGCATGCGCTTCGCCCTCGAGGTCGCCGAAGCCGTCCGCGCCGTCTGGCCCGACGACCTGCCCGTCTTCTTCCGCACCTCCGCCACCGACTGGCTCACCGAGAACCACGACGACCCCCGCACCGGCTGGACCGGCGACGACACCGTGCGCCTGGCCAAGGAACTCCACGCAGCCGGCGTCGACCTCCTCGACGTCTCCAGCGGCGGCATGGTCCCCGACGCACAGATCCCCGCCGGCCCCGACTACCAGGTCCCCCTCGCCGCCCAGGCCCGACAGGGGTCCGGCATCGCCACCTCCGCCGTCGGCGTCATCGTCGAGCCCGAACAGGCCGAACGCATCGTCTCCACCGGACAGGCCGACGCCGCCATGCTCGGCCGCCAGCTCCTGCGCGAGCCCTACTTCGCCCAGCGCGCCCGCGCCGAACTCGACGAGCAGCCTTCCTGGCCCCAGCAGTACGGCTACGCCGTCCAGCGCTGAGCCTCAACACCGAGGGACCGGCAGCAGGGACACACCCCTGCAGCCGGTCCCCTTTTTCATGCCGGCCCCATGACTCGGTTCACATCCCGACAGCCCCCCGTGCACAGGGCTTCCACGGACGTAACTCGGATCACCGTGACCAGGCCGCGATCCGGGGATTGCCACCCCATGACCGTGCGTTGGACGCGGAAGTTGCCCACAGTGGCGACCCCCGAGCGCCCCGCCCGAAGGCGGCTCACGGCGCCCCACCCCAGACCGCATGCCCGACGCACGGGAGATCCTGGTGACCCTGACCTCCGTACGTCCGCGCCGCCGTGCCCGGACCACCACCGCCCCGCAGCGCGGCGCGGTGCTGCTCGTCCTCGTCCTGGGCGTGCTGTCCGCGCTGGGACCGCTCGCCACCGACCTCTACCTTCCGGCCCTGCCCCAGATCGCCGACGACCTGGCCACCACCGAGGCCCGCGTCAAGTTCACCCTGACCACCGTCATGATCGGCATGGCCCTCGGACAGCTCGTCATCGGCCCGCTCAGCGACCGCTGGGGACGCCGCGGGCCCCTCCTGGCCGGCCTGGCCGTCTTCACCGTGTCCACCTTCGGCATCGCCATGGCCACCAGCGTGGAGACCTTCACCGTCTTCCGGTTCCTGCAGGGCCTCTCGGCCGCCGCGGGCCTGGTCATCTCACGCGCCGTGGTCCGCGACGTCTTCGACGGCGATGCCGCGGCCACCTTCTTCTCCCGCCTGGTCCTGCTCTCGGGCCTGGCACCCATGCTCGGCCCGGTCCTGGGCGGGCAGCTGCTGCTGCTCGGCCCCTGGCCGCTGCTGTTCATCGCCCTGGGACTGGCCGGGGCCGCCTCCTTCGCGCTGGTGTGGACCGTGCTGCCCGAGAGCCTGCCCGCCGACCAGCGCGAGAAGGTCTCCGCCCGCGACCAGGCCACCCTGTTCGCCGGCCTGCTCAAGGACGTGCGCTTCATCGGCCCCACGCTGGTGCTGGCGCTCAACTTCGCGATGAGCTTCACCTACATCTCGACGTTCTCCTTCGTCGCGCAGTCCCAGCTGGGAGCCACGGCACAGCAGTTCAGCCTGGTCTTCGCCGTCACCACGCTCGGCATGATCCTGGGCAACCAGGTCAACGCCGCCCTCGTGCCCCGCATGGAGGTGCACCGCCGCCTCCTGCTCGGCCTGAGCGGATCCCTGGTCTCGGTGCTGGCCCTGGTCGCACTGGCCGCCACCGGCGCCGCCACGCTCGTGTCGGTGACCACCGCGCTGTTCGTGATGATGGTCTTCACCGGGCTGGTCGCGCCCAACGCCACCGCCCTGGCTCTGAGCGGACAGGCACCGCGTGTGGCCGGAAGCGGGTCGGCCCTTCTGGGCACGCTCCAGTTCGGCCTGGGATCGACGCTGGCCGCCACCGCCGGCATGACCGGACCGGTCACCCTGGCCTCCATGAACACCGTCATGCTCCTGACCGCGATCGGCGCGTTCGCCGTCTTCGCGCTCTCGGCACGGCGCACCATGCGCCCGGCCGCCCAGGAGCCGGCGCCGGCCGAGGAGACCGTGCCCGACGCCGAGGACGTGGCCGCCGCCGAGGACGTGGCCGCCGCCGAGAGCGTCGTGCTCACCGACAGCGTCCCGCACATCGAAGACACCGTCTCCGGGCCGGACACCGACGGCGTCGGCGGCGGCGTCGAGGACGGCGCAGCGAGCGTGGCGGGGCCCGAAACCGTCGGCACCCGCGGTTAGGTTCGTGGCCCGGCCCCAGGGGTCGGGCCACACGACTGCGAGGTGACCATGACGTCCGTTCCGACCACATACGCGCTCACCGATCAACCCGCATGGAACTGGGTGGAGGCCCTGACCGAGTTCACCGCCGCCACCCCCACCTACTGGCTCACCGCCACCCACCCCGACGGCCGGCCCCACACCCGGCCGATCCTGGCCGTGTGGTCCGACGGAAACCTCTGTTTCGCCTGCTCGCCCCAGAGCGCCAAGCACCGCCTGCTGACCGCCGACCCCCGCGTCGCCCTGGGTTTCACCACGCACAACCACGACGCCGTCGTCGAAGGCACCGCTGAACGGATCGTCGACCACGACGCCCTGACCAGCGTCGCGACCGCCTACGCCGAACGCTACGGGTGGGCCCCGGTCCCCGGTTCCGGCGAGTTCACCGGACCCGAGGGCGCACCCACCGCCGGGCCGCCGCCCTACCGGGTCTTCGCCGTGCACCCGTCGGTCGTGTACACCTTTCCCGCCTCGGAGACCGCCGCCGGCGCCACCAGGTTCACGTTCTGACCGGCCCCGGCCGAAGGTCCGGGTGAGAGAGGGCCGGGGCGGGGTAGGGGGTGCGGTGACCGCACGGGACGTCCCGCCCCCACCCCCTCGGGAGGAAACAGTGCGCCTTCGGATCATCCTCTCGGCCCTGGTCGTGCTGTGGATCGCCATCGGCGTGTTCGCGGCCTTCCAACGCGGCCACTTCGACCACATCGGCACCGACGCCCCCAGCTGCTCCACCTTGGGCAGCACCGCCGGGACCGTCTTCATCGGCCCGCTGAACTACTTCGGTGTCAACCCGACCGTCGAGTGCCCCGAGGTCCCCGAGCCCTCGGAGTGACCGTCCGGGCTCAGAGCTCGAAGACCAGGCAGCTCGAGGAGGCGGTCGCCACCACCTTGCCCTGCGGGTCCCGGATGTCGGCCTCGGCGAACGCCATCCGCCGACCCGGCTTGACCACCCACCCGCGCGTGGACAGCGGCGTTCCGGCGAAGACCGGTCGCAGGTAACTGACCTTGATCTCCACCGACGTGTAACCCACGCCGACCGGAAGGGTGGACTGCACCGCGCACCCCGTGGCCGAGTCCAGCAACGTGCACATGAGCCCGCCGTGCACCGCACCCATGGGGTTGCACACCGACTCGTCGGGGGTGCCCTCGAAGCGCACCTCGCCCTCCTCGGCACCGGCCATCGTGAACCCCATGAGCTGGGAGATCGGCGCCGACGGGAACGCACCTCCGGCCCAGGCGCGCAGGTGCTCCAGCCCGCTGAGCCCTTCCCTCGCGGCGACCACCAGCTGGGGGTCGTGCCAGGTGACCGTCTTGCTCCGGGGTTCGCCCCACGCCTCGGGGGTCTGTGTGCTCTGAGTCGTCATGCGGGTACCGTAGCAATGGAGTTTGATTTTCCAACCAGCGCCCCCGACGATCCGGACGACAGCCGAGGACCATGACCGACCCCGCCCCGCGCCGCCCGTTGCCCGCCGAACCCGCCGTGCCCGGCCGCCCTTGCCCCGCTGCCGCGGCCCTGCAGGTCGTCGGTGAGAAGTGGTCCCTGCTCGTGGTCCGCGAGCTGCTCTTCGGGGTGGTTCGCTTCACCGACATCGCCCGCAACACGGGGGCGCCCCGCGACCGCCTCACCGCCCGCCTGCGCACGCTGGAGCAGGCCGGCGTCGTGGAACGGCGTCGCGCCGAGGGCGACGAGCACCGGAACGAGTACCACCTGACCGAGGCCGGCCGGGACCTGGCCCCGGTACTGTTCTCCCTGGTCGAGTGGGGTAACACCTGGCTCTTCGATCAACCCCTGGCCCAGCTGCACCACCGCCCCTCCCCCGACGGCGCACCCGATACACACCGGCACGAGCTCCGGCCGGCCACCACCTGCACCACGTGCGGCGAGGTGGTCGGCCCGGGCCAGGTCACCGTCACCCCGCACAGTGGAGGGGACAGCGGACGGTAGGACGCGGGCCCTGGATCGGCCCGCGTCCGCAACACGCCGAGGCGGCGCGCGGCGCGTCGGGCCCGTGAGGCACAGCTGAGCTGGGCGTTCACCCCGGAGCGGCCTCGGGGCAACCGATCGGGCGAGAAACCCGGTCCCACTTCACGGCACAATCCTGTGCCATGTCCGCACACCACCCGCGCCGTACCGCCCTCCGTCTCGCCGCCGTCGCGGCGCCCGCCACCCTGCTGCTGACTGGGTGCCTGTCCGGCCAAGGCCATGTCGGCCTGCACGCCAGCGGCCACTTCACCGCCGGGCAGAAGTTCCCCACCGCCCAGATCACCTGGTGCGGGGACGCGCCCCCGGCCCAGATCGACCTGGTCTCCGACGACCACAGCTGGCGCCTGACCGCCACCGAGGAGTTCACCGGCGGCGAGGTCGAGGTGGACCTGTCGGCCCCGGGCGAGGCCTGGGAGATCACCGACGGCGATGGCCGGGCCGCCTACCGGGTCGTGCCCGCCTCCCCCGAGACCGAGTACACCCTGGGCGTGTCCACCGAGACCGTCGAGGCCGGCGACGAGCCCTCCCACGACGTGGCCGACCTGGCCTTCACCACCGGTGCGCTGGCCGCCGAGGACGGGGTGTACGCGAGCGACGGCGACGAGGGCCGGATGGTGTCGGCCGAGGAGTTCCCTCCGGAGTGTTGAGCGAGAAACAGCACCGCTTTTACGGCGTAGATTCCAATTTGGGCGGTTCACCCGATTCGCACCCGGGACAGTAGTCTTCGCGGCGCATCCCCCGACACGGAAGGACCACGGTGAACCACCCCGCCCCCGACACGCACGATTCGTGGTGGGAGCTCGCACTCGCGGTCCCGCGGTCCTACCCCCGCGCCCTGGTCCCGCTCATGGTCGCGGCCGTCCTCCCCCTGGCACCGCTGGTCCTGCTGAGCGCGCCCCTGTCGGTCTGGACCACCGGCCGAGCGGCCCACGTCAACGGGGTCCTGGAACCGGCCCTGGCACCCCTGCCCGACCAGTTCGCGATCCTGGCCGGGCTCCTGCTCCTGCTCGCCCTGGCGGTGACACCGGTGGCGGCCGGCGCCGGCGTGCTGATCGCTGCCACCACGCTGCTCGGGCGACGGCTGGGCGTACGCGACGCGTGGCGGCACGCGCTGCGCCGCTACGGGACGGGGGCGGTGTGGCTGCTGTTCACCCTCACGTTGCTCGCCCTGGTCATCGCCGGGGCCGCGTTCGCGCTCGCACTCGAATGGCCACCGCTCGTGGTGGGGCTGCTGTCGGTGCCCCTGTTCGTGTTCCTGTGGACCCCGGTCCTGGTCATGCTGCCGGTGGCGCTGCTCGAGGGCCGCGGACCGTGGCGTTCCCTGGCCCGCGCGTGGTTGATGGGCCGCACACGGCGGCGCCTCCACCTGGCGTGCGCGGCGATCGCGGTCGGGCTCGGATACCCCCTCGGGGCAGGGCTCGACCTGCTGCTGTCCGCGACACCGCTGGTCGAGGGCGGCGCGGCGGTCGGAGCGGTGAAGCTCCTCGCCTGGCTGGGCCTCGCCCCGCTGCTGTTGCTCGTGGTGAGCGCACCGGCGGCCTTCCACGGCAACTTCCCGCTCTGGAACGACCGCGACGTCACCCACAGGCGGGTCCGCGACCCCGGATCCGGGCTGCCGACCGGAACGATCGTGCGCGAGAACCCCGACGGGCGGACGTTGGGGGACCTGCCCAGCCTCGACCTGGCACGGGCGCGGGCCCACCTGCCCGAACCCGGAGAGCGCCGGCCGGTGCGCCGGACGACCGCGGTGCTCGTTGGCGCCGCGCTGGTGCTGCCGCCGCTCGCGGCCCCGGTCGCGGTGGCCGCCGGACCCGTGGATCCGCCAGAGCTCACCGCCGCCCCGTCCACCCTCACGACCGGGTCCGAGCCACTCATCACGGGGATGGCCGAGGACGGAGGCGTCGAGTTCTCCACCGTCGGCGACCGAGGTATGGGGCACGTGGTGTGCGACCCCGAGTGCACACCCTCCGGCGAGGTCTCCGGCGACCAGGACCACAGCGTCATGGGGCCCAGCCCTCTCGTCGAGGTCGCGGACGGGTACGCCCGCACCGCCTGGCACGATGGCAGGCCCTTCGACGGGCCCGACGACCCCTCCGAGGACTCGGGCCTGTACCTGTTCGTGTGCGAGAACGCCGAGGACTGCCTCGAGGGCGCGGCCGACGGGGCGGGGACCCAGCTGCGGCCCTTCGGTGAGAACACGTACGACGCCAGGTCGGCCGTCGCCCCGCTCGGCGACGGTCTGGTGGTGGTCTCCCACTCAGGGTTCCAGGAGAAGAAGGACCCCACGGCCGAGGACGGTGACCTCGGGGGCCTGCGCGCGCACGTGTGCGAGGACCTCGAGTGCTCCGACCCGTCCGTGGTCGAGTTCCCGGACGAGGTGTCGACGGAGTCCTACCACGCGCGGGACCACCGCATCGACGTCGTGCCCGCCGGCGACGGGTTCGCCGCCACCCTCACCGACAACGCGTTCGGAACGGTGACGGTCCACTCCTGCACCGACCCGGGGTGCACGGACCCGGAGGTGACCGAGGTCCTGGGCGAGCAGTTCGCCGCCCGGACCGACGACGGTCCTCCCCCGCGCACCGGCACCACCCTGCGCGAAGGCCCGGACGGCACCCCCGTGATCGTGCTGCGCCACCCGCTCACCGGAACCGTGCAGGTCGTGGACTGCCAGGACACCGCGTGCACGGACCGCACGGAAAAGACCGTGACCGGCCCGGGGTGGGCGCGCCCCGAACCCGGGGTCGACCAGGATTCCGAGGGGCGGCTGCAGATCCTCACCTACGACTACGCCGACCTGCGCATGGTGCTGCTGTCCTGCGTGGAGTCCGGATGCGCGGAGGTGGAGCGCACACCCCTGGTCGGCTTCGAGGGCTCGCCGGACCGGTCGACCTTGGTGATGGACGAGCTCGACCGGCCGCACATCCTCTGGAACACGCCGCCCTCACGACAACCGGACGAGGATGAGGAGGACGACGACCCCATCGCGCGCGACCGCCCGCCCGAACTCGAGCACCTGCGCTGCGCAGAGCCCTGGTGCGGGGCCGACCTCTAACCGGCGAGGTCGACGGCGAACAAGCGCGGTGCGTCGCAGGGGTTCCCCGGGGCGGGCGAGTCCGGGGTCTCCTCCCTGGGGCCGTCGGGTGCGCACCCCTGGAAGACCGCGACGAGCGTGCCGTCGGCGGCGGTGTAGTCGGTCACCAGAACGGGACCGGAAGCGTGATCCATGACGAGCTCCTCGCCGCTGCCTTCCACGGTGACCTCCAGCGGCGCGGTGAGCCGGTCCCCCGACGCGGGCCCTGCCTCGGCGGTGACGGCACCGGGTGAGCGGCCGTTCGCCGGTTCCACCTCCCGGGCGAACACATGGTCGCCCGGCTCGTCGGTGGTCAGGGTGGTCTCGCCGGTCTCCCGGTCGACAAGGTGGAGCCGGTCGGGATGGTCGGACCGGTCGTCGCCGGAGCCCTCCGTCTCACCGATGACGAGGTGGGCGCCGTCGGTGGCGGGGGTGATCCGGACCAGGGCGTCGAGGTCGAGTTCGGCCCTGGTCCACTCGGGCTCGTCTTCGGAGGCCTCGGCGAAGTGGACCATCGAGCCGATGCCGCGCTCGTCCCAGGAATGGAGCACGAGCATGCCGTCCACGGCGTGCAGGGTGCGGGCGCGGAAGGTGTGATCGGCGTCGACCTCCGACCTCGACCAGTGGATGTCACCGCTCTCGGCGTCCACTGCGGTGACCCGGTCGTGCTCGTGGTAATAGAGGGTGCCCTCGTGCACCACCCCGCCTGGGTCCTGCGGGCGGCCGGCGGAGATCTCCCGGACGGGCGCGAGGCGCATGCCGTCCTCGAGGTCGTCGCCGAACCCGCCGCGCTCGCGGTACACGTGGTGCTCGCCCTCCAACGGGACCGACCACCGGACCACCCCGGGTTCGCCGCAGTCGTCCTCGCCCTCGTCCTCACAGTGGACGGGCTCGTCGGGGCTGATCGCCGTCGGGTCATGGTCCGGGTCGCCGTCCTCGAGGAGATCGAGGAGGGAGCACGAGGTCGCGAGCAGGGTGAGCGCGCAGGCGAGCGCGGCGGGGGCGAGGGATCGGGACATGCGCGCATCGTAGCGAGCCCGGGGTGGCGGGCTTTCCGCCGGTTGGAGTGGGCGCCTTCCGGGACTCGCACCGGCGATCCCGTCGGCGCCACCGGTCGGAGAGCGCGCCCCGAGAAGTGCGCCGTCGGGCCGCCCAACGGTCTTCCCGAACGGCCGCGCCCAACGGCCACCCCGAACAGGGGTCGACACCTTCCGGACGCGCGCCGTCGGTTCCCTTCTGCACCCGGTAGAGCCGCACGCGGTAGAGCCGACGGAGAGGAGTGGGTTCGGCGGGTGCGTGTCACGGTTGGGCCTGGCCGTGGTTCGGGGCCGGGTTTTGGTGCGCGGCCGTGCGTGTGGGGTTCGGGCCGTGCGTGTGGGGCGTTGGGACGGGTGTGTGAGTGGGGCACGGATGTGGGTTGAGGTTGTGGTGTGAGTGGGGGTGAGGGTTCTGGGGGTTCGTGGGTGTCGGAGTGGGCGTGTGCTGGGTGTGGGTGTCGGGGGGCGGGAGGTTCTGGGGTGTGGTGTTCTGTGGTGTTGCCTCGGGGGTGGTGGTTCGTCGGGGCCGGGATCGTAGCCCGGCCGGGCCTGCACGCAACCCTCGTCGGCGCCACCCCCAGTCGCTGAACTCGGTGGAACGCGGCAGCTTTCTTGTGGTTGTTCGGGGCGCCTCGGGGTGTGCGTTCCGGCCCTGTTCGCCGGGCTGACCCGACCCGCATCGACGAACCACCCGCTCCCCCGAGGCCCCCGCCCGCAGCCAAAAGAACGGTGGGCACGGGCAACGGCAACTACCCCGCTCCCTGGGGTGCTTCATTGCGATCAACGCTTGCGGCGTGGGCATGGTGGCTCGCTCCTGCGGAAGCACAGGCACGCCCCGCGCACTCCCGGCGAGGCATTGAGTCCCGGGGTGGCAGGTGTGCGGGTGTCCTCCCGGCCCCGCGCACTCCCGGCCGAGCATTGAGTCTCAGGGGTGGCGGGTGTGCGGACCGATCGGCCTTGAAGATTCTCCAGGTCTCGCAGACGTGGCCGTCGGCGAGGCCGGAGGCGGAGGACCGGGGTCAGTGAGAAGCTCGCCGCGCGGTGGCTGGAGATTCTCCGGATGGCCGCTGGGTCAGGGCCACCAGCAGGGCCGCTGGCCTTGCAAGCGCCGATGGATCCGGTCTGCCTCTTCTAGCGGGTAGCGCTCGTGCCGCTGGTGGGGGTGTTCTCGGTGCGGGTGCGGCGGTACTTGGCGCGATTGTGCGTCGAGCACAGGGGCTGGATGTTGGTGGCCTTGGTTTCGCCGCCGTGGGAGAACTCGGTGATGTGGTCGGCCTCGCACTGCGAGACCGGCACATCGCACCCACCCGACCACGCGCAGGTGGTGTGCCCGGCGAAGGCGGCGGTGCGCAGGTAACCGGGCGCCAGGCGGTGGGCGCGGCCCAGGTCCAGGGGCAGGCCGGTGCGGTCGTCGAAGATCAACCGGCGGATCTGCGCCGTCGGCGCCATCGCACGCACCGCCGACAGGGCCAGCACGTTGCCGTCCTCAGTCACCGCCACACCAGGCGAATCGGGGTAGCCGGGCGCACCCGCGTAGCCGGGGGACCCGGGCACGTCGGCGGAGCCGGAGGGGCCGGAGGCATCGGAGGTGGTGGAGGGCGGGCCGGTGCCAGTGTGGGTGTTGGTGGCGCCGCCACCAACACCGCCGCCGGGGTCGGGGCCCGACTCGGCACCCGGTTCGGGGCCGGGGGCGAAATCGGTAGCTGCCCCCGCCGCCGCAGTCGCTGCGGTAGTGCCGGTGGCGCCGACGCCGGTGGCGTCGTGGGCGTCGGTCTCGTTCTTGAAGGCGAAGCCGAAGCCCAGCAGCGCCGACAGCGGCACGGTGATGTTGATGACGGCCTTGGTGCCCGGCGGCTGCGAGCAGCCACCACCAGCTACAGCACCGTCGGCGTTGCCGCCGGTGTCGGTGTCACCGTCGACAGCGCCGTCGGCACCGCCGACCGGGTCGGCGCCAGCAGCAACGGTGGTGGCACCGGCGAAGCCGTTGCCGTTGCCGTTGCCGTTGGTGGTGCCGTGGCCGTGGTGGCCGTGTGCGAACCCGGCCGCGGAGATCAGGGCGTCGTAGATGCGCGCGTAGCGCGAAGTCACCGACTCACCCGCAGGGATCAGGCCGAGGTCGGCCCCGGTGGTGCCGGTGCCGACCGAGGCGGCGGCGCCCTCGGCGCCCACGCCGTTGGCGTCGGTGGTCTTCTCGGTG
>NZ_JADBGI010000025.1 GCF_014892575.1 Nocardiopsis coralli | reverse complement strand
CTTGTGTGCGAGCGCTGGCGAGTGTCCAAGGTGGAGCGGGAACTGTGCGGAGGTGCTTGGGTCGTGCAGGTTGTTGGTGCCCGGCCCTGGTTTCCGCTCCGGTTCCATGCACTCGCTGGCGCTCGCGCCTGGCCCGGAGCGTTGCTGGGGGTGCGGCTCCTGTACCACTCGGGCGTTGTCAGGACTGGCGCTCGCGCACGACCTGTGTCGTTGTTGGGCGCGCCCCGGAGCGTTGTCGGGGCGACTCGCGCACGCCCTCCAGAACGGAAAGCGTCCCCGGCACCTCGGGGGCGCGGGTGAGCGGCTGCGTAGGCTGGCGGTATGCACTACGGGGTTCTGGGACCGTTGACCGTCCGGAACGCCGCGGGGGAGCCGGTGGCCGTCCCCGAGGCGAAGGTCCGGGCGTTGTTGGTGAACCTGCTGCTGCACCGGGGCGTGCCCGTTCCGGCCGACCGGCTGGTCCACGACCTGTGGGGCGAACACCCGCCCGGTCGGCCCCTGAACACGCTGCAGACCAAGATCTCCCAGCTCCGGCGCCTCCTGGGCCCGCGCCGAGTCCTCCACAGCGCGGGCGGATACCGGCTCGATGCGGCGCCCGAGGACGTCGACAGCAGCCTGTTCGAGGACCTGGTCGAACGGGCTGATGCCGCGTCGGGGCCCGCGGCCCGCACGGCCCTGGCCTCCCGCGCGCTCGACCTGTGGCGCGGCGAACCGTTCCCGGAGCTGGCCGACGTTCCCGCGTCCGCCGCCGAGGCAGCACGCCTGGACGAACTCCGGCTGTCGGCGAGGGAGATCCGCGCCGAGGCCTACCTCGGCCTGGGCGAGTCCTGCTGCGCGGCCTCCGACACCGGGGACCTGCTCGCGGAACACCCGCTGCGCGAACACGCCCGCGCACTGCACATGCTCGCGCTGTACCGGGAGGGGCGGCAGGGCGAGGCGCTGGCCTCCTACGAGCAGGCGCGTGCCCGCCTCGACGAGGAGCTCGGGGTCGACCCCGGGCCCCGTCTGGCCGAGCTGCACACCGCGGTCCTCCGGCAGGACCCGGCTCTGGACGGCGGTATCGGGCCCCGACCCGTTCCGACCGGGTCCAGGTCATCCGGTGGCGCAGGGACCTTCCCGGGGCCCCGAACCCGCGCCCGCCTCCCTTTGCCCGCGACCCCGATGCTCGGGCGCGGCCGGGAGCTCGACCGGCTCGTGCGGATGTGGGACGGGTCGGGGGACGCCCGCCTGGCCACGGTCACCGGGCCCGGGGGCGTGGGGAAGACCCGGTTGGCGCTGGCCGCGGCCCGTGTCCTGGCCGGGGAGGACACGTTCGGCGCCCGCCCGGCCCACGGCCCCGTCGACGGTGTGCACCTGGTGGAACTCGCCGGGGCCGAGCGTGACGCCTCGGCCGCCGACCTCGCCTCGCTGGTGCTCGCGCGCCTCCCGGACGGGGACGTTCACACCGGGAACGACCCGCTCGCACGCCTCGGTGCGGCGCTGGACGGGCGTGACACCCTGCTGGTCCTCGACAACGGGGAACACGTGGCCGGGGCGGTGGCGGGACTGCTCACGACGCTCGCCTCCGAGGGGGTTCCGGTCAGGGGCATCGTGACGAGCCAGGAGGTCCTCGACGTGCCCGGGGAACGCGTGATCGCTCTGGAACCCCTGCACACACCGGAGACAGGGGAGACGGGGGAGACGGGGGAGGCGGGCACGATCACCGCCGAGGCCGTCCTGGGATCGGATGCGGGACGGCTCTTCGTGGAGCGCGCCCGCGACGCCGACCCCGCGTTCACCCTCACCGACGACAACGCGCCCGCCGTCGCCGAGATCTGCCGCAGGCTCGACGGGCTCCCCCTCGCGCTCGAACTGGTCGCCGCGCGCGTTCGGGCGCTGGGCCTCGAGCGGATCCTCGCAGGGCTGGACGCGGGCTTCTCGCTCCCGGCCGAGGAGGCAAGGGGTCGTCCGCCGAGGCAGCGGAGTCTGCGGGCGATGGCTGAGTGGAGCTGGGGTCTGTTGACCGAGGCCGAACGGGTCGTTCTGCGCAGGTTGTCCGCGCGTCCCGACGGTTTCACCCTGGAGTCGGCTCGGGCCGTGGGAGGTGGTGGAGACGTGCTTCCGGGTGAGGTCGACGCGGTGCTGGTGCGCCTGGTCGACCGATCCCTGCTGCTGCGCGACGGCGGTGGTTACCGTGTTCCGGGGGTCGTGGCGGCGTACGGCCGGGAGCGTGTGCGGGCCGCGCCCTAGGAACGCTCTACCTACGAGGCCGACCCGCGCCCTGGGAACGCTCCGCCTTGTGTGCGAGCGCTAGCGAGTGTCCAAGGTGGAGCGGTGGCTGTGAGGGAGGGTTCCTGGGACATGCACGTGTCGTGTGGCCGGGGTGCCAGGTTTCCGGTGGCGTGCACGTGTCGTGTGGCCGGGCTTCGGTTTCCGCTCCGGGGCACGCACTCGCTGGCGCTCGCGCGTGCCCCGGAGCGTCGTGGGGTGCGACGCGCGCTCATTGGCGTTGTTGGGGCGAGGTTTGCGCCTGCAATAGAGCGTGCTCGGGGCGCGGCGTGCCTTGGCCTCCGGGACGCTTCGCTTTGTGTGCGAGCCCTCTTGGAACGCTCTACCTACGAGGCCGGCCCGCGCCCTAGGAACGCTCCGCCTTGTGTGCGAGCGCTAGCGAGTGTCCAAGGTGGAGCGGTGGCTGTGCGGAGGTTCCTGGGCCCGTGCACTTGTCGTGTGGCCGACCCTGGTTTCCGCTCCGGGTTACGCACTCGCCGGCGCTCGCGCATGGCCCGGAGCGTCGTGGGGGTGCGGCTCGGGCGCCCATTGGCGTTGTTGGGTGGCTGTGCGGAGGGTTCCTGGGACGTGCACGTCTCGGATGGCCGGGGTCCCGGTTTTCGCTCCGGTTCCATGCACTCGCTAGCGCTCGCGCATGGCCCGGAGCGTCGTGGGGGTGCGGCTCGGGCGCCCATTGGCGTTGTTGGGTGGCTGTGCGGAGGGTTCCTGGGACGTGCACGTCTCGGATGGCCGGGGTCCCGGTTTTCGCTCCGGTTCCATGCACTCGCTAGCGCTCGCGCATGGCCCGGAGCGTCGTGGGGGTGCGGGCCGAGGAAACCGGGGAAACCTAGGAAACCGGGGGAGCCGTACTAGACCGCACCGTGAGCTCGGGTTCGAGCACGTCCACGCGGTCGTCCGTGCGCCCCTCGTCCAACCTCTCGACCGCGCAGCGCACCGCGATCTCGGCCATTCGCCCCGTGTCCTGGTGCACCGTCGTCAGGTCGAGGTAGGGCAACGACGCGGTGCGGCTGTCGTCGTACCCGGCCACGGACACGTCCTCGGGTGTGCGCACGCCCGCGCGCACGAGGGTCTCCACGACCCCGCACGCGCACAGGTCGTTCCCGGCCACCACCGCGGTCGGCAGCCGGTCGCGCTCCAGCAGCTCCCGGGCGGCGGCGACCCCTGACTCCACGGTGTAGTCCCCGGCCAGGACCTCGGCCCGCTCGCCGATCCCGTGCGCGCGCATCGCCTCCAGGTACCCCTCGCGCCGGTGGGCGGCACCGGGGAGCTCGCCGCCGTCCACGTGCACGATGTCGGAGTGGCCCAGCCCCACGAGGTGGTCGACCGCGGCCCGCACCCCGGCGGCGTCGTCGGTACGCACGCTGTCCGTCCCGGGGGCACCGGTGTACTGGGCGATCTCAACGACGGGGAGCTGCTCGGCGACCTGCGCCAGGTGGGCGGGGGCCTGTTCGGCCAGCCCGATGAGGATCAGCGCCTCGCACCGGAGCCCGATCAGGTCGTCGATGGCGCGCCGTTCGCTGCGTGTCGGCAGCAGGGCACCGAGGACCAGTTCGTACCCCGCCTCCGCGGCCGTGGGGTAGAGGGCCTCGACGATGTGCGTCTCGAGCTGGTGCTCCATGGTGAAGAGCACCCCGAGCTGGCGGCTCCGGGCGCGGCGCAGGAGCTGCGCGGCGGTGTCGGCGCGGTACCCGAGGTCCTCCGCCCCGCGCAGGACACGTTCGCGGGTGCGCGGGTTGGGTCCGGGTTTGTCGGCCAGGACGAGGGAGACCAGCTGGCGGGAGACGCCGACGTGTGCGGCGACGTCGGCCATCGTGGGCCGGCGGGGACGCGCACGGGACGCGGGGGAGGCCGGATGCTCGCGGGGGTCGTCCTCACCGCTGCTCGGCATCCTGTTTCCCCTGGTCCCTCGTCCGTCCGGTCCGGTCAACGACCACGGTAGCGGCAGTCGGCGCGGGCGGGGAGCCGGGGCGGCGCCTACGCGTGCGCCGCGGGTGAGTGGCGCGGGGCCGTCGGACCCACGGAGCGAGCCCCGAGCACTCGCCGACGGAGCCCCCCGAGCAGCCCGCTGGCGAGCAAGCGCCCCCCGAACACCTGCCGACGGAGTCAGTCCCCGAACGCCCCCCGACGGATCGCTCCCGAACACCCGCCGAAGGAGCGAGCGAGTTCACAGCCGTCGGGCTTTGAGCGTCCGCCCGATCTCTGCCAACCTGGAATTAGCACGTGCCAAACCCGTGTTCACCCTGTTCGGGCCCCAGTGGCCCACCGAGGTGCGTGCCGCCCCCGGCGCCACCACGCACAGGTGCAGCGACGCACCGGACGCCCTGCGCCACGACACCGCTGCATCCACATCCGCATCCGCACATCCCGTCCTGTCCCGTACCAGGAGACACTCATGCCCTTCGCTCTGCTCGCGTTGGCTCTCGGGGCCTTCGCCATCGGAACGGCCGAGTTCGTCATCATGGGTCTGCTGCCCGAAGCGGCCGCCGACCTCGACATCACCCTGTCCTCCGCCGGACACCTGATCGCCGCCTACGCCCTCGGTGTGGTCATCGGTGCCCCGATCCTGACCGCCGCGGCCACCCGGCTGCGCCGGCGCACCGCGCTCCTGGTCTTCATGGGGCTGTTCGCGCTCGGGAACGTCGCGACCGTCGTGGCTCCCACGTACGAGACCGTGCTGGCCAGCCGCTTCCTGGCCGGACTCCCGCACGGGGCCTTCCTCGGCGTGGGCGCCCTGGTCGCCGCGCACATGGCCGGTCCCATGCGCCGGGCGACCGCCGTGGCGCGCATGCTGCTCGGTCTCACGGTCGCCAACATCGTCGGGGTGCCCGCCGGAACCCTCTTGGGCCAGCTCTTGGGGTGGCGGACCGCATTCCTCGTGGTCGCCGCGATCGCCCTGGTCAGCCTCGTGTGCGTGATGGTGTTCGTGCCCGACGTGCCCTCCCCGAAGGGTGTGCGCCTGCGCGGCGAGATCGCGGCGATGGGCCGTCCCCAGGTGGTGTACGCCCTGCTCACCGCGGTGTTCGGGTTCGCCGGCGTGTTCGCGGTCTACAGCTACATCTCGCCGATGATGACCGAGGTCGCCGGGATGTCGCCGGCCGGGGTGCCCCTCGTCCTGGCCCTGTTCGGGACGGGCATGACGCTCGGATCGCTCGCCGTGGGCCCGCTCGCCGACCGGTGGCTGCGTCCCACGATCTACGGGTCCCTGGCGTCGCTGGCCGTGGTGCTCGTGCTGTTCTCCGTGGCCGTGCAGCACCCGGTGAGCGCGATGATCGCCGTCGTGGTGCTGGGCGCCGTCGGGTTCGGTGTGACCGCGCCGCTGCAGGTGCTCATCATGAACAAGGCGGCCGGGGCGCCGACGATCGCCTCCTCCGCCAACCACTCGGCGTTCAACCTGGCCAACGCGGGTGGGGCCTGGATCGGCGGGCTCGGTATCAGCGCCGGGCTCGGGTACACCTCGCCGGCTCTGCTCGGTGCGGGCGCAGCGGTCCTGGGCCTGGCCGTTGCCCTGACCGCGGGCGCGCTCGACCGGCGCAACCCGGGGCTGTACAAGGACGACGGAACCCGCACCGACGGCGGAGCGGACGCGCTGCCCGAGCCGGCCACGGGTCCTGCAGACGGGTCCGCGCGGGAGACGTCCGACCGCCGTTGAGTCGGTCGCAACGCTCCGCTTCACTCTGCGCGCGCAGGTGTACCACCGGTTCGCCCATGACCGCACCGCCTTCACCCTGCGGCGCACGGGCCCCAGGGCCGCTCCGCCTTGTGCGCGAACGCTGATGAGTGTCCAAGGTGGAGCAGTGGCTGTGACGGATGGTTGATGGGGTCGCTCAGGTGCGCGGTGGCTGGGGTCATGTTGCGCTCCGGGACGGGCACGAGCGCCGGCGAGTGCCCGTCCCGGAGCGTTCTTCGGACTCGCCGGGTCAGGTCAGGCGGGCCTGCGCGGTGCGGCGGCCGAAGCGGTCGCGGGCCGACAGCTCCAGGCCGCCGCCGTGCCCGGTCCCCCCGCCGTGCCCGCTTGTGCCACCGCCGCCGGAATCCCCGCCCGCGGGAACCGCACCGACGACCAGCCCCTCGTCGTCGAAGAGCGGTGACACCAACCGGTACCGGAGCTCCGCGCCGGACGTGGCGTCGTGGCCCAGCGCCCGCGCGCGCTCGGCCATCGCGACGGCCTGCAACGGGCCGTGCGTGACCAGGCCGGGGTAGCCCTCGACCGTGGTCGCGTACTCGCGGTCGTAGTGGATGCGGTGCCCGTTGTAGGTGAGCGCCGAGAACCGGAACAGCAGCACCGGGTCGACCGCGATCTCCCACTCGTCCGGGCCGGGTGGCACCACAGTGCGGTCCTGCCGCGGAACCCGTTCGGCGGGCGCCGATCCACCCGCGGCCATCCCCGAACCTCCACCCGCGGCGTCCCGGTAGACGATGTCCTGCTCCTCCCGCACCGCCACCCGGCCGTCCTGCTCCAGCTCGTGGCCGACGGTGACGAAGGTCAGCGCCCCCGAGCGCCCTTCCTTGTCCACCTGCTCCAACACCCGCGTCCGCCGCGTCACCGGAACCCCGAACCGCAACGGCGCGTGCGTCGTCACCCGACCGCCCGCCCACATGCGGCGGCGCCCCGGCCCCGGCGGTGCGGGAACCGTGCCCCGCACCGGATGGCCGTCCGCGCCCAGGTCGGCCTGCGCGGGACGTTCCAGCGTGTACAGCCAGTGCCAGAGCAGCGGCAGGGAACCGCGTTCGGCATCGGGTTCCTCGACGCCCAGCAGCCCCGCGAGCGCCGCGGCGGGCGCGTGCGCCAACACCTCGGTGCGTTCGACGGTTCCCGGTTCGGGTGTGCTCATGATCGGACCTCCTGTGACCCGTGCCGGCCGCCCGTACGGCCCGTACCGTTCCGGTCGCCCCCACCGAACTCCGCGCGCACCGCGGCCGTGTGCGCGCCCAACGCCGGGACGTCCCCCAGCGAATACCGCAGGTCGCCCCATCCCACGGGCGGCACCAGCGCACCCACCCGTGTGCCCCCGGGCAGCCCCACGGTGTCCCAGCGCCCGCGGGCCAGCAACTGCGGGTGGTCGGCGAACTCCCGCGGCGAACGCACCCGCGCGTTCGCGATCCCGGCTCCCTCCAACAGCGCTTCGACCCCCTCGACCGTGCCCCCGGCGAACGAGGCCTCGACCGCCGAGGTGATCTCCGCGTCGTGTTCCACCCGCTCGGTGTTGTGCACGAACCGCGGGTCCCCCACCAGCTCCGGACGTCCGAGTACCTCCCGGCACAGCGCCGCCCACTCGCGGTCGTTCTGCACGCCCAGGAACACCGTGCCGCCGTCGCCCACCCGGTACGGCCCGTACGGGGCGATCGACGCGTGGCGGGCCCCGGTCCGCGGCACCTCCCGGCCGCCGTGCACCGCCCGGTAGGCCGGCTGCGTCATCCACTCGCCCAGGGCGTCGAGCATCGCCACGTCCAGGGCCGCTCCTCGTCCGGTGCGCTCGCGCCGCAGCAGCGCGGTCAGGATCCCGCTGTAGGCGTACATCCCCGTCGCGATGTCGGCGATGGAGATCCCGCTCTTGGCGACCTCCTCCGGCGTCCCCGTGGTGGAGACCAGCCCGCTCTCGCACTGGATCAGCAGGTCGTAGGCCTTCTTGCGCCCGTACGGACCGTCCGGCCCGTACCCCGACACCGAGCAGTGCACGAGCCGCGGATGCCGGGCGCGCACCGTGGCCGCGTCCAGCCCCAGGCGGTCGACGGCACCCGGAACCAGGTTGTGCACGAACACGTCCGCACCTGCCACGATCCGGTCCAGCAGAGCGCGGTCCCCGGCGTCCTTGATGTCGAGCTCGACCGATTCCTTGCCGCGGTTGAGCCACACGAAGTAACTGGACTCGCCCTGCACCGAACGGTCGTACCCCCGCGCGAAGTCGCCGCTGCCCGGGCGTTCGACCTTGATCACGCGTGCACCCAGGTCGGCGAGGTGGCGGGTGGCCAGGGGAGCGGCCACCGCCTGCTCCAGCGAGACCACGGTGAAGCCCTCCAGCGGAAGCCCGGGGTCCCCGGCGGTCTCCCGTGCTGCGCTCACGCGTCACCCACCCGGTTGCGCTTGACGAGCTGCCGGGCGATGACCCCGCGCTGGATCTCGTTCGTGCCCTCGCCGACGATCATCAGCGGTGCGTCCCGGAAGTAGCGTTCCACGTCGAACTCGGTCGAGTACCCGTGCCCGCCGTGGATGCGCACCGCGTCCAGGGCGATCTTCATGGCGGCCTCGGAGGTGAACAGCTTGGCCATCCCCGCCTCCATGTCCGCGCGCTCCCCGGAGTCGTACTTGCGCGCCGCGTGCTGCACGAGCTGGCGCCCCGCCGTCTGCTGGGTGACCATCTCCGCGAGCAGGTTGCCGACCGACTGGTGCTCCCAGATCTGCTTGCCGAAGCTCTCCCGCTCCTGGGAGTAGCGCACGGCGTCGTCGAGCGCGGCCTGCCCCACACCCAGCGCCCGCGAGGCCACCTGGATCCGGCCGATCTCCAGACCCCGCATCATCTGCGAGAACCCCTTGCCCTCGACCCCGCCGAGCAGGGCCGAACGCGGGACCCGCATGCCGTCGAAGGAGATCTCGCAGCTCTCCACACCCTTGTAACCGAGTTTGGGCAGGTCGCGCCCGACCTCGAAGCCGGGGCCCTTCTCCACGAGCAGGATGCTGATGCCGCGGTGCGCGGGCTCGGCCTCCGGGTCGGTGCGGCACAGCAGCGCGACGAGCGAGGCGTGCCGGGCGTTGGAGATCCACGTCTTGGACCCGTCGACGACGTAGTGCCCGTCCAGGCCGTCCGGGCCGTCCGGCCCGTCCGCTCGTGCGGTCGTGCGCATCGCCTGAAGGTCGGAGCCGCCGCCGGGCTCGGTCAGGGCCATGGTCGCCCGGATCTCGCCGGTCGCCATCCTCGGCAGGTACCGGTCCTTCTGCTCCTCGGTGCCGAAGGCCAGGAGCAGTTGCGCGACGACGCTGTGCCCGCCCATCGCGCCGGCCAGGCTCATCCAGCCGCGCGCGAGCTCCTCGGTGACGGCGGCGAAGCAGGGGGTGGACACCGACGCGTCGTTCCACGGTTCGGGGATCACCAGGCCGTAGATCCCCATCTCCTTCATCTGCTCGATGAGGTCCTCGGGGTAGGTGTTGCCGTGTTCGAGGTCCCGGACGACCGGCTTGACCTCGCGGTTCACCCATTCGGAGACGAGGGAGACGACGGAGGTCTCCTCCTCGGTGAGTTCGTACACGCGCTCGGCTCTCTTCTCTGCGGGGCCGGCCCCTCGGCGGGAACGGCGGTGCAACGGCGGCACCGCGGGGCACCACGGCCGGTTCGGACGGACGACGGACTCCGCCCATCATGTGCACTGATCTCCGGCCCTGGGAAATGTTGATTCGTGATACCCAGGTGCACACACGTCATGGCGCCAGGTCAGGAGGGACGGCGATGGAGCTGCGGCAGCTCACCGCGGTCGTGGCGGTCAGCGAGACGGGGAGCGTCACCGCGGCCGCGCGCCGCCTGCACGTCGTGCAACCGGCGGTGACCCGGCAGATCCGCACCTTGGAGGAGGAGCTCGGGGCGCCCCTGTTCCACCGCACCAACCAGGGCATGGTCCCCACGGAGGCCGGCGAGGTCCTGCTCGAGCACGCGCGCCGAGCCCTGCACGAACTCGACCTGGTGCGCACCGAGATCCGCCCCGGTCCGCGCGAGGTGTCCGGGGTGGTGCGGCTGGGGCTCCTGGAGAGCACGGTCGACCTGCTCGCGCCGCACTTGGTGCGCGGGCTGGCCGAGCTGCACCCCGGTGTCGAACTGCGTCTGATGAGCGGGTACAGCGGCCACCTGCAGCGCTGGCTGGACGACGGGGACGTGGACCTGTCCCTGCTCTATGACCTGGCGGCGACCCCCTCGCTGTCGGTCACCCCGCTGGCGGAGGAGAACCTGTGGCTGGTCGCGCCGCCGGAGGCCGGGCTGTCCCCGGAACGCCCGCTGCCCTGGGCGCAGGCGTGGAGGCACCCGCTCGTGCTGCCGGTGGCCGGACACGGGCTCCGCGTGCTCATCGACCGGGCCCGGCCGGACGACGGGACCGGGCCGACCGTCGTCACGGAGGTCAACGCGATGCGCATCCAGAAGGCCCTCGTCGAGGCCGGGCAGGGGTGGACGGTGTTGCCCGCGGCCGGGGTCGCGCCGGACATCGCGGCCGGAACCCTGTCCGGTGCGCCGCTGACCGGGCCCGAGGTCTCGCGGTCGGTGGTGCTGGGGCTCCCGCTCGGGCGGCGCGTGCCCCCGGCGGTGCGGGCGGTGGCCGCGCACGTGGCCGATGTGGCGCGGGAGCTCGTGGCGTCGGGCGCATGGCCCGGGGCGAGCGCCGGGGCTCGGGACACGTGCTGATTCGACACGCGGCCCGAGTGCCCCGCGTGCTTCGCACGCCTCCCGTGCCCCATGCGTCTCGGCTTCTTGCGCGTCTTCCGCGCTGTCCGTTCCTCGTGCATCTCCCACGTCTTGTGTGCTTCGCGCGCCTCCTGCATCTCCGCCCCCGCGCCGCCCCGCCGCCGCCAGGGGCCGTTGCGCGCATTCCCGGGGCCGGGGTCCGGTTCCGGCCGCGCGTAACCGTGGTGTGCGCCCACGCCCGCCGGTACAACAGGGGGTGAACGGCGGAGCACCATGCGCACCGTTCACACCGGCCGCACCACTCCGACACGGAAGAGGACGTTCGTGACCTCCCAGCCCCATGACCCGCACGCCCTGCTGGCCGCGAGCAACCTCGGGGTCCTCGCCACCCTGAAGTCCGACGGCCGTCCGCAGCTGTCCCCGGTCCAGCCCCACTACGACCGCGGGGCCGGCGTCGTGCGGGTCTCCTCGCGCGAGGGCCTGGCCAAGACCGCGAACCTGCGCCGCGACGCCCGCTCGGCGCTCGAGGTCACCAGCCCGGACGGCCGCGCGTGGGCGACGGCCGAGGGCACGGTCACCATCACCGGCCCGGGCGACGACCCGCACGGCCCCGAGGTCGAGGCGCTCGTCGACTACTACCGCGCCGCCGCCGGGGAGCACCCCGACTGGGAGGAGTACCGGCAGGTCATGGTCGATGACCGCAGGGTGCTCATCACGCTCGCCGTCGAGCGTGTCTACGGCGAACACATCGGCTGAGTTTTCCGGGCCCGGAACCCAGCCGCGACAACCGAACCCGGGCTTTCGGGGACTCGGTCCCGAAATTCACGTCCGTCACCCGGGAACCAGGACAACGCGCCCCGCATCGGAGAAACCGTGCGGGCAGCGCAGCCCGCACCCACCCGTGGTCCGAACCCCGCGTAGATCGGTGAGTGCTGTCATGATGAGCGGATCGTCCCCCACTCACCGCGACACCTGAACCCTTGCGCGGGGACGGCCGGACGGCACATCTCCCTTCCCCTGTTTCTGTAGTCCCGAAGAGAGCTGTCATGAGCAACCCGCCACCCCAAGGCCCGTACGGCGACCCCCAGGGATACGGGCCCGGCCAGCCCCCCGGGTACGGTCCGCCCGGCTTCCCTCCCGGACAGGGCGGCCCTCCCGGGCCTCCCGGTCCGCCGCAGGGTCCCCCGGGACCCCCGTACGGCCCGGGCGGCGCGCCCTACGGCCCCGAGTACGGCGCACCCCAGTACGGCGCGCCCGACTACGGGCAGCAGCCCTACGGCGGCCCGCCCCCGCCGAAGAAGAAGGGCGGCGGTCCGGTGCTCGTCATCGTGCTCGTCGCCGTCTTCATGGTGCTCGCGCTCATCGCGGCCGGCATCTTCATCCTCGTGGGATCCGACTCCGGTGACGGTCCCCTCGGCGGCGGCAGTGACGGCGGCGGCGGAGGCGGCAGCGGGCCGACGACCGCGGGCGAGGCCCAGGTCATCGACCCGGGCGGCGACCCGGAGGCGGTCGCGGTGACCGGCAACGGCACCCTCATCGCCCAGTCCGCCATCGACGGCGAGATCCCGCTGTGGGACATGGAGAGCAACGCGTCCGACGGCACGATCTCGATGCCCAGCTACACCTGGGTGCTCTCCCTCGACTTCAGCGACGACCGCTCCTACCTGGCCGGCGGCGGCGACGACGGCACCGTCACGGTGTGGGACGCCGACGGCACCGAGGTGGCGTCCTTCGACGGCCACGACGACTGGGTGCGCGGTGTGGACTTCGCTCCCGACAACAACCTGGTCGCGGCCGGTGACGACCGCGGCGAGGTCAAGCTGTGGGACGTGGCCGACGAGTCCGGTGTCGCCAGCCTGGACGGCCACGACGACTGGGTGCGCGACGTGGCGTTCAACAACGACGGAACGGTGCTCGCCAGCGCCGCCGACGACCAGACGGTCGTGCTGTGGGACGTCGCCGCGGAGGAGGAGATCGACACGCTCGACGGCCACAGCGGCTGGGTCATGGGTGTGGAGTTCACCGCCAACAACACCGTGACCAGCGTCGACAACACGGGCGAGGTCATCGTGTGGGACGCCGACCTGGGCGAGCAGCTCTACTCCTTCACCGAGCACGACGGAGAGGTCACCGGCATCGACGCCTCCGACGACGGCACGACCGCCGTGACGTCCTCCGACGACGGCACCGTGAAGGTGTGGGACATCGAGGCCGGCGAAGTGGTCCAGACCCTGGAGGAGGCCGGTTCCCAGTTCGTGGACGTCGCGATCACCGACGACGGTTCGCGGGTCGTGGCCACCGAGACCCTCGGGGAGGTCTACGTCTGGGACCTGTGACGGTCCCGGCGCGGGAACGGCCCTGAGCCGCACCGCGCCTCCGACACCGACGCCGCCGGCCCGGGGTTCACGCCCCGGGCCGGCGGCGTTCCGTGCGTTCGGGCCCTTCGCCCCGAAGGCGATACGCATTTATTCGTGAATGCTCGAATTCGGCGTCAAGATGGCGTTAGTGGCTCTTGTCGCATTCTGTGGAGCGGGAGTAGCTTCGGTCCGGTTCAGGCCGTCCCACTCCCCGACAGAACGAAATAGAGTACCGATGTCCCTCACCCGTCGCGGCGCCCTGCGTGCGTCGCTCGTCGGCGGCATGGGTGCCGCCTTCGCCACTTCCGTCCAGGCCGCCCCCGCCCTGGCCGACGCCGACCCCCTGACCCGGGGCCCGGACGAAGCCCTTGAACTCCTGCGCGCCGGCAACCAGCGCTGGCGCGCCGTCGCCTCCGAACACCCAAACGAGGGAGGCGACCGGCGCGAGGAGCTGGTGGAAGGCCAGAACCCCTTCGCCCTCGTGCTGGGCTGCGCCGACTCCCGTGTCCCCCCGGAACTGGTCTTCGACCGGGGCCTGGGCGACCTCTTCACCGTGCGCTCGGCCGGTCAGGTCCTCGACCTGTCGGTCATGGGCAGCCTGGTCTACGCCGTCGAGCACCTCGAAGTGCCGCTCATCGTGGTCATGGGGCACGCGACGTGCGGAGCCGTCGACGCCGCCGTCGAGGCCCACCACACCGGTGAGCTCCCGGACGGCCACGTGGGGCGCCTCGTGGAGGAGATCCTGCCGGTGGTGGAGTCCGTCCCCGAGGACGGCGACGAGGACGCGTTCCTGGACGCCTGCGTGCGCGCCAACGCCGACCACATCGCCGGGCTCCTGCGGCAGGACGAGGAACTCCGCGAGTTCGTCGACGGGGGCAGCCTCGAGATCGTCGCCGCCCACTACGACCTCGCCACCTCACACGTCGACTGGCGCTGAACGCGCGCCCACCGCTTCCGCCGGTACACACACGATCGGGCCCGAACCGGGTCCGATCGTGTTGACCTTCGAGTCGACTCGAAGGCCTAACGTGTGCGCATGGTGTTGATGCGCGTCTCCGACCTGGCCGAACGCTCCGGCGTCCCGGCCACGACGCTGCGCTACTACGAAGAACGCGGCCTGCTCCCGGCGCAGCGTTCGCCCGGCGGGTACCGGCTCTACGACGAACGGTCCCTCGACCGGCTCGTGTTCATCACCACCGCCAAGCGCCTGGGTCTGGCCCTCGACGACATCGCGGAGCTGACGGCCCTGTGGTCGGCGCACCCCTGTTCGCGGGTGAGGTCGGCCCTGGGGCCGCGGCTGGAACACCGGTTGGCCGAGGCCCGCGCCCGCGCCGCCGAGGTGGAGGACTTCCAGGCCCTGCTCCGTGCGGCCCTGGAACGCCTGCAACGGCTGCCCGACCGGGACGCGCCGTGCGACCCCGGGTGCGAGTTCCTCACCGCCATGGCGCCCGGGGCTCGGGCCGCCGAGCCGCGCGCGTCCGGGCCCACCGACCCCACCGCCCCTGCCTCGGGGACACGCGCCGCCCTGCCGCTCCTCGACGGCCCCGGCCCGCGTTGCCTCCTGGCCGAGCACGACCACCGAGAACGCATGGACCGGTGGCGCGAGCTCCTGGGCGAGGCGACGCGCACACCCAGGGAGCACGGCTGTTCCTGGGACCTGCCCCTGGAACGCGCGGGGGCAGTGGCCGACCTGGCCGCCGCCGAACAGCAGTGCTGCTCCTTCCTCGATCTGCGCATCGATTTCACCCCGCGGCGCGTGCACCTGCACGTCCGGGTGCACCCCGGGCACCGACCCGACACCTGCACCCCCGCCGGGCAGGCCGCCCGCCTGCTCGGCGCGCTCGATCACACCGTGGAGACCTGACCCGTGTCCCTCGCCGAACGCCTCCAGAGCCTGTTCGTCGCCGTGGCCGCCCTCGCCGGCCTCGGCGCCGGACTGGCCCTGCCCATCGGCCCCGCCGCCGAGCACGTCGTGCTCCCCGCGCTGCTCGTCATGCTCACCGCCGTCTTCGTGCAGATGGACGCCGCGCACGTGGGGGAGGTGCGCCGGGCGCGCACCGTGGTCGTGGCCAGTCTCGTGCTGAACTTCGTGTTCACCCCGGCGCTCGCCTGGGCCCTCGGGGCCGGCCTGCTGGGCGGCGAACCCGACCTGCGCATCGGACTGCTCCTGCTCCTGGTGACCCCGTGCACCGACTGGTACCTGGTCTTCACCGCGATGGCGCGCGGCCACACCGGGATCGCCGCCGCCCTCCTGCCGGTCAACCTGGTCCTGCAGCTCCTCCTGCTGCCGGTGTACGTGCTGCTGCTGGGCGGCGAGGCCGCGATGGTCGACGCCGGAACCCTGGCCGAGTCGGTCCTGCTCGTGCTCGTGGTCCCGCTGGCCCTCGCCCTCCTGCTGCGGTGGGCGTCGGCGCGGTTCAAGGGAGAGGACTGGCGCGAGCGGTACGTCGTCGCGCCGGCCGGGAACGTGGTGCTGCCGCTGCTCTACGCGGCGGTGTTCGCGATGTTCGCGTGGCAGGCCCGCACCGTCCTGGAGCACGCCGCCGACCTGCTCGCCCTACTGCTGCCGCTCGCGGTCTTCTTCGTCGTCCTGCCGCTGGTCTCGGTGGGCCTGTCCCGGCTCCTGCGCCTGCCCGCCGCGCAGAAGGTCACGCTCACGATGACGGCCACCGCCCGGAACTCGCCGATCGCCCTGGCCATCGCGGTCGCGGCCTTCCCGGACCGCCCGTTGATCGCGGTCGCGCTCGTCGTGGGCCCGCTCCTGGAGCTGCCGGTGCTGGCGCTCCTGGCCCAGCTCGTGCGCGTGCGCGACCCCCACGCCGAGGAAACCGCCCGGCGCTGACCCCGGCCCTCCGGAACGCGGCCCACCCGCACCCCCGGACCAGGGGTGCGCGAACAGACTGTGTCTGAGATCTGAGACTGCGCCCGCGGCGTTTTTCCAGGTCAGAGCGGATATTTCCATGGCGGTCCGGACAAGGGGCGCCCAGGGCCCGCTCGTATGGCGCGACTCACACACAGAATGGGGCGCAGCGCAAAGACCCGGTCCCCCCGCGCGTCTTTCCCGTTCCTGGAGGTGGTCCGCCATGCCCGAACCTGTCGAGAGCCCGCCGGCCACTGCGGTGAGCCCAGCACGTGGACGTGTCAGGTTCGTGGCGGCCACCGTGATCGGGCTCGTGTTCTTCCTCCTGCCGATCCCGGTCGGGGGACAGTGGACGATCCTGTTCGACCTCCTGGTCAGCGGTATCACCGACGGGTTCCCGACCGCGGTCCGCTACTACGCACTGACGGCGATCCTCGTCGCCGCGGTGCTCACCGTCGGTGCGGCCCTGCAGCGCCGCGGAACCCTCTCCACCGAACGCTTCGACCTCCGCGCGTTCGGGACCGGCCCGGTGTTCACGGCCGTCCGCCTGCTGGGCGCCGTCCTCGCGGTGATGATCGTCTTCGGCGTCGGCCCGGCCGCGGTGCTGGACGAGGGCGTCGGACCGATGATCTTCTCCACCGTCGTCATGGCGGTCGGGGTGATCGTGCCGATCGGTGCGGTGTTCGTGAGCCTGCTGCTCGCCTACGGAGGGCTCGAGTTCCTGGGGACCTTCGCGCGGCCCTTCATGCGGCCGGTCTTCCGGGTCCCGGGCCGGGGAGCGCTCGACGCGCTGGCCTCGTTCGTGGGCAGTTATTCGGTCGGCCTGTACGTGACGAACCGTATGTACCTGGAAGGCCGGTACAGCGCGCGTGAGGCGGTGATCCTCGCGACGTGCTTCAGCGGTGTGAGCCTGGGCTTCTTCGCCGTGGCCACCGCGACCCTGGACCTGATGCGGTTCTTTCCCGTCATCGTGGGCTCGGTCCTGCTGGTGTGCGTGGTGCTCGCCGTGGTCCTCGCCCGGATCCCGCCGTTGTCCCGGATCCGCGACGACTACGTGGCCGAGCCGCAGCCCGAGTCGGCCCCCGAGGGATCCCTCGCCCGGGCCGCGGTGCGCCGCGCGGTCGAACGGGCGTCGAACGCCGACAGCATCGCCCGCGAGTGCTTCCGGGCGGTGACCGAGGGGATCCGCCTGGCCCTGGTCATCCTGCCCACCATCCTGGCGATCGGCACGCTCGCCGTGCTCGTGGCCGAGCACACGCCGCTGTTCACCTGGCTCGGTCGCCCGCTCGAACCGGTCATCGCCCTGATGGGGATCCCCGACGCGGAGACGGTCGCCCCCGCGAGCCTGATCGGCATCAGCGAGGTGTTCCTGCCGGCCCTCATCAGTACGGGGCTGGCCGTCGAGGCCAAGTTCTTCGTCGCCGTGCTGTCCCTGAGCCAGCTGTTCTTCTTCTCCGCGACGATCCCGCTGCTGCTGGAGCTGGACATCCCGATCCGCCTGCGGGACTGCATCGTCCTCTTCTTCCTGCGCACCCTGCTCGCCATCCCCCTGGTCGCGGGGATCACCCACGTCGTCTTCCTCGTTGCTCAGTGAGGCCGGGTGGAACAATCGCCGCATGAACCGCGTACCGGCCGCCACTCGGGCCCTGCGTATCCTGCGCCACCTGGCGACGTGCTCAGGACCGGTGCCGGCCACGGCCATCGCCGCCGACCTGGACCTGCCGCGTTCCAGCGTCTACCAGCTCCTGGAGACCATGGCCGAGGACGGCTTCGTCACCCATCTGCCCGAGGAACACCGCTGGGGCCTGGGCATCGCGGCCTTCGAGATCGGCTCCGCCTACATGCGGCACGAACCCCTGGAACGCCTCGCCCGGCCCCTCCTGCGCGAACTCACCGAGAAGACCGGCGCCACCGCCCACCTCGGCATCCTGCACAGCGCCGACACGCTCTACTTGCTCAAGGAGCACCCGCCCCACGTCGCCACCCTCATCACCGCGGTCGGGGTCCGGCTGCCCGCCCACCTGACCGCCTCGGGCCGCGCCCTGATGTGCCATCTGCCCCGCGTCCAGGTGCGTGCCCTCTACCCCGACCGGGACAGCTTCGTCGCCCGCACGGGGCTCGGCCCCACCACGCCGGGTGAACTGCGCGAGGTGTTGTCCCAGGAGCGCCGACAGGGCTGGTCGAGCGAGCAGGGGCAGGTCACGTCGGGCTTCTCCTCGGTGGCGGCCGCCGCGTTCGACCACAACGCCACCCCCGTCGCGGCGATCGGCCTGACGGTGCCCAGCACCCATCCGGTGCCCCTGACCGCGCTCGCCGAGGACGCCCGCGCGGTCGCACGGGAACTCACCCGCCGCCTCAGTGGTCGGCGCCCCGGCCGTAGGCGCGGGGCCCGCACCTGATCCGTGCCGGGGTCGCGCACATCACACCGTCGTGCGCGGGCCCGTGTGACGGGCCTCCGCCGGACCCGGACCCCGGAAACACGAAAGGCACCCCGAAGGGTGCCTCTCCTGCCGACCGGCGGGGTGTTCCCGCCGGCCCTGTAGCTGTGCCCCCTGGAGGATTCGAACCTCCGCACCCGGCTCCGGAGGCCGGTGCTCTATCCCCTGAGCTAAGGGGGCGCGCTTGCGGGACCAACTGTAGCAGGGGCTGCGGGGTCCTCGTCCACTCGGAGAACCCGGGCACACGGCCCCGTGCCCGGATCCTGCATCGCCACGCGCCGTTCGGCCGTTCCAGTGGTGCACGTTCACCCGGCGGCGGTAGGGTCTCGCCCGTGAACGCCCTACCCGCACGGGTTCTCGTCGTCGAGGACGACGAGATGATCCGGGAACTCATCCGCCTCAACCTCGAACTCGAGGGCTTCGAGGTGTTCACGGCCGTCGACGGCCAGGACTGCCTCGACCAGGTCGACCACGTCGACCCGCACGTGGTCACCCTGGACGTGATGATGCCGCGCCTGGACGGCTGGACCGCGGCCGAGCGCCTGCGTGCCCGCCAGGACGAGCTCCACTGCCGGGTCGTGCTGGTGACGGCGCGTGCACAGGAAGAGGACCGCAGGCACGGGGAGCGCATCGGGGTGGACGCCTACCTGACCAAACCCTTCGACCCCGACGCGCTCGTGGAGATCGTGCGCGGGCTGCTGGAGGGGGAGCGGGAGTGACCCCGTGGTCCCTGGAGGCCGAGGTCCGCGGCGCCGCCGTGCGCGCCTTCGACCTCGACCCGCAGCAGGTCCCGTTCGCCTGGCCGCGCGCCGAACAAGCACAGGAGGGCCACGACGCCGCCTCCCCGCTCGCGCCCCGCATCGTCCGCCTGGTGGGCACCTCCCGGGCCAAGGACGCCCCCGCGCGGGTCGGCGGCCGCCTCGCCGAGGAACTCCGCCCCGGATACGCGGGTGTCAGCGGCGACCGGCGCGGGTTCGTCAACGTCACCTTCACCGCGGAGCAGCGCACCCGCATGGTCCGCGCCGCCGCCGACGGCCCCCGCTGGCTCACCGGCCGCACCTGGACGGGTGAGGGCGTCTGGCCGCGCACCGCGCTCCACGAGGCCGGCCCGCTCGCCCAGGCACGCAGGCACGCCCGCGCCGACGCACGCGCCCGCATCACCCTGGCCCTGGACTCGGACGACCCCCCGCCCGGCCCGGGGCAGGAGCACGTCGGTTGGCGCGACCCCTACCGCGACGGCGACGAGACCGAACTGCTCTCCGAGGCCGCCCGGGCCCTGGGCGCCGTCGGGGAGGACAGCGCACGTGTGGCCTTCTGCCGCTCCGTCCCCGAACGCCCCCGCGACAGCGAGACCACCGGCAACGATCTGCCCGTGCTGCCCTCCGCAGACCGGCCGGGCGCCTGGTCCCGTCTGACCGACGCCAACCCGGCCTTCCGCCTGCGTTACGCCCACGCCCACGCCACCAGCCAGGAACGCTGGACCGCCCAGGGCTCAGGGCCACCAGCGGCCTGCCCCGTGCACGCGGCGTCCCTGAGAGGGCGCCTCTTCGACGGCCCCAGCGCGCTCGATTCGGCCGCACGCAGAGAGGAACCCCATATCCTGGTGAGATACCTGGAGGGGCTGGCCAGTGCCTACGATGATTGGCGGACGTGTCCCCGTGCCGCCGCGCGGGCGGAGGGGGCCGCCGCGGACCCGGCACTGCCAGCCGCCGTCGCCGGGGTCCTGCGCACGGGGCTCTTCCTTCTCGGTGTGTCCGCGCCCACGAGGCTGTAGGGCCCGCCGGCACCGCAGTCGCACGCCCCCGACCCAACCCTCTCGTCCCGGTCGGGTTGGTGGACAATGGACGGGGCGCCCTCCGCCACCGCACAGACGAAAGTCCAGTCGAAAGCCCATCATGAGCCGCTACGCGCACCCCGCCGGATCCCGCCACGCGGAGGTCCTGCCGGAGGAGAACCCGCCACTGCCGCCCGAGGACCTCAACGCCCTCGACCCCAAGGTCTGGCCCGCCACGTCACGCCGTGTCGAGGGCGAGCTGACCGTCGGCGGCATCGGGGTCGGGGAACTCGCCCGCACCCACGGAACCCCGCTCTTCGTCATGGACGAGGAGGACTTCCGCGCCCGGGCCCGCGACTACAGCACCGCGTTCGCCGGCTCGGACGTCTACTACGCCGGCAAGGCGCTGCTCACCAAGGCCGTGGCCCGCTGGGTCACCGAGGAGGGCATGAAGCTCGACGTGTGCTCGGGCGGTGAACTGGCCGTCGCCCTGGCCGCCGAGGTCCCGCCGGAGCGCATCGGCATGCACGGCAACAACAAGTCCGTGGCCGAGCTGCGCCGCGCCGTCGAGGCCGGGGTCGGCCGCATCATCCTCGACTCCCTCGACGAGATCGACCGCCTGGAGTCGGTGGCCGCCGAGGCCGGGGCACGCCCCAAGGTCCTCATCCGCGTCACCACCGGCGTCGAGGCGCACACGCACGAGTTCGTCGCCACCGCGCACGACGACCAGAAGTTCGGCTTCGCGATGAGCACCGGCGCCGCCGCCGAGGCCGTCCGCCGCACGCTGGCCGCCGACCACCTCGACCTGGTCGGCCTGCACTCGCACATCGGCTCGCAGATCTTCGACACCTCCGGGTTCGAGGTCGCCGCCCGCCGGGTCGCACGCTTCCTCACTCAGATCCACGAGGAGCTCGACGTGACCCTGGCCGAGCTCGACCTCGGCGGGGGCCTGGGCATCGCCTACACCTCCGCCGACGACCCGCTCGACCCCAAGACCATCGCGGCCGGGCTGACCACCATCGTCCAGCGCGAGTGCGAGGAGGCCGGTCTCCCGGTCCCGCGCCTGGCCGTGGAGCCGGGCCGGGCCATCGCGGGCCCCGCCGGCATCACCGTCTACGAGGTCGGGACCGTCAAGGACGTCGAGGGCATCCGCACCTACGTCAGCGTCGACGGCGGCATGAGCGACAACATCCGCACCGCCCTGTACGGCTCGGAGTACACCGGCCGCCTGGTCTCGCGGGTCAGCGAGGCCGACCCGATGCTCTCGCGCCTGGTCGGCAAGCACTGCGAGAGCGGTGACATCATCGTGCACGACCTGTACCTGCCCGCCGACCTGCGGCCGGGGGACCTGGTCGCGGTCGCGGCCACGGGTGCGTACTGCTACTCGATGGCGAGCAACTACAACCATCTGCCGCGTCCGGCCATGGTCGCGGTCCGGGACGGGGACTCCCGGGTCATTGTGCGGAGGGAGACCGAGGAGGACCTGCTCCGCCTCGACGTCGGCTGAAACGTCCGTCCCCGGGAGCGGCCCCGGCCGCGCGAGGTCACGGACACGAGAGAAGTGGGAGTCACGCCCAAATGGCGATGAAGGTGGCGCTGCTCGGATGCGGCGTAGTGGGTTCGGAAGTCGTCCGCCTGGTCGACGAGCAGGCCGAGGAACTGGCCGCGCGCGTGGGCACACCGGTGGAGATCGGCGGCATCGCGGTACGCCGCCTCGACCGGGACCGCGGTGTCGACCCGGCGCTGCTGACCACCGACGCCACGGGCCTGGTCACCCGGCCCGACATCGACGTGGTCGTCGAGGTCATCGGCGGCATCGAACCGGCCCGCACGCTGATGCTGACCGCCCTCAAGGCCGGCAAGTCCGTGGTCACGGCCAACAAGGCCCTGCTCGCCGAGGACGGCCAGACCCTGCACGCCGCCGCGCGTGAGGCCGGCGTCGACCTCTACTACGAGGCCTCCGTGGCCGGGGCGATCCCGCTGCTGCGCCCGCTGCGCGACTCCCTCGCGGGGGACCGCGTGAACCGGGTGCTGGGCATCGTCAACGGCACGACCAACTACGTGCTCGACCGCATGGACTCGGCCGGCTCCGGGTTCACCGAGGCGTTGGAGGAGGCCCAGACCCTCGGGTACGCCGAGGCCGACCCCACCGCCGACGTGGAGGGCTTCGACGCCGCCGCCAAGGCCGCGATCCTGGCCCGCCTGGCCTTCCACACCCAGCAGGTCACCGCCGCCGACGTGCACCGCGAGGGCATCACCGGCGTCTCCGCCGCCGACATCGCCAGCGCCCGGGCGATGGGCTGCGTGGTCAAACTCCTGGCGATCTGCCAGCGCTCGGAGGACGGGGAGTCGGTCGGGGTGCGTGTGCACCCGGTCATGCTGCCCGTCGACCACCCGCTCGCCAGCGTCAAGGAGGCCTACAACGCGGTCTTCGTGGAGGCCGAGTCGGCCGGACGCCTCATGTTCTACGGTGCCGGCGCCGGGGGCACCCCGACCGCCAGCGCCGTGCTCGGCGACATGGTGGCCGTGGCCCGCAACCGCCTCGCCGACACCCATGTGGGCGAGGGCGGCCACGACACCGGACTGCCCGTGCACGACATGGGTGAGACCGTCACCAGCTACCACGTCGCCCTCGACGTGGCCGAGCGTCCCGGTGTGCTCGCAACGGTCGCGCAGACCTTCGCCGAGCACGGGGTCTCCATCAAGAACGTGCGCCAGGAGGGCAGCGGCGACGACGCCCAGCTCGTCCTCGTCAGCCACCAGGCGCCCGACGCCGCCCTGCGCAGCACCGTCGAACGGCTGCAGGAGGACGACGTCGTGCGCGAGGTCGCGAGTGTGATGCGCGTGGAGAACTTCGAGTAGTTCTTCGGGCCTCCGCTCCTCCCACCCGTCGCCCGCCACCAACCCTCAACGGACACCTTCGGTGCAGTAGCCCATGGGTTCGGGGGTCGAGCTCAAATCGAGAGCAGGCTCTACGGGGTTCGGGTCCGTCCGGTGCCCGTCCTCCGGGCGCCGGGCGGGCCCTCGGCGTGCGTGCTGTGCACCCGCTGCGCACCCGAATGCCCATATCCCGAGACGCTTGCCCGCGATTCGAGATGGTCCCCCGATGCCCATAGACTCTTGGGCAGGTGGGAGCCCACGCACTCGCGCCGGGACCCACCGGACCAATCGCGCGTGGAGCGTCATCCAACACCCGAAAGGGACACCGTCGTGAGCATGGCACGGGCGTGGCGAGGCGTCGTCGAGGAATACCGCGACCGCCTCCCCGTCAACGAGAAGACCCCCGTCGTCACCCTTCAGGAGGGCGGGACCCCGCTCCTTCCCGCCACGCGCGTCTCCGAGCTGACCGGCTGCGACGTCCACCTCAAGGTGGAGGGTCTCAACCCGACCGGCTCCTTCAAGGACCGCGGCATGACCATGGCGATCACCAAGGCCGCCGAGGAGGGCGCCAAGGCCGTCATCTGCGCCTCCACCGGCAACACCAGCGCGAGCGCCGCCGCCTACGCGATCCGTGCCGGCATGACGTGCGCCGTCCTGGTCCCGCAAGGCAAGATCGCCATGGGCAAGCTCGCCCAGGCGCTCGTGCACGGCGCCACGCTCCTGCAGGTCGACGGGAACTTCGACGACTGCCTGGAACTGGCCCGCAAGCTCAGCATCGACTACCCCGTCGCGCTGGTGAACTCGGTCAACCCGTACCGCCTCCAGGGCCAGAAGACCGCCGCGTTCGAGATCGTCGACGCGCTCGGCGACGCCCCCGACATCCACTGCATCCCGGTGGGCAACGCGGGCAACATCTCCGCCTACTGGATGGGTTACTCCGAGTACGCCGACGACGGCGTCTCCACCCACAAGCCCCGCATGTTCGGGTTCCAGGCCAGCGGCTCCGCGCCCATGGTCGACGGCGCTCCGGTCACCGCGCCCAACACGATCGCCACCGCGATCCGCATCGGAAACCCGGCCTCCTGGGACCTCGCCGAGAACGCCCGCGAGGAGTCCGGCGGCCTCATCGACAAGGTCACCGACCGCCAGATCATGGCCGCCTACAAGCTCCTGGCCGCCGAGGAGGGCGTCTTCGTCGAGCTCGCCTCCGCGGCGAGCGTGGCCGGCCTGATCCAGGCCGCCGAGCAGGGGCTCGTGCCCGAGGGCAGCCGTGTGGTCTGCACCGTCACCGGCAACGGCCTCAAGGACCCGGACTGGGCCCTGGCCGGCGCGGGCGCGGCCACCACCGTGCCCGTCGACGCCCAGGCCGCCGCCAAGGCCCTCGGCCTCGTCTGACTCCGCGGGCGGCGCCCCCGCCGTCCCGCACCGCATACGCCCCGGGTCCGCGCCCGGGGCGCCCCATCGAGGAGCCACGATGACCCGACCCACGCGGGTGACGGTGCACGCGCCCGCAACGAGCGCCAACCTCGGCCCCGGCTACGACGCCCTGGGCCTGGCGCTTCGCCTGTACAACGAGTTCGAGGTCCGCCTCCGCGACGACGACCAGCTGACGGTCGTCGTCCGGGGAGAGGGCGCCGGCGAGGTCCCGCTCGACGAACGCCACCTGGTGGTCCGCGCGCTGCACGAGGCCTTCGACCGGGTGGGGGAGAAGGCCCCGGGCCTCGACCTCACCTGCGTGAACCGGGTCCCGCACGCACGCGGGCTCGGGTCGTCCTCCTCCGCGATCGTCGGCGGGGTCGCCGCGGCCGCCGCACTGCTGGGCCGCACGGGGCCCGACGGTGGCCCCGACCGCGACTGGATCTACCGGGTCGCCGCCGACATCGAGGGCCACCCCGACAACGTGGCGCCCTGCGTGTACGGCGGTTACACCGTCGCCTACCGCGAGGGCAAGGGGTGGGGCGCGGTCTCCCTGCCCGTGGACCCGCGCATCCTGCCCGTCGTGTGTGTGCCCGACTGGCGGGTCTCCACCGCACAGGCGCGGGGACTCGTCCCGGAGACCGTCCCGCACGCCGATGCGGCCTTCAACGCCGGGCGCGCGGCGCTCATGACCGCGGCCGTTTGTGGCCACCCCGAAGGTCTGTACGCGGCCACCCGGGATCGGCTACACGAGTCGTACCGGGCCCCGGCCATGCCCCGCACTCTCGACCTCGTCTCTGACCTCAGAGAACACGGGCAACTGCCCGCCGTGGTCTCCGGGGCCGGGCCCACCGTGCTCGTCCTGTGTTCGGTCCCCGAGGGCGAGGCCGCCCCGGAATCGCCGGAAATCGCCGGGCAGGTTGATTCGATCCGGCGGAGGGCGGGTAATGATTGGGACGTACGCCCCCTGCACGTCGAGCCGGCGGGGGTGTGGACCCCATCTCCCCATCCGTAGCTTCCGTGTCGAGGAATAGCCGTGGCCGCTGGTGATGTTAGGCTTGGTGAAGCACCAGATGCCCCGTTGCGGGGCGTGTGCTCATCCGCCACGACGGCACCCGCGTCCCATACTCCGGCGGTCCGGTCCTACGATCGCGCGGAGGCGGTGGCCCGAGTGGTGAGTCAGCGGTTCTCCGCGATCTCGCCCTTCATTCTCCGCAGTCACCTCGTCCCCGGATGAGTGTGGCCAAGGTTGACGGGCATCATCACCGAGCCACCCGCCCCGACGTCTGGCCATACCCAGAGCCCGCCGCGATTGGGTAGGGGACCGTCTTCTCGCCGGTTCCGACCGACGTGGGGCACGCCCTACCCGGCCCCTGCCGGTTCGCAACACACGGGCCGGCCGCTCCAGCGACCCGCTGACGGCCGAAGCCCGCTCCTTGGGAAGGACCCTTAGTGAGCGACACAACCGAGCTCCACACGGACGCGGCGGTCGACAGCAAAGCCACCACCGACGCTTCCGGTGCCGAGAACGGTGAGTCGGCGTCGAACGCCACCTCCTCGTCTCGGTCCCGCGCGAGTACGCGGGGTACCGGGCTCGCGGCTCTGAAGCTCCCCGAGCTGCAAAAGCTCGCGTCGAGCCTGGGCATCACCGGTACGGGGCGCATGCGCAAGAGCGACGTCATCGCCGCGATCGAGGCCAAGCAGGGGGGACCCGTCGAGGCCGCCCCGGCGAAGCCCAAATCAGCAAAGAAAGCCGACCCGGCGCCCAAGGCCGGTAAGGTCGGGGACACCGGCGGATCGGCCGAGGTCCCGGCCTCCGAGAAGACGGCCTCGGACCACACCCAGGACGACAAGAAGTCCTCGGGTGAGCAGCCGTCGGACCAGGCCGTGGCCGACTCCCAGGGCGGGAAGGGCGACAAGCCCTCCCGGAACCGCCGTTCGTCCCGCAACCGCGGTGACGACTCCGGTGAGCAGCCCCGAGCGGTGGACGGCGCCGATTCCTCTACCTCCGCGAGCAGCGTGACCAAGACATCCAGCACCCCCCGGAAGAACGGCCCCGACGCCTCTGAGGACCGGGAGAACAACAACCGGTCCGGTCAGGGGCGCGAGCGTCAGCGCAACCGCCGTAACCGCAACCGCGGCGGCGGAGGCGGCAACGACGACCAGAACAACAACAACGCCCAGCAGGGCGGCGGTGGTCAGAACCAGGGCCGCGACCACAACAAGGACAACGACGACGACTTCGGCGGAGGCGGCGGACGCCGTCGCGGCCGGCGGCGCGACCGCCGGGACCGGCGCCGAGGGGGAGGCCAGGAGGCCGACCCGGTCATCGGCGACGACGACGTCCTGCTGCCGGTCGCGGGGATCCTCGACATCCTCGACAACTACGCCTTCGTGCGCACGACCGGCTACCTGCCCGGGCAGAGCGACGTCTACGTCTCCCTCGCCCAGGTGCGCAAGCACGGCCTGCGCAAGGGCGACCAGATCGTCGGTGCGGTGCGCCAGCCCCGCGAGGGCGAGCGCCGCGAGAAGTTCAACGCGCTGGTCCGCCTGGACTCGGTCAACGGCATGTCGCCCGACCAGGCCAAGGGCCGCCAGGAGTTCTCCAAGCTCGTGCCGCTCTACCCGCAGGAGCGCCTGCGGCTGGAGACGGACCCCGGCATCATGACCACGCGCATCATCGACCTGGTCGCGCCCATCGGCAAGGGGCAGCGCGGTCTCATCGTCTCCCCGCCCAAGGCCGGCAAGACGATGGTCATGCAGTCGGTGGCCAACGCGATCACCGAGAACAACCCCGAGTGCTACCTCATGGTGATCCTCGTGGACGAGCGTCCCGAGGAAGTCACGGACATGCAGCGCACCGTCAAGGGCGAGGTCATCCACTCGACCTTCGACCGTCCCGCCGAGGACCACACGACCGTCGCCGACCTGGCCATCGAGCGCGCCAAGCGCCTGGTGGAGATGGGTACCGACGTCGTGGTCCTGCTGGACTCCATCACCCGCCTGGGCCGCGCCTACAACCTGGCCGCACCGGCCAGCGGGCGCATCATGTCCGGCGGTGTGGACTCCACGGCGCTGTACCCGCCGAAGAAGTTCTTCGGTGCGGCCCGCAACATCGAGGGCGGCGGTTCGCTGACCATCCTGGCGACCGCGCTGGTCGAGACCGGTTCGCGCGCCGACGAGGTGATCTTCGAGGAGTTCAAGGGCACCGGCAACATGGAGCTGCGGCTCAACCGGTCCCTGGCCGACAAGCGGATCTTCCCCGCGGTCGACGTGGACGCCTCGAGCACCCGTAAGGAAGAGATCCTCATGTCCAACGAGGAGCTCAACGTGGTCTGGAAGCTGCGCCGGGTGCTGCACGCGCTCGACACGCAGCAGGCCGTCGAGCTGCTCCTGGACAAGATGAAGGAGTCCAAGACCAACGCCGAGTTCCTGATGCAGGTGCAGAAGACCACCTGATCGGGGATCCGGTAACGGCGAAGGGGCCCTCCCGCGGCGGAGGGCCCCTTCTCGTGTGTGCGGCGACGCCCAGGCATTCCACATAGCGAGATGGAGGCACCGCGGCCCGGAAAAGATCACTTGTGTGTCTCGGATCACAGAAGGGGTGTATCGCCCCAGGGGGATCACCCCTAGCATCGCGGCGTCGAGTACCCCCCATGCCAGGGAGCCGTCTGGATGGACCACCTCGCCGTACTCAGCCTTCTCGCCCTCGCCCCCATCGTCCTCGTCGGGATCCTGCTCGTGGGGTTCCGGCTGCCCGCCATGTACGCGATGCCGGTCGGATACATCGTCGTCGTCGGTATCGCCGTCTACTTCTGGCAGACCGAATGGGTCGCCGTCCTCGCCTCCAGCATCCAAGGCCTGATCCTCGCGGTCGGCCTGCTCTACATCATCTTCGGCGCACTGCTCCTGCTCGCGACCCTCACCAAGAGCCGGGCCATCGCGACCATCAGACGCACCTTCACCGACATCAGCCCCGACCGCCGGGTGCAGGCCATCATCATCGGCTGGCTCTTCGGCAGCTTCATCGAGGGGGCCTCCGGCTTCGGAACCCCCGCCGCAGTGGTCGCGCCCCTCATGCTCGCGCTCGGGTTCCCCGCGATGGCCGCCGTCATGGTCGGCATGGTCATCCAGAGCACCCCCGTCAGCTTCGGTGCCGTCGGCACACCGGTCCTCGTCGGTGTCTCCGGCGGCCTCGAGGGCGGCGGGGGAGTGGAGGAACGCGCCGCCGCTCTCGGGATGAGCTTCCCCGAGTACATCTCCGAGATCGGCTTCCAGACCGTTCTCCTGCACGCCGGCGCCGGCACCTTCGTCCCGCTGCTCATCTGCTGCATGCTCTGCGGGTTCTACGGCAAGGAACGCCGTTTCTCCGACGGCCTCGGCGCCTGGAAGTTCGCGCTCTTCGCCGCCTTCGCCCTCACGATCCCGTCGGTGCTGTACAACTACTTCCTCGGGGTGGAGTTCACCAGCCTCCTCGGCGGTCTGACCGGCCTGGTCATCGTCGTGCTGGCGGCCCGCAAGGGGTTCCTGCTGCCGAAGACCGTCTGGGACTTCCCGCCCCGTGAGGACTGGCTCGCGCGCTGGACCGGCAAGATCGAGTCCGGCGACGGCAGCTCCGAGGCCGTCAGCACCGAACACCGCATCGGGCTGCTGCGCGCCTGGGCGCCCTACCTCATGGTCGCCGCGGTCCTGGTCATCACCCGCACCATCGAGCCGCTCAAGGTCTGGCTCGAGGGCGCCACGCTCAGCTGGGACGACATCTTCGGCACCGGGATCGGCGACGCCGTGGAACCGCTGTTCTCACCGGGTGCGACCTTCATCCTCGTGAGCCTGGTGACCTACGGCCTGCACCGCATGGGCCGGCGCCAGATCCTGGACTCGTGGAAGATGGCCGGATCCCAGTTGGCCGGGGCCGCCGTCGCCCTGCTCTTCGCCGTGCCTCTGGTGCGGGTCTTCATCAACACCGGGGCCGAGTTCGGTGACACCGGACTGGAGAGCATGCCGCTCACCCTGGCCGCCGGGGCCGCCGAACTCGGCGGTACCGACTGGCCGCTCGTCGCACCGTGGATCGGTGCGCTCGGCGCGTTCGTGGCCGGGTCCAACACCGTCTCCAACCTCATGTTCTCCCTGTTCCAGCACGCCACCGCCGACCGGATCGCCGCACCGCCCGAGTCCGTCGTGGCCGCCCAGGCCGCCGGCGGCGCAGCGGGCAACATGATCACCGTGCACAACGTCGTGGCCGCGTCCGCCGTCGTCGGCCTCGTCGGGCGCGAGGGCGACGTGCTGCGCCAGACCGTGCTGCCCATGACCTACTACCTGCTCGTCACCGGATCCCTGGCCTACGTGCTGGTCAACGGGGTCGCACTGCACGCAGGTACGATCATGCTCACCGCGACGCTCGCGGCCCTGGCGGCGCTCCTCGCCTGGCTCAAACGCAGGGACGCCAAGCTGCCGGTCCCCGAGCACACACGGCTGCCGAGGCCCGGCGCGGGAGGGGGCCGTCCGGAATAGGGACTGGTCCCGGCATCGTTGTGAGTCTGGCAAACTGGTAGTGAGGACCGGTCCGCCCCACGGGCGCCGTTGTCCTCACTACCCAGATCGCCGCGGCACCGGTTCGCGCATGGTCCCGACACATCCCCACCCTCAGGGTGGCGCGCTCGGCATGCGTCCGGCGGCTGCGCCCCTGAAGAGGAGACACACCATGCAGTCCGACATCCACCCCGAGTACGTTCCGACTGAAGTGACCTGCACCTGCGGCGCCCACTTCATCACGCGGAGCACCCTCACCGCGGGCGAACTGCGTGCCGACGTGTGCTCCGAGTGCCACCCGTTCTACACCGGCAAGCAGAAGATCCTGGACACCGGTGGCCGGGTCGCCCGCTTCGAGAAGCGCTTCGGCAAGCGCACCGCCAAGTAGCGCTGCCCGCTGTCCGGCGGCGCCGGGGAGGCGCCGCCGGTGCGCACCACCGCCCTCACACGGCGGGGTGACACACAACCAGGCGAGGCAAGCGATACAGGACGGGAACGTGGCACAGTGAAGCTGGACGATCTTCTGGGGGAGTACTACGAGCTGGAGCAGCAGCTCGCCGACCCCGAGGTGCACGCCGATCAGAACAAGGCGCGCACGCTCGGCAAGCGGTACTCGCAGCTCACCCCCATCATCGAGGCCTACCGCCAGCTCAAGCAGGTCGAGAGCGACATCGGGGCCGCGCGTGAACTCGCGTCGGAGGACCCCGCCTTCGCCGAGGAGGCCGACCGCCTCTCCACGGAGGCCGACGAACTCACCGAACGCCTGCGTGTGCTGCTGATCCCGCGCGACCCCGCCGACGACAAGAACCTCATCATGGAGGTCAAGGCCGGCGAGGGCGGCGAGGAGTCCGCCCTGTTCGCCGGCGACCTCGTGCGCATGTACCTGCGCTACGCCGAGCGCCTCGGTTTCAAGACCGAGGTCATCGACGCCACCCACTCCGACCTGGGCGGCTACAAGGACATCACCATCGCCTTCAAGAACAAGGGCAACCCCGAACCCGGGACCGGGGTCTGGCCGGTGTTCAAGTTCGAGGGCGGCGTGCACCGCGTGCAGCGTGTGCCGGTGACCGAGTCCCAGGGGCGCATCCACACCTCCGCCGCGGGCGTGCTCGTCGTGCCCGAGGCCGAGGAGATCGAGGTCGAGATCCACGACAACGATCTGCGGATCGACGTCTACCGCTCCTCCGGGCCCGGCGGCCAGAGCGTGAACACCACCGACTCGGCCGTGCGCATCACCCACCTGCCCACGGGCATCGTGGCCTCGTGCCAGAACGAGAAGAGCCAGCTCCAGAACAAGGAGCAGGCCATGCGCATCCTGCGGGCCCGCATCTACGCCGAGGCCCAGGCCAGCAAGGACGCCGAGGCCGCCGCCGAGCGGGCGAGCCAGGTCCGGACCGTGGACCGCTCCGAGCGTGTGCGCACCTACAATTTCCCGGAGAACCGCATCTCCGACCACCGGGTCGGTTACAAGGCCTACAACCTCGACCAGGTCCTCGACGGCGAACTGGACGGGGTCATCCGCGCGTTGGTGGACGCCGACACCAAGGAGAGGCTCGAAGCAGCTCAATCATGAACTTCCTGCTCGACGAGGTCGCCCGCGCGACATTGAGGCTCGCGGAAGCGGGCGTGGGATCGCCACGCACCGACGCCGAGGAACTCGCGGCGTTCGTGCACGGCGTTCGTCGAGGAGAGCTGCACGCGGTCGCCGACTCCGACTTCGACGCCCGGTACTGGGAGTGCGTGGCCCGGCGCGAGGCCCGCGAACCCCTCCAGCACATCACCGGGAACGCCTTCTTCCGCTACCTCCAGTTGAAGGTGGGGCCGGGGGTGTTCGTCCCCCGCCCGGAGACCGAGATCATGGTCGACTGGGCGATCGAGACCCTGCGCTCGATGGACGTGGCCGACCCGCTCGTGGTCGACCTGGGCACCGGTTCCGGCGCCATCGCCATCTCCATCGCGCAGGAGGTCCCGCGCTCGCGGGTGCACACCGTCGAGATCGATCCCGAGGCCCTGAAGTGGGCCCAGACCAACATCGACGAGACCGGCCACGCGGACCGTGTGACCGCGCACCTGGACGACATGCGCACCGCGCTGTCGGAGCTGGACGGGCGCGTCGACCTGCTCATCAGCAACCCCCCGTACGTCCCCACCCGGGACTCCGGCGCCATCCCGCCCGAGGTCCGCGACTACGATCCCTCCCCGTCCCTGTGGTCGGGCGAGGACGGCCTCGACATGATCCGCGACCTGGAGAAGGTCGGACGGCGGCTGCTGCGCCCGGGCGGCGCGATGGCGGTCGAGCACCACGACGGCCAGGGCATCGAGATCCCGTGGTTCTTCCCCGAGGACCGGGGCTGGCGCGACGTGCTCAACCGCAAGGACATGGTCAGGCGCGACCGTTTCGTGGTCATGCGCCGGGCCGACGCAGACAGCTGAGTCTTGAAGAGGTGAACGACAGGTGAGCCGCATCTACGACTGTGCGGACGACACCGCCCGCAAGGACGGGGTCACCGACGCCGCTTCGGCGGTGCGCCGGGGCGATCTGGTGGTGCTGCCGACCGACACGGTCTACGGCATCGGCACCGACGCCTTCAACCCGGGCGCCGTGGCACGGCTGCTGGAGGCCAAGGGGCGCGGACGCGACATGCCCCCGCCGGTCCTGGTGGGTTCCATGCGTGCGGCCACCGCGCTGGTCGACGACATGGGCAACCACGGCCGCGACCTCATGGAGGAGTTCTGGCCGGGCCCGCTCACCCTCGTGTGCACGGCCACCCCGAGCCTGTCCTGGGACCTGGGCGACACCAAGGGCACCGTCGCGGTGCGCATGCCCATGGACCCGGTCGCGCTGGAGCTGCTCAAGGAGACCGGCCCGATGGCGGTCAGCAGCGCCAACAAGTCGGGGCAGCCCGCCGCCACGACGGCGGAGGAGGCGAACGAGCAGCTCGGTGCCGACGTCGCCGTCTACCTCGAAGGGGGCGCGACCGAATCCGCGGTCCCCTCGACGATCGTGGATCTGACCTACGCGGTGCCGCGGGTGCTGCGCACGGGTGCGATCTCCATCGAGCAGCTGCGCGCTGTGTGCGGCACCGTCATCGGTGAGCTGCGCAAGCCCAAGAAGCGCGCGGAGACGAAGGCCGACGAGAGCGCCGAGAACTCCGAGGGTTCCGAGAGCTCCGCCGAGACCCCGGCGGAAGACACCGGAGAGAAGCCCGGGGACACCGCCGAGGAGCAGGCCCCGGCCGCCGAGAACACCCCCGAGGGACGCTCCGAGGGTTAGGCTCGGGCCCACGGTCCGGCCGACCCCGTGTACGCGTTCCGGGGCATCCGGCACCGGCCGACGGCCCCCGAACCCGACCGCGAAGTCCGAGTAACAGAGCCTAGAGGGGACGGACGTGCGCGAGTACGCACTCACGTTCGTCATCGCTGCCGCGGTGACCTACCTACTGGTTCCGCTGGTGCGCAAGTTCGCGATCGCCATCGGGGCCACACCCCCGGTGCGCGACCGCGACGTGCACAAGGAACCCATCCCCCGCATGGGTGGCATCGCCATCTACGGCGGTTTCGCGGCGGCGCTGCTGATCTCCGCGCAACTCCCGCACCTGCAGAACGTCTTCGTCGCCGACACCTGGTGGGGGCTGCTGCTGGCCGGCGGACTCATCACCCTCATCGGCATCATCGACGACCGGTGGGGGATGGACGCGATCAGCAAGCTCGCCGGGCAGACCGCCGCGGCCGGCATCCTCGTCGCGCACGGCGTCCAGCTCCTGTGGCTGCCACTGCCGGGCACACAGTTGTCGCTGGGGCCCTGGCTCGGCGCGATGATCTCGGTGCTGCTGATCGTGGTCACCATCAACGCGGTCAACTTCGCCGACGGACTCGACGGGCTCGCCGCGGGCATCGTCGGCATCTCGGCGCTGGCCTTCTTCGCCTACTACTACGTGGTCGCGGTGGAGCAGGGTTTCGAGCGCCAGTCGTACCCGGCGATGATCGCGATCATCCTGGCCGGCACGTGTCTGGGCTTCCTGTTCCACAACTTCCACCCGGCCAAGATCTTCATGGGCGACACCGGGTCGATGCTGCTGGGCCTGTTGCTGACCTCGATCACGATCAACGTCACCGGGCAGTTCGACGCCAACACCGCACGCGAGGAGTTCAACTCCGGCCTGGTGGTGTTCCTGCCGATCCTGTTGCCGTTGTTGGTCATCGCGCTGCCGCTGGCCGACCTTGTGCTGGCCGTGCTGCGCCGGACCCTGGCGGGCAAGTCCCCGTTCGCCCCCGACCGCGGCCATTTGCACCACCGGCTCCTGGACATGGGACACAGCCACGTGCGTGCGGTGCTCCTGATGTACCTGTGGGCGGGGATCGTCGCGTTCGCGGCGGTGTCGCTGTCGGTCTTCGACACCCCGTTCATCGTCCTGACCGTCACGGCACTGGTCGCCGTCTGTGCGGTCGGTCTCATCGTGCTGCCCCGACTGCGCCGCCGCGGACTGCTGTCGTGGGAGCGTATAGGACGCGTTAAGACTCGTTCCGGTCACGATTGACCGGTCCGTCGCTCTCGATCGGGACCTGCCTTCGGTCCCCCGGTGACCGAAGGTCCCTGATGGCTCCCATCTGACCTGGGATGTCCTGATCGGTGCGGATGTGGCGAAGGTGACACAAGGCCCGAAAGCGCCGTCGAAGTGGGGTTTCGAGAGCCGTTAAGGTCGCGTTAAGGCATCCCCGGATTCGGCCCCCGAAACCTTGTGATAGCTTTCACGAGCAGGTATCCACAGAACCCCGACGGAGCTTTGTCATGCAGGAACACGACGTCGCGATCTTCCGCGGCGCCGCACTTCCCAGCGTGGTGTGCGGGGTTCTGGCCATCGGTGTGGCGGCACTGCTCGGCGGTGCACCCAGTGCGCTCAGCGCGCTCATGGGGGCAGTGGTCGTGCTGAGCTGCTTCGGGCTCGGGCAGTGGGCCGTGATCGCGGTGTCCCGCCGGAACAAGGACCTGTTCATGGCGGCCAACCTGCTCGGCTTCGTCATCAAGATGGCGGTCCTGGGCATCCTGTTGGTCACCCTCGGCCGAAGCCCTCTCATGGCTGACCTGGACAACGAGGCCTTCGTCTACACGGCGCTGGCCTGTGTACTGGTCTGGCTGGGCGGGCAGATCCGAGCGATCTCCAAGGCCAAGATCCCGCACGTGGATCCGGACGAGACGTCGGGGAACACGTGATGGGGCACCCCGCGGGGGCCCGCGAGAGCGGGCGTAATACCCTGGCCGACGGCAGGCGGGAGGCCCCGTTCCAGCCCGGCGCCACATGCTATATTCCGGAGCGAGATGAGCAGCGAACCAGCCAAGGACACCCAGGACCGCGATGCGCAAGCGCCGCGTCAGTCCGACGGTTGGGCCATGTTCTCCACTCTCCTCGCGGGTGTGCTCGTGTGGACCGGCATCGGCTGGATCGCGGACTGGCTCTTGGGCTTCGATGCACTCTTTCTGCCCATCGGGGCGGTGCTCGGCCTGGTCGGCGCGGTCTACCTGATCGTCGCCAAGTCCCGCCAGGCCTGAACTCTCCCGCCGGAGTGAGTCCGACACCCGTCCGGGTTCGGGCGACCTCCTCCACAACCATCCAAGAGGCTTTCTTGCGTCACGACGAAAGGATTCGCCGTGAGTGCTGACGCGCGCATTCTCGCGGCCGAACCGGGTTGCCACCTCTTCCCTGCTCAAGGAGAGGCGGGCTGCGGGTTCGAGGCTCCCAGCATCGGGATGTTCTTCCCCGAACCGTGGCTCGGCGGCATCCCCGGCAGCGACGGCATCGACCTCTACCTGGTCCTGCTGGTCGTCGCCCTCGGCGCATCCCTGCTCCTGTGGTCGTGGTTCAGCAAGAAGCTGAGCCTCGTCCCCGGTCGCAGGCAGGGCGTGGGCGAGATGTTCGTGCTGTTCATCCGGGACCAGATCACCCGCCCCACCATGGGTGCCAAGGGTGACAAGTTCATCCCGCTGATGACGGCGATCTTCACGCTCATCGTCTTCATGAACATCTCGGGTCTGATCCCGGGCATGTTGCCGGTCAACAGCGACCTCTCCTTCCCGGCGATGTTCGCCCTGTTCATCTTCGTCCTCACGCTGGTGGTCGGTATGCGCCAGCAGGGGGGATGGGGCTACATCAGGAACCAGATCTTCCCGCCCGGGATGCCCAAGCCGATCTACGTGCTGGTCACCCCGATCGAGACCCTCTCGGTCTTCATCATCCGCCCGGTGACGCACGCCCTGCGTCTGTTCGCGACCATGTTCGCGGGCAGCCTGCTGCTGGCCGTGTTCGCCTACGGCGGCTGGTACATGCTGAGCATCGGCGCCGAGCCGGCGCTGGCTGCGGTCTCGGTGCTGTTCTCCGGTGCCGCGGTGATCGGCTACATCCTCTTCTTCGTCTTCGAGATCCTGATCATGCTCGTCCAGGCGTTCATCTTCACGCTGCTGGCGAGCCTGTACCTCAATCAGTCTCTCGAGGCCGCTCACTAAAGAACCCCTGGATTCCGGCCTCCCCGGCCGGAACGAAGGTGTAACGACCCGTCCACACCCGGCGCACTGACCAATCGCGGAAATGCGACGCCGGACGTCGAGTAAAGGGAAACACTATGGACATCGCCGCCATCGAGGGCAACCTCAACAGCATCGGTTACGGCATCAGCGTCATCGGCGCCGGTATCGGTGTCGGTATCGTCTTCGGTCTCGGTATGCAGGCCATCGCCCGTCAGCCCGAGGCCCGCGGCCCGCTGCAGACCAACATCTTCCTGGGCTTCGCGCTCATCGAGGCCCTCGCCATTCTGGGCTTCGTCCTCGCGTTCGCCATCTAAAGCTGTTCCTGCCAACCGTTTTTGATGGCATCTGACGCGAAGGAGGGCTGACCATGTTGGTGGAGTTGGCAGCCGAAGAGAACATTCTGCGGATCGACTGGGTGAAGTTCGCCTTCGGTCTGATCGCACTCGCCGTGGTCTACTTCTTTGTGGCCCGCAAGGCAGTACCCAAGGTCATGAAGGTCCTCGACGAGCGCCACGACGCCATCGAGGGCGGCATCGAGCGGGCACAGCGCGCCGAGGCCGAGGCCGAGGAGATCCGCCAGCAGTACCGCGAGAAGCTCGAAGAGGCGCACCGCGAGTACGCCCAGGAGCTCGAGAAGGCCAAGGAACAGCGCGCCGCGATCATCGCCGAGGCCCGCGAAGAGGCCCAGGTGGAGGCCCGCCGCATCGTCGAGGCCGCACAGGCCCAGATCGAGGCGGACCGCCAGCAGGCCTTCGTCCAGCTCCGCAACGAGATCGGTTCGCTGTCCACCGATCTCGCCGGCCGCATCGTCGGCGAGACCCTGAACGACAGCGCCGCGCAGAACCGCGTGGTCGACCGGTTCCTCGAGGAGCTGGAGCAGAGCGAGAGCACCAAGCAAGCCGAGGTGCGCTGATGCGTGGGATCAGCCGAAACTCCCTGGCTGAGGCGACCCGGCGCCTGGACGAGAACGTCCTGGCGTCGGCGGACGCCGCCCAGCACGCGGTCTCCCTCGGGAGCGAGCTCTTCGAGGTCGTGGCAGTGCTCGACCGCGAGCACTCGCTCCGCCGCTGGCTCGCGGACCAGGCCAACCCCGTCGAGGCCAAGACCGGCCTCGTGGGACAGGTCCTCGAGGGCAAGGTGTCGCCGTCCACGGTCATCGTGGTCAACGACGTCGTCTCCCAGCCCTGGTCCGGTGCGCGCGACATGACCAACGCCCTGGAGCGCCTGGCGGTCTACGCGACCGTCACCTCGGTCGAGGGCACGCGGTTGGACGAGCTCGAGGACGAGCTGTTCCGCTTCCAGCGGATCGTCATCTCCGAGCCCGAGCTGCGCGCTGCCCTGACCCGGGAAGGTGTGGAGGAGTCCCAGCTGTTCTCCCTGGTGGAGAACCTGCTCTCGGGCAAGGTGAACTCCGCGACGCTGGCTCTGGTCGGCCAAGCGGTCACCCGTCCGCGGGGACGTACCCTGGAACAGGCGCTCGAGCACCTCGGGCAGTTGGTCGCCGACCGCGCCCAGCGTTACATCGCTGTGGTGCGCAGTGCCCACCCGCTGAGCGAGGCGCAGCTGGAGCGGCTCAGGACTCTCCTGACCCGCAAGTACGACCGCGCCATCCACCTCAACACCGAGGTCGACCCCGACATCGTGGGTGGCCTTTCGGTCCGCGTGGGTGACGAGGTCATCGACGGCACCATCGCCGGGCGCATCGCTGAGGTCCAGCGCCGTCTGGCCGGCTGACACACGCGAACAACGCAAGGCAAGCACGCACGGCGCCGGCCCGGCGCCATTTGAGAGCAAGGACAACGTAGAGATGGCGGAGCTGACGATCCGACCGGACGAGATCCGGGACGCGCTACAGCGCTTCGTCCAGTCGTACGAGCCTGGTGCCACCCGCGCGGAAGAGGTGGGTACCGTCATCTACTCCGGTGACGGCATCGCCCGCGTCGGTGGCCTTCCCTCGGCGATGGCGAACGAGCTGCTTCAGTTCGAGGACGGCACACTGGGCATGGCCCAGAACCTCGAGATCGGCGAGATCGGTGTCGTGGTGCTGGGTGACTTCACGGGCATCGAGGAGGGCCAGCAGGTGCGCCGCACCGGCCAGGTCCTCTCGGTGCCGGTCGGGGACGACTTCCTCGGGCGCGTGATCGACCCCCTCGGTCAGCCGATCGACGGCAAGGGCGAGATCGCCTCCGACGAGCGCCGCGACCTGGAGGTCCAGGCCGCGACCGTGATGCAGCGCCAGCCGGTCGAGGAGCCCCTCCAGACCGGTATCAAGGCGATCGACACCATGACCCCCATCGGTCGCGGGCAGCGCCAGCTGCTCATCGGTGACCGTCAGACGGGTAAGACCGCGGTCGGCATCGACGCGATCATCAACCAGAAGGCCAACTGGGAGTCCGGCGACCCCGACAAGCAGGTGCGCTGCATCTACGTCGCCGTCGGCCAGAAGGGCACGACCATCGCCTCCGTGCGCGGCGCCCTCGAGGAGGCCGGCGCGATGGACTACACCACCATCGTCGCCGCCCCGGCGTCCGACCCGGCCGGCTTCAAGTACCTGTCGCCCTTCACCGGTTCGGCCCTGGGCCAGCACTGGATGTACCAGGGCAAGCACGTGCTCATCGTCTTCGACGACCTGAGCAAGCAGGCGGAGGCCTACCGTGCGGTGTCGCTGCTGCTGCGCCGCCCGCCGGGCCGTGAGGCCTACCCCGGTGACGTCTTCTACCTGCACTCCCGTCTCCTGGAGCGCTGCGCCAAGCTCTCCGACGAGATGGGCGCCGGTTCGATGACGGCCCTGCCGATCATCGAGACGAAGGCGGGTGACGTCTCGGCCTACATCCCGACCAACGTCATCTCCATCACCGACGGCCAGGTCTTCCTGGACTCGGACATGTTCAACCAGGGCCAGCGCCCGGCGATCGACGTCGGTATCTCGGTCTCCCGTGTGGGTGGTTCCGCGCAGACCAAGGCGACCAAGAAGGTCTCCGGCAGCCTGCGTCTGAGCCTGGCACAGTACCGCGAGCTCGAGGCGTTCTCGGCCTTCGGTTCCGACCTGGACGCGGTCTCCAAGCAGCAGCTCGCCCGCGGTGAGCGCATGATGGAGCTCCTCAAGCAGGGGCAGTACTCGCCCTTCGCGATGGAGAAGACCGTCGTCTCCACCTGGGCCGGTACCTCCGGCCACGTGGACGACGTCCCGGTCGAGGACGTGCGCCGTTTCGAGGACGACTTCCTCTCCTACCTCGAGCGCGAGCACAAGGGCATCCTCGACAACATCCGCGAGAGCGGCAAGTTCGAGGACGAGACCCGCAGCGCTCTCGAGAACGCGATCGAGAAGTTCAAGCAGGGCTTCCAGACCTCGGCCGGCACGCTGCTCGGCCAGGAGGCGGAGCCCGAGGCTCTCGAGCAGGAGAAGGTCGGCCAGGAGACCATCAAGGTCGCCAAGGGCGGGAAGTAACCCATGGGTGCACAGCTTCGCGTCTATCGCCGGAGGATCAAGTCGACGAAGTCGATGGCCAAGATCACCCGCGCGATGGAGCTCATCGCCGCGACGCGCATCACCAAGGCGCAGCGCGCGGCCGAGGCTGCCGGCCCCTACGCACGGGAGATCACACGTGCGGTCTCGGCCCTGGCCAGCCGGGTGGAGGACCACCCGCTGCTGAGCGAGGCCGAGAACCCCAAGCGTGCTGCCGTTCTCGTCGTCTCCAGTGACAAGGGTCTGGCCGGAGCTTTCTCGGCCAACGTCATGAAGGAGGCCGAATCCCTGACCCAGCTCCTCCATGAGCAGGGCAAGGAGGTCGTCACCTACATGGTCGGCCGCAAGGGGATCGCCTTCTACAAGTTCCGCGAGCGTCCGATCGAGGGCTCGTGGGAGGGCATCACCGAGCGCCCGTCCTACGCCGACGCCCAGGACATCGGTTCCACCCTCATGGAGAAGTTCTCCCAGGACACCGAGGAAGGCGGCGTGGACGAGATCCACGTGGTCTCCACCGAGTTCGTCTCGATGCTGACCCAGACAGCGGGCTCGGTGCGTGCCCTCCCGCTGGAGGTCGAAGAGGTCGACGAGGAGGAGCTGCAGGAGCAGCACGGTGGCGAGGCACTGCCGCTGTACGAGTTCGAGCCCTCCGCCGAGGAGGTCCTGGACCAGCTGCTCCCGCAGTACGTGACCAACAGGATCTACTTCTCCCTCCTGGAGTCGGCCGCCTCCCAGCAGGCGTCGCGCCGTGCAGCCATGAAGGCCGCCACGGACAACGCCGAGGAGCTCGCCAAGAACCTGACCCGCCTGGCCAACCAGGCGCGTCAGGCCGAGATCACCAACGAGATCAGTGAGATTGTCGGCGGCGCCGACGCCCTCTCTGGTGCCAGCGCGGGAAGTGAGTAAGAAAGTGACTGCGACTGCTGAAGGGACGGCCGGCGCTGGCGCCACCGCCACCGGCCGCATCTCCCGGGTCACCGGCCCGGTCCTCGATGTGGAGTTCCCCGTGGGCTCCATCCCCGAGATCTACAACGCCCTCCACGTCGACGTGACGCTGGGCGGCGAGACCAAGACCCTCACGCTCGAGGTCGCCCAGCACCTGGGTGACAACCAGGTGCGTGCGATCGCCCTGGCCCCGCAGGACGGTCTCGTCCGCGGCGCCGAGGTGCGCGACACCGGTGCGCCCATCAGCGTGCCCGTCGGCGACGGCGTCAAGGGCCACGTGTTCAACACGCTGGGCGAGTCCATGGACGTGCCCAGCTCCGAGCTGCAGGTCAGCGAGCGGTGGCCCATCCACCGCAAGGCGCCGTCCTTCGACCAGCTCGAGTCCAAGACCGAGATGCTGGTCACCGGCATCAAGGTCATCGACCTGCTCACGCCGTACGTGCGTGGCGGGAAGATCGGTCTGTTCGGCGGCGCCGGTGTGGGCAAGACGGTGCTCATCCAGGAGATGATCACCCGTATCGCCCGCAACTTCGGTGGTGTGTCCGTGTTCGCCGGTGTCGGTGAGCGCACCCGTGAGGGTACGGACCTCTTCCTGGAGATGGACGAGATGGGGGTCCTCCCGGACACCGCGCTCGTCTTCGGCCAGATGGACGAGCCCCCGGGCACCCGTCTGCGCGTCGCGCTCTCGGCTCTGACGATGGCGGAGTACTTCCGCGACGTCCAGAACCAGGACGTGCTGCTGTTCATCGACAACATCTTCCGCTTCACCCAGGCGGGTATGGAGGTCTCCACGCTGCTGGGCCGTATGCCCTCGGCCGTGGGTTACCAGCCCAACCTGGCTGACGAGATGGGTCAGCTGCAGGAGCGCATCACCTCGACGCGCGGTAACTCGATCACCTCGATGCAGGCGATCTACGTGCCCGCGGACGACTACACCGACCCGGCGCCGGCGACCACGTTCGCCCACCTGGACGCGACGACGGAGCTCTCCCGCCCGATCTCGCAGAAGGGTATCTACCCGGCGGTGGACCCGCTGGCCTCGTCCTCGCGCATCCTCGACCCGCAGTACGTGGGCCAGGAGCACTACGACGTCGCCCAGCGCGTCAAGGAGATCCTGCAGCGCAACAACGACCTGCAGGACCAGATCGCGATCCTCGGTATGGACGAGCTGTCCGAGGAGGACAAGGTCGTCGTGAACCGGGCCCGCCGCCTGGAGCGCTTCCTCTCGCAGAACATGTTCGTCGCCGAGAAGTTCACCGGCAACCCGGGCGTGTTCGTGCCGCTGGAGGAGACGATCTCCTCCTTCAAGGCGGTCTGCGACGGCGAGTACGACCACCTGCCCGAGCAGGCCTTCCTCGACGCCGGCAACATCGAGATGGTCGTCGAGAAGGCCAAGAAGCTGCAGGAAGGCTAGAACCGCGCCATGCGTCCGTCCCCGATCGTGGGCGGGCGTCGGGCGGGATAGTCGGGCCGGGCCGCCCCGAAGGAAACGAGTCGGGGCCGGCCCGGCCGAACCCACCCGCTAGCCGAGGAGTTTGTGGCAGTGTCGAAGAAGCTTTTCGTCGAGATCGTCTCGCCCGAGCACGAGGTTTGGGCCGGCGAGGGCGACATGGTCATCGCGAAGACCGTCGAGGGTGAGATCGGCGTTCAGCCCGGGCACGTCCCGGTGCTCTCGGTTCTCGCCCACGACGCCGTCGTTCGCGTACTGGGTGCGCGCGAGACCGGTGAGGTCCGGGTCGCCGCGCACAGCGGGTTCGTCTCGGTTTCGGGTGAGGGTCGGGTGTCCATCCTCGCCGAGACCGCCGAGCTCGCCGAGGACATCGATGTGGACCGTGCACGCACGGCGCTGACGACCGCGACCGAGGAGGGCGACAACGTCGCTCTCGGCCGCGCCCGCAGCCGTCTGCGTGCTGCCGGCGAGGACGTCGCCTAGAACGGACTGGGTGGTCATGGAGCGGCTGCTGTCGGGGATCGGGTTCGAGACCGCGCAGTGGACGCTGCTGGCCGTGCTCCTGGTCGGGGCGGTGGTCCTGCTCGCCGGCGCGTTGCGCCGTTCGGTGATCGAGCGGCGCGGCGGCGCGGTCGAGTGTTATCTGCGTGCGCCCGGAGCTCGGGGACGCCGAGGTGTATGGCGTATCGGTTTCGGCCGGTACGGCTCGGAGAGCCTCGGCTGGTTCCCGATCTTCTCGCTCAGACCGCGGCCGACAGCTACGCTGTCGCGCCGCGGTCTTGTCATTGTGGGGCGGCGTTCCCCCACGCCCGAGGACCGCGACCGGCTGCCCGCCGACGTGAGCGTGGTCAGCCTCGGGTGGTTGACCGCCGAGGGCGAGGACCCGACGGAGGCCGCCTTCGAGCTCGCGATGGGCGAGATGGCGATGACCGGGTTCCTGTCGTGGCTGGAGTCGATGCCCCCCGGGACGCACTGGGAGGCGTGAGGACCCCGGGGTCGGCGTTCCGCGCTCCCCGGTCGCCGGTGGTTTCTGGTCTTTCGTCGGCGCTCACACGAAGATGTGAGCGCCGACGGTTTTGCGTAAGCGCACCGCGCTGAGCGCTGGATCCCTCTTGAACAGGGAAAACGTCTGTCTGGGCTGTAAACGCGGGGGTTGGCACGTGGCTCTCGCTGCTCGGGCGCTTACATCGTGTGTCCGCATCCGGCCACGGGGGTGATCCAACCGTCCTGGCCTGCGTCGATGCGCAATGATGAGGGTGAAGCGCAAGGCCGCCCCTCGTCGCCGGGGGCACGCTCCGAGGCCGCTTCCCAGGACGTGCGCGGGGCTCAAGCAACCCCCTTCGAGCCCCGCGCGCACCAGGCCAACCAACGGCCCGCCCCTCCCGGCGCCTGCGGGGCCGACCTCACCCCGGCGTGCAGGCCGCGCCCTCTTCCCGAGGGTTCTCTTTCCCGACGCTCAGCTGTTGGGGGCTTTGAGCGTCGTGAGGAACATGCTCCACCCATGGCCCGGGATGGTGATGTGGCCCTGTTCGCGCTGCTCGGAGTCCCGGATCAGCACGTCGCCGACGTTGTCGGCCACCTCGACGCACTCGCCACTGGCCTTCGAGTAGCTGCTGGTCCGCCACAGCGGCGCTCTCGCGTCACTCATTCGCTGGTTCTCCTTCAGCAGGTTCGACCGTAGGGGTCCTCTGTCCCAAGGGTGAGGCTTGCGCTTACATCGCTTACACGGGGTGTCCGGATGTGGCCGTGGAGTGCTTGCATCCTGCGGTACGGAGCGTCTGGAACGGATGATGGAGGTGTTGCGGCCGGGCTCGTCAGTCCCCTCACCGGACAACTCCGAGTCCGGTTGCTGATGCGGCTCCGGCCGCCGCGGCCTCGCGCGAGGGCTGAGCGGATCGCGCGCGGGGCGGCGCATGGTGTGTGCGGGGTTCGCCCTCAGAGGGCTCCGCACACACTCCGAATCGAACGCTCGTCTCTTCCCTGGGGCCTGCGGTCCGAACACATGCGGACCGCAGGCCCCATCTTCTTTCCGGGGCCGTTCAGCTTCTGGGGGCCTTGAGGGCTGTGAGGAATGTGTTCCATCCGTGGCTGGGGATGGTGATGTGGCCCTGTTCGGGCTGCTTGGAGTCGCGGACCAGTGCGCCGCCGGCGTTGTCCGCCACCTCGACGCACTCCTTGCCGGCTCCGCTGTAGCTGCTGGTCCGCCACAGCGGCGCTCTCGCGTCACTCATCTACTCGTTCTCCTTCAGCAGGTCCGACAGCAGCGCTTGGGTTTCCTGGGGGTTGAGCGCAGCGCCGAGAGATTCGGTCCGGGCCAGCGTATACCGCGCCAAATCGTCGGAATCTTCCACGTAGACGTCGCCGAAGAGGCCTTCCTGGTAGGCCACAGGACTGTCGCCGTCGTCAGGGAACTCGAAGACCGTGAACTGACCGGCTTGGCCCATGTAGACACCGGAGCTGAACGGAACCACACGAAGGTCGATGTGAGGGAACTGGCTCAGGTGGAGCAGATGCTGTAGTTGTTCCCGGTCGGTAACTCTTGAGCCCGAGCTTCGACGAAGGACGCCCTCATCGATAACGGCGGTGACGATCGGGGGGTCTGCTCGGGAGAGTACGCCTTGGCGTTCCACGCGGGCCGAGACCTGACGTTCCACCTCGTCGTCATCGCAGATGGGGTCCATAGTGCGGATGATCCGCCGTGCGTAGTGTTCGGTCTGGAGCAGTCCGGGGAGCAGGGTGGGCGCGTGGAAACTGATTCTGGCGGCGTCGTTCTCCATGACGAAGAAGCTTTCGCCCTGGTAGAGGTCCCGGTAGGCCAACCACCAGCCACGTTTCCATGCTTCCTTGCCGAGCTTGAACAGGGATTCGCGTTCTGGTGACCGCACCCCGTACAGCTCCAGGAGCTCATCGAGATCATCGAGGATGAGTCGGCTCTGGCCGCGCTCGATCCGGTACAGCTTCGTCCTGTGCCAGCCCAACTGGCCGGCGACGTCTTCTGGGCTCATGCCTCGTTCGGTCCGGAGGCGCTTGAGCTCACGCAGCAGCCGTTTGCCTCGTACGGACAGGCTGAGACGCGTCCTCACGTCCGCTCCCTCCCTCTCTCCCGCTGTGTGGGGACATTCTTCCATGTCATCCACGAGTTGGGTTAAAAATGCGACGGACTATTTAAGATCGCTTGCGAGTATGCGCTGTGCCGCTCATCATAGTGACTGTGCGTTGCCCGACTTCCCGTCGAGCTAGCTGAGCGCACACAAGAAAGGCCCTGGCCGGTGCCAACACCACCGACCAGGGCCTGGCCCACTACCTGACAAGACCAGGAGCGGACGTATGCAGCAGCGTAATACCAAGAAGCCCCCATCCACGCACTGGGCCGAACCCCACCGGCACCTCGGCCGGTTCGCCATGCACACCTCCTCCGTCAGGGAGGTGCGTGACTGGTTGCGGCGCCGTATGGCACTCCGGCCAACCGGAGCGCTCATACCCGCGCAGATCGCCGAGGACGCGATACTCATGACGAGCGAGCTCGCCACGAACGCCCTGCTGCACACGCCCGACTCGGGCGGGCGCGGGGCGTTCGTCGTCTCGGCGTTCTTCTACACCGACTGTCTGCGCATCTCCGTCCGCGGTCCGGTTGCCGATTCCGTCCGTCGGCCCGACTCGGTCCTCAGGCACACGCGCCAGGGTCGGGGGTCAGTGGCGTACGGGCGAGGGCTCTTCCTGGTGAATGCGCTCGCCCGAACCTGGGGGAGCGTGGCGGCCCGGCAGGGCACGGAGGTGTACTTCACCCTCTCCTGGCCGCAGGCCGACAGGGCCCGGGCGGCGCACGACGTCCGAGTCCCTCGTGCGGTGCATCCGAGTTCCTCCACCTGGACGCGTCCAGCGTCGCGGGCTGCCGGGTGGTGAGCGTGGACGGCTACCGCATCTTTCCCAGCCGTGAATTGGTTGCGTTGCGTGCGGAGTTCCCGCACCACCTGATCTGCGAGTTGCACGACCATCGTGGCCGTTTGCACTTCGTCGCGGTGCTTGTGCGACGCCGTTGTCCGTGCCCTGCCGATCTGGTCACGGCGCTCACATCTGGTGGGTTGCGGGAGGCGCTGGCGTCCGAGAGGTGAGGTTTGCGCTTACACCGCTTACACGGGGTGTCCGGATGTGGCCACGGGGTGCCGGGCGAGTGCGGGGTGGGGTGTGTGGGGCGGATGATGGGTGTGTTGCGGCCGGGTCGGGGCTCCGGTCCGGCCGCCGCCGCGGCTCCGGCCGTTGCGGCCCCGCGTGAGGGCTGAGCAGATCGCGCGCGGGGCCGCACATGGTGTGTGCGGGGTCCGATGCCCCATGCGGGCCCCGCACACACCTCGAAGGGGAAGGAGACCCCGTCTCCATGTCTCCCGGCTTCCGCGGCCCTCGACATCCCCTTTGGTCCCGCAGAACCCGTGGGTCCTGCGGCCTGCCGGGTTCCGGGCAGAAAAAGGCGCCCCACCGGCGAAGGTGGGGCGCCTCGTGACAGCACGGGCTCGGGCCGGTCAGGCGATCGGCGAACCCATCGCGTCGTAACCGCCGTCCACGTGCAGCGTGGTCCCGGTGATCCCGCGGGCACCCGGCGACATGAGGAACAGCGCGGGGTCGGCCACCACCGACGAGTCCTTGGTGTCCCAGCCGACCGGCGCCGACTCGCTCCAACGGTCCGCGATCTGGTCGAAGCCCGGGATCGAACCCCCGGCCAGCGACTTGATCGGGCCGGCGCTGATCGTGTTGACGCGGATCCCCTCCGGACCCAGGTCGCGCGCCAGGTACTTGGCCGAGTTCTCCAGCACCGCCTTGGCCGACCCCATCCAGTCGTAGACCGGCCAGGCCACCGACGCGTCGAAGGTCAGCGCGACCACACCGGCACCGTTCGGGGCGGCGGCCATGAGCTCCCGGAACCCGACACCCAGCGCCTTGAGCGAGAACCCGGAGACGTGGATCGCCTGAGCGACGTCCTCCCACGCGGTGTTCAGGAAGTTCCCGCCCAGCGCGTCACCGGGTGCGTAGGCGATCGAGTGCAGCAGCCCGTCCACGTGGTCCCAGTGCGAGGCGACCTTTTCGGCCGTCTCGGTGATCTGCTCCGGGTCGGTCACGTCCATCGGCAGGACGGCGACCGGCTCCTTCGGCAGACGCTTGGCGACCCGCTCCAGGATCGAGAACTGCCGCCCGGGCGGGTTGGTGAGGATCACGTCGTGGCCCTGCTCCATCGCGTGCTCGGCGACGGAGTAGGCGATGGACGACTGCGTGGTGATGCCGGTGATCAAGAGGTTCACGTGGGACTCCTTGCTGTGTGGCGGTTTCGGCTCGGGGGCTCGGCGTGGACCGACGGTGTCGGCCCGCGCCGTCGGCCGGGCTGTCGGGGGCCGGGACGCCTCCGCGGTGCTCCGCGATCGTCCCGGGGCGCACCGGGACCCTATTTCAGGGCCCCGGTGCGGTGAGGACGGTCAGGTCTGCAGGCCGCGTTCGATGGCCTCGGCGATCCGCGGGCGCATCTCTGCCGCGCTGATGACCGCGTCCACCGACCCGACCTCGACCGCGCGCCGGATGCTGTGCACCCGGTCGAACTCCGCGGCGACCTCGCCGAGCTTCTCCGCCCGGACCGACGCCCGCACCTCCGCGAGCTCGGCGTTGAGCTCGGCGCGTTCGGCGGTGCCGGCCTCCGACACCCGCGCCTGCAGGTCACTGACGCGCTGGTCGGCCGCGGTCCGCTTCTTCACCTCGCCCGCGAAGACGACGGCCGCAGCGGGCGCACCCCCGAGCACCGAGGCGAAGGAACCGTCCACCGCCAGCACCGTCATGTTCTCGTTCAGCGCCTTGGAGAAGACCACGAACGCACCGCCGTGGTACCGCCCCACGACGCAGAAGACGATCGGGCCCTCGAAGTTGACGATCGCCCGGCCGATCTCCGCGCCGTACTCCAGCTGGAGCTTGCGCATGGACTCCGGCGACCCGTCGAAGCCCGACAAGTTCGCGAGCACCACCAGCGGCCGGTTGCCGGAGGCGGCGTTGATCGCCCGCGCGGTCTTCTTCGACGAACGCGGGAACAGCGTGCCCGCGGTGTAGGCGTCCGGCCCGTCCGTGGGCGGGAACCCGGTCCGCTGCACCGACTTGGACTCGATGCCCACCAGGCACACGGGCCACCCGCCGACGTGGGCGTCCTGCACCACGGAGGTCTCCGCGTCGGCCATGTTGGCCCAGCGCTCCAGCACCGGGTGGTCCTGGTCGGACAGCGCCCGCATGACGGTACGGATGTCGAACGGCTTCTTGCGGTCCGGGTTGTGCTCGGCCGAGAAGATCTCCCCGACCGTGGAGAAGTCGCTGCCCTCCACCTTGTGCGGGAACTCGGACACGTCGCGCTGCACCGGGTCACCGGTCTCGGCCCGACGCGGGGCGCTCTCACCGGGCGCCACGTACGTGTGGTCGTAGTGGCCCATGAGCACGTCGCTCGCGGCCGCCAGGTTCGGGGCCCAGTACTGCGCCTGCCCGTTCGGGCCCATGACACGGTCGTGGCCGCCGATGCCGTGGTTGTCCTCGGCCGAGACACCGCCGGAGAAGTCCAGCGACTGCTTACCGGTCAGCACCATCGCCGAGTCCGGGGTCATGACGAGTACGCCCTTGGTGTGCATGAGCATGGTCGCCTCGGCGTTCCAGTACGGCTGGGCGCCCACGTTGATGCCCGCGACGACGATGTTGATCTCGCCGCCGTCCTGGGTGAAGGTGACGATCCGCTTCAGGGCGGCCGCGACCCAGTCCATGTTCTCCGTGCCGGAGTCCATGGAGATGCGGGCGCCGGCCGACAGCGCGAACCACTCCACCGGGACCTGCATGCGGTCGGCGAGGTCGATGGCGGCGATGACACGCGAGCACTCCGGCTCCGACAGCGCCCCCAGCGCCTTGGTCGGGTCGCCCAGCAGCACCACACGCGTCACACCCTGCGGGTGGCGCGGGGTCGGGGTGGTGACCACACCGGCCACCAGCGCCGCGGAGTTCTGCCCGGCCGGACGCTCGACCGGGGCCAGCGCCCCGTCCGCGTCGAGGTCGTACTCGGTGAAGGTGCCCTCCGCCCCGGTGAGCAGGCCGGTCAGCTCGTACGGGTAGGTGGTGCCGCGGGCGGCCGCGCGCCGCACCTTCTGCCCGTAGTCGTCCAGCGGCAGCACCGGCTCCTGGGACGGCTTCTCCACGTGCAGCTGCGGGCCGCGGGCCGGGTCGAGGGTGATGCGCACCGCGACCTCGGACAGCTCGCCGGCGGCGTCGCGCTGGCGGGCCACGAACTGGACCTCCTCCAGCCCGGCGCCCTCGGTCGTGGGCAGGATGCGCTGTACCAGGGTGTCCAGGTCCTCGCGGTCGAGCTCTGTGGAGGGCCAGACGTAGACCATGATCCGGTTGGTGGCGTACCGCTTGTTCTTCGGCAACCGCGCCTGGATGTTGCGGATCCCGTCGAGGCAGCCGGCGAGGGTGTCCTCCACGGCCGGCAGTGCGACCAGGCGCCCGTCGGACTCGCGCAGAGGCGTCAGGTCGCGCACCTGGCCCATGGCCACGAGGCGCTGGTCGGCGGGGTTGGCGTGCGCGGTGGCCTCGAAGAGGTAGATCTCCTCGTCGGCCGACGGCATGCGCGTGAGGTCGAACTCGCGCAGCCGCTGCAGCTGCAGGCGCTGGGCGATCTGCGGGTGGAGCCCGCGGATCAGCCGGTCCTCGGCGAAGCCCTCGCCCTCGGGCCGGAAGGTCACGTGGTGGTGCATGACCGCGTTCCCGGTGCCGGCGACGGTGACGGTCACCCGGTGCACACCCGCGGGACGCCCGATGCCGGACAGGTACCGCCCGAGCTCCTCGGCCATGGCTTCGGGTCCGGGCTGGTCCTCCCACCGCAGGTACAGGTCGGCGACCAGCTCGCCCTCACCGCAGGCGCCGGCGTAGGAGCCCACGGCCGCGATCGCTTCGGGGAACGCGGAGATGTCGACCGCGGTGGTGACCACCTTGGTGTCGCCGTCGGTGTCGCCGTGGCGCGCGGTGACGAACCGGCAGCCCTCGGAGTCCTCGACGGAGACCTCGGACAGTCCGCGGTTGCCGTAGTAGCGGCGGGTCAGGACCTCCAGCAGCGGGCTGTGGTCGCGGCCCGGGCGTCCGATGCGCTGGCCCAGGACCCGCACCAGCGGCTCGGAGCAGGCCACCATCGACTGGATGCGCTCGGCTCGGTCGGGGGCGTCCGGGTTCCGGTCGAGGTGGCGCAGTTCCTCGCGCACGGTCGCGTACACCTGGGCGCGGTTGCGGCGCAGCATCGGCTGGGCGTACCAGCGGAAGACCACACCCCGGGCCAGGTCGGAGACGGTCGGGAACCGCACCTGCGTGGCCTCGACCAGGCGCTCCAGCACCAGGCCGGCGCGCTCGCCGAGGTCCTCCGCGGGCGGGACGTCACCGGCCCAGCGGCGCAGGAGTTCGGTGACGACCGAGACGTGGGTGGCCATCCGGCGCTGGGCCAGGAAGATGCGGAAGACGGCCCGCTCCAGCTGCGGCGTGCGGTCCAGGTCGGTGACGCCGTAGTGGGCCAGGGCCGTGGCGAGCTTGCCGCGGAAGGCCTCGGACACCCCGGCCCGCTCCACGTCCAGGCTCTGCAGGTAGGCGTGGAAGTACTCGCGGGAGCTGTGCACCGCCTGGTCGGCCCCGGCGCCCGCCTCGTCGGCGGGCTCGTTGCGGGTGAGCTCGGCCAGGTCGGCGAAGGCGGTGAGCAGGTCGAGCTCACCCTCCGGCGGACGGGGCTCCAGCTCCTCGCGGGCGGCCAGGTAGTCCGGGAGCGCCTTCGTGGGCTCCTCGGGGTCGCCGTCGAAACCGAGCACCGCACCGCGCAGGTCGCGCAGGTGGAGCCCGGCGCGCTCGGCGGGCGTGGACGCGACGGCGGGCTCGGGCAGGTCGAGGCCGACCTCCTCGGTCTCCTCCGCGGCGCTCTCCGAACCCTCGTCCTCGAGCGGTTCCAGGCGCATGAGCGGGGCGCCGGTCTCGACCTGGCTGCCCACGGTGACCGGGCACTCCTTGACCCGGGCGCGGAACGGTGCGCGCAGCACCGACTCCATCTTCATGCTCTCCAGCACGAGGACCGGGGCGTCGGCCTCGATCTCGTCGCCGACCGACAGCGGCACCGACACCACCAGGGCCGGGGCGGGGGAGCGCACCACACCGCCCTCGTCGCGGCTCACCCGGTGGGTGACGCCCTCGACCTCGACCAGGTGGACGGGGCCGTGCGTGGCCGAGACCAGGCGGAACGGGCTGCCGTTGACGACGATCCGGCCGCTGTGCGTGTCGAAGCGTTCGAGCGCGACCTCGGCGGTCTGTACCGCGCCGCCGCCGGAGATGCCGACCCGGAACCGGTCGTGCCCCAGGCGGGCCACGCTCACCTTGTAGGTGGCGCCGCGCAGTTTGAGGTCGAGCGGGCGGCCCGGCTCGTGGCGCACCTGCGGACGGCCGCCGTGCGCTGTGGACAGCAGCTGGCCGCGGCTGACCTCCTCGTCGTCCTGGTAGGCCTCGATCCCGGCCACGGCCAGGGCGGTCGCGGAGTGCTGGTGGGCGACCAGGCCGCCCTCGGCGCGCACCCGGTCGATCCACCCGGTGTCGGCGCTGGCGTCGATGACCTCGGGGCGATCGAGGAGGTCCAGCACGAAGCTCTTGTTGGTGGCGCCGCCCTCGATGATCACCGTGGTCTCGGACATCGCGCGGCGCAGGCGGGCCAGCGCCTGGTCGCGGTCGCGGCCGTAGGCGATGATCTTGGCGATCATGGAGTCGAAGTCCGCGGGGATGGTGTCGCCCTCGCGCACACCGGTGTCGACCCGCACACCGGGACCGGCGGGCAGGGACAGGCGTGCGATGCGGCCGGGGGCGGGGGCGAAGTCGCGGTCGGGGTCCTCCGCGTTGAGGCGGGCCTCGACGGCGTGGCCGAGCTCCGCGGGCTGCTCGCCCTCGAGCTTGCCGCCGGAGGCCACGTGCAGCTGCAGGCGCACCAGGTCGGTGCCGGTGGTCGCCTCGGTGATGGGATGCTCGACCTGGAGGCGGGTGTTGACCTCGAGGAACGCGAACAGTTCCTCACCGGGGTGGTACAGGAACTCGACGGTTCCCGCGCCCCGGTAGTCCACGGCCAGGGCCAGGCGCTCGGCGGAGGCCTTGAGCTCGGCGGTCTGCTCGGGGGACAGGACGGGGGAGGAGGACTCCTCGATGATCTTCTGGTTGCGGCGCTGCACCGAGCAGTCGCGCACGCCCAGCGCCCACGCGGTGCCCTGGCCGTCCGCGATGACCTGCACCTCGACGTGGCGCGCGCCGGTGACCAGGCGCTCCAGGAACACCGTGCCGGAACCGAAGGAGCGCAGGGCCTCCTGCGTGGTGCGCTCGTAGGCCTCGGTGAGCTCGTCGGCGGAGGAGACCTTGCGGATCCCGCGCCCGCCGCCGCCCGCGGTGGCCTTCAGCATGAGGGGGTAACCGATGCGCTCGCCGACCTCGAGGGCGTCCTCGAGCGTGGCGACCTCGCCGCCGCTCCACGGGGCGACCGGGACACCGACCTCCTCGGCGAGCTGTTTCGCGCCGATCTTGTCGCCGAGCCGGCGCATGGCCTCCGCGCTGGGCCCGACGAAGGCCACGCCGAGCTTGTCGCACAGGTCGGCGAAGGCCGGGTCCTCGGCGACGAAACCCCAACCCACCCAGGCGGCGTCGGCCCCGGTGTCGACGAGGGCGCGTTCGAGCACGGCGTGGTCGAGGTAGGGGCGGGCCGAGGCGGGGCCGATCTCGTGGGCGAGGTCGGCCTCACGCACGTAGGTCGCGTCACGGTCGGCGTCGGTGTGGAGGGCGATCGTGGTGATCTGCCTCCCCGTCTCCGCGGCCAGGTCCCGGACGGCGTGGATGAGCCGCATGGCGGCCTCACCACGGTTGACGATGGCGACACGACTGAACACCGGTTGAGCCTCCCAAGAACACAGACAGAAGGCGGCGTCCGAGGACCGGACCACCGCCTTCACCTGTATCCCACTCTGTCGTACCGCGAGGCCTCGTACCAATCGTCCGAAGTGCCCATGTCAGCTCGCGTGCGTTGTGGGAACCCCACAAAGTCCTGGGCCGGGTGGGCCGTTCGGGGGTGAGTGGACGCGAGGTTCGCCACAAATGGGGGTCCGGGACAGAGGACGGCGGACCGTCGGCCCTCCGCCCGGCGCGAGAGGCTCACCCCTGGGCGCGGGCCCATTCGGCGACCCGGCGGGCGCTCTCCTCGGGGGAGAGGTCCTCGACGCGTGTCATGAGGGTCCAACGGACCCCGAACGGGTCGACGACGGAGGCGTACCGGTCGCCCGAGACGAAGGTCGCCGCGGGTTCCCGGACCGTTGCGCCCGCTGTCTCGGCCGCGGCGACGACCTTGTCCACGTCGGGAACGTACAGGGCCAGCGAGTAGTCGGCCCCGCGCTCGGGATCCGGGGCGACCAGTCCGTGGCCCTCGACCGCTTCACCCAAGGTGAGGCCGCCGGAGTCGAACCCGATCTCGGCGTGGACGACGACCCCGCCCATCTCGGTCACTTCGCCCACGGTCGCGCCGAACACGTCCCGGTAGAAGGCGACGGCCTCCTTCGCGGACGGGACCGCGAGGTGCGGGGTGAGCGACGTGACGCCGTTGGGCCTGCCCTTGGTGGTGTGTGCCCCTGTCACAGGGGTGATCTCGTGTTCCATGGCGTTAACGTAGGCCCGGCGGCGAGCGTGCGTCTTGAACGAACCCGACACCAGGAGGCGGCCGGTGGTGCGATCCCGAGGCCACCTCAACCCCGGGGACCCCGAGGTCCGCTTCGACCGTTTCGGGATCGGGGCGGACGGCCTCGTGCGGCACGTGTGGGTGGTGCGGTGGTCGGTGCCGGACGGCCGGACCCGACCGCAACGTGTGCTCACGTATCCGGCCTTCAACGCGGTGATCATGCCGGGAGAGGCCGGGCTGTACGGCCCGGACCGCAGGGTCTCCGTCCGTACCCTGGCCGGCACGTCCTGGGCGGTGGGGATCCTCCTGCGTCCTGCCGCGGCGCCGTTCCTCACGGACACACCGCCGGAACGGCTGGTCGCCTCGCACGAGCCGCTGGTGGGCGCACCCCTCGGGGCGGTGCTCGAGGTGATGGAGCGTGCGGACGGTACGGACCGGGCCGGGCTCGTCGAGGTCCTCCAGAACTGGCTCGGGCCCGTGGCCGAACGCGTCGACGAGCGCGGGTGCCTGGTCAACGAGGCCTGCCGGATCGCCGAGGAACGTGCCGACCTGCTCCGGACGGCGGAGCTCGCCGACGTGCTCGGGCTGTCGGAACGCAGGCTGGAACGCCTGGTGAAGGCTTACACCGGGGTCACCCCGAAGTGGCTCATCGAGTGCCGCCGGCTGCAGCAGGCGGCGACCACCCTCTTCACCCGGCCCGACCCCGACCTCGCCACCCTCGCCGACGAGCTGGGCTACGCCGACCAGGCCCACTTCACCCGCCGTTACCGGGCGGTGCTGGGTGAGACGCCCGCGCAGACCCGGCGTGCGGGCCGCGTGGCCGACCACGGGTGACGGGCGAGGCGGCCCCCGCACACAGGTCCGGGCCCGCCGTGGATCACAGCGGGCCCGGGGCCGGGGTCGGTACGGGGTCAGCCCTTCTCGGGCACGTTCGCGTCCTCCGCACCGATCGTGGTCGACGGGCCGTGCCCGGTGTTGACCACGGTCTCCGGCGGCAGGGACATCAGCCGCTTGCGGATCGACTCCACGATCGTCGGGAAGTCCGAGTACGACTTGCCGGTTGCGCCCGGGCCGCCCTCGAACAGGGTGTCGCCGCTGAACAGCACACCCAGCTGCGGGGCGTACAGGCACACCGCGCCGGGTGCGTGGCCGGGCGTGTGGATCACGGTCAGTTCCGTGCCCGCGACCTCGAAGGTCTCCCCGTCGGACAGCTCGCCGTCGGGCTCGCGGTCGGGGTGGGTCATGTCCCACAGCACACGGTCGTCAGGGTGCAGCAGGACCGGGGCGGCCATGGCGTCGCCCAGTTCCACCGCCGCGTTGACGTGGTCGTTGTGCCCGTGCGTGCACAGCACCGCGAGGATCTCGCGGTCGCCGACCGCCTCGATGATCGCGGCGGAGTCGTGCGGGGCGTCGATGACCACGACCTCGTCGTCGTCCCCGACGATCCAGACGTTGTTGTCCACGTCCCATGAACCGCCGTCCAGGGCGAAGACCCCGGAGGTCGTCAGGTGTTCCACTCGGGCGTCGCTCACAGCCGCACCACCGATCGCAGTACATCGCCGCGCTCCATGCGGGCGAAGGCGTCCTCGACGTCACCGAGGCCGATCTCCTCGGTGACGAATCCGTCCAGGTCGAGCCTGCCCTGCGTGTACAGGTCGACGAGCATCGGGAAGTCGCGCGAGGGCAGGCAGTCGCCGTACCACGACGACTTCAGTGCCCCTCCGCGGCCGAACACGTCGAGCAGCGGCAGCTCGATGCGCATGTCCGGGGTGGGCACCCCGACCAGCACGACCGTACCCGCGAGGTCGCGGGCGTAGAACGCCTGCTCGTAGGTCTGCGGCACGCCCACGGCGTCGATGACCACGTCGGCGCCGAAACCGCCCGTGAGCTCGCGGATCGCCTCGACCGGGTCGTTCTCGCGGGCGTTGACGGTGTGGGTGGCGCCGAACCCGCGGGCCCAGTCGAGCTTGCGGTCCTCGAGGTCCACGGCGATGATCCGGTCGGCCCCAGCGAGCCGGGAACCCGCCACGGCCGCGCTGCCCACGCCGCCGCACCCGATGACGGCCACGGAATCGCCGCGGCCGACCTCTCCGGTGTTGATGGCGGCGCCGATCCCGGCCATGATCCCGCAGCCCAACAGCCCCGCCGCCGCGGGGGAGGCCGACGGGTCGACCTTCGTGCACTGGCCCGCGGCCACGAGGGTCTTGTCGGCGAACGCCCCGATGCCGAGCGCGGGCTCGAGCTCGGTACCGTCCTCCAGCGTCATCTTCTGCTCGGCGTTGTGCGTGTCGAAGCAGTACTGCAGGCGCCCGCGCTTGCACGCACGACACTCACCGCACACCGCGCGCCAGTTGAGCACCACGTAGTCACCGGGACGGACGTGTGTGACGCCCTCGCCGACCGACTCGACCACACCCGCGGCCTCGTGCCCCAGCAGGAAGGGGTACTCGTCGTTGATCCCGCCCTCCCGGTAGTGCAGGTCGGTGTGGCAGACCCCGCACGCCTGGATGTCGACCACCGCCTCTCCCGGGCCCGGGTCGGGGATGACGATGGTGGTCAGTTCGACCGGTGCGCCCTTCGCGCGTGAGATCACACCTCGGACCTGTTGGGACATCTGCACACTCCCTGAGCTTCGGGGCCGGTGGCGGTGTCGGAGGGCACCGCGCTCCGGCTCACCCTGCCCCACCAGGCTCATGTGTGTCCAACATGTGGAACGACTGGGATTCACAACCCGGAGTCATCAATCGGATGCTCCTCGCCGAGCTGCTCGACGAACGCACGGGTCGCGGTGGAGAGCACGGCCGCCTCGGGCAGCGCCAGCGCCACCCTCCAACGGGTCCGCCCGGGCAACGTGACCCCGCGCAACCCCTCGGCCTGCGGTTTCTGTGTCACCGGCCGGGGGACCACGGCCACGCCCATGCGCCGGTGCACCAGGTCCAGCAAGGTGTACACGTCGTTGACCTGGAGGGCCACCGTCCGGGAGATGCGGAAGTCGGCGAACGCCCGGTCCGCGCAGTCGCGCGCGCCCCAACCGGGGTGCAGGTCGACGTACTCCTCGTGCTCCAGGGCCCCGGGGAGCTCGTCCTCGCCCACCACGTGGTCGGACGCGGTCAGCAGCATCAGGGGTTCTTCGGCGATCGGCAGGAGCCGTACCCCCTCGGCGCCGTGCAGGGTGCCCGCCACCAGCGCCGCGTCGAGGTGCCCCGTTCGTACTTGCTCCAGCAGGTGTCCGGTGGCCGCCTGCTGGAGGTTGACGGTGACGCCGGGGTGCCGGTCCCGGTACTTGTGCAGGAGCGGTGCGGCCTCCACTACGCCCATGCACTGTTCGGTGCCGAGCGACAGGGGGCCACGCACCTGCTGGTCGTCGGCGACCAGCTCGCGCAGCCCGTCGGCGGCGGCCAGGATGCGCTGGGCCTCGGCCAGGAGCAGCCGTCCGGTGGGGGTGGGGGTGACGCGCCGGGTGGTGCGCAGCAGGAGTTGGGTCCCCAGGTCGTTCTCCAGGGCCCGCACGGAAGCGGACAGTCCGGACTGGGTGATGTCGAGTCCCGCGGCGGCCCGGGTGAAGTGCTCTTCCTCGCAGACCGCAACAAAATGCCTCAGTTGTCGTAGCTCCACGCCGCGAACGATAGCCGTACGCGGTGCGTGCTCGGACGTAGTCGCCTCGCGCGACCGCCGGACCCGCCGGCGATGCGTGAGGTGCCGACACTTGCGTTCGTGAAGTGCCCGGGCCCCTCAGGCAGGCGCGTGCGCTGAGGCGGAAGCGCTCGGCGGCGGCGCGGGGGCGGTCCGGGCCGCCGCCGGACGTGGTCACGGGGGTCGGCGTCAGCCGCGCTCGCCGCCGGGCTTCCACAGGACCTCGTCCCCCTCGCCGGCGACGTGGCGCCCGAGGATGAACAGCAGGTCGGAGAGCCGGTTCAGGTACGTCGCGGTCAGGGGGTTGACGCTGTCGCCGTGCTCGGCGATCGCCGCCCACACCGACCGCTCCGCGCGGCGCACGACGGTGCGGGCCGAGTGGAAGAGCGCGACCGTGGGGGAACCGCCGGGCAGGATGAAGCTGCGGAGCTTGGGGAGGTCGGCGTTGTAGAGGTCGCAGGCCTCCTCCAGGCCGGTGACGTACTCCGGCAGGACCCGCAGCGGCGGGAACTCCGGGTTGTCGACCACCGGCGTGGACAGGTCCGCGCCCAGGTCGAACAGCTCGTTCTGCACACGCGTGAGCAGGGCCCGAACGTCGTCGGAGACCTCGCCGAGCGCCAGGGCCAGGCCGATCGCGGCGTTGGCCTCCTCGGCGTCGGCGTACCCCACCAGGCGGGTGTCGTTCTTGTCGGTGCGGCTCATGTCGCCGAGGGCCGTGGTGCCGTCGTCGCCGGTGCGCGTGTAGATCTTCGACAGCACGACGGGCTGGTCCGTGTCCTTCTTCGTCATGCCCCAACTCTAGATCTCCAGAGAAGAGCGCCCGATTTCCGGCCGTATCGGAAGGTTCCGGAGACAGAGGATAACTGTTCGATATCAGAGGGTGAAGGTGACGCAGGTCACTGATACATTGGGGCACATGGAAGCTACACAGAGTAGCTTTCGGCGGTGATCGCGCAAGTCCCGTGTGGTTGAGAAAGAGGGGGGCCACACGGGCCGCACAGCGCGAGGGGGAGACACCGCACGGCGGGCGGCGTGAAACCGGGGGGTTCACGCCGCCCGCCACTTCTGTGTCCGGGACATGCGGCGGGGCCGGGCCCCGCTCGGGACCCGGCCCCGGAACCCTGATCAGGGGCCGGCCCCCGGCATCACCGCAACCAGGCGTCGCCCTTGCGCGGCAGCTCCACCGGCTCGCGGTCGGCCATCGGGGTCACCCCGTTGACCGGGAGCGTGCTCTCGGCCAGTGTCTCCACACCGTGCGCGGCCGCGCCGGACAGATCCGCGACCGAGTCCCAGTTGACGTTCTCCAGGGTGTCGTCGGCCGTGTGGTAGTAGGGGTCGAACGGCTCACCCGCGGTCCCGCCGTACCACTCGGCCTGTTCCTCGGTCTTGGTGCCGTCGCCGCCGCTGAACAGGCCGCCGGAGGGCACTCCCTCCTCCATGAACGCGAAGTAGTCGCTGCGCCCGCTCAGCACGCCGGGCTCGTGCACCTGGTCCTGCGCGTCGAAGCCCTCCTCCAGGATCTCGGCGATCGCACCGGACCCGGGAGGCGCGTCCTGCGAGTCCTCCAGCTCCATACGCCCGTCGAGCACGAACCGCGCGTAGTTGTGCGAGCCGATCATGTCGAAGTTGAGGTACAGCGCGACCGCGTCGAGCTCCTCCTCGCTCAGGCCGGCCACGTACTCGTTGGACCCGGTCAGGCCCTCCTCCTCGGTGCCCCAGAAGGCGAAGCGCACCTTGTTCTCGGGCTGCTCCTGCTGCGCCATCTGGATCGCGGTCTCCAGCACGAAGCCGGTCCCGCTCGCGTTGTCGTTGATGCCCGGGCCGTCCTCGACGCTGTCCAGGTGCCCGCCGACCATCACCACGTTGTCGTCGGCGCCGCCCGCGGTCTCGGCGAGCACGCTGTAGGAGCTCTCCTCCGAGATCTCGGCGTCGACGGCGACCTCGAGCTCCAGCCCGTCGCCGGCCGCCAGCAGGTCGGCCCCGGCCAACCCGGACACACCCAGCGCCGGGATGTCCACGGGCTCCTCGACGGTGCCGAGGAACGACTCGTCCTCGTCGTTGACCACCAGGGCCGCGGAGGCGCCCGCGTCGGCGGCGTTGCGTACCTTGTCGCCGAACGCGCACTCCCCGCGCACCGTGATCGCCACGGCGCCCTCGGGGAAGTCGGCGAAGTCCTCGGCCGCGCAGCCGCCCGCCGGGTCGCCGTCCGCGACCGCCACCGCCGGGGCCGAGACCTCGCCCGACCCGGAGTACGACATCGTGTTGAAGTCCTCGTCCTCGACCAGCTCCACCTCGTCGGGGGCGGTCACACCCAGGACGGGATCGGACTGCTCACGCCAGAGTTCGTAGTCGTACTCGTCGCGCCAGGTCTCGTACCCCGCGCGCTGGAGCTGGTCCTCCACGTACAGCGCGGACACGTCGTAGCCGGGTGTGTTCGTGGCCCGGTTGCCGCCGTTGTACTCGGCGATCGTGGACAGGTTCTCCATGTGCCACCCGATCGCCTCGGCGGTGACCAGGTCGGAGAGCGCGGCCTCCGCCGGGATCTCGGCCGGAAGGCCCGGGTGCGGTGCGGTGAAGACCTCCGGCGGGGTCACGGCGGCCGCGTCGGTGGGGGTGGCCTGCTCATGGGGATCCGCCGTGTGGGCGGGTGCCCCCAGGGCCGGCGTGCTCGCGGTCAGGACCAGCGCGCCGGCCGCCGCTGCGGCGGCGAGGGACAGGCCCCTGGGGCCGGTCGTGGTCGCGGGCTCCGGTGCGGGTACTTGCACTCTCATCCTCCTGGGATGGGGCGCCCGCCCCGCACGGCTGTGACGGTGTTGGGGGACGGACACCATGGGCGCTGTCGGAGGAGGAAGCCTGTCACCGCGTACACGTGTTCGGCAAGGGGACCGTGCCCGCATTGCCACAACCAGCCAGGACCCTTACCTTCGCGATGGCCCTGTGGTTGGATGGACGGTCCGCCGCGGCCCGGAGCCGGTGCACGGCAGGGGTTCCCGACGCCGAGCGGGCTCGCCGGACGGACACCGACGGGCCGGTGTCACTCGTCCTCGTCCTCGTCGTCCTTCCACGACCGGTACTCCGCGCCGACCCCGCCCATGATCGCGATCCCGCGGATGTGCACGATCGGCACGTCCGGGTCGTTGCGCACCGGGGAGTCGCTGTCCACCCCGAACCCGCCCATGATCGGGATCCCGTGCACCCGTACCTCGACGTCGTAGGGAACGATGATGCCGATGCCGCCCATGAGGACGTTGCACCAGATCGTCGTCTCGCGCTGGGTGAACTTGGCGTTGCGCAGGTCCAGCTCGACGCCGCCCATGACCGCCGTGGCCACGTAGTGCCCGGGCAGGGTCCAGTCACCCGAACGGTTGGCCCCGCCCATGATCGCGATGGCGGCGGAGCTCGTGGGCTCGCCGTCCACCACCCGTCGGGAACCGCGTGAGGGACGCAGTGCCCCGGGGGAGGGCTGGGTCAGCGCGGACTCCGAGGGCGAGTCCGGGAGGTCCTCGGTGAGCGGAACCAGCTCGCCGACCGTCTTGGCGCGGTACGTCGACTCCAGGCGCTCGTTGTGCTCGTCGAGGTCCAGCCGGCCCTCGGCGAGCGCGTCGCGCAGTCGGTTCGCCACGGCGTCGCGGTCGGCGTCCGAGGCCCGCATCCGGTCGGGTCCTGGGGGATCTGTCTGGCTCACGTCTTCCACCATATGCCGATTCTGTCCGCCCCCGGCAGCCCACGCATCGGGGCCGACCCCTGACCTCACCCTGAGAACGGGCGGTTTCCGGTTCCGTGCCGGGGCCCTTCCACCCCGGAGCCCGCGTGCTCGGAACCGCGGCGCTCAGCCCTCCGGCAGTAACCCACGCCGGATCGCCTGCGAGACCGCCGCGGTCCGGTCACTGACCCCGAGCTTCTCGTACACACGCATCAAGTGGGTCTTGACCGTGGTCGCGCTGATGTGCAGGGCCCTGCCGACCGCCGCGTTGGTGCGCCCCTCGGCGGCCAGGCGCAGGACCTCGGTCTCACGCGGGGACAGGACCGGGGACTCGGGTTCCTGGCCGCGGCGCATACCCGTGAGCACCTTGCCGGCCAGGCGCCCGCTGAGCACCGTCTCGCCGCGGGCCGCGCTGCGCACCGACTCGGCCAGTTCTGCGCGCGGGGTGTCCTTGAGCAGGTAACCCGTGGCCCCCGCCTCGACCGCGCGCAGGATGTCGCGGTCGGTGTCGTAGGTGGTCAGCACCAACACGTGCACCTCGGGGGCCTCTTCCCGCAGGCGCGCCGTCGCCTCGGCGCCGTCCCCGCCGGGCATGCGCAGGTCCATGAGCACCACGTCCGGCCCGAGCTCGGCCACCCGCGCCACCGCCTCGGGGCCGGAGGCGGCCTCACCGACGATGGCGAGGTCGGGTTCGGCCTCCAGCATGCCCCGGATGCCCTCGCGCACCACGGGGTGGTCGTCCACCAGCAGGACCTTGATCATGGGGTCTCCCCGGGGCGTGGGGTGAGGGGTCGTGTGCCGTCCATCGTCTCTTCCGTTCCGTGCCGGGGCGCGCCCGCGGCGGTCTCCGTCTGCGTGCCTTCGTCGTTGTGTCGGCCTGCAGCCCCGGCGGTGCCGGAATCGGAGGCCGGTTCCGCGTCCTCGGGGTCCTCGGTCGCCAGGGACAGCCTCACGGTCGTGCCCTGCCCGGGATCGGACTCCACGTCGAGCACCCCGTTCAGGTCGAGCGCGCGCCGGCGCATGTTGGCCAGCCCGTTCCCGTGTCCGTTCCCGTTGCCGGGGTCGAACCCGCGGCCGTCGTCGCGCACCGTCAGCGAGACCCCTACGTCGGTGTGGGCCAACCGCACCCGCGCCGACCCGGCCCCGGAGTGCTTGCGCACGTTGGCCAGCGCCTCCTGAGCGGTGCGCAACAGGCACACCTGCGCGTCCCCGGGCAACGGCAGGCCGCTGCCCACGACCTCCGTGCAGATGGTGATGCCGAGCTCGGAACCCGAACGCTCGGCCAGGCGGGCCAGGGCCGCCTCCAGGTCGTCCTCCTCCAACGGGACCGGTCCGCGCGCGGCCACCATCGCCCGCGTCTCGGCGAGGTTGTCGGTCGCCGTCTCGCGCATGAGGGCCAGATGGCGCCGGGCCGCGGCGGGGTCGGAACCCATCTCCGACTCCACCGCCTGGGTGAGGGTGATGATGCTGGTGAACCCTTGGGCGAGCGTGTCGTGCATCTCGCGCGCCAGGTGCTCGCGTTCGGCCATCGCCCCGGCCTGTTCCGAGAGCCGGGTCGCCTCCGCCCGGCTCTCCCTCAGCTGCTCGATGAGCTCGGCGCGTTCCCAGCTCTGCTCGACAACCTTCTCGTACCACCGCGCGAGCCAGAACCCGAAGCCCGCGATCATCAGGTTGGCCGCGACCCCGGGCATGAGCTGGGCGGGTGGGGCCCCTTCGGCGACCCCCTGCACCACACTGGGGGCGACGAGCATGATCGCCAGCGCGAGGGCGCCGTAGACCGCGCCTCCGGTCATGAAACACAGCGGGGACAGCGCCAGTACCGCGAACCCCATGTTGTCGCTGAGCACGATGATGGTCGAGCAGATCGCCGCGACCACCAGCACGAACACCCGGGTCGGCGGGGTCCCGTGCTCGTCGTTGCGGTTGAGGCGGTGGGCCGCGAACCAGTACAGGGGAAGGAGCGTCGCCCCCAGCGCCGTGGCGATCCACAACCGCGGGCCGGGCTCGGTCGTCAGCGCGTTGAAGACGAGCAGGGCCGTGATCACGCCCGTGTAGTAGAGGTCCCACCCGCGGCCGATCTCCCAGGCGTGGACCTCGCCGCTCTCCCGCATCGCCGTCTCAGCCGTCCTTCCGTGTCTTCCACCGGAACGTGGCCAGTGTGACGACCAAGCCCACCACACACCACGTGCCCAGGGCCAGGGCGACCAGAGGCAGGTCCCACGACCCCGATACCTCCATCGAGGCCATCTCGTCGGGGAAGAAACCCGCGCGCAGCCCTTGGGCCATCCACAACAGCGGGAACAGCGCTGCGCCGTTGAAGACCCACTCCGGCAGTGCGGGCACGGGAACGAAGATGCCCGAGGTGAACTGCAGCAGCAGGAACGGCACGATGATCACCGCCGACGCCGCCTGGGCCGTACGCGCAAGGGAGCTGGCGGCCAGGCCCAGGAGCGCGCAGGCGACCGTCCCGAGCACGAAGACCCATCCCACGGTCACCCAGGACTCCGCGCCGGACGGCAGGGCCGCGTCGAAGAAGAGCACGGCCACGCCCAACAGGAGAGCCACCTGGCCCACCGCCAGGAACAGCACCAGCACCGTCTTGCCGATGAAGTACGAGGCCGGCGGCAGGGGCGTGCCCCGCAGGCGGCGCAGCCCGCCCTGGTCGCGTTCGGTGGCCACCGCCACGCCCAGGGTCTGGAAGCTCACCGACATGAGCCCCATCGCGATGAGCCCGGGCAGGTAGTAGTCCACGGCGCTCATGTTGATGTCGAACATGTCGTCGAAGATCACGGCGAAGAAGAGCAGGATCAGCGCGGGCATGGAGAACGTGAAGATCATGCTCTCCCACTCGCGCACGAACGACCGGATCTCCACGATGCCCCGGCTCAGGCCCAGGCGGAACGTGCCGGGGAGGCGGGTGGAACGTTCGGGGGCGGGACGGGCGGGGTTCGTGGGGTTGGTCGTGGGCGCGTTCATGCCGGGACCTCCGTCCGGTCGTCCTCGATCAGGCCGAGGTAGATCTCCTCGAGGGTCGGGCGGTGCACGGTCAGTTCCGGGACCTCGCCGTCGAACCGGGACGCCACCTCGCCGACCGTCCGCGTGGGTGTGTCGGTGGCGATTTCTTGGCGGCGGCCGTCCTCGAACCAGCGCACGGTCGCCCGCGCGGCGGCGCGTCCGCCCAGGTCGGCGGGGGTGTCCAGGGCCCGGACCCGGCCGCCGGCGACCACGCACACCCGGTCGGCGAGGGCCTCGGCCTCCTCCAGGTAGTGCGTGGTGAGCACGATCGTGGTGCCGCCGCCGGCGAGGTCACGGATCAGTTCCCAGAAGTCCCGTCGCGCCTCGGGATCGAAACCGGTGGTCGGTTCGTCGAGGAAGAGCAGTTCGGGGCGGCCGATCATGCCCAGGGCCACGTCCAGGCGGCGCCGCTGTCCGCCGGAGAGCACATCGGGCAGGGCGCCGGCCTTCTCGGCGAGGCCCACGCGCTCGACGACCTCGTCGGGGTCGGCGGGGGAGGGGTAATAACCCGCGAAGTGGCGGACCAGGTCCCGGACGGGGACCCTCGGGGTCATGGTCTCCTTCTGCCAGACCACCCCGATCCGGGCCCGCCAGCGGCGACCCGCCCGGCCGGGGTCCTCGCCCAGCACGCGCACGGTGCCGGAGTCGCGGTGGCGGAACCCCTCGAGGATCTCGACGGTCGTGGACTTGCCCGCGCCGTTGGGGCCGAGGAAGGAGAAGATCTCGCCGCGGGGGACCCTCAGGTCCACCCCTGCGACGGCGTGTGTGCTGCCGTAACTCTTGCGGAGGTCGGTGACCTCGATCGCCGTTTCGTCCATGCTCCGACCCTCCCGCGCGGCGAGCGGCGGGGGTATCGGCCGTGCGGGCGCCGGGGGTCCTCCGGTCGGTGGACCCCCGGGGCGGCCGGGCGGACGGAGAGGGCGGGAAGGAGGGGCCGGGGACCGGCGCTAGAAGAGGCGCAGGACGTCGGGTTCGATGCCGCGCAGTTCCTCGTAGTCGAGCACCACACAGCGGATCCCGCGGTCCTCGGCGAGCACGCGGGCCTGCGGCTTGATCTCCTGGGCGGCGAAGACACCGGTGACCGGGGCGAGGGTCGAGTCGCGGTTGAGCAGCTCCAGGTACCGGGTCAGCTGCTCCACGCCGTCGATGTCGCCGCGGCGCTTGAGCTCGACCGCGACCGTGGCGTTGTCGGCGTCGCGGCACAGGATGTCGACCGGCCCGATCGCCGTCGGGTACTCGCGGCGGATGAGTGTGTACCCGTCGCCGAGCGTGGTGATGTGCTCGGCCAGCAGCTCCTGGAGGTGGGACTCCACCCCGTCCTTCTGCAACCCGGGGTCCTTGCCCAGCTCGTGGGAGGAGTCGTGCATGATCTCCTCCATCGTGAGCACGAGCTTCTCACCCGACTTGCTGTGCGTGACGGTCCAGACGTCGGGGCCGTCGTCGACGGTCTCCTCGAGGACCTTGCACGGCGGGTTCATCCAGTTCAGAGGCTTGAAGGCCCGGTCATCGGCATGGACGGACACGCTCCCGTCGGCCTTGATGAGGATCAGCCGGGGAGCCATCGGCAGGTGGGCGGTGAGACGGCCGACGTAGTCGACACTGCACCGCGCGATCACGAGACGCACGGGAGGCAACGTTACCGCCTCCGCGGGGCGCTCGAGGGCGGTTCCGGGGGCCCGCCGGGGTCGCCCTTCCCACGCCGGCGCGGGGTGCGACGGGGGTGGTGCGGCGTCGGAGGCGTGAACAGGGCCGGGCTCCGAGCAGTTCGGGCACTCCCGTGCACACGCTGGCACTGGGTGCCCTCTAGGGTGGGGCCCATGGTGCAGGAATTTGACAAGGTCGGAGTCGTCGGACTCGGCACGATGGGCGCGGGCATCGCCGAGGTGTTCGCCCGCGCGGGATTCAACGTCGTCGGTGTGGAGATCGACCAGGCCGCCCTCGACCGCGGCAAGGGCCACCTCGACAAGTCCCTCTCGAAGGCGGTGAGCAAGGGCAAGATCAGCGAGGAGGAGCGCGCTGAGATCGACGGGCGTCTGACGTTCACCTCCTCGCGTGAGGACCTCTCGGACGCGGACTTCGTCGTGGAGGCCGTCCCCGAGAGCATCGCGATCAAGCGGGACGTCTTCGGTGACCTGGACCGGATCTGCCCTCCCGGCACGATCCTGGCCACCAACACCTCCTCGCTGTCGGTCACCGAGATCGCCGCGCTCACCGGGCGTGCGGACAAGGTCGTGGGGCTCCACTTCTTCAACCCCGCCCCCGTCATGAAGCTGGCGGAGGTCATCACGACGGTCTCCACCAGTGAGGAGACCGTCGACGTGGTCACCGAGGTCGCCAAGCGCATCGGCAAGACCCCGATCGCCGTGGGCGACCGCGCGGGCTTCGTCGCCAACGCGCTCCTGGTGCCCTACATCAACGACGCCATCAAGCTGTACGAGCGCAGGATCGCCTCGCGCGAGGAGATCGACTCCGCCGTCCAGAAGGCCGCCGGGCTGCCCATGGGCCCGCTCACCCTCGCCGACATGGTGGGCCTGGACGTGTGCCTGGCCGTCATGGACGTGCTCTGGGACGAGTACCGCGACCCGCGTTACGTCGCCTCCCCGCTGCTGCGCCGGATGGTCGCCGCCGGGCACTACGGGCGCAAGTCCGGCCAGGGCTTCTACGCCGGCAAGGACGAGGCCGCCGAGCCGCAGCCCGAGGGCCGGTTCGCGCAGATGGTGCGCGAGGAGGACATGCTCGACCTGGGCGAGATGCTCGTGGCCCCGCAGATCGACGACGCGATGCGCATGATCGGCGACGCCTACGCCACCGCCGAGGACATCGACACCGCCATGCGTTTCGGCTGCGGTTACCCCAAGGGCCCCACGGAGCTTTTGGCCGACCGCGGTGCGACCCCCGTCGTCGCGACCCTGATGGCGATGGGCGAGTACAGCCTCACCACCGTCGCCGCGCCCGCGCCGCTGCTGGTGGACCGCATGCCCGACGCCGAGGACGAGGTCCAGGGCCACGGCGGCGGCTGCGCCTGCCACGGCTGAGGCCTCCTCGGAGCTGACCGAACGATCCGGTGGCCGTCGTCCCGCGGGGCGGCGGCCACCGTCGTGCGCGGGGCCCGTGAACGGCGGTCCCCACCGCCGTCGTCCACAGGCGGAAGGGCCGTGTTGGCAGCCACCGGTCGATCTCTTCTACCCTTGAACGGTGAGTCCGCGCCGAAACTCCCCCCGACGCAAGTCCTCCCGGGGCAAGAACAACAACGCCTCCGGCGTCCCCGACGAGGACGCCCTCATGCTGCGTGTCACCGGTGGCCAACGACGTGAGAACGGACCCGACGGGGAGTGGGTGACGCGCCGGATCCCCGGTGCCTCGGCCACCAAGCCCTACCGCTGTCCCGGGTGCGCCCAGATGGTCCCGGTGGGCATGGCCCACATCGTGGCCTGGCGCCCGTACGGCGACGGGGGCGACCGCCGCCACTGGCACTCCTCCTGTTGGGACCGGCGTTCGCGCCGTTCTCCCCGTTACTGAACCCGAGCCGTCCCGACGACACCCGAGGAACCATGGAGATCAGAGCCACCACGGTGCTGCCCGCCGAGCGCCGTGAGATCACCCTGCACACCGCCGACGGTCTGGAGCTCATCGGTGAGCTCGCGCTGCCGCCGGACGGCCGGGCGCCGGTCGCGACCCTGCTGACGCTGCACCCGCTGCCCACGGCCGAGGGCATGATGGACAGCCACGTGCTGCGCAAGGCCTCCTTCCGGCTTCCGGCGCTGGCCGACGTCGCGGTGCTGCGGTTCAACACCCGCGGGACGAGCTCGCGCCACGGCACCAGCCAGGGCGAGTTCGGCGAGGGTGAGACCGAGAAGCACGACGTGATGGCCGCGATCGAGTTCACCGAGTTCGAGGGCCTGCCCGCGCCGTGGCTCGTCGGGTGGTCGTTCGGTACCGAGCTCGCCCTCAAGTGGGGATGCGACCCGCAGATCGAGGGCGCGATGCTGCTGTCGCCGCCGCTGCACCGCGCGGACGAGGCCGACATGAAGGTGTGGGCGGACTCCGGCAAGCCCGTCGTCGCGCTCGTGCCCGAGCACGACGACTTCCTGCAGCCCGAGGAGGCCGCGCGGCGGTTCGAGCCGCTGACGCAGGCCGAGATCATCGGCGTCGACGGCGCCAAGCACCTGTGGGTCGGGGAGCCGTACGTGCGCCGCGTGCTCGACGAGATCGTCAAGCGCGTCAACCCCGACGCCCACCCGCTGCCCACCGAGTGGGACGGCCCGTACGAGCGGGACGTGCAGCCCCCGCGCTGATCGTTCCCCCGAACACCTGAGGGTCGTAGGGCCTCCACGGGCGCCCCCGGAATGCGTGGGGTCGAAGAGCTTTCGCGGCTGGGACACCCCTGGACGTGTGAGGCGTGTGCGGCAGGCGGAATGCCGCGGGACATGTACGCGAGGGCCGTAGAGCCCACGCGGGTGGTGGGTTCCTCCTGCACGCGTGAGAGGTGCCCTTGGCATACGCGGGATGTCGTAGAGCTTTTGCGGGTGGGGGCGCCCCCTGGCATGCGCGAGGCCGTAGAGCTTTTGCGGTCGGGACGTCTCAGGACACGTGAGGGTCGTAGGGCCCTCGGCGACCCACGCACAGAGGACGCACGCGAACCCTTGTGAGTGGGACGTCCCGGGACGTGTGAGGTGTGTTTGCCGCTCTTACGAGGCGCGCAGAACGCCGCGGGACGTGTACCCGAGGGCCGTGAGAACCTACGCGGCTGGGTGCCTCTCGAACACGTGAGGGCCGAAGGGCCGGTGGGAGACGCCCAACGCGCAAGGAAACCCTTGCACGTTGGGCATCCCAGGACACCTGAGATGCGCGAGGCATGCCGCGCAGCGTGAACGTGCGAGGGCCGTAGAACCCACGCGGTGGTGGTTCCCCTGCACACGTGAGGTCCAGAACACGCGAGGGCAGGCCGTAGAGCTTTCGCGGACGGGCACCACACGGAACGCGCGGCGTCGGCGTGGGGTCCGCAGGTGGCGTGCAGGTGTGTTCGGGCCGGTCCCGACGCCCGTCGCCCGTCACCGCCGTACCCCCGTCATGCGCCTGGGAACGCCGGACCGCTCGCCCGGTCCGGCCCCCGTTCCGCCTCGTCGCATCCCCGCTCCGGGGCGTGAGCGTGTCCCGTCTGCCCAGGCCGAGCCAGTGGCCGTCCCTCGTGCTCAGGACGCCGCCCGAGAGACGCCATGCGCCCCCGTGGGACCGGTCCGGGCCGAGTTCCACCACTGCTTCCACCACTGCGCCGGGCACCCCGCACATGAAGCGGCCCCGGGGTCCGCGTGATGCGTCCCCCGGGGCCACCGGGTTTCAGGCGCTGAGGCCGATGCCGGGGTCCGGCACCCTGCCTCCTACTCCTGCCACCAGTCCTCGTCCTCGTCGGCCTCGCTGCCCTTGCCGGCGGCGGCCGGCTGGCGCGGCTCCTCCTGGGCGGCGGGAGCCGGAGCGGCGGGCGCGGGCTCGGCCTGCGCCGGCTGCTGCTCGGCGGACTCGGGGATCGCGGCCTGCTCCGGAGCGGCCCCCACGGCGGGTGCACCGCCGGCCGGGGCGCCGCCACCGCCACCCAGCAGCTGGCGCAGCTGCTGCAGGTGCGACTGGATGCTGTCGCGCTGGCGGTTGAGCTCGTCGACCTCCTTCTTGGCGGCCGTGTGGATCCGGTTGGCCTCGGCCTTGGCGTCGCTCACCGCGTGCTCGGCCTTGGACTTGGCCTCCGCCTCGATCTGGGACGCGTTCTTCTTCGCGTTCCCGACGAGCTGCTTGGCGTTGTTCTCGGCCTCGCGGCGGGTCTGCTCGGCCTGCGAGCTGGCCTTGGTGGCCCGCTGCTCGGCGCTGGCGGCACGCTCCTCGGCCTCGTTGACCATCTTCTGGGTCGCGGCCTGCGCCGCGGCCAGACGCTCGGCGTCCTGGCGCTCGGCCTCCGCACGGCGGTCGGTGAGCTGGAGCTCGAACTGGTCCTCGGCCTCGGTCCGGCGCGCCTCCGACTCGGCGAAGGCCCGCTCGGCGTTCTTGCGCAGCTCCTCGGCCTGGCTCTTGGCGGACTGGATCGTCTCGTCGCGCTCACGCTTGGCGGCGGCACGGGCCTGAGCGCACTCGCGCTCGGTGGTCGTGCGCAGCTTGGCGATCTCACCCTCGAAAGTGGCGCGCTTCTCGGCGATCTCGTGGTCGACGGCAGAACGCTTCTTCTGGACCTCGCGCTCGGTCGTGGAGGTCAGCTCGTCCGCCTCGCGACGGGCGGTGGTGCTGATCTCCTCGGCCTCGGACTCGGCCGTCTGCCGCATCTCGTCGGACTCGCGCTGTGCGACGGCGCGCGTCTCGGTCGCCTCGGATTCGGCGGCCGCGCGCATCTCGGCGGCCTCGATCTTGGCGGCCGAACGGATGTCGTTGGCGTCGATCTGGGCGCTCTGCACGAGCTCGTTGGCCTGCTCCTCGGCCAGGCGCAGGAGCTCCTCGATGCGCGAGCCCAGACCGGAGTAGGACGGACGCTCCCGCTCGGCGAGCTGCCGGTTCTTCGCGGTGAGGTCGCCCTTGTACTTGTCGGCCTTCTCGTTGGCCTGCTTCACCTCGGCACGCAGGCTCTCCAGGTAGTCCGTCACCTGGTTGCGGTCGAAGCCACGCAACACCACGTCGAATTCTGGCGGGGCGTTGTCCTCGTCGAAAATGTTGTTGAGCTGGGCGTCGATGTTGTTTGAGGGCATGTGGCGGAATCCTGAACGGGTGCGAGACGGCTACTTGTGAACGGCCGGGGACGGGGTCGGAGGGCTGCTGGGCTGCTCTCCCCGCTGGACGGACCGACCCCGCGGGGCCGGCCAACGTGAATACGCCGGGCACGTGCTGCGGCTGACCCGGTTCGACCTGTCCGATCCGGCCCTCGGGGGCGCGGACCGACACCGGTGGTCGAATCCAGCTTCTGAAATGTGCTCGGCGGACAGTCGGCCTGCTGCGCCGCTCGCGACGGACGGCGACCGCCGAACACACCTTCGGCGACTTTATCAAGGGCGGGGCCCGTGAGAAGAGGCTTTCGGCCAACTTCCGGTGGTGTCTGAGGTCAGCCACACCTTCGCCATCGAACCTGTGATGAGTCCGGAACGCCCCCGTGATGCGGGCGTGTCGCGCAAGCCGGTCAGTGGGCGTTCTGTACCAGTTCGGTCAGCACGCCCCCGCAGTCCTTGGGGTGCAGGAACACGATGCTGGAACCGGCGGTCCCGCGCCGCGGTTCGGCGTCCAGGACGCGCACCCCGGTCCCTCCGACCTCCTGCGCGGACCCGGCCACGTCCGCGGTCCCGAACGCGATGTGGTGCACCCCTTCACCGTTGCGGTCGAGGAACTTGGCGACGGGGGAGTCCTCACGGGTCGGCTCGAGAAGTTGCAGATATGTTGCACCACCGTCGTCCGTGCCGTTGATCCGGAGCATGGCCTCCCGGACGCCCTGTTCCTCGTTCACCTCCTCGTGCTCGACCTCGAACCCGTACGTGCGGCGGTACAGGTCGATGGACGCGTCGAGGTCGCGGCAGGCGATACCGACGTGGTCCAGGCGGGTCAGGCCGCTGAAGGGGACGCCGGGCGTGGGTGCGGTGCTCAAGATGAACCTCCCGATGGTCGCGGTAGGGGGTCTGGGTATGGTTGCAGACCAGGTGCGACACCCATCACTTGGAGGCCAGTAACCATGCCCGGTTCCGTCATCGTCGGTGGGGCCCGGACCCCCACCGGCCGACTCCTCGGCTCCCTCGCCGGGTTCTCCGCCGCCGACCTGGGCGGCTTCGCGATCGAGGCCGCCCTGGAGCGCGCCGGGATCAGCGGTGAACAGGTCGGGTACGTGGTCATGGGACAGGTGCTCCAGGCGGGCGCCGGCCAGATCCCCTCCCGCCAGGCCGCCGTGAAGGCCGGCATCCCCATGGACGTCCCCTCGGTGACGGTCAACAAGGTGTGCCTGTCCGGCCTGGACGCGATCGCGCTCGCCGACCAGCTCATCAGCGCGGGCGAGTTCGACGTGGTCGTCGCGGGCGGCATGGAGTCGATGACCAACGCCCCCCACCTGCTTCCCAAGTCCCGCAAGGGTTACAAGTACGGTGCGATCGAGGTCCTGGACGCGACCGAGCACGACGGGCTCACCGACGCCTTCGAGGGCGACTCGATGGGCGCCTCCACCGAGCGCCACAACGGCAAGCTCGGCATCGGCCGTCCCGAGCAGGACGCCTTCGCCGCCCGGTCCCACCAGCGGGCCGCCGCCGCCCAGGACAAGGGCTTCTTCGACGACGAGATCGTGCCGGTGGAGATCCCCCAGCGCAAGGGCGACCCGGTGGTCTTCGACCGCGACGAGGGCGTGCGCGCCGACACCACCGCCGAGGGCCTGGCCAAGCTGCGCCCGGCCTTCGACCGCGAGGGCACCATCACCGCCGGTTCCTCCTCGCAGATCTCCGACGGCGCCGCCGCCGTGGTCGTGATGAGCCGCGCCAAGGCCGAGGAGCTGGGTGCGCCCGTGCTGGCCGAGATCGGTGCGCACGGCAACGTCGCCGGCCCGGACAACTCCCTGCACTCCCAGCCCTCGAACGCGATCAAGCACGCGCTGGGCAAGGCGGGCAAGGGCGTGGCCGACCTCGACCTGGTCGAGATCAACGAGGCCTTCGCCGCGGTCGGGCTCAGGTCGACCGAGGAGCTCGGTATCTCCGACGAGATCGTCAACGTCAACGGCGGCGCCATCGCGATCGGCCACCCCATCGGTGCGTCCGGCGCCCGGATCGCGCTGCACCTGGTGCACGAGCTGCGCCGGCGCGGCGGCGGCACGGGCGCTGCCGCCCTGTGCGGCGGTGGCGGCCAGGGTGACGCCCTGCTGTTCACGGTCCCGGGCGAGTAGACCCCCGGACGTCCGACGCTCCCTGCGCGGGCGCTGCCCCACCCGGCGGCGCCCGCGCGCCGCGTGGCACCACCGGGCCCACGCACCCATCCGCGGCCGGGCGGAGACCCCGTCCCGTGCCCGCCCCGCCGACGTCGAGGAGTCCCCATGAACACCCCCCAGTTGGTCGACCGGGTCCGCGCCGGTGACCGCAGGGCGCTGGCCCGCGCGATCACCCTGGTGGAGAACGGTGCGCCGCAACTGCGCGAGATCATGGCGGGCCTGGCCCCGCACACCGGGCACGCCCAGGTCGTCGGGTTCACCGGGTCCCCGGGGGTGGGCAAGTCGACCACCACGAACGCGGTGGTGCGCGCGGTGCGTGGCAAAGGGCTGACGGTCGCGGTGCTGGCCGTGGACCCCTCCTCCCCGTTCACCGGCGGCGCCCTGCTCGGCGACCGGGTGCGGATGCAGGACCACGCCACCGACGCGGGTGTCTACATCCGTTCCATGGCCAACCGCGGGCACCTGGGCGGGCTGTCGTGGGCCGCCCCGCACGCCCTGCGGGTGCTCGACGCGGCCGGCTTCGACGTGATCCTCGTGGAGACCGTCGGGGTGGGTCAGGCCGAGGTCGCCATCGCCGGGCAGGCCGACACCACCGTGGTGCTCAGCGCCCCGGGCATGGGCGACGCGATCCAGGCGTCGAAGGCGGGCGTGCTGGAGATCGCCGACGTGCTCGCGGTCAACAAGGCCGACCGGGACGGCGCCCGTGTGACCCTGCGCGAGCTGCGGCAGATGGTGGCGATGAAGGACCGCGACGACCACGAGTGGAAACCCCCGATCGAGATGACCGTCGCCGACCGGGACGAGGGCATCGGGGACCTGTGGGAACGCGTGCGCGAGCACTACGCCCACCTGGAGGCCTCCGGTGAGCTGGCCGAGCGCCGCCGCGCCCGCGCCCGCGAGGAGGTGCAGGCGATCGCGCTGGAACTGCTGCGCTCGCGGATGACGGATCCGGGGTCCGGGAAGGGCCTGGACCATCTGGCCGCCGAGGTCGCCGAGGGCCGCACCGACCCCTACACCGCCGCGGACACCCTCGCCGCCGAGCTCACCGAGGCCTGAGCCGGGGCCCTGCCGCCTGCGCCCGCCGGCCATGAGTTGGACCGGTGCGGACCCCCGGCAGGGCCCGCACCGGTTGCGACGACGGTGCTCCCCGGATCAGAGCACCGGCGCCGGTCGGTCCCGGCCTCGCGGCCGGTGTCCTGGGAGGAACGGTGCGGCCGCGCCCCGCCGCACCGCTCCTGTTCGTCCGGTCACTCGTGCAGTGCGCCGTCGACGGCACCGAGCAGGGTGCCCTCGTCGTCGTCACCGTCCAGGGACCAGGCCGTCACTCCGGCCATCCCGTTACCGACGGCCCAGGAGGCCTTCTGCTCCAGGGCGGTCCCGTCGTCGTAGGTCCAGAACGTGTCGCCGTCGTAGAGCCAGGCCACACCGAGTTCGTCGTCCCGGTGCAGGTCGAAGCCCTCGCGCCCGGCGAGGTCGCGCCAGTTCTCCGTGCCGTCCTCGTGCAGGCCCTCGGCGGGTCCGTCCGCCTCCTGGAAGAGGCCGTCGCCGTTCGGCCCGGGTTCCACGCCGGTCCATCCCTGGCTGTAGAACGGCACGCCCATGACCAACTGCTCCGGGTCGACACCGCGTTCGGTGTAGGCGGCGAGCACGTCCTCGGAGGACAGGTGCGGGCCGGGGTCGTCGGGGTGCACGACCAGGTTGGAGTGGAAGTTCGTGGTCTCCTCCCAGGTGCCGTGGTAGTCGTAACCCTGCACCGTGGCGAAGTCGAACGCGGGCATGATCTCGTCGAGCTCGAAGCCCAGGTCGAGCTTCTCGCCGGTCGCGGGGAGGTAGGCGCTCAGCGTGTGGTGCTCGCCGGTCTCCGCGCCGAGCTCGTCGAGCTGGGACCGGAACTCCTGCACGAGTGCGGTGAAGTTCTCCTTGTCCTCCTCGCGGATGACGTTGTCGGGGTGGCCGGGCGAACCGGGCCACTCCCAGTCGAGGTCGATGCCGTCGAAGACCCCCGCGGCCGCGCCCTCACCGCCGGCGCCGTCGAGCTCGGGCAGGTCCCCGCGCAGGTAGAGGTCGATGCAGGAACTCACGAGCTCCTCGCGCGACTCCGGGGTCAGCACCGCGTCGGAGAAGTTCTTCGACCAGTTCCATCCGCCGAGGGAGATCGAGACCTGCAGGTGGGGGTGGGCCTCCTTGAGCTTGAGGAGCTGGTTGAAGTTGCCGCGCAGTTCCTGTCCGGGGTCGTCGGCCACCCCGTCGACGCTGTCCTCGGCAGCAACGGCCCGCGTGTAGTCGGCGGCCGCGTCGCCCTCCGTCGGGGTCGTCGGTCATGAAGCAGCGGCCGTCCTCGGAGACGTTGCCGAACGCGTAGTTGACGTGGGTGAGGCGGTCGGCGTTGCCGGACTCCACGACGTCGCGCAGGTGGTGGTCGCGGTCCTCGGGTCCCCAGCCGGCGAAGTAGGCGACGGCGAGCCGGTCGTGGTCGGGCCCGGTCCCGGGTTCCTCGGAACCGTCGCAGGGGGCGCCGTTGACGGTGCAGTCGACCGGGTCGGTGGAGCCGCCCTGGTGGAGCCCGTTGAGGCCGAAGGTGTAGCTGCCGCCGGCCGGTACGGCGGCTCCCCAGTGCGGAGGGGTGACGGTGTAGGAACCGTCGTGGTCGGTGACGGCGGCGTTCCAGAGCTCGTGGACACTGCTGCCGTCGGGGAGGGCGAACTCGATCTCCCATTCGTGGACCGGGGAGTCGGAGTCGTTGTGCACCGTGATCTCGGCGCTGTAGCCGGTGTCCCAGCGGTCGGACTCGGTGTGGGTGACCGTGAGCCCGTGGTCGGTGGCGGTCTCCTGTGCAGAGGCCGGCGAGGCAGCGGTCGCGGTCAGGGCGAGCGGTGCCACCAACAGGGCGGCGGCCGCGGTGGCGAGGGTGGCCGGAGGACGTCGTGCGCTCACGTCGGGGGATCTCCTGGTCGAGGGAGGGGGAGTGGATCCTGGGGCGCCGGGGACGGAGGGGCGTTCCGGGGCACGTGGGGCGGGACGGGTGGGCCGCGGGCGGACGCCGTGCTGGTGGCGCTCGGAGCGGTCCGGAACAGAGGGTCATGGTCGCGGGCCTCTGACGTGGGGGGATAAATTTTTAGGAAACTTAACTAATAATTCCTGTGGTCGTCAACGGGTCACGGCCCGTGGTGGCTGTCCCCTTGTGGCCACGCCACACCCCTTGCCCCGACAGTGCCCTGGTGGTAGTCGCCCTCCGTGGCGGGAGCGTCTCCCCGCGCTGAATACAGTGATCGCGTGGGAAACCCGTTGAATCTCCCGTTCGACCCGATCGAGCGGGCACACGAGAACTGGACACGCAGGTGGGGTGCCTCTCCGGCGATGGCCGCGGTCACCTCGGTGATGCGCGCGCAGCAGATCCTCATCGGAGAGCTGGACGGGGCGCTCAAACCCTTCGGCCTGACCTTCGCCCGGTACGAGGCCCTGGTGCTGCTGACCTTCAGCAACACCGGGTCCCTACCCCTGGGCAAGGTCGGCGAGCGCCTCATGGTGCACCCGACCAGCGTCACCAACACCATCGACCGGCTCGAGAACCAGGGTCTGGTGGTCCGCCTCCCCAACCCCAGCGACGGCCGCGGCGTGCTCGCCGAGATCACCGAAGCCGGGCGCGAGGTCACCGAGGAGGCCACGCAGGCCCTGTTGGGTATGGACTTCGGCCTGGGCTGTTACTCCGACGACCAGCTGTGGGAGATGCACCGCGTGCTCACCCGCCTGCGGGTCGACTTCGGTGACTTCCCCGAACCCGCCGTGGAGGCCTCCGAACACGGCTGACCTCCGGCGGCAGGGTGCGGGCGCCGATCCGTCCGTCCCTGTACAGAATTATTTGGACGTCCTACTATTTCGGTATGGCGAACACCACGAACGGCCCCACCCAGGGCGGCGGGGCGGACGACATCGAGGCCGGGCGCGAACGCTGGCAGCGCCGTTACGACGCCGCACGCAAGCGCGACGCCGACTTCACCTCGCTGTCCGGACGCCCCCTGGAACCGGCCTACGGCCCGCGACCCGGCGCCGAGGTCCCCGGTTTCGAACGCATCGGATGGCCGGGCGAGTACCCCTACACCCGCGGCCTGTACCCCACCGGATACCGCGGGCGCACCTGGACCATCCGCCAGTTCGCCGGGTTCGGCAACGCCCGGCAGACCAACGAGCGCTACAAGATGATCCTCGCCAACGGCGGCGGGGGACTCTCGGTCGCTTTCGACATGCCCACCCTCATGGGCTACGACTCCGACTCCGCCCACGCGCTGGGCGAGGTGGGACACTGCGGCGTCGCCGTCGACTCGGTCTCCGACATGGACCTGCTCTTCGATCAGATCCCGCTCGGCGAGACCACCACGTCGATGACGATCAGCGGCCCCGCGGTCCCGGCCTTCTGCATGTACCTCGTGGCCGCCGAGCGCCAGGGTGTCCACATCACCACGCTCAACGGCACGCTGCAGACCGACATCTTCAAGGAGTACATCGCCCAGAAGGAGTGGCTGTACCCGCCGGAACCGCAGCTGCGCCTCATCGGCGACCTCATGGAGTACTGCGCCGAGCACATCCCGGCCTACAAGCCGCTCTCGGTGTCCGGCTACCACATCCGCGAGGCCGGAGCCACGGCCGCGCAGGAGCTCGCCTACACACTCGCCGACGGGTTCGGCTACGTCGAGCTCGGCCTCTCGCGCGGGCTGGACATCGACCGGTTCGCGCCGGGGCTGTCGTTCTTCTTCGACTCCCACATCGACTTCTTCGAGGAGATCGCCAAGTTCCGCGCCGCCCGCCGCATCTGGGCGCGGTGGATGAGCGAGGAGTACGGCGCCACCAGCGAGAAGTCCCTGTGGCTGCGTTTCCACACCCAGACCGCCGGGGTCTCCCTGACCGCCCAGCAGCCCTACAACAACGTGGTGCGCACCGCGGTCGAGGCGCTCGCGGCGATCCTGGGCGGTACCAACTCCCTGCACACCAACGCGCTCGACGAGACCCTCGCGCTGCCCACCGAGCAGTCCGCGGAGATCGCCCTGCGCACCCAGCAGGTGCTCATGGAGGAGACCGGCGTCGCCAACGTCGCCGACCCGCTCGGCGGATCCTGGTACCTGGAGTCGCTCACCGACGAACTCGAGGCCGAGGCCGAGCGCATCTTCGCCCAGATCCTGCACATGGGCGGCGGACGCGGCACCGAGCACGCCATCGGTCCCATGACCTCGGGCATCCTCGCCGGCATCGACAACGGGTACTTCACCTCCGAGATCGCCGAGTCGGCCTTCCAGTACCAGCAGGCCCTCGAGAAGGGCGACAAGCGCATCGTCGGCGTCAACTGCCACACCAGCACCGTCTCCGGCGAGCTCGACATCCTGCGCATCAGCCACGAGGTCGAGCGCGAGCAGAAGCAGGACCTCACCGAACGCCGCGAGAACCGGGACGCGGCCGCCGTCGACCGCGCGCTGGCCGACCTGCTCGAGGGGGCCCGGAAGCCGGAGGGCAACCTCATCCCGCTCATCATGGAGGCCGCCCGAGCCGAGGCCACCCTCGGGGAGATCTGCGCGGCCATGGGCGAGGTCTTCGGGACCCACACCGAGGACCCCCGCTTCTGAGCGCCCGGGTGCGGCCGACCACGCTGCCGGCCGCGCCCGGAACGCGGTGGGCGCCACGTGTCCCGGCGTCCACCGCCGCTGTGTGTATGCGGCAGGATGGAACCATGCAGCCTTCGGACTTTTCCCCGAACAGTGCCGTTGACCTCGGTGCGCGCAAGGCGGCCATGGAGCGTGAGGCCAAACAGCGTGCGGCGGAGTCAACGGGTCGAACCAACCCGTACGCCGTCAACATCGACGAGTCCAACTTCCAGACCGAGGTGCTGGAGCGGTCGGTGAACCTGCCGGTCGTCCTGGCCGTACTGGCGGGCTGGTCCGAACAGTCCGCGCAGGTCGAGACCGCCCTGGACAACCTCTCGGCGCGCTCGGGCGGCAACTGGTACCTGGCCAAGGTCGACAGCGAGGCCAGCCCCCGTGTCACCCAGGCGCTGCAGGTGCAGTCCCCGCCCTCGATCCTGGTCGCGATCCAGGGCCAGGTCATGCCGCTGGCGCAGGGCCCGGCCAGTGAGGAGCAGCTCCGCGAGGGCCTGGGCCAGGTCTTCGCCGCGCTGGCCCAGCAGGGGATGCTCCCAGAGGGCCACCCCGGGACCGTCGAGGTCGAGGGTGAGCCCGCCGCCGGTGCCGAGGAGGACGAGCCCGAGCCGCGGGGCCGCCCCGTCGACGTCCAGGCCCAGGAGGCGCTGGACCGCGGTGACTTCGCCGCCGCCGAGGAGGTCTACAGCAAGGCCGTGGAGGCCGACCCCTCCGACACCGAGTCCAAGAGCCGCCTCGCCCAGGTGGGGCTGGTGGGCCGTCTGCAGGACGTGGACCCCGAGTCCGCGCTGACCGCGGCCCAGGAGCGCCCCGCCGACGTCGACGCCCAGCTCGTCGTCGCCGACATGGACATCTACCGGGGCCAGGCCGAGGACGCCTTCGACCGTCTGGTCGCGACGGTCAAGCGCACCTCCGGCGACGAGCGCGAGAGGGTCCGCGCACGCCTGCTCGCCCTGTTCGACGTGCTGCCCCCGGGTGACCCGCGGGTCAACACCGCGCGGCGCAAGCTCACCGCCGCCCTGTTCTGAAGACCCCGCGCGGGCCGGCTCGGGTGTGGCCCGGGCCGGCCCGTTCGTGTGGGGTCCCGTGTGAAGTCCCGGGAGAAAAGTCCCACCGGGGATCTTCTGTCATCTTTCGCTCACCGTGGCACACAACGGAAAAAGATCGGCTTCTTCCGCACGCGCACCACGGGCCCTGCCCCGGTATGGACGGCGGGGCTCCGGGTAAGAACGGGCCACGGAAGGGCCCCCGGCCCTCAGGCGAGACCCCGGCAGGTGTGCCATGGCCAGCGATCCTCCCCGCAGCCCGGTCGTCACCGTCTCCGCCACCTACGGCGCCGGAGGCAGTGTCGTGGGGCCGGCGGTCGCCGCACGGTTCGACGTCGACTTCCTCGACCGTGCCGTCCCCTCGGCCGTCGCCGAACGCATCGGGTGCTCCCTCGACGAGGTGCGCCGACGTGACGACCGTGCCCCCGGCGGCTTCGAACGGCTGCTCGCCAGCGCCGCACGGCTCCCCACGGTGACGCTCGGCAGCGTCGACACCGCCTTCATCGGTACCACCGACGACACCGGGCGGCTCCTCTACGACCACGAGTTCGTCGAGCGCACCGAACAGGTCATCCAGGAGGTCGGACGCAGGGGCGGCGTGGTGCTCGGGCGCGCGGGTGCGTTCGTGCTGGCCGATCATCCGACTGCGCTGCACGTGCGCCTGGACGGTGACCGCGACGCCCGTCTCGACCGTGTGCGGCGCCTGTGGGAGTACGGGGACCGGCAGGAGGCCGGCGACCTCGGGTGGGGCGAGCAGGGGCCGACCGGCAAGCTCCTCGACGACAACGACCGGGCCCGCGCGGCCTACGTGCGTCGCTTCTACCGGGTGGACTCCTCCGATCCCGGCCTCTACCACGTGGTGCTCGACACCACGGTGCTGTCGTTGGAGGCCTGTGTGGACCTCGTCGTGCGCGCCGCTCTCGACCGCTCGGAGGGTGGAACCGGGTCCCCATAGCGGGTTTCGGCACGATCAGGGCTGCGGAAGTTATGCGATTTTTTACCCTGACGTTAATTGTCTTCTTGTGCTGACGTAGGTCGCTTGACTCGGGTAGTGTGAGGCGACTCGTCGAGGGTCCCCCGGGTGTGTGCAACACCCCCCGGCCGAGCTTCCGCGCAACGGACCCCAGGGCCTTCACGGCATTCCCGCCTGCCCCGAAGGCGGGCCGTGCGGTCGCACGACACCCAAGTGAGAGCCAAGGAGCAACACGTGGCCACCCTTCCCAGCGTTTCCTATTCCATCACCGTCCGGCTCGAGGTGGACGCCGGCAGCAGCGCCGTCGGCAGCCTCACCAACGCTGTCGAGCAGGTGGGCGGGATGATCACCGCGCTGGACGTGGCCGCGGCCGGACACGAGCGCATCCGCATCGACGTCACCTGCGCCGCCCGGGACACCGAGCACGCGCAGGCCATCGTCGACGCCCTCGGCGCCGTCGACGGCGTCGCCGTCCACAAGGTCAGCGACCGCACCTTCCTCATGCACCTGGGCGGCAAGATCGAGATGAGCTCCAAGGTGCCGCTGCGCAACCGCGACGAGCTCTCCATGGCCTACACGCCCGGCGTCGCCCGCGTCTCCTCGGCCATCGCCGCCAACAAGGACGACGCCCGCCGCCTGACCATCAAGCGCAACAGCGTCGCCGTGGTCACCGACGGTTCGGCCGTGCTCGGCCTGGGCAACATCGGCCCCGAGGCCGCCATGCCCGTCATGGAGGGCAAGGCCGCCCTGTTCAAACGCTTCTCCGACATCGACGCCTGGCCCATCGCCCTGGACACCCAGGACGTCGACGAGATCGTCCGCACCGTCCAGCTGCTCGCCCCGGGCTTCGGCGGCATCAACCTCGAGGACATCTCCGCGCCGCGCTGTTTCGAGGTCGAGGCCCGCCTGCGCGAGCTGCTGGACATCCCCGTCTTCCACGACGACCAGCACGGCACCGCCATCGTCGTCCTGGCCGCCCTGCGCAACGCCCTGCGCGTGGTCAACAAGAAGCTGTCCGAGGTCCGCATCGCCATGTCCGGTGCGGGCGCGGCCGGCACCGCCATCCTCAAGCTGCTCAAGCACGCCGGCGCCGAGAACATCATCGTCAGCGACGTGCACGGCGCCATCCACCAGGGCCGCGACGACCTCGACGACAACCTGCGCTGGATCGCCGACCACACCAACCCCACCGGGTACGCGGGCGACCTCAAGGGGTCGGTCTCCGGCGCCGACGTCTTCATCGGCGTCTCCGCCCCGAACGTGCTCGGCGGCGAGGACATCGCCGAGATGGCCGAGGACTCCATCATCTTCGCGCTGGCCAACCCCGACCCCGAGGTCGACCCGGACATCGCGCACCTGCACGCCGCCGTCGTGGCCACCGGCCGCAGCGACCACCCGAACCAGATCAACAACGTTCTGGTCTTCCCCGGGTTCTTCCGCGGCCTGCTCGACGCCCAGAGCCACAACGTCGACTCGGACATGATGGTCGCGGCCGCCGAGGCCCTGGCCGACGTGGTCACCGAGGACGAGATCGGCCCGAACTACATCATCCCGAGCGTCTTCCACTCGGACCTGTCCACGCACGTGGCCACGGCCGTGCGCGAGGTCGCCCAGCGGAACTCCTCCGAGAGCTGACCGCCACCCCCGGCCGCCCCGTGCGGGGGCGCGGGGCGGCCGGGGAAACAGCACGCGGGGAGCGCCGCCGGCGGGTAGAGGTGGAGCATGGACCAGTCGACACTGACCGGGCGCCTCCTGGTGGCCGCCCCCCTTCTGCAGGAGGACTCCTTCCGCCGCTCCGTCGTGTTCGTCGTGGACGACGAGGCCGACGGCACCCTCGGGGTGATCCTCAACCGTCCCCTTCCCACGGCCGTCGACGAGGTCGTTGAAGCCTGGGGCCCCTACGCCAGCGAACCCGCGGTGATGTTCTCCGGAGGCCCCGTCGGTGAGGGGTCGGGCATCGCCCTGGGTACGGTCGGCTCCGACGGGGAGCCGCCGGGCTGGGCCCCGCTCGAGGGCATCGACCCCGCGCAGGGGCTCGGCGGGCTCGGTGTGGTCGACCTCGACGGGCCGCCGGAGGTGCTCGGCGGCGCCCTGGGGTCCTTCCGCGTCTTCGCCGGATACGCGGGATGGGGCTCGGGCCAGCTCGCCGGGGAGATCGGCGAGGGCGCCTGGTACGTGCTCGAGGCCCTGCCGGGTGACGTGTTCACGACCGAACCCGAACGGCTGTGGTCGCGGGTGCTGCGGCGGCAGGGCGGCGAGCTCGCGCTCCTGTCGACCTACCCCGACGACCCCAGCATGAACTGAGGTCCGTCCACAGTGCGCGGGAGCCTATACCGTGGACTGCAAGACGTGAAAGGTGTGTGAGGAACGATGGCCATGGACATCCTCAACAAGGTCCTCCCCGACAGCGACACCAAGCCGGATCAGTCGCACGACGACGGCGACCGTGACCGTTACGCCCACTACGTGCAGAAGGAGAAGATCACGGAGAGCGCCGTCACCGGCAACCCCGTGATCGCCCTGTGCGGCAAGGTGTGGGTGCCCGGGCGCGACCCGAAGAAGTACCCCGTGTGCCCCGAGTGCAAGCAGGCCTACGAGGACATGACCAAGGGCCGCTGACCCTCGGACCTGACCGGCGGACTCTTCGAGGGCTCCACCGGGGCGGCCCCCTCGTTCCTCGGGCGCACCCGCTGCCCGCCATCCGGTTCCGGGCGGCGAGGCGCCTTCCGACGGGTTCCGCGGAACCCGGCCCGGGGCCGTTCCGTACCGCCTTCCACGGCCGCCGCGTCCGTCCTGCCTGGGCCCCTTCCCGCCGGGGAGGGGCCTTCCTCATGTCCGCGCCCCTCGGCGCCCCGCGGCCGGGGCCTGCAGGGTGGATCCGCGTTTTTACCACGTATCGCCGGACGACGTGGCAGGGTGATGCCGTCCCCCTCCGGCGGTGCGCCGGACCGGGGTGCCCCCAGGGGTGACACGGTCACCGCGTGCGGTCCCTCCGGCCGGATCCGGCCGATCCGTCGCTCTGTGCCGTTCCTCCGCCCTCGTCCGGGGTCGCGGCGGTTATCGTGGTCCTGCACGATTTGGGGCTCGGTGCCGAAAACGCCCGATCGCCGTCCGGAAGCGGACTCCGCGGGCGCGTCCCCGCTGCCGTGTTCCGACACCGGCTCGGGTCCCAGGGGGAGAGTGTCGAGACGACATCCCCGACGCGTCCGCGTTCGGGGGCCCACTCGTCGTGCCCCTTCGACAGGGAACAGGAGTAGGTCGGATTGGTGTCCACAACTGAACCGCAGTCGCACCACAGTGACGAGGACGGGGGGAGCGAGGGCCGCCCGCGGGGGCGCGGGCGCCGGCGGAGCAGGGTCCGCCCCGGCGACGTCGTGCGCGGCACCGTCCGGTTCTTCGGCGAGATCCTGCTGACGGCCGGTCTGCTCATGCTCTTCTACGCCGCCTACGAGGTGTACGGGTCCCAGTGGGAGACCGACCGCGAGCAGCAGGACCTCGCACAGGGACTCGAGGACAGCTGGGGTGCCGTGGAGGAGACCGGTCCCGACTCCGAACCCCTGCCCGGCGCGGCCGACAGCCGCCTCTACGTGCCCGAGCTCGACCTCGACTGGGTCGTGGTCAACGGCACCGAACCCGACGACATCCTCAACAGCCCCGGGCGTTACACCTGGTTCGACAGCGCGCCCGGCGAGGAGGGCAACTACGCGGTCGCGGCTCACCGCACGCCGGGCCTGTTCTGGGACCTCGACCAGCTCGACGACGGCGACGTCATGGTCGTGGAGGACGGCGAGAACTTCTACACCTACGAGGTGTTCGAGGAGGAGACGGTGCTGCCACAGGACTCCTGGGTCGTCGACCCCGATCCCTTCGACGACGCCTCCGACGAGGACCCCGAGCGGTCCCTGCTCACCCTGACCACGTGCGCACCCAAGCTCAACAACACCCACCGGCTCATCGTCTGGGCGGAGCTCACCGAGACCACGCCGAAGTCCGAGGGCATGCCGGACTCCATCGCCCACATGGCGCCGGACGCGGAGGAGTGACATGTACGGACTGATCTGGCGCATCATGCCCGGACCCTGGGTCTCCAAGCTGATCATGACGATCGGGTTGATCGTGGGGGTCGCGGGGCTGCTGTGGTTCGTGGTCTTTCCGGAGATCTCCCCGCACATGCCCTTCAACGACGGGGCCGTGAGCACGGCGCCCGGCGGCGAGGAGATCCCGGTCCCGGGCGGCGTGCCCGGTGACGAGGGCGATTGACGGACGGTCCGGCGGCCGACAGGACCCGAACGGCGGTCCACGGGTGAAGCACACCACCCGTGGACCGCCGTGGTCTGCCCACGAGTCGGTCGGTGGTGCCCGCTAACCTCTACGGGGTGAGCAACGGGGGACGGAACGCATGACGGTGACGCAGACCACGACGGAGGACCGCCTCAGCGGGCTCCGCGCCTGGCAGCGAGAGGCCTTCGAGGAGTACTTCCGCAGGGAGCCCCGCGACTTCCTCGCGGTGGCCACACCCGGCGCGGGCAAGACGACCTTCGCCCTCACTCTCGCCAGTGAACTGCTTCGGCAGCACAAGGTGAGGGCCATCACGATCGTCTGCCCCACCGAACACCTGAAGAAGCAGTGGGCGGAGTCGGCGGCGAGGTTCGGGATCCCGATCGACCCGGACTTCAAGAACGGCCAGGGCGCGCTCGGCAAGCAGTACCTCGGTGCGGCGGTGACCTACGCACAGGTCGCCGCGCACCCCATGCTGCACCGCAACCGCACCGAGACGCGGCGCACGCTCGTCATCTTCGACGAGGTCCACCACGCCGGCGACGCGCTCTCCTGGGGCGACGCGGTGCGCGAGTCCTTCGACCCGGCCGCACGCCGTCTGTCCCTGACCGGTACGCCCTTCCGTACCGACGTGAACCCGATCCCGTTCGTCGACTACGTGCAGGACGGCAACGGGGTCCGCCGCTGCGCCTGGGACTACAGCTACGGGTACGCGCCCGCCCTGGAGGACGGCGTCGTCCGTCCGGTCATCTTCATGGCCTACTCGGGTGAGATGCGCTGGCGTACCCGCGCGGGAGACGAGCTCGCCGCGCACCTGGGTGAACCACTCACCCAGGACGCCCTCTCCCAGGCCTGGCGGGCCGCGCTCGACCCCAAGGGCGACTGGATCAAGAAGGTCCTGCAGGCCGCCGACCGGCGCCTGACCGAGGTGCGCAAGACCCACCCGGACGCGGGCGGCCTGGTCATCGCCAGCGACCACGAGAACGCGCGCGCCTACTCGAGGATCCTGCGCCAGATCACCGGCAAGAGCGCCACCGTGGTGCTCTCCGACGACCCCAGCGCGTCCAAGAAGATCTCCCGCTTCTCGCAGGGCGACGACCGGTGGATGGTCGCCGTGCGCATGGTCTCCGAGGGCGTGGACGTTCCCCGCCTCATGGTGGGGGTCTACGCCACCTCCACGAGCACGGCGCTGTTCTTCGCCCAGGCCATCGGGCGCTTCGTGCGTGTGCGCAAGCGTGGCGAGGTCGCGTCGGTGTTCCTGCCCTCCGTGCCCACGCTTCTGGAGTACGCCGGGGAGATGGAGCGCGAACGCGACCACGTGCTCGACCGGACCCCCGCGGGCGACGACGAGTACCCGGAGGAGGACCTCCTCAAGGAGGCCAACAAGAAGAAGGACACCCCCGACGCGGGGGAGGAGCTGCCCTTCGAGACGATGGAGTCGGCCGCCGAGTTCGACCGGGCCCTCTACGACGGCACCGAGTACGGGAGTTCGCCCGGTTCCACCGAGGAGGAGGACTTCCTCGGTCTGCCCGGTCTGTTGGAGCCCGAACAGGTCTCCCAGCTGCTGCGCAAGCGCAAGGACGAGCTGAAGGCCGGCGAGATCAAGGCGCGCAAGAAGTCGGAGAAGGCCGACCAGGCCGAGGACGAGGAGGAGTCCGGGCCCACCCACGAGGTGCTCGCCCAGCTCAGACGTGAGCTCAGCGGTCTCGTCGGCGCCTGGCACCACCGCACCGGGAAACCCCACGGCGTGATCCACAACGAGCTGCGGCGCGCGTGCGGGGGGCCGCCGGTCGCGCAGGCCACCCCGTCGCAGATGCGCGAGCGGATCGCGAAGCTGCGGGCCTGGGCGGTCGGATCCCGCTGAACCACCGGGCAAACACTTCGCAAGCTCACGCACGGCACCGTCCCTGAAGGTGTCCGCATGGTTACAGTCCGTCGCGTGATGGCACGAAGCTACCGCGGCCGCTCGGCCGCCTCACGCCCCGGACTGGCCATGAGCGCGCTCGCTCTCGCGGGCCTGGCCGTGGCCGGAGCCCCGGACGCGCCCGACACCGCCCAGGCGGCCGACGCCCTGCACCTCGCCGGAGCCCCCGGCGAGCAGGAGTGTTCGGCCGACAGCCTCTCCCGGGTCAGCGACCCGCGCTCCTCGGAGCGCCACGAGGGGGAGATCACCCCGGAACAGGCGGCCGAACACCAGAAGAAGCTGGAGGAAGAGCTCGGTTCCGTGCGCGGCCCCCAGATGGCACCGTCGTCGCCGATCCCGGTGGTCGTGCACGTCATTTCCGCCGAGGACGGCGAGGGCGACGTGAGCCAGGACGATGTCGAGCAGCAGATCCAGGTCCTCAACGACGCCTACGAGGGATCCTTCGCGTCGGGCGAGGAAGCGACCGACACCGGGTTCCGGTTCGAGCTCTCCGACACCACGCGCCACACCGACGACGAATGGTTCCAGGACTTCAGCTCCAACCGCGACTCCATCCGGGCCGAACTGCACCAGGGCGGGCCGGAGACGCTCAACATCTACACCGCCGACCTCGGATCCGGGGTGCTGGGTTTCTCGACGTTCCCGCAGGACATCGAGGCCGAGCCCGAGCAGGACGGCGTCGTCGTCGCGTACGACACCCTGCCGGGCGGCGGACGGGACCGCTTCGACATCGGCCACACCACGACCCACGAGGTGGGCCACTGGCTGGGGCTGTTCCACACGTTCCAGAACGGGTGCCAGAGCCCCGGCGACTACGTGGACGACACCCCGTACGAACGCGAGGCGGCCTCCGGCTGCCCCGCGAGCCGGGACACCTGCCCGGACCTGCCCGGCGAGGACCCGGTCAACAACTTCATGAACTACAGCGACGACGCGTGCATGACCCACTTCACGCCCGGCCAGGCCGAGCGGATGGCGGAGCACTGGAGCGCGTTCCGCGAACCCCGGGTCTGACCCCGCCGCACCCTGTGGGGGCACCGCCGACGGCGGTGCCCCCACTCGTGTGTCAGAGCGCCAGGAGCCGGCGCAGAATGGTCTCCACCCGCAACATCACGGCCTCGTCGACGTGCCCGAACCGCCGCTCGAGGCGTACCGGGGAGATCGCCCGCAGGTCCTCGCACTTGACGTAACTGATCTCTTTGAGCCCGGAAGCGCCGGGTTCGATCTCGACGTGGGTGGGGTCGGGCCGGCGGGTGCGTGTGAGCGGCAGGGCCGTGACCACGGGCGGGCGGGAATCCAACCAGGGTTGCGCATTGACCAGGAGAACGGGGCGCCTGAGCGCCTGCTCGTGGCCGACCGGTTCTCCGAGATCGGCCATGAAGATCTCGCCGCGCCTCACCAGTCCTCCTCCGCCGTACCGGTGTCGTCGCGGCCGGACAGGTGATCGCCCAGCGTGCGGTCGTGCACGTAGGCGTCCCGCTCGTCCTCGCTCAACGCTGCGTTGCGCTCGCGCACACGGTTCCAGAACTCGAGCTCCTCGGCCTCGTCGAGCGCACGCTCGAGCGCTGCGGCCAGAGTGGTGTGGTCTCTGCGCGCGCGCTTCTGCAGGCGATCTCTGACCCTCTTCGGGACCTTGATGGAGGTATCCGTGGAGCTCATACTTCAAGTATGCCCCGCATGGGGTTCTTCAGGTAGAGCATCGGGGTTCGATGTGCTGCTCGGCAGGTGTCAGAGCCAGCCGGACTCGCGGGCGGCGTCGGCCGCCTCGTAGCGGGTGCGTACGCCGAGCTTCTCGATCGCCGACGACAGGTAGTTGCGCACGGTGCCCGGCGCCAGGTGCAGCGACGCCGCGATCCGCGCCGTGGTCACCCCGCCCTGCACCTGCGACAGCACCTGGAGCTCGCGCTCGGTGAGGGGGCACTCAGGCTCCACGAGCGCATCGGCGGCCAGCTCCGGATCCACGTGCCGTCCGCCGTCGGCGAGCTCGCGCACCACCGCCGCCAACTCCCGCGCCGACGTCGACTTGGGGACGAACCCCGCAGCGCCGGCGCGCAGTGCCTGGCGCAGCAGCCCGGAGCGCGCGTGCCGGGTCAGCACGCACACGGCGGTGCCCGGTACGGCCGCCCGGATACGAGCCAACGCAGCCAGGCCCCCGCCCGGCATCTCCAGGTCGAGCAGCGCCACGTCCGGGGCGTGCTGTTCGGCGAGCGCGACCGCCCCGTCGGCGTCGGGCGCCTCGCCGATCACCGCGAGGTCCTCCTCCAGGTCCAAGAGCGCCGCGACCGCCTCACGCGTCACCGTCTCGTCGTCAGCGAGCACCACCCGCACCACGGTTCCCACAGTCGGCCTCCTTCCGTGCCGCGAACGTACCGCGCGCGCCTCTTCCGGGCCCGCGCACATGACACTGTCACGTACGACCGGTGACGGCCCGCCACTGACCCCGGGACCCCCGCGCGGGCGACGGTGGACCCATGACCGCACCACCGATGGCACCGACCGCACCGCCCGGGCTCGGGGTCCGCGCCGAGGGCCTCAGTTTCGACTACGGCAGCCACCGCGCCGTCGACCGCGTCGACCTGCACGCGCGGCCCGGCGAGGTCTTCGCGCTCCTGGGCACGAACGGCGCGGGCAAGACCACCACGCTCGAACTGCTGCAGGGGTATCGCACCCCGGCCGCCGGGCACGTGCGGGTCCTGGGGCACGACCCCTCGCGTGAGCGCCGTGCCCTGCGCCGCCGCACCGGGTTCATGCTCCAGGAGGCCGGGCTCCTCCCCGGGCTCACCGCCCTGGAGTCCCTGCGCCTGTGGCAGCGCATCAGCAGCCGGACCGACGACCCCCGGGCCCTCCTGGAACGCGTCGACCTCGCCCACCGCGCCGACGTGCCCGCCGACCGCCTCTCCGGAGGGGAGAAGCGCCGGCTCGACGTGGCCCTGGCCATCTGGGGCCGCCCCGACCTCGTGGTCCTCGACGAACCCACCACCGGCCTGGACCCCCGCTCGCGTTCCACGCTCTGGGACCTCGTGCGCGACCTGCGTTCCGGCGGGACCACCGTCCTGCTCACCACCCACTACCTGGAGGAGGCCGAGCAGCTCGCCGACCGGGTCGCGATCATGCACCGGGGCCGGGTGGCCCTGGCCGGACCGCTGCCCGGGCTCCTGCACGAGCACCCCTCCACCGTCGCCGCCGACCTGCCCGCCCCGGACGCCCGCGGCCTGCCCCCGTTCCACGGCAACGCCGTGACCAGGCCGCACGAGGGCCGCGTCCGGCTGGAGGTCTCCACGTACGCGCTCCAGGAGGACCTGACCACCCTGCTCACGTGGGCCGCCCGCGCCGGCGTGGAACTCACCGGCCTGCGCGCCCACGCCGCGACCCTCGACCACCTCTTCCACCTCGTACGCACCGGACAGGAGCCCGCACCGTGATCACCGCACCCCGAACACCCGGCCTGGCCCTGGCCGCCGTCGAACTGCGCGCGCTCCTGCGCCGCCCCGGGGCCACCGTGGTCTCGGCCCTGCTGCCGGTCGTGCTCCTGGCGATGACCTACGTCGGAACCCGGCCCGGGACGGCCGCCGAATGGGGAGCCACCCTCGGCAACTACACCGTGATCACCGTGCTCGTGGCCTGCTACATGAACGCCACGACGATCCTGGCCTCCCGCCGGGACCTGCTCGTGCTCAAGCGGCTGCGCACGAGCGAGGTCAGCGGGACGGGGCTGATCCTGTCGGTGTTCCTGCCGCTGGCCGGGATCGTGCTCGTCCAACTCGCGGTGCTGTACCCGGGCGCGGTGCTCACCGGGGCGCCCCTGCCCGAACGGCCGGGGTTGCTCCTGCTCGCCGTCGTGTCCGCCGTGCCGACCTGCCTCGCCCTGGCCGCGGCCACCACCGCCCTGACCGCGTCGGCCGAACGTGCGCAGTTCGCGGTGCTGCCGGTCTTCGTCAGCGCCGCCTTGGGCGGGCAGGTCGTGGGCGGTCCGTTCTCCGACGCCCTGGTGTGGTCGATGCTGACGATGCCCCTGGTGCCCTCGGCCGCGCTGGTCGGCGCCGGGTGGGGCGGGGACGGCATCACCCTGCCCCTCGACCTGCCGCTGGTCCCCTCGGCACTGGCCCTGAACCTGCTCTGGTGCGCCGCCGCCCTCGTTCTGGCCGTCCGCCTGTGGCGGTGGGAGCCCCGTCCCTGAACCGGAGGAATCGACCGTGCACCTGCTCACCGACCTGTTCTCACTGCGTCTGGCGCCCACACTCGGACGCGAGGTCTTCGCCCAAGCCCTCACGCTCGTGTGCGTCGTGGTGCTCGCCCTCGTCCTGGCCGACGACCCGTTGATCGCCTACGGGTTGCCCGCTGTCCTGGCGCTGTACGCCGCGGTGCGCGTCGCTGCGGTGGCGGTCCGGGGTTCCGGGGGAGAGCGGCCCGACCCGTCATCGGACCCGGTGCCCGACCGGAACCGGTGACCGAGACTCACGGGGCCGGCGCACCCGGCTCTTGCCCTGCGTCGTGTGCAGCCGGTCCTGCCTCGTCCCGCGCCCGCCCCGGTGGACGTGGTTCACCCGGGGCCTGGGGGCCGGCCCGTTCTTCCCCCACGGGGCGGCCCTGTCTGTCGGACCGAGCCTCTCGACGGGTCGTACGGGGACGGACCGGCCCAGGGCCTGTTCGGCGAACACCCAGCCCACCCGCCACCGCTCTCAACGGAAGCCTCACGGCGCAGTACTCGTCGAAGTAACGGAAGGTGTCCGGCGAACAGGCTTCGGTACACCCGCACCACCAGGGGGCGGGGCCGGTCCTACCGCCTCGGCCGAGACGGCAGTGCCCGACCGCATCACTCGGGCCTGGTGGCCCCCGGCCTGGTTCCCTCGACCGGGGCGGGCTTCTGCGGCCGAAGCGCCTGGAGCCAGGGCCGCCCCAGGTGGGGACCTCACCGGGGGAGCGGCACCTCGGCCCGCACGACGAAGTCCTCGCCCTCCTGCGCTGCGGTCACGGACCCGCCGACCTGTTCCACGGCTCGGCGTACCGCCGCCAACCCGGTCCCGCCCGGAACCGCGCCGGCATCCGCGCCCGCTCGGGGCTCCACCCCACCGCTGCCCCCGCCCGACGACGACGCCGCCCGTACCCCGTCGTTCCGTACCTCCAACACCACCCGCCGGGGCCCGGTCACCACCACGACCCCGCACGTGTGCGCCCGCGCATGCCGCAGCAGGTTCGTGGCGGCCTCGCGCATCACCCGCCCCAACGGATCGCGCAGCCCCTCCGGCACCGCCCCGGGGTCCCCGCGCACCTCCACGGCCACACCCGCCGACTCCAGCAGCGAACGTGCCGCCCCCACCTCGTCCCGCAGGTCCACGGGCCGCGCCGCACGCACCAGCGTCCGCACCTCGGTCACGGCCTCGCGCGCCTGCGACTGCACCAGGTCCAGCTCACCGCGGGCACGCTCCGGGTCAGCCTCCACCAGCCGCGACGCCAGCTCCGCCCGGAACGCGACCACCTCCAACGCGCGCCCCAACACGTCGTGCAGACCCTCCGACAACCGCAACCGCTCACGCGCCGCGGCCAGCTCCACCGACGCCTCCTCCGCCGCCGCGGTACGCCGGGCCAACAGCGTGTCCGCCGACTGCCAGTAGCCCACGAGCCCCACCATCGCGAAGGCCCCCAGGAACACCGTCATCGCCCGCTCGGGCCCCTCACCTGCGACGGCCACCGCTCCTGCCGCGAGCGCGCCCGCCACGGCACCCGACCCCCACGCCCAGCGCGCCCGGTGCTCCACGTCGTGCTCCATCGCCAGGTCCGCCGCGGTCACTGCGGGCACCAGCAGCCACACGAACGCCAACGGACCCGCGGTGACCCCGACCGTGCCCGCGACGACCGCGCCCGCCGCTTGCAGCCACACCGTCGGCCTCCGCCACCGGTCGGCCAGCGGCAGCCACCCCACCAGGAACGCCTGCGCCACCGCACACACCACCCACGCAGGCACCAGCAGCCCCAACGCCCACGGTTCCGGCGCCCCCTGCGACAGCGCCCACGCCGGGAGCACCGCCAGCATCACCGCCGTCGTCGCACGGTTGCGCCGGACGTACCTCGACACCACACCGTCGGCCGACGCCGGACCGGACGTGCGGGACGCAGCGGCGGGGCCGCTCGGGCCGGACTCGAAGCGCACAGGACCTCCCGTGGGGGCATGCTGGGCTGACACGCCGTTAGGCTAGGGCCCATGGCAGCGACCCACTTGTATCTGACCGGTATCAAGCCCACCGGCGACTTCCACCTGGGCAATTACATCGGAGCCCTCCGGCCCGCGCTCGAAGCGGTCCAGAGCACCCCGACGGCGTACTTCATCGCCGATTACCACGCCCTCAACACCGTGAAGGACGCCGACGAACTCCGACACAGCATCCGGTCAGGCGCTGCCACCTGGCTCGCGTGCGGACTCGACCCCGAGCGGACCCTCTTCTACCGCCAGTCCGACGTGCCCGAGATCTTCGAGCTCACCACGATCCTCGGTTCCATGACCCCCAAGGGCCTCATGAACCGCGCCCACGCCTACAAGGCCGCGCGGGACCGCAACAACGAGGCCGGCATCACCGACCTCGACGCGGGCGTCAACATGGGGCTCTTCAACTACCCGATCCTCATGGCCGCCGACATCCTCGCGATGGAGGCCACGCACGTCCCGGTCGGCCGCGACCAGTCGCAGCACATCGAGTACACCGCCGACATCGCCGGGTACTTCAACCACCGCTACGGGGACGGCTCGGACGGTTACACCTTCCCGATCCCCAAGGGCGTCATCGACGACAGCGACGCGAGCATCCTGCCCGGCACCGACGGCCGCAAGATGTCGAAATCCTACGACAACCACATCCCGCTGTTCCTGCCGGAGAAGAAGCTCCGCAAGGCGATCAACAAGATCCCCACCGACTCCACCCCGGTCGAGGACCCCAAGGACCCCGACGCCTCGGTGCCCTTCCAGCTCCTCACGCACTTCGCGTCCGAGGCCAAGACCGCCGAGGTGCGCAAGCGCCTGGAGGCCGGCGGCATGGGCTGGGGCGACCTCAAGAAGGAGCTCTTCGAGGCGGTCAACGCCGTCCTGTCGCCCCAGCGTGACCGCTACGAGGAGCTCATGGCCGACCCCGCGCAGATCGACCGGATCCTCGCCGCCGGTGTCGAGCCCGCCCGCGAGCGCGCCCGTGCCACCCTCGCGCGCGTGCGTTCGGCCATCGGCGTGGGCTGACCCCGGCCGCACCCGCACACAGAGACGGCCCCGCGCCCCCGGAAGCGATCCGGGAGCGCGGGGCCGTTCGTCGTCCGAGACCCGCGGCGGGTCAGGAGACCAAGGGCTCGCCCTCCAGAGCCACGCCCGCGGCGCGCAGCTGCTCCAGGGCCGCCTCCACGGACGGGCCCGCCACACCAGCGGTCAGCCCGAGCAGCACACGTGTGCGCAGCCCCTCGCCGGCCGCGTCCAGGGCCGTGGCCCGCACGCAGTGGTCGGTGGCGATGCCCACGACGTCGACCTCGTCAACGCCGCGGTCGCGCAACCACGCCGCCAGAGCGGTCTCCCCGTCGGTGGCCGCCCCTTCGAACCCGCTGTAGGCGGCGGTGTAGCGGCCCTTGGAGAAGACCTCCTCGGCCAGCCCCGCGTCGAACCGCGGGTGGAACTCCGCGCCGGGGGTGCCCACCACGCAGTGCGGCGGCCAGCTGTCCACGAAGTCCGGCTCGTCGGAGAAGTGTGCGCCCGGATCCACGTGGTGGTCCCGGGTGGCGACCACGTGTGCGTACTCGCCCGCGTGCGCGCGGGTGTACTCGGTGACGGCCCCGGCGGTGGCCGCGCCGCCGTGCACACCCATGCTGCCGCCCTCACAGAAGTCGTTCTGGACGTCGACGATGATCAGTGCCCTGCTCATACGGCACCTCGTGTTCTTCCTGATCGAGGGGTGTCCGCACCGGGCCACCCGGCGCGGTCGGGGTCAGTGGAAGAGCGTCGGAAGGGCCACGTCGCCGCGTGACATCCGCAGCGCCTGCTCGGGGAGCTCGTCGACCGCGGCCCGGTGCCGGTCGCGTGCAGCGTGCACGTTCTCCTGGCCGACGATCTCGCCGCCGCGCACGAGCGGCTGCAGCATCGGGCGGGTGCCCACCTCGGGGGTCGGCTCGTGGTCGTACACCTCCTCGGCGACGGCGGTGCCCCGGTCGTCCAACCGGCGCAGCGCCCACTTGCGGCCGCCGCGGCTGGGCTTGCCCACCGAACGCTTGGCGACCGGCTCCAGCGGGGTGTGCGGGTCCAGGCCCCGGGCGCGCGCGACGAGCTTGTAGACCAGCGACACCGTCGGGGCGCCCGACCCCGTCACCAGGGACGTACCCACCCCGTAGCCGTCCACGGGTGCCACGGCCAGGGCCTGGATGGAGTGCTCGTCCAGGTCGCCGGTGACGACCACGCGGGTGTTGGTGGCACCGAGCTCGTCGAGCTGGGTGCGTACCCGGCCGGCGTGCGCGGCGAGGTCGCCGGAGTCGATGCGGACCGCGCCCAGGTCGGTGCCGGCGATCTCGACGGCGTGGCGCACGGCGCGTTCGACGTCGAAGGTGTCCACGAGCAGAGTCGTGCCGGTGCCCATCGACTCCAGCTGCGCCTTGAACGCGTGCTGCTCGCTGTCGTGGAGGAGGGTGAAGGCGTGCGCGGCGGTCCCGCCGGTGGGGACACCGTGGGTGCGGCCCGCCTCGAGGTTGGAGGAGGTCGAGAACCCGGCCACGTAGGCGGCGCGGGCGGCGGCGACGGCGGCGCGTTCCTGGGTGCGGCGGGATCCCATCTCGATGAGGGGCCGGTCCCCGGCGGCCACGGCCATCCGGGAGGCGGCCGAGGCGATGGCGCTGTCGTGGTTGAACACCGACAGCGCGAGTGTCTCCAGGATCACGGCCTCGGCGAACGTGGCCTCCACCACGAGGATGGGGGACCCGGGGAAGTAGGCCTCGCCCTCGCCGTAGCCCCAGATGTCGCCGCTGAAGCGGAAGCGGGCCAGCCAGTCGAGAGTGTGCTCGTCCACCACCCCGTGGTCGGACAGGAAGTCGAGCTCGGCGCTGCCGAAGCGGAACCGCTCCAGGAGGTCCAGGAACCGCCCGGTCCCGGCCACGACGCCGTACCTGCGGCCCTCGGGGAGGCGCCGCGCGAACATCTCGAAGACCGACCGGCGCTCGGCGGCCCCGCTGTGCAGGGCCCCCTGGAGCATGGTCAGTTCGTAGTGGTCGGTGAGCAGCGCGCTGCTGCTGTCCTCGCTCATGGATCCGAGCCTAAACGTACGGGCCCCCGCGGTGCGCCACACGGTCCGGTGCGGGCAACGGCGGTGCCGGGGCGCCGTGTGCGCTGGCCAGGGCGTGTGATCCACATCAATACCCACTAGGTAGGTAGGGATTTTCTTTTCGGTACCCTTGGAGCCATGCTGAGGATTGACCGCTCGATCTACGACAAGATCGTCGCCCACGCCCGCCGCGACCACCCGGACGAGGCCTGCGGTGTCGTCGCCGGGCCCGAAGGCTCCGACCGCCCCGAACGGTTCATCGAGATGATCAACGCCGAGCGGTCCCCCACCTTCTACCGCTTCGACTCCAAGGAGCAGCTCAAGGTGTGGCGGGAGATGGACGACCGCGACGAGGAACCCGTCGTGATCTACCACTCCCACACCGCGACCGAGGCCTACCCCTCGCGCACCGACATCTCCTACGCCTCGGAGCCGAACGCGCACTACGTGCTCGCCTCCACGCGTGAGGCCGACACCATCGAGTTCCGCTCGTACCGGATCGTCGACGGCGAGGTCACCGAGGAGCCCGTGGAGATCACCGGCCCCGCGGCCGAGTAACCCTGCATACACCGGCGCCCCGCCCGGAATGGGACGCGGGCGTCCCCTGTTGAGTATGAACGCACGACAACGACCGTTTACGGAGACACCTTCATGGCCATCGAGGTCCGCATCCCCACCATCCTGCGCAACCTGACCGGCGACGCCAAGGTCGTCGAGGGGCAGGGCTCCAACCTCGGCGAGCTCTTCGACGACCTGGAGAACCGCCACCCCGGGATCCAGGAGCGCCTGGTGCAGGACGGCAAGCTGCGCCGCTTCATCAACGTCTACCTCAACGACGAGGACGTGCGGTTCGTCGGCGGGCTCCAGTCCGAGCTCTCCGACGGCGACAGCGTCACGATCCTGCCGGCCGTGGCCGGCGGCAGCCGCTAGGCCGGGCATGCGCTACGACTCCCTGCTCGACTCCCTCGGCGGCACACCCCTGGTCGGCCTGCCCAGCCTGTCCCCCTCGCCGGAGGTCCGGCTGTGGGCGAAGCTGGAGGACCGCAACCCGACCGGCTCGATCAAGGACCGCGCCGCGTTCTACATGATCGAACAGGCCGAGAAGGACGGTCGGCTGTCCCCGGGGTGCACGATCCTGGAGCCGACGTCGGGGAACACCGGTATCTCCCTGGCCATGGTCGCCAAACTGCGCGGCTACCGCATGGTCTGCGTGATGCCGGAGAACACCTCGGAGGAGCGCAAGCAGCTCCTCGCCATGTGGGGCGCCGAGGTCCACTTCTCCGACGCGGCAGGGGGGTCCAACGAGGCCGTCCGCGTCGCCAAGGAGATGGCCGCCGAGAACCCCGAGTGGGTGATGCTGTACCAGTACGGCAACCCGGCCAACGCCCAGGCGCACTACGAGACCACCGGTCCCGAACTGCTCCAGGACCTGCCGGAGATCACCCACTTCGTCGCCGGGCTCGGTACCACCGGCACCCTCATGGGTGTGGGCCGCTACCTGCGGGAACAGCGTCCGAACGTGCAGATCGTGGCGGCCGAGCCCCGCTACGGCGAGCTCGTCTACGGCCTGCGCAACCTCGACGAGGGGTTCGTCCCCGAGCTCTACGACGCGTCGGTGCTCACCACCCGCTTCTCCGTCCCGTCCGACGCCGCGCTCAAGCGGACGAGGCAACTGCTGGACCACGAGGGCATCTTCGCCGGTATCTCGACCGGGGGCTCCCTGCACGCGGCCATGGCCATGGCCCGCAAGGCGGAGCGCGCCGGCGAGCGTGCCGACATCGCGTTCGTCATCGCCGACGCCGGGTGGAAATACCTGTCCACCGGCGCCTACGAGGGTTCGCTGGAAGAGGCCGAGGAACGCCTCGACGGTCAGCTCTGGGCCTGAACCGACCCGGACGAAGCCGTACACACACGAGGCCGGTACCTTGCGGGGTGCCGGCCTCGTTCGTGTCCTGAACACCCTTCGGCGAACCGGTCGGATGTGGACGAATCGTGTGAGAATTTGGGGCGTGATGCTCCACTCCTGAGATGCGGGACACATTTTGTACCACCCGGCGGGGCATTGGGGTACACCCGTAACAACGGGACATCCGCAGAACCTGCCGCCATCCGCACCCTCTCCACGGGACCCGAACCGGGGGAGAGGGGGCGCCGGACCCCGCGGCCCCATCGAAAAGGCGACGACGACGTGCGACTCACCATCATCGGGTCCTCCGGGAGCTTCCCCGGCCCCGACAGCCCGGCCTCCTGCTACCTCGTCGAGGCGGAGGGGTACAGACTCCTGCTCGACATGGGCAACGGGTCGCTCGGGGCACTCCAGCGCCACGCCGACATCTACTCGGTCGACGCCGTCTACCTCAGCCACCTGCACGCCGATCACTGCTTCGACCTGTGCTCGTACTGGGTGGCGCGCATGTTCCACCCCGGCGGCACCAAGCGCAGGATCCCCGTCTACGGCCCCACCGGGGTCGCCGACCGCGTGGCCGAGGCGTACGGGCTCGAGACCGACCCCGGCATGACCGAGGTCTTCGACTTCCGTGAACTCACCGAGGGCAGCCTCGACATCGGCCCGTTCTCCGCGCGGGTCGCCCTGGTCAACCACCCGGTCGAGGCCTACGGGATCCGCCTGGACCACGGCGGCCGAACCCTCACCTACTCCGGTGACACCGGGGTGTGCGACGCCCTGGTCGGCCTCGCCGAGGACACCGACCTGTTCCTGTGCGAGTCGGCCTTCCACGACCACCTCGAACACCCCAAGGACATGCACCTGACGGGGAGCGAGGCCGGCGACCACGCCACCCGTGCGCGCGCACGCCGCCTGCTCCTCACCCACCTCGTGCCGTGGAACGACGACGAGGTGACGCTCGGGGAGGCCCGTTCCACCTACGGCGGGCCCATCGACCTGGCCCGCAGCGGGCAGGTCTACGAGGTCGGCTGACCCAGGGGCCCGCGAACCCCGACACGGAGTGGCGTGTCTCCCACCGGGCGTGAGAGTTGCCAACTCACGCGCCCCGCGTGGGAGTCCGGATATACGCTCGGGACCATGGCTCGACCTGACGGACGCGTTCCGACCCAACTCCGCCCCGTGAACATCACCCGCAACTGGCTGCGCCAAGCGGAGGGCTCCGCCCTCATCGAGTTCGGCGACACCCGCGTGCTCTGCGCCGCGACCGTCGAGGACGGTGTCCCGCGCTGGCGCCGAGGCACCGGCGAGGGGTGGGTGACCGCGGAGTACGCGATGCTGCCGCGCTCCACCGACACCCGTGGTGCCCGTGAGTCGGTGCGCGGCAAGATCGGCGGGCGCACCCACGAGATCTCCCGCCTCATCGGCCGTTCGCTGCGCGCCGTCATCGACTTCAAGGCGATGGGTGAGCACACCATCACCCTGGACTGCGACGTCCTGCAGGCCGACGGCGGTACCCGCACCGCCGCGATCACCGGCGCGTACGTTGCGCTGGCCGACGCGACGAAGTGGCTGCGCAAGCGCCGCAACCTCAAGAACAACCCGCTCGCCGGCTCCCTGTCGGCCGTGAGCGTGGGTGTGGTGCAGGGCCAGCCGCGCCTGGACCTCAACTACCTCGAGGACTCCGTCGCCGACACCGACATGAACGTCGTGATGAACGGGGACGGTTCCTTCATCGAGATCCAGGGCACCGCCGAGGGCGCGGTCTTCGACCGCGAGCTCCTCGACAAGCTGCTCGACCTGGCCACCGACGGCTGCTCGGAGCTCACCACGATCCAGAAGAAGGCGCTGTCGGAGTGAGTACGTCGACCGTCACGGGCACCCGGATCGGAGGGGTGCCCGGGGGAGGGGGACCGGTGAAGATCGTCCTGGCCACGCGCAACCCCAAGAAGGTGCCGGAGGTCCGCTCGATCCTCGAGGAAGCGGGGGTCTCCGCCGAGGTGCTCGCGCTCGACGCGTTCCCCGACGCCCCCGAGGTTCCCGAGACGGAACCGAACTTCATCGGCAACGCCCTGCTCAAGGCGCGGGCGATCGCCGAGCACACCCAGCTTCCCGCGATCGCCGACGACTCCGGCCTGAGCGTGGACGAGCTCCAGGGCATGCCCGGGGTGCTCTCCGCGCGCTGGGCCGGCCGGTTCGGCGAGGGCGACCAGGACCGGGCCAACCTCGACCTGGTGCTGGACCAGCTCGCCGACACCCCGCCCGAGCGCAGGGGCGGCCAGTTCGTCTGCGCGGCCGTGCTCGTCATGCCCGACGGGACCGAAATGGTCGCCGAGGGGGTGGTCCGCGGGCGTCTTCTGCGTGAGCGGCGTGGGGAGAACGGTTTCGGCTACGACCCCGTGTTCGTGCCGGACGGCCACACGGTCACGACCGCGGAGATGGCCCCGGAGGAGAAGAACGCGATCAGCCACCGGGGCATAGCGTTCCGGACACTGGCGAGCGAGCTGGCCGAACTCGCCTGATCGCTGCGGCAGCCGCGGACACGTACTGGTGGCGGTCATCCCGTGCAGGGGCGGCCGCCACCGGTGTGTGCGGGACAGGACCGGGCCGGGTACAAGGAAAATCTGCCTAAAACCGGAGAGTCGTGTTTGCCCCAGGAGCCCGCAGGGGATGACCACTGTTGTCTGACAAGCAGAACCAGACGAGCCACGAGGTCCCGTGTGGGGCCGCGTGAGAGCACGGCGTCCGGCGGACGGTTCGTCACCGAGTCCGCGAGGCCCGAGCAGCAGGGGTTCCGGCCCATCGGCTCGGGCAGTTTGACGTCGCTGCTGACGGTACCTACACTCGATCGAGTCGCTGTGGGACGGCGAGCCGCCTTCGGGTCGGCCCGGCACCGGACCACACCATCGACCATCTCCTCGCTTCACCGGTTCGAGCACTGCTTCGGGCCGTGTAGGGTT
>NZ_JADBGI010000024.1 GCF_014892575.1 Nocardiopsis coralli | reverse complement strand
ATAGAACCCTTACTCTTTACGGTCTCATGGCCGCCCGCTGTCCCTATTTCCGGGCGCCCGCATTCCCCGAAAAACCAGCCTGTGGATAACTCCACGGGGTGCTTTTCTTCGGGGATTCTGGGGCGGGGGTGCGGGGATCTTGCTACTGGAGCAGGGTTCAGCGCTGAAGTCTGCTCTGGTAGCAAGATCCTCGGCGGGAGGATCCCGCACACCCGCTACCCCTGGGACTCAATGCGCGGCCGGGAGTGCGCGGGGCGCGCCTGAGCCGTTGCCGTTGCCGTTGCCTGTGCTTCCGCGGGAGCGAGCCACCACCCGCACACCCCGACCGTTGGCCGCAATGGGGTCACCAGAGGGGGTGTGTCGTTGCCGTTGCTCTTGGACCCGTTCTTTTGGCTGCGGGCGGGGGCCTCGGGGGAGCGGGTGGTTCGTCGATGCGGGTCGGGACAGCCCGGCGAACAGGGCCGGAGCGCACACCCCGAGGCGCCGCGATCAACACGCACAACGCCGACACATCCACTCCGACCCCGGAAATCAGGGGGTGGCGCCGACGTGGGTTGCGTGAGGGCCCGGCCGGGCTAAGATCCGGCCCCGACGAACCACCACCACCGAGGCAACACCACAGAACACCCCCACACCCCACTCCCCACAGGGCCGCTTATCCGGCAACCCCAACAACAAGCTGCCCTCACCCAAACGAGCCCGCGGCCCCAACGGCGTTCAGGGCAGGTCGACACCGACCAGGTGCTCGGGCGTGGGCAGGGCCTCCTCCGACGCCCGCAGCACCTCGCGCAGGGCTGGGCTCTCTCCGTCGCGCCGCCAGGCCAGGCGTGCGTGGGAGGGGCTGATCTCCTCGGCCAGCCGCACCACCCGGATCCGTTCGCGCGGGACGTTGGCGACCGCGGTGTCCAGGGTGAAGGTCAGCCCGACCCCGGCGCCCACGAGCGCCATGAGGGTCCAGGAGTCGGAGGCGACCTGGACGATGTCCGGGGAGAACCCGGCGTCGTAGGAGGCGCGGATGAAGGTGTCGCGCACGGTCGATCCGGGGTCGGCGGCCAGGGCGACGAAGGGTTCGTCGCGGCACTCTGCGAGGCTGACCACCTCACGGTCGGCCAGGCGGTGGCCCTCGGGCACGGCGAGGACATGGTGCTCCTCGGCCACCACCCGCTGGGCGATCTCCGGGGGCTGCACACCCCAGCGCACGATCGCCAGGTCCAGGTCGCCGTCGATGACCGAGCGCAGGGCCTCGTTGGCGTAGGTGGTGCTGTGCAGCCGGAGCTCGATGCCGGGGCGGCGCTGGCGCACCAGGCGGCTCAGGTCGCCCACGAGCAGGTACGAGGAGGGGCCGGCGAACCCCAGGCGCACCAGCCCGGTCTGGCCCTCCCCCGCCGCGCGCACTGCACTGCGCGCGGCCCGGCAGCCCTCCAACACCTCCCGGGCGGGCCCGATGAGCGCCTGGCCCGCGGTGGTCAGGTGGACCGTGCGGGTGGTGCGCACGAACAGGTCGGCCCCGAGGTCGCGTTCGAGCTGTTTGATGGTGCGGGTGAGCGGGGGCTGGGCCATGTGGAGGCGTTCGGCGGCGCGGCCGAAGTGGAGCTCCTCGGCGACCGCGAGGAAGGCGTCCAGGTGGTGCAGGTTCATGGTCGGCAACCTACGCCACGGGGGTCGGGGCGCCTGAGGGTGACTCCGGTGCACGTCAGAGGCACCCCACCCGGATTATTGCGCTGAGGGTATCAATGTGCCGCCATCGAGTATTGGACACGTATGGGCGGGGTCGCGATGATCGGGGCCATGAGCTCCGAGACCGAGGTCACAGCAGAAGACTTCACCCAGATCCGCGACCAGGTGCGCGACTTCGTGCGCACGGCCGTGGTCCCCCGCGAGAACGAGACCCTGGACGCCGACGCCGTCCCCGACGACCTGCGCCGCGCCGCCGCCGACATGGGCCTGTTCGGGTACGCGATCCCCCAGCGTTGGGGCGGTCTCGGGCTGGACCTGGCCCAGGACGTCGAACTGGCGATGGAACTCGGTTACACCTCCCTGGCCCTGCGCTCGCTCTTCGGCACCAACAACGGCATCGCCGGGCAGGTCCTGGTCGGTTACGGCACCGACGCCCAGCGCGAGCGGTGGCTGGAGGCGCTGGCCTCCGGCGAGGTCGTGGCCTCCTTCGCCCTCACCGAGCCGGGCGCCGGTTCCAACCCCGCGGGCCTGCGCACCAAGGCCGTGCGCGAGGGTTCGGAGTGGGTCATCGACGGCCACAAGCAGTTCATCACCAACGCCCCGATGGCCGGGCTGTTCGTGGTCTTCGCGCGCACCGCCGACCCCGGGCCGCAGGGGAACGGGATCGCCGTCTTCCTGGTCCCGGCCGACGCCCCCGGGGTGACCGTGGGCCCCAAGGACGCCAAGATGGGCCAGGAGGGCGCCTGGACCTCCGACGTCACGTTCGACTCGGTGCGTGTGGGCGCCGACGCCCTGGTCGGCGGCGAGGAGAAGGTCGGTTACAAGGCCGCGATGACCTCCCTCGCACGCGGCCGGGTGCACATCTCCGCGCTCGCCGTGGGTTCCGCCCAGCGTGCGCTGGACGAGTCGGTCTCCTACGCCGCCTCCAACACCCAGGGCGGGGTCCCCGTCGGTGAGCACCAGCTCGTGCAGGCGATGCTCGCCGACCAGTACACGGGTGTGGTCTCCGGGCGTGCGCTCGTGCGTGAGGCCGCCGCCCAGTACGTGAGCGGCCAGGACCGGCGCATCATGCCCTCGGCGGTGAAGCTGCACTGCACCGAGATGGCCGCGAACGTCGCCGACCTCGCGGTACAGGTGCACGGCGGTTCCGGGTACATGCGCGGCGTGGCCGTGGAACGCATCTACCGCGACGTGCGGCTCCTGCGCCTGTACGAGGGCACCAGCGAGATCCAGCGGCTCATCGTCGGCGGCGGCCTGGTACGCCGGGAGAGGGCGGGGAACTCGTGAACAACGACGACGAGCAGGGCGCCCTGCCCCTGGAGGGCACGCTCGTGGTCTCCCTCGAGCAGGCGGTGGCCGCACCCATCGCCACCCGCCACCTGGCCGACCTGGGCGCCCGGGTCATCAAACTGGAACGCCCCGGCGAGGGCGACTTCGCACGCAACTACGACGGCGCCGTCGACGGGCTGGCCTCCCACTTCGTGTGGCTCAACCGGTCCAAGGAGTCCCTGGCCGTCGACCTGAAGTCGGAGCACGGCCGCCGCGTCGCCCAGGAACTCGTCTCCCGCGCCGACGTGTTCGTGCAGAACTCCGCGCCCGGTGCGGCCGAAAGGCTCGGGTTGGGAGCGGAGGCGCTGCGCGAGCGCAACCCGGGGCTGGTCGTGGTGAACCTGTCCGGGTACGGCAGCACGGGCCCGAGGTCCGCGCGCAAGGCCTACGACATGCTGGTGCAGGCGGAGTCCGGGATGATCTCGGTGACCGGCACCCCGGAGACCCCCACGAAGACGGGGGTGCCCAACGCCGACATCGCCGCGGGCCTGTACTCGGCGATGTCGGTGCTCTCCGCACTGCTGCGGCGCACCCGTTCGGGCCGCGGCGCCACCGTCGAGGTGTCGATGTTCGACTCGGCGGTGGAGTGGATGGGCCACGCGATGTACATGCAGATGTACGCCGGCCGGCAGATCCCCCGCATGGGCCTGAGCCACGCCTCCATCGCGCCCTACGACGCCTTTCCGACCCGGGACGGGGAGATCCTCGTCGGTGTGCAGAACGACCGGGGGTGGGCCGCACTGGTCGGCGAGGTCTTCGGCGACCCCGGGGCGGCCGAGGACCCCCGGTTCCGCACCAACGTCGACCGTGTCGCCAACCGTGCGGAGTGCGACACCTACGTGGCGGGCCGGACACGGCAGTGGGAGACCGCCGAGCTCGACGAGCGCCTGGCCCGGGCGGGCATCCCCGCGGCCCGGCTCAACCGGCTCTCCGACGTGGTCGAGCACCCGCAGCTGTCCGAGCGCGACCGCTGGCGCACCGTCGGCACCGAGAAGGGCGGGATCGACGCGGTCCTGCCCCCGATGACCTTCGACGACGTCGAACTGCGGATGGACCCGGTGCCCGCTCTGGGCGAGCACACCGAGGCGATCCTGGCAGAACTCGGCCTGGCCGGGCACGACGAACCGGCCGGGGCCGCACACCCCACCCCCACCACGAAGAAAGGCGTGCCCCATGCGTGAGGTCGTCATCTGCGAGCCCGTGCGTACCCCCATCGGCCGGTACGGCGGCATGTTCAAGAACGTGACCGCGGTCGACCTGGGCGCCCAGGCGCTGACGGGGCTCCTGGAGCGCACCGGTCTGGACCCGGCCGAGGTCGACGACGTGATCCTGGGGCACTGCAACGGCAACAGCGAGGCGCCCGCGATCGGGCGTGTGGTGGCCCTGGACGCGGGCCTGCCGGTCTCGGTACCCGGGCAGCACCTGGACCGCCGGTGCGGTTCGGGCCTGCAGTCGGTGGTCAACGCGGTCATGGGCGTGCTCAGCGGCGCCCAGGACCTGGTGGTGGCCGGCGGTGTGGAGTCGATGAGCAACGCGGTCTTCTACTCCACCGACATGCGCTGGGGCGGGGCCCGCAGCGGGGTCACGGTGCACGACGGACTGGTGCGCGCGCGTGAGACTGCGGGCGGCCGGCACTACCCGGTTCCGGGCGGGATGATCGAGACCGCCGAGAACCTGCGCGCGGAGTACGGCATCTCCCGCCTGGAGCAGGACGAGCTGTCCGTGGAGTCGCACGCGCGAGCGGTGGCCGCCCAGAAGTCGGGGGTGTACGCCGAGGAGATCGTCCCGGTGACCGTGCGCAGCCGCAGGAGCGAGACGGTGATCGACACCGACGAGCACCCGCGCGCCGACACGAGCGTGGAGACCCTGTCCGGGCTCAAGCCGATCATGCGCTCCCAGGACCCGGACGCGACCGTGACCGCGGGCAACGCGAGCGGGCAGAACGATGCCGCCGCCCTGTGTGTGGTCACCACCCGCGACAAGGCCGAGGAACTGGGGCTGCGCCCGCTGGTGCGCTTGGTGACCTGGGCGGTGGCCGGCGTACAGCCGAAGGTCATGGGCATCGGCCCGGTGCCCGCCTCCGCACGCGCCCTGGAGCGGGCCGGCCTGACCCTGGCCGACATGGACCGCATCGAGCTCAACGAGGCCTTCGCCGCCCAGGCGCTGGCCGTGATGCGCGAGTGGGGCTTCACGGAGGAGGACCGCGAGCGCACCAACGTGCACGGCTCCGGGATCTCCCTCGGCCACCCGGTCGGCGCGACCGGAACGCGCATGGTCGGCACGCTCGCCCGCGAGCTGGACCGCAGCGGCGGCCGGTACGGGCTGGCCACGATGTGCATCGGCGGCGGTCAGGGGCTGGCCGCCGTCTTCGAGTCGGCGAACTGACACACCGGCCCGTCCCCCGTCCGTCCCCGAACGCAGAAGGAGGGCCCGCGATGGGCCGCCTCGCCACCACCGAAGGCCTGACCGGCGACCAGCAGCAGATCATCGAGCTCGTGCGGAGGTTCGTCGACCGCGAGATCCTGCCCGTGGCCGGCGAACTCGAACGCCGCGACGAGTACCCGACCGAGATCGTGGAGGGGCTCAAGGAGCTCGGCATCTTCGGGCTGACCATCCCCGAGGAGTACGGCGGCCTCGGGGAGTCCCTGCTGACCTACGCGCTGGTCGTGGAGGAGCTCTCCCGCGGCTGGATGAGCGTGTCCGGCGTGGTCAACACCCACTTCATCGTCGCCTACATGGTGCTGCGCCACGGCACGGAGGAGCAGCGCCGCCGGTACCTTCCGCGCATGGCCGCCGGTGAGCTGCGCGGGGCGTTCTCCATGTCCGAACCGGAACTGGGCTCGGACGTCGCCGCGATCTCGACCAAGGCCTCCCGCACCGGGGACGGCGGGTACTCGGTCACCGGGCGCAAGATGTGGCTGACCAACGGCGGCTCCGCCAACCTCGTCGCACTCCTCGCCCGCACCGACGAGGGCGCCGAGGCACCCCACCGCAACCTGACCACGTTCCTGTTGGAGAAGGGGACGGGGTTCGGGGAGACGGCGCCGGGGCTCACCGTTCCGGGCAAGATCGACAAGATGGGTTATAAGGGCGTCGACACCACCGAGCTCCTGCTCGACGACCACCGGGTGGCCGCAGACCGGGTGCTCGGCGAGGCCCCCGGGCGGGGTTTCTACCAGATGATGGACGGTGTCGAGGTGGGGCGCGTCAACGTCGCCGCCCGCGCCGTCGGGGTCGCGCACCGGGCCTTCGAGCTGGGTGTGGCCTACGCCCAGGAGCGCGAGACCTTCGGCAGGCCCATCGCCCAGCACCAGGCGGTCCAGTTCCGGATCGCGGAGATGGGCACCAAGGTCGAGGCCGGGCACGCGCTGGTCGTCAACGCCGCCCGCAAGAAGGACTCCGGCGAACGCAACGACCTGGAGTCGGGCATGGCCAAGTACCTGGCCTCGGAGTACTGCCGCGAGGTCGTGGAGGACGCGTTCCGCATCCACGGCGGGTACGGCTACTCGACCGAGTACGAGATCGAGCGCCTCTACCGGGAGGCGCCGATGCTGCTCATCGGTGAGGGCACCGCCGACATCCAGCGCATGATCATCGGCCGGCGGCTGCTGGAGGAGTACCGCCTCTGAGGCCTGGCGGTCCCGGTCGGGGCCCACGACGCAGCGGGGGCGGGACCGGATCGCACCGGTCCCGCCCCCGCTCGCAGGAACGACTACTTCTTCTTTTTCTTGTCGTCCTTGTTCTCGTCGCCGCCGTCGGTGGACAGCGCCGAGATGAAGGCCTCCTGGGGCACCTCGACCCGGCCGACCATCTTCATGCGCTTCTTGCCCTCCTTCTGCTTCTCCAGCAGCTTGCGCTTACGGCTGATGTCGCCGCCGTAGCACTTGGAGAGCACGTCCTTGCGGATCGCGCGGATGTTCTCGCGGGCGATGATGCGCGACCCGATGGCCGCCTGGATCGGGACCTCGAACTGCTGCCGCGGGATGAGCTCGCGCAGCTTCTTGGTCATCTCCACGCCGTAGGAGTAGGCCTTGTCCTTGTGCACGATTGCGGAGAAGGCGTCCACGGCCTCGCCCTGCAGCAGGATGTCGACCTTGACCAGGTCGGACTCCTGCTCGCCGGTGGGGTCGTAGTCGAGTGAGGCGTACCCCTTGGTGCGGGACTTGAGCTGGTCGAAGAAGTCGAACACGATCTCGGCCAGCGGCAGGGTGTAACGCATCTCCACACGGTCCTCGGACAGGTAGTCCATGCCGTGCAGGGTGCCGCGCCGGTCCTGGCACAGCTCCATGATCTGGCCGATGTAGTCCGCCGGGGTGAGCAGCGTGCCCTTGACCATGGGCTCGTAGATCTTGTCGATCTTGCCGCCGGGGAACTCGCTCGGGTTGGTGACGACGTGTTCCTCGCCGTCCTCCATGTCGACCCGGTAGATCACGTTCGGGGCGGTGGAGATGAGGTCGAGGTTGTACTCGCGCTCCAGGCGTGCGCGGGTGATCTCCAGGTGGAGCAGGCCCAGGAACCCGCAGCGGAAACCGAAGCCCAGGGCGGCGGAGGTCTCCGGCTCGAACTCCAGCGAGGCGTCGTTGAGCTGCAGCTTCTCGAGGGCGTCGCGCAGGACCGGGTAGTCGGTGCCGTCGATCGGGTAGAGGCCCGAGAACACCATCGGCTTGGGTTCCTGGTAACCCGGCAGCATCTCGTCGGCGGGCTTCTTGAAGGCGGTGATGGTGTCACCGACCTTCGACTGGCGCACGTCCTTCACGCCGGTGATGATGTAGCCGACCTCGCCCACGCCCAGGCCCTCGGTCTTGCGCGGCTCGGGTGAGCTCACGCCGATCTCGAGGATCTCGTGGGAGGCCTTGGTCGACATCATCTGGATGCGCTCGCGCGGGGCGAGGCGGCCGTCGACCACACGCACGTAGGTGACCACACCGCGGTAGGTGTCGTAGACCGAGTCGAAGATCATCGCGCGGGCCGGGGCATCGGCCTCGCCGACCGGCGCGGGGATCTGGTTGACGATCTCGTTGAGGAGCTCCTCGACGCCGTCACCGGTCTTGGCGCTGACCTTGAGCACGTCGGAGGCCTCGCAGCCGATGATGCCGGCGAGCTCCTCTGCGTACTTCTCCGGCTGGGCGGCCGGGAGGTCGATCTTGTTGAGCACCGGGATGATGACGAGGTCGTTCTCCAGCGCCATGTACAGGTTCGCGAGGGTCTGCGCCTCGATGCCCTGCGCGGCGTCCACCAGCAGGATCGCGCCCTCGCAGGCGGCCAGCGAACGGGAGACCTCGTAGGTGAAGTCGACGTGGCCGGGGGTGTCGATGAGGTCGAGCGTGTACTCCCGGTCGTCGAGCGCGGTGAAGGGGATGCGCACCGCCTGCGACTTGATGGTGATGCCGCGCTCGCGCTCGATGTCCATGCGGTCGAGGTACTGGGCGCGCATCTGGCGTTCCTTGACCACCCCGGTGATCTGGAGCATCCGGTCGGCCAGCGTCGACTTGCCATGGTCGATGTGCGCGATGATGCAGAAGTTCCGGATCAGCGCGGGATCGGTCCAGTTCGGCTGTGCCACCGTGCTCCGTTCAACAGGTTGGGTGCTGGTCGTGCGTGCCCTGGGAGGGCGCCGACCTGCCGCGGGGTGCGTCTGCGGCGTCTGACATCTTCCCACGGCGACGGCGTGCGCCCGGCGGGGGCAGGAGGCGGTCGGGCCCGTGGGTGCGGGAGGTACTGTCCAGATTATGTCAGCTCCCGGACCCCGCCCGCCTGCGCGGTCGGCGGCCCGGGACACGACGGGGCGGGCCCCGCGGGGGCGAACGGCGTGGCCCGGGAGCGGGTCCTGGAAGGAGCGGTCGGGTGAAGTGGCTGTTGACACGGTTGCTCGCCGGGGTGGCTGCGGTGGCGGTCCTGGCGGTGGCTGCGAGTGCGCTCCTGGCCCACCAGTACTCGGGTGAACCGGACGCGCAGGTGGGCGGCGCCGGGACGGACGCGGCCTGGGTGGGCTCCTGGGAGGACACCGACAGCCTGGAGGCCGCGCTGGACACGGGCGGAATCGACACCGTGTACGTGCACGCCGGGCAGATCGCCGACGACGGTTCGGTCACACCCGTGGAGGACACCGACAAGCTGGTGTCCTGGCTCGGTGAGCACTACCCCGACGTGCAGGCGCTGGCGTGGCTGCGGCACACCGCGGACGGTTCCTCGCTGGTGGAGGACCGGTTCCGTTCGGGGCAGCGCGGGGAACTGGTGCCGGCCGCCGGGCGGATCGCCGACGGGTTCGACGGTGTGCACCTGGACGTGGCGCCGGTGACGGTCAACGACCCTTCCTACCCGGCGCTCGTGGAGGAGCTGCGCGAAGAGCTCGGCGAGGACCCGGTGCTGTCGGTGCGCGCCCACCACGTGGAGCTGGTCCCGGGCGGACGGATGCCCTCGTTCGTGTTCGGCAGCGGGGAGAAGTACTGGTCGAAGGGGTACCTGGAGCGGGTCACCGAGCCGGCCGACGACGTCGTGCTGCCGGGTGTGGACGCCGGGATGCCCGTCGAGGCGATGTACGGCGGGTTCATGGCGCGCCAGGTCACGCAGACGCTGGACGCGCTGAACCGGCAGGAGGACCTGAGCGTGCGGTTCGGGATCCCGGTGCACTCGGGCGAGGACTGGGCGCCCCAACACTCGACCGAGGAGGCGCTGACCGCGTTGCGGGGTGTGCGCCTGGGGCTGACCGACACCGATCCTGGGGCGGACACCGACACCGGGGTGGCGCTGTACGTGGCCGACGAGGCCGACGCCGAGGACCTGCAGGCCTACGTCTCGGAGTGGCTCGGCAACGGGTGATGCGGGGTGTGCCCGGAGCGGGCCTGCCGGTCGCCGCCGGGCCTGCGGGGGACGTTCCCGTGGATGCGCGGGAGGTGTGCCGGACGCCGCCCTGCCCGCGTGCACGAACCAGTGTGCACGTTTGGCATACTGGAGGTCCGTGTCTCGGACTTCCACGCTCGGTTTCGAGCCCTGTGGACTCACACACCCCGCGCCGGCGCCCACGCACGCCACTCACGGAACGGCTGCACGCGAGTAGGACGGCCTGTTCGACCGGCGCACAGCAACAGATCAACTGGAGCACGTTTTCGCATGGCGAACATCAAGTCGCAGAAGAAGCGCATTCGGCAGAACGAGCAGGCTCGTGTCCGCAACCAGGCGGTGCGCTCTTCCCTGAAGACCGCCATCCGGCGCTTCCGTGAGGCCGCCGAGGCCGGGAACGTCGAGCTGGCCGTGACCGAGCAGCGCAAGGCCGCCCGCGCGCTGGACAAGGCCGCCAGCAAGGGCGTCATCCACAAGAACCAGGCCGCGAACCGCAAGAGCGCGATCGCCAAGCGTCTGGACGAGCTCCAGGCCGCCTGAGACCCCCGGGTTCTCTGAGGCCCGGTCCCGGGTGCGCCGGGACCGGGCCTTCGTGCGTCCGGGGCGGTTTCGCCGGCCCCGGAGGGTCACGGGATCCCCGTGCATTCCGGGGCTTCCAGGGGACCTGCCAGAGTTGTCCACAGGCTGAAATTGCCTGCTGACACTCGGCAACCCCCTCCCTAGCGTTGAGGTATGACCCCTCGCTCCCGTCAGCACGAACGCCTCCGCTCCCTCGGCCTCGACCCCGCCGACGGTCCGCGTCCGTTGCACGAGTCGCCCGCGGCCCGGCGCCTGCGTTCCCGCATCCCGCGCCCGCCGTTGGCCGACTCACCCGTGCCTGCCGCCCCGTACGCGGTGGACGAGGACGGCACGGAGTACCGCCCGCAGGTCGCGCGCAACATGGCCTCGCCCGCCCACCGGCGTTCGTCCGTGCCCACCCCGCGCCACCACGCCGTGTCCGGCCTGGTCGGGGACGCGCCGGAGGGGACGGAAGCGGATGCCCCGCAAAGCGCGGCGGAAGCACACGGCACCGGCGCCTCTAACGCGGCGGCGTCGCCCGGCCCGGTGGGCGGGTCGAGCCCGGTCGGCGGAGCGAACGCGGCCGGCGCGGCCCCGGGCACGAGCTTTCCCGCGGAGGAAGGAGCCTTCGGGGCGCCCGCATCTCGCCAGGGCATGAGTGCGGACCATGAGCGAGCAGGGCCCAGCGCGGGCACGGGGCGCGAGCGCCGAGGGATCGGGGACCCGCGGGATCGTGGGGAACCCCGAGAGCGCGGGGGCCACGGGAAGCAGGGAGAGCACGCGGAACACACCGTGACGCCGGACGCCCCCTCCCCCACGACGGCCTCCCGCCCGGGTACGCATCCCGGTCCGATACAGGTGGGGATCGGTGCGAACCGTGGGCACGTCAAGGGCGGCTCCGGCGCGAAGCCGGGGAACGCGGGGACCGAGGGACCGGCCGACACGCGTGCGCGCCAAGGTTCCTCCGCCCGCAGGCCCGAACCCTGGGCCGGTTCCGCCCCCTCGCCCGACGACGTGTCGTCCCCTGTCTCCGACCGGGTTCCTGACCGCGGGTCCCCGGCTGTCTCGGGCTCCGAGGAGAGCACCCCGCTGACCGAGTTCCTGGAGGAGTCCGACACCGAGCGCCTCCCACCACCTGCGCGTGCGGGTGCCCGCACGCGCCCGTCGAGCGCGAGCGAATTCCTCGCCGGACGGTCGGGCCTCGCAGCAGGCCGGAACGCCATACCCGCGCCAGGCCCTCCACCGATGTCCGGCACGCGCTCCGACGGCGCACACACGCACCACCCTCGCCCGCCCACGCCCGGATCGCTCAATGCTGACCGAAAACGTTCCGCGGACACACACGCCCACGACCCTCGCCGGCCCGCGCCCTACACGCGCCCGGCCCATGGACCACCAGCACCCGGAACGCACGGGCCCGCGCCCGACGGCGACGGGCGCCCAGTACACCCCGGTCACGTGGACGGCCCGTCCTCCGCCCACGTGACCGGGGGCTTCGCCCCAGATCCGGCAGCCCACGACGACGGCGCGAGGGCAGGTACGGACTTCGACAGGGGCGCCCACAGGAACGCCCGTACCGGTGAGGTCCCCGGCAGCGATCACGGCTTCGATCCGGGTACCGCGCACGATTCCGACCCCGGCGTCGGACGGCCTCGACCCTCCGTCTCCGACCCCGATGAGCTCGACGACCTCGGTGGCCTCGATGACCTGGTCGACGACCACGACACCACCCGTCTGCGTCCGGCCCGGGTCCCCGTGCCCCGCACGTCGGACCATGCACCGTCCGACGGAACGGGCCGGGGCCACAGCAACACGGCATCCGGTTCGTGGCTCCGGGAAAGCGCAGGCACGTCGGCACCTTCCGCGGGTCAGGGCGCACGTTCCGAACCCGTGCCCGGCCACGGAACCGACCGCGGGGTCGGGCGCGGGACCGGGCGTGGATCCGTGCACGGGTCCGGCAGCAGGCCCGAACGGGGTTCAGGCGGCAAGCCCGGGCGCGAGTCCGAGAGCGGGTCCGAGCGTTCTCACGACCGCTCCCCCGATCTCTCCCTCGACCCCCGCCTATGGAACGAACCGCCGATCAGCGCCCAGGTCCTGCGCCACCACCTCGATCTCACGCCGGACACCCTGCCGTCCGGTGTCCCCGGGACCGTTCCGTTCGGCAACCCGGGGAGCGCGGCGCCCGGCCCCCACGGCTCCAACCCGTTCGGCCTCGACGCACCTTCCGGGGTCGACCAGGCGTCCGGGGTCGACCGGGTCTCCGAGAGTGCCAAGAACTTCGACCCCAACCGGGCACACGGGGCGTTCGGGATGCCTGGGTTGTCCGTGACCCCGGACGCGATCGCTGCTACGGGCCCGACCGGCCTCCCCGGGATCGGAACCTCCGCATCCCCCGCGAACGCCGCGACCACCGGCACCACCGCCGGCGCGTCCCAGCTCGGAACCGGCGCAGGCACCCCTCCGTCCACACGCTCGGAGCAGGACGAGCTGCTCGGCGGAGCACTCGATGGAACGCTCGACGGAGCAGACGACCTCGACGGCCCCGACGAGCTCCTCGAAGGCGGCGGCACCGTGCGCCTGCGTCCCCGCAACGGTTCCGGGGCCGGTTCCGGTTCAGGGGCCGCCTTCCCCTCCCCCGCGTACGAGGGAGACTCGGCGCACGGAACGCCCCCGGCCGGGTCAGGGGATCGCCGGCCCAGTGGTCCCGCTTCCCGCGCAGCCAGGTCTTACGGCACCGTCTCTTCCGCGTTCCGAGCGGCGAACCGCCCCGCGGCCACCTTCGACGACATGTTCCCCGGACCCCGGTTCCCGGGCCCCGCAGACCAGGGGTTCGCGGACGCCTCGGTCCGCGCGCACACCTCGGCCCTCTCCGGCCACTCGAGCGGTGCAGGCAGTGGAGGCAATTCGAACACCTCAGCCCCTTCGGACGCCTCGATCCACCCGGCCGTCTCCGGCCGCTCGCCCGACGAATCCACCGTGCGCATCCCCGCCTCGGGCGCCCGGCGGGGCCCGGCAGGTTCACCGGCAACGTCCCTGGGCCCGCAAGGCCGGCACGACCCACAGGACCAATACGACCGGCAGGACCGGCAGAGCCGACCACATCGTCCGGACCACCAGCACCCGCCGGACCCGCCGGACACACCCGACCGACGGCCCACCACCCCGCGCACGCCCACCACCCGCAAATGGGTGGGGCACCGCCCCCTGAGCGAGCAGCCGCGGGAGTACCGGCGCCCCTCCTGGCCGGCCGATCCGCCATCCGACCCACGGTCCGACCCGGCGTCCGGTTCCACGTCCCACGACCGTGCGTCCGAGCACCACCCGGCCGACGACCCTACGCCCGACGGCCCCTGGAACCCTTCGTTCGACGCCTGGCCCGAGCGCGACCCGGACGACTCCGTGACCGTCCCCGGTAGCCCGGCCAACCACGGCGACGACGACGGCGACCCCGGCATCCACATCCCCCCGCCCCCGGACTCCCCGTGGCTGGACCCCGACGACGAGGAGCTCCTCAAGGAACGCCGCCCGCCCTCCGGTTACGTGGAGTTCGACCCCCGCGACCCCGCCGACGCGCCCGTCACCCGCCTCGCCCGGATGTGGGGGCCCAACGCCACCCTGTCGAAGCGGGCGGTCATCGCGCTCTTCGTCCTGGGCGCGGCCGCGGTCGTCGCGGCCCTGTTCTTCCTGCGCCGGGAGCCGGCGGAGACCGACGTGCCCGAGATGGTGCCCCAGTCCGCGCCCGACGGCGAGAACGGGAACGGTAACGGCGCCGAGGGTTCCGGGGGCGACGGCGATGCCGCAGAAGGTTCGGGCGACGCCTCGGATGCCGGCACCGAGGACGGTTCCGGCGAGGACGTGGTCGTGCACATCGGCGGCGACGTCGAGGACCCCGGCCTGTACACGCTCCCGCCCGGGTCCCGGGTCCTGGACGCGGTCGAGGAGGCCGGCGGCGCCCTGCCCGATGCCGATCTCGACATGGTCAACCTGGCCCGGCCCGTGGTCGACGGCGAACGCATCCTGCTGGGCGCCGAAGGGGATCCCGAAGCTGCCGAGGCCGCGGAGGGCGGGGATGCGGAGCGCGTGAGCCTCAACCAGGCCGACCAGTCGGCGTTGGAGGCGTTACCGGGCATCGGTGAGGCCAAGGCCGGCGCGATCCTGGAGCACCGCGAGTCCCTCGGGGGTTCGTTCTCCAGCGTGGAGGACCTGCTCGACGTCTCCGGGATCGGGCAGAGCACGTTCGACAACCTGGAGGACCACGTGACGCTCTGACCCGGGGGCCTGGCCCTGGGCCCACCGACGTCCGTCCCACCCCGAACCGTGTCCCGCACGGGCCGCGTGCGCCCTTGTCCCACGCGCCGCATCCCGGGGCGCCTCCGGCCCCGGACCGACCCCGGCCACTTTCGGTCTCTCACCCGCACGTTCCGAACCCGACCACCCGACCTGGCCAAGGCACCTTCCGGCCCCTCACACACGCGCCGTGCCCAACCACAGGCCGACGCAGCCCCCGCGAACCTCGTCCACACCCGCACGCGCGACGAAAGGACCCGATGCCCCGTGGTGAGCTGGCTGGGCACCGACGGCCTCTCGGTGGGTCGCCCTCCCGACCTGCGCCTGGCCGCACCGGCCGTCGCGACCTGGCTGACCGCGCTCGGAACGCTCGCGGTCTCCCCGTGGGTGTCGTGGGTGTTCGCCGCGGTCATGGCCGGTCTCGCGCTCGCCGTGCTGGTCCTGGCCCGCGCATCCACCGAGGCGATGGCGCTCGGCGTGGCCGCGACGCTGGCGTGCTCGGCCACGGTCGCTGCGGTCACCGGGCTCCATGTGCACCGGGTCGCGCACAGTGCAGCGACGGCCGCCACCGAACGCCCCGGGGAGGTCGAGTTCGTCGCCCAGGTACGCACCGATCCGCGGGCGCGGGCGGGCCACCCGCGTCCGGGTCGGGCCGAGTGGGTAATCACCGCCTGGAACCTGGAGACCCGCGGGCGCGCCCCGGTGGTCCTGTTGGCGTCCGGGCCGGAGTGGGGCACGCTGCTGCCCGGGCAACAGGTGCGGGCGCGGGGCGCGTTCCTCGACGAGGAGGAGGACCCGATGACCGCCGCGCTCGTCGCGGTCCGCGGCCCTCCCGAGGGGATCGGCGAACCCTCCGGCCTGCAGAGCTTCGCCGGGGACGTGCGGGAACGGCTGCGGGAGGCGACCGCGGTCCTGCCCCAGCCCGAGCGCGGGCTCCTGCCGGCGCTGATCGTCGGCGACGTGTCCGAGGTCGAGCCCCGGACCGCGGAGGACTTCCGGGCCACCGGAATGACGCACTTACTCACGGTAAGCGGGGCGAACCTCGCGATCCTCACCGGCTTCGTGCTGGCCGTGGCCCGCGTGGCCCGCGCACCGACCTGGTTCTCGGTGGTGGGCGGGGCGGCGATGATCTGGCTGTTCGTGCTGGTGTGCCGTCCGGAACCGAGCGTGGTCCGGGCGGCGTTCATGGGCTCGATCGCCCTGCTCGCGCTGGCGACCGGCCGCACGCACGCCGGGCTCGGGGCGTTGAGCGCGACGGTGGTGGGGGTGCTGTTCGTGGCACCGGACCTGGCCTCCTCCTACGGGTTCGCGCTGTCGGTGCTGGCCACGGCGGGGATCCTGCTGCTGGTCCCGGCGTGGTCGCGGGCCTGGCAGCACCGTGTCCCGCGTGTGGTGGCGGAGGCGTGCGCGGTGGCCCTGGCCGCACAGCTGGCGGTCTCGCCCGTGCTCGTGCTCCTGTCGGGCGAGGTCTCGTGGGTGGCGGTTCCGGCGAACGTGCTGGCCGCGCCGGTGGTGGCCACGGTGACCGTGCTCGGGGCCGTGGTCGCCACGCTCGCCTCGCTCGGGGCGGCGCCGTTCGTCGCGGGTGTGCCCTGGCTCGCCGACACGTGGGGCTCGGGGGTGGCCGCGCTGGTGCAGGTCCCGGGGTTGGGGGTGTCGTGGATCGCCGCGGTCGCCGAGCACGGGGCGCGGGTCCCGTACGGGGCGTTCCCGTGGCGCGGGGACGTGGCTGGGGCGCTGGCGCTCGCGGTGCTGCTCGCGCTGTTGGTGCTGGCGCGGACCCGCCGCTGGTTGCGTGTGGTGTCCGCCGGCGTCGTGGCGGTGCTGATCCTGGCGTTGGCCGCGCGGTGCCTGCCGGGCGGGTGGCCGCCGGCGGGGTGGGCGGTGGTGGCGTGCGACGTCGGTCAGGGCGACGCGTTCGTGCTGTCCGTCGGTCCGGGCTCGGCGATGGTCTTCGACACGGGCATGGAACCGGAACCGGTCGACGACTGCCTCACGGAGCTCGGGGTGTCCACGGTTCCCCTGTTGATGCTCAGCCACGACCACGCCGACCACGTGGACGGGGCCCCGGGGGTCCTGCGGCACCGGACGGTCCCGACAGCGCTGGTTCCCGCCGACTTCCACGACACCCCCGTCGGACGCGAGCTGGCCGACGAGGACGTGCGCACGTGGGTCGGCGAACGCGGGGCCGAGGTGACCGTGGGGCCCTGGACCCTGCGGGTGCTGTGGCCCGACCCCGGCTTCGAGGGAACGCTGAACGACCGGTCGCTGGTGGTGCGCGCGGACGGTCCGGTGTCGGTGCTGCTGACCGGGGACGTGGAGGAGGGGGCGCAGGAACGCCTACTCGCCCTGCCCGAGGCCGAGCTGCTGTCGGTGAGCGTGCTGACCACACCGCACCACGGCGCCGGGACGACGGTGCCGGAGTTCCTGAGGGCCACGTCGCCGGACGTGTCGCTCACGTCCGTCGGGGCGGACAACCCTTACGGCCACCCCGCGCCGTTCACGTGGCGGTTGTTGGAGGAGGTGTCCCCGGTGAACCTGCGCACCGACCGGGACGGCCCGGTCGCGGTGCTGCCCGGCGACGGCAGCGGGCCTCCGCGCGGGGCCGCCCGCGGGCCCGACCCCGACCGCGACGCGTGAACCTCCGCATGAGCGCCCCACGCCCGAGGCCCGCACTCCGCGAGGGCCCACCCCCACGGGCAACCAGGCCCCGAGCGTCCGCGCTGCACCCCGTGCCACGGCCAGGACACTTCTACCGAGGAACCCGGCACACACCGCCGAGCCCTGGGAGAACCGGGCCATGACACCCTCACTCCGTGCACGAGGGCACCGCCTCCCCACCTCGGCACGGAGCCACCGCGCACCGCGCAGCTCGAGCCACCTCCTCGGTCATCCGACATCCCACCCGGCCCGAGTTGCTGCGCGGTGCGCGGGAACCGCATCCCGTGGGGGGACGACGGACGGAACTGTCCGCGGGGCGTGGCATGCTCGGGGTATGCCTGCACCGCCCCTGCTCACGGTCATCGTCGGCGACGAGGAACTCCTCGTGGACCGCGCCGTCGCCTCCGTCGTGGCCGCCGCCCGCGAGGCCGAGCCCGACGCGGACGTCCACGACCTCGTGCCCGCCCAGGTGGGCCCGACCACCCTGGTCGAGGTGACCTCCCCCTCGCTGTTCGGCGACAGCCGCGTCGTCGTGCTGCGTTCCTCGCAGGACCTCAACAAGGAGATCGCGACGACGGTCACCGACTACCTCGCGAACCCGGCCGACGACGTCACGATGGTCCTCACGCACGCGGGCGGCAACAAGGGCAAGGCGCTCCTCCAGGCGGCGTCGAAGGCGGGTGCGCAGCGGATCGACTGCAAGGGCCCCACCAAGCCGGCCGAGCGGGTGGCGTTCGTCAAGAAGGAGTTCTCCTCGGGCGGACGCCAGATCACCCCGGACGCCGCGCAGTCCCTGGTCGACTCCGTGGGCAGCGAGCTCCGCGAGATCGCCGCGGCCTGCACCCAGCTCATGGCCGACACCGAGGGCCGCGTCGACGCCGAGACCGTGGCGCGTTACCACTCCGGCAAGGCGGAGGCGTCGGGTTTCACGGTCGCCGACCGCGCCGTGGAAGGCCGCCTGCCCGAGGCCTTGGAACAGTTGCGCTGGTCCCTGGCTGTGGGCACCGCCCCGGTGCTGATCAACAGCGCGCTGGCGGGCGCGGTCCGCGGCATCGCGGTGGTCGCCCAGCCCGCGCGCGGGGTCGGCGAGGCCGAGTTGGCCAAGCGCGCCAAGGTCCCGCCGTGGAAGCTGCGTACGCTCCGCCAGCAGGCACGGGGCTGGAGCGCGGCCGGTGTCACGCGGGCGATGGAGGTCGTGGCCGAGACGGACGCGCTCATCAAGGGTGCGGGCCGCGACCCCGAGTACGCGTTGGAGCGCGCGGTCATCGAGATCGCACGCGCCCGCGGCGGCGCCCAGAACTGATCCCCGGCGCGACCGGCGCGGAAGGCGGCTGCGCACCGGCACCGAACACGCCCGCCGCCTGCCCGCCATACCGCACACCCCGCGTCTCCCGCCCGGCCCACTCACCGGGCCGAAGTCCTGGGCCGCACACCCCCGCGCCTACGGGCGCCCTGGACCGGGCGCCGGACATGGCCCCGCCACACGACGGTTGCGCACGCACCCCGGGTGTCCCCTCGAGCGCGCCCCGACGGACGAAGGTCCTCTCTCCGCCTGTGGCAGCCGTTCCGCGCCAGAATGGTTGCGCCCGCATCGAGGCGGGGCCGATCGGCCCCGCCCGGGTCAGCGGATCGTGCGCCCGCCCTGCCACACGCGCAGCGTCTGCAGGCCCATCGACCACCCGAACGCGCCCTCGTGGTCGGCGTCCCACTGCACGAGGTCGGCCAGGCACCCGGGTGCGAGCACACCCCGGTCGGTCAGCCCCAGGGCGTGCGCGCTGCCGAGGGTGGCGGCGGTGAGCGCTTCCTGCACGGTCACCTCGAACATGGAGATCGCCAGCGACATCACCAGCGGCATCGACGTCGCCCCGGTCTGCCCGGGGTTGTGGTCGGTGCCCAGGCCCACGGGCACCCCGTGGTCGAGCAGGGTGCGCACCGGAGGCATCCGGCGTTCGCGCAACGACGTGGTGGGGCAGGCGACGACGGGGGTACGGGCGCCGGCGAGCGCGAGGATGTCCTGCTCGTCGGTCTCGTGGAGCAGGTCGACGGACGAGCACCCCAGTTCCGTGGCCATCCGCACGGCACCGTGGCGCGGCCGCGAGCAGGCGTGCAGCGTGGTGCGCAGGCCCACCGACTGGCCGACGCCGAGCAGCATGTGCGCGTCCTCGGTGGTGAACTGCTGGTTGTCGCAGTAGACGTCGACGCCGTCGGCCCCGGCGGTGGCGGCGTCGGCGAGCCAGGAGGCGGCCGCGGCGACGTACTCCTTGGGCCGGCCGAAGAACTCCGGCGGAACCCCGTGCGCGGGGAAGAAGGTCGCGTGGATGCGCGGCATGCCGGGCTCCTCCTCCAGGGAGCGCAACAGCCGCACGTCGGCGAGTTCACCGTCGCGGGTCAGGTGGTACCCGGTCTTGGCCTCCACGGTCGTGGCCCCGGTGAGTACCCAGTGCCGCAGGCGTTCGCGGACCGCGTTGCACAGGGTCCAGGGGTCGGTCCCGCGGGTGATGGTGACGGTCGTGGACACACCCCCGCCGGCCGCGAAGATGTCGCCCCGCGACGCACCCTTGGCCCACATGGTGACCTCGGCGTACCGGTCGCCGGCGTAGACGGGGTGGCAGTGGGCGTCGATGAGCCCGGGGGTGACGAGCCCGCCGCCGATGTTGACGACCTCGTCGACGTCGGTGAGGTCCTCGACGACCCCGGGGACCTGCTGCGGGAGCTCGGCGGCGGGGCCGACCCAGGCGATGCGGTCGTCCTTGAGCAGGATCGCCGCCTTGGTGAGCATCTCCGTCCCGGTCCAGAGCCGTCCGATGTTGGTGAGGAGGATGACCGACATGTGCTCTCCGCTCAGCCCCGGACACCGATGGTCATGTGGGCGGCGAGCGGAACGCGGGCGGGCATGGCGACCTCGTTGTCTGGGAGTGGTCCGGGTGTCTGGGGGCGGGCCGACGGACCCGGTTCCGGCGGGGGCCGTCTTCCGGGGCCGTGTCGGGCGGGCGCCGACCGGTGGCCAAAACCGTAGTCCATCCGCCGAGCCCGTGTACACCTCCCTGTGGACCGAAAGGCGAGCGTACCGGGGCATCCTTCGCACAATTGTCCGGTGAACACGGCCGTGTCCGTCCCGTGTGACCTGGGTCAGGACCGGTTCCGGACACACGAACGGGCCCGGGGCGGAATCCCGGGCCCGTGTGCACGTGCGCACCGCCGCGTGTGCGGCGCGCGGCTCAGGCGGTCGTCAGCGTGTACTCGCCGAGCTTGGTGGCCAGGAGCTCGGGCACGAACGCGTGGATGTCGGTGCCGTCCTGGGTGTGCTCCTCCTTGAGGACACGCCCCTCCTCGTAGGCCTTGGCGACCAGGTCGCCGCGCGAGTAGGGCACGAGCGCCCTGATCTCGTGGGCGAGCTCGGGCAGCGACTCGGCCAGCCGGGTGACCAGGTCCGGAACGCCCTGGCCGGTGCGCGCGGAGACCTCGACGACATCGGGGTAACGCGTGCGCAGGGCCTTGAGCGTGTCGGGGTCGGCGGCGTCGACCTTGTTGACCACGACGATCTCGGGCACGTCGGTCGCGTCGATGTCGGCGAAGACCTCGTGCACGGCCCGGATCTGTTCCTCGGGGTCGGGGTGGGAACCGTCGACCACGTGGACGACCAGGTCCGCGTCGGCGACCTCCTCCAGCGTGGAGCGGAACGCCTCCACCAGCTGGTGCGGCAGGTGCCGGACGAACCCGACGGTGTCGCTGAGCGTGAACGCCCGGCCGTCGGGGGTGCGCGCCTGGCGCACGGTGGGGTCGAGGGTGGCGAACAGGGCGTTCTCCACCAGGACCCCGGCCCCGGTGAGCCGGTTGAGCAGGCTGGACTTGCCGGCGTTGGTGTATCCGGCGATGGCCACCGCCGGGACCTCACGCGTGCGGCGCACGGAACGCTTGACGTCGCGGGCCGTGCGCATGTGCGCGAGCCGGCGGCGCAGCTTGGCGATCTTGTCGTTGATGCGTCGGCGGTCGGTCTCGATCTTGGTCTCACCGGGACCGCGCAGACCCACACCGCCGCCTCCGCCGCCACCGGCGCCGCCGGCCTGGCGGGACAGGGTGTGGCCCCAGCCGCGGAGCCGCGGCAGCAGGTAGTTGAGCTGGGCCAGTTCGATCTGGGCCTTGCCCTCGCTGCTGCGGGCGTGCTGGGCGAAGATGTCGAGGATCAGTGCGGTGCGGTCGATGACCTTGACCTTGACGACGTCCTCGAGCTGGATCAGCTGGCCGGGGGTGAGTTCGCCGTCGCAGATGACGGTGTCGGCCCCGGTCGAGGCGACGACGTCGGCGAGCTCGGCCGCCTTGCCCTTACCGATGTAGGTGGCGGCGTCGGGCTTGGGGCGGCGCTGGGTGAGGCCTTCCAGGACCGCTGCACCGGCGGTCTCGGCCAGGGCCGCGAGCTCGGTGAGCGAGGTGTCGGCGTCGGCCTGGGTCCCGCTGGTCCAGACACCGATGAGCACGACGCGCTCCAGGCGCAGGCTGCGGTTCTCGACCTCGGTGACGTCGGTGAGTTCGGTCGACAGCCCCTGGACGCGGCGGAGCGCGTTGCGCTCGGCGAGTTCCATCTCGCCCTGGTCGGGGGCGGTCGTGCGGTCGTCGTAGCGTTCGCCGCCGGTCTCCGTGGTCGGCGCCTCTGCGTTGACCCCGTCCCCGACGGTGATCGCCTCGCGGACGGCGTCCTCCTGGGGCAGGCTGCCCTCGAGAGCGCTTCCGCGGGTGTCAGTTGTATTCATATCCCTCCAGGTGGGTCAACGTCGCCACCGCCGGGATTCTTCCGGTCACCGATCCGTGCGGTGGTCTCTCGATGGTCTCACCGGATCCACCGCGGAGCACACGGGTTTTTACCCGGTGGGTGACGCGTGCCACCCGGTCGCGCCAGGACGTGAGACGATCCCTTCACCGCCACAGCCGAAGAACAGCAAAAGTTCGTTCAGAAGTTTGCATGGGCTTCACTGAGCCGGAAACTTTCCAGTCTTCTGCCTCACGCGCGACGTTGACCACGCGGGTCGACCCCCGATATCTTGATTTCCACATATCAAAAGTTTTTTTCGGATCGTGGAAGGTTTGACATGGGCGCCACACAAGGGGTCGAGATCACCGGCCCCCGGAACGACCGGTACGACGAGATCCTCACCGAGGACGCCCTCGCCCTCGTCGCCGAGCTCCACCGCACCTTCGAGCCGCGCCGGCAGGAGCTGCTGCGCGCCCGCAAGGAGCGCCAGGACCGCATCTCGGCCGGGGAGGACCTCGACTTCCTCCCCGAGACCAAGCACATCCGCGAGGACGACAGCTGGAAGGTCGCCGACCCCGCGCCGGGCATCACCGACCGCCGCGTGGAGATCACCGGTCCGACCGACCGCAAGATGACGATCAACGCGCTCAACTCCGGCGCGAAGGTGTGGCTGGCCGACTTCGAGGACGCCAACACCCCGCTGTGGGAGAACATGATCGAGGGCCAGCTCAACCTGCGCGACGCCCTCGACCGCAAGGTCGACTTCACCTCACCCCAGGGCAAGACCTACGCGCTCAAGGCCGACGAGGAGCTCGCCTCCATCGTCGTGCGCCCGCGCGGCTGGCACCTGGACGAGAAGCACATCCTCGTCGACGGTGAGCGGGTCAGCGGCGGCATCGTCGACTTCGCGTTCTACTTCTTCCACAGCGCGAAGCGGCAGATCGCCAAGGGCAAGGGCCCCTACTTCTACCTGCCGAAGATGGAGAGCCACCTGGAGGCCCGCCTCTGGAACGACATCTTCGTCCTCGCCCAGGAGCGTGTGGGCATCCCGCGCGGCACCATCCGCGCCACGTGCCTGATCGAGACCATCCCGGCCGCGTTCGAGATGGAGGAGATCCTCTACGAGCTGCGCGAGCACTCCGCGGGCCTGAACGCGGGCCGCTGGGACTACCTGTTCAGCATCATCAAGGTGCACCGCACCCGCGGTCGCAAGTTCCTGCTGCCCGAGCGCAACTCCGTGGGCATGACCGCGCCGATGATGCGCGCCTACACCGAGCTGCTGGTCAAGACCTGCCACAAGCGCGGTGCGCACGCGATCGGCGGCATGGCGGCGTTCATCCCGTCCCGCAAGGACGAGGAGGTCAACAAGAACGCCTTCGCCAAGGTCCGCGACGACAAGTCCCGCGAGTCGGGCGACGGCTTCGACGGGTCCTGGGTCGCCCACCCGGACCTGGTCCCGGTGGCCAAGGAGATCTTCGACGGGGTCCTCGGCGAGAACCCGAACCAGATCTCCAAGCAGCGCCCGGACGTGGACGTGTCCGCCGCCGACCTGCTCGCGGTCGACCAGACCCCGGGCGGGATCAGCACCGCCGGTCTGCGCGCCAACATCAACGTCGCCCTGCAGTACCTGGCGACGTGGATGGGCGGCAACGGCGCGGTCGCGATCCACAACCTGATGGAGGACGCAGCGACCGCCGAGATCTCGCGTTCGCAGATCTGGCAGTGGCTGCACAACGACGTCACGCTCGAGGACGGCCCGAAGGTCACCGCCGACCTGGTGCGCACGATCATCGACGAGGAGCTCGTCACGATCCGTGAGGCGCTGGGCGAGGCGTTCGACGAGAAGCTGTACCAGCAGGCCAAGGAGCTGTTCTCCGAGGTCGCGCTGGCCGACGAGTACGTCGACTTCCTGACCCTGCCCGCCTACGAGCGCATGCCGTAGGTCGCCCGGGTCGCCCGGCCCCAGGGCATAGGACCCAGGTACTCGGGGCCGTTCCGCCTCGCGCTGTGCGCGCGAGCGCGGCCCAGCGCCCCGACCCGCTCCGTCCTGGGCGCGAGCACAAGCGAGCGCCCAGGACGGAGCGCCCACGAAACACGTCGGCGCCCAGAAGACGCGCACCACCACAGACCCACACGCCCGCACCCCCTTCGTGTGGCGCACTCGCCGGCGCTCGCACACCACACGAAGCGTCCTCGGGGTGCTCGCCCCAAAACACTGCACCACGCCGGACCTCGCTCCACCCGCGCCATGCGCGCGAGCCCGACCCCAGGAACGTTCACCCCTGGAGCGAGCCCGCCCCGAAGGACGTTCCGTCTCGGGCACCCGTCGGCGCTCGCACACCACACGACGCACCCCCTGGGCGCGCTCCCAGAAGCGCTGCACGTTGCACCAAGCGCCCTGGGCGAGGCGCCCCCGTCCGGCACGGCCGGACGAAGCATCCCTGCGGACCCCAGAACCGGTCCACCACGACCCGTGCAAGACCACCCCGCCCGATTCCAAGAGACGGAACCCGATTTCCGCCGAAGCTCGGGAACCCCTTGCACTCCGCACCTCCCGCGGCCTACGGTCCAAGCAGGTCCCATGCCGGGTGATCCACCTCACCCGCGCCTGACCCGAGGCGGAGGCTCCCCATGTCCCTGGCCGAGCACGAGAACGCGGGAAACACGGGCCGCGCAGCAACCGCGGACGACGCGGGAACCGCGAGCGCCCAACGCCCCGCGACCGCATCGCCCCGCGCCGCGGCCGTGGCCGACCTCGTCCCCCACCTGCGCGCGATCCTGGGCGAGGACGGGCTCCTCACCGACCGCTCCCAACGCCGCACCTACGAGAGCGACGGGCTCACCCACCACCGCGAGGTCCCCGGGGTCGTGGCCCTCCCGACCTCCGCCGACCAGGTCGCCGCGGTGGTCCGCCTCTGCCACGAACACGGCGTCCCCTTCGTCCCACGCGGCGCCGGAACCGGGCTCTCCGCCGGCGCCCTCCCCCACTCCGACGGGGTCCTGCTGGTCACCTCCCGCATGCGCCGCATCCTCGAGATCGACATCGCCAACGAGTGCGCGGTCGTCGAACCCGGCGTCGCCAACCTCGACATCACCCGCGCCGCCGCCCCGCACGGCTACTACTACGCCCCCGACCCCTCCAGCCAGCAGGTGTGTTCGGTGGGCGGCAACGTCGCGGAGAACTCCGGCGGCGCGCACTGCCTCAAGTACGGGTTCACCGTCAACCACGTGCGCGGCCTGGACGTGGTCACCCCCGCCGGCGACCTGGTCCGCCTCGGGGGCAAGGCCGCCGACGCCCCGGGGTACGACCTCATCGGCGCGTTCGTGGGTTCCGAGGGCACCTTGGGCGTGGCCACCCGCGTCGTGGTGAACCTGACCCGTACGCCGGAGAAGACCGTGACGCTCCTGTCCGCCTTCGACAGCATGGACGCCGGCGGGCGCGCGGTCAGCTCGATCATCGGCGAGGGCGTGCTCCCCTCCGCGATCGAGATGATGGACGCGCTCGCGATCGAGGCGGCCGAGGCGGCGGTGGCCTGCGACTACCCCGAGGGCGCGGCCGCGGTCCTGGTGGTCGAGCTGGACGGCCCCACCGAGGAGGTCGACGCCCAGGTCGCGCAGGTCGAGCACCTGTGCGCGCAGGCCGGTTCCTTCGAGACCCGCACGGCCAGCAGCGCCGAGGAACGCGCGCTCATCTGGAAGGGCCGCAAGTCCGCGTTCGCCGCCGTGGGCCGCATCAGCCCCGCCTACATCGTCCAGGACGGCGTGGTCCCGCGTACCGCCCTGCCCGAGGTCCTGCGCCGGATCACCGAGCTCTCCGCCGACTCCGGCATCCGGGTCGCCAACGTCTTCCACGCGGGCGACGGGAACCTGCATCCCCTGGTGCTCTTCGACGACGCCGAACAGGGCGCGTGGGAGCGGGCCGAGGAGGTCTCCGCGCAGATCCTGGACCTGTGTGTCGAGCACGGGGGTTCCATCACCGGCGAGCACGGCGTGGGTGTGGACAAGGCCTGCAAGATGCCGCGCATGTACGGGCCCGACGACCTGGAGACCTTCGACCTCTTCCGGCGGTCCCTCGACCCGGACGGCACCGCCAACCCCGAGAAGCTCCTGCCCACCCCGCGCCTGTGCGGGGAACAGCCGGGTGTGCAGCGGGACGTGCATCCACTGGTGGCCTCCGGGCACGCCGAGCAGTTCTGACCCGCCGGACCGACGACCACGGAACGGAACGTGACATGGCTGGATCCTCCCGGACCCCCATCCCGGTCGTGCGGGACGGCACACCGCAGGACACGGTCGGCGGACTCGCACCCGCGCGGGTCGCCGAACCGTCGAGCACCGAAGAGCTCTCCCGGACCCTGACCGAGGCCGCCGGCGAGGGCCGCGCCGTCACCCTGCGGGGAGGCGGCACCGCACAGGACTGGGGCCCGCCCCCGCGCTCGCTCGACCTGCTCGTCGACACCTCCCGCCTGTCCTGGATCGACCACGACCCCGGCGACCTGGTCGTCGAGGTGGGCGCGGGCACCCCCGTCGCCGACCTGTACGCCCACCTGGCCAAGGAGGGCCAGCGCCTGTCGTACGACCCCGTCCGCGCGGGCGGGACCGTCGGCGGGGCGGTGGCCACCGGGGCGAGCGGGCCCCGGCGCCTGCTGCACGGGGCCCTGCGCGACCTGGTGATCGGGATGACGGTCGTGCGCCCGGACGGTGTGGTGGCGCGCAGCGGCGGACGGGTGGTCAAGAACGTGGCCGGCTACGACCTGGCCAAGCTCCACACCGGCGGACACGGAACCCTGGGGGCGGTGGCCTCGGTAGCCTTCCGGCTCCAGCCCGAACCGGCGGCGTTGCGCCTGGTCGAGGCCGAGTTCGAGGACCGTGCCGGGGCCGAGCGGGCGCTGGCTCAGGTGCGGGAGAGCCCGGTCGTGCCCTCGGCGGTGGAGCTCTCCGCAGCCCCCGGAACCCCCTTCTCCCTGAAGGCGGTGCTGGAGGGCACCCCGGACGGCCTGCGCCCGCGCGCCGACCGGGCCGTGCAGGCGATGGGTCAGCACGCGCAGGTGCACGAGGGCCTGCCGTCGGGGTGGGGGCTGCGGCCCACATCCGGTCCGCTGGCGTGGCTGTCGGTCCCGCCCGCGGAGTCGGTGGAGGCCGCCGCGCTGCTGGGCCGCCGTGTCGGGGTGGAGGGGTGTGCACCGCGGGGCGCGCTGCACCTGTCCTGGCCGGAGGGGACCCCGCCCGCGGAGGTGGCGTCGGTGCTGGAGGAGGCGCGCGCACGCCCGGAGTGGGCGGCGACCCTGGTCCGCGCCGATCCGGGGACGGACGAGGCGGTGGACCGATGGGGCGAGGTGCCCGGCCTGGCGTTGATGCGCGCGGTCAAGGACTCCTTCGACCCCGACCACCGGTTCGCGCCCGGACGCGGGCCCGGCGGGACATGAGCCCGGGTGCGGTCGGGGCCGGGCCCCGCCTGCCTCGGTCCCACCCGTCACCGGCAGGGGCCGGGGGACCGCCCTCTCCCCGGCGTCCGACGTACGCACCCGTTCCATGGTCCCCTCCCGCCCCCGGCGCCCTGAGCACCCGGGCGGGACCGCCACACAACAACGGTCCACGTGCCCCGATCCGAGCCCTGACCCGAGCCCCGAGCGAGCCCCACCCGACGAGGGAGCCCACATGACCGAGCCGATCTCCGGTGACACCGACCAGCGTTTCAGCGAGCTCCTCGACGACTGCGTGCACTGCGGGTTCTGCCTCCCCACGTGCCCGACCCACGTGCTGTGGGGGCAGGAGATGGACTCCCCGCGCGGCCGGATCCACCTCATGGAGCAGATGCACGAGGACGACGTCCTCACCCAGGCGGCGGTCGGCCACTTCGACAACTGCCTGGGTTGCCTGGCGTGTGTGTCCGCGTGCCCGTCGGGGGTGGCCTACGACGCGCTGATCGACCACACGCGCCACAAGGTCGAGGAGCAGCACGAACGCCCCGTGCCCGAGCGTGCGCTGCGGGGCGCGGTCTTCTCGCTGTTCCCGTACCGCGCCCGGCTCCGGATGATGCGGGGACCCTTGCGCGCCTACCAGGCCACGGGTGTGGGCCGGGCGCTGCGCAAGAGCGGGGTGCTGGACCGCATCTCCCCCACCCTCGCGACGATGGAACGCATCGCCCCGCCGCTGTCGTCACCTCCGCCGCCCCTGCCGGAGTTCGTGCCCGCTGTGGGCAGCCGCCGGGCGCGGGTGGGCATGCTCGTGGGGTGCGTGCAGGGGGCGTTCTTCCCCGAGGTCAACACGGCCACGGCCCGGATCCTGGCGTTGGAGGGATGCGACGTGGTGATCCCGCGTTCCCAGGGCTGCTGCGGGGCGCTGTCCGGCCACTCGGGGCGCCTGGACGAAGCGGCCCGGTTCACGCGCGCCCTCGTGGAGGTCTTCGAACGCGCCGATGTGGAGCGCGTCGTGGTGAACTCGGCCGGGTGCGGGTCGAGCATGAAGCACATGGACCGGACCCTGGAGGAGGCCGGTGCCGACCCGGCGTGGGTGCGCCGTGCCCGTGCGGCCTCGGAGAAGGTCGTCGACCTCACCGAGTTCCTGGCCGACCTGGGGCCGCAGGCCGAACGCCACCCGCTGCCGGTGCACGCGGCCTACCACGACGCCTGCCACCTGTCGCACGGCCAGGGGGTGACGTCGGCGCCGCGGGAACTGTTGGCGCGGATCCCCGAGCTGACCGTCTCCGACCTCCCGAACAAGGAGATCTGCTGCGGGTCGGCGGGGGTGTACAACCTGTTCAACCCGGAGCCGGCCGCGGAGCTGGGCGACCGCAAGGGCCAGGACGCGGCGGCCACGGGGGCGCAGGTGCTGGTCTCGGGCAACCCGGGGTGTTCGATGCAGATCGGTTCGGCCCTGGAACGCGCGGGGACGCCGATGCCGGTGGCCCACACCGCGCGTGTGCTGGACGCGTCGTTGCGCGGTCTGGGTACCGAGGTGCTGCTGGGCCCGTAGCGGGCCGGGTGACTGCTCAGCCCCCGCCCGGCCGGGGCCGGTGTCGGAGCCGGGGGTCAGGCCAGGTAGGTCTCGCCCTCGGCGACGATGACCGCGGGGCCGCGCAGCCGTGCGCCGGAGGCGTCGAGCAGGACGGTGCACTCGCCGCCGGGCACTCGCACCTTCCACGTCGCGCTCTCCCCGCTGGGGGTGGCGGCGGACGCGGCGGCCACGATGCCGGTGCCGCAGGAACGGGTCTCGCCGGAACCGCGTTCGAAGACCCGCATCTCCAGGGATCCGGGGCCGGTCCGGGCGTAGACCTCGACGTTGGCGCCCTCGGGGAACGCCTCGGAGTCCAGGACGGGCGGTTCGCTCAGGTCCACGTCGGCGACCGGACCGGTCACCTCGCACGCCAGGTGGGGGTTGCCGACCGAGATCTGGGCGCCGTGCACCGCCTGGCGGGCCAGCTTCGCCGAGGAGGAACCCTGCATCTCGACGCGGCCCATGTCGGCCGTGACCTGGCCGTCCTCCTCGATCGAGACCTGCTTGGCCCCGTCGCGGGTGCCGACCTCGAAGCGGTCCTCGGAGACCAGGCCGGCGTGCAGGAGGTAGCGCGCGAAGACCCGGACCCCGTTGCCGCACATCTCGGCGACCGAGCCGTCGGCGTTGCGGTAGTCCATGAACCACTGGGGACGCTCGCCCGTGCGTGCGGCCGGTGCCAGTGCCTCGCCCAGGGCGTTGGTGCGCACCACGCGCAGGATCCCGTCCGCGCCCAGGCCGGCGCGTCGGTCGCACAGCAGACGGACGGTCTCCTCCGTGAGTTCCAGCTCCCCGTCGGGGTCGGGGAGGATCACGAAGTCGTTCTCTGTTCCGTGGCCCTTGGCGAATCGCATGCCTTCAATACTAGGGCGCACGTCGGGTCCCCTGGTTCGCCCAGGAACCGGCACCACCGGGACGCTCCGCCTCCCGCGCAAGGACACCCCCACAACGCCCCGCCCTCACCACTCACCGGCCACCCAGGAAACGCTTCGCCCTAACCGCACACCGCCACCACAGGACGCTCCACCCCAACTGCGCACCGCCCCCAAGAAACGCTCCGCCTCGGGCGCGAGCGCCACCATCAGAACGCTCCGCCTCGGGCGCGAGCCCTAGCGAGTGCCCGTGGCGGAGCGCAAAACCCGCACCCCCCCCAACCCGCACCTCCACAGCAACCCCAGACACCCACCCCCCCTTCACCCACCCGCACCCCAGGAACGCCTTAGATCACGCGCCAGCACCACCCCAGGACGCTCCACCCCAACCGCACACCGCCACCACAAGAGCGCTTCGCCTCCCGCACGCCGCCACCACAGGAACGCTCCGCCTCGGGCGCGAGCCCTAGCGAGTGCCCGTGGCGGAGCGCAAAACCCGCACCCCCACCAACCCGCACCTCCACAGCAACCCCAGACACCCACAACCCCTTCACCCACCCGCACCCCAGGAACGCCTTAGATCACGCGCCAGCACCACCCCAGGACGCTCCACCCCAACCGCACACCGCCACCACAGGAGCGCTTCGCCTCCCGCACGCCGCCACCACAGGAACGCTCCGCCTCGGGCGCGAGCCCTAGCGAGTGCCCGTGGCGGAGCGCAAAACCCGCACCCCCACCAACCCGCACCTCCACAGCAACCCCAGACACCCACCACCCCTTCACCCACCCGCACCCCAGGAACGCCTTAGATCACGCGCCAGCACCACCCCAGGACGCTCCGCCCCAACCACACACCGCCACACAGGAACGCTCCGCCTCGGGCGCGAACGCTGGTGAGTGCCCGTGGCGGAGCGCAAAGCCCACACCCCCGCAAACGTTCACCCGCCAGCAAGCCCTCAGGCACGCCGCCACACAAGAGACGCCCCCTCACCACTCAGCGCCACCCAGGCGACGCCCCGCCCCCTCGCGAATGCTCGCCCCCAGAAACGCTCCGCCTCGGGCGCGAGCCCTAGCGAGTGCCCGTGGGGGAGCGCACAACCCCCACCCACCGAGCCCCACACCCCGGCGCACACCCGAAGCCGACGGCCCTGCCCGGGGAACGCCCCGCCCGGCAACAGGCCCCTCCGTCACCGCCCCCGGTGACCCCGTGTGGCCGACCCCGCAGCGGGGAGTGTGTCGGCATGGCTACGCTGGGGCCATGATCAAGGTGATCGCGGTCGTCGGGCCGACCGCTGTGGGCAAATCGGACCTCGCCGTCGAACTGGCGCTGCGGCTGGAGGAACGCGTGGGTCGGCGCGGAGAGGTGATCAACGCCGACTCCATGCAGCTCTACCGGGGCATGGACATCGGCACCGCCAAGGTCGGCGAGGCCGAGCGCCGCGGGGTGCCCCACCACCTGTTGGACGTGTGGGAGGTCTCCGAACCCGCCGACGTCGCCAGTTACCAGACCATGGCGCGCGAGCGCGTCGAGGAACTCACCGACCAGGACGTCCTCCCGATCCTGGTGGGCGGCTCGGGCCTGTACGTACGTGCGGTGCTCGACCACCTCAACTTCCCGGGCACCGACCCGGATGTGCGTGCCCGTCTGGAGGCCGAGCTCAACGAGGTCGGCCCCGGGGTCCTGCACGCGCGCCTGGCCGACGTCGACCCGGCCGCGGCGCGTTCGATCCTGCCGGGCAACGGCCGCCGCATCGTGCGCGCGCTCGAGGTCGTGGAGCTGACCGGGGAGCCGTTCACCGCGAACCTTCCGGACCACTCCTCCTTCTACCCCTGCCTGCAGTTGGGCGTCTCCGCACCACGCGAGCAGCTGGACGAGCGCATCGACCTGCGTGTGGACCGCATGTGGGAGCAGGGCCTTGTGGAGGAGGTCCGCGAACTCGACAAGGTTGGGCTGCGCGAGGGCCGCACCGCCTCTCGTGCTCTGGGGTACTCGCAGGCCCTGGCCCAGTTGGACGGGGAGATGTCGGAGTCGGAGGCCCGCGCGGCCACGGCCCAGGCCACGCGCAAGTTCGCCCGGCGCCAGGAGTCGTGGTTCCGCCGCGACCCGCGTGTGACGTGGCTGCCCCATGACGCCGAGGACCTCGTGGAGCGCGCCCTGCACCACGTGGAGAAGGCGCTGTCGGGTGCGGAGGAGGAGTCCTCGGGCGAGGCCCTGGTGGACGTGTCCACGCTGCTGCCGACGGGCCGCCTCGGGGTGGACTGACCGCCCGCCCCACCCCTCGACCACAGGAGCGCCGTATCCCGCCCCGGGGTGCGGCGCTCCGTCGTTCCACCCCCACCAGCGCCCCTTCCTCCGCCAAGACGGCTCCGTCGTTGTGCGCCCCGACCCACCAGCGCCTCCGCCCCCACCAGCTCCCCTCCGACCTGGCCGCCCCCGGCCATCACCACCGCTCCCCTTGCCGCGGACCCCCGCCTCCGCTTATCGTGACTTCGTGACCAACTTTGAAATCTGGTCACGAAGTCACGGGAAGGGGGTGCGGCGATATGGTCGTCAACGCTGCACACCGCGGAGGCCGCAGCGCTTCCGCGCCCCACCGACCCACAGGAGCACCGCGTGGTCCAGTCCGCCCGTTCCCGACGTTCACCGCAGGCCCGTGCCGAACGTGCCGACCGCATCCTCGACGCCGCCGCCGACCTGATGGTCGTGCTGGGTCCGGCCAAGATCACCATCGAGGACGTCGCACGCCGGGCAGGGGTCGGCAAGGGAACGGTCTACCTGCACTTCCCCACCAAGGAGGTGCTGTTCCTGGTGGTGCTCATGCGCACCCAGGCCGAGACCGCGGCGCGCATCGTCAGGGTGATGGGGGAAGATCCCGTCCAGATCCTGCCGAGCAGGGTCGGGGCGACCTCCCTGGAAGCGTTCGGGGACTCCCCGCTACTGCAGAAGGTCTTCATGGCCGACACGGGGATGCTCGGCACGGTCAGCGAGACCGCCGCCGCCGAGGGAGGAGAGGTCACGGATCAGCGCCTGAACGACCTCGAGGCCTACTTCCACCTGCTGCGCGAGCACGGCCTGGTACGCACCGACCTGGCCCGCGAAGAGCTGTTCCACATCTTCGGCACGACCATCACCGGCTTCCTCATGTACCCGCCCCTGCTCGAGAGCCAGGGGCGCAACGTGCCCACGAGGGAGCGCCGCACACAACTGGCCGCCGACGCCCTGAGCCGATCCCTGGGCGAGACCGACGACCCCGAAGCCCTGAGCACCGCCTGGCCGCAGGTCGTGGGCCTGTTCGACAACACGGTCCAGCGGGTCCGGGCCGAGATCGACCGCTACCGCAACGTCCGACGCGAATGACCCTGGAGGGGCCATGACCGCCACCCGGCCACAGACCACGCACGACCCCATCGACCTGACCGACCCCGAGTTCGCCGAGGACCCCTTCCGCACGATCGAACGCATCCGTTCGGCGGGACGCGTCGTCCGGGGCCGGTTCCTCGACACGTCCGAGGTGCTGCTCGTGGCCGGCGACGAGGAGGTGCAGGCGGTGCTCTCCGACCGCAGGTTCGTCGTCGACCCCGACAACGTTCCCGGCGGGGACACCGAGAACCGGCGGGCGGAGATGATGCGCATGATGGGGGTGCGTGCGGACCTGGTCTCCTACCTGACCGACACCATCCTCGACAAGGACGGCGTCGACCACGTGCGCCTGCGCAAGCTCGTCTCGCGCACCTTCACCGTCCGCAGGGTGAACGAGCTGCGCCCCCGCATCCGCCGGGCCGCCGAGGAGCTCCTGGCGGCTCTGCCCGAACACGCCGAGGCCGACGGAACGGTCGACCTCCTCGCGCACTTCGCCTACCCGCTGCCGATCACGGTCATCGGCGACCTGGTGGGGGTCCCGACCACGGACCGGGCCCGCTGGCGGGCATGGAGCGACCAGCTGGTCGGCTTCGACCGGAGCGACCCCTCACAGCTCAACGACGCCATGGGCGCGGCCGTCGAGCACGCCCGGCACATGATCGCCGAGCGCCGCGAGACCGAGCACGACGACCTGTTGGGCGCCCTGGTCCGGACCCGCGACGAGGACGGAGACCGCCTCACCGAGAGCGAGCTCATCACCCTGGTCTTCACCCTGATCATCGCCGGGTACGAGACCACGGCCCACCTCATCGGCAACGGGACCCGGGCCCTGCTCGAGCACCCCGAGCAGTGGGAGATGCTCCGCTCGGACCGGGACCTCATGCCCGCGGCCGTGCACGAGATGCTGCGCGAAGGCGGCACGGCGCTGCTGACCCGCCCGCGTTACGCCGCCGAACCCCTCGAGATCGGCGGAACGGAGATCGCCGCGGGGACGGCCGTCATCGCCGTCATCGCCGGGGCCAACCGCGACCCGGACGTGCACGAGGACCCCTACCGCTTCGACATCACCAGGCACCACGGCCGGCCGGGCGAGGCGCACCAGGCGTTCAGCCACGGCATGCACTACTGCCTGGGGGCCGCCCTGGCACGCACGGAGGGCGAGGTGGCCTTCGACGCCCTGCTGTCGGCCTACCCGGACCTGTCCCTGGTGCCCGGGCGTCCCCCGCGGAGGCAGGTCGTGCCGGCCGCGCTGCGTCTGGAGGAACTCCCGGTGCGCCTGGGCACCTGAGTCCCGGCCTCCTGCGCCCTGAGGCCTGCGGCCCGAAGCCCGCGCCCTGAGTCGGCGACCTGAACCCGCCGAGCCGCACCCGCCGGGAACACGCACACGACCGGGGCCGGCCCCTCATGTGGGACCGGCCCCGGTCGTCGTACGGCCACGGGCGGCGAGCCCGTGACCCTTGCCGCGCGGGGACCGAACACCCCCGGCAGCGGTGTCAGTCGATGCTGCAGCAGCCCCCCGCGGGCGCGGCCGGCTCCTCGGCCGGCTTGCCGATGGCGGGCATGCCCAGCAGCACGTCCGGCGCGCTCTGCTGCACCGGGCGCCCGTTGCGGGCGTCCCAGGCGTCACCGGCGCGGGTGCGGCGCAGGGCCCGCACGCCGGAGTCGGCGACCAGGTGGTGCGGTGCGGCGTAGGTGACCTCGACGGTGACGGTGTCACCCGGTCGCGGCTCCTCGTCGCCCTCGGCCAGGGAGAAGTGCACGAGGCGGTTGTCGGGCGCGCGCCCCGACAGGCGGCGGCGCTCGTCGCTCTTGCGGCCCTGGGACTCGGCGACCAGCAGCTCGACCTCGCGCCCGACGATCTTCCGGTTCTCCTCCAGGGAGATCTGGTCCTGCAGGTCGACCAGGCGCTGGTAGCGGTCCTTGACCACGTCGGCGGGGACCTCGCCGTCCATGGTGGCGGCGGGGGTCCCGGGGCGCTTGGAGTACTGGAACGTGAAGGCCTGGGAGAACCGGGCCTCACGCACCACGTGCAGCGTCTCCTGGAAGTCCTCCTCGGTCTCGCCGGGGAAGCCCACGATGATGTCGGTACTGATCGCGGCGTGCGGCAGCGAGGCGCGCACCTTCTCCACGATGTTGAGGAAGCGCTCCTGCCGGTAGGAGCGGCGCATGTCCTTGAGCACCTTGCTCGAGCCCGACTGCAGCGGCATGTGCAGCTGCGGCATGACGTTGGGGGTCTCGGCCATGGCCTCGATGACGTCATCGGTGAAGTCGCGCGGGTGGGGCGAGGTGAAACGCACCCGCTCCAGCCCCTCGACCTCACCGCAGGCGCGCAGGAGCTTGGAGAAGGCCTGGCGGTCGCCGAACTCACTGCCGTAGGCGTTGACGTTCTGGCCCAGCAGGGTCACCTCGGTGACACCCTCCTCGACCAGGGCGCGCACCTCGGCGAGCACGTCGCCGGGGCGGCGGTCCTTCTCCTTGCCGCGCAGCGACGGCACGATGCAGAAGGTGCAGGTGTTGTTGCACCCGACCGAGATCGACACCCACGCCGCGTAGGCCGACTCGCGCCGGCTGGGCAGCGTCGACGGGAAGTGTTCGAGGGACTCGGCGATCTCGACCTGCGCCTCCTTCTCGATGCGCGAGCGCTCGAGGAGGGCAGGCAGGGACCCGATGTTGTGCGTGCCGAAGACCACGTCCACCCAGGGGGCGCGGCGCACGATCTCGCCGCGGTCCTTCTGCGCCAAGCAGCCGCCCACGGCGATCTGCATCCCGGGGTTGCGGTCCTTGACCGGCCGCAGGTGCCCGAGGTTGCCGTAGAGGCGGTTGTCGGCGTTCTCCCGGACCGCGCAGGTGTTGAAGACGACGATGTCGGCGGTGGTGTCCTCGGCTGCGCGCGCGAACCCCGCGTCCTCCAGCAGACCGGAGAGGCGCTCGGAGTCGTGGACGTTCATCTGGCAGCCGTAGGTCCGCACTTGGTAGGTACGACTCTGGCTCACGCCCCCCAGGCTATCGGCTGTGTCGGCCCCTCGGTCCAGCCGCGGAACGCCGACGGCCCCGCGCACCGGAGCGGTGTCCGAACGCGGGGCCGTCGTGACGGGTGGGGCGGTGGCCCCTACGCCGTGATGCGGTTCTTGTTCTGCCCCATGGGCTTCATGCCCTCCGTGTTGACCACGAAGTCCGGCAGGTGCCGGGTCCGGTACAGCTCCAGGCCGTACAGGGCCCCGCCCAGCGCCAGACCGACGAGAGTGACCGGAATGCCCGGCGAGACCACCAGCAGACCCGCGACCAGAATGCCGGTGCGGTAGGGCCAGGGGAGGTTCCGTCTGATGAACCCGGTCATGCCCAGGGCCACGAAAACCGCACCGACGAAGCCGGAGACGACCGAGAAGACCCCCTCGGCGAGCGTGACGTCCTGCAGCAACAGGGCAGGGTTGAACACGAACATGAACGGCATGATGAACGCCGCACAGGCGATACGGACCGAGTACACACCAGTCTTGACGGCGTCGCCGCCGGAGATGCCCGAGGCCGCGTAGGCCGCCAGACAGACCGGTGGTGTGATGTCCGCCAACACACCGAAGTAGTAGACGAACATGTGCGCCATCAGGAGCATGGACACCTGCGGCACGTCGAACTCGCCCGCGAGCACCGCCACGATCGCCGGGGCCGCCAGCGTCGCGGTGATGACGTAGTTCGCGGTGGTCGGCAGGCCGATGCCCAGGACCAGGCAGGCCAGCATCGACATGACCAGGATCAGCGCCAGGTCCAGCCGCATGTCCGACACCAGCTGGGCACCGAAGCCGGCGTCCAGGTTCGCCCAGGCCAGCAGCGGGGTGGCCGCCAACCAGTCGAGCGCGACCGCGATCCCGGTCGAGATCGTGCCGGCCACGCCCAGCAGACCCGAGGAGAGCTTGAGCCCCAGGTCGGTGGTGGTGATGACACCGGCGATGATGCCCGCCGAGGCACAGGCGATGATGATCGGCACCGCAAGGCGGGCCGCACCGACCAGACCGTCCAGGATCGAGTTGAGGTCCAGACGGTCCGGGTCGTGGGCAGCCCACCTGCGGAACAGGCGCACGACGATCACGGCCACCAGCGCGATGAGCGCCGACGCGATGAGCGCCGTCACACCGCGGTCGACCCCGGTGATGAACGTCTGGGCCGCCCATACCAGAGCGGAGGCGGCCACACCGGCGACCACGAGCGGCAGCGCCAGGCGCGTGAGACGTCCGGCGATCTCACCGCCCGCTCGCAGGCGCGTGTTCCCGTCGATCCTGGTCCACGGGATGGTGATGACCTGAACGAACAGGTTGATGGCCACGACCGCGGCGACCGCGCCCATGGCGGAGAACATCGGCGAGTAGCCCATCGACAGCAGCGCGAAGATCGCGATGATCGGGATGAGCAGGTAGCCGCGCGTCAGCATCACCTGGCGCACGCTCGGCAGCATCTCCTTGGGCAGGCCGCCGATACCGAAGCGCTTGGAGTCGTAGTGCACGACCACGTACTGGGCGACGAAGAACATCATCGCCGGGATCGCCGCGGCCACGAGGATCTCACCGTAACTGGCCCCGGTGAACTCGATCATGATGAAGGCGCCCGCACCCATGATGGGCGGCAGGATCTGACCACCGGTGGAGGAGGAGGCCTCGACCGCACCCGCGTACTCGCGGTTGTAGCCGGACTTCTTCATCATCGGGATCGTGAACGCGCCGTTGGAGACGGTGCCCGCCACCGAGCTGCCGGTGATGGTGCCGGTGAAGGCGCTGGTGACGATGCCGACCTTCGAGGTGCCGCCGATCGCCGAACCGGTCGCGCCCAGCGCCAGGTCGGTGAAGAACTTCTCCATGCCCGTGCGCTGCAGCATCGCGGCGAAGATCATGAACAGGAAGATGAAGGTCGCCGAGATCCCCAGCGGGGTCCCGAACACGCCCTCGGTACCGACCCAGAGGTTGGTGACGATCTGGTCCACGCTCGAACCGCGGTGGCGCAGGAACCCGGGCATGTACTGCCCGAAGTAGGAGAAGACCAGCATCGCCGAGGCCAGCACGACCAGCGCCTGCCCGAGCACGCGCGAGGCCGCCACCAGGACGAGCAGGATCCCGACCGTGCCGATCGTGACGTAGGTCGGGTTCACGACGCCGACCGTGCTCTGGATCTCCTGGTAGTTGAAGAACATGTACATGCCGGCGAGGACGCCCAGTCCGGCGAGCAGAATGTCGGCGAACGGCAGGCCCATGACCGCCACGGGCACGTAGCGGGCCGCCTGCACCAGGGCCAGAACGAGCAGAGCCGGGCCGATGACGTGCCAACCGGCCACGCCGGAGAAGGCCATGTACAGCAGGATCGCGAAACCGACGGTGGTCATGCCCCAGCGGGTCACGACCGGCCAGAGCCAGGCGGGCACAGCGCCGGGGTAGCGCAGCAGCACCACGGCCAGCAGCAGGCTCAGGACGACCAGCACCAGGCCGAGGATCGGCAGGAAGAAGAACCCGCCGTTGGCGTCACTGGTCACCAGGTCCAGGGACATCAGCGCGGCCAGAACCAACAGGGTCACACCGGCGCTCTTCTGCGCCTTGGAGGGGGCCCCTCGGGCACCCTGCTGCCACTTGAAGATCCACCACCAGGTCCCGGCGACCGCCGCGACCGCGAGCACGCCGAACACCGCCTGCGGCAGGTACAGGTACAGGCCCATGTTGTCGCCGCTGACCACACCGACCACGAGATAGGCCAGCAGCATGAAGCTGACCGTCATCATCGCGCCGTAGAGGCCGCTCTTGGGGCCGGAGGCGCGCGGTTTGGTCGGGTAGAGCAGGAACACCAGGCCGAGGCCCAGACCCAGGTGCAGGGAGCGCTGCTGCAGCGGGGGCAGCGTCTGCGTCATGGCCGTCCACAAGTGGAACACGGCCAGGAGCACCGCACCGAAGAACACCGCCCAGCGCCACACGGCCCGCAGGTCCTGGCGGCTGCCCATACCGGCGTCGTCGACCGCGAGGTCCTGCTTCTCGAGACCGGAGATGTCCTCCTCGATACTCTTCAGCGTCGAGTCGTCGAGCGCACCCTCAGTGGTGTTCGCTCCCGCACCGGAACGGTCGGGCCCGTCCGGCGGTCGGGAATCCGTTGTCATCGCCCCATCCTTCACTCGGCGGGGATCGCCCGCCACTCACCACGGGAGAGAGGCCGCGCGGGCCCCTCTCGGATCCAGACAAACATTCCCACCCCAGGCCCGCGGTCACACCGGGCCGAAGGGTGCGGTGCGCCCCGGAACTCCTCACAGCTCAGGGCCGCCCGTTGGCGACGGGCGGCCCTGATGGGATGGGGGTCCCTCGTTCCAGGGCAGACGTGCGCACGGCACGTCCGAGGGCGGGTGGCTACAGAACGCCCTCGTCCTCGTAGAACTGCTGGGCACCGGGGTGCAGCTCCATCGGTCCCTGGGCGTCCAGGGCCGTGTCCAGCTGCACCTGGTCACCGACGGCGTGGCCGAGCTCGTCGGCGTGCTCGTACATCACGCGGGTCAGCTCGTAGGCGGTCTCGTCGTCGAGCGAACCGGTGCTGTACAGCGAGGCCCACTGGGTCAGGGTGGTGACGTCCTCGTCCTGACCGCTGTAGGTGCCGCCCTCGACGTCCATGAGGTCGTAGCTCTCGTCGACCTCCTGGAGCTCCTCGGCCTCCTCGCCCTCGATCGGCAGGAGACGGACGTCGTTGTTGGCGGAGATCTCCTCGATGCCGGCGGCCGGGACCGAGAGGATGCCGAACGCCGCGTCGACCTGCTCGTCGCCGAGCGCGGTGGCCGCGTCGCCGAAGTCGCTGTCGAAGGTGTTGATGTCCTCGTCGGCGTCGATGCCGTAGACATCGAGGATGTCCCGCGCGGCGACCTCGGTGCCGCTGCCGGCCGGGCCGATCTCGACGTTGGCGCCGTCCAGGTCCCCGATCGACTCGATGTCGGAGTCGGCGAGCACGACGACCTGCATGACCTCGGGGTAGATGTTGCCGAGGAAGAAGACGTCGTCGGGGTCCTCGAGCGGCTGGTCCTCGAAGGGACCCACGCTCTCCTTGGCCTGCATCGCCACGCCGTTGACCGACATGATGAGCTCGACCTGGTCGATCTGGCCCTCTTCCTCGTCCTCGGTCTCGCCCTCCAGAGCGCGGAGGTTCTGCACCGAAGCACCGGTCGGGAACGTGTCGACCTGGACACCCTCGATGTGCTCACCCCACAGCTGGGCGATCTCGCCGCCGAGCGGGTAGTAGGTGCCGCCCGTGGAGCCCGTCGCGAGCCGGAGGAACTGGGTGTCGTCGGCTTCGTTCCCCGGACCGTCCGCCTCTTCGGGGGGCGTGCAGGCGGACAGGGCGAGCGCACCCGCCGCGGCGACGGCCACGGAGGCGCGGATCCTGCGTCCCTTGCTCATCGCTGGCATCCTCTCTAGCAGTGAGGTGACAACGGCCGGCGGCGAGCGACCCGGGTCGCAGGCCCTGCATGACCGGCGGTCACCAACGTGACATCCGCGAAAGCATAGACCGCAGCCCGTGCCCTGGCTGTGTCACAGGCGTCACGAATCGGGAACGATACCCGACGTGTGCGTACGAGAACCATCGTGTCACCTGCATGGAGGCCGTTTCCACTCACAGGAGGCCAACAATGCACACAGGTGTCCGCGGCTGGCTATGGTCGACATGTCACCTGAAACGAACCCACGACCGATCCTGAGCGGGACATGTCTGAACTACCCCACCCCCACGGCTCCTGGCCGTCACCCATCAGCGCCGGTGACGTCGCACGGGGGATCCGCCGGATGGCGTTCCCCAGCGTCGCGGGCGACGAGGTCTGGTGGGAGGAGGACCGCCCCGAGGAGGGCGGCCGCACCACCCTGATGCACAGGGACGGCACCGGCACCGTCACCGACCTCTTGCCCGCGCCCTGGAGCGTGGGCACACGCGTGCACGAGTACGGAGGGCGCTCCCACCTGCCTGTCCCCCGCCGCGACGACAAGGCCCTCGTCCGGATGGGCGTGGCCTTCGCGAGCGGCCACGACCAGCGCCTGTACCTGCTCGACCGCGGGTCCCGGACGCCCGTCCCGCTCACACCCGAGCCCGAGGTGGAGCGGGGCCTGCGTTACGCCGATCCCGCGCTGAGCGCCGACGGCAAGAGCCTCGTGTGCGTGTGTGAGGAACACCCTGTCGGCGGCGGTGCGCCCCGCCGGTCGATCGTGACCGTGCCGCTGTCCGGGCGCGGCAGCAGTGAGCCCACCTCGATCGTCGAGCTCACGTCGGGTTCGGACTTCTACGCCTCCCCGACCCCGTCGCCGGACGGCACGCACCTGGCGTACGTGCGCTGGAACCACCCGCGTATGCCCTGGGACGGCACCGAACTGCGGGTGGGAACCCTCACCGGCGGCACCCTGAGCGACGAGTACACGATCAAGGGCGGGGTGGACGAGTCGGTCGTCTCGCCCGCGTGGGTGGACGCCGGAACCCTGTACGTGGCCTCCGACTGGCCCGGGTTCTGGAACCTGTACCAGGCGGGGCTGACCGGGCAGCCGATCGCGCTGTACCCGGCCGAGGAGGAGTTCCACGCGCCGCCGGCCCGGCTGGGGCACCGCTCCTTCCAGGTGCTGGACTCCGGGCGTGTGGTGGCGCTGCACGGCGAGGGCGACCTGACCCCGAGCGTGTACGACCCCGACACCCTGGACCTGGAACCGGTGCGCACCGAGCTGACCACCTGGTCGCAGCTGCACTCGGACGGGCGCACGGCGGTGGCGGTGGCCTCCTCCCCCACCACGCCCCCGTGCCTGGTGCGCATCGACCCGGAGGCCTCGACCGTGGAGGTGCTGCACCGTTCCATGCAGGACCCGCCGGAGCAGGGCCTGCTGTCGTTGCCCCGGGAGCAGACCATGACCGGCCGCTACGGCGCCCCGGTGCACGTGCGGATCCACCCGCCGACCAACCCGGACGTGGACTCCGACGGCCCGGCGCCGTTCGTGGTGTGGGCGCACGGCGGCCCGGTCTCGCACTCCACGTCCGAGTTCGACCTGGTCAAGGCCTACTTCACGAGCCGCGGCATCGGTGTGGCCGACGTGAACTACGGCGGTTCGACGGGCTACGGGCGGTCCTACCGCAAGCGCCTGCACAAGCAGTGGGGCGTCGTCGACGTGGAGGACTGCGCGGCCGTGGCCCGGGCGCTGGTGGACGGCGGCGAGGCCGACCCGGAGCGCCTCGCGGTGCGGGGTCCGAGCGCGGGCGGGTTCACGGCCCTGCTGGCGCTGGCCGGCGACACGTTCGCGTGCGGGGTGTCCCTGTTCGGGGTGACGGATCTGCTGGGCTTCGCCGAGGGCACGCACGACTTCGAGTCGCGGTTCCTGGACACGCTGGTGGGTCCGCTGCCCGGGTTCGAGGAGAGCCACCGGGAGCGTTCGCCCGTGAACCGGGTCGGAGACATCGACGTCCCGGTGCTGCTGTTGCAGGGCCTGGAGGACAAGGTCGTCACCCCGGACCAGGCCACCGCGATGGCGCGCGGCCTGGGCGAGCGGGGCGTGGAGCACGCGCTGCTGGAGTTCGAGGGCGAGGGGCACGGGTTCGCCGGTGCCGAGGCCCGCACACGTGCTCTGGAGGCGGAGCTGGGCTTCTACGCCGCGGTGTTCGGTTTCGAGGCGGACGTTCCGGCGCTGGAGCTGACCACCTCGCCGCCGGAGACCCCGGCTGGTGCGGGGACGGGCGCAACGGAGCCGGCTTCCGACGGGACCGGCGCCGACGCGCCCGCTGCGGACGGGAGCCCCGGGACCACACAGGCACCGGCCGACCGGGAGGCTACCGCCGAGCCCGCGGAACCGGACTCCGCGGGTTCCCCGCAGCCGGGGAGCGACCCGACCCGCACCTGATCCGGCGGAGCCCCTGGGTCACAGGTCGGGGTCGTGGAGTTCGACGTCCACGCCCTCGGCCTCGAGCTCCTCCCGCACCACGCGGTAGGACAGCCCGGCCGAGTAACCGCGGCGGGCCAGGACGCTGAGCGCCCGCCGCACGCGGGTCTGCTCCTCCTTGCCGCGGGAGCCCCGGAGGCTGCGGCGCGCCAGGTCGCGGGCGGCCTCCTCCTCGTCCTCGTCGGAGAGCTCGTCCACGGCCTCGCGGACGGTCTCCTCCTCGATCCCGCGGGTACGCAGTTCACGCGCCAGGGCTTTGCGGGACAACCGCCGCCCGTGGTGGCGCGAGGACACCCAGGCCTCGGCGAAGAGCCGGTCGTCGATGAGACCGGCCTCGCTGAAGGTGCCCAGGACCGAGGCCACGACCTCCTCCTCGAACCCGCGGCGCAGGAGGGCGCGTTCGAGCTGGGCGCGGGTGCGCGGGCTGTGGGTGAGCATGCGCAGACACAGGCCCCGGGCCTTGGCCTCGGGGTCCTCGCCGGGCGGACCGTGCTGCCCGCCCGGCGGATCCGGTTCGGGGGCCTCCTGAGGGACGCCGCCCGGGTCACTCATCGGTCGAAGGCGCCTTGGTGGTCTTCGTGGTGCGCTTGGCCGTGCTCTTGGCCGGGGCGGCCTTGGTCTCCGACCCGCCCTCGGCGGCCTGCGGGGCCTCGCCGGTGGCGCTGTCGTCGCCCTGCATGGGCACGCCCATCTTCTCCTTGATCTTCTTCTCGACCTCGTTGGCGACGTCCTCGTTCTCGCGCAGGAAGTTGCGGGCGTTCTCCTTGCCCTGCCCGAGCTGGGTGCCGTCGTAGGTGAACCAGGCACCGGACTTGCGCACGATGCCGTGCTCCACACCCAGGTCGATGAGGCTGCCCTGGCGGGAGATGCCCACCCCGTAGAGGATGTCGAACTCGGCCTGCTTGAAGGGCGGGGCGACCTTGTTCTTGACGACCTTGACGCGGGTGCGGTTGCCGACCGCGTCGGTGCCGTCCTTGAGCGTCTCGATGCGGCGCACGTCCAGGCGCACGGAGGAGTAGAACTTCAGCGCCCGGCCACCGGTGGTGGTCTCGGGACTCCCGAACATGACGCCGACCTTCTCGCGCAGCTGGTTGATGAAGACGGCGGTGGTGCCGGTGGAGCTGAGCGCACCGGCGATCTTGCGCAGCGCCTGCGACATGAGGCGGGCCTGCAGACCCACGTGGCTGTCGCCCATCTCGCCCTCGATCTCGGCGCGGGGCACCAGGGCGGCCACGGAGTCGATGACGATGATGGAGATCGCGCCGGAGCGGATCAGCATGTCGACGATCTCGAGCGCCTGCTCACCGGTGTCGGGCTGGGAGAGCAGCAGGTCGTCGGTGTTGACGCCGATCTTGGCGGCGTAGGTGGGGTCGAGGGCGTGCTCGGCGTCGACGAACGCGGCGATACCGCCCTGCTTCTGGGCACTGGCGACCGCGTGCAGGGCGACGGTGGTGTTGTGCGAGAGCACACCGTTGGCCACGAAGCTGTGGGTCTCCGGGAGCACAAGATCGAACGTGGGCTGCTTGCCCGCGTCCTCGATCGCGGTGATCGCTTCGTAGGTGTACGGCAAGGTCAGGAGTTCACGCAGGTGGGCCAGGATGGCCTCGGCGGAGGCCGAAGGCTTCTGTTCCCGGCTGTCCGCCCACTCGATGATCTCCACCAGTCGGTTGCGGCTGCAGGGCAGAACACCGTCCTTGCTGAAGAGGTCGCCCGCGATGCGGTCGAAGTCCCGGTCACCGCCGAAGCTGTCACGCAGGCTGCGGATCAATCCGCCCAGGTTCGGGATGTTCTCGCACTGCGGGCTCCGGGAGGAGAGTCGGAAGTTCGCCTCCACCTGGGCTGCACGGCGCTGGGAGCGGAACCCGATCTCGCTGAGGAAGCGGTGGGCCAGCGAAGGGTTGACCGAGACGGTCCAGTAGTCGCGCTCGTACTCGGGGTTGTACTTGGTGTAGAGCGACGCGGGGATGCCCAGGCCGTAGAGCAGGTGCTGCACGTCGCGTGCCAGCTGCTCTGAAGCGCTGGCCAGGCCGACGGTGGAACTGGTGTCGATCCACCCGTCACCCTCGAAGAGCGCGGAGAGGAAAGCGCGCTGGATCTTGTCCCCGCCGGTGCGGATCACGGCGGGGATGCTCTTGCCGGCCGAGCCCACGAGGTCGAGGCCGTAGCGCTCGGCGACGTGCTCGCGCAGCTTCTTCCCGGGCAGCACGTATTCGGTGCAGTTGTTGCCCTGGTAGGTCTTGACCTCGGTGTCGAAGAGCCAGGTGGCGATCGAGGTGAACTCGCGGCCGACCTCGTCGTCACCGTTGGTGAAGCGCATGGACGTCTCGGACCCGAGGGTGCCTTCGGCCACGAGGTATCCGAGGAAGACCGCCTCGTCCTCGCTGAGTCCGGAGCCGAGGGCGGCCTCGTTGGCACCGAACCTCGCGGAGACGAGCGTGTCGCCCTCGTTCAGCTCACCGGCCTTGCGCCAGACGATGAAACCCGCGTCGTTGACCACGCGCAGTGGGTGGTTGTGGGTGACGCTGAGCCGGCGCCCGGAGGCAGTGGTCAGGCGCAGGACGGGCTTCCGGTTGTTGTGGGTCAGAGCGGCGACGGTCTCCAGCTCCCCGCGCTCGTTGACCACCCGGATGCCCTGCTCCCGGATCTCGGTGACCCGGCTCGTGCAGGTGGCGCTCTGCCCGGCGCGCTCGAAGAGTTCGGCGATGGTCTCCATGCCCCGGTCGGTCCACACGTGGGTGTCGGCGGTGAGGCACTTACCGCTGGATTCGGGGCCGTACACCTCCACGACCCGGCCCTTGGGGATACCACCGATACCGAGCGCGGCGTCGAGCGCGATGGCCCCGGTGGGGATCGACTCGATCGGCGGGCGGTCGTCGTCGCCCAGGCGCATGACGGAGCCCTTGCCGAACTGCCGCTCGATCTGCGCGAGCGCTGTGTCGAGAGCCTTGTCTCGGTCTCCAGATGCCACGGGATTCCCCTGTTGGGTCGATGCCTTTTTCTTCATGATGGGCCTGACGCTACGCGCTCGGTACGACAAAACTCGACGCTCGGCGTCCGCCTGTGGACAACCCACACTACCCGAACCCCTGTTCGATTACCGTGCGAACTCCATGTGGTTCGGGGAAGGCGGCACCACGGGCCGTCCCGCTCAGCGGGCCGAGGCCGGAAGGTCGAACGCGTCACACACCGCCCTCCAGACCTCCTTGGCCGAGACGCCGTCGGCCAGGGCCTGCTCCACCGTGCGCGAGCCGAGCTGTTCGATGACGTAGTCCTTGGCGAGGCTCTCGGCGTAGGCCTCGCCGAACTGTGTGTGCATGTTGTTCCAGAAGAGCGTGAGTCGCATCGGCCCCAGTATCGGTGATCGGCGCGTCCGCCCCGGCCCTGCTGACGAATGTCGGGGGCGCGGGTCACACTGGCCCGATGAGCAGCGACCCTCTGGAACGGTTCGGGCCGGCCACCCGCACCTGGTTCGAGTACGCCTTCCCCGACGGGGCCACGCCCGCGCAGCACCAGGCGTGGGACGCCATCTCCCGGGGTGAGGACACCCTGGTCGTGGCGCCCACGGGTTCGGGCAAGACGCTGTCGGCCTTCCTGTGGTCGCTGGACCGGCTGGTGGCCGAGCCGGTGCCCGAGGACCGCGCGCGCCGGTGCCGGGTGCTGTACGTGTCCCCGCTCAAGGCCCTGGCCGTGGACATCGAACGCAACCTGCGTGCCCCGCTGGCGGGCATCCTGACCGAGGCGCAGGCCTCCGGTCAGGAGGTCTCCCCCGTCACCGTGGGGGTGCGCACCGGGGACACCCCGGCCCAGGAACGCCGCCGGATGTCCACGCACCCGCCGGACGTGCTCATCACGACCCCGGAGTCGCTGTTCCTCGTGCTGACCTCGCGGGCCCGGGAAGGGCTGGCGGGCGTCGAGACCGTCATCGTCGACGAGGTGCACGCCCTGGCCGGCACCAAACGGGGCGCGCACCTGGCGCTGAGCCTGGAGCGGTTGGGTGCGCTGACCGAGCACCCGCCCCAGCGCATCGGGCTGTCGGCGACGGTGCGCCCGCGCGAGGTCGTGGCCCGCTTCCTGGGCGGGGCGCAGGTGGTGGCTCCCCCGGACCGCCCGTCGATGGACCTGCGGGTGGAGGCGCCCGTCCCGGACCTGGAGGAGCCCGGCGAGGCGCCCGACCCCGCCGCCGGCCGTGACGCGCGCTCGGGCGAGCAGGGTATGAGCCGGGGTTCGGTGTGGCCGCACCTGGAGCGTCGGGTGCTCGACCTGGTGCTCGAACACCGGTCCACGATCGTGTTCACCAACGGGCGGCGCACGGCCGAGCGCCTGTGTGCGCGCCTGAACGACCTGCACGCGGATCGCCTCGGGGTGGAGCTGCCGGACGAGGAGATGACGGCGCTGGTCATCGGGCAGGCGGGCCAGAGCCGGGGCGCGGAGGCGGTCGTGGCGCGCGCCCACCACGGGTCGATGTCCAAGGCCGAGCGGGAGATCATCGAGGACGACCTCAAGGCCGGGCGCCTGCCCTGTGTGGTGGCCACGTCGAGCCTGGAGCTGGGTGTGGACATGGGCGCGGTCGACCTGGTGGTCCAGGTGTCGTCGCCCCCGTCGGTGGCGAGCGGCCTGCAGCGCGTGGGGCGGGCCGGGCACCAGGTCGGCGAGACCTCGCGCGGGGTGTTCCTGCCGCAGTTCCGGGGCGACCTGCTCGCGACGACGGTGGTGACCGGGCGTATGCGCGAGGGGGCGATCGAGGAACTGTCGATGCCCTCCAACCCGCTCGACGTGCTCGCGCAACAGATCGTGGCGATGGTCGCGATGGACGAGTGGACGGTGGCCGGGCTGGCGGAGACCGTGCGGGGCGCGGCTCCCTTCGCGGAGATCACCGACGGGGTTCTGGAGTCGGTGCTGGACATGGTGTCGGGCCGTTACCCCTCCGACGAGTTCGCGGAGCTGCGGCCGCGGGTGGTGTGGGACCGCGACGCCGACGTGCTGCGGTCGCGGCCGGGTGCGCAGCGGCTGGCGGTGATCAGCGGCGGGACCATCCCCGACCGCGGTCTGTACGGTGTGCACCTGTCCGGTTCGGGCAGCGGCCGCGCGCCCACGCGGGTGGGTGAGCTGGACGAGGAGATGGTCTACGAGTCGCGGGTGGGCGACGTCTTCGTGCTGGGGTCGACGTCGTGGCGCATCGACGCGATCACCGCCGACCGGGTCATGGTCTCCCCCGCGCCGGGGCGCCCGGGTCGGATGCCGTTCTGGAAGGCCGACTCGCAGGGGCGCCCGGCGGAGCTGGGGCGTGCGGTGGGCGCGACGGTGCGCGAGCTGGCCGCGGCCGAACCCGACGAGGCGCGGGGGTGGGCCGAGGGGTCGGGGTTGGACACCTGGGCCGCAGACAACCTGCTGGGTTACCTGTCGGAGCAGCGCGAGGCGACCGGGGAGGTGCCCGACGACCGCACGGTGGTGGTCGAGCACTTCCGCGACCAGGTGGGCGACTGGCGGGTGGTGGTGCACTCGCCGTTGGGGGCTCGCGTGCACGCGCCGTGGGCGCTGGCGCTGGGGTCCCGGTTGCGGGAGCGGTTCGGGGTGGACGCGCAGGCGGTGCACGGCGACGACGGGATCGTGCTGCGCCTGCCCGACGTCGAGCACGATCCGGGCGCGCTCTCGCGGGAGCTGGCGGACCTGGTGTCGTTGGACCCGGACGCGGTGACCGACCTGGTGACGCAGGAGCTGACCGGGTCGGCGCTGTTCGCGGCCAGGTTCCGGGAGTGCGCGGCCCGGGCGCTGCTGCTGCCGCGCCAGCGTCCCGACCGGCGGATGCCGTTGTGGCAGCAGCGGTTGCGCTCGCAGCACCTGTTGTCGGTGGCTGGGCAGTACGGGTCGTTCCCGATCGTGTTGGAGACGGTGCGCGAGTGCCTGCGGGACGTGTTCGACGTTCCGGCGCTGGTGGAGGTCCTCCGGTCGATCCGGGAGCGGCGCACACGCGTGGTGGAGGTGCGTACCGATCACCCGTCGCCGTTCGCACGCTCGCTGTTGATGGACTACACGGCGGCGTTCCTGTACGAGGGCGACGCCCCAGCGGCGGAGTCGCGGGCGCAGGCTTTGACGCTGGACACGTCGCTGCTGCGGGACCTGTTGGGCGAGGCCGACCTGCGGGAGCTGCTGGACCCGCGGGTGGTGGAGGAGGTCGAGGCGGGGCTGCAGCGGCTGGACGCCCCGGTTCCGGGTTCGGAGGCCCTGGCCGACCTGTTGCGCGAGGTGGGGCCGCTGAGCACGGAGGAGGCGGTCGAGCGCGGGGCCGACCCGGGGTGGTTGGCGGGGTTGGCCGAGCAGGGACGGGTGTTCCGGGTGCGGGTCGGCGGTGAGGAGCGCTGGGCCGCGGTCGAGGACGCCGCCCGGTTGCGGGACGGGGCCGGTGCGGTGTTGCCGGAGGGGATCCCGGCGGCGTTCCTGGAACCGGTGGCCGACCCGCGCGGGGATCTGGTGTCGCGGTACGCGCGCACGCACGGGCCGTTCACGTCGGGTGAGGCGGCGCGGCGGTGGGGGCTGCCGGAGGACGTCGTGGAGGGTGTGCTGCGGTCGCTGGCGGCGGACGGGCGGGTGACCCGCGGCGGGTTCCGTCCGGGTGGCCGGGGCGAGGAGTGGTGCGGGACCGAGGTGCTGCGCCGTCTCCGCCGGGGGTCGATCGCCCGCTTGCGGGGTGAGGCCGAGCCGGTGGCGCCCGCGGTCCTGGCCCGGTTCGTGCCGCTGTGGCAGAACGCGGTTCCGGGCGAGCGGTTGCGGGGGCCGGACGCGGTGTTCTCGGCGGTGGAGGCGTTGCGCGGGGAGGCGGTGCTCGCCTCGGAGCTGGAGACCTCGGTGCTGCCGTCCCGGGTCGAGGGGTACACCCCGGCGTTGTTGGACGAGCTCACGCAGGCCGGCGAGGTGGTGTGGGCCGGGGCGGGCGAGCTGCCCGGGGGCGACGGGCGGGTGTATCTGGTCCCGGCCGACGAGGCACCGTTGCTGTTGCCGGACCCGGCACCGCTGCCGGAGGGGGACGACGTGGCCGCGGCGGTCCTGGAGGTGCTCTCGGGCGGGGGCGGGATGTTCTTCCGTGACGTCTCCGACCGGGTGGCGCGCGCGGTGGACACGACGGTCTCCGACGGGGATCTGGTGCGGGCGCTGTGGGAGCTGGTGTGGGCGGCCCGGGCCACCAACGACTCGATGGCCCCGCTGCGGGTGCGGTTGGGCTCGGGTTCCCCGGCGGCGCGGAGGCGGACCCCCTCGCGGGGCGGGCGCCGGTCGCGCCCGGTGATGCCGTCGCGGTCGGGCCCGCCCACGGCGGCGGGGCGGTGGTCGCTGCTGCCCGAACCGGAGCCCGACCCCACGCGGCGGGTGCTCGCGCGGGTGGAGGCCCGGCTGGACGCCTACGGCCTGCTGGCGCCGGGCGAGCGGGGCGGCGGCCTGGGCCGGGAGGAGTACCAGGTCCTGCGTTCGCTGGAGGAGTCCGGCCGGGTGCGGCGGGGTTACTTCGTCGAGGGCCTGGGCGGTGCGCAGTTCGCCTCACCGGGGGCGGTGGACCGGCTGCGCCCGCTCGCCGGCGAGGGCCCGGGCGGGCCGTCGGAGCCGGTGGTGCTGGCGGCGAGCGACCCGGCCAACCCGTACGGGCGCCTGTTGAAGTGGCCGTCCGCGGGCGAGTCGAGCCCGTCGGCGTCCGCGCGGGCGCTGGTGGTGCTGGACGGGGGCGAGCCGACGCTGTACCTGCGGTTGTCGTCGGGCACGGCGTCGACGTTCGGTGCCCCGCCCGCGCTGCTGGAGCGTGCGGCGCGGGCGCTGGTGGCGGCGGTGCGCGAGCGGGGTCCGGACTCGGTCACGGTGGACAAGGCCGACGGCGGCGAGGTGTTCGGGACGCCGTTGGACTCCGCCCTCGTCGCGGCCGGTTTCCACGTGAGCCCCAAGGGTCTGCGCCTGCGCCGCTGATCCCCGGCCGGGCGCGGAAAAGCACTGGTTCCGGGGCCCGGGGCACGGTACGAAGGACGCGGGAACGGTCGGAACACGGGGGTGCTGGGATGCAGGTGCGGGTGCGGGAGATGCGGTCGGAGGACACCGGGGCTCTGGCCGAGGTGAACCTGGCTGCGGGCCGGATGTTCGCCGACGCGGGGATCGAGCTGCCGCCCGACGATCCGGAGGAGACGTTCGACCACGCCGAGGCGGTGCTGGTCGCCGAGGACCCCGGGACCGGCCGGGTCCTGGGCTCGGCCGCCGTGGGCACGGTCGACGGGGCGCTCCACCTGGAGGAGCTGGCGGTGGACCCTGCGGTGGGGCGCCGGGGCGTGGGCTCCCGCCTGCTCGAGGAGGTGTGCGCCCGCGCCCGCGCGCAGGGCCGCCGGGCGGTGACCCTGACGACCTTCCGCGACCTGTCGTGGAACGGCCCCTGGTACGCGCGCCGCGGGTTCCGGGAGGTGCCCGAGGCCGAGTGGGGCCCGCAGCTGCACCGCCTGTGGGAGGACGAGGCGCCGATCCGGGTGGCCCCGCGGGTCGTGATGCGCCGCGAGGTCTGACCGGTCCCGGTCCCGCCTGGACCGTGTCCGTCGGCGGGGAGGAGAACTACAACGTCCTCTTCAACCTTCCGGCCGAGGCCGCCGACGACTACGCCGGGGTCCGGGAGCACGTCTTCGACTCCTTCGAACCCCGGTAGCCGCACACCCGAGCACCGGCGGGTGAGGGCGCCGGGGCTCGGGCGAAGGGCTCGGCCCCCGTCAGACGGTGGAGGAGAAGACCTCGTCGCGGGCGCGTTCCAGCGCGTGCAGCAGTGCGCCGCGCACCACGGGGCTGCCCTCGACGCGGCCGGCCCCGACCTCGGTCCCGTTGGGTGCGATGCGCGCGGTCGCGGCCTGCACCCGTTCGGCCAGCTTGGTCCCGCCGGCGCGGGCCACGTCGCCGCCCAGCACCACGAGCCCCGGGTCGAGCACCACGCTGACGGCGGCGACGCCGCGGGCCAACCGCTCGGCGAAGGCGTCCAGGAACGCTCCGGCCTCGGGGGTGTCGGCCTCGGCGGCCGAGCGCACCACGTCGGTGACGTCCTCACCGGTGATCCCGTGCTCCGCGGCCAGCTTCACGACCTGCCCGGCCTTGACCAGGGCCTGGAACCCGTGCGGGAGTTCGCGGGCGCCGTCGTCCTGCAGCGACTCGTAGCCGCCGGAGAGCCCGACGTCGGTCGGCAGGGGCGCGCCGGGCACCGGCAGGTAGCCGATCTCGCCCGCGCCGCCCGAACGCCCGCGGTGGATGCGCCCGTCGATCATGGTGGACATGCCCACGCCGCCGGCGGCGCTGAGCCAGATGAGCACGAACTCCGGGACCCCTTCGGCGGCGCCCTCGGCGTGCTCGGCCAGGGCGGCCAGGTTCACGTCGTTCTCGATCATCACCGACCGTTCCAGGTCGGCGCGCAGGGCCTCCAGGATCCCCTCGTGCCAGGACATGAGGTCGAAGGAGAACCGGATGTCGCCGGTGCGCGGGTCGACGACGCCGGGCGTGCCGATGACACACGCGCGGAGCTTGTCGAGCGGCACCCCGGCGGTCTCGACGAGGCGGCGCACGGCGGTGTGCACGAGGGTGACCGGGTCGTCGGAGGTCGTGGGGTCGACGCTGACGTCGGCCACGACCTCGCCGGTGATGTCGGCGATGGTGGCGGTCACGCGCTGGGCGCTGACGTCGAGGGCGGCGACGTAGGCGCTCTCGGGCACGACCGCGTACAGCGCGGCGTTGGGTCCGCGCCCGCCGGCCTTGCTGCCCACGACCCGTACGAGGTCGCGTTCCTCCAGCCGGGCGAGGAGCTGGGAGGCGGTGACCTTGGACAGCCCCGTGTGGGTGCCGAGCTGGGTCCGGGTCAGCGGACCTGACGTCAGGAGCAACTCCAGCGCCGCCCGGTCGTTGAGCTGGCGGAGCAGCCTGGGAGTGCCCGGACGTTGAGACATAACCGTGATACCTCACCCTGTTTTTATTAGGAAAGTTTCCTGTTAATTTAACTCACAACCTCACAGGAGGTCACGTCCCGGTAGGTCCGCACGGCGCTTCTCCCACGACGGCGGCGTTCAGACCCTCCCGGTCCAACCGGCGGGGCGGACAACGTGCAAATCCCAGCACACACCCCATACGGACGTCGAGCCCCCCGGACCTCCCCCATGGTCCCAGGTCGGCTCGTGCACGGTCGGCCCGCCCCAGCCGGCCGCGCGAAGGGAGAGAGGTACACATGAGGTTCCCCAGGATCGCCGCGGCCGGCGCCGTGGTGCTGTTGGCCGCGGCCTGCGGCGGAGGTTCCGACGACGGCGCGGGTTCCGGCGAGGCACCCGACACCCTCACCGTGTGGCGCATGGGTGATGCCAGCGCGGACCAGAACGAGTTCATGGACGAGGTCACCGGGCAGTACCAGGAGCTCTACCCCGACACCGAGGTCGACATCCAGTGGATCCCGTGGGGCGAGTTCTCCCAGCGGTTCCAGACCGCCATGGTCAGCGGCGGCCCCGACGTGGTCGAGATCGGCAACGACCAGGTCGCCACCTGGGCCGACTCCGGCGCCCTCTACGACGTCTCCGACCTGGCCGAGGACTGGGAGGACCGCGACGACCTCCTGGAGTCCGCCTACGCCAACGGCACCTTCGACGACGCCCAGTACACCGTCCCGTGGTACAGCGGCGTACGCGCCCTCTGGTACAATACCGACCAGCTCGAGGAGATCGGCCACGAGCCGCCCGAGACCTGGGACGAGCTCATCGAGGTCGCCGACGCCCTCCAGGACGAGTACGACATCCCCGGGATGGCCGCGCCCACCGACTTCGTCAACGGCATCGGCAGCTTCGTGTGGGCCGCCGGCGGCGAGTTCGCCGTGGAGGACGGCGACGAGTGGGCCGGCGAGCTCGACTCCCCCGAGACCGCCGAGGGCCTGGAGTTCTACGCCGACCTGATCACCGAGGGCCACTCCCCCAGCGCCTGCGTGGGCATCGACGAGGTCGAGTGCGCCCACGCGGACTTCGCCAACCGCGAGGTCGGCATGTTCATCGACGGACCCTGGGCCGCCGACCAGATCGCCGACATCAACGACGAGCACTCCGAGCACTGGGCCACCGTCCCCATCCCCGGGGTCGACGGCATGGCCCCGGCCTTCGGCGGCGGCTCCGACCTGGCCGTGTGGGGCACATCCGAGCACCCCGAGGCCGCCTTCGACTACATCACCACGCTCAACAGCAAGGAGAACGCGGTCCCCTACAACGAGATCGCGTCCATGTTCCCCACGTTCGAGGACGTGCTGGAGAGCGACACCTTCCAGGAGGACCCGGTGCAGTCCGGCGCCGCCACCCAGGCCACCGGCGACCTGCGGCTCTTCCCCGACACCCCCAACTGGGGCCACGTCCAGTGGGAGCTGGCCACGGTCCAGAACGCCGTCGAGCGCCTGGCCGAGGGCGAGGACGCCGACGACGTGCTGCCCGAACTCAACGAGGAACTCACCGAGGCGCTCAACCGCCCGACGGACGAGTAAGCGCCAGGAGGCCGCCCCGCGCGGCACACCCCCCGACGGGGCGGCCGCCCGCCGGCCGCCCCCGAACGACGCCAGGTGAGATCGCCCATGAACCGACCCGCGGGACCAGCCGTGGTCCCCGAGCCCCCCGAAGAGCGGAGCCGCGCCTCGGCCCGGCTCACGGCGTACAGACGCCGCCGCATGATCCCCTACCTGCTGATCCTCCCGGCCCTGGTGATCCTGGCGCTGGTGCTGCTGTGGCCGATCCTCCAGATGGTCTGGATGTCGCTGCACGGCTACGGCCTCCACCAGCTCCAGGGACAGCCGGCCGAGTGGAACTCCTTCGCCCACTACCTGAACGTGCTGACCGACGAACGCTTCTGGGAGATCTTCCGGAACACGATCGTGGTCTGCCTGGCCATGGTGGTGCTGACGATGGTGCTGGGCACCCTCGTGGGCATCCTCATGCACAAGCTCCCGGCCTGGGCCTCGACCGTGCTCGGGCTGGGCCTGATGCTGGCCTGGGCCACCCCCGTCATCAGCGCCGCCATCGTCTACCGGTGGCTGTTCGATACCCGCTACGGGCTGGTCAACGCCGTATTGAGCACGCTGCCGGACTGGCTCGTGGGCGGCGGCTGGCAGGACTTCAACTGGTTCGGCTCACCCGGGACCCTGTTCCCCATCCTCGTGGTGACGGTGGTCTGGCAGTCGTTCCCGTTCGTGGCCATCAGCATCCTGGCCGGGCTCAAGTCGATCCCCGGTGAGCTGTACGAGGCCGTACGCATCGACGGGGCCGGCGCCTGGAAGGCCTTCTGGAACGTCACCTTCCCGATGCTGCGCCCGCTGTTCGCCCTGCTCCTGGTGCTGCAGATCATCTGGGACTTCCGGATCTTCACCCAGCTGTTCATCCTCGCCGGCGGGGTCTCCAACCGGGACGTCGCCCTCATCCCGACCTACATCTACCAGCTCGGTTTCGCCTCGACCCCGCCCAACTACGGGATGGGATCGGCGATCGCGGTGATCATGACCGTCCTGGTGCTCGCCATCAGCGCGTACTACCTGCGTGTGATGATCCGCCAGGAGGAGGCCCGATGAACGACCGCTACCGGGTCCGCCGGATCCTCGGGCGGGTGTGGATGTACGCCGCCGCGCTCGCCGTGTTCCTCTTCGCCGTCTTCCCCGTGTACTGGGTGCTGGCCACGGCGCTGCGCCCGACCGGGGAGATCTTCACGCGCGAACCCACGCTGTTCCCGGGCGAACTCACCCTGGAGCACTTCGAACGGGTGCTGTCGGGGGTGCTGATCCCGGGCGCCTCGTTCTGGTCCTTCCTCACCAACAGCCTCATCGTGACCGTGGGATCGGTGACCGTGGCGGCGCTGGTCTCGCTGCTGGCTGCGGTGGCCGTGGCGCGTTTCCGGTTCTCGCTGCGCAGCGCCTTCATCATGATGCTCATGGTCATCCAGATGGTGCCGGTCGAGGCGCTGATCATCTCGCTGTTCGTCAACTTCTTCCACCTGGGCCGGACCCTGGACATGGAGCTGGTCAACAACCTCTCCGGGGTGTTCGTGGTCTACGTGGCGGTGGCACTGCCGATCACGATCCTGATGATCCGCAACTTCGTGGCCGCGGTGCCCAAGTCCCTGGAGGAGGCCGCCGCCATCGACGGGGCCAGCGGGTGGACGATCTTCTGGCGCATCCTCATGCCGCTGGTCGCGCCCGGGCTGGGGGCGGCGAGCATCTTCGCCTTCATCACCGCGTGGAACGAGTTCCTCGTCGCCTTCACGTTCCTGCAGAACAACACCGGTGCGTTCACGCTGCCGATCTCGCTCCAGTACTACTTCGGGGCGGTCTCGGTCGAGTGGGGCTCCATCATGGCCGCCTCGACCCTGCTGACCGTGCCCGTGATGATCTTCTTCCTGTTCGTCCAACGCCGGATGGTCTCCGGCCTGACCATGGGCGCGGTCAAGGGCTGAGCCCCCGGCCGGGGCCGGTGCGCTCCGGCACGACCGCGCCGCCGTGTCCCGCTCACGTCTGCCCGAACGGGCACCCGCCTGATCACCGAACGGAGTTCGCGATGCCGCTCGACCCCGCACTGGCCCGTCTGGCCAACGCCACGCTGATGGTGCCCTTCGAGTCCCATCACGCACCACGATGGGTCCTGGAGGGGTTGGCCGACGGCGTCTCGGGTGTCTGTCTGTTCCACAACAACCTCGAGAGCCCGGAGCAGATCCGTGCCCTGAACGCCCGTCTGGGCGAGGCCGCCGACACCCCGCTGATCTCCCTGGACGAGGAGGGCGGCGACGTCACCCGCATCGGGCAGGCGCGCGGCAGCGACTATCCGGGCAACGCGGCGCTGGGAGCGGTCGACGACACCGGGCTGACCCGGGACACCCACCGGGAGATGGGCGGCCACCTGGCCGACCTGGGCTTCAACATGGACCTGGCCCCGTCGGTGGACGTCAACGTCGCCGACGACAACCCGGTGATCGGAACGCGTTCGTTCGGGGCCGACCCCGCCCTCGTGGCACGGCACGCGGAGGCCTCGGTGCTGGGGCTGCACGACGCGGGGGTGGTGGCCTGCGCCAAGCACTTCCCGGGGCACGGGGCGACCTCGCAGGACTCCCACCACGTGCTCCCGCGGGTGGAGGCCGGGGCGGACGTGCTGCGCGAACGCGAGCTGCGGCCGTTCCGTTCGGCGGTGGACGCGGGGGTGCGGTCGGTGCTGACCGCGCACATCGAGATGCCGGCGCTGGGCGGCCCCGGGCCCTCGACCCTCAACCACCACGTACTCAACCGGGTCCTGCGCGAGGAACTCGGGTTCACGGGCACGGTGGTCAGCGACGCGATGGAGATGCAGGGGGTGAGCGGGGACATCGGGATCCCCGAGGCCAGCGTGCTCGCCGTCGCAGCCGGGTGCGATCTGCTGTGCCTGGGCCGGTTCGTCTACGCCGACCAGGTCGCGGCGGTGCGCACGGCCCTGGTGGAGGCGGTACAGCAGGGGCGGCTGTCCGGCGAGCGTCTGGAGGAGGCCGCCGCGCGCAACGCCGAGCTGCGTGCCTGGGCCCGCGAGCGTGCGGCGCTGCGGGCGTCCGCGCCCGCCCCGGGCGGTGTGGGGCTGTCCGTCGCACGCCGGGCCACCCGCGTCGAGGGGGCTCCCCCGCGCCCGCACGACCCGCTGGTGGTGGAGGTCGACGCCCCGCCCGGTGTGGCCGTCGGTGAGGTGCCGTGGGGGCTCGCGCCCTGGTTCGCCGACACGGTGCGGGTCGTGCCGGACCCCGCCGCCGCGGAGGGCCTGCTCACCCGCGCCCGCGGCCGCGACCTGGTGATCGTGGTGCGGGACGCGCACCGTTACCCGGGAGCCCGGGACCTGGTGCTCGCCCTGCTCGCGGGTCGCCCCGACGCGGTCGTCGTGGAGATGGGGCTGCCCATCTGGCGCCCGGGGACCGGCGTGTACGTGAGCACCTACGGTGCCGCGCACGTCAACAGCCGCAGCGCCGCCGAGCTGTTGGGCGCCGAGGGCGCGCTCCAGGGCGCGAGCCCCACCGTCTGACCGCCCGGCGCCAGAAGCTGCGCCCCACGTCCGGCCCCCGGCTCGGCGCCCCTTCCGTACGGGCCCGGCCGAGGCCGGAAACGGCCAAGGTTCGGGGCCCTCGCGCGGGCGTTCCGTGGCGGGTAGGTTCGCAGGGGCGTGGGGACTGTCTCGAAGCAGGTGTGCTGGGCATGTCCCTGTGAGCCGGTAGGAGAAGTACCCTTGGAAGTGTCCGGCGGTCGCCCTCGGGTCGCCCCGGCGGACACTCCGTACCGCAGCCCGACGAAGGTCCGGCCACCGCGCCGACCGATCAGTGCCCCATTCGCCCTTCCGAACACGGCATAATCACAGCATGCGCCTTTCAGCCCGGGTCGACTACGCGCTCCGCGCGGCCGCAGAACTCGCCGTCTCCCCCGACGGGCCGGTGACGGCCGAGCAGCTCGCTCGCGCACAGGACATCCCCGGAAAATTCCTGGAGAACATCCTCACCCAGCTCCGTCGCGCCGGCCTGGTCCGCAGTCAACGCGGGCCCGTCGGCGGTTACTGGCTGGCACGAGACCCCGCCGAGATCTCCCTGGCAGACATCATCAGGGCGGTCGACGGTCCCCTCGCCAACGTGCGCGGGGAACGCCCCGAGGAGGTGGACTACGACGGGGCAGCCCGCAGCCTGCAACAGGTGTGGATCGCCCTGCGGGCCAGTGAACGCTCCATCCTGGAGGGGGTCACACTGCACCACCTGGCCACGAACGAGCTCCCTCCGCGGGTGCGTTCGCTGGCCGAGGACCCCGAGGCCTGGGTCAACCACACCCATAGATGAGCAGTGAACACGAAGGAGCCGTCCACCCCGGGGTGGACGGCTCCTTCGTCGTGGTCGTGGTGACTCGGTACGGACGGTTCCGGTCCGGCCTCAGACCCCCACCATGTCGGGGACCTGGGGAACGCGGTCCGGTACCGGGTCGATGCCGAGTTCCTGGGCCGGCACGGGCTCGGATGCGACGGAGTCGCTGAGCAGTGCGGCTTCCTGGAGCTCGGCGAGAGCGAGCTGGTCGGAGACCTCTCTGAGTACCTGGGAGAGCGGGACACCGAGCGCGGTGCAGATCGAGGAGAGCAGCTCCGAAGACGCTTCCTTCTGTCCCCGCTCGACCTCCGACAGGTATCCGAGGGATACGCGAGCGTCGGCCGACACCTCACGGAGGGTGCGGCCCTGGCGTTGCCTGAGCCGCCTGAGCACGTCACCCAGTAGGTGACGAAGCAGGACCATCATTCGCGCTCCCTCCCACCGGTAGCGACCTTCATATACAACAGCGTACCTGTCCCACGCCCGATTCGGGCACCTCTCGTTCTCCTGTTCGCTGGAGGGGGAACCACGCACTGGGGTGGTTTTGTTCCCGCCGGAACGGCAGAGGCGGCCGGGTGAAGGCCTCAGCCACGGGTGTGGTCGGCCACTCCGTCGTGGACCGCGGCGACCAGGATCGCCAGCGCACCCTCTACCGTTCGGTAACGGATACCCGAACGGTCTCCGGTGAAACGGAACCGCTCCACCCGTGCTTCGGGGCCGGTTCCGGCCACGGCAGCGTAGACGGTGCCGACCGGCCGGCCGTCCTGGGGTTCGGGTCCGGCCACCCCGGTGACGGCGAGACCGAGGTCGGCCCCGGCCAGCCGCCGGGCCCCGCGCGCCATGTGCGCGGCGACGTCGGGGTGCACGGCCCCTTCGGCGGCGAGGAGGTCCTCGGGTACACACAGGAGCGCGGCCTTGGTGTCGGTCGCGTAGGTCACGAACCCGCCCCGGTAGGTGGCCGAGGCCCCGGGGACGGCGGTGAGGTGGGCGCCGATGAGCCCTCCGGTCAGCGACTCCGCGGTCGCGCAGGTCAGGCCGGCCGCCAGCAGTGCCCGGTGGGCGGAGCCGGCGGCCTCCAGTGCGGCCCCGGCGAGCTCGACGCGCCCGTCCTCGCTCACGCGGAGGCCTCCCCCTTCTTGCGCGCCAGGCGCACGGCGTCGACGACGTAGACGGCGCCGGTCCACAGGGTCACGGCCAGCGCGGCGCCCATGGTCAGGTGCGCGATCCACACGAAGACGCCGGTGAAGGGCAGCAGGGACAGCGGGAACAGGTAGATGCTGATCGCGACGATCTGCAGGACGGTCTTGAGCTTCCCGCCCTGGCTCGCGGGCATGACCCCGTAGCGGATCACCGCGAAGCGCAGGGCGGTGATGCCCCACTCGCGGGCCAGGATCGCGATGGTGACCCACCACCACAGGTCGCCCTGGATCGACAGCACGACCAGGGCCGCGCCGGTGAGGGCCTTGTCGGCGATCGGGTCCGCGATCTTGCCGAAGTCGGTGACGAGGTTGCGCCGCCGCGCCAGTTCGCCGTCGACCCGGTCGGTGACGGCGGCCAGCACGAACACGGCGAAGGACGCCAGCTGCCACCCCGTGCCGTCCAGGAACATGAACCACACGAAGAGCGGCACCATGACCAGGCGGGTCACGGTGAGCACGTTCGCGATGTTCCACAACGGCACTCGGGGAGCGGGCGAGGCCGCGGCATCGTGGTTGCTCATCTGTCTCCGCTTTCCCCGTCGGTCCGGGGGGAGGCCTCGGCGTCCTCGCGGTCCTCGGTCTGCTCGGCCACGAGGTCGGCGCCGACGGACTGCAGGACGGTGGCGCGCACGAGGTCGCCCACGGCCAGGTCCTCCCCGTACAGGATCGTGCTGCCGTCGACCTCGGGGGCCTGGTGGGCGGCGCGGCCCTCGTATGCGCCGTCCTCCAGGACCGCCTCGACCAGGACGCTCACGTCGGTGCCCACACGCTCCTCCGCGCGCTGGGCCATGAGCTCGTTGGCCAGGTCGGTCAGGCGGGCCACACGTTCGTCGACGATCTCCTGGGGCACCTTGTCGGCGTGCCCTTCGGCCTCGGTGCCGTCCTCGTCGGAGTAACCGAACACCCCGATGGCGTCGAGGCGGGCCTCGGTGAGGAAGGCGACGAGCTCCTCGAACTCCTCCTCGGTCTCCCCGGGGAAACCGACGATGAAGTTGGAGCGGGCGCCGGCCTCGGGGGCGCGCTCGCGCACGGTGTCCAGCAGCTCCAGGAAGCGCTCGCGGTCGCCGAAGCGGCGCATGCGGCGCAGCAGGGGGCCGCTGGCGTGCTGGAAGGACAGGTCGAAGTAGGGCACGACGCCGGGGGTCCCGGTGAGCGCCTCGACCAGGCCGGGGCGCACCTCGGCGGGCTGCAGGTAACTGACCCGGACGCGGTCCAGGCCCTCGACGGCGGCCAGGCGCGGCAGCAGGGTCTCCAGCGCGCGCACGTCGCCGAGGTCCTTGCCGTAGGAGGTCGAGTTCTCGCTGACGAGGAAGACCTCGCGCACGCCCTCGCTCGCCAGCCACTGCGCCTCGAGCACGACCTCGTCGGGCCGGCGGGAGACGTAGGCGCCGCGGAAGGCGGGGATGGCGCAGAAGGTGCACCGTCTGTCGCAGCCCGAGGCGATCTTGAGGTTCGCGACGGGGCCACCGGACAGGCGGCGGCGCGGCACGGTGGCGCGGTAGGGCAGGTCGGTTCCCTCGGCCCCGGGCAGGGACTCCAGGGGGGCGTGGCCGGGCACGTGGACCTGGGAGGCGTCGCGTTCGACCGGGCTGATGGGCAGCAGGGTGCGCCGGTCGCGGGGGTCGTGGGGGGCCAGGGAGCGCCCGTCGACCACGTCGTCGAGGCGGTCGGTGATGGCGGCGTAGTCGTCGAACCCGATGACCTGCGCCTCGGGCAGGGACTCGGCGAGTTCGGAACCGTAGCGTTCGGCCATGCACCCGGCGGCGACGACCTTGCCCCCGCCCTCTGCCGCCTCCAGCAGGGTCTGGATGGAGTCCTGTTTGGCGGCGTCGATGAATCCGCAGGTGTTGACCACGGTCACGTCGGCCCGGGCGTCGCCCTCGACGAGGTCCCAGCCGCCGGCGGCCAGGCGGCCGGCGAGCTCCTCGGAGTCGACCTCGTTACGCGCGCAACCCAGGGTCACGAGTGAGACAGTACGGCGCGATGACATGGCTTCCAAGCGTGTGGGAGAGCTGTGAGTGGTGCGGGCGGCGCGGCGCGCGGGGTGCGGTCCCGTGGGTCTCGCCCGGCCGCGGCCTCGGCTGCGTCGCCGCCTCCCGCGGCCTTCCACACTACCGTGGTCAGGCCACTCTCCCGTACGCGGGCCGTGGCACAGGCCACGCGTGCGGGGGCCCGCACCGCCGTGGTGTGCGGTGCGGGCCCCCGTTCCCGGTGCCGGTGTGTGCGGGTCAGTCGTCGAAACCGTCGGCGTCGACACCGACCTCCTTGACCTCTCCGATCTCGCCCGGGGTGCCGATGTCGTCGCCGTCGACACTGACGGTGACCGCTCCGGCGTTGCCGAGCCAGATGCGGAGCCCGCCCTCGCCGGTGTGGTCCCATTCCTCGCCCTCGGCCAGGAACCCGGTGTAGAGGCCCTCGTCGCCCTCCCCGGTGACCTGCACCCAGGTGCGGTCGTCGGCGGTCAGTTCGTAGGTGACCTCGCCGACCTCTTCCTCCGCGGCTTCCTCGCCGTCGGCCGCGTCACCGTGGGCGGGGTCGACGAGCGCGTCGCCCTCGGCCGTGCCGGTGACGGTGGAGGAGTCCACGTGGCTGTCGTCGTCCCGGATGAGTTCCAGGGCGGTGCGCAGCGGGTTGGTCTCCTCCCCCTGCCAGGCGCGGACCCCGACGACGCCGCCGACGAGCACGACGACCGCGACCAGGGCCCAGGGCCAGTGGCGGCGGACCGCCTCTCCCCCGCGGCTGGTCGCGGTGACGGGCGGGCGCGGCTCCTTCTTCGCGGCACCGGCGCCCTTGCTCCTCTGCTCCGGTGCGCGGTGGCGCCCCTGGGCGGGCGGGTGCGCGCGGTCCGGGCTCTCGGGCTCGGGCGCCGGTTTCGGGTTGGGCCGGTTCTTCTTGGGGCGGTTGCGCCGGACGGGCCGGCGCAGGGTCTGTCCCCGTTCGAAGTGGTTGGGCCGGTCGGTGCCGGCCTCGGGTTCGGTGTCGTCGATGATGCGCCGCGGCGGCGGGCCTGCCATGGGCTCGTCGCCGTCCTCGGGCACTTCCTGTGTCTGTTCGCGTGCGGCCGCTGCGGCCCGGACGGTGGCGGGCGACCCGGCCGCGTGGCGCGGCAGGGGCACGAAGATGGATGATCCGCCGGCGTGCTCGAGGTCGAACTCGGCCAGGAGCGGTTCGGGGTCCAGGTCGAGGGCCCGGCAGAGGCTGCGGATGTGGCCTCGGGCGTAGAAGTCCCCGCCGCAGGGGACGAAGTCCTCCTCCTCGATCCCGCTGAGGACCTTGGGCCTGATGCGCGTCCGGGTACTGAGATCCGCGACCGTGTAACCCGCCGCGATCCGGGCGGCGGACAGGCACTGTCCGATCGTCGCCATGCACACTCCCCGCGACTCATTGTGGTTGCCTGACCCCACTCTGCTACCCAGCGCGGTGAGTCGCAGGACACCACGCCCCATGAAGCGCCCAAGATCGCACCAAATCGGACGTTTCCCCGTGCGGAACCGGGGCAGGAGGCGCCCACCCCCGGGTCAGGAACCCCGGATGTCGGTGAGCACCTGCGGCAGGTCGTCGGGCTGCACGAGGACGTCGCGGGCCTTGGAACCCTCGCTGGGGCCGACCACGTCCCGGCTCTCCATGAGGTCCATCAGGCGCCCGGCCTTGGCGAACCCCACGCGGAGCTTGCGCTGGAGCATCGACGTGGACCCGAACTGGGTCGTCACCACCAGCTCCGTCGCCTGCAACAGCAGGTCGAGGTCGTCGCCGATCTCCTCGTCGATCTCCTTCTTGGGCGCCTGGGCCGCGGCCACGTCCTCGCGGTAGGTGGGCTCGGACTGCTTCTTGCAGTGCTCGACGACCGCGCGGATCTCCTTCTCCCCCACCCACGCGTTCTGCAGCCGGATGGGTTTGCCCGCGCCCATGGGCAGGAAGAGCGCGTCACCCTTGCCGACGAGCTTCTCGGCTCCGGGCTGGTCGAGGATGACGCGGCTGTCCGAGAGGCTGGAGGTCGCGAAGGCCAGCCGCGAGGGCACGTTGGCCTTGATCAGGCCGGTGACCACGTCGACGCTGGGGCGCTGGGTGGCCAGCACCAGGTGGATGCCGGCGGCGCGCGCCAGCTGGGTGATACGCACGACCGCGTCCTCGACGTCGCGGGGTGCGACCATCATGAGGTCGGCGAGCTCGTCCACGATGACCAGCAGGTACGGGTACGGCTCGTACTCGCGCTCGCTGCCCGGCGGGGCCGTGAGCTCGCCGGCGCGCACCGCGGCGTTGAAGTCGTCGATGTGGCGGTACCCGGAGGCGGCCAGGTCGTCGTAGCGGCGGTCCATCTCGCCCACCACCCACTGCAGGGCCTCGGCGGCCTTCTTGGGGCTGGTGATGATGGGCGTGATCAGGTGCGGGATGCCCTCGTACATGGTCAGCTCGACCCGCTTGGGGTCGACCAGGATCATCCGCACCTCGTCCGGCGTGGACCGCATCATCAGCGACGTGATGAGCCCGTTGATGCAGGTCGACTTACCGGCGCCGGTCGCACCGGCCACGAGCACGTGCGGCATCTTGGCGAGGTTGGCGACGACGTTGGTGCCCTCGACGTCCTTGCCCAGGCCCACGAGCATGGGGTGGTCGTCGGACGTGGCCACGGACGAGCGCAGCACGTCCCCCAGACTCACTATGTCCTTGTCGGTGTTGGGGATCTCCACACCGATCGCGGACTTGCCGGGGATGGGCGACTGGATGCGCACGTCGGCGCTCTTGACCGCGAGCGAGATGTTCTTCGACAACGCGGTGACCTTCTCGACCTTGACCGCCGGGCCGAGCTCGATCTCGTAGCGGGTGACCGTGGGCCCGCGGGTGAACCCGGTGACGTCGGCGTCGATCTTGAACTGGCCCATGACGCCCGACAGCGCGGCCACCACGTCGTCGTTGGCCTTGGTGCGCTCCTTGCTGGGCGAACCGGGCTTGAGCATGGGCGGGGCCGGGAGCTCGTAGTCGCCCTCGACCACGCGGGAGGGGATGGAGAGCTGCTCGGTGGTGGCGGGGGCCGGGGTCGGGTCGGGGGTCTCGGTCTTCTTGCGCTTGCCCTTGCCGTTCTTGGCCTTGGGCTGCTCCGCCTCGTCCTCCTCGTCGGTGAGGGCGGGCGCGACGGGGTCGGGCTGCTCCGACAGCACGGGGCTGTCGTAGGGGCGCTCGTGGTCGCCGGCGACGGTCGAGCCGCCCTTGGTGTTCTTGGGCTCGGCCTTGCGCTTGCGCTTGCCCTGCTTGGGCTCCTCCGGGTCGGCCCCGAGGATGCCGATGCCCGCGTCGGGGCCGCCGTCGCGCTCCAGGAGTGCGCCGAAGAGCGTCTGCAGGCGTTCGGGGATGCGCCGGATGGGGGTCGAGGTCACCACGAGGATCCCGAAGATCAGCACCAGCACCAGGAGCACGGCGGTGAGCGTGGGGGTGATGATCATGCTCAGCGGGCCAGAGGCGACAAAACCGATGAGCCCGCCGGACCGCTGCAGCGCCCCGGCGCCTTCCGCGGGCTGGGGGACGCCGTGTGCGATGTGGATGAGCCCGAGCAGGCCCAGCATGATCGCGCTGAACCCGATCGCCAGCCGGCCGCCGTCACCGGGCTTGGCGGTGCTCGGGGTGCGCATGAGCTTGATCGCGATCGGCAGGAACAGCAGCGGCAGGATCGGCGAGAACGAACCGAACCCGCCCATGACCACCAGGCGGGTGTACTCCAACAGCGGCCCGTCGCTCTGCCACCAAACTGCCGCGGCGATGAGCACACCCGCGGCCAGCAGCAACAGACCGACGCCGTCGCGGCGCAGGTCGGGGTCGAGGTCGCGGGCCCCGCGGCCGACCGCTCGGGCGATACCGCCGACGGTGTGGGCGATGACCTTCCACAGCACGAGCAGGAACTGGCCGAACATGGCGAAGGCGAAGACGATCGGGCCCTCGGGCATCCGCTTCTTCTGGGCGGACGTACGCCCTCCGGACTTCTTCCGGGCAGAGCCGCCGGAGGAGGCGCGCGCGGGCATCGGGGGTCACCTCCACGGGGACGGCGGGGTTCGGGGACCGGACACACCCGTCCGGCACGGCGCGAAGCCTACTGAAGGTGTCCATCCCGTGCACGGAGGCGGGCCCGGCGTGTCGCGCGCGCCCGCGCGGAGATGGCGGGCGGGGTCGGCACGGGAAAACCCCCGCGCACGCCGAACGGCCCGGGCCGGGGGCCGCGGGCCGTTCGGGCGGTGTCCGGTGCGGGTCAGACCTCGACGAGCACCGGGATGATCATCGGACGGCGGCGGTAGGTGTCGTTGACCCACCGGCCCGCGTTGCGCCGCACGAGCTGCCGCAGCTGGTGGGGGTCGCTGACCCCGTCCGCGGCGGCCTTGTCCAGCGCGTCCTGGAGCCGGTCGATGACGTCGTCGAACGCGTCGGGCTTGATACCCGCGCCGCGCGTGTGGATCTCCGGCTCACCCAGGATCTTGCCGGTGTTGGAGTCCACGGCCACGACGACGGAGATGAAGCCCTCCTCGCCGAGGATGCGGCGGTCCTTGAGCGCGGCGTCGGTGACGTCGCCCACCGAGGAACCGTCGACGTAGACGTAGCCGGCCTGTACGGCGCCGACGATCTTGGCGCGGTTCTTGTGCAGGTCGACCACCACGCCGTCGTCGGCGATGACGATGCGGTCCTTGGGAACGCCGGTCTTCTGCGCCAGCTCGGCGTGGGCGCGCATGTGGCGCCACTCGCCGTGCACGGGCATGAAGTTGCGCGGACGCACCATGTTGAGCACGTACAGCAGCTCGCCGGCGGGGGCGTGGCCCGACACGTGTACCAGGGCGTTGCCCTTGTGCACGACGTTGGCGCCCCAGCGGGTGAGGCCGTTGATGACCCGGTTGACGGAGTTCTCGTTGCCGGGGATCAGCGACGAGGCGAGCAGGACGGTGTCGCCCTCCTCGATGCGGATCTGGTGGTCGCGGTTGGCCATGCGGCTCAGCGCCGACATGGGCTCGCCCTGCGAACCGGTGCAGATCAGCACGGCCTCGTCCGGCGGCATCTTGTCGAGCTGCTTGACGTCGATGATGGTGTCGCCGGGGATGCTGAGGTAACCCAGGTCCCGGGCGATGTTCATGTTGCGCACCATCGAACGCCCCACGAAGGCGATCTTGCGCCCGTGCTGCGAGGCGGCGTCGATCACCTGCTGGACGCGGTGGACGTGCGAGGCGAAGCAGGCCACCACGATCCGCTTGTTCGCGGTGCGGAAGACCTTCTCGATGTCCTCGTTGAGGTTGCGCTCGTTGACGATGAAGCCGGGCTGCTCGGCGTTGGTGGAGTCCGACAGCAGCAGGTCGACGCCCTCGTCGCCGAAGCGCGCGAACCCGGCCAGGTCGGTCAGGCGCCCGTCGAGCGGCAGCTGGTCCATCTTGAAGTCGCCGGTGTGCAGCACGCTGCCGCCGGGCGTCCGGATGCCCACGGCCAGGGCGTCCGGGATGGAGTGGTTGACCGCGAAGAACTCCAGGCCGAACGGGCCGAACTCGTGGCGTTCACCCTCCTCGACCAGCACGGTCTCGGGCTTGATGCGGTGCTCGCCGAGCTTGGCGGTGATGAGCGCCAGGGTGAGCTTGGAGCCGACGATCGGGATGTCGGGCCGCTCGCGCAGCAGGAACGGAACACCGCCGATGTGGTCCTCGTGCCCGTGGGTGAGCACGACGGCCTCGACGTCGTCGAGGCGGTCCCGGATGTAGTCGAAGTCCGGGAGGATCAGGTCGACGCCGGGCTGCTCCTCCTCGGGGAAGAGCACACCACAGTCGACGATCAGCAGGCGGCCGTCGTACTCGAAGACGGTCATGTTGCGGCCGATCTCGCCGAGGCCGCCCAGCGCGACCACGCGCAGGGCGCCCTTGCCCAGGGGCGGGGGCGAGCTCAGCTCGGGGTGCGGGTGACTCATACCGAACCCTCCGCGAGACGCTCGACGTTGACGGCGCTGGCCGGGACGGCCTGGTGCGGCGCGAGGCCGATGGGGCCCTTGACGCCGGCGGCGGCCAGGTCCTCGCGCAGCAGTGCCTGCAGCTCGGACGAGGCGTCGGCGAGCGGCGTGCGCACCGGGCCGGAGGGCAGACCGAACAGGTTCAGCACGGCCTTGACCGTGATGACGCCCTGCGTGCGGAAGATGCCCGTGTAGACCGGCGTCAGGCGGCGGTGGATGGCCAGTGCCTGGGCGACCTCGCCGGCGTCGAACGCGTCGATCATGTCGCGCAGGTCGCTACCGACGATGTGGCCGACGACGCTGACGAACCCGGCGCCGCCCACGGACATCATCGGCAGGTTGAGGATGTCGGTGCCGCAGTAGAAGGCCAGGTCGGTGCGTTCCATGACCCAGGAGCTGGCGCCGAGGTTGTCCTTGGCGTCCTTGTTGGCCACGATCCGCGGGTGCTCCGCCAGGCGCACGAGCGTCTCGGAGGCGATCGGCGTCCCGGTGCGGTGCGGGATGTCATAGAGCATCACCGGCAGCTCGGTGGCGTCGGCGATGGAGGTGAAGTGCCGCACCAGCCCCTCCTGCGGGGGCTTGTTGTAGTACGGCGTCACCGCGAGGAGCCCCTGCGCGCCGGCCTTCTCGGCGGAGCGGGCGAGCTTGAGGCTGTGGCGGGTGTCGTTGGTGCCGACGCCGGCCACGACGGTGGCGCGGTCCCCGACGGCCTCGACGACCGAGCGGAGCAGACGGTCCTTCTCGTCGTCGCTGGTCGTGGGGGACTCACCGGTGGTGCCGCTGATGATGAGCCCGTCGTTGTGCTGCTCGTCGACGAGGTAGGTGGCGAGTCTGGCCGCACCCTCGTAGTCGATCTCGCCGTCCTCGAGCATCGGGGTGACCATGGCGGTCAGCATCTTGCCGAACGGGCGGTTCTGGTTTTCGACCATCGCGTGTGAAAGGCCGGGGACCACCGCCGGGGGCGGGGTCCGTTGAGGCCCCTCCTCCTCTCAGTGTGCGTGGAACTGTCGGATGGGTCGGCCGTGCGGATGGGTTCGCGCACGGAACAGGGCGGTACCGCGTACCGCCACCGCGACCGGCTCTGACGGCCCGGTCACGGGGAAGATCTCTGTGCTCCCGCCTGCTCGGCGGGTTCAAGTGTGTGGGCGCGTGGAGCGCGCGGCGGGCCCCGGTCCTCGTGGGTCGAGGTTGGGGGCCACAGAGTGTGAACCTACCCGACCCGGGCCCGTGCCAGACGTGGCACGGACCCGGGTCACACCCCGGGCAGGGGTGTTCGGGTATTCGGTCGGGGGCGGCCGTGGGTTCCTGTTGGCCCGCTCCTAGTCGTCCCGTTTGTCCGGGAGGACGATGCTGATCAGGAAGCTGACGACAGCGACGACGATGGCGCCGAGGAAGGCGTCCCAGAAGGTGTCGATCCGGAACGGAATGTCGAACAGCCCCGCGATCCACTCGGTGAGCAGGAACAGGAGCGCGTTCACGACCAGGCCGATGAGGCCGAGGGTCAGCGCGTAGAACAGGCAGCCGACCGTTTTGACGATCGGTTTGATGACCGCGTTGACCACACCGAAGATCGCGCCGACCACGAGGTAGACGACGATCTGTCCGGTCGTGTCCTGAGCATCGACGTGGATGCCGTCGATGAGGAAAACAGCCGCCCAGAGGGCGAGTGCGTTCGCGATAACTCTGATAATGAGGCTCACGAGAGTAGATGTTCGCATGCCATGGCAAGGTCGGGAAACTCCGGTGCCCTCCAGTACGTTCCGGGGCGCCCGAGACCGCACCGGCCACACCCCTCCAGGAGGCCATCCGTGTCCACCGCCCAGTTCGTCCGGCCTGCCCGCAGCGGTGACGTCGAACGCATCGTCGACCTCCAGGTGTCCTCGTGGAAAGCCCTGTACGGCCCGCTCCTGCCCGAGGAGGTGAGCTCGGAGATGGGCTCTGCCGAGGCGCGGAAGAACTTCACCGAGCAGTGGGGGTCGGCGCTGGCCTCCCCGCCCACGTCCAAGCACCGGCTCGTGGTCGCCACGGACGAGGTCGGCGGTGTGCGCACTGTCACCGGGTTCGCGGCGCTGGGCCCGGCCGGGGACCCCGATCTGTGGCCGGCCACGGACGCTGAGGTCTTCGCTCTGCACGTGGACCCCGAGCGCACGCACGAGGGCCACGGGAGCCGGTTGGTCAACGCGTGTGTCGACCACCTGTCGGAGGACGGGTTCTCGACGGTGCACGTGTGGGCGGCCGAGCAGGAGAACCCGCTCCGGTCCTTCTTCGAGTCGGCGGGGTGGCGCCCGGACGGGGCCCGGAGCGAGATCGACCTCGGCACGCTGCTGCCGATGGTGCGGCTGCACGCGGCGGTCCCGGCGACCTGACGCCATCGGGGGCCCGGCCCTTGCACCGCTGGTCGGCGTCGGGTCCGCTCCGCCGCCGTTCTAGGGTTGGAGGGTTGTCCCACGCGTTCCCGTCCGCGCCCGCGTGCGCACGGGGGACGCACTGTCGCACGTGCAAGGAGCCTGACGTTGGCCACGGTCGGAGCATGGGTCTCGGGGTTGCGCCCCCGCACACTGCCGAACTCGGTCGTCCCCGTGGCGGTCGGTACGGCCCTGGCCTTCTCCCTTGACGGGTTCGTGTGGTGGAAGGCGCTGCTGGCCCTGCTGGTCTCCCTGGCCCTGCAGATCGGTGTGAACTTCGCCAACGACTACAGCGACGGGATCAAGGGCACCGACACCGAGGAACGCACCGGGCCCACCCGGCTGACCGCGACCGGGCTGGCCCCGCCGAAGCAGGTCCTGGCCGCGGCGTTGGGGAGTTTTGCGTTCGCCGGTGTGGTCGGGCTGGTGCTCGTGGCCACCTCCTCGTGGTGGCTGCTGCTCATCGGCGCGGCCGCGATCGCCGCGGCCTGGTACTACACGGGCGGGAACTCGCCCTACGGTTACCGGGGCCTGGGCGAGGTGTCGGTGTTCGTGTTCTTCGGCGTGGTCGCCGTGGTGGGCACGGCGTTCGTGCAGCTGGGTTCGGCCCCGTGGCAGGTGTGGGTGGCGTCGGTGCCGGTGGGGCTGCTGTCCTGCTCGGTGCTGGTCATCAACAACCTGCGCGACATCCCCACGGACCGGGAGACCGGCAAGATCACGCTGGCGGTGCGCCTGGGCGAGGCCGGGACGCGCCGCCTGTACGCGGGCATGATCGCGGCCTCCTACGTCTTCGCGCTGGCGCTCGTCCCGTTCTCGTGGTGGGCCCCGCTGGTGCTGCTGTCGGTGCCGCTGGCCGTGCCGCCGGTGCGCCGGGTCCTGGGCGGCCAGGTCGGCCGCGATCTGGTGCTGGGCCTGGGTGAGACCGGCAAGCTCCAGCTGGCCTTCGGGGTGCTCTTCTCCGTGGCCCTGCTCCTGGGATAGAACACCCCCTGTGAGCGAACTCGACGACTTCTCCGACGACGCACAGGCCGCGGCCTTCTACGCCTCCCTGCCGGCCACACGTGGCGCCTCGGGCGCGGTGATCTGCTCCGAGCAGGGCGGGGTGATGCTGGTGCGGCGGGCCTACGGTGCGCGCAACTGGGGTGTGCCGGGCGGGATCATGGAGTCCGGGGAGTCCCCGGTGGCCGCGTGCCGCCGCGAGCTGTACGAGGAGCTGGGTGTGCACGCCCGGATCCTGGGTCCGGCGGTGGTGGACTGGGTGCCCGCGCGTCCCCCGCGCACGGCCGCGCTCCAGTGGCTCTTCCACGCGGCCGCTCCGGAGGCGTCACAGATCCGCCTGCAGGCCGAGGAGCTGACCGAGTGGGCGTGGGTCGACCCCGCCGACCTGCACTCGCTGCTGCCGGCCCACACCGCCCGCCGCATGGCCGCCGCGTCGGAGGTCGTCCCCGGGCGCGGACCGGTCTACCTGGAGGACGGGCGCCCGGTGTTCGGCTGAGCCCCCGTGCCCGTCCACAGGGGCTCCCCCGCGGGTGTGCGAAGGGCTAGTGTGACAGGTCCTCCACGCCGATCGGGAAGGAAACGACACGAGCGTGACCACCGACCACACCACCCCCCGCCCGACCCCCGGGAACGAGACCTGGGCCGAGCGTTCCCGGTTCCAGGCCGCGGCCTTCGACACGATCGGGGAACGCTACGACGAGGCGTTCCCCCACAAGGAGGGCCAGGAGGAACGCACCCGCCGGCTGCTCGACCTCATCCCGCCCGGCGGCCAGGTGCTCGACCTCGGTTCGGGCACCGGGCTGCCGACCGCCCGCCAACTCGCGCAGTCCGGGGCACGGGTCACGGGCTTCGAGATCTCCCCGCGCATGATCGAGCTCGCCCGCGCCAACGTGCCCGAGGCCGAGTTCGTGCAGGCCGACATCATGGACCTGGACCCGGGCGAGCGCCAGTACGACGCGATCGTCGCGTTCTTCGCGTTGCTGTGCCTGCCCAGGGCGCAGATCCCCACCGCCCTCGGCCGGATCCGTGCGGCCCTGACCCCCGGCGGCGTGCTGTGCCTGTCGATGGTCGAGGCCGAGGTCGACGACACCCCGATCCCCTTCGTGGGCGCCGAGATCCGGGTCACCGGCTACGGGCGCGAGGAGCTGCGCTCCGTGGTCGAGGGGGCCGGACTGATCATCGAGGACGAGAGGATCGTGGCCTACGAACCCGTCGAGGGCGCCGAGCCGGAGACGCAGATCTTCCTCACCTGCCGCCGGGGCACATGAGAAGAACCCCGGTCCCGTGTGCTGCGGGACCGGGGCAGTGTTTGTCGGGCCTCGCTCCGCTTCGGCCGCGCCCACCCGTCGCCCGCCACCAACCCTCAACGGACGCCTCCGGCGCAGTCGCCCCTGGCGGGACCTCCAGAACCCTGCCCGGGGCGCTGCGCCCGAACCCCCCTGAGGTTCAGGCACAGGGGAGACAGGGCCGATTTCACTCGAGGCCGAGGATGGACTCCAGGCCGAGGGTGAGCGGCTCGGGCAGGTCCGCGACGCGGCGCACGCCCAGCAGCACGCCGGGCATGAAGGAGGTGCGGTTCATCGAGTCGTGCCGGATCTTGAGGGTCTCGCCGGAGGTGCCGAAGACGACCTCCTGGTGGGCGATGAGCCCGGCCACGCGCAGGGCGTGCACGCGCACCCCGTCCACGTCGGCGCCGCGGGCGCCGTCGATCTCGGAGGTCGTGGCGTCGGGCATCGGGGCGGTCCCGGCCTCGCGGCGCGCCTCGGCGACCATCTCCGCGGTGCGGTAGGCCGTACCGCTGGGAGCGTCGGCCTTGTTGGGGTGGTGCAGCTCGATGATCTCGGTGCTGTCGAAGTAGGGCGCGGCCTTCTGCGCGAAGTGCATCATCAGGACCGCGGCGATACCGAAGTTCGGTGCGATGAGCACCTTCGCCCCCGGGTTGGCGGCCTGCAGCTCGCGCACCCGCTCCAGGCGGGCCTCGTCGAAGCCGCTGGTGCCGACGACCGCGTGGATCCCGCGCTCGATGAGCCACTCCAGGTTGTCCATCACCGCGTCGGGGTGGGTGAAGTCGACGACGTAGTCCGCCGCCCCCACCGCGTCCCGGTCGGCGGCGCTGTCCACACCCGCGACGAGTTCCATGTCGTCGGCGGCCTGTACTGCCGCGACGACCTCTGACCCCATGCGCCCATCGGCGCCGAAAACTCCTACCTTGAACACGGGTCCAACCGTAGCGGAGGCGGCGGCCGGGGCCGCACACGAGGCGGGGTCGGCCTGCTCACGGTGGGTCGCGCGCGGGCGCGGCGTGGGTCCCCGGGGCCCGGAGCGCTGCGGGGGACCATGTGGCGATGCGACGAGGAAACGGTGGTGAGCGGGGCCCCGGGCGCCGCTCCGGGGACGGCTCGCACGCCGAACGCTCCCAGAAGCGTCTGGGTTCCCTGCTGAATTCCCTGAGGGCGGCGGTACTCGGTGCCAACGACGGCATCATCTCCACCGCGGGCCTGGTGGTGGGTGTGGCCGGGGCGACCACGCACCGGGACGCCCTGCTGGTGGCGGGTGTTGCGGGCACGGTCGCCGGGGCGCTGTCGATGGCCGCGGGCGAGTACGTGTCGGTGAGCACCCAGCGCGACACCGAACGGGCCGCGATCGCACGCGAGCGCGAGGAGCTGGCGGCCGACCCGGGGGGTGAGTTGGAGGAGCTCGCCGGCATGTACCGCGAGCGCGGGTTGAGCGACCGGCTCTCCCACGAGGTGGCCAAGGAGCTCACCGAGCACAACGCCCTGCGCGCGCACGTGGAGGTCGAGCTGGGGCTGAACGAGTACCGCGTCAACCCGTGGCAGGCCGCGGGGGCGAGCATGGTCTCGTTCTTCCTGGGTGCGTTGATCCCGCTCTCGGCGATGCTGTTGAGCGCGGACGCGTGGCGGCTGCCGGTGACGGTGGTGGCGGTGCTGTTCGCGACGGGGCTGTTGGGGGCGGTCAGTGCCCGCCTGGGCGGGGCGCTGCCGTTGCGTGCGGCCCTGCGCTGTGTGGTGGGCGGGTCGTTCGCGATGGTGGTCACGTACCTGATCGGGTCCTTGCTCGGCACCGCCACCGGTCTGTGAGGAGCGGGTGCCTGGACGCCGCGGCGTCCGGGCACCCGCTGAACGGTCGGCCCCGGAACGCGGGTCAGCGCACCCGGGCCAGCGCCATCGCGAAGTCGCCGTCGGGGTCGGTCCACCAGTGTTCGAGGGTGAACCCGGCGGCGTCGAGCTCGGCGGAGATCCCCTCCTGCCGGAACTTCGCGGAGATCTCGGTGAGCATCTCCTCCCCCTCGTCGAAGCGCACGGTCAGGTCGAGGTCGGCCACGTGCACCGTCTGGTCGCGGCGTGCGCGCAGGCGCATCTCGATCCACTCCTGCTCGGCGTTCCAGCGTGCGACGTGGTCGAAAGCGGCGGGGTCGAAGTCGGCGCCCAGTTCCGTGTTGATGACCGACAGGACGTTGCGGTCGAACTCGGCGGTGACCCCCTGGGCGTCGTCGTAGGCGGCCACGAGCCGGTCGGGGTCCTTGACCAGGTCGACGCCGAGCAGGAGCCGGTCACCGCCCCTGAGGGCCCCGTGGATGTCGCGCAGGAACCCGGCGCGGCGGTCGGGAACCTGGTTACCGATGGTGGAACCGAGGACCGCCAGGAGCTGGCGCCCGCCCTCCTCCGAGACCGGTAGGAGCCCGAGGTGTTCCTCGAAGTCGCCCACCACCGCGTGCACGTCCAGGCGCGGGTAGGCCCCGGCCAGTTCCTCGGCCGACTCGGCGAGGAAGTCCCCGCTGACGTCGACCGGGACGAACCGGGTGAGACCGCCGTGGCGTCCGAGCGCGTCGAGCAGCAGGCGGGTCTTGAGGCCCGAGCCGGAACCGAGCTCGATGAGGGCGGAGGCGTCGGCGGCAGCGGCGATCTCGTCGACACGGCGGGCGAGGATCTCGCGTTCCGCGCGGGTGGGGTAGTACTCCGGCAGCTGGGTGATCTCCTCGAACAGGGCGCTGCCGCGGGCGTCGTAGAACCACTTGGGCGGGAGCTGTTTGGGCCGGGAGGTGAGCCCCTCGGCCACGTCCCTGCGCAGGGCCTTGCCGAGGTCGTCGGCGGTGAGGTTGCGGTCGATCCGGAACATGGGTGCCTCCTCGGGCGCCGGTGGTGGAGGGGCTGCTCAGCCGATGGGATGGATGCGGGTCCCGTCGCGGGTCGCCACGACGAGGGAACCGTCGGGCACTTCGTGCCAGCCGGGTGCGTCGTCGAACGGCTCGGAGGCGATGAAGACCCCTCCCCCGGGCTCGTGGAAGGTGAACAACGTGTCGCCGGCAGCGGTCGCGGCCAAGGCGGTGCCGTCGGAGGCGAGCAGGTTGTACCGACCCTCGGAGCGTTCCCTGGCCTGGCGGACCACGGTGGCCAGGGCGCCGGGCAGATCGCCCGAGCCGCGCCAGGTGCGCACGGTGTGCGCGAACAGGGGCGCGGAGTCGACGGGCGCGCGTGCGTCCAGGGCACCCTCGGGCGGGGGCGCGGCGAAGGCCTGCACGAGAGCGCTGTCGTCCTTGGCCGCTCCGTTGTGGCTGAACAGCAGGGTGTCGGCGCGGAAGGGCTGGGCGCCGGATTCCTCCGAGCCGAACCCGACCGTGGCGTCGCGCACCGCCGCGACCACGCACCCGGAGGTGATGGCGCGGGCGGCGTCGGCGAAGGAGGCGTCGGCCCACATGGGCATGGCCCGGCGGTAGCGCAGCGGCTCGGCCGGGCCGTCCTTCACTGGGGCGCCCTCCGCGCCGGCCGCGGGCCCGGGGTACCAGCCGACCCCGAACCCGTCGGCGTTGACGGTGCCGTGGCGCTGCATGCGCGGCGCCCACGACTGGGTGTGCAGTGCGTGGGGCGCCGCGTACAGCAGGTCGTGCAGCGTACGCGGCGGCCCCAAGTAGGCGAGGTGGCGGCACATCAGGTGTCGTCGGCGTTCCGTGCGCAGCGGAACCCGCTGAAGATCTGCCGCCTGATCGGGTGGTCCCAGTTGCGGAACGTGGAGCGCACCGCCGTGGGGTGAGTGGCCCAGGAACCGCCGCGCAGGACCTTGTACCCGTCGTCGAAGAAGACCTCCGAGTACTCGCGGTACGGGAAGGCCTCGAACCCGGGATAGCCGTGGAAGGTCGTGGAGGTCCACTCCCACACGTCGCCGATGAGCTGCTGCACGCCCAGCGGCGAGGCACCCTCGGGGTGGCGTCCGGCCGGGGCCGGGCCGAGGGCGCGCTGGCCGAGGTTGGCGTGGCGGGACGTGGGTTCCTCCTCACCCCAGGGGTAGCGGTGGGAGGCCCCGGTGGCCGGATCCCAGCGGGCGGCCTTCTCCCACTCGGCCTCGCTGGGCAGGCGCTTGCCCGCCCAGGCGGCGTAGGCCTGGGCCTCGAAGAAGCTCACGTGCTGGACGGGTTCGTCAGGCGGGAGCATCTCCTGCCGGCCGAACCGGCGCCGCGACCAGCCCTGGGGTTCGCGGGTCCAGAACGCGGGCGCGAACGCCTTCTTCTTGGTGCGCCACTTCCAGCCGTCCTTGCTCCACCAGCGGCGGTTCTCGTAACCCCCGTCGTCGATGAAGTCCATGTAGGCGGCGTTGGTGACGGGCCGGGTGTCGATCCAGTAGCCGTCCAGGTGGATGCCGCGGGCCGGGCGTTCGTTGTCGAAGGCCCAGGGGTCGTCGTCGGTTCCCATGGTGAAGGTGCCCGGCGGGACGTAGACCTCTTCGTGCACCGGGGGTTTGAGCGAGCGCACGCGCCGGGCCGGTTCCAGCAGCACGGGGGCGCCGCGGCGCAGCTGGTGGGTGGCGAGCATGGTCTCGTCGTGCATGTGCTCGTGCTGGATCACCATGTGGAAGACGAACCCGGAGTCGAGCAGGGAACGTTCGCCGGCGGTCTCCTCCGCCCGGCCCAGGTCGGCGCCGGAGAGCACGTCGAGGACCTCGCGGCGCACGCGCGCGTTGTACTCGTAGGCCTCGACCGGGTCGAGCAGCGGCAGGGAGGGGCGGTCCGAACGCGGGTTCTCGAACGCGTCGTAGAGCCCGTCGATGTCGGGGCGCAGGGCCTCGCGGCCGCCCGCCGCGCGCAGCAGCCACTGTTCCTCGTAGTTGCCGACGTGCGCGAGGTCCCAGACCAGCGGCGACATCAGCGGTGAGTGCTGGGCGCGCAGGCCCTCGTCGTCCAGGGCGTCGAGCGTGAGCCCGTTGCTGCGGTGGCGGCTGTGGTCCAGTTCGGTGGCGATGCGCTCCTTGGCGCGTTCGTGTTCCTGGTTCACCCTGTTCCTCCCTTCACTGCGGGTCGGCCCTGCGCGGCCCCCTTCGTGGGCGCTGCGCGGGGCCGTGGCACGTGCGGCCAGGTGTCGGCGGGGCTGAGGCCGCGCCGGACGTACTGGTCGGCGTAGTCGTCGACGAGGGCGGCCAGACCGGCCGAGCCCATACCGGGCAGGGCGGCGACGGCGGCGTCGAAGCACTCGCGCGCGCACGCGGCCAGCTCGGGGTCGGCGGGTCCGGACAGGGCCGAGCGCAGCCACAGGTCGGGGGCGGGGACCGGTCCGCGGCTGAGGCGTTCGGTGGCCTCCTCGGCGACGGCGCGTGCGCCGGGGTCGTCGGTGAGGGCGGCGGCGAGGGCGACGGGGACCGGCCACCAGTGCCAGGGCACGGTGTCGATCATGCGCAGTTCCCACCACCCGCGGGGGCGCACGGGCGGGAAGAGCGTGCTCAGGTGGAGGTCGAGGTCGGGCAGGGTCAGGGGGCGCGGGCCGGCCCCGTCGACCCACTCGGCGAGGGTGAACCCGGGCCCGGCGATCCACTCGTCCCCTCCGCCGGGGTCGGCGGGCAGGGCCATGACCTGGGCGGCGAGGGCGTAGTCGGTCCAGGCGGTGACGGGGTCGGCGGCGGTGCCGTCGGGCACGGGGCGGGTGCGTGTTCCGTCGATCCCGGCCCACACGGCCCAGCGGGTGGACTTCCAGCCGGTGCGGCGGCCGCGCCAGACGGGCGAGTTGGCGAAGGCGGCCACGAGGACGGGCCCGAGGCGGTGCAGGAAGTGCCAGCGGGCGGTGAGGTCGTCGTGGTCGGCGCCGGTGTCCAGGCAGACCTGGATCGAGGCGGTGCTGCACATCATGACGGTGCCGGAGGCGTGCCGGCGGTCGTCGAAGAATCGCTCCATGGCGGTGTACCTGGGTGTGCGCAGTTGCCGGACCGGGGCGCGTGCGGGGTCGACGGCGCTTCCGAGGACACGGAGTCCCCCTTCGGCGAGCAGCTTGTCGACGTGCGCGAGGTCGGTGGCCAGGGCCTCGTGCGCTCGGGCCGGGCCCGGGAGGGCGGGTGAGCTCAGTTCGAGCTGTCCGCCGGGTTCGTAGGTGACCCCGCTGCCCGCGGGCGGGGGTCCGCCGTCCTCCAGCAGGGTGCGGAGGCGGTCGAGGTCGACGGGTTCGGTGGGGTGTTCGGGGTCGGTGACCAGCCATTCGGTCTCGGCCCCGACCTTGCCGGGAGGCCCGGTCTTGAAGCAGACCCCGCTGATGTGTTCGTGGACTTCGTCCTTGGACAGGGTGTGGACCATCGGTCGCTCCCATCGCGATCACCACATGGGGTGGCCTCCCATGTACTGCCCGGCATGTGGGTGTCGCGAACGTACGCAATGGGCGGATCGGAGCGATGTGTCGTGCTGGGTCCTGCTTTGTCGGGCACCGCCGGTGCGACACGCCGCGTCAGCGCGCTGCTCCTGCGGTTGCTCTCCTACACACGGGGTGGCATGTGATGCCCGTCACACAACAGGAAGGCGGCCCTCGTCGTCGGCCGCGGCCCAGTGGCAGGCGACCCGCCGCTCGTCGCCTCCCGGCAGGATCCGCGGGTCCTCGGTGCGGCAGCGTTCGGCCACACCCGCGCGCTCGGCCTCGCCGGAGGCCAGGATCGGGCAGCGCGGGTGGAACCGGCAGCCGCCGGGCACACGCTTGGGGTCCGGCGGCTCACCGCTGAGCACGACCGGCCCCTCCTCCGAGGGTGCGTCCGGCAGCACCGACAGCAGGGCCCGGGTGTAGGGGTGGGCGGGTGCCGACAGCACGTCCTCGACCGAACCCAGCTCCACGACCCGGCCCAGGTACATGACCGCGACCCGGTCGGCGATGTTCCAGGCCAGCCCGAGGTCGTGGGTGGCCACCAGCGCCGAGAGCCCGAGGTCCCGGCGCAGTTCCAGCAGCAGGCGCAGGATCTCGCCGCGCACCGAGGCGTCCAGGGAGGCCACCGGTTCGTCGGCCACCAGCACCTCCGGTTCCAGCACCAGGGCGCCGGCGATGACCACACGCTGGCGCTGGCCGCCGGAGAGCTCGTGGGGGTAGCGCGCGAAGAACCGGTCGGCCGGGCGCAGCCCAGCGCGAGCCAGGGCCTCCCCCACCCGTTCGGCCTCGTCGGCGGTGGTTCCCCGGTGCACGCGCAGGCCCTCGGCGACCGACTCGTAGACGGTGCGCCGCGGGTTGAGGGACCCGGTGGGGTCCTGCTGTACGAGCTGGACGCGGCGGCGGTAACTCTTGAGCGCGCGGGAGCGGTACCCCAGCGGGGCGCCCTCGAAGACCACCTGGCCGCCGGTGGGACGTTCCAGGCCCAGCAGCACCCGGGCCAGAGTGGTCTTGCCGCAGCCGGACTCGCCGACCAGCGCGATGATCTCCCCGTGTCCCACGTCGAGGTTGACACCGTCGACGGCGTGCGCGGTGCCCGCGGTACCGCCGGGCGCGAACCCTGCGGAGAAGGCCACCCGGACGTCGTCGGCGCTGAGCAAGGGGGTGGACACCGGTGCGGCGCCGGAGGGGTCGGACGACACCGGCGGGTCGGTCTCGGTCGAGCTCACGTGTGTCTCCTCGGGGCGGGTCATCGGACTTCACCCGCGGCGGGCACGGGGCGTTCGGGCCCCACGTGCACACACGCCGCGTGGCGGTCGGAGTCGCCGTGTTCGTCGGGGTCGACGGGCCACAGGGGCGGGTCCAGGGTCGCGCAGACCTCCTCCGAGACCGGGCAGCGCGGGCGGAACACACAACCCGCCGGCGGGTCGGCGGGGTCGGGCGGGTCCCCGGGCAGACCCCGCGGCGCCAGGCGCGAGGCGGGGTCGCCGATCGTGGGGAAGGCCGCGCTCAGGGCGCCGGCGTAGGGGTGGGCGGGTGCGTGCACGACGCCCGAGGCAGGGCCCTGTTCCACGACACGTCCGGCGTACATGATCCCGACGCGATCGCAGGTCTCGGCCAGCACGGACAGGTCGTGGCTGATCATGAGCATGCCGATCCCGTGCTCGGCGACCAGGGAGCGCAGCAGGTCCAGGATCTGCGCCTGGATCATCACGTCAAGGGCGGTGGTGGCCTCGTCGGCGATGACCAGGCGGGGTTCGCACGCCAGGGCCATGGCGATCATGACGCGCTGGCGCTGGCCGCCGGAGAGCTGGTGGGGATAGTCGCGGGCGCGGGAGGCGGGCAGACCCACCTGGCGCAGCAGGCCCTGCACACGTTCGGCGGCGTCGGCGCCCTTGGCGGTCCCGTGGATCTGCATGGGTTCGGCGATCTGGTCGCCGATCCGCCGCACGGGGTTGAGGGAGTGCATGGCGCCCTGGAAGATGACCGAGGCCCCGACCCAGCGCACCGCGCGCAGGGTTCCCCAGCGCATGGCCAGGACGTCCTCGCCCTCGAGCAGGACCGAGCCCTCGACGCGGGCGGTGGCCGGCAGCAGCCGCAGCAGCGACAGGGCCACGGTCGACTTGCCGCTGCCGGACTCCCCGGCCAGGCCCAGGGTGTCGCCGGGGCCCAGGGACAGGTTCACCCCGCGGACCGCGGGCACGTCCCCGCCCTCGGTCCGGTAGGTCACGTGGAGGTCCTGGACGTCGAGGAGGGAAGTCAACGGTTCTCCCTGAGACGGGGGTTGATGACGGACTCGACCGCGCGCCCGCAGAGGGTGAAGGACAGCGCGACCACGGCGATGGCCAACCCGGGCGGGACCATGTACCACCAGATGCCCGCGCTGACGGCGCCGGCGGTGCGGGCCGCCTCGAGGATGCCGCCCCAGGAGATCGTGGTCGGGTCGCCCATGCCCAGGAACGCCAGGGTGGACTCGGCGATGATCGAGGTCGCCACGAGCAGGGTGGTCTGGGCCAGCACCACGGGCATGACGTTGGGCAGCACGTGCCAGAGCATGACGTGGGTGTGGCCGCCGCCCAGGGCGCGGGCGCGTTCGACGTAGGGCCGGGCCTCCACCGCCAGGGTCTGGGCGCGCACGAGGCGGGCGGTGGGCGGCCAGACGGTCAGGCCGATCGCGACGACGATGGTTCCGGTGCCGCCGGGCAGGACGGCCGCCAGTGCGACCGCGAGCACCAGGGTCGGCAGCACCAGGAACCAGTCGGTGATGCGCATGAGCACCGTCGAGGCGATGCGTCCGCCGGTGCCTCCGGAGGAGCCGAAGTGTCCCGCCGTGATGCCGATGACGGTGCCCAGGGTGACCGAGACGACGGTGGCGAGCAGCCCGACGGCCAGGGACACGCGTGCGCCCCAGATGATGAGGTCGAGCACCGAGCGGCCGAAGTTGTCGGTGCCCAGCGGGTACTCGGCGCTGGGCGGTTCGTAGGGCTGTCCCGGCGCACCGGTGATGCTCAGGTGGGACTGCTCGATGAACATCGGCGCGGTCAGGGCCGCCGTCGCGATGACCAGCAACGACAGCAGACCGAACATCCCGGCGCGATTGTGTGCGTAGGAGCGGGCGAACCGGCCCAGCGCACGCTGCCTGCGCCGCCGGGCCAGGGCGCGGGGCGAGGGCACGGGGGCCGCGGGGCTCGGGCGCGGGTCGAGGTCGGTCATGGGCGCACCCTGGGGTCGAGCAGCGGATACACCAGGTCCGCCAGCAGGTTCATGAGGATCACCGAGGCGGCGAAGAGCACGAAGAGGCCCTGCACCAGGCCCAGGTCGGGCACGTGCAGGCCGGAGTAGAACAGGTAACCGAGCCCGGGCCAGGAGAAGACCGTCTCGACGAGGATGACCCCGGAGACGACCTGGCCCAGGTTGAGGAAGACCAGCGTCACCGTGGGCAGCAGTGCGTTGGGCACCGCGTGGCGCCGGCGCACGAGGGCGTCGCGCAGCCCCTTGGCGCGGGCGGTGGTGAGGTAGTCGGCGCCCTTCTCGTCGATGAGGGACGAGCGCATGATCATCAGGTACTGCGCATAGATGACCGCGACCATGGTGACCACCGGCAGCACCATGTGGTGGGCGGTGCTCACGACCGCCTCGAAGCCGGTGGCGTCGGGGGCGGTCATGCCGCTGGTCGGGAAGAGGCCGGGGAAGAAGCCGCGGCCGGAGGCCAGCAGCACGATGAGCAGCAGGCCCAGCCAGAACGTGGGCACCGACCAGAAGAACAGGGCCACCGCGGTGTTGACGCGGTCGCCCCGCCCGCCGGGCCGCCACCCGGCGCGGGCGCCGAGGAAGAGGCCGAGCAGGGCCGCCAGGAGGGTTCCGGTCCCGGCCAGCAGCAGTGTGGGGCCCAGGCGTTCCAGGATGAGGTCGGCTACCGGTTCGCGGTACTGGAAGGACACACCCAGGTCCAGGCGCAGGAGCCCGCTCGCGTAGTCGAGGAACTGGGCCCACAGGGGCTGGTCGAGCCCGAACTGGCGGCGCAGCTCCTCCTGCTGTTCCAGGCTGACCTCGCGCCCCTCGGTCATGGCGCGGACCGGGTCGCCGGGCAGGATCCGGAACAGGAAGAAGCCGGCGACGATGACGGCGCCGAGGGAGACCACGGCGGTGGTCAGGCGGCCCAGCACGTACAGGACCACCCGGCGTACGCGGCCGCCGCCCCCGGCCGGGGCGTCCTCGCGGGGCGACCCGGCCGGTTCCTCGGTCGCTGTGGGGGTCGCGGTCACTCGCGGTCCCCCGTGGTGGCGCGGCGGCGGAGGAGGAAGAAGGCCCCACCGGCCACGAGGAGGAGCACGACCACGCCGCCGCCGATGAGGACCCCGGTGGGGATCCCGGCGCCGGACTGCGCGTCCTCCCCGGCGGGTTCGGCCGACCAGAAGGCCCAGTAACCGTCCTGGCCCCAGATGTTGCCCCCGTCGGCGGGCTCGAGCTGGATGTCGGAGATCTGGTCGGTCCGGTAGGCCTCCATGATGTTCGGGTAGCTCAGGACGTTGACCACGGCCTCGTCGTAGAGGATCTCCTGCATCCGGTGGACGTGTTCGGCGCGCTGGTCGAGGTCCTCGTGCTCCTCGAGCTGGGCCTCGTAGAGCTCGTCGTACTCCTCGTTGCAGAAGTACGCGTCCCCCTGCATCGTGCCCGGTTCGGTGGGCAGGCCGTCGCAGGTGTGGATGCTGAACACGTAGTCCGGGTCGGGGTTGACGGTCCACCCGGTGAAGATGAGGTCGTACTCGGCGTCGTAGAGGGCGTCGCTGAGGATGCCCGGGTCGACGGTCTGGTTGTCGACCTCGATGCCGATGTCGCCGAGGCGCTCCTCCATGATCTGGCCGGTCTGCACGTTGTCCGGCCGGTCGGAGTGAACGTGCATGCGCAGTTCGAGGCGGTCGCCCTCGGGTGAGGTGCGCACCCCGTCGTCACCGGTCTCGTAACCGGCGTCGTCGAGCATCTCGTTGGCGGCGTCGGGGTCGAAGTCGAGGGTGGCCTCGTCGCCCTCCGGCGCCCAGTGGAAGTCCTCGTAACGCGGCGGGATGTAACCGCCGGCCGCGACCGCCTGGCCGTTGTGGCCGCGTTCGACGATCTCGTCGTTGTCCAGGGCCATGACGATCGCCTGGCGCAGCGTCTTGTCGGACAGAGCCGGGTGGCCGTCGCCGAACTCCTCGCCGTCCTGGGTCTCGGCGCCGGGGTTGATGGTGAAGGCCTGGAACCGCTTGCCGTCGGCGGAGTTGACCTCGACGTCGCCGACGTCCTCCAGGGAGGTGGCCTGGGCCTCGGTGAGCTCGTAGACGAGGGAGACCTCGCCGTTGCGCAGGGCCTCGACTGCGGCGTCCTGCTCCGTGTAGTAGCGGAAGACCAGCTCGTCGAAGCCGGGGGCGCCGCGCCAGTGGTCGGGGTTGGCCTCCAGGCGGATCGACTGTCCGCGGTCGTGCTCGGCCAGGACGAACGGGCCGCTGCCCACGACGGGGAAGTCCTCGTTGTCGTAGTCCGCGAACGCGTCGCCCTCCTCCTCGAGGACGGGCTCCCACACGTGCTGGGGCACGATCGGGATGTTGAGCGCGGTCATGGTGGCCTGGGGCTGCTCGAGGTCGACGACGACGGTGGTGTCGTCCTCGGCGGTGACCTCCTCGAACGCGGACACGTAGTTGCCGGAGGCGACCGCGGCGTCCTCGTTCTCCATGATCGTGGTGAGGGTCCAGACCACGTCGTCGGCGGTGAGCTGCTCGCCGTCGCTGAAGTACACGTCGTCGCGCAGGTCGAAGGTCCACGTGAGGCCGTCGTCGGAGGCCTCCCAGCTCTCGGCCAGGGCGGGGGCCGGTTCGTTGGTCTCGGGGTCGACGGTGACCAGCCGGTCGTAGACGTGGTTGAGGATGTTGGTCGTCACCGCGAGCTGCGCGATGAACGGGTTGAACGTGTCGACCTGCTGGGACATGGCCACGGTCAGAGTGTCGGTGCCGCCTTCGTCGGCAGCGGCCGGTACCGCGCTCATGCTTCCGACGAGGAGCAGGGCGGCAGCCGCTGACGCGGAGCGCCGAGAAAGGGTGCCGACGGGAGGGTACGGACTTTTCATGAACGGCCCCTGTCGTGGTTCGTGGGGTCGGTGGCCGGGCCACCGCTGGGGGTTGTTGGTTGTTTACCAACGCCGACCGAAGGGGGTCAACGATCTTCGGCGGGCGCCGTGACATCGGTATCCATTCGCGTCCGAACCGCGGCTCAGGAGCGCGGTCGGCGAGGATTTGGCGTCCGCAATTCCCCCCGATTGGCTGCCCTTGGCATACTCCGCTACGGTTTCCGGACATGATGGGGCACTCGCACGCACTCAGTGGCGTGGTGGGCGGAATGGCCGTGGCCGCCGCCGTTCAGGACCGGGAGATCTTCGGACTCACCTTCGAGTTGGGGCCGGGAGAGATCATCGCCGGCTCATTGGTGTGCGCGGGTGCAGCGTTGTTGCCCGACGTCGACCACCGCAGCGCGACGGTGACCAAGACCTACGGCAAGGTCACCGAGGTGCTCAGCGACATGCTGAACTTCCTGTTCGGCGGGCACCGGATGGGCACGCACTCGTTCTTCTTCGCCGCGCTCATGGGCACGATCGTGACGCTGCTGGCACTGTGGTCGGACCTCGCCGTGCAGATCTTCGTGTTCCTGCTGATCGGTATCGCGCTCCAGGGCCTGGGTTTCGGCCTGGACAAGAACCGCACGGCCTCGGGCATCATCAACGCCCTGGCCACCGGCGCGATCACGTTGGCGCTGTACGCGACGGGCACCGACTACAGCTGGCTGGGCATGGCGGTCGCGTTCGGCGTGATCCTGCACTTCTTCGGCGACATGGTCACGAAGATGGGCGTTCCGATCTTCTGGCCCTTCTACCGGCAGCGCATCGGGCAGGGGAAGGGCTTCGCCACCGACGGCCCCTTCGAGCAGAAGGTCATCACGCCGCTGCTGACGGTCGGCGTGGTCCTCGGTTCGGTGTACCTGTTCGACTGGCCGGAGATCCTGCCCGACCACAGCCAGGCCACGGGCGGTTCCGACATCGTCAGCTGGTGACCGGCCGCGCGGTGGGAGGCCACCGGCGGGTGGGAAGTCAGGGCCTGTTTGGTGGACGCCTTCCGTCGCTTCGACGAATACTGCGCCGGAGGCGTCCGTTGAGGGTGGTGGCGGGCGACGGGCGGGACAGTGGTGCAATCGCAAGGCCGAAGAAGGAGTCGGCCTGGATGTGCCGTTGACTGATGAGAACGCAGCGAGGGTGCCGCTGGGGCGACGCGCAGCAGGTAACTGGGTGTTCGCCAAGCAGGCCCTAGGCTGGCGGCGTGACTCGAACCACGGAAACCATCACCCCCGAGCTCCAGGCCTACATCGTCGACCACACCGACCCCGTCGACCCGGTGCTGGCCGAGCTCGCCGAGGAGACCGCACGCCTGTACCCCGACCACAAGGGCATGCAGATCGGAGCCGAGCAGGGCGCCTTCACGACCCTGCTCACCCGGATCCAGGGCGCACGCGACGTCGTGGAGATCGGTACCTTCACCGGGTACTCCTCCATCTGCTTCGCCCGGGGCCTGCCCTCCGACGGCCGCCTGCTCGCGCTGGACATCAGCGAGGAGTGGACGTCGGTGGCCCGGCGCTACTGGGAACGCGCGGGCGTGGCAGACCGCATCGACCTGCGCATCGGCCCCGCGCTGGAGTCGCTGCAGGGCCTGCCCGAGCAGGAGCAGTTCGACATCGCCTTCCTGGACGCCGACAAGACCGGCTACATCGACTACTGGGAGGAGCTCGTCCCGCGCATGCGTGCGGGCGGGCTGCTGCTGGCCGACAACACTCTCTCCCACGGTCGGGTGGTCGACCCCGACAACACCGAGCCGCACGTCCAGGGCATCCGGGACTTCAACGACCGGCTCGTGGCCGACGACCGTGTCACACAGGTGCTGCTGCCCCTCGGCGACGGGTTGACGCTGGCCCGCAAGAACTGACGGTGTGGGCGGGGCTGGGGGCCCGGGCCGGGGCGACCACCGTTGTCCACAGGTCCACACGAGGCCCTCACGCCCCGGCCCAACCTTCGGTAATGTCCAGTGCCATGCGCCTGTTGCACACCTCGGACTGGCACCTGGGCCGTTCCTTCCACCGCGAGAACCTCCTCGACGCGCAGAGCCGCGTCCTGGACCACCTCGTCGAGACCATCCGCACCGAGGCCGTCGACGTGGTCGTCGTCGCCGGCGACCTCTACGACCGCGCCCTGCCCCCGGTCGACGCGGTGCGCCTGTTCGACCGCACCCTGGCGCGCATCCACGCCACCGGGGCTCGGGCGGTACTCATCAGCGGCAACCACGACTCGATGGCGCGCATGTCCTTCGCCACCGACCTCATCGACGCCTCCGGGGTGCACCTGCGCAGTTCCATGGACGGTGTGGGCACCCCGGTGGTGGTCGAGGACGAGCACGGTCCCGTCGCCTTCTACGGCATCCCCTACCTCGAGCCGGAGATCGCCCGCCACCACTGGGGGCTCTCCGAACGGGGGCACCCGGCCGCGCTCGGCCACGCGATGGACCTCGTCCGCGCCGACCTCGCCGAACGCCCCGGGACCCGGTCGGTGGTGCTGTCCCACGCGTTCGTGACCGGCGGCGAGCCCTCCGACAGCGAGCGCGACATCTCGGTGGGCGGGGCGAGCCACGTGCCGCAGACGATCTTCGACGGGGTGGACTACGCCGCGCTGGGGCACCTGCACGGGCGCCAGGCACTGAGCCCGGCGGTGCGGTACTGCGGGAGCCCGCTGGCCTACTCCTTCTCCGAGGAACACCAGGTCAAGGGGTACTGGATCGTGGACCTGGACGCCTCGGGCCTGGCCGGCGCGGAGTTCGTGCGGGCCCCGGTCCCGCGTCCGCTGGCCCGTGTCCGCGGGCGCATCGACGACCTGCTGTCCGGGGCCGAGTGGGAACGCTTCACCGGGCACTGGCTGCAAATCACCCTCACCGACCCGCGCCGCCCGTCCCGGCCCATGGACCGGCTGCGGGAGCGTTTCCCGCACACGCTCATGTTGGACTTCGACCCCGAGGGCGGTGCGCCCGAACGCCGTCCGGTCACCGCGAAGGTCTCCGGCCGCGACGAACGTGCGGTGGTGGCCGACTTCGTGGAGTGGGCTCGGGGCGCACCCGTGTCCGAGGAGGAACGCGCGCTCGTGGACACCGCCGTCGAAGAGGTCCGCCTCCAGGAAGGGGCCCGCTGATGCGGCTGCACACCCTCACGGTGCGGGCCTTCGGGCCTTTCGCCGGGCAGGAGCAGGTGGATTTCGACCGCCTGACCTCGGGCGGGCTGTTCCTGGTGCACGGGCCGACGGGAGCGGGCAAGACCTCGGTGCTCGACGCGGTGTGTTTCGCGCTGTACGGGCGGGTGCCGGGTGCACGCCAGAACGACCGCTCCCCCAAGAGCGACCACGCCCCGTTGGACCGCGAGCCCGAGGTGACCTTGGAGTTCACCTGCGGCGGGCGGCGCCTGCACATCGCACGCAAGCCCCGGTGGGAGCGGCCCAAGAAGCGCGGCCGCGGCACGAAGGTCGAGAACGCCAAGGTCGTGGTGGCCGAGCGGGTCGAGGGTTCGTGGGTCGGGGTCACGACGCGCCCCGACGAGGCCGGGCAGTTCATCGGCGACCTCGTGGGGCTGACGTTGGACCAGTTCTGCCAGGTGGCGATGTTGCCGCAGGGGGACTTCGCGCGGTTCCTGCGGGCCCGGTCGGAGGAGCGGCGCGAGTCGCTCGAGCGGATCTTCAACACCCGGGTGTTCCGGGACGTGGAGGAGTGGTTCCGCGGGCACGCATCCAAGCTGCGTAGGGAGGTCGAATCGGCCGAGGAGGCGGTGCGCGGTGCCGCCGGGCGGTTGGCGGAGGCGGCGCGGTCCGAGGCCCCGCAGGACCCGGCCGAGCTGTCGGCGTGGGCGGCCGAGGCTGCGTCGGTGACCGCTGCGACGGCACGCGACGCCGAGACGGTCACCGCCGGGGTGGTAGCCGAGCGCGAGGAGGCACGCGCGGAGCTGGAGCGCGGGCGTGCGGTGCGCGACCGGCACGAGCGCCTGTCCGCGGCGCGGCTCCGGGACGCGGAGTTGAAGGAGCGGGCGCAGGAGCGTTCCGGGATCGACGTGCGGTTGGCCGCGGCCGAGCGGGCGGACACGGTGCTCCCGTCGCTGCACGCGCGGGACCAGCGGCGCACGAAGAGGGACAAGGCCGAGGCCGAACTCGCGGAGCGGTTGGCCCTGGTGGAGGGGCTGCCGGGGGTGGACCGCACGGCCCTCGGGGTTCCGGTCGCCGGCGAGTGGCCCGACGCCGGGGCGCCGCGTCCGCAGAAGGCGCTGCGCTCGGCCGAGCAGGAACGCCGGGACGAGCACGCACGCCTGGAGCTGCTGCGCGGGGACGCCGAACGGCTGCGCGACCTGGGCCGGACGGTGGCCGGGCACGACGCGGAGCTGCAGCGCCTGGCACGTGATTTGGAGGCTACGCGGGAGCAGGTTTCCGTGTTGCCGCCGCGGGTGGAGTCGTTGACCCGTGAGCTCACCGAGGCGCGGGAGCAGGCCGCCCGGGCCGAAGGCGCGGAGACGGCTCTGGCGACGGCGCGGGCGCGGTTGTCGGCGGCGCAGGATCAGGAGCGGCTCTCCGGTGAACTGGCCGGGGCCGAGGAGCGTCGGCGCACGGCCGTGGACGCGGCCCAGGAGGCGCGCGACCACGCCCTGGCGCTGCGCGAGCGGCGGATCGGGCACATGGCGGCGGAGCTCGCCGCCGACCTGGCCGAGGGCGAGCCGTGCGCGGTGTGCGGTTCCGCGGAGCACCCCTCCCCCGCCGTCGCCGGGCCCGAGGGTGTGGTCTCGGCGGAGGAGGAGAAGGCGGCACACTCTGCGGCCGACGCTGCCGCGGTGCGCCGGAGCGAGGCCGAGAACGCCGAGACCGTGCTGCGCGAGCGGCGTACGGCCGCCGCCGAACGGGCCGAGGGGCGCGGGGTCGCCGACGCGCGGGCCGAGGTGGGTACACGTTCCGAGGCCCTGTCGGAGGCGCGGGCGGCGGCCGACACCGTCCAGCGTCTGGAGGAGGCGTTGGAGCGCGCCGGGACCGACCTGGAGCGGGCCCGCGAACGTGAGGGCACGCTGGCGCTGCGGGTGTCGGAGGTGACCAGCGCACGCGAGGCCGCGGTGGCCGAACGCGAACGGCTGACCGGGGTGTTGGACGCCGCGCGGGGCGACGATCCGACCATCGACGCGCGGGCCCGGCGGCTGGTGTCGGAGGCGGACCGGTTGGGTGCGGCGGCCGAGGCTGCCACCTCGCGCGACCGGGCCGTGGAGGAGCTGCGGGAGGCCGAGGCGGAGGTCAGGCGCCGGTTGGCCGGGGTGGACCTGCGCGGTGGGGACGGCGAGCCTTCCGAGGCAGGGCTCTCGTCGACCACCGAGGAACAGGTGTGGGCGGCGGCGCTGTCCGACCCCGAACGGCGGGACCTGCGCGAACGGGCGCGGGCGCACGACGACGAAGTGGCTGCGGTCCGCGCGGTGCTGGAGGACCCGGAACTGACCGGTGCCGGGCCCGTGCCGGACCTGGAGGCCCTGGGCGAGGCGGCCTCGCGTGCCGGGCGGGCCGCGGACGAGGCGGTGGCCTGGCGCGGTGGGCTGCGGGACCGGGCGCGGCGGCTGGCCGAGCTCCGGGTGGAGTTGGACTCGTGCCTGGCGGGGTCGGAACCGGTGCTGCACCGGTACGCCCTCGCGGAGAACATGCGGGCCCTGACCTCGGGCACCGCCGCCGACAACGAGGACCACGTGCGGTTGTCCGCGTACGTGCTCGCGGCGCGGCTGGAGCAGGTGGTGGCCGCCGCCAACGACCGGCTCGCGACGATGTCGGACGGCCGGTACGAGCTGCGGTACACCGTCGACAAGGCCGCCGGGGACGGGCGCGCGCGTTCCGCCGGCGGGTTGGGCATGCGGGTGCTCGACGCCTGGACGGGGGTGGAGCGGGACCCGGCGACACTGTCCGGCGGGGAGACCTTCTTCAGTTCCCTGGCCCTGGCGCTGGGGTTGGGGGACGTCGCCGGCGCCGAGGCAGGCGGCGCTGACATCGACACCCTGTTCGTGGACGAGGGGTTCGGGACGTTGGACGAGGACACGCTGGAGGAGGTCCTCGAGGTGCTGGACGGGTTGCGCGACGGCGGCCGCGCGGTCGGGGTCGTCAGCCACGTGGCCGACCTGCGCGACCGGGTGACGTCGCAGTTGCGGGTGCACAAGGGGTCGTCGGGGTCACGCGTCGAGCACCTGGGCTGACCCGGGGGCACGGGCGCCGTTCCGACCGCCGGAGATTCTCCAGCCCCCACATGCCGCCCCCTCGAGCCGCGCACGGATGCGCACGAGTTGAGCAACGCGCGCCCCGGCCGTGCTCGAAGAACGCAGGTCCCCCGGCTCTCACGCGCCACGTGCGCACGCGCGAACGCGCGAACGCGCGAACGCGCGAACGCGGGCACAGGCAAGCAAGCGCGGCCCCCAGGACGCGCCATGCCCACGCCCGGCGCACGCATGCAGGCGTACGGCGCAGGGCATGGAGATGCTTCAACGCCCTTGCCCTGCGCCCCGGCGGGGCCCCGGCCGCACAGGGCAAGGGGCACACGTCGGACCACGCAGAGATTCTCCACGCGCACGGCCGCCCCGAGGAACGCCCGGTCCATGCACGAGGGGCTGCGCCAGAGCGCCTGCACACGCGCGCAGGGATCCCACGCAGGATCGGCGCGCGTGAGAGCCGCGGACCGGCGGAGCTGCACGCACGCCCACCTCCAGGGCACGCGTCCTGCTCGTGGACCACACCGTGCGCGCGAAGGACTTCAGGGAATCTCCGAAGGCACGCCTCAGCGCAGTGCGAGGGGCACGCGCAACGGGCGCCGGGCACACGCACGTGCGCAGGCGCCGGAGGGTCGAGGGAATCTCCAGCGGCGCGCGGGGCACCGGATGGGCAGGGTTCCGGAGAATCTCTGGAGAACGCGGTGGTCCACCGCCCCGCGGGGTAGCACTCGGGGACAGTCGACAGTCATCCGCGCACGCGGACGTCCCCCCGTCCCCCACCCCCCGAGGCTCCGTGATGACCGAACCCTTCACCCTGGGCGTCGCCTCCGGCGACCCCTTCCACGACAGCGTCGTGCTCTGGACCCGTCTGGCACCCGACCCCCTGGCCGAGGACGGTCTGGGCGGCATGCCCGACCGCACCGTCGAGGTCGAGTGGCAGGTCGCGCACGACGAACACTTCTCCGACGTCGTCGCTTCCGGCACCGCCGAGACCGGTCCCGACGACGCACACTCCGTCCATGTGGAACCCGGCGGCCTGCGCCCGAGCGCCGACTACTTCTACCGTTTCCGCTGGGACGGCGAGATCAGCCCCGTCGGCCGCACCCGCACCGCCCCGGAACCGGGTTCCCGCCCGGACCGCTTCACCTTCGCCATCGCCAGCTGCCAGAGCTACACCAACGGCCACTACACCGCCCAGGCCCACCTCGCCGAGGAGGACCTGGACCTGGTGGCCTTCCTCGGCGACTACATCTACGAGACCGAGGACCAGGGCGAGATCGGCCGCGGGCACTTCCCCGAGGTCGAGGTCCGCTCACTGGCCGAATACCGTCTGCGCCACGCCCAGTACAAGACCGACACCGACCTCCAGGCCGCCCACGCAGCGTTCCCCTGGGCGGTGGTCTTCGACGACCACGAGCTCGAGAACAACTGGGCCGACGACACCTCCTACGAGGAGGACATCCCGCGCGAACGCTTCCTGAGACGCCGCGCCCGCGCCCTCAAGGCCTACTACGAACACATGCCCCTACGCAGGCCCCAACGGCCGAACGGCCCCGACCTGCACCTCTACCGCACGCTCTCCTACGGCACCCTCGTCGACCTGCACATGCTCGACACCCGCCAGTACCGGGACCCGCAGGTGGAGGACGACGAACGCGACGACCCGGAACGTACGCTCCTGGGCGCCGAACAGCGCCGGTGGCTGTCCTCCCGCCTGTCCGGGTCGAGGGCGGTCTGGAACGTGCTCGCCCAGCAGGTGTTCTTCTCCCAGCGCGACTTCGCGGACGGCCCTCCGCACGAGTTCAGCGACGACGCCTGGGACAACTACCGGGTGGAACGCGACGCGGTCCGCGACGAGCTCGCCGGCGTCGGCTCCCCCGTGGTGCTCACCGGCGACGTGCACGCCAACTACGTGGTGGACGTCAAGGCCGACTTCGACGACCCGGACTCGGAGACCGTCGCCACCGAACTGGTCGGTACCTCGTTCACCAGCGGCCAGGACGGATCGGAACAGGACCCGACCGACGAGGTCCAGCTCCGCGGCAACCCGCACATCCGGTTCCTCAACCGCCGCCGGGGTTATGTTCGCAACACCCTCACGCCCGAGCAGTGGACCGCCGACTTCCGGGTGGTCGACCGGGTGAGCGAGCCGGGAGCCCCCATCCGCGACCGCGCCACCTTCGTCATCGACGCCGGTGAACCGGGGGCCCGCCCCCGCGACTGACACCCCGGCCGACCGGAACGCACGGGGGCCGGCCGTCCGCGGCCGTGTCCCCGCGCCGCTTCCCTCCCCGGGACCCGGAACCGGGCACACCGACACCAGTGAGACAATGACCGACGTGAATTCGCTGGTCAACATCGCCGTGTTCGGAATCGGGGGCGCCATCGTCATGGCCGCCCTCATCGGTCTCCTCCTGGTCGCCTCCGGGAGCGCACGTGGAGCCTCGCCGCGGGTGCGGCTGGCCTTCGGGTGCGCGTCGATCGTGCTGCTGGTGGCGCTGCCGAGTCTGGCGGCCACCAACGCGCTGACGACCGGTGCCGGGTTCGGGACCGCCTTCGTCACGGCCACGTGCGTGGTCGCGATCGTCTACGCGGTCAACATCGCCCTGCTTCCGGTCGTGGCGCGCCGACAGGCCGCGGTCAGCGGGCAGCCGGCGCTGGCCAAGCTGCGTCCCTCGCTGCCGGTGCTGTTGGCCGGCCTGGGCATCTGCCTTCTCATGGGGTTGTTGGGCTCAATCGTGGGCCTGCTGGCCGCCTGAGCCCGCCCCCTCTCGTCCGGCCGCCCTTGCACGGCCCCGGGCCGCCCCGGCCTCAGCCCTGCTCGCGCAGCAGAGGGATGACGCGCGCGAGGTCGGCACGGAACGGCGCGTGGGTGACCACGTGGGTGAACCCGAACCGTTCCCGCCGTTCGCGCAGGGCCCGCGCCATCTCCTCGGGCGTGCCCAGGAGCACGTACGGGTTCTCCCACAGCGGTTCGCCCTCGGGAACGGCCTCGGCCCCGAAGAACTCGACGAGTTCGGCCGCGGTCGACTCGACGTCGTCGGTGACCTTCACGGCCTGCAGGAGCACGCTGAACTCGGGTGAGCGCCCGTCCGTGGCCGCTCGCACGCGTTCCACCCGTTCCAGGGTCTGCGCGGAGCCGGCCAGGGTGAACTGCCCCGGTTCGGCGTCCCGGCGTTGGGTGAGCCCGCTGAACGCCACGGTGTCGCCCCACCGCGCGGCCAGATCGAGGGTGGCCGGTCCGTGCCCGCCCACCAGGAACGGGGGACGCGGCCGCTGCACGGGCGCCGGCTCCTGACCGCCCTCGCGCAGGCGGGTGTCGAGCTCGGCCAGGCTCCGCTCCAGGCGGGCTACCCGTTCGGCGTGCGGACGCCATGGGATCCCGGCGTCGTCGAACTCGCTCTTCATGTGGCCCGCGCCCAGCCCGAGTTCGAGGCGTCCGCCCGAGACCACGTCGACGGTCGCCGCCTCGCGCGCGAGCAGGGCCGGGTTCCAGAACTCGTTGTTGAGCACGTAGGTCCCCAGCCTCAGGCGGGTGGTCTCCCGCGCGGCGGCCGCCAGGAACGCGAAGGGCGAGGGCGCCCCGAGGTGGTCGGGGCACAGGAGCAGGTCGAAGCCCTCCTCCTCGATGGTGTGGCACGTCCGGGCCCAGGTGGCGGGGTCGTCCAACGGTGCGTTGACGCCGAAGCGGAACGGTCTCATGGGCCGAGCCAACACCATCGCCCTGCGGCGCACCACCCCTCTCTGCCGACAGGAGAACCATGCAGGTGGACGGCGCGGGGCCGACCGGAACGACGAACCGCGGCCGGCACCCCGTCGCCCGCGCTCCCCCGCACACGCCGACGGGCGGGGACCCACCTGGGAACCCCGCCCGTCGACCGGGGTCGATGCCCCGGGATCGATTCAGCCGCGCGGGCCACCGCTGTCGGGGGACCCACCGGCCTCGCCGTCGCCGTCCGCGCCGGATCCGGTGTCCCCGTCCTCGCCGACGGTGTCCTCCGTGGTGCGCTCCGGCGCCTGCTGCACGGCCGTGCCGCCGCCCGAACGGCGGGCCAGCTCGGCCAGGTAGGCGTTGTACGCGTCCATGTCGGCGTCGTCCGAATCGCCGCGGGAGGCGTGGCGTGCGCGCCGGCGTTCCGTGCGCTCGTCGTCCTTCGACCACTGGAAGAGCAGCGCGACGGTCACCAGCAGCGTCGGGATCTCACCGAGCGCCCACGCGATACCGCCGCCCGCGTACTGGTCCTCGGCCTGGTCGCTCCAGGGCACCTCGAACTGGCTGTAGAAGTCCATGGCCATCGGCGCCGTCTGCATCATGATCGTCACGCCGAAGAACGCGTGGAAGGCCATGACCACGAACAGCAGCAGGATCCGCAGCAGGAACGGGACCTTCCGCGGGGCGGGGTCGAGGCCGATGATGATCCAGTAGAAGAGGAACCCGGTGATGAGGAAGTGCACGCTCATGAACATGTGACCGAGATGGTCGTTCATGAGCGCCGGGAACAGCGGCGTGAAGTACAGGACGTAGGGGCTGAACACGAACAGCGGCGCCGCCACACCCGGGTGCGTCACGACCTGCGAGAACCTGCTGTTCAGGAACAGGTTCACCCACTCGCGCGGGCCCCGGTCGCCCCGTACCCGCGCGGGCTTCAGCGCCCGCAGCGCCAGCGTGGCGGGGGCTCCCAGCACCAGCAGGATCGGCGTGAGCATGGAGATGACCATGTGCTGGATCATGTGCTGGGAGAACAGCACCATCGCGTAGGTCGCGAACCCGGTGAGCTGTACGGCCACGATCGTCAGCAGGCCGGCCGTGAACGCGACCGTGCGCACGATCGGCCAGCTGTCCCCGCGCCTGCGCAGGCGCATCACACCGCCGAGGTAGAGGCCGCCGGCCACGACCACGAACATGATGAAGAACAGGTCGGGGCGCCACAGCGTGAGGATGTTCTGCAGGTCCATGGGCGGCGGCACGGGGAACCCGAGGATCGCCGCGGCCGGGTCGACCTCGCTCTCGGGCGGCGGGGGCGGCGCGGTGCGGCCCAGTCCGACGGACACACCGACGACCGAGGCCATGATGAGCGCCTCGACCGACGCCAGCCGCAGGAACAGTCCGCGGCGCAGCGTCTCGCCCGCGGCCCCGGCGGGTGCACCGTCGATCCGCTTGAGCGCGGAGGTGCGGTGCATGTACCCGAACACACCCAGGACCGCGAAGATGGCGGCCTTGACCACGATGATGAGCCCGTACTCGGTGAGGAAGAGGTCCTCGAGGGAGTACAGGCGGGCGAGCGCGCTGGCCACACCACTGATGGCGACACCGATGTAGAGCCACAGGGCGGTGCGGCTGAACCGGTTGACGGCCACGACCGGATCCTGGGCGTCCCGGCGCATGGCGTGGTAGGCCACGGCGATGAGACCGCCGACCCAGGCGCACACGGTGATGATGTGCAGCGCCAGGCCGGTGACGGCGAGCTCGTGCGCGCCGGCGGAGGCCGAGTGGCCGGTCAGGGCGGGGGGCGTGGTCGCGATCCCGGCGAAGACCAGCAGCCAGAGGCCGCCGGTGGCCGAGACGACGGTGCGGCCGAACAGGGCGACACCCGTGGTCAGCAGCACCACGAACATGAGCGCGATGCCGCCGCCGACCGAACCGGCGTAGGCGGTGACCTCGTCGACGCTGACCTGGCCGACGGTGGCGGCCAGGAACTCGGCGGCCTGGAAGTACAGGGTGAACACGGCGGCCACGGCCCAGGCGAGCGCGGCCCAGGTGGCGGCCCGCACGTACCCGACGGCCTGCGGTGTCAGGCGCCCGCGCTCGGACGGCAGGAAGACCACCGCCATGAGCAGCAGCCCGACGGCCATGAGCGCGGAGCCGTCCATGACGACCTTGGCGATCGGGTAGCCCCAGCGCACGGCCTCACCGGAGTCCGGCAGTCCTGGGATCACCTCTGGGAAGGCGGCCCCTCCCAGGACCAGGGTCAATGCCAGGCTGGCCAGGGACAGCACCACGGCCGCACCGGCGAAGAGTGGGACCCGTCCGGTGCCGGGGGCATCGGGATGGTCCACCTGGGTCGATGTGTCGTTCTGTGCGGGAGGAGCCACGCGCCACTCCGGGTTCGAGGGATGTTCGGTCGGGCAGTCCGGGCCCGTGGCCGGGACGCCGGTCGGACGCCCGCCCACCCGTCACCTCCCCCGACGGTCGCGGGGGCGGCGCGGTACTGGTCAGAGCCCTGGGAGGCGTCCACCAGTCAGACACTAGACCGTCTACTACACCTTGTCGGACAGGGGTTCGCTTGCAAACCCGGGGAAGCGCACGAATTCGGTACACGCAGGGGATCCGGGGCCTCCGATGGTGAGGTTTCCCCCTTCCCGAACGCTCGCCCGCTGTAAGGTCGTTGTGGCACGCAGCACACTGCAGAGCGTCGTGTGTTCCCGCGCGCCCGTCCTCCCCGCCTGCCATCACCCGTGCCTGTTGCACGGTCTTCTCGGACGGAGCGTCGGCCGGGACGACGATGAGGGGACGACGATGACCGAGTTCGACTGCGTGGTCCGGTCCGAGCTGGTGGTGGCCCCGGCAGGGGTCGGCCCGGCGGCGGTCGGACTGCGGCAGGGCAGGGTGGAGGCCGTGGCCGCCCACGACGCACCGTTGCGGGCCCGTGAACAGGTGGACCTCGGCGGGGTCGCGCTGTTGCCGGGCGGGATCGACCTGGGGACCGGGGTACACGTGCCCGGGCGCGACCTGGAGGACTCCTACCGCCGAGCGGCGGAAGCGGCTCTGGCCGGAGGGGTGACCACGATCGTGGCGGCCCCTGCCCCCGCACGACCGTCCGTGACCAGCGCCGACGCCCTCCAGGTGCACCAGCGTGCGTCCGCGGGGGCACCGGTGTCGGTGTTCCTGACCGGTGGGCTGACCCAGGCGTCGGGCCCGCTGGACATCGCCGATCTGCACGCCGCCGGGGCGTTGGCGTTCCAGTGCTCGCTCTCGGACGGCGGCGCCCCGGACATGGCGGCCATCGACGACGTGCGTCTGCGCAAGGCGATGGCGGAGCTGACGACCCTGGACGCCGTGCTGTTCGTGCACGCGGAGGACGCGCGTGAGCTGGGCACTCCCCCGTTCGAGGCGGAACAGCGCCCGCCGCGGGCCGAGCGCCGGGGCCTGGAGCGGGTCATCGGGGCCGCCCGGGTCACGGGCACCCGCACGCACATCACCCCGTTCACCGCCGCGGAGTGCGCTGCCCTGTTGGCGGCCTCGGCGTCGGTGGGGGTGCGGCTGAGCGCGCAGACCAGCCCGCACTACCTGTGCCTGCCCGCGGAGAACCTGACCCCCGACTCCGTCGGGCACGCGTTCCGGCCTCCGCTGCGTTCGGACGCCAACCGCCGGGCCCTGTGGAGCACCCTCGCCCCGGGCCTGGAGCCGGAGGACACGACGGTCTCCTCCGGCCACCTCCCGGCGTACGGGCTGCACACCCTGGAGTGGAGCCGTTCGGCGCTGTGGACGGCGCTGGCCCGCCGCGGGCTGGGGCTGGACACCCTCGCGCGGTGGACGGCGCAGACACCGGCGGCGCTGGTGGGGCTGGGAGACAAGGGGTGCATCGCCGAGGGGCGCGACGCGGACCTGGTCGCCTTCGACCCCGGCGCGGAGGTCCACATCCCTGCGTCCGACCCGGGTCCCTACGCGGGGATGCGGGTACGTGGACGAGTGGAACGTGTGTGGGTGGCCGGCCGGTCGAGGGCACCGGAATGACCCCCGATTTCCCCCGTGTCACAGGCCACACATCGCCCTTACACCCTGTCAACAAGGTGCCGCAGTGGCATGCATGTTGGCGATAGCGTGGGGTGGCCCTCGCAGGTCACAGTAGGGGTATCAACGGAGATACCGAGGAGGAAACGTGCGCATCGGCGTGCCCCGTGAGATCAAGAACCACGAGTACCGAGTGGCCATCACCCCCGCCGGGGTGCACGAACTCGTCAGCCGCGGCCACGAGGTCGCGGTCGAACACGACGCCGGTCTGGGCTCCTCCATCGGCGACGAGGAGTACGCCGAGGCAGGGGCCCGCATCCTCGACACCGCCGACGAGGTGTGGGAGTTCGGCGACCTGATCCTCAAGGTCAAGGAGCCCGTGCCCGCCGAGTACCACCGCATGCGCCGCGGGCAGACCCTCTTCACCTACCTCCACCTGGCCGCGTCCCGCGAGTGCACCGACGCACTGCTGGAGCGCGGCGTCACCGGGATCGCCTACGAGACCGTCCAGGCCTCCGACGGCACCCTCCCCCTCCTCGCCCCGATGTCGGAGGTCGCGGGCCGCCTGGCACCCCAGGTCGGTTCGGTGACGCTCCAGCGCCCGAACGGCGGCCGGGGTGTGCTGATGGGCGGGGTGCCCGGTGTGCGCCCGGCCCGTGTCACGGTCGTCGGCGCGGGTGTCTCGGGCCTCAACGCGACCCAGATCGCGGTGGGCATGGGCGCCGACGTCACGGTCCTGGACCTCAACGTGCGCAAGCTGCGCCACCTCGACGAGGTCTACCGGGGCCAGGTGAAGACGGTGGTCTCCAACGCCCTGGAGCTGGAGCAGTCGGTGCTGGAGTCGGACATGGTGATCGGCGCGGTGCTCGTGCCCGGCGCGAAGGCACCCAAGCTGATCTCCAACGAGCTGGTCTCGCGCATGCGCCCGGGTGCGGTGCTGGTCGACATCGCCATCGACCAGGGCGGATGCTTCGAGGACTCCCGCCCGACCACGCACGACGACCCCACGTTCGAAGTGCACGACACCGTGTTCTACTGCGTGGCGAACATGCCCGGCGCGGTGCCCAACACCTCCACGCACGCGCTGACCAAGGACACCCTCCAGTACGTGATCCAGCTCGTGGAGAAGGGTTGGCGCCAGGCCCTGCGCGACGACCCGGCGCTGGCCGGCGGGCTCAACACCCACGACGGCCAGGTGGTCTACGAGCCGGTCGCGCGGGCGCACGACCTCAAGCACCAGCCGCTGGAGCAGGTGCTGGCCGAGGGCTGACCGGTCGCCGCGAACAGAGCGCCGGGTCGCGTGGGACACCCTCGCGGCCCGGCGCTTCTGTGACCAGGAACGCAGGCGTCCACAGGCAGCGGCTTCGGGGTGGTCGCCCCCTCGAACCGGGGGTACCGTCGAAGGGTGACCGGGCCGTGACCATCGCGGCCCGGGGTCCGACGCACGACGGCACTGTCGAAGGTGGAACAGCGTGGCACACACCGGAGCGGCGACCACGACCCGGATCGTCGAGCTCGAGCTCGTGCGGCTGCGCGCGCCCTCTGGTGGGCGCGGCGCTCCGGTGCTGGTCCGGGTCTCCGACGAGGACGGTGTCAGCGGTTGGGGCGAGGTCCCCGGAGCGAGCCCCCGGCAGTGGGAGTCGCTGGAGGCACAGTTCGCCCCGGCCCTGTTCGACCACGCCTGGAGCCGTCCGACCGAGGCCTCCGACGCCTGGGCCGACCTCCCGTGGGACCCGGCGGTCGCGGGCGCCCTCGACACCGCCTGCTGGGACCTCTGGAGCCGCCGCCGGCACACACCCTTGGCGCACGCGCTGGGCGGTGAGCGCACGGCGTTGACGGCGGGGGTGACACTGCCGCAGCAGAAGACGGTGGAGTCGGTGGTGCGCGAGGTCAACCGCCAGGTGGGCGCGGGGTTCCGCCGCATCCGCCTGGAGGTCTCCCCCGGCTGGGACCTCGACGTGGTGCACGCGGTGCAGGCGAGCTTCCCGTTCCTGGTGCTGCAGATCGACGCGGGCGGCCGTTACACCGAGTCCCCCGAGCACCTGGAGGCGCTGCACGCGCTCGACCGCCTGGGTCTGTTGGCGATCGAGGACCCCTTCGACCCGGGGGATCTGGAGGCGCACGCCCGGCTGTCGACGGAGCTGCGTACGCCGGTGGCGCTGTACCGCCCGTTGACGTGCCTGGAGGACGTGGACGCGGTGGTCCGGGCCGAGGCGGGCGGCGCGCTCGGCATCGACCTCTCCCGGCTGGGCGGCCTGACCCCGGCACGGAGGGCCGTGGACCGGGCGGTGGACGCCGGGTGGCAGGTCTGGTGCGGTTCTTCGGCGACCACGGGTGTGGGGCGTGCGGCGACGGTGGCGCTGGCATCGCTGTCGGGTGCGACCCTGCCGGTGGAGATGCCGCCCGCGGGACGGCGCGGGCGCGACGTGGTCTCGCCCCCGGTGCGCGCGCACGAGGGTGTGGTTCCGGTGCCGTTGACCGAGAGCGGGCTGGGCCACGGCATCGACCGGCACGTGCTGGAGGGGCGTACGGCCAAGTCGCTGGTGTTGGGTCCGCTGCACACCTGAGGCGCTCCCACCCCTCCATTAACCGAACGCTGTTAGGTAGAGTGAGCGCACCCGTCCGGCCCCATGAACCGGACCCGACGAACGGAGGCGTGGTGCGCGAATTCGCCGATGTCCAGGAGGTCGCCCAGGCCAAGGGCGCGCGTCTGGGCCCGACCGACTGGCTCACGATCGACCAGAGCCGGATCGACCTCTTCGCCGACGCGACCAGCGACCACCAGTGGATCCACGTGGACCACGAGAAGGCCGCCGCCGGCCCCTTCGGGACCACGATCGCCCACGGGTACCTGTCGCTGTCGCTGCTGGCGCACTTCTCCCCGCAGCTCATCAAGGTCGCGAAGCCCCCGAAGATGTCGATCAACTACGGCCTGAACAAGGTGCGCTTCCTCCAGCCGGTCGCCTCGGGCTCGCGCGTGCGCGACGTGGCCGAGCTCAGTGAGGTGAAGGAGTCCGAGAAGGGCCTTCTGCTCACCGTCACCCACACCGTGGAGATCGAGGGCGAGGAGCGCCCCGCGCTCGTGGCCGAGTCGCTCGGGCTCTGGGTCCCCTAGCCGACTGCGGGACGCTTCTATGTCAAGCGGCGGGCCCGTAAACCTCC
>NZ_JADBGI010000023.1 GCF_014892575.1 Nocardiopsis coralli | reverse complement strand
GGTGAGGGTATCGATCAACGCGTGGGCCTTTTCCACGCGCGCCAGAACCTCGCCCGCAGTGCCGAAAGGGATGTCGCCCTGGAAGGTCTGCGCGAACTCCTCCACCGCAGCGAATGCGCGCGCGGCGACCGGGTCGTCGCCCGGGCCGGTGTGCGCTGCTGCGGTGTGGTTCGTCATGGTCCTATCATAACCCGAGCAGTCTTGAGAAAGGCAGTATCCAAAAGGCAATAGAACCCTTACCCATTTCGGCCTCACGGCCACACGAGGCCCCATATTATGGGTACCCGCATTCACTCTGAAAATGAGCCTGTGGATAACCCCGCAAGGCCCTTTCCCTCGGGCATTCTGGAGCGGGGGAGTTTTCGGGGATCTTGCTACTGGAGCAGGGTTCAGCGCTGAGGTCTGCTCTGGTAGCAAGATCCTCGGCGGGAGGATCCCGCACACTCGCCACCCCTGGGACTCAGTGCCCCGCCGGGAGTGCGCGGGGCGGCTTGTGCTTCCGCAGGAGCGAGCCACCACCCCCACACCTCGACCGTTGGTCGCAATGCGGTCACCACAGGGGGATGGACGTACCCACCGTTCTTTTGGGCTGGCGGGGGCCTCGGGGGTGAAGAGGGGTTCGTCGATGCGGGTCGGGACAGCCCGGCGAACAGGCCCGGAGCGCACACCCCGAGGCGCCACGGGAGGCAACCACCCAACCCGCCACTCTCTCCGCCCATCCAGGAGAACTGGCGGGGCGCCGACGCGGGTTGCGCGCAGGGCCGGCCGGGCTATCGTTCCCGACCCCGACGAACCACCGACCCCGAGGCAACACCAACGAACCCCCAACCCCAGAAGCCCTCCACCCCGAGGGGCACCTCTCCACCCGAGGGGCATCACCCCGAAAACCCCACCAGTGCTCCCGGACCGGTACTCGTGCCCGGTCCGGGATCCGCCTATCTCCATAGCCGCGGCCCGCGGTGCGCAAGGGCCCGGCAACCGGAACGGGCCAGGTCGGCCGCGGTTCCGCTCCGGGGGACCCGCTCGAACCGGACCGGCCCGAGGGCTTGTACGGTCGCCTCCGTCCGCTCTAGGGTCCCTGTGTCCGACAAGCCTCTTATGAGGGAAAACGCGGAGGCGCGAGTCCATGAAAATCGTTTCGGCACACGCCGGGACCATCCCGATCAGTTCGTCGATGCGCAACGCGTTCATCGACTTCAGCACCATGGACTGCACGGTCCTCGCTCTGGTCAGCGACGTGGTGGTCGACGGTGAACCCCTGGTCGGCTACGGCTTCAGCTCCAACGGCCGCTACAACGCCACGGCCATCCTGAACCAGCGCATCCTGCCCCGCCTGCAGAACGCCCCGGCCGAGGAGCTCCTCGACGCCGGCGGCGGGCTCTCACCCGCCCGGGCGTGGGACGTCATGATGCGCAACGAAAAACCCGGCGGTCACGGCGAACGCTCCGTCGCCGTCGGGGTCGCCGACATGGCCCTGCACGACCTGGCCGCCAAGGCCGCCGGCGTGCCGCTGTACCGGTGGATCTCCGACCACTACGGCGACGGCGCACCCGACGAGGACGTCTTCGTCTACGCCGCGGGCGGTTACTACGCACCAGGCAAGACCACCGCCGACCTGCAGGACGAGATGCGGGGCTTCCTCGACGCCGGGTACGAGGTCGTCAAGATCAAGATCGGCGGCGCCGACCTGGCCCAGGACCTCGAACGCATCGAGGCGGTCATCGACGTGCTCGGCGGCGACGGGTCCCGCCTCATGGTCGACGTCAACGGCAAGTTCGACCTGGACACCGCGCTGGAGTACGGCCGGGCCATCGACCGCTACGGCCTCTTCTGGTACGAGGAGGTCGGCGACCCGCTCGACTACAGCCTCAACGCCGCGCTCTCGGAGCGCTACCGCAACCCCATCGCGACCGGCGAGAACCTCTTCTCCCTGCAGGACGCCCGCAACCTCATCCGCCACGGCGGCATGCGCCCGGACCGCGATTTCCTCCAGGTCGACCCGGCTCTGAGCTACGGGCTGACCGAGTACCGCAGGGTCCTGGACATGCTCGACCAGCACGGGTGGTCCTCCCGCCGGTGCATCCCCCACGGCGGGCACCAGTTCTCCCTGCACATCGCGGCCGCGCTCAAGCTCGGCGGGAACGAGTCCTACCCCGGCGAGTTCCGGCCCACCGGCGGGTTCACCGACGACGCGGTGATCTCCGGCGGCCGTGTGGCCCCGGGTGAGCGTCCCGGTATCGGCCTCGAGGGCAAGGCGGAGTTCTACGAGGTCCTGCGGGGCCTGCACACCTGAGAGCCCCGGCCCGACCGGAACCCCCGGTGTGACCGGAACCGCCGGCGACCCCGAGGCCACGCGCGGCCGCCGGCGCACCCCTGAACCCCGATCCCCCGAGGTCCTGCGGGACCACAGCCACCCCCGCATGCAACGGCGCATGCGTCCACCCCGCAACGACGCACCCATCTCGGCCGGCCCCGCGGGCGGCCCGCGAGCCCCGGCATCCCCTCCACTGGGAGCCCGCGGCCCCTGCGCATCCCCCGACGCGCACCAGCGTTCCCCGAGCCGGCCACCGTCCGAGACCACCGCCGAAGAAGGTGCATCCATGGCAGCCTCCTACGCGCACTCCCTCTGGGGGAGCCTGTGGGAATCCCACCGACAGATCAAGGACCTGCTGACGTTCTCGCCCCGGCGCAAGGCGCTGCGGACCGAGTTCGCGGCGGCCGGCCACACCGGCGACAGCAGATCCGCCGCCGACACCGGCACGCACGACGGCGCCGGCGCCCGTGAGGCGGACGCCGGCGGGTCCGAACCGGACGAGGACCCCGAGGACCCCGGCCCCGCGCCCGGCTACACCCCCGCGCGCATCGTCGGGCTGATCCTCGGCCCCGTGCTGTTCGCCCTGACCCTGCTGTTCTTCGAGGCCGACGGGCTCTCACCGGAGGGCCACGCGGTCCTGGCCACCACCCTCTGGGTCGCGACCTGGTGGATCACCGAGGCGATCCCCATCCCGGCCACGTCCCTGCTGCCCATCGTGCTGTTGCCGCTGACCGGGGCGCTGGACGGCGACGCCGTCGTATCGGCCTACGGCGACGACATCGTCTTCCTGTTCCTCGGCGGGTTCGCCCTGGCGATCGCCATGGAGAAGTGGAACCTGCACCGGCGCATCGCGCTCACCATCGTCTCGGCGATCGGTACGAGCCCGCGCCGCATCATCCTCGGGTTCATGGTCGCGACGGCCTTCCTGTCGATGTGGGTGTCCAACACCGCCGCGACGATGATGATGATCCCGGTCGGCCTGGCCGTCGTGTACCAGGCCGCGCGACAGCTGGGCAAGGGCGAGCACAGCGAGGACCTGCCCAAGTTCGAAAAAGCCATCATCTTCGGCATCGGGTACGCGGCCACGATCGGCGGCCTCGGAACGCTCATCGGCACCCCGCCGCTGGCGATCCTGTCGGCGACCGTCGGCACGCTCTTCGACGAGCGCATCGGGTTCGGCCAGTGGATGCTGTTCGGTGTCCCGATCGTCGTCGTGCTGCTGGCTTTCGCGTGGTTCTACCTGACGAGCATCCAGTTCCGGGTCCGGTTCAAGCAGCTGCCGGGCGGGGCGGAGAGCATCCGTGACGAGAAGCGGTCCCTCGGGCGCATGTCCGCCGAGGAGAAGATCGTCTTCACCGTCTTCCTCTTCGCCGCCTTCATGTGGATCAGCCGGACCTTCCTCTGGGAAGGCCTTCTGCCGGGGCTCAGCGACGGCATCATCGCGGTGGTCGCCATGGTCGCCCTGTTCACGCTTCCCACGCGGGAGAACCGGGAGAAGCGGATCCTGCGGTGGGAGGACTCCAAGAAGATTCCGTGGGGCATCCTCCTGCTGTTCGGCGGCGGCCTCGCCATCGCCGCCGGGTTCGTCGAGACCGGGCTCTCGGAGTGGATCGGTGAGCAGCTGCGCGCGCTCGACGGTCTCAACGTCTTCATGGTCATCGTCATCGCGACCGCGCTGGTGCTGTACCTGACCGAGATCACGTCGAACGCCGCGACGGGGACGATGATCCTGCCGGTGATGGCCGCCTTCGCCGTTTCCCTGGACGTGCACCCGTACGCGCTGATGGTGCCCACCGCCATGGCCGCGAACTGTTCCTTCATGCTCCCTGTGGGAACGCCCCCGAACGCGATCATGTTCGGGACCGGCAGAGTGACGATCATGGAGATGATCAAGGCCGGGTTCTGGCTGACCCTCATCGCGCTCGTCGTCATCCCGCTCTGCACGATCTACCTGTTGCCGGCGATCTGGGGGATCGATCTGATGACCATCCCCGCCGGGTTCCTCTGACCGGGGCCTGAGCGGAGCCTCTGTCACCGTGGGCCGCCGTCCCCGAAACACCGGGGGTGGCGGCCCACGCCGTGTGTCGGGGGAGGGAAACAGCAGAAAGCAACGGATGCGCAGTTCGGCGCTGTGCGCGCGTGCATTTCCCGTTCCCGTGCGTTTCCCGTTTCCCTCCCAACAGGCGTGAGGAAACGGGCCTTTCCGTCTTTCCTCCCGTGACCAAGGTGTAGATCATCCTTCGTGGGGTTCCGGTGATTACCGGTTCCCCGTCATGTGCGTTCATGCGTACCGACGAGGAGGGGAAACCGTGCACACGTGCTTCATCAACTACCGCACCGGTGACGGAGAGCATGTCGCCACCAATGTCCGACGGACCCTGGCCGACCGGTTCGGGGACGACGAGGTCTTCCTCGCCAACAGATCGATCGAGGCCGGCGAGGACTTCGAACAGGGGCTGCTGCGGGCCCTCGCCCGGTGCGAGGTGCTGTTCGCGGTCATCGGCAACGACTGGCTCGACCGGCCCGGACCCGGCGGGCGCGCGCTCGACGACCCGTCCGACTGGGTGCGGCGCGAGATCGCCTCGGTGCTGAAGACCGGCGTGGTCGTCCCGGTCCTGTTCGACAGGGCCCCGCGGCTCAAGCGGGAGCAGCTGCCCGAGGACCTCCAGGCCCTGGCCCAGTGCCAGTACCGGCGGTACGACCACCGCAACAGCGACGCCGACCTCGAACAGATCGTGGAGGCCGCGCTCGTGGCCGTGCCGCGGCTGGAGGGGCTGCTCACCGAGCCCGACGAGGGGGACACGGGCGCCGGGGTCGCCAACAGCATGCACGACGTGTCCGGGGTCGGGATCCAGGCCGGTTCGTACACCAACCACGGGGTCAGCGGCGTGCAGAGCGGCGGCGGCGCGATCATCACGGGGACGCAGGGGCCCGTCACGACCGGGACGCAGTACAACAACTCCCAGGTGCACAACGGGTCGGGGACACAGAACAACCGGATCACCGGCCGGGGCGGCGTGTGAGCACCCACGGGCCCGCGCCGACCTCCGTCGCGCACACCCGCGGACCCGTGCACGCCGGGGACGGGCCGCAGTACAACGACGCCGCCGTGCACAACGGGACAGGGGACCAGAACTTCTTCAACGGCGACGCGGGAGAGTCGTTCCGTGCGGCCGAAGACCTCGGCCTCATACGTGAGCGGGTCGAGATCCAGGAGCAGTGGCTCCGTACGGTACGGGCGCGTTTCGTGGCACCGCCCGGCTTCGACGAAGCGGTCCAGCGGGAGCGGCTCGGAGACCCAGGGTGCCTCATCCTGATCGGCGAGCCCGGACAGGGACGCCGAACGATGGCACAGATCCTCCTCGTGCCCCGTGGGGAGGAGGACCGAGGCCTACGCGAGGTGCTCAGCGAGGGCGACGGGTTCTGGACGAGCGATGAACCGTCCCCGGGGGAACGCCTCCTACTGGACCTGACCGGAGGAGAACTCGGCGACCGGAGGTGGCCCGAAAGGCTGCGCCGTTTCGTGGGCCGGATCGCTGACGCGGGGGCGCGATTGGTCGTGATCCTCGACGAACGCAACGCGCAAACCGTCCCCCAGGAGCTCAGCGACCACGTCCTCCGGGCCGGGCGCCCCGATCCCCGACGGGTGCTGGCCTCGCACTTGAAGGGAGCCGAGCTCCCGGTTCCGCCGGCGGACCGCGGTGCATCGCGCCTGCACGCGTGGCTCGATGCCGCCGGGGCCGGGGAGATCGCCGACCTCGCCCGCCGGGCCGGCCACGCCCTCGCACCCTGCGGCAGCGCCCGGGCGGTCGCCGAGTGGATCGATGCGGTGCTCGGCGCCGGGCACGACGGCATCGACGACGACCTCGACGCGCGCGACGGCCGCGCCCGAGCCCTCCTGTGCACCGTCGCCTTCCTCGAAGGGGCCGACCTGGAGGAGGTCGCCGAGGCCGGGACGGCCCTGCTGGAACACACCGGCGCGGAGGCCGAGTGCGCCCCCATCGAACGCGCCTCCTTCACCGCCGAACTGCGGGGCCTGGGTGCGACGGTCGAGCGGCGGCGGGTCCGCTTCGCCGACCCGTGGCGCGCGCAGGTGCTCCGCGAGGTCTTCTGGGACGGACACCCGCACCTGCACGGGCACGTGGGCGCGTGGGTGGACCGCTGCGTCACCGGCGGCACCCTGCTGCCCGGTCGGCGCGACCAGGTCGCCCGCAACTGGGCCGGACAGGTCCTGCGCGCACGCCGTCCCGAACCGCTCCTGGAACGCGCCCGGGCCTGGGCGGCGCAGGGCCGCCCCCAGGGCGGGTCGCTCCTGGTGGAGGCGTTGAACGACCGGGGCCAGGGGATCAGGGTGCGGCAGCGTTCCTATGACTGGGCGAAGGAACCCGACCTTCAGGTGCCCTTCGCCCTGACCCTGGTCTCCCTGTGCGCCGAGCACATGGTCGTCACCCACCCCGACCAGGCTCTGGTCCGGCTCCGCCACCTGGCGGCGCACCACAGCCCCGTGGTCGCCCAGCGCGCCCGCGATCGCCTGGGGGACCTGGTCCGCACGGACCCCTCCCTGTTCCGGTCGCAACTGCACGCGCTCACGACCCGGTTCAAGAAGCCCAACAGCCAGATCACGCACGTGCACGTGGAGCTGTTCGCCGACCTGCTCACCCACCCGGACGTGTCGGCGCACACCGTCCCCGACGGGCGTGCGGTCGTCGAGGCCCTGACCGCGCTCCTGGAACGTGTCCCCGGGGTCGCCCTGGCCACGCTCGTGGGCCCGTGGATCTCCCTGCCGGAACACCGCGCGCAATGGCTGGTGGCGGCCGCACACGAGACCGGCCACCTGGGGGAGCTGTACGCGCTCGCCCTGCGCACACCCTCCGGCCCCCTCGGCCCCGACGAACTGCGCAGGCACGCGCACGGCGCCCGGACCCTGCTGTCCCTCATCGACCGCGCCCAGGGCCTGGACCCGGGCGCATCCCCCGTGAAGGAGACGACGCCATGACCACACCCACCCGAACCGGGATCGCCCTCGTCGCGGCAGGGCCCGTCCTGGGCGCGGCGCTCCACCCCGTGGCGGGCGGCTGGGGCTGGATCCCGGGCCTGTTGCTGCTCGTCGCGGGCGCGGCCGTGCTCCTCGTCGGTTTCACCGGGCCGAGCAGACAGGAGGAGACCGTGGACGCGCCTGCCCTCGGTCCCCTCGCCGACACCGACGCCCCGCCGGCGCCCGCCCTGCCGAACACGACCCGGCTGCGGGAGACGCGCCTGCTCAGCAACGACCCCGACTACACCTTCGTGCTCAAGGGCACGGTCCGGTGGAGCTGGACCGGGGACCCGCATCCCCTGCTCCGGGCCCCGGAGGCGCAGGCACAGCAGGCGGTGGTCACCGTCGCCCGCGAGACCCTCGCTGCCCACGGCCCCCACGAGACCGACCCCGCCCGCCACGCGCTCGCCGCCCGATTGGCCGAGGGAACGAGCGCTGCCGGGGGCGCCATGGAGGTGTGGTCGGACGACCTCGACCTGTGCCTGAGCGAGGAGGACCGCGCCCACCTCGACGCCCTCGCGCGGGTGCGCAAGGAGCGCGGGCAGTGGGAGGCCGAACGCGAGGTCGAACGGGCCAAGCGCCGCTACTTCGCCGAGGACGCCTTCGCCTCCCCGGGCCAGGCCGTGCTGTGGGAGCTGACCCGCAACGGCAACGACGTCGACCGTGCTCACGGACGGATCGACACCCTGACGGAGCTGGCCGAGGCCGGCAAGGGGGAGGACCTCGCCGACGTGCGAGAGCGGCTGCGCGGCCGGGAACCGGAACTGGCCTCCGCGCTCGACGGCCTGGGCGAGGCGTTCGCGGGTGGTGCACCGGTGGGGGAGCCGGGTTACGCGCGGCCGGAACCGGAGCCGCTCGAGGTTCTGGCCGCCGCCGTCGAGCTGATCGAGGCCGGCCCCCACCGCAGCACGTTCGCCAACAGGGTCGCCGGTGCCGTGGAGCAGAGCCCCTGCGCGCACCTGGCGCCCGGGCTGCGGGAACGGTTCGGGATCCCGGCCTGGGTGGGCGCGGAGACCGAGGCCCACGAGCACGGAGGACCGGGGACGGCCGGGAACGGTGAGGCCGGCGCAGGGGTGACCGGTGGCGAGCCGGGGGCGCCTGGGCCCGAGGGGACGGTGCCGGACGGGACCGTGACGGACGCGGCCGTGCCCGAACCCGACGGCACGATCCCGTTCGCCGCCCACCACGAACACGGGACCGGCTCGCAGGAGCACGCACACCCCGCCTCCGCCAACGGGCACCACCGGCTGGGGGACGACGGCTGAGGCGGACGGTCGGAGGTGCCCGAGGCCCACCTGAGGGCTCCACCGGAAACCCCCGCCCACTCTCCCGCCGTCGGCCGTGAAGAAGGCATCCGGGCCTGGGGTCGGGCATCGGATCCCCGGCATGCGTGAGGGCGGAGCAGCCCCCTCCCCGCAGAGAAGGGGAGGGGGTTCAACCGTCCATGAGGCAGAACTCGTTGCCCTCGGGGTCGGCCAGGACCACCCACTCGGGGGACCGGGCGATCACGGCGGCGCCGAGCGAGAGCAGCCGTTCCAACTCACCGTCGGCCCCCGCCAGGTCCACATGCAGACGGTTCTTGCCGGACTTCGGCTCGGGGCCCTGCTGGAAGAACAGGTTCGGCAACCCTTGCGGGCCCTCCACCAGGACCACGGGATCCTCCTCCGGGCCGTTCACCCCCAGGGCGCGCAGGCGCTCCAGCTCCTGCGCGTCGTAGGGCGCCACCGCGTACCCGTCCAGCGCCGCGGCCCAGAATCGGGCGAGCGAAGCAGGGTGGCGGCAGTCGACGACGAGGTCACGGATCCGGGCCATACCAGGATCCTAGATGTCGGACGCGCGCTCTCAACGGCTCTGCAGGACGCCCTGCAGACGCGGTGACAGCTCCCTGACCGGCGGGTGCCCGTGGTAGCGGCCCAGGGCCTGGGCGAGACGGCGCAGATCCACCAGGACCGTCGCCGACTCCGACGGGGTGGCATCGCACAACAACCCCTCGGTCAACGTGCAGGCGTGGTCGATCTCCCCGGCGGCCGCGTGCGCGAGCGCCCGGCGCACCCCGAACCTGGTCCGTGCACGCACCGCCGCCGAGGGGAGCTCCGCGAGCGCCCGGTCCAGCACCTCGGCGCCCGCATCCGGCCTGCCGAGGTCGACCAGGCACCACCCCCGCGTCAGGCCCACCGGGTCGGTGACGTGCATGGACCCCAGTGTCTCCGGTCCGCCGGGAGGATCGGCGAGATGGTGCTGAGCACGCTCCAGCGCCCGTTCGCACTCGGCCCGCGCACCCAACAGGGCGTGCCCCTGGGCCTCCCTCTTCGCCGCCAGACCCCGCACCCGGGTGGAGAGCCCGTCGAAGCGCTGCGCGCGCCGGGCCAGGTCGACCGTTCCGGGGCCGTCGTGTGCGTAGAGCCGGATCAGCGCATGCCTGACCAGGGAGTAGGCGGCCATGTCCCGGTCGCCCCCGGCCGCGGCGAGCTCCACGGCCTCGTCGGTCCAGGCCCGGGCGCCGTGGTCGGAGCCGGACTCCTGCGCCATCCACCCCGCGTACTCCGAAAAGCGCGCGGCCAGGCGCAGGACCGTCCCCCGCTGTGTGTCCGGGGCCGAGGCCGCCAGCGCACGCACCGCGTCGGCCTGGGCACGCACCACGGGCAGCACCAGGTCGGGGGAGACGTGCTGGCCCAGTTCACGCACGCCGGCCAGCTGGTCCCGGAACGTGGACAGCGTCTGCTCGGAGAACACACGCGCGGGCGCGGTTCCGGGGGCGTGCCCTGGCAGTGAGGCCGCGCCGAGGGTCGCGGCACCGAGGGCGAGCGCGGTGCGCCGGTCCACCCCGGGCGCGCTGCGCGTGATCCTGCGGTCCGGTGCGAGGGCGCTCAGACCGCCTTCGGCGTCCAGGGCCGCGTCACAGGCGATCGCTGCCTCGGGCGACGGGGGTTTGGTGCCGGTCTCGAGCTTGCTCAGATAGCCCTTGCTGTAGTGGGTCGCCTCGCCCAGGGCGGTGAGGGACAGGCCCGCGGCGATGCGGCGACGACGGAGTCCAGGTCCGAAACGCTCCTCCATGGGCCTGGCTCTTCCCCGGCGGCGGGCGCAGGAACCGGGACATCGGTCCCGTATGGGGCAGAGCGCGCGCGAGCAGGTGCGTAGGTGCAGGATGGGGCCATGCCTTCCGCAACACCGGCGCCGCTGTGGGCGCTGACGGGGGTCGTCGCCGCCGGGGGAGCGCTCGGCGCCGTGGCCCGGTACGGGCTCGACACGGCCTGGCCGCCCTCGGCCGCGGGTGTGTCCTGGACGATCCTCGCCATCAACATCACCGGCAGCCTGTTCATCGGCGTGCTCATGGAGGTCGTCGCGCACCGGATGCCGCAGAACCCGTGGGTGCGGCCGTTCCTGGGCGCGGGCGTGCTCGGCGGGTACACGACCTTCTCCGCCTACGCCATGGACGTGGTCACCGCTCTGGAACGAGGTGCCCCCGAGGTCGCCCTGGCCTACCTCTCCCTCACCCTGGCCGGCGCGATCGCCGCGGCGTGGGTGGCCTCGGCGCCGGCCCACCGGATCCTGCGGCGGAAGGGGACACCGTGAGCGTGCTCGCCGTGGCCGCGGGGGCCGCGCTCGGCGCCCCGATCCGCTACCTCACCGACCTCTGGCTGCGCAGCGTGCTGGGCGCCGCGTTCCCCTGGGGCACGCTCGTGGTCAATACCGCGGGGTCGCTGGTGCTCGGAGCGCTCCTGGGGCTGCCGCTGTCGCCGCAGGCCATGGCGGTGTGGGGGACCGGGTTCTGCGGCGCTCTGACCACCTACTCCACGTTCGCGTTCGAGACCGTGCAGCTGGCCCGGGGCGGGGACGCACGCAGGGCCGCCGTGTACGTGGCGGCCAGCCTCGTGCTGGGCATCGCATCGGCGTGGGCGGGGCTGAGCGTGGTCCGGGCGCTGACGGGGTGACCGTGGGCGGGCAGCTCGCGGTCCGGGCGGTGGGATGATCGGGCCCGGGTTCCCCGAACCGCTTGTGGACCCGCCCGCGCGCTGCCACCGTGGTCGCCGGAGCCCTGCTCAGGGCCCCGGACCCAGCCCGCCCAGCGCCCGGACCGACCGGCGCCGAGAGGAAGAACGACCCCATGCCCCCGCAGTCCCCCTCACGCAGGCCGGTGACGCCGAGCGTGCTCGGCCTGTCCCTGTTGTGCCTGCTCATGCCCTTCTTCACCGTCTCCTGCAGCGGGATGATGGGCTCCCTCACGGTCTCCTACAGCGGGTTCGCGCTGGCCTTCGACGGGCTGCCGAGCGTGCAGGGCACGGTGTCTGAGGAACTGGGCCGCGCCGACCTGGAAGAACTGCGTGTGGGCGTGCAGCCGATCCTGCTGCTGACGGTCCTGCTCGTCATCGCCGGGGTGTTCGCCACCGCGCTCGTCCCGCGCCCGAAGCCGCGCGCCGTCACCGGCATCGTCATGAGCGCCGTCGCCCTCCTCGGGTTGATCGCCAACCAGATCGCCCTGCACGTGGGCAGCGAGCAGGAGATGCGGGACACCGGCGCCGCCGATCACGGGGTGGAGTTCGCGGAGCTGTCGGTGGCCAGCGGGCCCGGGTTCTGGGTCATGGCGCTGATGCTCGCCGGCGCCCTGGGGTGGTCGGTCGCCGATCTGGTGCTGGACCGCCGGACGCAGGGGCCGCTCGGCCACTTCCGACCGACCGGGCCGGGTGGCCCGGGCGGTCCGCTCCCGGGGTTCGGCGGGCCCGGACCGGACGGGGGTTTCTCCGGCCCTGGCCAGTGGTCCGGACCGGGGTACGGGCCCCCGCCCGGGACCGGCGGCTTCCCGCGCGCCGACGGCGGCACCGGGCCGCAGGGGCCGCAGGTTCCGCACGCGGGGCAGCAGAGCCCGTATCCGGGGCCGCACGTTCCGCACGCCGGGCCGTACGGGACGAACCCCGCCGCCGGTGGCCCCACACCCCCGCCCGGCCCCGGTCCCTACGGGACGCCTCCCGGGCACACCTGAGCCCTTCGGCGCCCCGTGCGGCGGACGGCGGCGGATCCTTCGACCCGCGCTTCGACGGCCTTCGGAGCGCGCACGGCCCTCGGTCCGCCTAGCTCATCACCTGCTCGATGCGTCCGGCCAGCTGGTCGGAGAGCAGCTCGGCGTAGGTGGCCGTCATGTGGTGGTAGTCGCGGTAGACGACCACGTTCCCCACGACCGCGTCGCACCGGTCCTCGGCGCAGAACAGGTCGCTCAGGTCGAGCAGGTGCACGTCGTCCTCCATCGCGCTCGCCGCCTGCACCTGCGGGTCCTCCTTCGCGAACGCCTCCTCACGGGTGAGGGCGCACTCGGCCAGGTCATCGGTGTTCTCCTCCAGGCAGGCGAAGAGGTCCCGGTCGGCGACGGGGGTGTCGCGCACCGCCACGAACTGATCGGTGAGCGGGGCCGCCTTCTCCCACTGGGTGGCCAGCCCCTCGGCGAGGGCGCCCGTGGGGTCGTCGCCGGCGTTCAACGGTTCCGTTCTCACGGAGGCGCTGGAGAACACCACGTCCGCGTCCAGGTCCGGGAGCTCCGCCAACACCGCGTCGTTCCACTGCGCACACTCGTCGTAGCGCGATCCGTCGCTCCACCGCACCGGGGCTGCCGTGAACGCGCACGCCGACTTGGTCAGGGTCACCACCCGCCAACCGCGCTCCGTCCCGATCCGGTCCAGCGCCGGAACCCACTGGGCCGCGTGCGAGTCGCCCACCACCACGACGGTCCGGTCGCCCTCGGGATCGCCGTACACGCAGTCGGTCCGGAGGACGACGTCCGCGCGTTGGGCCTGGCACTCCTCGTCGTACAGCGCCGGGATGTCCTGCTCGGCCTCGACCAGCGCCGGGTACAGGTCCGCGCCCGTGGAGGCAGTACCCTCCTCGAGCGCGGCCGCCCCCACGTGCACACGCGGGTCGAAGGGCACCGAGGAGTACTGACCGACCCGCGCCAGCGACGCGGCGCCCACGGCGGAGACCGCCACGATTCCGGCGACGGCCACCACCACGGCCGAGCGCGCGCCCGGCACCAGGCCGCGTTCGCGCACCGGGTCCTCCACGCACACCTTGGTCAACCACGCCAACACGACGGAGGCCGCGGCCACCACGACGATCTCCAACGCCCCGAGGGAGGTCGCCCCCGTCCAGGTCAGCGCGAACACGATCAACGGCCAGTGCCACAGGTACAGCGAGTACGAGATGTCGCCGACGAACTGTGCCGCGCCCCAGTTCAGCGGGGTCTCCGTACGCCCGGCCGCGATCACCGCCGCGCTGCCCAGCACCGGAAGCAGCGCCGCCCACCCAGGGAACGCGGTCGCGTCGCTGTAGACCACGGCCGAGACCCCGATCGAGGCCAGGCCCGCCCACACCAGCGGGGTCCGGGCGGCCGCGGGCAGGGTCCGGTGCGCGAGCACGACCGCGAGCAACCCGCCCACGGCCAGCTCCCACGCGCGTGTCGTGGGCAGGAAGTAGGCCGCCGCCGGGTCCTGCGCGGTGTAGGAGACCGAGTGCGCCAGCGAGCCCACCAGCACCGTTGCCAGAACGGCCCCCAACAGCACGGGGGTCGCCCGCCACCGGCGCACCGCCCACGCCCACAGCACGAACAGCAGTGGCCACACGAGGTAGAACTGCTCCTCCACCGCCAGGGACCAGAAGTGCTGCACCGGGCTGGGCGGCGCGTCCGAGGCCAGGTAGTCCACGGCCTGGTGCGCCAGGTAGAGGTTCTCGGCGTACACCGCGGAGGCGATGAGCTGCCACGCGGTGTCGCTCAGGCGGGTGACCGGCAGGAACACCAGCGAGACCGCACCCGTCACGAGCAGCACCACGGTGGAGGCCGGAAGTAGGCGGCGCACACGGCGCACGTAGAAGCGGGCGATGGAGACACGGCCGTGCTTGTCGGCCTCCCGGTACAGCAGTGACGTGATCAGGAAACCCGAGATCACGAAGAACACGTCGACGCCCACGTACCCGCCCGGGAGCAGGTCGGGATCGAGGTGGTACACGAGGACCAGCAGCACAGCGACCGCGCGCAGGCCCTGCACCTCGGGGCGGAACCTGCGTCCGGTGTCCGGGACGCTCGCGCCGTGGTCCTTCTTCTCCGGTGTGGATGGCGTCGGGGGCCGCACGAACAGTGGTCGCATCGGGCAATCGTCCCGACGCACAGGGTGATTGCCAAGGCGACACGGAACGCGCCGGCCTCTTCTCACCCAACGCTCACCCGATCGTTGGCCGGTGTTCTCCCCGCGCCCGCAAGGCTCCGCGGGCTTGCCCGCTGTTCGGCCGACGCCTTCCCGGCACCCGACCGTGCTCCCGTGCCCCGATGTCTTCCCCGCACTCGACTGCCCTCTCGGCCTCCGGCCGCCTTCTCGGGGTCCGACGCGTTCCCGGGAGCCGGGGCCCTCTCCGGGCTCGGCGCCTTCCGGGTACTCCACTGCCATCCCGGCCTCTACCTTCCCGGAGGCCGAAGCCCTCACGATGGTGGGCCGACGCCTTCGCGGCACCTGACCGGCGGATCGCGCACACACGGTGCACGGGCCGGAACCGTGTGGTGTGAAGCGCCCCCGGATCCGCGCTGTGGGGGCCGTTCGTGACACGACCGCTCCCGATCTCGGGCAGACTGGCGTGTACGCCCCGGCGACCCTCTCGCGCACCCCCGGTCCCGGGACCTTCCCCAGCCCCCAGGGCGCACACACGGCGTGGCCGCGCACCCGCGTCCGGTGACCGTGCGTCCGGCTCGCCGTGAGAGGAGACCGCGACCATTCCCCTCACCGACGCACGCACCGCCGTGGCCGGATCCGCCCTCGCGGCCACCGTCGTGGTCGTCGTGCCCGCCGTGCTCTACCCCCTGGTCGGCGTGTGGACCCTGCTCTGGCTAGTGCTCGTGGCCGCCGTCGCCGGGTTCCTGGCGCTGGGCGGGCCCGGGTCCCTGGGCGGGCCCGGGACCGCCGGACGCGACGGACACCAGGACGGCGCCGCGCAGGCGGACGGCCCCCGCGCCCACCCCGGCGCGGCCCACAACGGTTCCGCGCCCGCCTACGCCGACGGGCCCGCACACGGAACCAGGGTGGGCGAGATCGCCCTGGCCACGGCCGTCCCCGACTACGACCTGCAGCTCAGCGCCGTCGTGCACTGGCGCTGGTCCGGACACGTCGACCTGACCGTGCGCAACCCCGTCGCCCCCGCCGTCCGCGACGTCGTCTGCCGCGCCGCCACGAAGGTCGCCCGCACCCGCCCGCGCGACCACGCACGGACCGAGTGCGACCTGGCCGCGCACCTGGCGGTCGAGCACGCCGTCACCGGGACCGGCATCGTCGTCTGGGCCGAGCACGTGCGTCTGCACCTGCCCGAGGAGGACGCCGAACGCCTCGCCCGCCTCAGTGACCTGCGCAAGGACCTCGGGCTGCGGGCCGCGCTCCAGGAGACCGAACGCGCGCACGGGAACGCGTACGGACGCGCGCACGCAAGCGGTCCCGCCCGCGCACACGGGGGAGCGGTACCCGAACCCACCTCGGGGTACGGGTTCGGCCCGACCGACGGGCGGTTCGAAGGGGGAGCCCGCCCGGACGCCGGGGTGCACCCGGACGAGAGGGCACGGCCGTGGGAGAGCCACCCCGACGACGATCATCCCGTACGGTTCGGGCCCACCCCGGGTGAGCGCGGGCCTGCGTCCCGGCCCGAGCCCGGGCCGGTGCCGCCGCCCGCCGGTGGAGCGGCGTTCGGCGACCGCACACGTGGTGCCGCTGCCCCGCGCGATGCCGGACCCGGGGCAGCAGCCCGCCGAGGAACCCGGGCCGGTGAGTCCGCCCGCGGTCGGCGTCCGTGGGGCGGGTCCTGGTCCCGGTTCGGGGCGTCGCCCGCCTCCGAGCCCGAGGCCCCCGAGGACGGCTTCGACCCGTTCGAGGACGCGGCTCCCAACGCAAGTGAGGGCCGGGAGAGGCCCGAGGGGCCCGGCCTGCCCGCACCGCCCGCATCGCCCGGGCGCCGGCCGCCGTACGGTTCCCACCCGGAGCCCCACCCCGAGGGCCCCTACGCGCACGGTTCGCACGTGCACGGCCCGGGCGCACCACGCCCCGGGGCCCACGGGGACGACGGCGGCGAGGAGCACGACTACGTCTACCTCGACCCGGTCCACGGCATGCCCGAGGAGCCCGTCTTCACCGGTCCGGACCCCGCATCGAGCCCTTGGCACGACCCGGACGGCGCCGAACAGGGCCTCGGCCCAGAACTCGACCCCGACCCGGGCCTGCTCCCGGGCCACGACGTCGACGAGTACGGCTACGAGAGCTACTGGTGGCCGGCCGAGTCCATCCCGGACAGCGCCGAGGAGGACGTCCAGGTGGCGATCCTGCGCGGCATGATCGACGCCGTGCCCGACCGCCACGCCCGCGCCGAGTTCGCCGAGCAGCAGCTCAGCGCACTGGAGAAGGCCGGGTACGGCGAGGTCGCCCGCCGGGTCCGCGAAGGCTTCTGAGGCGGGCCCGCGCCCGCCGCCCTCAGCCGAACCGGTAGGCGTCGACCTCGGCGATGAGCTCGGCCCTGCGCTCCGGTGACAGGAACGAGGCCGTGAACGAGTTCCGGGCCAGCGTCCGCAGGTCCTCGTCGCTCAACCCCAGATGCTCCTGCACGCCCAGGTAGTTGTCGTGCACGTGCCCGCCGAAGTAGGACGGGTCGTCGGAGTTGACCGTCACCAGCAGCCCCGCGTCCATGAGCCGGCGCAGCGGGTGGTCGGCGAGGGTGTCCACCGCACGCAGCCGCACGTTCGAGAACGGGCACACGGTCAGCGGGACCTGCGTCCGCGCCAGGTGCTCGACCAGGTCGGGGTCGTCCAGGCTCCGGATCCCGTGGTCGATGCGTTCGGCGCCCAGCACCTCCAGCGCCTCCCGCACGTACGCGGCAGGACCCTCCTCGCCCGCGTGCGCGACCCGGCGCAGCCCGAGCCGACCGGCGGCCTCGAAGACCTCGGCGAACTTGCCCGGGGGGTGGCCCACCTCGGCCGAGTCCAGGCCGACCCCGCTGATGTGCTCCAGGTGCGGGCGGGCCGCCTCCAAGGTCGCCAGCGCGTCGTCGACCGGGTGGTCGCGCAGGAAGCACAGGATGAGCGCGGTCGAGACGCCGTACCGGTCCTCGCTGTCCTCCAACGCGCTGTTCAGGCCGTTCAGCACCGTCTCGAACGGCACCCCGCGTGTGGTGTGGGCCTGCGGGTCGAAGAAGATCTCCGCGTGCCGGACCCCCTGCGCGGCCGCGCGCTCCAGGTAGGCGGCGGCGAGGTCGCGGAAGTCGGCCTCGGTGCGCAGCACGTCCATGAGCTCGTAGTAGAGGTGCAGGAACGACTGGAGGTCGTCGAAGGAGTAGGCCTCGCGCAGCTCCGCGACGCCGGGGTGCTTCAGCGTGATGCCGTTGCGCCGGGCCAGCTCGAAGGCGAGTTCGGGCTCGAGGGTGCCCTCGATGTGGACGTGGAGTTCGGCCTTGGGGATGGGCATGTGCACCCGTGCTCTCTGTGGTGGTCTGCGTGCTCCGTCGCCATTGTGGCTGATGAGCGCATGTGGCCGGGCCGCCGGACGCGGACCACACCCCGGGCACGGGGCGGGGCGGGCCGGTGCACGAGGCCCCGGCCCGCAACGGTTCACGCGAGGTGGTGGACCTCCTGGAGCCCGTACACGGGCGTGGGGATGCCCTCGTGCCTGGCCTTCAACTGCAGGGCCAGGTAGAGCGAGTAGTGCCGGGACTGGGCCAGGTTGCCCCCGTGGAACCACAACCCCTCCTGCTGGGTGGGTTTCCACATGTTGCGCTCCTCTCCCTCCCACGGGCCGGGGTCCTTGGCGGTCTCCGACCCCAGCCCCCACACCTTGCCGACCTTGTCGGCGACCTCCTGGCCGATGAGGTCGGCGGCCCAACCGTTCATCGAGCCGTACCCCGTCGCGTACACGACCAGGTCGGCCTCCAGCTCGGTGCCGTCCTCCAACACCACCGACGTCTCGGTCAGCTCGGCCGCCTGGCCGTGGACCAGCCGCACGTGCCCGTCGGCGACCAGGCCGGCGGCGCCGACGTCGATGTAGTAGCCGGACCCGCGCCTGAGGTACTTCAGGAACAGCCCGGAACCGTCCTCGCCCCAGTCCAACCGGAAACCCGCGCGCTCCAACCGGGCGTAGAACTCCCGGTCGCGCTCGCGGATGCGGTCGTAGATCGGCCGCTGGAACGTGTGCATGATCCGGTAGGGGATCGAAGCGAAGGTCAGGTCGGCCTTCTCGGTGGTCGTCCCGGCCTCCAGGGCGCGCTCGGAGTACAGGTCGCCCAGGCCCAGATCCATGAGGGAATCGGACGTGACGATGTGCGTCGACGAACGCTGCACCATGGTCACGTCGGCGCCGTTCTCCCACAGGGCCCCGCAGATGTCGAAGGCCGAGTTGTTCGACCCGATCACCACGGCCTTCCTGCCCTGGTACGCGTCCGGGCCCGGGTGCTGCGAACTGTGGTGCTGGTCGCCGCGGAACCTGTCCTGCCCGGGGAGCTCCGGCACGTTCGCTTTCCCGGACATCCCCGTGGCGAGCACCAGGTGGCGCGGGTGCAGGACCACCTCCTCGCCGCCGCGGTCGACCACGACCGTCCACACGCCCTGCTCCTCGTCGTAGGAGGCCCGGCGGCACGTCGTGGAGGCCCAGTAGTTGACCTCCATGACCTTGGTGTACATCTCCAGCCAGTCCGCGATCTTGTCCTTGGGGGCGAACACCGGCCAGTTGCGCGGGAATGGCAGATAGGGGAGGTGGTCGTACCAGACGGGGTCGTGCAGGCACAGCGACTTGTACCGCCCGCGCCACTGGTCGCCGGGGCGCTCGTGGCGGTCCAGGACCACGTAGGGCACCCCCAGCTGCGTGAGCCGGGCGCCGAGCGCGATGCCGCCCTGACCGCCGCCGACCACCACCACGTACGGCTCGTAGGTGCGTCCCGGCCCTTCGACCTCAGCGGTGCGCCGCTCCGACCACGTGACCCGGTCCGGGTCGGCGCCGTGCACGGTGCCCAGCGGCCGGCGGGTGTCCAGCGGTTCCTCGTGGCCCGCCAACTCGTGGAGGGTCGTCAACAGGGTGAACGCGCCTTCTTCCTTCAGCCGCAGGTGGCCCTTGCCCCGACCGACCGCGGTCTCGAAGGAGATCCAGGCCTCGACGACCCCGTCGGCCTCCGTCGGCTCCTCGGTCACGCGGAAACCGGAGGGGTCGACCGTGTCCAGGACCGAACGCAGCATGTGCGCCACCCCGGAACGGCCCTCGACCGTCCGGAGGTTCCACGTGAAGGCGACCAGGTCGCGCCAGAAACAGGTGGTCGCGAACAGGTGCGCGGCACGTTCGGCGTCACGGTCGGTCAACGCGCGCTCGAAGGCCGAGAGCCAGCTCTCCACACGCCTGCGTGCGTCCGTCCCGCTCGCATCGGTCTCCAGGGTCTCGGACAGTGTCATGAGAGGGCCTCCTTGGCGTAACGTGATGGCAATCACAGCCCGCGTGGTGGGAGGCCCACAAGGGTTGCGCTCGATTGCGCGCCCCGGGCCCCGGCCCACGGCGCCGACGAGGACGGTGAGAGTGACGACCTTCCGAGCGATCGCCCCCGGAACCGACCTGACATCCCACGCACGCGCCCTCAGCCGCACCCGTGACGAGGTCATGGGCGGCGCCAGCCCCCGATCGCACCCCCGGAACCTGGTGGCCCGATCCTGGTCACGGGTCATGGACATGGGCCTGGACCCCGACGGGACCAACCCCAGGCATCACCTGCCCGCCGAGCAGGTCGAACACCGGCGGCGCACCTCGCCCCTGGCCGGGGTGCTGCCGGAACTGCGCGGCATGGTCGCTGCGGCCGCCCGCGCCTCCGAGTCGCTCATGGTGGTCACCGACGAGGACGGGGTCGTGCTCTGGCGCGACGGCGCGACACGGACCCGGTCCGGGGCCGACCGCCTCGGCTTCGGCGAGGGCTCCCGCTGGACCGAATCGGCGGTGGGCACCAACGCCATCGGCACCGCCCTGGCCGAGGGACACCCGGTGGAGCTGTTCGCCGCCGAACACTTCGAACAGCGCCAGATGCCCTGGTACTGCACCGCGGCGCCCGTGCACGATCCCCGCACGGGCCGGGTCCTCGGCGTCGTCGACCTCAGCGGCCCGGCGCTCACCCTGCACCCGATGACCGGGGCGCTGGTCGCCGGGGCTGCCCGCATGGCCGAGATGCGGTTGGCCGAACAGCACCGGCGCCGGCTCGACCGCATCCGCGACGGTGCCGGTCCCCGGGTCGCCGCACGCGAGGGCCCGTTCCTGCTCGTGGACGACGACGGGTGGGTGGCCCACGGCGACGGGCTGCCCCTGCCCGAGCGGGTCGCTGCACCGCAGGAGGGGCACGCACTCGCGGTCCCGGGGATCGGCGCGTGCCTGCCCGACCCCGTGGGCGAAGGATGGCTGCTGCGCCCGTGCTCCCGGTCGGACGGAGGAACCGTCGACCTGCGCCTGGACCTGGCGGGAGCCCCGAGCGCGGAGGTCGCGGGTGGAGGACGCCGCTGGCGCACGGGGCTCACCACCCGCCACGCGGAGATCCTCCTGATGCTGTACCTGGCCGGCCCCGACGGCATCGGTGCCGCCACGCTCAGCCGTGCGCTGCACGGGGACGACGCGCACGTGGTCAGTGTCAGGGCGGAGGTGTCCCGACTGCGCCGGGTGCTGGGCGCCGTGCTGTTGTCGAGGCCCTACCGGTGCGCGGAGGGGGTGCGCCTGGAGGTGGACGGGGGAGGGGTCGCCCGGCTGAGCGAGAACGCCTTCGTGCGTGAGCACGCCTGCGAGCGGGTGCGCGAGGCGGTGCGTGCCATGGAGGCGGGTGCGGGTGGTGCCGCGCGGTAGGTCCGAAGCCCTGCGGTCGGCTGTGGGCGGGTGCCGCGCGGGTCCGAAGCCCTGGGGTCGGTTCCGGTGATCGCTGCGTGGTGGGTCCGGGCTCTGGGGTCGGCTGTGGGCAGCGCCGCCCCATGGGCCCGGGGTTCTGCGGGTGTCTGGGCGGTGCCGCTGTGCGGTAGATCCGGGGCCCGGTGCCGGCTGTGGGCAGTGCCCCGGCGGGCCAGGCCCGACCGTGAGTGAGGGCCCGTGCCTGTGTGGGCCGTGTGGGCCGTGTGGGCTGCCTACCCCGGCGGGAAGCATCCCGGTGTGGACGGACCCGAACGCACACCCGACGGCCATCACGTACTCATCAACGGCAGGCGCTGGCGGGCCTCCGACCCCGACCTGCCCGAACAGGTGCGCGAACGCCTGGTGGGCTCGCTCATGGCGGCCCGCAGGCAGGTCGGTGCCGCACGCCGTTCCGGGGACCGGGAGGCCGAGGAGGACGCCCGACGGCGCGTGCAGTGCGCCAAGGAAGGGCTGGGCGAACGCGGCACCCCCTGGTGGGAACTGGGCCCCGACGCCCGTCGGCGCCGTTGGCAACAGGCCCTGCACCGGTTGGAGGGGAACGGCCGCGCGCTGGAATGAGCCGCGCGGACTCCGGGGCGGGACAGTGACCGTGTTCCGAGTGCACACCGACGGTGCGTGCGGGCCCCGGCCGTGGTCGGCTCTCTGTCGCGCCCGGGTCCCACATCTCGGCGTTCCGTGTGCCCGGGGCGGGCCGGGGCGGTCTTGCGGTCCGGCACCGCGCCCGTGGTCGGGGTGCGTGCGTCCGGGGTGGATCGCTGATGCCGGGTCCTTCGCCGGCGCACCGGCACCTCGGCACGGGCCGCCCGGGTTCCCGGTTCCCCGCCCCCGCAGGGCGCGTGGCATCCTGGGAACCCAGGACCACGGCCGGGAGGAACACCCCCACATGAGCATCGACGTGCCGCAGGAGCGACCCCGCCCGGCCCTGGGCTCGCTCAGCGGGCGCGCCAGTCTGCGTTCCCGTGTGGCCGAGGCCCTGCGCGAGGCCCTGGTGGTCGGCGAGCTCGAACCAGGCAGCATCTACTCCGCGCCGGCCCTTGCCCAACGCCTCGGCGTCTCGGCCACCCCCGTGCGCGAGGCGATGATGGAGCTCGCGCAGGAAGGGCTGGTCGAGCCCCTGCGCCACCGGGGGTACCGGGTCGTGGAGTTCAGCGACCGCGCCCTGGACGAGATCCTGGAAGTGCGGACCCTCCTCGAAGCGCCCATGGTCGGGCAGGCCGTTCCCCTGGCCGGGCCGGAGCAGGTCGCGGACCTGCGCGCGCTCGCCGACGGCATCGAACGCGCCGCCGCCGACGGGGACCTCACCGGGTTCATCGCCGCTGACACCGCCTTCCACCTGCGTCTCCTGAGCATCGCGGGCAACACCCGGCTCGTGGAGGAGGTGCGGCGCCTGCGCGGGATGTCGCGACTGTCGGCGGTGAAGCGTCTGCACGAAGAAGGGCTGCTGGCCTCCACCATGCGGGAGCACCACGCGCTCCTGGACCTGGTCGAGGCGGGCGACGCGGCCGGGGCCGAGGACCTCATGCGCCGCCACCTCGGGCACGTCCGGGGCGTGTGGGCGGGCCGTTCCGAGCAGGCCTGAGGCCCCGGTCCGGGCCGGACGTCGGGCCGGTTCTCGACGCCCGGTCAGGACCCCCTTCGTGCCGGGACGTGCCGGAACACCTGCTGCGGTGGGACACACGTGGGGTGTCCAGTGGGCCGGCGTGGGACGTGCGAGCGGGTCGGCCCGAGAACCCTGCGGGCAGGCGTGTGCCCGGGAAAACCCGCGAAGCCCGTGCGTGCAGGCGCGCGGGGAACCGCACCAGCGCGCGCCCGGAGCCCGTACCGCCCCGGCGAGCCGAGGTGGCACGCGCAGGGTGGACGCGAACGCACGCGGGTCCGGTCACCCGAAGCCGTCGGGCGGGGCCGTGTCCCCGGGGGGCGTGCGCGGGGACACGGCCCGCATCTCTCACCCCGTATGCCGAAACCTCCGGGAAACCCCGCCGACCTGGGGTTCCGGTGAGTCTCTGTCCGGGGTCTCCGTCGGGTCACGAAAGGACCCCTGACTCTTGTTCCGTGCAACGTACAATTGTACGTTGCACAGGTCTCGTTACCTGGCCCACACCGTCCCCCACACGGGCCCCGTCCCCCAGGAGTTGTGCGTGTCCCCGCAACAACAATCCACGGTCGGCAAACCCGCCACCAACCGCCGAGTCCTCATCGGCAGCCTCAACGGCAGCGCCATCGAGTGGTTCGACTTCTTCCTCTACGCCACCGCCGCAGCGATCATCTTCGACAAGCAGTTCTTCCCCAACGACGACCCCTTCATCTCGTTGCTGCTGTCGTACCTGTCGCTGTCCCTGACCTTCTTCATCCGCCCCTTCGGCGGCATCGTCTTCTCCCACATCGGCGACCGCATCGGCCGTAAGAAGACCCTGGTCATCACGCTCTCCCTCATGGGCGGCGCCACGGTCGCGATCGGCCTGCTGCCCACCTACGCCCAGGTCGGCGTGCTCGCGCCCCTGCTGCTCATCGCCTGCCGCATCATCCAGGGCCTGGCCATCGGCGGCGAATGGGGCGGTGCGCTCCTGCTCGCCTACGAGTACGCACCCAAGAAGCGGCGCGGGTTCTTCGGCTCCGTGCCCCAGACCGGCATCACCATCGGCATGCTCATGTCGACCATCGCGTTCAGCCTGGTCAGCCTGCTCCCCGACGAACAGTTCGAGTCGTGGGGCTGGCGCATCCCCTTCATCGCCAGCGTCGTGCTCGTCTTCGTCGGCCTGTGGATCCGCAAGGGCCTGGCCGACACCCCCGCCTTCCGCAAGGCCAAGGAGAGCGGCGCCATCGCCAAGCTCCCCATCAAGGACACGATGCGCGACCACTGGCGCTCGGTGCTCGTGGCCGTCGGAGCCAAGGTCGTGGAGACCGCGCCGTTCTACATCTTCGCGACCTTCGTGGTCAGCTACGCCACCGGCATCCTCGACATGCGCGAATCGGTCGTGCTCAACGCCGTCAGCGCGGGCGCGCTGGTCAGCACGTTCGTGATCCTGGCCATGGGCTCCCTCTCCGACCGCATCGGCCGCCCCAAGGTCTACCTCGGCGGAACCGTACTCATCGCCCTGTTCTCGGTGCCGTTCTTCCTGCTGCTCAACCTGCAGATGAACTGGGCGGTCTACGCGGCCGTGGTCATCAGCCTCGGTGTGGTCTGGCCCCCGGTCACCGCCACCCTGGGCACCCTGACCTCGGAGATCTTCCCCGCCCGGGTGCGCTACACCGGCGTCACCCTCGGCTACCAGATCGGCGCCGCCCTCGCCGGCGGTACCGCTCCGCTGCTGGCCACGTGGATGCTCGCCACCTTCGACGAGGCCTGGTGGCCCATCGCCGCCTACATGGTCGGGCTCGCCGTGATCTCCTTCGCCGCCGTCTCCCTCGCCGGGCCGGTCCTGCGCAAGGAGACCGCGATGCTGCGGGCTCGCGGCCTGAGCATCGAGTCCGTGGCACCCGGAACCGACCACACCGCCGACGCGAACAGCACCGCCGACGCCGAGGCCGGCGCCGCCCACGGTGCCGACCGCGACCAGAACCAGGAGCAGGCATGATCCCCGACCCCACCGCGACCGCCGCGAGCACCGCGGATGCCGCGACCACCGTGACCGGCGCGACCGGCGCGACCGGCGGGCTGCCCTTCGTCGACGCCGACGAGGTCGCGCGCCGCATCGGCCCCGACCGCGCCCGCGAGCTGGTGCAGAAGGCCCTGCGGGACGGCTTCGACCCCGCCCACGACCCCGCGCGCGTTCACACCGGCGCGGGCGACGGACACCTGCTCCTGATGCCCTCGACCCTGGGCGGATGGGTCGGCGTCAAGGTCGCCACCGTCTCGCCCGAGAACCCGGGACGCGGGCTGCCCCGCATCCAGGCGGTCTACGTGCTCATGGACGCGCGCACCCTCACCCCGCGCCTGATGGTGGACGGTGTCAGCCTGACCTCGCTGCGCACCCCCGCCACCTCCGCCGTGGCCGCCGACCACCTCACCGCTCCGGACGCCGCCACCCTCGTGGTGTTCGGCAACGGACCGCAGGCCGTCGAGCACACCGTTGCGATGTCCCGGATCCGCGACTTCACCGACGTGCGCCTGGTCGGACGCAACCCGCACAAGGTGCGCGCCGCCCTCGACGAGCTCGCCGACCGCGGGATCGACGCCCGTCCCGGGAAACCCGAGGACGTCGCCGGGGCCGACCTCGTGGTGTGCGCGACCTCCGCGGCCGAACCGCTCTTCGACGGATCGCTCGTGGACGACGGCGCGTGTGTCGTCGCGATGGGCTCCCACGAGACCGACCGGCGTGAGCTCGACGCAGGCCTCATGGGGCGCGCCTTCGTCGTCGTCGAGGACCGGGGCGCGGCGCTACGCGAGTGCGGCGACGTCGTCATGGCCGTCGACGAGGGTGCCCTGACGCCCGACGACCTCACCGGACTGGCGCCGCTGGTGCGCGGGGAGGTGTCGCGGCGCGAGGACCGGCCCAACGTCTTCAAGGGCTCGGGGATGTCCTGGCAGGACCTCGCCGTCGCCGTGGGTGTCGCGCCCGAGGCGCCGGAGGTCTGACGCGGGGGGTGGGTGCCTGACGCAGGAGGTGGGGCTCGGGCCCCGCCGCGCCGAAGGCGCCCAGCCCTCAGCGCTGTGACCCGGCCGGGCCTCTCCCGGCTGGGGGCGGCGGGCCCCCGTGCCCCGGGCCGGCCGTCCTCCGGCCCGGGGCCCGAGGGAGAATCGACGCATGGCCGTCTCCGCCCTCCGCCCCCGTCGGCCCTCTTCCACGGGCCGTTCGCCGGAAGCACCGTCCCCGTACCCGCCGCTGTCCCTGCTCCGGCAGGCGTGGCTGGACGTCTCCTTCGTGCACTGGGAGGTGGACCCCGCCGCCGTCGCACCCCTGCTGCCGCCGGGCACCCGGCCGGACACCCTCGACGGAGTCACCTACGCGGGACTGGTCGCCTTCCGGGTGCCGAGCAGCCTGGTCGCGGGAGCCGTGCCCACCGGCGCGTTCGGGGAGGTGAACGTGCGCCTGTACTCCGTCGACGAGCGGGGGCGCCGCGGTGTCGTGTTCCTGACCATGGACGCCGACTCCGCCCCCCTCGTCGCGGCCGCCCGCGCCGTGACGGGGTTGCCCTACGTGTGGTCGGACGTGTCCGTGCGGGGAGGACCGGGAGGGCCGGGCCCCGGTGGCCGCCGTGCGGGCGCCGTGGAACGCCGCTTCCCGGGCACGGCCCACGGGTCGTGGTCCCTGGACGTCGGGGATCCGGTGCCCGAACCCGGGCCCCTGGAGCGCTTCCTCACCGCACGCTGGGGTCTGCACACCCGGCACCTGGGGCGCACGCGGTGGGTGCAGATCCACCACCAACCGTGGCCCCTGCACCGTGCGCGGCTCCGGCACCTCGACGGCGACCTCCTGACCGCCGCGGGGGTGGAGCCCCTCACCGGGGAACCCGCGTCCGTGCTGTGGTCGCCCGGGTTGACCTGCGAGCTCCTGCCCTTCCCGGTGTGAGGCCCGGGCCCGGTGGCGCCGCCCCGGGCCGCGCCACCCCGTCTCGTCAGCGCGGCGGGGGCTTCTTCGGGAGGCTGATGATCACGTCCATGCCGAGGTGTGCCTTGAGCATGTGGATGAGGTTGTCGTACTCGATGATCTGCATGCGCCCGTGGCGGCGGGCGTGGTCGTGGCCGCCCTTGGTGACCCACGAGGTCGTGACCATGATGCCCTTCGAGGCGTGCTTGTCCTCCATGGTCCCCGCCAGCTCCCGGACCGCGGCGACCCCGACGGCCCGGCTGTACCTCTTGGCCTGGATCACGCAGAGCCCGCCGACGATCGGGTCCTCGTTGGTGGCCACGGCGTCCACCCCGTCGTCCTTGGACGCCTGCGTCACCCACGACTGCATACCGATCCCCTCGAACAGCTGGCGGACCAGGTGCTCGAACTCGTTCGCGCTCAGCTCCAGCAGGTCGGTGCGGCCGTCCAGGTCGGTGGGTGCGTCCACCCCGTCCACGAACCGGAACTGTTCGAGGAGCGCCTCGAAGTCGACCATGGGGCGCACCGGTTCGTGGTCCCCCGGGTGCGGTGAGACCCGCGCCCCCAGCTGCTGCTTCACGCACGTGACCGGGTCCAGGTCGGAGAGCACGAGGCTGTCGAACGTCTCACGGTCGGAGGACACGGCTAGAAGGTAGGGCTTGCTCGGTCGACCGGTGGCAGGGTCGGCCGACTGCACGAAACCGTTGAAGACCACACGGTCCAGCACCTCGGGCGCCTTGACGGAGAACGCGTACCGCAGCACCTTCAGCGCCGTCTGGGCCAGCACGCTCGCGTAGAGGGCCTTGATCTCTTTCGGAGGGCGCGGCTTCGCGTCGGTCTCCTCGCGTGTCTGCACGTACTTGTAGGAGCGCGTGGCCGGAACGACCTCCTCGGTAGGGAACTCGTAGTCGACGACGAGCTCCCGCGGCTCACGCCGGTACACGAGCTGAAAGGCGTGAGGGAAGCCCTCGGGGACCGGCATGCCCCCGAGCACGGTCTCGACGTAGGTGATGACCGCGTCGTGGTCGCCCTCGTGGAACTTGCTGCGGAGTTCGTCGATGCTCGCGTTGTGCTCGCTGGCCTCCCGTTCCTCCTGGTGCAGGTGCTCCCGGTGCTCCTGCTCGAGCTCGGCGAGGCGGCGCAGGCGCTCCTTCTCCCGCGCGGCGTGCTCGTCCTGCAACACCTCGAACGCCCGGCCGGCCTCGGCCAACCGGCGCTCGTGAGCCCCACGTCCGCCGAGGAACCGGTCCAGGAACCCCGGGGGCTCAGGGGCGTGGTCGGCCCACTCGGGTTCCGGCTCCGGGGCGTCGAGGCCCTGCGGGTCGAAAGGGGCGGGACGGAAGGGCCGCTTCAGGGCCTCGAAGTCCGGTGCGCCCGGCGGAGGGGTGTCGGCGCGGAGCAGCCCGGAGAGCTCCGCGACCCGCGCTTCGCACTCGGCCGTGGCCGCCTCGGCATCGGCCCGGCCCTGCTCGATGCGCAGCTGCTTCTTCTCCTTCTCGGTGGCAGCGGCCCGCTTCCGGGCTTCCCGCTCGGCCTTCTCCTGGTCCCGCTGCTCCTGGGCCTGCGCCTGCATGAACTCGCGGGCCGACTGCTGTTCGAGGCGCCTGCTGCGCTCCCACTCCTTGCGGAACCGGCTCCACACGCTCCTGGCCACCCGTGTCCTCCTTCGGCTTCGGATTCGGCCCGGTGGTCGGGGTCGATGTCCTTTTACATCACAGCTCGGACAGAACACCCGGCGCGACCGGAAGAGCTGCTCGCAGGAGGCGCCCCGAACGGGGCCGGCGGGCCAGGCGGCCCCGTTCGGCAGGGCACCGGATCAACACCGGCTCAATAGTGGCTCGCCCGGGGCAGGAACGGGCTCGGTTCACCGGAGTAGGACACGTGCAGGCTGTCCCGGGCGCGCGTGCACGCCACGAACAGCAGGTTCCGCTCGCGCTGCAGGTCGTGCGCGTGCGCGACCGCGTCCTCTGAGGCGTCCGTGACATGGGCCAGGTCCGGCAGGTGCTCCGCGCCGACGGACACCACCGCCACGCACCGGAACTCCAGCCCCTTCATCGAGTGCATGGTGCCCACCCGGACACCCGAGTTCTCCGCGAGCGCGCACGTCTCGATCCCGGCTTCGGTCAGCGCCGAGCGGGCCTTGCGGACCAGGGCGTCGGAGCGCGCCGCGATCCCGATCGCGTCCGGCTCGACACCGTCCCGCAGCCAGCCCTCGACCGTGCGCACGAGCTCGTCGAGCTCCTCCTCGGCCGAACCGTGGCCGCGCAACACCGGCCGGCGGCCGTGGAGTGGGGACCCGTAGTCCTGCAGAGTCGAACGCACCCCGTCGAACCCCTCGACCGGCGCCGTTCCGAGCACCCCGACCGCCCAGTTCAGGATCTCCTGCGTGCTCCGGTAGCTCACCGTCAACCGGTGGCTGCGCCCGCGCACGTTGACCCCGACCCGCGCCATCGACACGTGGTGGTCGTAGATGCGCTGGTGCGGGTCCCCGGCGATGAACAGGTCGTCCGGGCCCTCGTCGACCAGTGCCCGGACCAGGCGCCACTTGGCCGGGTGGAGGTCCTGCGACTCGTCCACCACGATGTGGCGGTACAGGCGCTCGCCGGTGCGTTCGAGCAGGTCCGCGGCCTCGGCGGCGAGGGAGGTGAAGATCCACTGGTTGTGCTCACGCATCTCCTGGGTCGCCGCAAGGATCGCAGCCCACACCTGCCGCTTCTGCTGCTCGCCCAGGCGGTTGGCCCTCCCGCGCCCGCGCCTTCCGGCCTCCATGTACTCGCGCTCGGTGCGCAGGTCCTGAGCCAGCACGACGTGTTCCCACTCCTCGAGCAGGAACCGTCCGGAGACGTCGAGGCCGGCGGCGTGGGCGTCCCATCGCGGCGCCAGTGCGTTCGCGAACTTCATGTCGGGCTTGCCGTGGGCCTTGCGCACCACCTGGTAGGCGATCTTGTCGATGTTGCGCACGTCCACGAGGCGGCGGCGCTCCTCGTCCGGGACGAGGAGGTTCACCTGCGCCTGCAGTGCCGCGTCGAGGGTCTTGGTGAAGGTCGTGAACAGGATCGGCTTCTCGGGGGCCCGGGTCTGGGCCTTCGGCGCGGTGTCCTGCTCGAGGGGCAGGGAGAGCTGGTCGCTGTCACCATCGGTTCCGGTGCCCGTGTCCACGTACCGCTCGGTCAGGTGCGCGATCCGGTGCAGTGCGGTGACGGTCTTGCCCGTGCCCGCACCCCCGGTCACCATGACCGGCCCCGAGTACTGCTTCTTGCGGGCGATGCGCACCTGGCGCGGGTGCAGGAAGGTGCGCCACACGTCGAAGGGGTGGTCCAACAGCTCGCGGAGCTCCTCGGGGCCCTCCACGAACACGGCCTGGTCCGGGCTGCGGCGGATGGCCGTCGCCAGGTCGTCGGGGTCGACCGTGCCCGGCTCGACCTTCTCGACGAGGTCGCGGCTGATCTGAGTCCATGCCTCGTCCGGGGTCATGCCCGAAGCGAGGGCGGTGAGCGCGTCGTGCTGGGGTTTGGGGAGGCTCTGGCCGTAGGAATCCAGGTGGCTCTCGTCCGGGAGCAGGCGGGCGATGCGCAGCGTCTCCTCGTCGATGCCGAGCTGGGTGAAGTGTTTGTCCGGCACACCGGCGAACAGCGCACCGCCCGAGTCTCCGACCGTCGGCGCGAGCGCGTTGCTCACCGCGTGCATCGCGGACTCGTCGCGGAACTCCAGCACGCCCAGGACCTGGTTCACCGAGGGGCGCCGGTTGCGGATGTACCGGTACGCCTCGTTGTGCGGAAGAACGGTGACCAGGAGGTACAGGTCGCCGTTCTCCGGAGCCAGCACTATGCCCCGATGGTTCAGGTTGATGCGCAGCGTGCGCCAGCGGGGGTCACAGGCCGACTCCAGTTTCTCCAGATGCCCGCCGGCGTAGAAGGTGTCGGCGAACTTGTCGAGGGCGTCGTCCACGCCCTTGCGCAGCTTCTTGTCCAGGGCCGCGTAGGTCTGGAGGAAATCCTTCGCGATCGCGAGCTGGGGCACGGGAGCCTTTCCGGGGCAGGGGGTCCAGGGGGAAGCTCTGGGGAGAGCCCGTGGCCACACAGCGTAGACAACAGGGGCCTTCCCGCGCCCGGCCCGTACGGGACGAAGTACCCGTAGCGGACGCCCGTGGCCGGTTCCGGCCACGGGGCTGACGGTCACTGATGCACAGCCGAAGACACCAGTGCCATGGGCCGTGCAGCCGTCTTCCCTGCACACCCTCGGTGCTGCGGCGGCCTCGGTCGAGGGCGGTCGACAGATGCCGGCTGAATGGCCGCAGAACGGATGTATCGGGGTGTACGTATCCTACGAAGCGCTTGCGAAGATCCAGTTCCCCGCCCTGGGTCTCTCACTTCTGCGCACCGCCTACTGGAGTACACTTGACGGCTTTTCGGCGATCTGCTTCCTCTCTCGCTTCCTCCTCCTCACTCGAAGAGGAGCTGGGCGATCTCATCGCAGAACACGTTCGCCATACGTTCAGGCATTCACCCGGACCTGCAGAAATTCGCTCCTGGAACCGTAGCCTGCCGAAGCTCGCCACGGATCTGGTCGACGCCGGCCTGGGCGATGTGGAAATGCTCATCGAGTACAAGGTTCCCCTGACCGACAAACGCGTCGACGTGGTGCTGTCCGGTCAGCACCCGAAAACGGGCGAGGACAGTTACGTCGTCGTTGAGCTCAAGCAGTGGAGTGAGGCGGAGCTGTGGGAGGAGAACCCGTCCATGGTCCTGGTCCCCAACCAACCTGGCGGGCCCAAGCTCCACCCCGTGCTCCAAGTGCGTGCCTACTGCGAGCACATCAGCGATTTTGTCGCATCCTTGTCCGACGCGGACAAACAACTGCGAGGCGTCGCCTACCTGCACAACGCGTATGAACCTGCGGTGCGCGACCTTTTCGAGCTCCCCCAAGACGACCGGGGGAGTCTGTTCACCTCCCAGAATCGCGGAGAATTCCAGACCTTCCTGCGGAGCCGCTTTGCTCCGGAGTCGGGCGCGGCTGCCGGCGACAGGCTTCTGAGCGGCAAGATCAGACCGAGTCGACAGCTCATGAAGGTCGCGTCCGAAGAGGTCAAGGAGCGCCCCCGGTTCACGCTCCTGGACGAGCAGCAGGTGGCGTTCCGAACGGTCCTCCATGCGGTGAACCGCGCCCACGAGCAGAACCAGAAGACGGCCGTCATCATCAGCGGCGGGCCGGGGAGTGGAAAGAGCGTGATCGCTCTCTCCTTGTTGGGCGAGCTTTCCCGTCAAGGATTGGGGACCCTGCATGCCACTGGGTCGCGTGCCTTCACACAGACCATGCGCCGTGTCGCAGGATGGCGTAGTGAACGCACCAAGAGCCTGTTCAAGTATTTCCATCAATTCATGGAAACGCGGCCGAACGAATTCGATGTGCTGATCTGCGACGAGGCGCACCGTATTCGGGAAAAATCCGTGCATCGGTTCACCCGAAAAGATTTGCGCGCCGTCAGTCGTCCTCAGGTCGACGAGCTCCTCGCCGCAGCACGGGTCCCTGTGTTCTTTCTGGACGAGCATCAGGTCGTCCGTCCCGGCGAGATGGGCACCGTCGAGACCATCCGTGAGCATGCCCATCGCCAGGGCATGCTCGTCCACAAGGTCGAGCTCGACGGGCAGTTCCGCTGTGGGGGAAGCGCGAAGTACGAGGAATGGGTGCTCCGGCTCCTCGGGCTGGTCCCCGGAGGGCCGATCCCGTGGGAGGGGGACGAGGACTTCACGTTGGCTTCCGCCTCGGCCCCCTCTGACATGGAGGACGAGCTCCGGCGGGCCATCGACGCCGGCTACTCGGCCCGCATGAGCGCGGGTTACTGCTGGCCGTGGAGCAAGGCGGAGAAGGACCAGCCGCTGAAGGATGATGTCCGCATCGGTGACTGGACCCGCCCCTGGAACAGTCGTCTGGATCAATGGACGTTCGGCGCACCGCCCAGCGCCCTGTGGGCCACCGAAGAAGGCGGCTTCGACCAGGTGGGGTGTGTCTACACGGCTCAGGGGTTCGAGTACGACTGGTCCGGAGTGATCATCGGCCCGGACCTCGTGTTCCGCAACGGTCACCTGGTGGTCGACCGGAGCGCCAGCAGGGACCCCGTGCTCCAGAAGAAGCCGACCGAGGAAGAGGCCGAGGTGTTGATCAGGAACACCTACAAGGTCCTGATGACCCGTGGCATGCGTGGAACGCTGCTGTTCTCGACCGACCCCGAGACACAGGAGTTCCTGAACGGTCTCATCGGGCCGAGTCGTGGTTCAGCCGTGCGGACTCCTGCGTGAGAGAAGAGAGGTCCGGCGACACCTGAACGCTGAGGGCCTGTAGTCAGACGCAAGAACCGCCCCTTGGGCGCAACCGCCACACCAACGATCAACGCCGCCGACCGAGGACGGCCGCGCCTCTCGTACGGGCCAGGTTGTTCGTTCCTCGCCGAAGCTCGGGGCGCTCAACCTGGCCCTCTGTATGAGCGCTGTGCAGGGCATGACTTATCAGGTGCAGGGATCCTGGCAGGAGGCGGTGGTGGGACCGCCCCCCATCAGGGTGACAGGCGGGCCCCTCACCACCCCACACCCATCAAAGACCCGGGGCGGCCGGCTCTCCACCCGTCTTCAGCGGAGCGGCTTCGATGATGGCGCCCAGCAGGGAACGGGATGCCTCCAGGTCCCTGATGTTCCGGTTCATGCGATCGCGTGCCGCGGAGAGGTCGAGCACCATTTCGGCGCACGTCGGCACGGGGGTGTCGCCCGCGCCGTCCTCGCTGAAGCAGTGGAGGATCTGGGCGATCAGCTCCGTGTTCAGGCCGGCCGAGATGAGTGTCCGGATGCGTTCGACCACGACGACATCGGAATCGCGGTACTCGCGGTACCCACTGGGGTGCCGTTGAGGAGCGAGGAGCCCTTGCTCTTCGTAGTAGCGCAGTGAACGCACGCTCACGTTCGTCCGTCGGGACAGTTCACCGATCCGCATGGCCTCGCCCCTTCAGGGGTTGACTCTGACACCGGTGTCAGAGTTTAGCGTGACCGCAGTCGAGGCGCACGGGTCGGTGCGTTCTTCGCGCATTGCGGACCAAGGGTGGGCAAGGTTCCCCGAACCGGTGGCTCATCCGACGGACGAACGGATGAGAAGTGTGACGACAGTGAATGCGAAGATCCCCGAGCGCGCCGGGTTCCGGGCGTGGATGGGGCTGGCGGTTCTCGCCCTCCCCACCATGGTGCTTTCCATGGACCTGACAGTGCTGCACCTGGCCGCCCCGAGCCTGAGCGCGGATCTGGAGCCGACCGGTACACAGCTGCTCTGGATTCTGGATATCTACGGCTTCATGGTGGCCGGCTTCCTCTTGGTCATGGGTAGCCTCGGGGACCGGATCGGTCGGCGCCGCCTGCTCATGATCGGAGCCGTGGCCTTCGCGGCGGCTTCGGTTGTCGCTGCGTTTTCGACGACCCCGGAAGCTCTGATCGCCTCACGAGCGCTCCTCGGCGTCGCAGGGGGCACACTGATGCCGTCCACACTGGCCCTGTTGACGGATCTCTTCCACGTTCCGGCGCAGCGCACCTTCGCCATCGCCTGCTGGATGACGGCTTTCACCGCGGGGGAAGCGGTCGGTCCCCTCGTCGGCGGTGTGCTGCTGGAGTTCTTCTGGTGGGGTTCGGTGTTCCTCATCGCTGTGCCGGTCATGGCGTTGTTGCTGGTCGCTGGGCCGTTCCTGCTGCCGGAGAGCTCCGAGAAGCTGCCCGGACGCCTGGACATGCCCAGTGCCGTGATGCTCGTGGCCTCGGTGCTTCTGCTCGTCTACGGGCTCAAGTCGATCACTCTGGACGGGACCGTGCTGGAAGCGTTGGTGAGCTGTGCCGCTGGGCTGTTCCTGGGGTTGGTGTTCGTGCGTCGCCAGCTGCGCATGGACGACCCCCTGATGGACTTGCGCCTGTTCCGCTTCCCTGCTTTCAGCGCCGGACTCGGTACACAGATGCTCGCTGTGGCGGCGATGGCGGGAAGTCAGCTCCTGGTGATCCAGTACCTGCAGTCCGTTCTCGGGCTCACGCCGCTGCTCGCCGGACTGTGGACCGTTCCGTCGATCGTGCTCGGCATCGGTGCAACGTTGCTGGCGCCCAAACTGGTGCAGTACGTACGTCCGGCTTACGTCGTCGGAGGTGGACTGCTCACTGCCTCGGTCGGTGCCACCATGGTCGCAGTCACCGCCTCTGAAGTCAGCCTCGCGTGGACCGTCGTCGGTTTCACGGTGCTCTATGTCGGGGTGACCCCTACCCTCGCGCTGACGACGGACCTGATCGTGAGCTCCGCTCCCCGCAAGCGCGCGGGCATGGCCTCCGGTGTTGCCGAGAGCGGGGCGGAGTTCGGGCTCGCGGGCGGTATGGCCTTCCTCGCGACCGGGGCGATGGCCGTGTACCAGACCCGGCTGTTCTCTTCCTCGCCCGAGGGGGTCGAGGAAGGTGAACTCCAGGACGCGGCTGAGACCGTCGGCGGTGGGGTTGCTGTTGCTGAGAGGACCCCCGGTGAGCCCGGGGCCGCTCTGCTCGAAGCCGTGCGTTCCTCTTTCGCCGACGGGTTGCAGCTGGCCGCCACCATCAGTGCGGTGGTGCTGGTGGCCGGTGCCGCACTTGCGGTGGTCTTCCTCCGGGGAAGTGGAAGTAGCACCACAGGGCAGGTGGAGCCCAGCACGGGAAGCACGGGAGACGGAGACCAGCTCGATCTCGGTGCTGATGTAAGGGCTGGGGAAGATGCTGAAGCTGATGAAGAGGCAACCGGAGACGGGGCCTTGTGCGGGGGCGCGGGGGAGTCCGGCCGCTGAGCTTCCTTTCTCCGCGCGGGTAGCTGCTGCGGAACCTGCGTGGAGTCCGGAACCCGGAACCCGGAATCCGTGCGGACCGGTGCTCTCGTTGAGCACCGGTCCGTTTCCCGTCCGTCTCAGCTTCCGTTTTCGGGGGCCGGGCTACTTCAGGGCGCTGCTGAGGAAGGATGTCCACTCGGAGGCGGGGAAGGGGAGGTGGCCGGCGTCGGGGTGCTTGGAGTCGCGGAGGTCAGCACCGAAAGCATGCTCGCGAACCTCTACGCATTCATTGTTGCCGCCGCTGTATGTTGACGTGTGCCAGTCAGTCATCGTTGATCCTCTTCATTTCTTCTCGGACCGCTTGTAGCGTCTCACCCGGTCCCCATGCCACGCCCTGCAGGGCCGCGAACCACATCCTGTAGCGACCGACTTCGTTGGTGGCAGTGATGATCTGTCCCTGGTGGGCCGATTCCACGTAGACGACCTCGGCTTGGTCTGGCGACGTGATGACCCTGAAGGGACCGTTGTTGCCCGCATGCCGGGGCTCAGCCAGGGGCACGACGAGCATGTTGATCCGTTCCTTCTCGAGAAGGTCCGCTACATAGGCGAGCTGGTCCTTCTGAACCTGAGCTGATCCGTAGCGACGCATGAGAAGTGACTGATCGATCACGAGCCAGATGATGGGGGAGAACGCCTTGGCCATCTGCTGTGCTCGGGCAGATCGCTGGCGGGCTCGTTCATCGAGCTCATTCGCGGACAACCACGGAGCACCGTAGCGCATCACTGCACGTGAGTATGCCTCCGTCTGCAAGTACACGGGGAACACCAACGCCTGGTACTCGTACAAGGCGTCCGCACGGTGTGTGCGTTCAGCGACTTCATGGAGCCAGGCACGACGCCCTGACCCGGTCAACTCCTCCCAGAGCCGTTCCAGCCGGCCACCTCCCTGTAGTACCTCGTCGAGTGCGCGCCGAAGCGCTGGGCGGGCCATGGTCTTGCCCTTTTCGATGTCGGACACGTGTGAGTTGCTGACCGTAGATCCGCGCTGGCAGATGCGGCGGGCAACTGCTTCTTGAGTCAGCTCGCACTCCACGCGCAGCCGACGCAGCTCGCGGCCGAAGGCTTTTAAGGAACGCTCATCCGGGGTCATGGTTCCTATATGAGCACATCACGTACCGGTGCGTGGATGGTTTCCAGGAAATTCCAGGAAGTCCTGGAAGGTTGGCGGGTTATCCGGTGAGTCTGGCCTGTCGTTGTGGCAGTCGGCATTCTGAGGCGTGAAGGAAGAGGCGGCGACTTCTTGAATGAGGGGCAGTGCCGCTTTTCTCTGAATTGTCACGTGATTATAATTTGGGTCGACAGAGGAGTGTGTCCGTCAATGTCCGCTTTCGCGCCCGAGCTCGCCCGGAGCGAGGTCACCGTTCCGCTGTCCAGCTTCATCCGCCCGCACCACGCCCACTACTTCTCCGGTCGTCGCGACCGCCCGCACTTCCGCCACCGCCAGTACAGCTTCCCCGGGATCCCGACCCTGCTCCCCCTGGTGAGGGCGTTCCTGGACACCTGCGCGTTGACCGTGAGCAGCTCGATCGACTCGCAGGACTCGCAAGATTCGCGCGAATACCGCTACCTCTTCACCCTGTTGGGCAGCGAGCTGGCGACCAACGCGATCCAGCACAGCCGCTCCGGGGAGGCGGGTGGCAGTTTCACCCTCGTGGTGCGCCGTTCCTGTGAGGGGCTGCACCTCACGTGCAAGGACCATGGCAGCCCGCGCGGTGTGGGCAGCCCGGACAGCGCGGGCAGCACGGTCCCCATGCCCCGGGAACCCCTGTCCGCCGACCCGAGCGGACTCAAGCACGACCACGAGTCCGGACGGGGGTTGGCCTTGGTCAACGCCCTCGCCACCTCCTGGGGGGACAACGCCCAGCCGGAGCTGCGCAAGGTCTGGTTCTTCCTCGCTCGCGACCTCGACGGCAACCCGTGGAGCCAGGCCTGACCTCAAGGGCCAGAACGGAACTGCTCCACACACGAAAAAGGGCTCAGAAGACGCTGCAACGTCTCCTGAGCCCCACAGAAACCCTGAATCTCAGCCTCTGAAAACCGTAGAAAGCAGGATCAGCCATGCATGCTATCCCGGCACCCCGCACGGCGCACCCGAGCCGCATGACCGGCACCCTGTCCGGAACCTCGTGCCCCACGTGTGTCCACCGCACCTGCCGCACCCACCGTGCCCAATCCCTGCCACGGCTGGGCGGGCACCGTTCCGAGTTCGCGGCCGAACACCGCGGAGCCGCTGCTCTCCAGGCACGTCGACCGGGGCTGGTCATCTTCTTCGGCGAGTCCACGCAGTCCTACTGGATCGCCACCCCTACAGGCCTGGCCGAGGCCCGCACGTGGGACGACCTCCTGGCGCTCCTGTGGTCCCGGACCAACAACAGGCAGCGCACGTAGGCAAGCAGTCGCCGGAGCCGGCCCGTCTGCCGGGCCGGCCGGGCCCCCGGCTGTCCAGGCCCCGGAACGCTGACCACGCAGTGGTCCGGGGCCTGGCCGATCAGCGTGCGCGGGGTCTTGGTCGCCCCGGCCCTGCCCCAAAGGGGCTGCCCTCCGGTGGGTCAGGGGAGCGTCCACATCTGAACACTGCGCGCGGAATCCGAGCTGATCAATGTCTCTCCGCCGACACCGAAAAACACTGAGGTAAGGGACCGCTCATCCCGACCCACGAGTGTGGACGTGTGTGTCCCGTTGGAAATGTCCCAGAGGCGCACGTTGCTGTCATCTTGTCCGGTTGCGAGAAGTGACCCGTCAGGGCTGAAGGTCAAGGATCGGATCGCTTCCGGGTCGCCGAAATTCCTTGTGTAGAAGGAGTCGGTGTACGTGGGGATCCTGGTCTCGAGCTCCCCGGAAACTGCGTCCCACAGATGAACGTGGTCGTCACGAGGCGCGGTTGCGAAGAGCTCGCCGTCCGCGCTGAAGGCCATCGGCCCCCCGCCACCCTCCTCCAAGTCGATCGTAGTGATGGCGCCTGTGTCCACGTCCCATAGCAGCACACCGGTGCCGCTGCCTGTGGCAAGTGTGGACCCGTCCGGAGAGAAGAGAGGTGAATTCAACCGTCCCTCTGTTGAGAAGGTGTCAATGCGCTCTCCACTGCTGCCGTCCCACAGGTGGAGGTCACCGTCTGATCCGTCGGTGAGAAAATCGGTGCTCTCCGGCCTGGAATCCAGAGTGCCGATCGATTCCTCTTGGCTATCGAGGGTGAGGAGTGCTTCTCCAGTGCTGATGTCCCACAACCGGTGGACCTCTGGGGTCCTCTGGAGCCCGATTGGGTCACCTTCAGAGGTGAAGGTGACGTCGATGAATGCCGGATCTTCGCCGCCCTGACGAACGACCACCTCTTCGCCGGTCTCGGAATCCAGAAGCCGCGCATAGTAATCGTGTGCCTCCTCCCTCGTGATCCCCCGTCGTACATGGACACTGTCCGCAGTGGCAAGCAGGTCGGCGTCCGGGCTGAGGTCCGCGGCCGAGATGTCGTGGTGGACCCTGTCCTCATCGACATCTTCGCGCAGCCCCTCATGCAGATCGATGACGGTGTCGGGGGTGAATTCGGGTACCGAATCGTCGTCCTCGGATAGGAACGCCCAGTGGATCGAACTTGCGATGAGAACCGCGCTAGCCGCTACGAGTAGGAAAAGACGGAGGCTGCGGCCATGCCGAGCTCCTGCTGTCACCTTGGGCGGCGCCACCTTGGTTTTGCCGAACGGAGGTGAAGCTTGCACCTCAGTGGTGTCCATTTCCTGGCGTTCGCTCCTCGCCGAGGAGAAGGCCGTTTCGCTTCCCACCAGTGGACGTGCGGTGTTCTCACCCTCGAATGATGTGACGATCTCGTGTGGAGTCGGGCGCAGTTTTGGATCGTTCTGCCAGCAGGCCTCCACCAGAGGACGGAGCCGGGCGGGCAGCGTTTCCACAGAGGGTGCCGGTGAAATGATCCGCAGCACGGTGGCCGCCATGGTCGCCGCGTCGAACGGGTTGGAACCAGTGGCTGCGGTGGCCATCACGGTTCCCAGGGAGAACACATCGCTCGCCGGTCCTACGGAATGCTCCTGGACCTGTTCGGGTGACATATAGGCGAGCGTGCCGATGACCTGTCCCGTCACCGTTGCCGAGCCCGCATCAAGAGCGCGCGCGATCCCGAAGTCGATGATCCTGGGGCCGTCCTCGGCCATGAGCACATTGCCCGGCTTCAGATCCCGGTGGACCAACCCGCACGCGTGAATCGCTTCGAGCCCTTCTGCGAGCCCGCTGAAGAGTGATTCCAGAGCGGAGCTGCCGAGCGGCCCCTGATCCTGCAACACCTGCTCCAGGGAAGGGGCAGGGATGTGGGCCGTGGCGACCCAGGGGGGATCTGCCTCGATGTCGGCATCCACGACCTGGGCCGTGTGGAAACCCCCGACGCGCTGGGCCGCTTCGACCTCCTGTGCGAAGCGACGCCGGAACTCCTCATCATGGGCGAACTCGGAACGGACGACCTTGACGACGATGGGTCTGTCACCCGGCGTGCGGGCCAAGTAGACCTGTCCCATTCCTCCTGAGCCCAACCGAGCTTCGAGGGTGTAACGACCGATTCTGCGGGGGTCATGGTTCAGGAGGGGGTTCACTTCGGGTTCGTTTCCGGTCGGGGGCGTGCTCGGACGGGATCCGGAGCAGGGCGTCGGTCGTCGGGGAGAGTTGTGCTGTGTTGGGGCGAGAACGTACTGCAGCACCGCACGGACGGCACCGTACCGAACACGGTGGTCCCGCTTTCGAAACGGATCTGGTCATCGACCCGGGGGCGGCCGCGGACCTGACCAACGGAACCATCACGGTCGAGGTCGAGAAGGAGTTCGAGCACAAGGAGTTCGAGACGGACGCCGGGGTCCAGCGCGTCTTTCCGGTGACCGGTTGAGGACACAGTCCCTGGTAGGAGGTCACGGACCTCGGGGCGCCTCAATCCGTGGCAGACAGGAGCCCGGTGCTCTCGATCGGCGGCAGTCCGTCGTCCAGCTCGCGCAGCCGCTTGTAGACCAGGCGCAGCTCCGACCTGTCCGCTATGAAACCCCTGGCCACCGCGGTCCTAAGCACGGTCTCCGTGTCGACCAGGTGGATGGAGCCCACGGCCCGTCCGCTCTCCCGGAGCCGTTCGAGTCGTCGGCTCTCCGAGGCTGCGATCCGTGCCCCTTCGCCGTCGTCGATGAGCACGGTCACCGCATCGCCGGTCTCGGCCGCAACGGCGGCGTGTGCGATCACCATCGTCTCGCCCAGATCCTTACGCCTCTTCACCCGTTCTTCCATGGGCTGGTGGGCGATGCGCTGGACAGCGGCAGCAAGCTCGGGGGTGTAGTTGTCCGGAAGGATCTGCATGTAGGTGGGCGTCATCTTGCGCCAGACCTTCGCGGCCCGTCGGAAGCGCTCATCGTCCCGGGACTTGCGCAGTACTTCTGTCTCCACGATCTCCGGGGCAGAGAGCTTGCCCAGGACACCGATCAGGAGCCGCTCCTTGTTGATCGACAGGAAGTTCAGGCCGGGGCCTGCATCGATGATCGGTCGGTGGCTCATCCGGCGGCGCCCCCGGTCGCCTTGGGCACGTCGGTGTCGTCATCGTCTTCATCAGGTGCGCCGAGCGCCTCGTCCAGAGCATCGAGGTCCACATCGGGCTCCGGTAGTTCGGCGGGTGCGTTCCTCAGGGTGGACGGGTCGGCCGGCACCACGCCCGCCCCTTCCAGCTCCGCCTCGGTCTCTCCGCGCGTCATGCTGCGCAGGGTGGCGACGGCCTGCAGGGACAGAACCCCTTCGGCGTAGCCCCTGATCGCGCGGGCGAGAAGTTGTTGCGGAGCTCTGCGCCGGGCCGAGTCCGCCTTCAGCGCCTCGTAATGGTCGCTCCACCCGAAGCGGGTCGCCAGCCCCGGTGTGTACAGGCCCGTCCGCCACTCCTGCTTCGTGGGCGGGTCGATGTATCCCGCGTCGTGCAAAGCGATCGCGGCGATCGTGGGGGAGACCAGGAACCGCTGGACCACGGCTGACAGGTCGGACCGGTCGACCGGGCTCCTTTCCCCGAGGAAGGCACGTAGCCCGTCCAGGGGCACGAGCAGATGGCGGGCGAAGGCGTTGGCGCGCGTCTCCACCGGTGAACGGCTGCTCCACCTTCCGGTGTCACTGTCCGCCCAGTCCTCGAACAGGACATGGCCGAGCTCGTGGGCCAAGGTGCTGCGCTGGCGCATCGGACGATCGGTGCGTGCGACAGCGATGAAGACCGCGTCGCGCTCGGGGTCCCGCATCGTCAGGCCGTGCTCGTCCTGGTCGGCGTCGAGCACGGCCACATCGATTCCGGTCGCCTGCTCGATGACGGCCACGAGGTCACCCAAGGGCTGCATGCCCAGGTTCTGTTCCCGACGGAACCGTTCGGCTGCGCTCCGCCCTTCGTGTTCGGGGCGGAGCGCTTCCAGGCGTTCGGTACTGGCTCTGTGGCCCGTCGTGGTGGGGATCGCCTGGTCGTCCAGGTACTCGTCCAGTTCCAGGAACTCCAGCAGTGCCCGGCGCATGCCGTCCATGCCGGAGTCGTTGGTGGACCGGGCCGCACATTGCGCCCGTGCGGAGGAGATCCCGGTACCCGTGAGCTGGGCGACGGTGGTTCCGGTCTCCCAGGCGATGGCCACCAGTTCGGGCATCTTCGGGATCCGGTCACCGGCGATGATGCGGGACAGGGTCGACTGGGAGACGCCCGTTGCTTCGGCGAGGGAGCGCTGGCTGAAGCCCGCCGCCGCACGGGCACGCTCGATCCGCGTTCCGATGTCCGTGCTCGTCATAGGTTGCCACCTCACCAGCCTGAATCACTTATCGCCTTGGTGATTCAGTCTAGCCGGGCGCACCGACAACGGACAGGGAGCGGCCGCTGAGCAGCACCGCCTCCGGACGCGATGACGCCCGGGTCCTCCGCCGGCTGATGCCGAAAACGCGGGCCGTGACCGGGATCGGGGGGTGCTAGCGTCCGTTTCCGTGGGCGACAACGTGTATGTGGGCAATGCGGGCAAGGACGCGGTGCTCGACCGCGGGTGGCTGCTCGGGCACTTCAAGGACCCCGACGACCCCCGGCACAGCGAGGCCGTGGAGATCAAATGGGGTGTGCACCAACGCGGTGACGAGCGCGCCCGGTGGGTCCGCGGGGAGCAGCGGACCGCACTCCTGGTGCTCATCAGCGGACGCTTCCGGGTCGCGCTGCCCAACCGCGAGGTGCTCCTGGAACGGCAGGGCGACTACGTCGTGTGGGGCCACGGCACGGACCACTCCTGGTTCGCGGAAGAGGACTCGGTGGTGCTGACCGTTCGCTGGCCCTCCGTACCCGGCTACGCGGTGACCCCGGCGGAACCGTGACCGACAAAGGCCCGGTACGTCCAGGGCCGTGTCCGAGAAGAGAATCGGGGGCGCGGCGCTGCCGGGAGGGGCCCCGAACCGAACTCGGAGTCGAAAAACGGAGGGTCCATGGCCACAGACGGAGAACCACCTTCGAGACTGCGCACGGCGCTCGCCTTCGACGAGCCGGTACGGCAAGGGCTCGAGCTGGTGCGGGCCGAGGGGCTCGGGATCACTGTGGTGTTGGGCCACCACGACGAGGACGAACAGTGGCTGGCGGACGGTCGCGAGCTGGACGAGCCGCTGAATTCCGGTGAGATCCTGCGCGCAGCACACCACGACGGTGCCCTCGTCCTGTCCGACGGTTGGGACCGCATCGTGCGGGAGCGCGTCACGCTCCGGCCCGGAACTGTCGGCGCGAGCAGGGACACGGAGGCGAGAGGAACCAGGCACGATTCTGCCGGCCGCTACGCGGAACAGACCGGACGCCCGGTGGCCGTGGTCAGCGAGGAGAGAGGGACCATCACCCTCTACCTCGGTGACGAGGAGTTCGAGCTGCGTGACAAGAAGGCGCTTCAGGGGCAGGTGCGCGATGTCTTGAGCGCGCTGGGCACTCTGTCCCGGCAGGTGCCCTCGGAACCCAACCTTGCACGGGCCCACGAGCTCTTCACGACAGCGTGGGGCCATCTCGCGGAGCTGGGGAGTGAGGGCCGGTGGGCCGCCACAGAATGTGCCCTCCTTGCCGAATCGTTCGGGCTCGACGAACATCGGGACGCCGAGGACCCCGAGGAGCCCCCTTCCCGGTCCATGCCGTCCTCGCCCACCGTTCGAGGCGTCGGGAACACGCTCCAAGGAGGCATGGGAGGAGGCACCCTTCTCCAAGCCCAGAACATTCACGTGTCGACCGTCCCCCAACGCCCGGCCGACGTGCCCCGCCCGCAGCAACTCCCGTCGCCGAGTGCTCATTTCGTCGGGCGCGAGAAGGACCTCGCGCGCGTGGTCTCGGTCCTGACCGCCGAGAGCACGACCCCACCGGTATGCGTCGTGGACGGGGCACCGGGATCGGGCAAGACGGCGTTGGCCGTGCAGGCGGCATGGAAGGTGCTCGACCGTTTCCCCGACGGGGTGCTGTACGCCGATCTCGGGACTTTCCGCGGCCCGACGGCTCGCGTGGCCGACCCCGCCGAGACGCTGGTCCGTTTCCTGAGGGATCTGGGGGCCGAGGAGAGCTCTCTCCCACAGGATCTCGACGGGCTCGAAGCACGGTACAGGTCGCTCCTCCGCGAGCGCCGGTGCCTCGTGGTGCTCGACGATGCCCACAGTGCGTCCCAGGTCCGCCATCTGATGCCGGATGTGCCCACCTGCGGGCTCGTCGTCACCGGGCGCACCGCGATGAGCGGGCTGGTCGCTCGCCGAGGTGCAACGCCCGTACACCTGTCCTCCCTGGTCCGGAACGAGGCGGTCGGCCTGCTGACCGGATTTCTGGGTGTGGAGCGGGACGGTACCCAGCTCCGGACGCTGGCCGAGCTGTGTGGCCACCATCCCCTCGCCCTGTGCATCGCAGGGGCCAGTGGGGCGGGGCTGCCCCCGAACGAGTTGGCCGCGATGATCGAACGGATCCGGGAACGGCGCCTCGACGGCCTCAGTGATCCGCTCGACCCGGAGGCCTCGGTCCGCGCTGCCTTCACCGCGTCCTACGAGGCGCTTCCCCCGGACCAGAGGCGAACGTTCCGGATCGCGGGCCTGTACCCCGGCCCCACGCTTTCCGAGCAGGCAGCCGAGGCGCTCTTCGGGTACCGACCGGACTTTCGCTGGCTGGAGAGCACGAACCTGGTGGAGCGAACGGGCTGCGATCATCAACTGCACGCATTGCTGCGCACGTATGCGAAGGAGCGGGCCATCGAAGAAGAGACCATCGACGAACGGCGCGCCACGCTGCGCCGTGTGCTCACGTGGTTCCTCCACACTGCCGAATCGCACGACCAGGCCCTGGCCCCGTGGCGTCCGCGATGGCGCACACCGGAGCAGGCCCATGAGGGACAGCTCGACACCACACCTACAGAAGCCGAGCGTTGGTTCGAGCGGGAGATCGAGAACCTGGCCGCTTCTGTGGAGGCAGCGCTGGACCAGGGCGAGCACGAACTCGCCTGGCAAGTGGCGCTCGCGCCGTCGGGCTACTTCTTCAGCCGCAAGCCGTGGGCGACGTGGACCCGTGTCCAACGCGCCGGGCTGGAGGCCGCACGCCACCTCGGTGACCGACGCGCGCAGGCCTGGTTGTGCGACGGGCTCGGGGTGGCCAACCGGGAGCAGGGGCGGTACGTGGACGCCCTCGAGTACCTGACAGAAGCCGTCACACGATTCGCCGAGGCGGGTGACAGCGAAGGGCTCGGAGAGGCCCAGCTCCACCTGGCACAGGTCCACAGGGACACGAAGGATCTGGACGAGGCCCGCAAGCTGTCGGACGCTGCCCTCGTGTCGTTCGAGGCAGCCGGCGCGGACCATGGAGGGGCCCGGGCGCTGAACCTGATCGGCGGCGTCCACGCGGAGCTCGGCGAGTTGCGCCTGGCACTGGAGCACACGCGCCTGGCGGCCGAGGTGTTCACTGCATTGGGTGACGAACACGGTCGTGCGTGGGCGGTGAACAACGTCGCCACGGTGCTGGTGCGGTCGGATGCGTACGAGGAGGCCGTCGACGCCTTCTACGAAGTGGTGGAGGTGCGCGAGCGCATCGACCGGTACGGGCTGGCCTTCACCCTCCGAGGGCTGGCGGACGCCCTCGACCACCTCGGGCGTGAGGACGAGGCACGGAACTGCAGGGTCAGGGCCCTGGCGATCTTCGAGGAGATCGGTGATCCGCGGGCCGATCGCCTGCGTGCGTCACTCGACCGGTAGCAGCGACGGCCGGGCGTGTGCGTGATGTACCCCGTCCCCGGCCGAGCCCGGGGGCGGGCACGGCCGGGGCGGGCAGGCGCCGAAGGCCCTCAGTGCGTCACGGCGCCGGTGGAGGCCGAGCGCACGAGCTTGGCGTACTTGCTCAGCACCCCCTCCGGGAACGGGTTGGGCAGCGGCTCCCACCCGGCGCGGCGCTTCTCGAGCTCCTCCTCGTCGACGTGCAGGTCGATGCTGCGCCCGGCGATGTCCACGGTGATGGAGTCGCCCTCGCGCACCAGGGCGATCGGGCCGCCGTCGACAGCCTCCGGGGCGATGTGGCCCACGCACAGGCCGGTCGTGCCGCCGGAGAACCGCCCGTCCGTGAGCAGCATGACGTCGCTGCCCAGCCCGGCGCCCTTGATCGCGGCGGTGATGGCCAGCATCTCCCGCATCCCCGGGCCGCCCTTGGGCCCCTCGTGGCGGATCACCACGACGTCGCCCTTGCGCAGGTCACCCGAGCTGAGCGCGTCCATCGCCGCCTGCTCGCGCTCGAACACCCGCGCGGGGCCGGTGAAGGTCTCGGTGTCGAACCCGGCGGTCTTGACCACGGCCCCCTCCGGCGCGAGGGAACCGCGCAGCACGGTGATCCCGCCGGTGGGGTGGAGCGCGTTGTCGAAACGGCGCAGCACGGTGCCGTCGATCGGGTCCGGCGCGAGGTCCTGGAGGTTCTCCTCGACGGTGCGGCCCGTGACCGTGAGGGCGTCGCCGTGCAGCAGCCCTTCGTCGAGCAGCACCTTCATCAGGACGGGGATCCCGCCGACCCGGTCGACGTCGTTCATCACGTAGCGGCCGAACGGCTTGAGGTCGGCGATGTGCGGGACCCGGTCGCAGATCCGGTTGAAGTCGTCGAGCTCGAGGTCGACCTTGGCCTCGTGGGCGATGGCGAGCAGGTGCAGCACGGCGTTGGTGGACCCGCCCAGCGCCATGACCACCGTGATGGCGTTCTCGAACGCCTTCTTCGTCATGATGTCGCGCGCGGTGATCCCCTGCTCGAGCATGTTGACCACCGCCTCGCCGGACCTGTGCGCGAAGTGGTCGCGGCGCCGGTCCGCGGAAGGCGGAGAGGTCGAACCGGGCAGGCTCATCCCCATCGCCTCGGAGATCGACGCCATGGTGTTGGCCGTGAACATGCCGCCGCACGCGCCCTCACCGGGGCAGATGGCGCGCTCGACCCGGTCGAGGTCGGACTCGCTCATGCGCCCGGCCTTGCACGCGCCCACACCCTCGAAGGCGTCGATGAGCGTCACGTCCTTCTCCGTGCCGTCGGACAGCTTCACCCACCCGGGCGCGATCGTGCCCGCGTACATGAACACGGAGGCCAGGTCGAGGCGGGCGGCGGCCATGAGCATGCCCGGAAGCGACTTGTCGCAGCCGGCGAGCAGGACCGAACCGTCCAGGCGCTCGGCCTGCATGACGGTCTCGACGGAGTCGGCGATCACCTCGCGGGAGACGAGGGAGTAGTGCATGCCCTGGTGACCCATGGAGATGCCGTCGGAGACCGAGATCGTGCCGAACTCCAGGGGGTAACCGCCGCCCGCGTGCACGCCGCCCTTGCTCGCGCGCGCGAGCCGGTCGAGGGAGAGGTTGCAGGGGGTGATCTCGTTCCACGAGCCGGCCACGCCGATGATCGGCTTGTCCCAGTCGCCGTCGCCCATGCCGACGGCGCGGAGCATGCCGCGGGCAGGGGCTGCTTCGATGCCGTCGGTGACGGTGCGGCTGCGCGGTTTCGGGTCGATGGCCATCGGGTGCCTCGCAAGGGATCGTCGACTGCGTGCGTGCGGTTACGTGTTCGGATGCGTGTGCGGGTACGTGCGTGTTCGGGACGGCCGGGAGGGGCCGGGTGCAACGGGTAAAGCGGGTACGGCGAGTCACGCCGCTCCGGCGGATTCTGACACGGATGGCCAGGGGCCGGTGGGTCCGGACGTTACCGGGCGGACCCGGGCCGTCCCCGAGCCCGGTCAAAGACCGGTCCGGGGCTCGGGAGCGACGCACGCGGGTCCCGGAAGGTTAACCGTGTTCCGGGGAGCGCCGTGCCCGAACCCCGGGAACGCCGTACCTGTTCACCCTGCTTTTCCCGTGGCCGTCGGGGCAAACGGCGAGCGTAGGAGCGGTCGGGCGGGGCGGTATGGGGGAACCCGGCCGAGGCCGGAGGGCAAACCCGCTCTCCTCCTGCGCCGCAGTAACCTCGTCGGTCTACCGGTGGCCTTCCGCCCGACCCCGCGGACTCAGTGCTCCGCGCTCACCCTTTCCGGGGTCTGGCTGCCTTTCGGCTCGCCGCCGACGCCGGGTTGTCCGGCGTGGGCCGTAGAAGCGGCTGTCCGTTTGCGCTCCCGCTGATCCTGGTCTCGTGTGATCCAGGACTTGCCCTCGGCTGCGATCCCCTCCAGGATGCGCCGCGTGTGGGAGAACCCGGACGCGTCGAGGTTCACGTTCACCTCGTCTTCGTCCTCGCCCGATTCCTCAGCACGTTCATCCACGAGGGCCGACGGTTCGAAGACATCGATCTTCTGAGGGTCTCCATTGGTCAACGTCAGGTACAGCGTGTAGTTGATCCGGCTCTGCTCCACCACATGGACCGAGGAGACCGAGTCGAACCGGTAGTCCCCGAACTCACGCTTACCGACAAGACCGCGGTTGAAGTTGAGCCGCGCCTCCACGTCCCTGACCCCCTCCTGGGTGATCAGGAAGAGCCGGATCACATACTTCGAGTAGCGCCACGCGCCGTACTTCTCCTTGGCCCGTCGGCTCGATTCGTCAGAGGTCTGCAGGAACGTGTGGGCGACGATCTCGTGCCAGGACAGCTGATGGTGTATCAGCGCGCTCCGGAGGATGAGGGTCTTGTCGGCGTTGAGCCAGGTCTCCATCTCCGATTCCGTGGGGCGCAGGGAGGCCAGTTTGTCGGTCCATCGCTCGTACTCCTCCTGCCTCTCTTGCAGGATGCGTTTGCGTTCGGCCCTCTCCTCCCGCACACGCCAGGACTCGCTGACGATGTTGGCCCAAAGAGAGACGGCGTACCTGGAACTCACCCCTGCGCCGAGGAGGCAGACCACCGTGATCACCGGTGCATGGAGGAGAGCAGAAGCGATCACGCTCAGCATGGCGACCACACCGATGACGGAGAAGAGCCAGGTTCGCTTCCTGACCGACCTCCCGGCCTCGTGGCGGGGCCGGGGGTCGAGTGGCAGGTCCTTGCTCGATCGATCACGGACATCGCGCGCCATGTGCCGGATCAACCATTTGACGGACCCGGCGTCCACCTCCTTCTCGCGGTAGATGTGGACGACCTCATCGCGCAAGGTCCGGCGAACGTCTTCGGTCTCCTCGAGCCAGGCCTGCCATTCGTCGCGGTCAGGGGCGTATTTGATGAAGTAGCGGCGGAAGTCTTGGTCGACGCGGTCGGCGAACCCGGCCGGGGGCGGCCTCCTCTTCAGCGGTCGGAGGAACTGTGTCTGTGTGCCGCCGTTGCAGAGCCGGTTCCTGTGCCACCAGAGGAGGGCATTGCGCAGAGCGAGGTAACCGGCCACCAGGGCCAGGACACACGAGGCGAGCTCGAGGAAACCGCCGTGGGCCAGCGCGGTCCACCCGATGCCTGCAGCGCACATGAGCAGGAGAGAGCCCCAGATTGCCGTACCGACGCCGTCCCACACGTTGGTGGAGTTCGGCTTCGGCTTGCGGGCACGTGCGCCGGCGGGGGTGGGCTCGAAGTAGGACCAGGCACGATCGCGGCGGCCGTTGTCGGTCGCTTCCCGAACCGCGTCCTGGACGATCTGCTGCCACAGCTTGGCCTTCGCGCCGCCGGTGACCATGGCTCCCAGGTGGTGGACGATGAGCTCCCGCTGCTCGCTGGGGAGCTCTAGAACGGCGTCGACCGCGGGCTCGGGATCCGCGTCGGGGTCGTCCAAGCACTCCAGCAGGGCGGAGAGCGACTCCAATGCCCTCCTCCAAGCATCCTCCGGGAAGGTGTGCAACCGGGTCCACAACTCGCGCAGCTTTTCGTGGTCCCCGGAGGACACGTCTCGGAACGATCGCTTGCTGAGCAGGGCCAGGACCCAATGGAAACGGATCTCGCTGCTGTCGTGCTCTTTGGTGAAGGCCGCGGCGATCAGATCGTGCGCCTTCCGCGGCATCCCGTTCTCCAAGTACCGGAGCCCGACCTCGTACTTGCGTTCGGGGGGTTCGTCCGGGCCCACCACGTACACCTCGGAGTTGTGCACGTGCCCGAACTGGGCCCCGACGTAGGACCCGGGTTCCGCGGTATTGGTGGTGTCGCCGGGGCTTTCGTTCTCGGGTCCGCTCACGAGTTCCCCCTCACTGCGCTGATCAGCGGGGCGACCTTCGAAGCGAGGGACGCGAGGTCGCTGAGCAGCCCCTTCAGCCGCTTGAGCGCCAGGATCGTGGCCTTCTTCCCGTGAGAAGTGCCCTCCTCGATCCCCTTGTCGGCGATGTCGAGTTCTGCCGAGGCGGCCTCGTGGGTCTCGTCGTCGATCCGCCCGGCGGAGCGTTCCTTCGACAACTCCTTGCGCAGGGCGTGCAGTTCGGCCACCACGTCGGGGGCCGGACCGGGGGAGGGCGCGCTCACGTGGAACGAACTGTTGTGTATGTCGCCGGCTTGGAACCCGACGTTCCCGTAGGCCGTGTTCGTGACGTTGCCGCTCCCGCCCGGAGGGGTGGTGTCGGCCATGGCGGTCTCCTCCTCGGTCTCGGTGAGCTCCTGCGCGAGCCGGAGCGCGAACGCGGCCGCGTTCCCTGCGGCGATCGGCTGCCAGTTGCGGTCGGTGCCACTGGACTTGGATCCGTCGGCACGGTCGCTGATCCCGCGGACGATCGCCACGGGGGAACCGCTCAGGTGCCCGGCCTGAGCGATACCGGCTGCCTCCATCTCGATGGCCGCGGCGTCGTTGTAGGTCTGCCGGATCCACTCCGCCTCACGGGAGAGCCGCGAGTTCTGTACGATCTCCCCAGCGGCGATCGCGCCGAGGTGGGCCTTCGGCGCGGTACCTCCGGGCGGGGGCGAGGCAGTCTCCGCCCAACCCGCGGACCGGGCGACGTGCGCGGCCAGCTGGGCCATCTCGTGCGGGGCCTCCCACACCCGGGGCCGCGCCTTGAGCCCGTCGTCCTCGCTGGTCCCGCCGTGGTAGGCGTACACGTGGGTCGCGATGACCACGTCGCCCAGCGGAGGGGTGTCCCACAGGGCTCCGGCCACGCCCACGAACATGACGGCGCTCGGGGAGAACTCCTGGATCGCGCGTTCGGCCAGCACGGCGGCCGAGTGGTTGCCCTTGCCGGCCAGGCCGAGCACAGCCCGGCCCTTCCCGTGGGGGAGCGTGCCGATCTCGAAGCGGGTGCCCCTCGCGTGGCGGTGGGGGCGGGGATCGCCGAGCATCCCGTGCACGGCTTCGTACTCGAGGTTGAGGGCGGTGAGGATCACCACCGGGTTGTCGTTCATCGTTCCTCGCTCGATGTCGGGGGGTCGGGGCGCATCATCGGAGGGCGGAGCCGGTCCCTTGGCCCTGGACGGAACAGTCGGGCGGGTCGGCCCCGCGTGCGCCGGCGGTCCGGGAGGGCGGGCACGATGAAGCCCGGCACCGCCTGGACCTTGCGGTAGAAGTTGCGGGGATCGAGCCGCTGTCCCCACACCGCCTCGTAGACCTGCTGGAGGTCGGAGATGGTGAAGGGCTCGTCGCAGAAGGCCGTGGCCAGTGAGGTGTGCTCGAGTTCGGCCCGGGCGCGCTCCAGACCGTCGTCGAGGATGCTGCGGTGGTCGAAGGCGAGCTCGGTCCGGCCGGAGAGGCATTCCTCCACGGGGGTCCAGGCGGCGGCCGAGGCGTCGGTCCCCGCTTCGGGTTCGGGGAGTTCGGGGGCGATGGCCAGGTAGGCCACGGAGACGACACGGCCTCGGGGGTCGCGGCCGGGGTCGCCGTATGTTCCGAGTTGTTCCAGGTGCAGGCGCGCGGCGTCCAGGTCGGTTTCTTCGGACAGTTCTCGGTGGGCGGCCGTGCGCAGGTCCTCGTCGGCGTCGAAGAGGAACCCGCCGGGCAATGCTGATCGGCCCTTGTGGGGTTCGATTCCGCGTTCCACGAGGAGGACGTGCAAGGTCGAGGAACGCAAGGTGAGGATCACCAGATCGACGGCGAGCAGGACGGTCGGGGGTTCCCAGGGGGTTTCGTCCATGCCCGGGACATTACCTTCTTGTCAGATCAACAGGAAGAGGTTGGTGTACTTTTCTGTGAATGTTTTCAGGGGTGTTGATGTGGTTCTTGTTGCCTTTGTTTGTGGAGTTCTAAAAGGCCTGTATTTTCTTGCGTGGCGGTATGTCCCGACGTGGAATCGGTGTTCCGTCGTGATCTGAGAAGACGTGAAAGGCGTAATGAGTAAGTTCTTCGACGTGGACGGGCGCACGGTGTGGAGCCCGGCGAGCGGCCGGGCGGAGCGGTTCATGGAACGCGTCGCGATGCTCGAACGCGAGCTCGGGGTGCCGTCGGGCATAGCTCCCGTGCTCGCCGACGAGCACGACATCGACGGCGCGGTGTTCGGCGCGTTCGTCGCGGCAATGCTGGCGCGGGAAGGTCCGGGGGAAACAGGAGAGGGCACCGGTGACACGGCCGCGGTCCTGCTCGTGCTCGCCGAACGCGCCGGCCTCGATGCAGGAGCCGCCGCGTGGGACCCGCGATGGTTTGAGCGGGCACGGGCAGCGTCACGCTGCATGCCCCGCTGAGGGGCCTTCGGAGGCACGCGACCCGTTCTGTCGTAGACGGCCCGTAGATTCGGTGCCACGAGTGGACGCGGGCAGGCCGGGGCGTTGTGGACGGGCGCCCCGGCCGCCACCCCGGTGACGGTCACGACCATGGACCGACGACGGCACGACGACGGAACAGGAGCGCGCCCCCATGGGCTACGACGCCTACGTGCCCTGCCACTGCTGGAGGGACGGGCTCACCACACCACCGCCTGCGGATCCCTCCCTCATCCAGCCGGACGAGGAGAGCGGGCTTCCCGACCTGGACGTGCCGATCACGGGCAACGAGGAACTCCACCACCGGTTCGACCGGTGGACGGCCCGCGAGGCCTGCCCGCACGAGGAGATGGAGCTGATCGCCGAGCGGATCGCGAACAGCGGTGGGATGGGCCGGTTGCGCAGGGCGCTGGACGGTGCCGGGGGCGCGCACCGGTTTCCGACCCTGGTGAACCGGCTCCCGCAGGCGAACAGCGGCCGGCTCGAGAACGAGGAAGCCGCATCCATGCTGGCGGAGCTGCGGGACCTGTCCCGGAGCCGGGACCTGGGCCCGTGGACGGTGCTCACCAGTGACACGAGCGGCACGGGAGGCGGGTCAGGGCCGAGGGAGGAATCCGGCGCGGACGGCCTGCGCGCGCGACCGATCCACGAACACCTCGGTGCGGGGCGGAGCCGGAGGATGCCCGACCGGTCCGCGCAGTACGTCGCCGGTCTCGACCACGACGGGTTCTTCGTCGAGTACTGCCCCGAGCGGGCGGAGGACGGCGGGTGCGCGGAGGACGGAACGCGGACCGAGCTCTTCCGGTCGCGGCGGTTCACCCAGCAGCGCGTGGGGGAGGACCGGGTGCGTTTCACGGCGCTCGACCACGGCGGGGAGACCACGGTTCCGATGCGCCACCTCCTGGGACGGGGAGGGCAGGAAGGCCGGGAACCCGACGTGCTCGGGGTCCACCGCACACGCTTGCCCCCACAGGAGCTGGAGTACGCCGTCGCGCCGCTCACCCGTCTCTGCCGGGCGGCCGTGGAGACCGGCGGATGTGTGCACTGGTGCTGAGGCTGAGTACGCACCGGCGCTGAGGATGCCGGCAGGTGGCACCGCCGGGGGATCGGGTGCTCGCTTCAGGGCTGCCGCACAGATCCGGTTGGTGGCTTGTTCTGTCCGCGTGGCCCGGAGCGCCGCCCCATGCGCCGACCCACGCACCCCCCGAGACGCGTAGGCCCGTTCTGTCTCCGGTGGCCCGTGGGTTCCGCCCAGTAGGCCTCGCAGGGGCGGTTCCGGTTCCCGGTGAGCCGGCATGAGCGGACCGGGGCGCGTGGACAGGCGCCCCGGCCCTGCCGTCCGGTGGTCCGGCACCGCTCGGCCGGCGCCTGCGCTCAGACCACGGCGCCGGGGTGCTCGCCCACGTAGGTGTCGCGGCACACCCGCGAGCAGAAGCCCAGCCGCTCACCGCGGTACTCGACGACGAGGGCGCCCTTGCCATCGGCCACCGTCATCCCGCAGACCGGATCGGGCAACCGCCCCTCGGGTACGGGTGCCGCGGTGCCGTTCTCGCGTGCGGCCCGGGTCTCCTCCGTGAGGAAGGCGAGCACGTCGGAGGCTGTGGCAGGGCGCCCGTCGAGGCCGATGCTGCCGTCGGGCACACCCTCCACCTTGATCCAGAGGCTCCCCCGGGGCCTGACCCAGCCGCGGTCGTCGTCCAGGCGGCGGACAGCGGTGCGGACCAGACCGATCAGGAACGCAGCCGATTCCTCCTGCCAGGCCTGCGGGAGCGTGACGGTGACGAGCATCGGCGGCGCGGTCCCCTCCCGGGGCGGGCCGTCCCCGCTCCGCCACCCCTGCAGCTCGCGGAAGGCGATGTGGGTGGTGGGCCGTACCCGCCGGAGAATCTCTTCCGTGTACCCCGGGGCGCCCAGGAACAGGTCGAGGAAGGCCCCGCTCAGCTGGTCGCGGTCGCAGTTGTCCAGGCTGCCCGTGGGGTGGGCGATCTCCATGAGAAGCATGATGTCCCCCTTCTTCGGACCGGGCGACCGGGCGGCCGCCTCGCAACCAGCCTTGCCGGAGCCACAGGGCCCCGCAATGACGTGGGAGGTCATGGGAGAGGGGCCCGAGGGGCTGCGCGGTGTCAGCTCTGCTGGTCACCGGCCGCGGCCGACTCGGCCTGCTCGGCCAGTTGGGCCAGCACCTCCCTCGTGCGGTCGTCCGCCGGGAAGAACGTCTCGACGGCGATCTCGTCGAGGGTCACGTCGCGGGGTGAACCGAAGACCGTGACCGCGTACAGCAGGGACAGGCGCCCCAGGTCGCTGTCGAACAGCATCGGGGTGACGAGGTCGCTCTGCGGGCCGGGCACGTCCTCGGAGGGCCGCGGGGGAGGCGGGTAGCCCTCGAGCTCGCGCAGCAGCTCGGACAGCGCGGGATCGGCGGTGCGTTCGTACTGGCGGCGCACCCGGCGCAACGTGAGCGTGCGCCACTGGGCGTGATTGGCCAACCCGTGTGAGAGACCGTCGGGGTGCAGGGTCGCCCGCAGCATGTTGGTCCTGGGCTCGCGCAGTTCTCGCGGGACCCCGGTGAGGAAGCGCGACATGGCGTCGTTCGCCGCGAGCACGTTCCAGTGGACGTCGACGGCAACGGCCGGGTTGGGTTCGTGCCCGGAGAGCACAGCCCGAACGGCCGAACGGGCCGCGCCGAGATCCTCCAGAGGGCGTTCGGGGTGCACCGGCGCGAACCCGGCGGCCAGGTAGAACCCGTTGCGTTCCCTGAGGGGCACGTCGAGCTCGTCGCACAACCGGTCGATCATGGATCTGCTCGGCCGGGACCGGCCCGTCTCGAGGAAGCTGAGGTGCCGGGCCGAGACCTCGGACGCGATGGAGAGATCGAGCTGGGAGAGGCGCCGGCGCTCACGCCAACGGCGGAGCAGCGTACCCACGGGTTCGTGTGTGCTCATCGCTCAACCGTACGGTCGGCGCCCGCGCCCGGACATGATCCCGTGCGGAGACCGATCGTGCGGGCGGTACGGCCCGGATCGTGTACGCAGCTGCGCCGAGACCGGGGGCGGCCACGTGCGTTTCAGGGCACCGTGTCCCGGGGCCCGGACCCCCGCGCACGCAAAAGGCCCCGACCTTGCGGTCGGGGCCTTCGCCTCGGGGTGAGTGACGGGACTTGAACCCGCGACATCTTGGATCACAACCAAGTGCTCTGCCAACTGAGCTACACCCACCATGTCCGCCCGGCCTCTCGGCCTTGCGTACGTTCTCAATCCTAGCGGATGCAGGGGAGTGCTTCGACCACTTTTCCCGGCGCCGCGCCGGGTCCCGTGTCCGAAGGCGGTCGGCGTTCCGCCCCGGAGCTGCGGGGCCAATGGGGAGAGGGCCGCGGGCCTGATCCGGAACCGGCCCCGGATGCGGATCGGGCCCCGTCCCGGGAACGCGGGGGCGGTTCCCCACGGACTCGGGGCGGGGCCCGTTCACTGCTGAACGGATTCCGGGGTCCGGATCCCGGGTTCCGTGTTCCCGGGAACCCCTCAGGACCCCGAGGCCTCCGCAGCCTCAGCGGCCTCGGCCTCCAGCGCCGTCCTCCGGGCCTCCACACCGTTGCCGCCCGCGGTGATGTCGGCGGCGATCGCGCGGGACACGGCGGTGCTCGGCCCGGGCTCGGGAACGAAACCGGCGGCGCGGTAGTACCGCAGCTCCTGGATGCTCTCGGTGATGTCGGCGAGTGCGCGGTGGCCGCCGGCCTTCTCCGGGCTGGCGTAGTACACGCGGGGGAACCACCGGCGCAGGAGCTCCTTGATGGAGGAGACGTCGATCATCCGGTAGTGCAGGTATTCGTCGATGCGCTTCATGTCGCGCGCCAGGAACGTGCGGTCCGTGGCGATCGAGTTCCCGCACAGGGGAGCCTTGCCGGGCTCGCGCACGTACTTGCGGATGTGCTCCAGGACGGCGTCCTCGGCCTCGGTCAGCGACAGCCCCTGGTCGAGCTGTTCGAGCAGCCCGGAGGTCGTGTGCATGTCGCGCACGAAGTCGCCCATGCGGTCCAGTGCGGCCTGCGGCGGTTTGACCACCACGTCGATGCCCTCGTCGAGGATGTTGAGCTCCCCGTCGGTGATCAGACAGGCCACCTCGATCAACGCGTCGTTCTCGAAGTCGAGGCCCGTCATCTCGCAGTCGATCCACACCAAACTGTCATTCATAACGGACACCCTAAGCGCCACAGGAAGCGGCCCGTACGAGGCGTGGACATGGGACGGAACCGGCGCGGAGGTGGTGCGGAGCAGGACCCGGGGGACGCGGAGGGCACGCGGACAAGGGTGCGGGGCGGGCCCGAACGAGACCGAACGAGCCCCGGACACACGTCGGGGGCGGGCACGCGCGTGCCCGCCCCCGAGGGGTCATGGTGTCGCTGTCCCCGGGGAGGCCGGGCCCGGGGCAACCACCGGGCCCGGAAGGCTCAGGAAGCCCGAGCCCCACGTGCCCCAGCAGCCCCGAGGGACGGCAACAGCGTCACTCCCAGACGAACTGCCGGGGTCCGCCGACGTCGAAGAGCTCGTACATCCAGTCCCAGACGCCCCACACCTGCAGGTAGGTGGCGACCAGCACCACGACCACGATCAACGTCAGTACGAGGCACCCGCAGCCGCAACCGCTCTTTTTCTTCTTGGGCGGCTGCTGCGGGCCGGCACCCGGGTAGGGATGCCCACCGTGTGCTCCGGGCCCACCAGGGCCACCGGGTCCACCGTGCGCTCCGGGGCCTCCGGGCGGGCCCCACGGCGGCTGCTGCGGACCGCTCCCGGGCGGACCCTGCGGGCCTCCCGGGCCGCCGGGGCCACCCATCGCGCCGGGCGGCGGGTACGCGCCCGGGGGCGGGCCACCGGGGTGCCCCATCGGGCCGGGCGGGGGGCCACCAGGCCCACCAGGCCCACCGGGACCACCGGGGTGGCCCATCGGCGCACCGGGGGGCGGGGGCTGACCCGGGCCGCCCATGGGGCCCGGGGGCGGGTAACCGCCGGGCGGCGGGAACGCACCGGGCGGCGGGCCGAAGCCCTGCTGCGGACCGGAGTAGGGGTTCTGCGGGCCGGAGTGGTACTGCGGCTGGTGGCCGGGCTGCGGCCCCGACGGCGGGTGGTGCGGGGGCTGAGGTGCACCGGCCCCGTACTGCGGGCCGGAACCCGGTGCCTGCGGGGGTTGGCCGGGTGCCCACCCCTGCTGCGGGCCGCTCGGCGGGACGGGGGCGCCCTGCGCGCCACCGGGCACGCCGGGTTCGGGCGCACCGCCCGGGCCCGCAGGACCACCGGGACCACCGGCGGCCGCGGCGCCCGCTGCGCCACCGGCGATCCCACCTGCGGCGGCAGCGCCTGCCGCCCCTGCCGCACCGGGGGCCTGACCCTCGTCGGCCCCGGAGGACTGGCCGGGCCCCTGCTGCTCCGGACCCTGGCCCGGAACCTGACCCGCCGCGCCCGCGGCACCGGCGCCCGGCATCCCACCGGACTCCGGGGAGCCGGGCTGGGCACCCGGCTGAGGCTGCTGTGCGGCCTGCGCCTCGGCCTGGCGCTGCGCCTCCGCCTGCTGCTGGGCGCGCTCCTCGTCGGCCTTGCGCTTGGCCTCCTCCTTCTGCTCCCTGCGCTCCTCGGACAGGTCGGCCCAGCCCTCCTTGAGGCTGCCCAGGAGCTTGTTGAACCGGCCGCCCTTCTTGCCGTCCTCGTCGTCGGAGCCCGGGGCGCCCTGCGCGTGGGCCGCGCCGGAGAACGCGGGGTCGTTCGGGTCGAAAATGGCGGTCCCGGCCACACCGCCGGGGGCGGCCTCGTCGGAGCCGCTCGGGGCCCCGGGGTCGAAGACGGCCGTGCCGCCGACCGGGGCGTCGGGGTCGAACACCGCGGTGCGCGGGGCCTGGTCGCCCGATCCCGCACCTGCACCCGCGCCCGCTCCTGCATCCGGGTCCGGGGTGGTGTCGACGGGGTCGGAACCCCGTGCGCCGCGCGCGTGCTCGGCCAGGTCGGCGGTGGGGATCTCGTCACCGCCGGTGAGGTCGGCCGTCGGCAGCTCGTCGTCCTCGCCCGAGGATGCTCCGCCGGCCGGCGCTGCGCCCGCCGCCCGGTCACCCGCCGACGCGCCTCCGCGGCCGGGGATGTCGTCCGGGTTGATCCGCACGGTGCTGGGCTCGTCCTCGGCGGGGGTGGGGGATTCGGGGGCCGACGCGGGGGAGAAGTCCTGTGCGGGGGAGGGGGTCTGGGGGACGGAGGGGCTGATCCGTACGGTGCTGGGTTCCTCCTCGGCCGGAGGTTGGGCCGGGGGATCGATGCGCACGGTACTGGGCTCGTCCTCGGCCGGCTGGGGTGCCGGTCCGGAGGTGTCCAGCCGTACGGTGCCTTCCTCGTCCTCGCCCGGGTCGGGAGCGCCCTGGCCCCCGCCTCCCAGACGGGTCGTGGCGGGTTCGTCGTCGACGGGACCGCCCCCGCCCTGCAGCTCGCTCAGTGAACGGGTATGGCGCGTCCACTCGTCACCGTTCCACCATCTGAGCGTCTGTGCGTCGCCCTGCGGGTCCGCGTACCAACCCGGCTCGATAGATCCACCCATGGCGGACAGACTAAGGGGTTTTGGCTCGGCACTTAACCAGCGGTACCCGAATAGTGGAGTTTGTCGACAGGTGTTCTGGTTCTAGTGAAATGACCGAATTCAGGGGATGGCTGTGACCTGCGTGTCGGGGGAGGTGCTGAGTGCGGTGCCACCGCTGTCCGGGGTGAGCAATCGGCCCACGTCGATGAGGCCCGGACCGGGCTGGTGCGAGCCCGGAACCTGGTCGTGGCCGAAGTGTCCCCCGCGCGCCCACATGCGCGCCGTGCGCTCGCGCGCGAGCCGGTCACGCACGGCGACACCGTCGCCGGGAGGGCCCGCCGGCCAGCGGCGCGCCACCCCCCACGAGCCCAGCCAGTCCATGATCGCCGCCAGGCCCAGCATCGGTCCGTCGGTGAACGGAACACTGCGCCGAGCCACCACCGCCACCACCAGGCACACGCGCCCCTCCTCGGCGTGATCGACGTGCTGTTCGTAGTAGCGGGTCGCGCCCAGCGACAGCTCGCTGCGGCGGGTGGCCGCCAGGGTCTGCACGGTCTCGCCGGAGAGGGGGTTCCACACCAGGTGGGGCGCGCAGCCCTCGGTCACCAGGCGTTCGGCCTCCGCGCGGGCCGATCCGGTACCCGGGGCCGTTCCGGTCACGGTCCACACCGCCCGGGGTGCGCCGGCGCCGGGCGGCGCGTGTTCGCTCCCCCCTGCTAGTCGCTGCGCGCCGGGCATCCACGCGTTGGCCATGGCATTCCCCAATCCGGTCGTCGCGGGTCCGGCCCCGCAAGGGGGAGTGGGGCCGGACGAGACCCTCAGGGTCTGCTCGGAGGACACCGACCGCCTGAGACGCCAGGCATCCACCGAACAGGCCCTCGTCCCTTCTGCGTACGCCAGGGCCCGGGGGTTGTCCAGAGCCGTTCTGCGCGGGGACAGGGTCATGTCACCTCGGGGACGCCCCTGGCCGGAGCGGCCGAAGCCGCCAGTCGCCCATGCGTCCCGAGGTGTCTCTCGCACAGTCACGCCGAGTACGCCTTACGGGCGTCGGCCGGCGCCCGTCACCCGCCCCGTTCTCCGGGCCGGGGTGCGCCCGGGCGGGCACTCTCGAGTCCTCCGACCGGCCTCGAACGGGGCTTCGGCTCGGGTGTGTACACGGTCCGGGGTGATGCCGCCTTTCTGGGGCGCCCCTGTCATGCTCCCGCCCCGAACCGTCGGCTGCCTTCGCAGCAGGCCCGGCGTCGGCACTGGACGGAACCGGGCCGTGCGCCTCGATCCCCGCCGTCACCGGTTCCCGTCGTCATGTGCCAGTTCTCGCACGAGCATCCCGACCAGGGCGTCGACGTCGGCAGGGGCCATCGGCCCCCCGGTCATCCCCAGCCGGTGGAGCAGCGTGCCGACGGTGACGTCGATGAAGAACAGGACGCGCTCCTCCGTCTCACCCAAGGCCTCTTGGAGCGCGAGCCGATAGGGGTCCTGCAGCCGGTCCGACAGGATCCGGCGCAGAGAGGCGTCGTTGATGGCGTCGGTGAACACGCCCGCGAAGGCCGCACCGACGCCGGGCTCCCCGATCTTCGCCACGGCCCAGCGGACGGCCGACGCCATGATCTCCTGCCGGTCCTCCCCCTCCAGCGGTGCCGGGCCGAACGTGTCGAGGAGGCAGGCGGTGACCAGCTCCCCCTTGGAGGGCCAGCGGCGGTAGATCGTGGTCTTGGCGACGCCGGCCCCGGTGGCGATGCGGTCGACCGTGGCGCGTGTGTAGCCGAACTCGTCGATGGTGCTCAGCGTGGCCGCGAAGACCGCGGCATCGATGCGGGCGCGGGGGCGGCCGGGTGAACGGTCGGATCCGGGCACTGGCGTCATGCGCCCAATATACGCTACCGTTAGTATCGATACCAACGGTAGCGGAAACAGAAGTGGGGACGAGCCATGGACCGGACCACGACCGCGACACGGCCTCCGCTGGGTGTGCGCCTACTGAGCCCATTGCTGAGCAGGGAGCCGGACTGGTCGGCCATGACCCCTGACGACCTGGCCGCCTTCCGCACCGCCGAGAACCGCAAGCGGAGGTCGGCGGCGATCAGGCTCATCGCGGGCTTCCCCGACCGCGGAGCCGCCATCACCTGGCAGCAGGTCGCCCTGGACGGCCGGGTGTTGCCGGTGCGGGTCCACCGGCCCGGCCGCGGCGCGGGGACCGGATCGGCGCCGCTGCCGCTGGTGCTGCACGTCCACGGCGGCGGGTTCGTCGGCACTGCGCCTCAGAGCGACTGGATCAACAGCCACCTCGCCGCACGGCTGCCGGCCGTGGTCGTCTCGGTCGATCACCGCCTCCTGACCCACCGGATCCCGTTGTCAGCGGCGGTCGACGACGGCTGGGACGCGCTCCAGCACCTGGCCCGGTACGCGGCGCACTGGGGGATCGACGCCGACCGGATCGCGGTCCTCGGCGAGAGCGCCGGTGCGACGGTCGCCGCCCTGTCGGCGCTCCGGGCGAGGGGTGCCGGTCCGGACCTGCGGGCCCAGGTCCTGGTCAATCCCTGTGTCGATCTGACCGCGACGGCCTTGGAGTACCCCTCGGTCACCGAGCACGCCGACAGCCCGACCCTGACCGTGCCCCAGATCGAGTTCTTCCGCCGCCTCGCCGTCCCCGAAGGCGTCGATCCGCGCACGGTCTCGCCCCTCCATGCGGGCGACCACGGCGGGCTCGCCCCGGCCCTGGTGGTGGTCCCGACCCTCGACCCCCTGGCCGACCATGGTCGTGCCTACGCAGAACGCCTCCTGCGGGCCGGAAGCCCCGCGCGGCTGAGCGAACACCCCGGCGCCGTGCACGCCTTCCTCAGCCTGCCCCGTCTGGTTCCCCGGGCCGAGGACGCGCGCACCGACATCCTCCGCTTCCTCGAAGAGCACCTCGCGCCCTGATCCCAGGGGCCCTTCCGGCGGGGATCTTGCTACCAGCGCAGACTTCGGCGCTGAACCCGGCTCCGGTAGCAAGATCCCCGCAGCCTAGCTCCCGCCGCCGGCGCCCCCGGTGCCGCTGTCGTCGATCCGCAGCGAGAACGCCTGCACGAAGATCTCGCCGATCTCCCGCGGGTCCTCGGTGCGGTAGGCCGCACCACCCGTGGCGGCGGCGATCTCCTGCAGCGACTCGACGTCCTCCACCTCCGGGCCGAAGGCGATCGTGATGATCGGGATCGGACGCGAGGGGCTGGAGAGCTCGTCGATGCCGTCCAGCAGCTCGTCCAGGTCCATGCCGCCCGGGTGGTCGTTGTCGCCGTCGGTCAGCATGAGGATCACGTTGGTGCGGTCGGGCCGGTAGGTCCGCGACATCTCCTCGTAGGCGGCCAGGTAGGTCTCGTACAGGGCCGTGTCACCGTCGGGCAGCGGCTCCAGGCCATCCAGCTCCTGCGCGATGGTGTCGCGGTGCTCGGTGCCGTCGTCGTCGGTGGCCTGGAGTTCGCGCACCGGCGCGAGCTCCTGGTGGTGCAGCCCGTCGTTGACGTCGGTGGAGAACTCCCACAGCCCCAGTTCCGAGGTCGGGGTGAACATGTCGAGCCCGTCGCCGGCGGCCGCGCCGGTGACCTGCATGCGGGTCATCCCGGTCCCGGGCACCTCGGCCAGCATCGAGCCGGAGACGTCGACGATGGTGAGCACCCGAGAGTCCATCTTCAGCTGCGTCCACGAGCGGGTGAGTTCGTCTATCGACCCCTCGGAGGGCACCGGGAGCTCCTCGGGCACGTCCTCCTGGAACCCGGCGTCGGCGCTCAGCACGTCCGCGTCCATCGTGTCGTCGGTGTCGCGGAACCCCTCGCTCTGGAAGTGCTCCTGGTTCTCGTCGGCGCGCACCGCGTTGCGGAACTCCTCGGCCGCGCGGGTCACGGCGCTCTCCTCGCTGCGCACCACGTACGGGTAGTCGAGGTAGTAGGTGCTGTCGAGGTATCCGGCCTGCGCGGGGGCCTCGGAGTGCAGGGTGTTGTAGCGCCACACCGCCTGCTCCGACATCACCATGAGCGGCGGGGCCTCGGCGTCGCCACCGCTCAGCGCCAGGAACGCGGCCTCCTCGTCGGCGGACGCCCCCTGGTGCAGCGACTGCAGGGCCGCGGTCATGTGCGCGTTGAAGGTGTCGGCGTCGTCGGAGGACTCCTGCAGCGCACCGTGCAGCAGGTACAGGGTTCCCAGCCCGGTGGAGCTGCGCACGGGGTCGACCACCCGCACGGTGCGGTCCTGGTCCTCGCCGGGGGCGCCGGTGGGAACGACGTCCTCCCAGCTGCTCTCGGAGGAGTCGTCGGCGTGCTCCTCCAGCTCCGCCAGCACCAGCGGCGAGCGGGCCAGCGACGTTCCGGTCTCGGTGATGATCGCGTCGCCCGCCTCGCTCTGGACCAGGCGCGGCCACACGGAGGAGTCCGGGATCCACACGTCGGACTCGGTGTCGCCCATGGTGGCGCCCGACCCGGTGATGGCGTAGGCGACGTCGGCGGGGTCGGCCTGGCGCACGTCCACACGCACGCACTGGCCGTCGACGGTGTTCTCCTCCTCGTTGAACCCGTCGGCGACCGCCTGCACGGCCGGTGCCATCTCGGGGGCCACGGCCACGTCGAGGTCGAGCTGGGAACCGCACCCGTCGGAGCGGTCGACGAGTACGTACACGCCGGCCGCGACGATCGCCAGGACGATCACCAGCGCGCCGGCCAGGGCGGCGACGGCGCCTCCTCGGCCGCGTCGTCTCTGGCGCTCGCCGGAGGGTTCCTCTGCGTATTTTCCGCGGTGACGTCCCACAGCTTTCCTCACGGGGTGGTGTACGGACCGTGTGTCGTACAGGGGGGTGGACGGGGGCCCGCCGGCGGGGGTTCGGCCGGACCGAAACGGGGTTACTGGAGGGAACGGTACTCAACCGTTCGGTGTCGGAAGGTGGCTCCTGTCACGGTTCGTGGCGGAGTGGGGGCCTCCGCACGACCGATCACCTCGGTGATCCCCGCCCGGTCCGTCGGACCGGACGGGGGCCGCGCCGACCCATTCCGATATGCGATCGAGACCCGCCGGGTGCCCTCGGCGAGGGTCCCGGTGGGCACGCGCGCGGGGCCGGCCGGGCGCTGCGTGGGGCGGCGCCCGACCTCAGTCGCAGTCCGGCACGCACAGGCGCCGGGAGATGGAGCTCAGGAAGATGTCACCGATCTCGTCGGGGTCGTCGGTGACGAACGACGAACCGCTGGTCGCCGAGGCGATGGCCTGCAGCTCCGCCTCGTCGGCGCCGTCACCGAACGCGATGATGAAAAAACTGACCGGACGCTCGGGGTCGAAGCGGTCCTGCAACGTCTCGACCAGCTCCTGGTGGCTGATGTCGCTGCTGCCGTCGTCGACCCCGGCGGTCAGCATGATGACGCTGTTGATCTTGTCCTCGTGGTAGTTGTCCTGCACCTCGTTGAAGGCGTCGAGCATGTTGTCGTACAGGTGCGACTCCCCGCCCTCGACCTCGATCTCGTCGGCGACCTCGGCCAGTTCCTGGCGGCGGGTGACGTCGCCGTCGTCGGTGGAGCCGAGCTGGTGCAGGTCCGCGGCCTCGTCGCGGCCGTCCGCACCGAGCTCCTCGGAGAGCATCCACAGGCCCATGTCGGTCTCGTCGGGGAAGAGCTGCAGTCCGGTCCGTGCCGCCTCCCGGGCCGCCTCGATCCGGGAAGGGCCGCCGTTGAGGTCGCCCTCCATGTGCACGGAGGTGTCGGCCAGGACCAAGGCGCGGCTGGGCATCGACAGCCGGTTCCAGTCGTTGACCGCGTCCACGAGGGCGTCACCGGTCAGGTCGCCGTGCACCTCGGGTTCGTCGGCGACGATGCCGGACTGCCCCTCCAGGGCGTCGGACGAGGAGCCGTCCGGGTCGCGGAAGCCGAGGTCCTGCATGCGCGTGCGGTAGGCCTCGCCGGCCACCACCTCGTACAGGTCGGCGGCGGCCGAACGCAGGTGAGGCTCCTCGGTGGTGGTCACGTACGGGTAGTCGAGCCCGACCGTGCCCTCCTCCGGGTAGTACGCCTCGAGCTCGGGCGCGTTGTCGGGACGGGTCGTGTTGTGGTCAACGACCGCCTGCTCGGGCACGACCACGAGCGGGTCGACCCGTTCCTGTGCGGCGTCGGAACCGCTGTAGAACGTGCTGAGGTCGATCTCACCGAACGCGCTGTCCTGCTGCACGTCGCGCACGAAGTCGGTCATGTCGGTGTCGGCCGCGTCCCCGGTCCCCAGGTGGTCGCGTACCGCGTACATCACCGCCATCCCGTCGGCGCCCCGGTTGGGGTCGACCATGACGACCTGGCGTTCGGGGTCGAGCTCGTCGGGCAGCACCGTGGTCCAGGGCGCCTCGTCACCGCCGGGCAGGCCCTCGGTGTCCTCGGGCGCGGTCATCACCACCGGGGAAGAGGCCAGGGACGGCGGGTCGGTCTCGATGCCGTGCGCGCCCTCGGCCGAGACGCGGGCCAGCTCCACCCAGGCGGAGGACTCCGGCACCCACACGTGCGGGGCGATGGTGGAGTCGCCGGGCTGGCCGCCCGAGATCGCGCTCATGATGCGGTGCGGGGCGATCTCGTCGACCTGCGCGTACACGCACTCGCCGCCGTAGGAGGGCGAGGTGGAGTTGAACTCCGAGGCGGCCTCGCGCAGCACGGGGGCCATGCTCTGGGTGGTGGAGACCCGCAGGTACCGGGTCTCACCGCAGCCGAGGGCATTCAGGCCGACCGGAACCAGGATCGCTGCGACGGCGACGAGCGCGACGACGATCGCGGTGATCCCCAGCGGCGACCGCACCACCTTGCGTGTGGTGGCGGCGGTCGGCGAGGCAAGTCGATGGCGTCCAGTGGACACAGGAACTCCGGGGGCGTAGCTGTGTCCGGCTCCGGTGCGGGGAGTTCCGGAGGCCGGAGGGTCGGGGGCGGCCGCGGGCAGGGGGTGCGGGCGCGGACACCCGGGCCGAGCACCCGCGGACGGAATCGGGGGTGAACCGACGGGCCGTGGGTCACATCACACTGTATGGGTGATGATGTGTGCACCAAGTACCACGAAGGTTTCCCAACGGGACCCTACTCGTTGGTAATGCCGGGATGGAAGGGGTGCGGAGCTGCAGGAAGCGGCCGCCGCACACCCACCGCGCGCACGAACGCACGGACGAGGCGGGGTGATCGCTTTGTTACCGTGCTCCCCCAGAAGTACTCCGCGGGCCCGTTAGTCTTGAGGGCCTCTCCCGGAGTCCGTGCGCGCCCCACGCCTGCCTCCCCCGCGCGCCTGACGCAACCGTGACCGACTGACCCCCGAGGGTTTTGGCATGTCCCAAACGCACCGTGAAGACCGCAACCGAGGCCCCCTCGGTACCAAGCTCCTCGCCGGCGCCTGCTGTGTCGGGGCGCTGGCCTACGCGGTCCTCGTCGGTCCGTCCATGCTGCCGCCCCAGGACGTGGAGGCCACCAACACCGCGGGCAGCGAGGAGACGGAGGAGCCGGTCGAGGAACCGGAGGCCGAACCCGAGCTCGAGGGCCCCGTCGGTCACCTGGAGGTGCAGGTCAGCGAACTCGACCGTGCCTGGGTCCAGACGCTCACCTGCACCGGCGACCTCGACCGCGACCACGCCGCGTGCACTGCCCTGGCCGAGGCGGCCGTGGACTTCGAGGGCGACACCGACTCCACCGTCGAGGTTCCCGAGCTGCAGGAGGAAGAGCTCGAGGAACAGGAGCCCGCCGAGGACGCGCCGGTCGAGGCGGGCGTCGATGCCGGGCCGCCCGAGGAGGAGGCCGGGCAGGAGCCGGGCACCGAGGTGCTCTTCACCGAGGTCCGCGAGGGCACGGTGTGCACCGACACCGTGTACGGCCCGCAGGAGGCCGCCATCACCGGTGTCTGGGAGGGCGAGGACATCGACACCACGCTCTCGCGCCAGGGTTCGTGCGAGGAGGCGCGCTGGCAGCGGCTGCGCTCGCTGACCGAGGAGCTCGCCTAGGGCCTGTTTGGCGAACACCGGCCCACCCGTCGCCCGCCACCAACCCTCAAACGACGCCTTCGGCGCAGCACTGTCTTCTGCGCGTCGCCCCAGCGGCACTCTCGCTGTGTTCTCATCAGTCGACAGGACCCCAGCCGGGCCCCCGCTGTGCGAAACTGCCGAGCTTGCGAGGCACGCACAGTAGGGGCACTCCTTCTTCGGCCTTGCGATAGCACCACTGGCTGCGCCCACCCGTCACCCGCCACCGCCCTCAACGGACGCCTTCGGCGCAGTAGCTGGCCGAAGCGACGGAAGGCGTCCACCAAACAGACCCTAGGCCCAACAGACGGGGATCTTGCTACCAGAGCCGGGTTCGGCGCCGAAGTCGGCTCTGGTAGCAAGATCCTCGAGTTTCCGGGGCACCCCAACCGGTGTCCGGTATCGGCGATCATGCTGGACATGGAGATCATCAGGGTCAGCGACCCCACCGACCCGCGTCTGGCCGACTACACGCGCCTGCGCGACGTCAACCTGCGCCGCCACCTCGAGCACGAGCACGGGCTGTTCATGGCCGAGGGGGAGAAGGTCATCCGGCGTGCCGCTGCCGCCGGGTTCGCCCCGCGCAGTTTCCTGCTGACCGAGCGGCGCGCCAAGGCCCTGGACGGCCTGGTCACCGACTCCGACGCGCCCCTGTACGTGGTCGAGGAGGAGACCGCGCGCGAGCTCGTCGGCTTCGACCTGCACCGCGGTGCGCTGGCCGCCTTCCACCGCAAGGCGCTGCCCGATCTGGAGACCGTGTTGCACGGGGCGCGGCGCATCGTCGTCCTGGAGGACCTGGTCGACCACACCAACGTCGGAGCGATCTTCCGGAGCGCCGCGGGCCTGGGGGTGGACGCCGTCGTGCTCGCCCCGCGGTGCGCCGACCCGCTGTACCGGCGTTCGGTCAAGGTGTCGATGGGCGCGGTGCTCACCCTGCCGTACACACGCCTGACCGACTGGTACGGCGGCCTGGACACCCTGCGCGGGGCCGGGTTCGAGCTCATGGCGCTGACCCCCGGGGAAGGGTCGGTGCCCCTGCGCGCGGCCGTCTCGGGGCTGGAGCGCGACGCACGTGTGGGGCTGCTGCTGGGCACCGAGGGCGACGGGCTGTCGTCCCGGTGGTTGGAGCGCGCCACCGCACGTGTGCACATCCCCATGGCCGACCGGGACGTGGATTCGCTCAACGTCACCGCCGCCGCGGCCGTGGCCTGTTACGAGCTCGCGCAGAGCTGACCGGCGTTCGGACGGCCTCAGCCCTGGGCCGGGGTGGCCTGCGAGATCACACAGACCCAGCCCTGATCGGTCTGGCGGTAGACGTCGGTCGTCCACTCGTCGGCGTGGAAGTCCCGGCCTCCGTAGTGCGCGGTGTTGACGACGCGTGCGGTGACCACGGCCGTGTCGCCGTACACACGAACGCGCTCGGTGCCCGGGACGGCCTCCATCCTGCTGTGGGTCAGGGCCCCGGACGAGACCAGGGACAGGAACTTCTCGCGGGTGCCCACACCGTCCCCGTCGACGAGGACCCAGTCCTCGGACATGAAGCGCCCGATCTCTCCGGCCTCGTTGGCCACGATGGCGCGGCGCCAGGCCCGGTCGAGCGCCTGCAGTTCCTCGATCTCGTCCATCCCGTCCCCCTTCGCTCGCCGGTAGCCTCACACCCCTGCTCGGCCCCGGCCCTGCGCCGCGCCGGAGCGCCGTCGGGCACGGTCGGCGGGCGCTGCGGACGGGCGCCGGGGGCACCGGGTCGCCCCGGCACCCAGGGCCTGCTTGGAAGGTGCCCAGTTACCTGCTGCGCGTCGCCCCAGCGGCACTCTCGCTGCGTTCTCATCAGTCAACGGCACATCCAGGCCGACTCCTTCTTCGGCCTTGCGATAGCACCACTGGATACGACGCTCGCGACGGAAGGCACCTACCAAACAGGCCCTAGGCTGGCGCGTGACGAGCACCGATGCGGAAAGGTTGTGCAGCCACATGGGCGGCCGAGCACTCGTGCAGTGGGAACAGAACCGGGAGAACGCCCCCGACTCCCTGGAGGTCGACCTCTACGCGGGCGGCCCCGCGCCCACGAGGGGGCTGGACGAGGTGACCTTCTACCAAGTGCCCTACAGCCCCTCCACCCAGGGCGTGGACGAGTCCACCGACGTCATCGCGCGTATGCCGAACCTCGAGGTCGTGCAGCTGGTCTCGGCCGGGTACGAGCAGGTCCTGCCGCTGTTGCCGGACCACGTGACCCTGTGCAACGGGCGCGGTCTGCACGACGCGAGCACCGCCGAGCACGCGCTCGCGCTCATGCTGGCGGCGCAGCGGGACCTGCCGCGGTGGGCGGTCGACCAGCGCGACCACCGGTGGGGCTCGGTGCCCCAGCGCTCCCTGGCCGACTGCCGGGTGCTGATCGTGGGTTACGGGAGCATCGGGGCTGCGGTCGAGCGCCGGGTGCTGCCGTTCGAGACCACCGTGACCCGGGTGGCGAGCCGCGCCCGCCCCGGCGAGGACGTGCACGGTGTCGACGAACTGCACGACCTGCTGCCGCACGCGGACGTGGTCGTCATCGTCACCCCGCTCACCGAGTCCACCCGAGGGCTGTTCGGAACGCGGGAGTTCGACCTGTTGCCGGACGACGCGCTGGTGGTGAACGTGGGCCGCGGTCCGGTCGTGGACACCGGGGCGCTCCTGGCGCAGAACGGGCGTGTGCGTGCGGCTCTCGACGTGACCGACCCCGAGCCGCTGCCGGTCGACCACCCGCTGTGGGACGCCCCGGGGGTTCACATCACCCCGCACGTGGCCGGGGGCGCGGCGTCGTTCTACCCCCGCGCCCGCACGTTCATGGACGCCCAGCTGTCCCGCTGGGCCGCGGGCGAGCCCCTCACCAACGTGGTGCGCCCCGGCGCCTGACCCGCACCACGCCCCCCGGCGCCCGGTCCCGGAACGCCCGGATGAGCCGACCGGGCCCCGGGGTGAAGCGGTCGGGGCCGCCCGGCCCCGACCGCGCTGCTGCTCCGCCGGACCTGCTGAGCCGTTGTCGAACGGGGCGGCCGGCCCCGGTGCCCCTGCCCCGATCTCGGACCGCGCCGTGCCCGAACGTGCCCTGGTGCCGCCCTTCGGGGCGTGTGGCATGTGGCCGACCTGGGGTCTGGCGCAGGTGTGCCGGTGCCGAACTTGCGCGTGTGGGATGAGCATCGCTCCTTCGGGGCCCGGCTTCTGTGAACCGAGCCCGGGGCTCGCCCTTCCGGGCTCGCTCCACGTCCCGAGCGCTCTCGCGACAGACGCGCCGTTGCTGAACCTGCGTGTGCCGGATGAGTATCGGTACCCCCCCGGGGGGCACGTCGTCGCCTTTCGGCGCTTCGGTCCCGGCCGCCGGACGTGCTTCGCATGCATGTGCGCCGGGGCATCCCTTCAAGGCTCTCGGTGCGTGTCGCGGTGGGCGGACTCGGCCCCGGGGCCGAGGAGCGTCTGGTTGTGCCGGCCGGGTTCGCTGATGGTGTGCGGCGCCCCTTCGGGGCGTATTCCGTCGGGCGGTGCTTCTCGGGGGTGTGGGTGCTGTCTGCGGAGCATGCTTGCCGGCGCTGGAGCTGTGCGTGGCGGATGAGCATCGCTCCTTCGAGGCTCGCGGGCACGTGTCCCGGTGCGCGCCGCCGGTGCTCCCGCGGGAGACTGGGGGCATGCGGATCGCGGTGGTCGCCGACGGCGAGGGCGGCGGGTGGCTCCAGGAACTCGGGACCGCCCGCCCCGAGCGCGTGCCCGACCTCGCCGAGGCCGTGCGTGACCGCGAGAACGCCGCCGGGCCACCGCCCCGCTGGGTGTGGGACGCGTGGGAGGACCTCTACCCAGACCTCGTGCGCGCCGGGGTCCGCGTCCGCCGCAGCCACGACACCGCCCTCACCGAGGCGCTCCTGCTCGGCCACGACGGACGCCACGAGGAACCCCACTCCCTGGGCGCGGTGTGGGCCCGGCTCCACGGCCGCCCCGTGCCCGACGACCCGGTGCGGCGCACGGGGGAGGGCGCTCACGCCCAGCCCGCGCTGTTCGGGGCCGACCGCTCCACCCTGCCCCCGGGCACCGACCGCCTCGCCGCCCTGGCCGAGGTCCACGACGACCAGGTCCGCCGCCTGGAGGCCCTGACCGACTCGGGCGGTCTGCGCCTGCTCGCCGCGGTCGAGTCGGCCGGCGGGCTCGCGGCGGCCGAGATGAGCCACGACGGCCTGCCCCTGCGCCCAGACATCCACGACCGGCTGCTCACCGAACTCCTCGGCCCGCGCCCGGTCGCCGGCCAACGCCCCGCCGTGCTCGCCGACCTGGCCGCCCGCATCGGGGACGCCTTGGACCAGGAGCTCAACCCCGACTCGCCCTCCCAGGTCATGCGCGCGCTCGCACGCGCGGGCCACCCCGTCCCCTCGACGCGCTCCTGGGTCCTGCGGGAGGTCGAACACCCCGCCGCGCCCCTGCTCCTGCGGTACAAGGAGCTCGCCCGACTCCACTCCGCCAACGGCTGGGCCTGGCGTGAGCAGTGGGTGAGCGAACGCCCCGGCCCCGGCGGCGTGCGGCTCGGGCGCTTCCACCCCGACTACGTCGTCGCGGGCGTGGTCTCGGGGCGCTGGGCCACCCGCGGCGGGGGAGGGCTCCAGGTCCCCAAGGCTCTGCGCGGGGCCGTGCGCGCCGACCCCGGGTGGGCGCTGGTGCGCGCCGACGCCGGACAGCTGGAACCCCGGGTCCTTGCCGCGGTCTCCGGCGACCTGGCCCTGGCCGAGGCCGCCGCGGAGGAGGACCTCTACGCCCGGCTGGCCGTGCACGTGGGCGGCGACCGCGACCGCGCCAAGATCGGCATGCTCGCCGCGATGTACGGCCAGACCACCGGCGACGCAGCACCCCTGCTCGCAACGATGCGCCGCCTCTACCCGCGCGCCCTCGACCACGTCGACACCGCGGCCCGCGCCGGCGAGGAGGGCCGCGCGGTGCGTTCGTGGCTGGGCCGCACCTCGCCCCGCCCGCACGGGTGGGACACCCTTCCGTCGGGCACCGAGGGCGACCGCACCCGCCGGGCGCAGGGCCGCTTCACCCGCAACTTCGTCGTGCAGGCCACCGCCGCCGAGTGGGCGTCGGTGCTTCTGGCCGCCCTGCGCGTCCGGCTCGCCCGGCTCGAGCCGGCGCTGCCCGAGGGTGCCGGGGTGGTCTTCTTCGTGCACGACGAGGTGGTCCTGCACGTGCCCGCCGACCGCGCCGAGGAGGCCGTCCGGGCGGTGGCCGAGGCCGAGCGCGAGACGCGGGAACTGCTCTTTCCCGGATCTCCGGTCCGGTTTCCGCTGGTCACGACCGTTTCGGATGAGCACTCGCAGATCTGACCGCCTTGCGCTACCACACGTGGAACATGGCGGAGCCTTCCGTGAATGGTCCGTTCTCCATTTTCACGAGGTTCCGCAAGGCCTCGGCCACAGTCGCCCCGAAAGCGTCACGATGGTGTTTTCGCAGGCCAGGGAGGCCCTGCGGGGCAAGGGATCCCGCATGGGGCACGGAAAGGCCGAAAGGCCGCGAGGTGTCCGAGGGGTGGACGTCCGATATCGGACGGGCTGGGCTTCTTGCAAACTGGGCGCCGCCCGACCATTCTGGTTTTCCCGGAAACCGTCGACGGGCCGTGTGGCGCAGGGGCTCCGGGCCCCGAGCGGCCAGAGGAAGGGTGAGATCTCCCCGTGCGAACCCGTACCCGCGCCTGTAGTTCGGCGGCCCTCGTGGTCGCCTTCACGGCCCTCGGTTCCGGGCCGGTCTGGGCCGAACCCGTGGTCGAGGACCGTCCGCCCGTGAGCGAGCAGGTCGCCCCCGCAGACACGGTCCCCGCCTCGGAGACCGAACCCAGCGGTTCCGACCCCCGTTCCGCGGCCCCCGACGACGACAGCGACGGCGACGACGCGGACGGCACCGCGCCGGACACCGCCGACACCGACACCCTCGACGGCGACGCCGAGGTCGAGCCCTTCGACGAGGCCCGCAGCGTCGAGTACTTCGCGGTCGCCCCCGAGGAACTCCCCGAGGAGGCCGTCGAGGCGGTCTCCGACATCGACGGGGTCGAGCACGCCCTCACCGTCGACGCTGCCCGCCTGGAGATCGAGGGGGAACAGACCTCGCTCCTGGGCGTGGACCCCTCCACCTTCCGCAACCACGCGCCCGAACCCTCCGCCGAGTCCGACGACGTCTGGCAGGGCGTTGCCGAGGGCGCCCTGGCCCTTTCCAAGGACGCCGGGACCGAACGCGACCTCGAGGTCGGATCCGACGTCACCGTCCAGGGCGGCAAGGGCGAGGTCCCGATGGAGGTGTGGACCCACGCCACCTCCGGGATCGCCGGCATCGACGCCCTGGTCTCCCGCGAGCGCGCCGCCGAGCTCGGCATGCCCGAGGGCAACGCGCTCGTGGTCTCGGCCGCCGACGCCGACCTGTTCGACCTGCAGGAGGACCTCGAGGACACCTTGGAGGAGTTCGACACCTCCCTGCAGCTGGTCGCCGATGCACCCGAACCGATGACCGAGGGCGAGGCGGTGCCCCCGACCGTCATCGAGGAGGTCATCGCCAACGCCGAGACCCAGCTCGGTGTGCCCTACGTGTGGGGCGGCACCACCCCGAACCAGGGCTTCGACTGCTCCGGCCTGCTCCAGTGGGCCTTCGACGAGGCCGGTGTGACGATCCCGCGCGTGACCCACGACCAGTGGAACGCGGGCACCCGCGTCGACTACGAGGACATGGAACGCGGCGACCTCATCTTCTGGCGCTCCGACCCCACCGCCCCCGGGTACATCTCCCACGTGGCGATCTACCTGGGCGACGGCGACATGCTGGAGGCCCCGCGCACCGGGTTGGACGTACGCGTCACCCCGGTCCGCACGGAGAACTTCGCCGGCGTGGTGCGCGTGCACGCCTGAGACACCCCGACCCCGTGAGGGCGCCTCGGGCTCGGACCCGGGGCGCCCTTTTCGTTTCCTGAATGTGACCGTTATTCCGTGCGCCACATTTCCTCGGGTGCCAGTGCATTGCGCCCGTGGTAAAAGAGCACGATTCAGCGTGATTCGAATACCGGTCCACGCACAAAAACACGTGGGCCGTGGTGCCGCTCGGGAAGCGGCGCCACGGCCCACGGATCTCTCCTTGTCCGAATAACCCAGCCGGGAGGGGAAGGCAGGCCTCGGTGAGGAGGGGAGAAGCAGGGGCGCCGCTGAGGGAGGGGGAGACAGCCGCGTTCCCTGCCGGGGAAAGTATGGAGTTCTGCGCGGGGTGCGTTCACGATCGGAGTCGGCGTTTCCCCGTCACAAGATCTACATAAGCAGTGACACGGAGATTTTGCAAGAGGTCGGACCAAGAGGGGCGCACCGTGCGAAGTCCGCCCCTTCTCGGAAAGCCTTCGCGGTCCGGTGTGCGCGGCCCGGACCGAGCCGCGGCCGCACACATTCCGGCCTCAGCGCCCGGCGGCGTACCCCTGGGCGCCACGGGCGTCGGCGGCCGCCCGCAGCTCACCGGTGTCGGGGTCGCGGCCCACCGCCGCCAACCGCCCGAGCGACCAGGAACCGTTGACCGTGACGTCGTGCCCGCGCCGGCGCATCTCCTCGACGGTGTCCGGTCCGACCTCCGGTTCCACGACAAGATCCCCGGGCACGGTCTCGCGCGGGTGGAAGGAGCTCGGGAACGCGTTGGTGTGGAACATCGGCGCGTCCAGGGCCTCCTGCAGGTCGTCGGCGCCGTTGAGGATCCGCAGAAGCGCCGTGAACGTCCACTGGTCCTGCTGGTCGCCGCCGGGGGTGCCGATGGCCAGCACCGCCTGACCGTCCTCCCTGGTCACCAACGTCGGGGACAGGGTCGTGCGCGGACGGCGCCCGGGGGCCAGGGAGTTGGGGGAGTCCTCGTCCATCCAGAACATCTGGGCCCGGGTGCCGAGCGGGAAGCCGAGCTCGGGCACGACCGGTGAGCTCGACAGCCACCCGCCGCTGGGGGTGGCCGAGACCATGTTGCCCTCCGCGTCGACCACGTCCAGGTGGCAGGTGTCGCCGCGGCGGTCGGCCGGGTCGGCGGCGTTGCGCAGGGTCGGTTCCCCGGTGGTGCGGTCCTGCGGGGCCTGCCCGGGCACGTGGACCGGCGGCAGGTAGGGCGTGCGCCCGACCACGGAACCGGGGCGCTGCTCACGGCTCGCGGCGGTGTCGTCGACCAGGCCCGCGCGGGCGCGTGCGTACTCGGCCGACAGGAGCTCCTGCAGCGGCACGTCGGCCCGGTCCGGGTCGCCGTACCAGGCCTCGCGGTCGGCGAAGGCGAGCTTGGCGGACTCGGTCACCCGGTGCACGAAGTCGGGGTCGACACCCTCGCGCGAGGTCCCCGACAGCTTTCCGGAGCCCAGGGCCTCGGCCAGGCGCAGCTGCTGCAGCAGGACCGGGCCCTGGCCCCACGGCCCCGTCTTGTGCACGGTGTGCGCGCCGTGGCGTACCGAGGCGGTGTCCTCGTAGTGGGCGCTCCAGTCGGCCAGGTCCTGCCCGGACAGGAACGCACGCTGGGGCTCGCCGGACGAACTCGGCACGTCCCCGGCCAGGAACCCGTCCAGTGCCTCGGCGACGAACCCCTGCGACCAGGCGCGGCGTGCGGCGTCGATCCGGGCCTCGCGTCCGCCCCCGGCCGCCTCGGCCTCGGCGACCAGCCGCCGGTAGGTGGCGGCCAGCGCCGGGTTGCGCAGGCGGGACCCGGGGGCCGGGGTGCTCCCGTCGGGCAGGTACAGCGCCGCCGAACCCGACCAATGACGGCCGAAGACCGGGGCGAGCGCCTCCACGGCCGCCGCGATCTTGGGCAGGACGGGGAACCCGCGCTCGCACAGGCCGATGGCGTGGTCGAGGACCTCGCGCACACCCATCGTCCCGTGGTCGCGCAGCAGCAGCATCCACGCGTCGAAGGAACCCGGAACGGTGGCCGCGAGCACGCCGCTGCCGGGGATGCGGTCCAGGCCGAGCGCTGTGTAGGCGCCGATCGTCGCGCCGGCGGGGGCCACACCCTGGCCGCAGAGGACCCGTGGGGGTTCGCCCGCTGCCTGGAACAGCACGGGGACCTCGCCGCCGGGGCCGTTCAGGTGGGGTTCGACGACCTGGAGGGTGAAACCGGCCGCGACGGCGGCGTCGAAGGCGTTGCCACCGCGTTCGAGGACCGACATTCCGGTGGCGCTGGCCAACCAGTGGGTGGAGGCGACCATGCCGAAGTCGCCGCGCAGCTGTGGGCGGGTGGTGGGGGCTGGCATCGGGGCGTGCCTCCTCGGAGCGGGGGGACGGCGCGGCCCCGTGGTGGCGCGTCCTGGGGGAACGGGCGGGGGCCGCGGCGGTCCGGTGACTGTGGGGGTGACCGTATCGAACCGGGAAGTGCGCCGGTGTAACGATTCATCCGGCCTTCGACCGGAAACGGCGGGGATCGGGTGTATGTCGGACCGTCCTAGAGAGGTGCGGGGAGGTGATGACGGTGGCCCTCGGCACCCACCCGCAGAGCCGGACGGTCCTCGCACCAGCAACGGCCGGCGGCGCGTGTGCACCGCCGGCCGTGGACCCGTGGGCCGTGTCGTCAGGAAACCGCGTCGGCGTCGGCCGCACCGTCGCCGTAGCGTGCCTGCTCGAACGCGGTACGAGCCTGGGCGTCGAGTTCGGCGACGACCTCCGGGGCCCCGCCGGTCACGTGATCGGCCCGCTCGCCGCCGGCCTCCTCGTCCTCGGCGCACTCCTCGGCCGCGCGCAGCTTGTCCGCCTCGGACCCGTGGAACCAGGCGGTGGCCAGGAACCGGTCGCTCTCGCCGCCGGTGAGCTCGCGGGTCTCCAGGGTGCGCTCGACGAAGGCCCGGGTCTCCTCGGTGACGCCCTCGTCGTCGGCGTTCAGCCCGGTGCGCTCGTCGAAGCGGTCGACGACGCACTGGTGGAACGCGGAAACATCCTCCGCGCCGGAGCTCTCGGGGAAGGCCACACCCTCGGGGAGCGCGGAACCCCCGGCAGCGTCGCCGGACTCGGCCCCGGGCTGTTCGGCGCCGTCCTCCTGGACGGTTCCCTCGGACGCCGAGCCGTCGGTGACGGGGCGGTCGTCCTGCTCGTCCTCGGCGGCACGGACGGGGTCGCCGTCCTGGGCCGCGTCGGTCCCGGAGTCCGAGTCGGCGGGCGCGGTGTCCTCACCGCCGGTCTCCTCCGCGGCCTCGGCGTCGGCTTCTGCGGAGGTGTCGGCCTCCGCCTCGTCCTCCGTCGCGGACGCGTCGCCGGCCTCGCTCTCTGCGGCGTCGCCGTCCTCGGTGGCCTCGGCGCCCTCCCCGGCGGTCTCCTCCGAGCCCCCGGCCGGGGCCTCCTCCTCGGCGGCCTCACCGTCCTGGCCCGCGGGGGAGTCCTCGTCCTCGGCCGCCACCGCGTCGTCCTCGACCACGGGAGCCTCGGCGTCGGTCTCGGCGCCGACCTCATCGGTGGCGTCGGTGTCCGCCTCGGCCGCGTCCCCGGCGTCCTCGGCGTCCTCCTCCTCGACAGCCGCCTCATCGCCCTCGGCGGCTTCGGCACCGGCCTCCTCGGGGGCCTCCTCCGCCTCGGCGTCGGCGTCCTCGATGTCGGTCACCGAACCGGCCAGGTCCACGAGGTCCTCGCGGTCCCACTGCTCCGGGTCCAGGTGGGTGGCCACCCCCACGCCCGGGCGCTCCACCCAGAACAGGTGGCCCGTTTCCTCGGAGACGTAGGCGTCCTCATCGAGGCCCTCGTCCTCGCCGAGGCGTTCCAGTCCGTCGGTGCGCAGGTGGCCGAAGCGTTCCTGCCGCAGGTCCTCCAGGTCCTGGATCCTGTCGGAACGCAGGACGGCCACGTGCCCCGCAAGATCGTCCGAGCCCTGGACCCAGGTGATCTCGGACCGGCGGTTGCCCTCACGGTCGGAGGAGGACGCGGCCTTGACCGTGTGCCGCTCCAGTCCTTCCGGCAGAGGACCGACCGTGAAACCGTCGAGGCTGAAGTCGGACTCACCCCGTTCGACCTTCGGCCAGGCCGGCCCCCGATCGTCGGCGGCAGCGGCCGGTACGGCCGTCCCGCAGGCGGTCAGGGCGCCGGCGCCCAACAGCGCGACCCACCAGCTGTGGTGCTTGCGCATGAGACATCCTTCCCATCGACTACAAGCAGTGATGATTGCAGGACTCTAAGTAGTCAACGAGGGTCCTGGGGTCAAAAAACGTACACAAAGTGATCAAGCAGATTCATGTGGTGATTCAGGGGGCGGATGCAGGCGTTCCCAACCGGACGGTAGGGCTCGCATCATCCCGCGCTCGACTCATGGTCACCGCGTCGTCACCAGCTGAGTCCAACCTGAGCTCGGCACATCACTCGTACATGGGAGGTCCGGTGCGTCGCATCGCGATCGTTGTCGGAGCCGTATCGTTCACCGTGATGGCCGGCGGGGGCACCGCCCTGGCCGAGCCGTCACTCCACCCGTCGGAGCGGATCAGCGCAAGTCCGGTCTCCGCGGAGAACCCGTCCCCCGAACGCCCGCTCGTCGCCGTCGCCCACCGGGGGGCCTCCGGGCACGCCCCCGAGAACACCCTCGCCGCCATCGAGGCCGCAGGACGCCTGGGCGCGGAGACCGTCGAGGTCGACGTCCAGCTGACCTCGGACGGCGAGCCCGTGCTCATGCACGACACGTCCCTGGAACGCACCACCGACATCGAAGAGGTCCACCCCGACCTGGACTCCTACGACGTCGGGGACCTCACCCTGGAGCAGATCGAACAGGTCGAGGCCGGCAGCTGGTTCGACCCGGTCTTCGAGGGTGAGCCGGTCCCGACCCTGTCCGACGCGCTCGACACCCTGGAGAGCCTGGACCTCAACCTGTTCCTCGAGGTCAAGGACCCCGAGGTCCACCCCGGCATCGAGGAGACCCTCGCCGAGGAGCTCAGCTCCCGCGACCACTGGATGGAGCAGAACCCCGCGTGGGAGCCGCGCCGCCTCGTGGTCGAGAGCTTCGACTGGGAGTCCATGGAAGCGTCCAAGGAGCTCCTGCCCTCCATCCCGCACGGCCTGCTCGGCGAGGTCCCCGAGGACGAGCTCGGCGACTACGAGTGGGCCCACATGGTCAACCCGAGCCACGACGGCCTGACCGGCGACTACGTCGAGGCCGTGCACGAGGCCGGGTACGAGATCATGCCCTACACCATCAACGAGCAGGACCGCATGGTCGAGCTGCTCGAGCTGGGCGTCGACGGCTTCGTGACCGACTACCCCGACGTCGGCCAGGACGCCATCGCCGAGTTCGAGGGCGACCAGGAGACCGAGCCCGTCCAGGAGCCGGAGGAGCTGGCCGACCAGCTCCCCGCCGATGAGCCCGAGGCCGAACCCGCCGCCGACTAGATCCTCTGGCCGCCCGCGGCCACAGGTGGGAGGATCGCCTCCCCAGACCCACCGGGCCCGTCCCGGACGCCGACCGCGTCCCGGGGCGGGCCACTCGCACGAAAGGCGGTCCGCACCCCGTGACCGAGCGGCTCACCATCCCCGAGGAACACGTCGACCGGCGCACCAAGGGGGTGTGGTGGCCCGACGGGTCCGTCACCCTCGACGAGTTCGCGCAGCAGGCCGGGAACCTGTTCACCGGCCCCTTCACCTGGCCCCTCATGGTGCTGCGGGAGCCGGAGCTGACGCGCAACATCGGCGCCCTGTCCGCCTTCACCGAACAGCACGGACTCGCCTTCGCTCCGCACGGCAAGACCTCGATGGCGCCCGCCCTCATCCAACGCCAGCTCGACGCCGGGGCCTGGGGTGTGACCGCGGCGACCGCCAACCAGGTCCTTGCCTACCGGAGCTTCGGTGTGCGCCGCATCGTGCTGGCCAACGAACTCCTCGAGACCCGCGCCCTGGCCTGGATCGCCGCCGAACTGAACCGGGACCCCGGCTTCGAGTTCCTGTTCTACGCCGACTCCGCCGAGGGTGTGGCCGCGGCCGCCTCGGTGGCCGACCCCGACGGGCGGCCGCTGCGGGTGTTGGTCGAGCGCGGCGTTCCCGGCGGGCGCACCGGGTGCCGTGACCGTGCCGGGGTGCTCGCCGTGGCCGACGCGGTGGCCGCAGCCCCGGGCCTCGAACTGGCAGGGGTGGCCGGGTACGAGGGCCCGGTGACCGGGGGCGCCGACGCGGTGCGCGCCTTCCTGCGCGACCTGCGCACCGACGCCGCCGAGATCGCCCGCGCGCACGGCCTGGAGCGGCCCGTGCTGTCGGTGGGCGGCAGCGCCTGGTTCGACCTGGTCGCCGAGGAGTTCGGCGGGGCCCGCGACGTGTGGCCCCTGTTGCGCAGCGGCGCCTACGTCGCCCACGACGACGGCCTCTACCGGCGCACCACCCCCTACCGCCGCCTCGACGAGGGGCCCGGTGCGCTGGCCGGTGCCCTGGAACTGTGGGCCCAGATCACGTCCACCCCGGAGGACGGTTCGGCCATCGCGGGGCTCGGGCGCCGCGAGGCCAACTACGACGCCGGGTTCCCCGTGCCGCGCACCGTGCGCCGGCCCGACGGGAGCCGCCACCCCGCCGAGGGGCTGGAGATCGAGGCGCTCAACGACCACCACGCCTACCTGCGTGTGCCGCCGGGGCTCGAACTGCACCCCGGCGACCTGGTCTCCTTCGGCATCTCGCACCCGTGCACGGCCTTCGACCGGTGGTCCGTCATCCCCGTCGTCGACGCCGAGGACACCGTCGTGGAGGCCGTGGCCACATACTTCTGACGCCCGGCCTCCTGGTGTCAGTCCCGGCCGACGACCCCGGGCCGGGTCTGCCACGGCCTGGGGCCCTCCAACGGCCGGTACTCGACCCCGGCGGCGTCCAGCCGGCGCAGGTGGGCACGCAGGCGCGGTTCGAACTCGGCGTAGTCGCGCGGCCCCGTCGACCACACCTTCTCCGCGAAGGCCGACAGCCGCGGGAAGACCATGTAGTCCAGCCGCCGGGGTGTGTCGATGTGCTCGGTCCAGGTGTTGACCTGTGCCCCGAGCACGTGCGCGGCTTCCCGCTCGCTCAGCCCCTCCGGCACGGGGTCGGACAGGTAGACGTCCTCCAGCCGCAGGAGCGTGCCGACCTTGACCGGCTCGTCCTCGGCCTCCGACTGGCGGTAGTCCAGGTAGGAGGTCGCGGTCGGCGCCATGATCACGTCGTGGCCGGCCCGCGCCGCCGCGACGCCGCCCTCCTCACCGCGCCAGGACAGCACGGTCGCGCCCGGTGACAGCCCCTTGCGCTCGCCCTCCGGGGTGCGGGTGTCCTCCTCACCCGCCCAGAGCCAGCCCTCCAGGATCTCGTCCCAGCCGATCATGCGCCGACCGCGCGCGGCCAGGTGCCGGTCGAGCTGCCCGATGAACCAGGACTGCAGCTCGTGCTCGTCGGCCAGGCCCTCCTCCCGGATCCGCTGCTGGGCGGAGGCGCTGCCCTTCCACTGCGTCTTGGGGCACTCATCGCCGCCTACGTGGAAGTAGGGCGACGGGAACAGCTCCAGCAGCTCGTCGATGACGTTCCGGTAGAAGTCGAGGACCTCATCGGTGACGGCCAGGACCTCCTCGAAGATCCCCCACTGGGTGCCCACGGGGATCCGGCCGGCCTCACCGAGCTCGGGGTAGGCGTGGATCGCGGCCTGGGAGTGCCCGGGAACGTCGATCTCGGGCACGACCGTGACGTGGCGTTCGGCGGCGTAGGAGACGATCTCGCGCACGTCGTCCTGGGTCAGGAACCCGCCGTGGGGACGCCCGTCGAAGACCGGCGGGCGTACCGCGCCGACCTGGCTCTCGGTGCGCCACGAGGCCATCTCGGTCAGCCGCGGGTAGCGGCGGATCTGCACCCGCCACCCCTGGTCGTCGCTCAGATGCAGGTGGAGCACGTTGAGCTTGTGCGCGGCCAGCAGGTCGACGAAGCGCAGGATCTCGCGCTTGGGCTGGAAGTGGCGGGCGATGTCGAGCATGGCGCCCCGCCAACCGAACCGCGGTGCGTCGGTGATGCTCACCGCCGGCAGCACCCATGCGGCGCCGGGCAGGGGAGCGTCGCGGTAGGCGTCGGGCGGCAGGAGCTGGCGCAGGGTCTGGGCGCCGTAGAAGACACCGGCCGTGTCGTGGCCGATGACGGAGGCGCCCCGGACGTCCACGACCAGGCGGTACCCCTCCGGTGCGAGGCCGGCGCCGGGGTCCACGCTCAGCCGGATCTCGGCGCCGGCCTCGCCGCCGCGTTCCAGGGGGAGCCCGGTCGCGGCCCCCAGCTCTCGGCGCAACCAGGCCAGGACGCCGGCGGAGGCCGGGTCGGCGTGCACGCGGGTGCGCGGCGTCAGTGTCAGGCCCGGGCCGTCGCCCGGGGAGGTCTCACGGGGGCGGGGGATCAAGGTGTCGGTCACGACTGCTCCTATCCGGTCTAGACCAATCCCCAGCGTCCCACGCCCGCACGCCCCTGCCCAGAGAGGCGGACAAACGGACCGCCGATCTCCTCGTTCGGGGCGATCCAATACCCAACCTTGACCGCGTGTGGATGTTGGCTCTCCCTCCGACGAGGCAGGCCCAGGTGCAGGTGGCCGGGGAGCAGCCACCCCCACGGGCTGGGCATCCGCGATCCCCACGGGGGCGACGAGGTGCGCGGCCCCGTCGTGCGGTGCGCACCCCCCGGCAGATCACGGCCGCGACCGAAAGGGCCGGGCCCACACGATCGAGGGGAGTGGTGGAGACGATGCTGTGGGCGGTTCCCGTCGCCGTGGTGGGGGCCTTCAGCCTGGCACTCGGATCCGCACTCCAGGAACGCGACGCCGTCCGTGCGCCCGGCGCGCGTGTGGCCCGCGCCGGGTTCCTCCTCTACCTGTTCGGGCGCCCGCGCTGGTTGGCCGGCGGGGTCCTGGTGGTCCTGGGCGCGTGCATGCACATGACCGCGCTCAGCGGCGCCCCTCTCACCGTCATCCAGCCCCTCGGCGTGACCGGCCTGCTCTTCGCGATCGTGCTCTGGTCGGCCTTCACCCACCGCGCCGTCAGCCCGTACCAGATCGCCGCCGGCCTCGCCGTCATGGCCGGGCTCACCGGTGTGCTCTGGCTCTTCCCTCACGTGGACGACGCCCCCGCCATGGACACCGGCACCGCCCTCGCGCTCGCCGGGGGTGTCATCGGCGCGGGCGTGCTGTTGCACCTGACCGCCCGGTGGTTCCCCAGTCCCGTCCGCGCGATCGTGCTCGCCCTCGCCGGCGGGGCCGCCATGGGCACCACCTCCGGACTGGCGCGCGTGGTGCTGGCCGGGGCCCACGGCGACTGGAGCCAGTTGATCAGCTGGCTGACCCTCCTGGCCGCGGGTACCGCCGTCTTCGGTGCCCTGCTCGTGCAGAACGCCTACCGCAGCGGCCACTTCGCCGCCGCCTACGCGACCCTGCTCGTCACCGACCCCGTCGTGGGTGTCGGCATCGGCGCGGTGATGCTCGGCGAGGGCGCCCCCGAGACACCGTTCGCCCAGTTCGGCGCCCTGCTCTTCGCACTCCTGGCGATCGCGGGCACCTTCGGCCTCGCGCGCAGCCGGGACCGCAACCCCGAGGCCGCGGCAAGCCCACGGTCCGCACGCATCCGAACGAAGGAGTAACGCCATGGCCGGAGCCGCGCGCCCACTGCGTGTACTGATCGTCACCGACACCTATCCGCCCGACGTCAACGGCGCCGCCTACTTCACCCACCGGCTCGCCGAGGGGCTGGCCGGGCGCGGACACCGGATCCACGTGCTCCGCCCCTCTTCGTCGGGGCCCCCGCACGTGGTCGAGGCCGGGGAGGTGACCGAGCACCGGGTGCGCTCGGCTCGGATCCCGTTCCAACCCAGCATGCGTGCCGCGGTGCCCCTGGGTCTGGGCGGCCACGTCGACCGGCTGCTGGACCGTTTCGCGCCCGACGTGGTCCACGTGCAGAGCCACTTCACGCTGAGCCGCACCGCGCTGGCCCGGGCGCGAGCGGCCGGGATCCCCACGGTGCTCACCAACCACTTCATGCCGGACAACCTCTACGCACACGCGCGTGTACCCCGGTCCCTGCAGTCGGCGGCCGGCTCCGTGGCCTGGAACGACATGGTGCGCATCGCCGAGCAGGCCGACCACGTGACCACCCCGACCCCGCGCGCCGCCCTGCTGCTGCGCGAACAGGGGTTGACCCGGGACGTGGAAGCGGTCTCGTGCGGCATCGACCTGGCCCGGTTCCACCCCCGTGCCGGGGAACGCCCGGCGGCACGCGCGAGCCTCGGGGTGCCCGACCGAGACTCGATCGTGTTCGTGGGCCGTCTGGACGAGGAGAAGCGCATCGACGAACTCGTGCGCGCCCTGGCCGTGCTCACCGCCGACCTCGACGCGCAGCTGGTGCTGGCCGGGACGGGGCAGCGCGAGGAGGAACTGGCCGATCTGGCACGCGTGCTGGGTGTGGACGACCGTGTGCACTTCCTGGGTTTTGTGCCCGACGAGAGGCTGCCGCTGGTCTACGCGGCGGGGGACGTCTTCGCGATCGCGGGCGTGGCCGAGCTGCAGAGCATCGCGACGCTGGAGGCGATGTCGACGGGGCTGCCGGTGGTGGCTGCCGACGCGATGGCGCTGCCGCACCTGGTCGCCGAGGGCCGCAACGGATACCTCTTCCCGCCGGGGGAGGTGGAGGTCCTCGCCGACCGGTTGAGCAGGATCCTGGGGTCGCGGTCCGAGCGCGGTTTCCTGGGGGCCGCGAGCCGGGAGATGGCGGGGGAACACGACCACCACCGGTCCCTGGAGCGCTTCGAGACCGTCTACGCACGGGTGGTCGGGGCGGTCCCGGTCCGCGGACGGCGGAGGCCGGTGAGCGTCTGATGCCCGATATGGGTGCCTTGTTCAAGTATGGGGTTTCCGTGTTTTTTGCGTGCTGAGCAGTGCATATTCAGCTGTTTCCGGAAACAGGCAGGGTGTGTGGTTCCAAGGCATCACGGGACAGGCAGGCCGCGGGCGGACGCCGCCGGGCGACGGCCTGGTGGACAGGTTGAAGGACGCCGAGCACGACGCAGGGCGCCACGAACGCGACATGTCGTCGTTCGAACGCGAACGCATCGACCTGGAACACCGGGTCAACCGCATGGAGGCCGAGCTGGAGTCCCTCCGCAAGAGAAGACTCGAAGCCTACGCACAATGGTGGAACGCCCGCGACGACAGGGACCGAGCCCTGCACATCTGTCGCAAGCTCCGCCGCCGCATCGACCGCACCCGCAGCGCGGGCGACCAGGAATGACCCCGCAACGACGCACCCGACGAAGACGCCACCGACCGACCCCGGAACGGTCCGGCCCCGCGGCCGGGCCGTTCCTTCGTGTGCGGGCGGCCGCGCCACCGGCCGGCGCCCCGGAACCGGGCGCGCGTCGGGCTGTCGGGCCCGGCCCGCGCCCGGTCAGCCCTCCGGTTCCTGATCGGTGAGCTCCTCCAGCTGGTCCTCCACCGTGCGGGCCGCCCCGCGCAGCGCCGCGAGCGTGACCTGTACCGCCGGCCTGCGCAGCGTCCCCGTCCGCAGCACCGCGTAGACGTGCCGTTCGGGCGCCGAACCCGGAAGGCTCCGGTAGACCAGCCCGGCAGGGGCACCCACCATCGCCAGCCCCGGGACCGCCGCGATCCCGATCCCGCGTGAGACCAGGCTCAGGATCGTGCCGAGCCCCTCGAACTCCCACGCCGCCGAGGGCAACCCGCCCACCTCGGCCATGAGCCGGTCGGTCCCGTAACGCGAACGCTCGCCCTCGGGCGCCACCACCCACGACTCCCCGAGCAGCTGCTCCAGCACCACCGGGACGGCGGGGTCGGCCAGGCGGTGGTTCTCGGGCACCGCCAGCACGAGCGGGTCGGCGAGCAGGTGCACGTGGCGCAGGCCGCTGTCGGAGGTGCGCCCCGGGTGCTGGCCCGTCCAGTCGTCGACCAGGGCGATGTCGACCTCCCGCGTCTGCACCTTCTGGGTCCCGGTCGCCAGCAGCGTCTGGCGCAGCACCAGCTGCATCTCCGAGTGCTGCCGCAGCGGGGGAGCCAACAGCGGCGCGAACGCCACGGCCGCGGTCGGGAACGCCGTCACCGTCACCGTCCCCAGGGCCACGTCCGACTGTTCGGCCAGGACCGACTCGGTGGCCTCGACCAGAGCCAGGATCTCCTCACTCTGGGCGACCAGGAGCCGGCCCGCATCGGTCAGTTCCGCCCCGCGCGGGGACCGGTCGAGCAGGGCCACACCCGTCTCGCGTTCGAGCGTGGCCAGTTGCTGCGAGACCGCGGAAGGCGTGTATCCCAGGGCGTTCGCGGTGGCCACGATCGTGCCGCGGGCGCTGAATTCACGGAGCAGTTGGAGGCGTCGAAGATCAAGCATAAGAACAGCTTACGCTCACCATCGAAAAGCCGTGCTTGTGCTGATGGGTCAGGGCGGGCAGTCTTGTGGTGACAGACCGTCACCCATTGGTGCGGTCAAGCGCACAACGATGAGCCGGAGATGAGTCAGACATGACCGTCACTGTGTCCGCGACCCTTGCCGTGAACGAAGCCCTCGAAGAGAAGCGTCGCCAGGGGGTGCGCGTGCTTCCCCTCGGCTTCGGCGAGGCCGGGCTCCCGGTGCACCCGGTCATGCGCGACCAGCTCTCCGCCGGCAACGGTGCCAACGCCTACGGTCCCGTCGCCGGCTCCACCGCCCTGCGCGAGGCCGCCGCCGGCTACTGGGAACGCCGCGGCCTGCCCACCGACCCGTCCATGGTCATCGCCGGCCCCGGCAGCAAGCCGCTGCTCTACAGCCTGCTGCTCGAACTCGGCGGGGACACCGCGATCGCCGCGCCCAGCTGGGTCAGTTACGCCGCCCAGAGCCGCCTGGTCGGGTGCCGCCCCGTCATGGTGCCCACCGCCACCGGGCAGGGCGGCGTACCCCAGCCCGACCTGCTCCACGCCGCCGTCACCGACGCCCGCGACCAGGGCCGCACCGTCAAGGCGGTCGTGGTGACCCTGCCCGACAACCCGACCGGGACCGTCGCGAGCGAGGAGACCGTCCGCCGCCTGGCCGAGGTCGCCCGCGAGCTCGACCTGGTGATCATCTCCGACGAGATCTACCGCGACCTCGTCCACCCCGGCGACGGCGAGGTACGGGTGCACAGCCCCGCGGACTTCGCCCCCGAGCGCACCGTCATCTCCACCGGTCTCAGTAAGAACCTGGCCCTGGGCGGCTGGCGCATCGGGGTGCTGCGCCTGCCCGACTCCGAGATCGGACAGCGCCTGCGCGGCGGGCTCCTGGGCGTGGCCAGCGAGATCTGGTCCAGCCCCGCCGCCCCCGTGCAGGAGGCCGCCGCCCACGCCTTCACCGAACCCGCCGAGCTGGTCGACCACATCGACCGCAGCCGCCGCCTGCACGGCCTCGTCGCCCGCGGTGTGGCCGACACCTTCACCGCCGCCGGCGCCGAGGTCCCGACCCCGCGCGCGGCGTTCTACCTGTACCCGGACTTCGAGCCGGTGCGCGAGCGCCTGGCCGCCCAACACGGCATCACCACCGGCCCGGAACTGACCGGACTGCTGCTGGACCGCTTCGGCATGGGCGTGCTCCCCGCGGTGGAGTTCGGCGAGAGCACCGACACCCTGCGCATGAGGGTCGCGACCAGCCTGCTCTACGGCGAGACCGAGGAGCGCCGCTACGCCGCCCTGTCGGCCACGGATCCGCTGGCCCTGCCGTGGATCTCCGACCACCTGGAGCGCCTGTCGGAGGTGCTGGACGCGCTGCTGCCCGACAGCCCTTCGGGCTCCGTCGCGGCGCCCGCCCAGGTCGCCACGTCGGCGGTGTAGCCCGACGCCCCGGGTCCCACCGGACCCGTTCAGGCCGGGTGCCGCCCCGTCAAAAGGGGGTGGGGCGGACACTCACACGAGGGGCCTCCCAGGATCCGCGATCCCGGGAGGCCCCTCACCGTGTGTGCCGGTCGGGTCAGCCGCGCACCTCTGCCTCGACGAGGTCGGCGGCGTACCCGGTGCCGCTCTCGTGCAGTCGGGCACCGATACGGGCGAGCCGTTCGGCGACCCCCGAGTCGGAGGTCAGCTCCAACAGCGCAGTGCGCAGGCGCTCGGGGGTGGCGTCCGCGGTGTCGATCCGCCGGGCCACACCCGCCGCCACGAGCTGGTCGGCGTTGCCGAACTGGTCCACGGCCTGGGGCACGGCGATCATCGGGGTCGAGGTGTAGAGCCCTTCGCTGCACCCGCCCATCCCGGCGTGGGTGACGAACGCGTCGGCCTTGCCGAGGATGTCGAGCTGGGGCACCCAGGTGTGCACCTCGATGTTGCCCGGGACCGGCCCCAGCTCCGCCCGGTCGACGTACGCGCCGACCTGGAGCACCACGTGCCACCCGGGCAGGTCGCCGAAGGCCTCGATGCAGGACCGGTAGAAGCCCGGGAGGTTGGTGTAGGCCGAACCGAGCGAGACGAGCAGGACCTGGTCGGCCCCGGCCGGGGCCGACCAGGTCCCCTGGTCGGCGCGCTCGCCGAGGCAGGGCCCGACGAAGGTGACGGTGTCGCGGTCGACGGTCTCGGCGTGCGGCTGCATCTCCTCGGGGATCATCGCGAGCGCACGGTCGGGCCGCCCGGCGAAGGAGGAGTGGTCGAGCTCGGTGACCCCGTTCTCGGCGAGCCAGGCGTCGAACTTGGCGAAGTGCTCCGTGGCCCCGGGCAGCGCGCGCAGGCCCTCCATCACCGTGTCCTGGTAGTCGGCCCAGGCGACGTAGGTCGGGGAGAGCTGCAGGGCCGGGATGTCCCACCGGATCCCGAGGACCCGCGCCGCGTAACCCCCGATGTCGTAGAGGAAGACGTCGGGGCGGTCGCCGTCGTAGGCCTCGCGCAGCACCGGGAGCACGTTCATGGCGTCCTCGAGGAAGATGTCCATCCCCTCGACCGGGTCGTTCGCCCACTCCTCGTCCCCGGTGGGGAGCGTGGTGGTGAAGCGGACCAGCTCGGCCCCGGTGCCGGCGATCAGGTCGCCGATCCGGCCCGCGGGGTCGTTGGCGTAGGTGACGCGGTGGCCCCTGCGGACCAGTTCGCGGATGATCTCCAGGCTGGGCAGGACGTGGCTCACGGCGGGGACGCCGACCATGGCGATGTGGGCGCGGCGGGTCATGGCGGTGCTCCGGTGCAGAGACGGCGGTCGTTGGACGTTGCGGGCCCGTTGCCCTTCGGCGCGGGTCGGCGTACCCGTCAGCGTAGGCGGGGCCTTCTCCACGGCGCACGCGGTTTTCCTGGGCGTCCGGACGCGGGTCCGCTGTGAGAGGGCGGGCCGACCGTTCTAGAGTGCGGTACGGCGACGGCACGGGTCGCACCGCGGCAGCGCGGGCGACGACCCACGGCCGCCGGATCGAATCATCACGCAGAGGAGTGAATCGGTGACCCTCGTGGAATGGGCGGACCTGGTCCGTGCGGAGCTGGAACTGGACGAGAACGAACGCCTGGACCGGGCCGACGTCGACCGGGTCCTCGACCTGGCCAAGGACGCCGCGCACTCGGTCGCCCGGCCCGCCGCTCCGCTGACGACCTTCCTGATGGGTGTCGCGGTCGGCCGCGGCGCCGACCCGCAGGAGGTGGCCGCGAGGCTGAGCCGCTTGGCGCTCGACTCGGCAGGGGAGTGAGCAACTGGGCCGATACCCGACCTGAAACGTTCGCGTCGAATAAACGTGACGCAGGCGTGATGAACCACTGCAACCCTGTCACCACCTCATGGAGTCCGTGACCTGGTGCACGTTGCGCGGCCACCGCTTCGATGTGCAGCAGGATGCGGACACAGCCGTCCCCCGATCCGAATGTGATACGGAGATCCCCGCATGGATCAGATCCTCGGGATGGCCGAGATCGTCAGCGAGGTGCTCTGGGGACCCTTCGTCCTCATCCCTTTGCTGTTCGGCGTCGGCTTGTTCCTCACGGTCCGCCTGAAGCTGCTCCAGCTCCTGCGGTTGCCCCACTCGCTCTGGCTCGCCCTGGTCCGACGGAAGGAGGACTCCTCGGTCGAGGGCGACATCTCCCACTACCAGGCGTTGAGCACGGCCCTGGCGGCGACGGTCGGTGTCGGCAACATCGCAGGTGCGGCCCTGGCCATCGGTGTCGGAGGGCCGGGCGCCCTGTTCTGGATGTGGGTCGTCGGTTTCCTCGGCATGGCCACGAAGTACAGCGAGGCCCTGCTTGGTGTGAAGTTCCGCCGCACCGACGACAAGGGTGAGCAGAGCGGCGGCCCGATGTACTACCTCAAGTACGGGCTCAACGGTTGGCTCGGCACTGTGCTCGGCGGTTCTTTCGCCGTCTTCGGGGCCATCGCTGCCTTCGGTATCGGCAACGGAACCCAGGCCAACACCGTCACCCAGCAGGTCACCAGCATCGTCGAGGTCGAGCCCTGGGTGGTCGGCCTGATCCTCATGCTGCTCGCCGGTGCTGTCATCCTCGGCGGCATCAAGAGCATCGGTCGTGTTGCCTCGGCCCTGGTGCCCCTGATGATCATCGGCTACGTCGGAGCCTGCCTGCTCGTCCTGGCCATCAACTGGGCCTCGATCCTGCCGGCACTGCAGCTCGTGGTCGTCAGTGCCTTCTCCTACACCGCGCCGGTCGGCGGGTTCGCGGGTGCCGGGCTGATGCTCGCCATCCAGCAGGGTTTCGCCAGAGGGATCTTCTCCAACGAGGCCGGGCTGGGCAGTGGTGCGATCGCCGCTGCGGCCGCCAAGACCCGTGAGCCGGTCCGCCAGGCCATGGTGTCGATGACGCAGACCTTCATCGACACCATCATCGTCGTGACGATGACCTGCATGGTCATCATCACGACCGGTGTCTGGCAGGAGGGCGATGTCGACGGTTCCCTGCTGACCTCTCTGGCGATGACCGAAGGGCTCGGTCAGGCCGGCCCCGCGTTCGCTGTTGCGGGCCAGTACATCGTGGCGATCTCCGTCGCCGTCTTCGCGTTCACCACGATGCTGGGTTGGGCGTACTACGGGGAGCGCTGCGTGGAGTACCTCGGCGGACGCCGATTCGTCACGCCTTACCGGCTCGTGTTCATCGCGGTCGTCTTCGTCGGATCGGTCGCAGCGCTGGACGAAGTCTGGCTGTTCAGCGATATCGCGAACGCGATGATGGCCCTGCCCAACCTCCTCGGCCTGCTGCTGCTCTCACCCCTGGTCGTGGCCGAGACCCGCAGGTTCTTCGGCCACCCCGACTGGCGCAACCCCGACGTGGTCATGGGCGACGTCCGCACCTGACCGCACATCGTCGAGGGAACGCACGAGGGGGACCGGCACCGCCGGTCCCCCTCCGTCATGTCCGGGCCGTGTCCGGCGCGGGATCACCACCAGGCGTGGAAGTGGTGCACCGGGCCCTGTCCGCCGCCGGCGTCGATGTCCTCGGCGCGGCGCAGGGCCGCGGTCAGGTAGTCCTTCGCGCCGCGCACCGCGGTGGCGGTGTCCGGGCTCTGGGGGAGCAGGGCCGCGATGGCGGAGGAGAGCGTGCACCCCGTGCCGTGGGTGTTGTGCGTGGCCACCCGGGGGCCGGTGAGCTCCACGGCGGGCACGCCCTCGGCGACGAGCACATCGGTGCTGTGCCCGGAGTCCAGGTGCCCGCCCTTGAGCAGCACCGCCCGCGGGCCCAGCTTCAGCAGCTCCGCAGCCTGCTCGTGCATGCCCGCCAGGTCGGAGGCCTCCTCGACCCCGAGCAGGTCGGCGGCCTCGGGCAGGTTCGGGGTGATCAGGCCGGCCCGGGGGAGCAGCACCGTACGCAGGGCCTCGGTCGCCGACTCCTCCAGCAGGCGGTCGCCGCTCTTGGCGACCATCACCGGGTCCACGACCACGTCGGTGAGCCCGTGGCGGTCGATCGCGGAGGCCACCGCCTCGGTGACCTCCGCGGTGCCCAGCATGCCGACCTTGACCGCGTGCACCGTCGCGTCCTCGAGCAGGGTGTCGAGCTGGCGGGTGACGAAGCCTGCCGGGATCCCGTGCACGTCCGCGACCCCGCGCGTGGACTGGGCGGTCAGGGCGGTGATCACACTCATCCCGAAGACCCCGTGCGCGGAGAAGGCCTTGAGGTCGGCCTGGATGCCGGCGCCCCCGCTGGGGTCGCTGCCGGCCACGGACATGACGTTGAAAGCGCTCATGGCGTTCCTTCGCTAGTACGAACTAGGGCAGGTTCGACGGGTGTGCTCTCAGCCGGACCGGTTCGACGGTTCCGGCACCCCGCGCCTCTGTGTCTCGAATTGTAGGAGCTACGCGCTCAGCGCACGAGGGTGGCCTCGTGCCCGTGCTCGCGCTCCTGCCGGGCCCGCTTGCGGTGCTCGAACACCAGCACGGTCGTGACCACCGCGAAGCCCAGGACCATGAAACCCACGGTCGCCGGGACGTCGGAGACGGGCACGATCTCGCGGTCCTCGTTCTGCCACGGCCACAGGGCACGCAGCGAACCGGCCATCACACCGGTCAGCACGACCAGGGTGATCGCGCGCTTGTTCTCCAGCAGGTACTGCAGCAGCTTGACGAACAGCGCGAGACCGGTGACCGCGCCGGCCGCGAACGTGAGGATGAAGGCGATGTCCACGTTGCGTACGGCCTGCAGGACCGGCTCGTACAGTCCCACGGTCAGCAGGATGAAGGACCCGGACATGCCCGGCAGTACCAGGGCGCAGATCGCGATCGAGGCGGCGAAGAAGACCACGACGGGGTTGACCGGGAGGTTTGCACCGGGCAGACCCATCACGAAGAACGCCAGCACGGCGAAGGCGAGGCCGATCGCGTAGTGCCTGGGCCGCCACGGGAGCCCTGCGCTGCTGTAGGGGATCCACACGCTGGCCAGCACGAGCCCGAAGAACAGGGCGTAGGCGTACTGGTTGTAGTCGTGCAGGATCGGCTCGATGAGCAGTAGTGCCAGGATCAGGAAGATCGGCATGCCGATCAGGGCGGGGACCAGAACCCCCCAGTCGGCTTTGCCGAACTCCTCCTTGGCACGGTTCATGCCCTTGCCGCGCAGCCCGTCGGTCACGGTCAGGCGGATCCCGCTGACCACGTGGCCGGCCCCGCCGATGAGCTTGTCGTAGAGCCCGACGATGAGCGCGACCGTGCCGCCGCTGATGCCCGGCAGTGCTTCCGAGGTGCCCACGGCCCCGCCGCGCACCGCGTTGAAGATGTAGGAGCCTACTGACTTGGCCATGTGAGCTGTAGGGCGCCCTCCGGGGGCCGGAAGGGCGCCTTACCTCCGTCCTAGTGGTGTTGCGGCCCGCACCCCGCACACGGCGGGGCGGAGGACCGTCGAAGGGGTGGTCCGCTCGCGGCGTGGCCGCCCTGTGCAGCTGGGGACCCACGTGCAGCCGCGGAGGTCGTGGCGAGCCCGGGCCGGCGATGGGGGAGGCGGGCCGGCGGGTGCAGCTCCCGTCAGTCTAACGGCGCCCGGGTGTGCCGATCCCCGAATCCGCGGTGGGTTTCGGTTGTGTATTCGGTGAGCGACCTTGTGCCCGTAATGGACATCGGTGGGCGGTCACCACACGGGCCGGCCCGGCACGCTCTCGTGCGTGTCCGTACCCTGCCTGGCCACCGCGGATGCCCAGCGGTAGTCCTGTTTGCCGACCGCCGTGCGCCGAACCTGTTCCACGAACCGCACGGTCCGCGGAACCTTGTACCCGGCCAGGCGCCCGCGGCAGTGCGCACGCAGTTCCTCGGTGTCCACACCGGCGCCCGCGGAGACCGCGACCACGGCGCTGACCCGCTGGCCCAGGTGCTCGTCCGGCATCGGCAGCACGATCGCGTCCACGACCTCCGGGTGGGCCTTGAGCGCCGCCTCGACCTCCTCCGGGTACACCTTCTCCCCGGCGGTGTTGACCACGACGCTGCCCCGGCCCAGCAGGACCACCGAACCGTCCTGCCCGCGGGTGGCGTAGTCCCCCGAGAGCGCCCACCGCCGGCCGCGCCGGTCCACGGGGAACGTGCGCGCCGTCGCGACCGGGTCGTTGTAGTACCCCAGCGGGATGTGGCCCGACCTGGCGATACGGCCCACCTCCGTCGACCCGGACGGCAGGGGGTCGAGGTGGTCGTCGAGCACCGCGACGCTCCCGCCCATGGCGAAGTTCGGGCCGCGCTCGGTCTCACCGGACGGGTCGGCGCCCGGGGCCACCCCGGCGTCGGCGGTCCCGCACACACCGGTCTCCGAACCCCCGTAGGAATCGGCCAGGGCCAGGTCGGGGCGCCACGAACGCCACAGGGCCCGCACCGGGTGCGTCAACGGTGTGCCGCCGGAACGCACCGAGGTCAGGGCCGGGCACAGGTCCGGCTCGGCCAGCAGGCGCATCACCAGCGGGCGCGCCATCGCATCGCCCACCAGCTGTAGCGTGTGGACCCCCTCGCGGTGGGCCAGGGCCGTCAGGCGACCGGCGTCGAAGGTCCGGTCGGTGGAGACGACCACACGTTTGCCGCACAGGAGCATGCTGAGCGCGTTCCACTGCCCGGCCGCGTGCATGAGCGGGCCCAGCACGAGCATGCGCTGGGGGAAACACCGCGCCGCCCGTTCGGCCACGTCGGTGGGGGTGCGGGCGCGCGGAGCCCCCGGGGAACGGCGTTCCACGGCCGCGCGGAAGATGTCGGCCTGGCGCCACAGCACACCTTTCGGATGGCCCGTGGTGCCGCCGGTGTAGAGGAGGTAGTGGTCGGAACCGCTCGTGGGGGGCAGCTCGAACGGGTCCTCGGGGGCCTGCGCGGCCAGGGCGGTCTCGTAGTCCATGCCGGCCAGGGACCTCGCGCGCGGCCCGCCGTCCTCGATGAGCAGCACGTGGCGCAGCCGTGGCAGGTCGGCGCGGACGCCGACCACCGTCGCGGCCAGGGAGTCCTCCGCGACCAGGGCGACGGCGTGGGAGTCGGAGAGCACGTGGCGCAGTTCCCCGGCCACGTAGCGGTAGTTGACGTTGACCGGCACCGCGCCCGCGCGCAGGATCCCCAGGAAGGACTCCAGCCACTCGGCACGGTTGTGGGCGAGCAGGGCCACGTGTTCGCCGGGCCGCACACCGGCGCCGGCCAGGTGGCGGGCCACCCGTGTGGAACGTGCGTTCAGGGCCCGGTAGGTGAGGCGTCGGGGGCCCGCGACCACGGCGACGCGGTCGGGAACGGCCTCGGTGACGGCCTCGAAAAGCCGGGCGAGGGAGAAGGGTGCGTCCGGGTACGCGGATGGGGGCACGCGGGACCTCCCAGGCAAAGGTCGGGCGCCGTCCCCGGCGGGGGGAGCTCGTGGCGGCGCGGGGCTCTGTCGCGACCGTACCCCTCGGGGCCTCGGCCGATGCCCGTCGGGGGAATGGTGCGCGTCACCAGTGCCGGGAGCCCGGGTCACAGGGGACGGGCCGGGGGGGGGGGGCTCCAGGTCGGGGGAGCGGGGCGCACGTGTTTCCGGCATTTCGGCCTGCCCGGTCAACCTGTGAGGTGTGCCACCCCTTGTGGGCTCAGCGGATCATCTGCTCAACTCTTGGAGACCTTCGCCGGAGGGCGCTACCCCGCCCGACGGTGGGTATCAAGTGCGTGACATCGGTCAATGGTGATCGGAGCTATCTCGATGAGCACGACCCAGAACCTGGGACAGCACGACCCCGCCGGGGACCCCGGCGCACCGTCACTCTCCAGTGCGGACCACATCGCCCTCGCCGAGGAGCGGTCCGCCCACAACTACGCCCCCCTTCCCGTCGTCGTCGCAGAGGGCCGCGGCGCCTGGGTGACCGACGTGGAGGGACGCCGGTACCTGGACTGCCTGGCCGGGTACTCCGCGATGAACTTCGGCCACCACAACCCGGACCTGCTCGCGGCCGCCCACCGCCAGCTCGACCGCGTGACCCTCACCAGCCGGGCCTTCCACAACGACCGGTTCGCGCCGTGGGTGAACGCCCTGGCCGACATGGCGGGCAAGCAGAAGGTCCTGCCCATGAACACCGGGGCCGAGGCGGTCGAGACCGGGATCAAGGTCGCCCGCAAGTGGGCCTACGAGGTCAAGGGCGTGCCCGCCGACCAGGCCACCATCGTCGTGGCCGGCGACAACTTCCACGGGCGAACCACCACCGTCGTCTCCTTCTCCTCCGACACCGAGGCCCGGACCGGCTTCGGGCCGTACACACCCGGGTTCCGGTCGGTGCCCTACGGGGACGCGGCCGCGCTCGAGGAGGCCATCGACCACACCACCGCCGCCGTGCTCATCGAACCGGTGCAGGGCGAGGCGGGCGTCATCGTGCCCCCGCCGGACTACCTGCCGCGGGTGCGGGAGATCTGCGACGCCAACCGGGTGCTCTTCATCGCCGACGAGGTGCAGTCCGGCCTCGGGCGGACCGGGACGATCCGCGCCTGCGAGCACTTCGACGTGGTTCCCGACGCCTACCTGTTCGGCAAGGCGCTGGGCGGCGGCATCCTGCCGGTCTCGGCGATGGTGGCCGACGAGGACGTGCTCGGCGTGATCCGACCCGGGCAGCACGGCAGCACCTTCGGCGGGAACCCGCTCGCCGGGGCCGTGGGCCACACCGTCGTCCGCATGCTCACCGAGGGGCCCTACCTCGACAACGCCCAGCGCCTGGGCGAGGTGCTCAAGCGCAGGCTGAAGGAGTTCGTCGGCAACGGCGTGGTCTCCGCGCGCAGTATCGGCCTGTGGGCCGGGGTCGACGTGGACCCCGCGCTGGGGAGCGGCAAGGAGCTGTGCCGTCGTCTGGCCGAGCACGGGGTGCTGGTCAAGGACACGCACGGTTCGACGATCCGGATGTCGCCGCCGTTGGTGATCTCGGAGGAGGACCTCAACTGGGGTCTGGACCGGTTCGGCGAGGTGCTGGAGGACCTGCGCCGCTGATCCTGTCGTTCACGTTCCGCGTGGGGCACTCACCGGCGCTCGCGCCCCACGCGGAACGTTGTCGGGCGTGGAACGTTGTCGGAGTTCCCACGCGGAACGTCAGGAGGCGCCGGCCTCCTCGGGGGAGTCCTCGGCTGCGTCCTCCTCGGGGGTGACCTCGTCGACGGTCCCGTCCTCCGGCTCGATCGGGTCCAGCGGCCCCCCGAGCTCGGACATGAGCACGTCCTCGTCCACCTGTTCCACGGTCTCCCGGGTCACGTACAGGGTCCGCTCGGGCCCCTCCTCGATCTGCCTCCGCACACGGTCGGCGATCGACATCTGCCCCTCGGCCGTGGGGTGGAAGCTCGCGCGGTCGACCTCGAGCCCCTCGCCGAGCTCACCCAGCACGATCCCGTTGAGCCACGCCTCGTCCGCGCTCACCTCGTAACCGCTCAGGGCGCTGAACACGTTGACGTACTCCGCGCTGCCGACCTCGCGTTCGCCGTAGACGTCGCCGTCCACGCGGTAGACGGTGTCGCGGATCGTCTCGTTGAAGCGCTGCGCGACCGAGTTCAACCACAGCTGGTCGCTCACGCTCAGCGTGTAGTACATGCCGGTCGGGTCCTCGGGGAACAGGCGCGGGTACCCCAGCACCAGGATGCGCGCGTCCGGGGCGCGGTCGTGGATCTCCTCCAGGACCTCGGTGAGGGTCTCCTCGAACTGCTCCATCCGGTCGGCGATCTCGTCCTCCTGGTCCACACACGCGGTGTTCTCCAGGATCGGCATCCGCACCATGCAGGTGCGCAGGACGGGGATGAACCCGAGGTCGTTGCCGCCGATCCCGACCGTCACCAGCGAGGTGTGGTCGGTGACTCGTTCGATCTGCGACTCGGGGGTCCCGATCTGCCCGAGCATGTCCTCGCCCTTGTGCGACGAGCACGCGAAGAAGGCGAGCGTCCCGGAGAACTCGTAGTCCTCCGCGATGAGCCGCGGGTAGGCGTTCTCCGAGCGCCAGCACCCGCCCGGTTCGGCGGTCGAGGGGTCGTAGTCGCCGGCCCCGTCACCCGAGGAGTAGGAGTCGCCGAGCGCCACGTAGTTGCCCCACAGCGCCGCGTCCTCGGGGTCGACGCGCACACGCCAGTCCAGCTCCTCCTCTTCCTCCTCCTCGGTGAGGGGAGGCGGATCGCCGGGGCACACGGCGCCGGTGAGCCCGCACCACAGGTCGGTGACGCCCTCGCGGGTGGCGGGCACGGCCATCGTGACGACCATGACCAGGGCCAGGGTCGCGGCGGAGGCCAGACCGATGCGTCCGCGCCTGCTGCGCGGGAGCCGGCGGGAGAACCGGCCGCGTACGGTCGCGGGCGCCGCACCGGGTTCGGAATCGGCGTCGCCCCCGGTCTCGGCGTCGGACCCGTCCTCGGGTCCGGGTCCGGCATCGGCCCCGGGGTCGGCCTCGGGGCCGGGGGGCTGCTCGGCCCCGCCGGCCGGGCCCTCCTCGGGCACGCCGTCCTGCTCCTCCGGTTCCCGGTCCCGGCCGTGTTCCCCGGCCTCGGGGTCGTGTTCGGGCTCGCCGAATTCCGACGGGTCGTCACCACGGGTCGCCACGGCCGCTACCGCCTCCCATTCCCGGACGGCTGATGGTCTCGGCCCAGACTACCCGGGGCGATTCGCCTCGTTCGTGTCGAGAACGCCACCCCCGCCGGGCCTGCCGGGTTGGCCGACCTCGGCGTCGGGGTGTCGGTTGGCCCTGAGGGTCCAGGGGCTGCGGTAGTCGAGAGGGTCGGGGTGCTGCTCGCCCTCGCGGAGGTGCTGTTCGCTCGCGTCCACGCGTCGGTCCCCTTCACTCGCGGTCGGGGCGGGGGAGGGGGCGACGGCCCCAGCGGCGGCCAATCCCGCTGGGACACGTCACGCCCCCATCTGCCAGGGAGGCACTTCGACTCTGCCGGTCGGGCCGCCCCGTGGCACCCGTGGAAGTCCACAAAGATCCGGCGCCGAACCTCGTACCGACACACACCGTCACCACGCGGGCACTGCGAAGGGGCCAGGGCCCCGGACATGCCGGAGGGCGGCCGCCCGCCGTGCGGGTGCCGCCCTCCGCCTGTCGCCCGAACGCGGACGCGGGTCCGTGGGACCCGGGAAAGCCTCTAGCCGATCTCGACCTTGCGGGCGTCGGCGAAACGCTTCTGGACGTCGGCCCAGTTGACCACGTTCCAGAACGCCTTGACGTAGTCCGCCTTGACGTTCTTGTACTGGAGGTAGAAGGCGTGCTCCCACATGTCCAGCATGAGCAGGGGCTGGCTGCTCAGGGCGGCGTTGCTCTGCTGGTCGTAGAGCTGCTCGATGATCAGGCGCTTGCCCAGGGCGTCCCAGGCGAGGATGGCCCAGCCGGAACCCTGGATGGTCGTGGCCGCGGCGTTGAAGTGCGAGCGGAAGGCGTCGAACGACCCGAACTGGTCGTCGATCGCCGCACCCAGCTCGCCCTCGGGCTTGTCGCCGCCCTCGGGGGAGAGGTTGTTCCAGAAAATGGAGTGGTTGACGTGACCGCCGAGGTTGAACGCAAGGTTCTTCTCGAGCATGGGCACGGTCCCGAAGTCGCCGGACTCGCGCGCCTCAGCCAGCTTCTCGAGGGCGGTGTTGGCACCGGCCACGTAGGTCGCGTGGTGCTTGTCGTGGTGCAGCTCCATGATCTGCCCGGAGATCCAGGGCTCCAGGGAGGCGTAGTCGTAGGGCAGCTCGGGAAGCTCGTACGGCGCAGACATCTCTGACGCACCTTTCCAATGACGCGATTCGTTCACCAGCGATGGGATCGCTACTGAGCAAGCTATCAGCCGACCGGTGCGGACCCCCATGTCAGGCCTTCGGGGCCCCGTTCCGGGAATAATCCGGCGCTCGCGGGAATTCGACACCGGTCCTTCAATACCGGTCCGCGCGAGCCCTTACGGTGTGGCCCGGCCCGGTCCGTGGTAATGGTCCCAGGCGTTGGCCGACCGTTCTCCGCGGCTTCACCACGGCAACACCGTGGCCGGGCACGATGCAGCGACGGCGCCGAGCGCTGTCGCTCCGTGGTCCCACCCCCATACCCCGTGAGGTCGCTGCAACCCATGTCCGCAACACCGTCCTCAACACCGGTGTCCCGCCCGCGCCACCGCCCCGAGATCGAGGGGCTGCGCGCGGTCGCGGTTCTGCTCGTGGTCGTCTACCACGTCTGGTTCGGCCGGGTCTCCGGCGGCGTGGACGTGTTCCTGCTGCTGACCGGGTTCCTGATCACCGGCTCGCTGCTGCGGATGCTGGAGCGCGACGGGCGCATCGCCTTCACCGCGTTCATCTCCCGCCTGGCCCGCAGGCTGGTGCCCCTGGCGGCGGTGGCGCTCGGCGGGGTCCTGGCGCTGACCTTCGTGTTCCTGCCGGCCTCGCGGTGGCCGGGTGTGCTCGAGGAGGTGCGCGCGGCCGCGCTGTACCACGAGAACTGGGTCCTGGCGCAGAAGGCCGTGGACTACTTGGCGCGCGAGGAGGCGTTGAGCCCGGTCCAGCACTTCTGGTCGCTGTCGATCCAGGGGCAGTTCTACGTGCTGTGGCCCCTGCTGCTGGCCCTGGCCGCGTTCGCCGCGTCCCGCCTGGGCACGAGTGTGCGGCGGGCGTCCCTGGCCGCGGTCTCCGTCGTGTTCGCGGCCTCCTTCGCCTACTCGGTGTGGATGACCGGAACCGACCAGGCCTGGGCCTACTTCGACACCGGGGCGCGGCTGTGGGAACCGGCGTTCGGTGCGGTCCTGGCGCTGGTCGTGCACCGCCTCGACCTGCCGGCACGCCTGCGCCTGGTCCTGGGCTGGACCGGCCTGGCCGCGCTGGTGCTGTGCGGGGCGCTGGTGCCGGTCTCGACGATGTTCCCGGGGTGGATCGCGCTGTGGCCGACCGGGGCCGCGGTGCTGGTGATCGTCGCCGGGACCACGGGCAGCCGCTACGGCGCGGACCGCCTGCTGACCTGGGGCCCGCTGACCCGGATCGGTGGGCTCTCGTACGGGCTGTACCTGTGGCACTGGCCGCTGCTGGTGGTCTACCTGCACCTGACCGACCGCAGCACCGCCACACTCCTGGGCGGCGCCGGCGTCGTGGCCCTCTCCTTCGCCCTGGCCTGGATCTCGCACCGGGCCGTGGACGGCGGTGTCACCCGGCTGATGCGTGACCGCCGCACACCCGCGCGGTCCATGGCCCTGGCCGCCTCCTTCCTGGTGCCGCTCATGGCCGGGTCCCTCCTGTGGTCGGGTCAGATCGTGCGCGAGGAGGAGGCGCGGGCCGAGCTCGCCGAGGAGGTCTCCAGTTACCCCGGGGCCCTCAGCCTGGCCGACGCCGATGCCGACACGGCCACGGACGCGTACCCGGCCGGGGGAGAGATGCCGATCCTGCCCGACCCGGTGCTCGCCGAGGAGGACCTGTCCGACCACCACGACCAGGGCTGCCACGTCAACCTGGAGGAGACCGAGGTCGTGGTCTGCGAAGAAGGGCCCGAGGACGCCGAGCACACCCTCGCGATGGTCGGTGCCTCCCGTGTCGCGCACTGGTACCCGGCGGTGCAGGAGGTCGCCCAGGAGCACGGCTGGCGGCTGGTCTCCTTCACCAAGAGCGGGTGCCAGTTCAGCGCCGAGACCCCTATGCGCGACGGCGAGGTCTTCGAGGAGTGCCAGGAGTGGAACGAGGACGCCATGGAGGTGCTCTCCGACCTGGAACCGGACGCCCTGCTGACCTCCTCCACCACCGCCAACCCCAGCGGTGAGCGCCTGCCCGACGGGTTCGTCGACCGCTGGGAGGAGTTGGGCGACCTCGGCATCGACGTCCTCGGCGTCCGCGACCTGCCGCGCCGCGACTACCAGACCGCCGAGTGCGTCGAGGGCGGGCTCGAGTCGGACTGCACCTCCCCGGCCGCCTACAGCCACGAGGAGACCGACCCGGCCGAGGAACGCACGCTGCCCGAGCACGTCAGCACGTTCGACCTGACCGAGTACGTGTGCCCGGGCGGGCAGTGCGACGCGGTGGTCGGGAACGTGCTGGTCTTCTGGGACCACTCGCACATGACGGCGACCTACGCGCGCACGCTCGTGCCGATGATGGAGGACTCCCTGCTGGAGGCCACCGGCTGGTGACGCTGGGGCCCGTCCGGGGGCCTCCGATTCGTGTGTCCGAGGGGCTTTCCTCCGCTGCGGGGCGGGTGCGGAGGGAAGTCCCCGAACGCGGGGAACCTCCCGGAACACGCGTATCACCATGTGTGAACAGGCATGGACCTAGGGTGATTGATGCTTCTGTCGCCGTCCCATGCAGCGAGGGCGCCCATGTCCGTGTCGGTTCCGGGGCTCCGTCCGGTCGCCACCCCTGGTGCACCGGCCGGGGGGCGTTCCGAGCGAGGGTCCGGGGGCGGGTACCGGCCCGAGATCGAAGGACTGCGTGCGGTCGCGGTCGCCCTGGTGGTCGTCTACCACGTCTGGTTCGGCCGGGTCTCCGGCGGCGTGGACGTGTTCCTGCTGCTGACCGGGTTCCTGATCACCGGCTCGCTGCTGCGGATGCTGGAGCGCGACGGGCGCATCGCCTTCACCGCGTTCATCTCCCGCCTGGCCCGGCGGCTCCTGCCGCCGGTCGCGGTGGTCCTGGCGGCCGTGCTCGCGGCCACCTACGTCTTCCTGCCCAGCACCCGGTGGGAACAGACCCTCGCCGAAGTGCGGGCCGCCGCGCTCTACCACGAGAACTGGGCCCTGGCCCGTGCCGCCGTGGACTACCTCGCGCGCGGGGAGGCCGCGAGCCCGGTCCAGCACTTCTGGTCGCTGTCGATCCAGGG
>NZ_JADBGI010000022.1 GCF_014892575.1 Nocardiopsis coralli | reverse complement strand
CCCCGGCGGCCACCGCGGCGGCCTCGCCCACGGTCAGGGTGCCTGCGTCGATCGCCTGGCCGGTTTCGGGGATGGTGCCGTGGTGCAGGTTGCGGGCCAGATACATCAACCGCTCGGCCTCGTTGGGGCCGATCCCCCAGGCGTGGGTCACATACGCCTTGACGGTTTTCTCCCCGCCCTCGGCCAGCAATTCACCCGAGGCCTCCATCTGCGCCAACGGCGCGAGCATGGAAAAGGTGAGCTTATCGATCTGTTCACGCACCGCCTTCATGCGCTCCAGAACGGTTCCGGCCGCACCGAAAGGCACACCCCCGGACAGAGTCTGGATGAACACCGCCACCGCGGCCATCAGCGCGGACACGGCCGGGTCCGGGCCGGTGCCCGGGGCCGAGTGCGCGTGTCCGGTGGTGTCGTTCGCCATAATCCAACAATACGCCCCGGGACCAGAAAGCGGTAGTTACCCAAAGGAAACAGAACCCTTACCCATAACGGCCACGAGGCCACCACCCACGCGCATTTCCGGTCGCCCGCATTCTTCGCAAAAATGGTCCTGTGGATAACTCCGCGGGGTGCTTTTTCTCGGTTATTCTGGGGGGTTCGGGGATCTTGCTACTGGAGCAGGGTTCAGCGCTGAGGTCTGCTCTGGTAGCAAGATCCTCGGCGGGAGGATCCCGCACACCTGCCGCCCCTGGGACTCAATGCGCGGCCGGGAGTGCGCGGGGCGTCGGAGGATCCCGCACACCCGCCACCCCCGACACCCAATGCCCTGCCGGGGGTGCGCGGGGCTCGCCTGTGCCGTTGCCTTCGCAGGAGCGAGCAGCCGTGCACACGCCGCAAGCGTTGGTCGCAATGGGGTCACCACAGGGGGATGGACGTACCCACCGTTCTTTTGGGCTGCCAGGGGGCCTCGGGGGAGCGGGTGGTTCGTCGATGCGGGTCGGGACAGCCCGGCGAACAGGCCCGGAGCGCACACCCCGAGGCGCCGCGATCAACCACGCACAACGCCGACACATCCACTCCGCCCCCGGAAATCAGGGGTGGCGCCGACGCGGGTTGCGCGCAGGGCCGGCCGGGCTATCGTCCCCGACCCCGACGAACCACCACCCCCGAGGCAACACCACAGAACACCAGACCTCCTCACCGAGGGAAGCCCCACGCGCTACGCACCACCGCACCCACGCACCCACGCGCTCCAACACGCCCCGCCAAGGTTCTCCGAAACCGCTGGCATCACCTCAACGGCCTACACAAGAAACAGAAGATCCGAGCAGTCACACTCGGATGCAGCCGCACACCATCGCACAGAACATGAGGGGCCAGGCAGCGAGCTACCTGCCCCCACCACCGCCCCTCCACCCCACGAGCCGAACGATCCGACCAAGCCGACCGAGCCCAGATGACCGGCTCAGGGCCCCACCGGCCGGTACTCCCCCGGCTCCGGAACCCGCTCCCCCGCCGGCACAGGCCCCGGCGCAGTCCCTCCCCCGAACGGCGACCCGCCCAGCGCCTCGCGCCCGTGCGGGGTCAGCCACTGGCGCGGGTCAGGCCCCCGGGCCACGATCCGGGTCGGGTTGATGCCCTCGTGCACCCAGTAGTAGTGCACGCGGATGTGGTCGAACTGCGTCGTGTCCCCGAACCCGGGCGTCTGGAACAGGTCCCGCGCGTACGCCCACAGCGCCGGGTACTCGATGAGCTTGCGGATGTTGCACTTGAAGTGGCCGTGGTAGGCGGCGTCGAACCGCACCAGGGTCACGAACAGCCGGATGTCGGCCATCGTGATGTGGTCGCCGACCAGATACCGCCGGTCGGTGAGGCGTTCCTCCATCTCGTCCAAGCGGGCGAAGAGCCGGTCGACGGCGCGGTCGTAGCGTTCCTGGTCTGGGGCGAAGCCGGACCGGTAGACGCCGTTGTTGACGTCGCGGTACACGCCCGCTCCGATCTCCTCGATCTCGTCGCGCAGGGGTTCGGGGTACAGGTCCGGCGCGCCCTCCCGGGTGAGACCGCCCCATTCGGTGGCCATGTCCAGGGCGAAGCGGTCGTAGTCGTTGCTGACCAGGTGGCCGCTGGGCACGTCGACCAGCCCCGGAACGCTCACACCGCCGTCGTACTCGGGGTCGCGCGCCAGGTAGGCCTCGCGCAGCGCGTGGATGCCCAGCACCGGGTCGCGGTCGCCTGGGCTGCCGGTCTCCTCGGTGAAAACCCAGTGCGGGTCGCCGTCGATGATCTCCTGCTTGGGGTCGGTGACCGCGAGGGAGATGGTGTCCTCGAGACCCATGAGGCGGCGGGTGATGACCGTGCGGTGCGCCCAGGGGCAGGCGCGGTTGATGACGAGGCGGTAGCGGCCGGGTTCCGCGGTGCGGCCGTAGCGTCCGTCGGCGGTGACCCGGTCGTCGAACGCCGCGGGTTCGCGCTTGATCTCCTCGGTCGGAATCCGGTTGGCACGCACGGTCGTCCCCTTCCTTCACGCCTTCGCGGTCCCCCGCGTTCGGGGGCGGCTGTCGGTGGTTCGCTGCGGTGGATCGCTGGATCGCTCGTTCGCTGCCGGTGGTCCTGCCCCGCGCACCGGCGTTTGTCACCGGCGACGGGTGGTTCGGTGGACGGGCGTTCGGCGTCGGGGATGCCCCTGCCGTCCGGGGGTTTGCGTCCGGCCACGCTCCGGATGGTCCACATGGTCCGGAGACCCGAGAAGCCCCGGAGGCCCGGATAGGTGAAGGCGTCGCGGGAAGAACGGCAGTACCGGAGTATCGGAGTATCGGAGTACCGGCCCTGGCCCGGATCGAGGCGGGGCCTTCCGGACCGCACCGATCCCACCGGCGGCACCGGCTGCACCGGCGACGCCCTCGTCCGTGGAGGAACTGCGATGAGCACCGCGACGAACACCGACACCACCTGCGTGATCGTGGGCGGTGGCCCCGCCGGGATGATCGCCGGCCTCCTGCTCGCGCGGGCGGGGGTGGAGGTGACCGTGCTGGAGAAGCACGCCGACTTCCTCCGTGACTTCCGCGGGGACACCGTGCACCCGTCCACCCTGCGCCTGCTCGACGAGCTCGGCCTCGGGCCGCGCTTCGAGTCGTTGCCGCAGAGTCGGCTGGACCGGGTGTCGTTCCCCATCAACGACGGCACCGACAGCGGCTCGGACGACGGCACCGACGGGGGCACCGACGGCGATTCGGTGACCATCGCCGACTTCTCCTACCTGCGGGTCCCGCACCCCTACATCGCGATGGTGCCGCAGTGGGACCTGCTCGATCTGATCGCCGATGCCGCCCGCGAGGAACCCACGTTCACGCTGCGCATGAACACGCGCGCCATCGGGCTGCTGCACGAGGACGGGCGTGTGGTCGGGGTGGAGCACACGGGGCCCGATGGTCCCGGCCGGATCCGGGCCGACCTCACCTTGGCGTGCGACGGGCGCGGGTCCCTGTTGCGGAACCTGAGCGGGCTGCGGCGCAAGGAGTTCCCGGCCGAGATCGACGCGTGGTGGTTCCGGTTGCCCGGGACGGCCCCGCAGAACACCGCGCTGACGCCCCGGGCCGGCGCCGGGCGCTTCATGGTCGTCTTCCCGCGCGAGGGGTACCTGCAGATCGCCTACATCGGGCCCAAGGGGACCGACGCCGAGCTGCGCGAGCGCGGCATCGCTGCGTTCCGGGAGGACATCGCCGAACTCGCGCCGGAGTTCGCCGACCGCACTGAGTCCCTGCGTTCCATGGACGAGGTCAAGCACCTGGACGTGCGCGTGGACCGCCTGCGCCCGTGGCACACGGACGGTCTGCTGTGCATCGGGGACGCCGCGCACGCGATGTCGCCGGTCGGTGGGGTGGGCATCAACCTCGCCGTGCAGGACGCTGTTGCGGCTGCGACCCTGCTCGCTGCGCCTCTGCGGCGTGGATCGCCCTCACCCGAGCAGTTGGCCCGGGTCCGCCGCCGTCGGCTGCCCCCGACGGTGGTGGTGCAGGCGTTGCAGCGCTTGATCCACCGGAACGTGGTCACGCCGATCCTCGAGGGCCGGCGGGCGGGGCCGCCCAAGCCGATCATCGCGGCGCTGCGCCGGTTCCCGGGGCTCACGCGCTTCCCTGCGTATCTCATCGGGATCGGTCTGCGCCCCGAGCACGCGCCCGCGTTCGCGCGGAGGGCCCCGCAGAATCCGCAGGACCCGCGGGGCCCGCGGCCGGTCTCGGGCTCATCGGGCCCGTCGGGTTCCCCGGATGACCCGGGTTCCGCGGATCCCGCCCACCCCTGACCCGGCTGCTTCAGGCTCAGTGTCCGGAGGCCCGTTTCCGGCCTCCGGCGGCCCATGTCCGGTTTCCGGTTTCCAGATTCCGGGCCACGAGCCTTACTCTCGGCAGCCGTTGCCGCCGCCGTTCCCGCCGCCCTTCCCACTGCCGATCGAGCCACCGCCCATCTGCCGCGCGTTCTTCCGGTTCTCCTCGCGAATGCGGTCGACCTCGTCGGCGAACGCCTGTTCCTCGGAGGTCAGGGGGAGGTCGGCTGCGGGGTCGTCAGCGCTGTAGGTGCGGACCATGAGTGCTCCTCGTACTGCGTTCGTGGCGATGTGTGGCGATGTGCCCTCGTGGCGTTGGGGAGGTCCGGCTGTGGTGTGGTGGCGGCTGGGCGCTGAAGCGCTGTGGCGCGGCTGGGTGGACCCCGGTGTCTGGGGAGAGCAAGGGGTGCGCGTCCCGGCCGCGCCGGTCTTGGAGGTTGCATCCGGATCTGACACCTGGGTTCGGGCCCGGATACGGTTTCGGGCTCGACCCCGCATCCGGGTCGGGGTTCGCGCCAAGAAGTCAACGCGGAACCAAAGCAACCTCAAAGCGCTGGATGCAACCGACCGGGTCCACGACGTACTGGCGGCGTGCCTGCGGCGCACCTGTCGCGGTGGCGGACCCGAGCCGGACGTAAATCCGACCCGACTCCGACTGACTCGGACCCGGCTCGGACCTGAGCCCGGCCTGAGCCCGACCCTCGTGCGACCTTCGCTCGACCTGCGGCGTCAGGTCGCGATGGGTCCGCCGATCTGACGTCCGGGGTTGCGTAGCCTTCGTTCGAGGTCGTCGGGTGTGCGTTCCATGAGGGTCGGGGTGACGCCGTTGATGCGTGCGGTGGCCATCCACCAGTTGGGGGTGCGCCAGATACACCAGTGGTGGCCGTAGGTACGCCGGAGGTAGGCCAGGTCCGGATCAAGATGCGGGTCCGGAGCCAGAGCCAGATCCGGATCCGAGCCCGGCTCCAGACCCGATTCCGGGTCAGGGGGCAGAGCCCCATCGGGCGCAGCTTCCGAGGCCGGATCCGGCCTCGCTCCCGGGCCCAGCTTCGAGTTCGAGCTCGTGGGAGGGGTGGAGGCGTTCATTCACATCGCCTCCCCGGTGGGCGCACCACTGGCGGACGTGTCGTGGCTGGAAGCGTCGCCCGCAAGCGGTCCGCTAGCGGGCTGATCGCTCGCGAGTGGACCGCTTTCCGGAACGCTCCGCTCGAACGTGTCGCCTACGAGCAAGTTCTGAACGAACTGGTGCAGGGCGACTTTCGCGAGGCGGGCGAGGTCTTGGGGTTGGAAGGCGTAGCACCGTACGCGCTGTGCGCGCCTGGTGCGCACAGCGTTCTTGGCGCGCGAAGCGCGCACCGCACGTGGCGTAGGCATCGCAGGCGCCGCGGAGGCCATAGGCCTCGTAGGCGTTTCAGGCATCGCCGGTACCGGAGCCACCGCCTGTGCAGCACGTGCCGCGCGTACTGCATCCACCGACCGAGCCGAACTGGTCGAACGCGTGGAACCCACCGCATGGGTAGAGCGGGTGGAATCCGCCTGCGGCGTCGAGGAGGACTCGAAGGGATCGCAGGACCAACGCGCCCCGTCATCACCGTGAGGCGTGTAGACCCCGTAGGACTCGAAGGACTCGTAGTCCCCGTAAGGGCTGAAAGCCCTGTGGCCCGCGTAGACCCCACGGCCCGGCCGGTCCCCGATGGTCGGCCAGGTCGGCACGGCCGCCGCAGCCGACGTGGCCGACAAGGTCGGCGACGGAGACTCAGACGAGGGCGACCAGCTTGCCGACGTCAGCGAAGTCGGCCACGACGTGGTCGCCCCGCGCCGCGGGTGCCATCGGCTCCGTGGGTTCCGTGAGTGCCGTCGGTTCCGTCGGTCGCGCTCCATAGCGCACACCTCCAGGGAGGAAGCCGGAGAGAGGTCCGGCGAGATCAGGTGGGACCAGTCTCACCCTGAAGCTTCAGGTTTTCAAGCTTTCACAGAAAGTTGCTTCATGGAGGTCAGCTTCAGCAGTGACGTCTTCATGACAGGAACTTCATAGATGACTGATTCGCGTAGTGCTGCGCACGGCCATAGCATCCGAGGTGCGGAGATCCAGGGAGGCGAGATGCCTGACACGCGACGATCCATTCGACGCCGCCGGCTGTCGGCTGAGCTGAAGGACGCTCGGACCGAGGCCGGTTTGACGATCGAAGAAGTCGCGGATGCGACCGAGTGGTCGATGGGCAAGATCAGCAACATCGAGACCGGTGTGCGACTGAAGCCCACGGTCATGGAGATCCGTGGGCTCCTCGACGTGTACGGCGTCGAGGACGAGCGCCGCCGCGAAGCGATCCTGAACCTGACCCGGCAGGCCCGAGAGCTGGGCTGGTGGTCCAAGTACGGCGACGTTTTCACGGACGACTTCGTCGCGTTCGAGGGCGAAGCCAACAGGATTCGAACCTATGAGCTCGCCCGAGTGCCTGGGCTTTTGCAGACTCCGCGGTACGTCGAGAGCGTCATGCGGGCTGCCCTGCTCCAGAGTCCACCCGACATCGAACGCTCCATCGAAACCCGCCGCCAGCGGCAACAGATGCTCACCTCGCCCGATGGGCCGGAGCTGTGGGCCGTCATCGATGAGGCCGCTCTCCTACGCATCCAGCGCGAGGACGTACTCAAGGAACAGGTGGAGCACCTCATTGAGGTCGCCGAAGCGGACAACACCGTGACGCTTCAGGTTCTACCTTTCGCCTCCGGCATGCATGCTGGCCTGAACGGGCCGTTCGTGATCTTGGACTTCGCACCTGGAGTCAGGTCGGTGGTCTACCTGGAGACAGACACAGACGGTTTGTATCTCGAAGATGGCGAGGAGCTCGACCGCTACACGCGACTCTTCGACCATGTCCGTGCTTCGGCACGCTACCCTGAAGCGTCGCTTCAGATCCTGAAGAACCTGATCTAGGAACAGCCGATGAACCTTTTCCCGCCTGACAGCCTCGCCTTTCGTAAGTCGAGCTACAGCGAGCGCAACAACTGCGTCGAGGTCGCCGACCTCCCCGGTGGTTCGGCGGTTCGGGACTCGCAGAACCCGGCTGCCGGGCACCTGGAGGTTCCCGCCTCGGAGTGGCGCGCGCTGCTCGCCGGCGTGCGCTCCGCCAAGTAGCGCATAAGAAGAAGGGCGTCGAAGCAACCCCAGCTCCGGCGCCCTTCAGCTTTTCCCGGAAAGCCCTGGCCTCGAATGCGGGTCACGATCGTGGCCAGCTGTGGCTATGCCATCCCCTTCCAACAACGGGCAAGTGGTCGGCATAGTTGGACTGATCTTCCGCAAGTCCCTCTACAGCGGGCGAGGCGACAACTGCGGGGAGGTAGCCTGCGCTCCGGACCGCTCCGCCGTCCGTGACGCCCAGAACCGCGAGGAGCCACCTCTCGTTCAGCTCGTCGGAGTAGGGCGCGTTGCTCGACACCATCCGGGACTGGCGCATCGGCCAAGCCCCCGTCACGCCGACGGAGGTTTCCCTCCTACATCCATGAGTCATGCTCGCCCGCCCAGGATCGCCGCCGCAGAGGCAGGACAAGGCCATTGGCCAAAGCCGATCACCAACGAGACGTCTGCACCTGGGTATGTGGCAGGCATGAGCGAACTGACCTTCCGCAAGTCGAGCTACAGCGACCGCAGCGACTGCGTCGCCTTCGCTGACACACAAGGCAGCGCCGTCATCCGCGACTCCCAACACCCCGACCGCGAACACCTACCCTTCACCGCCACAGAGTGGATCGCCTTCCTCCGCACAGCGAATCCGTCGGACACAGGTAGCTCAGGCAGCGTCCTCTGATCGTCGCGGAGGACCTGCCACGCATTCCTTAGAACACAAATCCCCTGCAATTAAAACAGTAATGCCTTACCAGGAGATCATTTCCTGATGTTTCTTCCAGGCCTCGCAGATGAGCTCCTGGCGGAGATCATCCCGATTCTCACCCCTAGTTTTCAACGCATGACAATTCGGACACAGCGCGATCATGTTGACCGGAAGGTCTTTGCCCCCTTGGGCAAGCTCACGGACATGATCGACCTCAAGAACCGGCTCCCCGTTAACCGCAAGCTCATCGGAATGCCCGATGCAATTCGGACTCTCGCACCGCCCCCCACTTCGCTGCATGACAGCCTTACGAGCTGACGGCGACCTGAAGTAGTCCTGAATCTTCCTTGTCGTCGAGCTCGCCCTCCTGACCCTTTCAGCCTCTGCAGCGCGAGAGCTAAGGAACGCGTAACTCTTCGTCACCTCCTCGAGCCCCACCTCCAGCTCACCCTGACCCAGACTCTCTACATCTTCACCCTCCAGTTCTCGGGTTTCATCGTAGAATTTGGCCAAGTCATCATCCAAAGCATCACGAACAGGTGAGGGCCAGCTTTCGACATCAGGTGACGGAACGGGTGCAAGTACCCAGACATACTCCTTGCGCGGCTTGTCGTCATCTCCAATGCCCCACTGACGCCGACGCTGAACGATGACTGCCCAGGTCTCGAACCGGTACCCTCTATTCTGATCCCCTCGCCAAAAGCGCACGGGGGTTCGCTGCTCCTGACACTCTGCCATTTTCCGGTTTCCGGCAACGAGTTTCTGGTCGCCGTAAAGGCCGTCCCCGATGTAGGCGATCCACCCGGTACTCTGAATCACCTTGTCCGCATACGGACTTGAGGTCTTCGAGATCGCTGAAACATACCCATCATTGAAGCGAGTAATTCCGTGCTGATTGTTTCCTCCATACTCTGCAACAATACCTTTTCTCCTGAAGAACCAGTCTCCAGTTTTTGGTAGCATCGATGAGTAGAGCCGCCCCCGCGTGTAATCCTCAAGAGCCAGCTTCCCAAGGAACCCTTCCGACGCCCCAGGGAAGAACCTCGTGATTACTGCACTCACAACCGATGCAGACCACTGAGGTTCGGTGTCGAAGAAGTCCGAATAATCGGGCGCAAGCCGCACCACATCGACAAGATCGCCGGCCGCATCCGCGGGTATAGACGCTTCCCACACACCAGATTCCAAGAGCCGGTCGATTGTTTCATCTGCAGCCTTCTTGCCATCAGTAGAAATTTGAAAGGAATCCAAGATCGCAGACAGATCATCTGAGGCTTCAGATCGCGACGGAGCGACCTTGCCTTGCTTCACCTTCTGACCCACCGACCAAAGGAAGCCAACCGAAAATTGGAGGTCTCTTTTAGAGGGCCCAGACTTTCTTTCCTTGGCCAGGTTCAGCTGCTTCATCAAGGCCCGGGCTGTATTGCTCACTCAAAATCCTTCTCCAAGGGGGAGAGCCAGGAGGGGAACCCGGCTCATCAGCCACAAAGGCTACATGCTTTCCTAGACCCCTTTAAAGGCCTTTGCCTGAAGGATTTGATGCACAGATAATTCTGAACACACGTACGAATCATTCAACTACTCTGTGCTGCCCAACACGAGTCCGCAGCTACCGGAGGCCCGAGTCACACCCCCGGGGGCGGTACCGTCGAGATCGTGTGTTACCGGAACGAGACAGGACAGACCGGATACGCACGCGGGCGGCGCCCGCACACGACAGTGACCGCGACAGTGACCGTCCCGCGACCCGACCACCGGAGGCCCCAGTGAGCTCCCCCTCTCCCCTGCGTGAGACCGACCCGCGCCGCGTCGGCGGCTTCGTCCTGACGGGACGGATCGGAACCGGGGGCCAGGGCACCGTTTACCTGGCCGAGGGCCCGGACGGAGCTCCGGTGGCCGTCAAGACCCTGAACAGCGAGGTCGTGGACGACCCGGGGATGCGGCAGCGGTTCGTGCGCGAGGCGCAGGCCGCGCGGCAGGTCGCGTCGTTCTGCACGGCGGCAGTCCTGGCCGTGGACTTCGATGCGCGGCCGCCCTACATCGTCAGCGAGTACGTGGACGGTCCGACGCTCCAGGACCACGTGGCCGCACGCGGCCCGATGGGCGGCGGCGAGCTGGGCCGCCTCGCAGTGGCCACAGCTACGGCACTGGTGGCGATCCACGAGGCGGGGATCGTGCACCGCGACCTCAAGCCCGGGAACGTCCTGCTGGGCGGCGACGGTGCCCGGGTCATCGACTTCGGGATCGCGCAGAACACTCTGGGCTCCGCGACGATGACCAACTCACCGATCGGTACGCCGGCGTTCATGGCGCCGGAGCAGATCGCGCATGGGCGCGCGACGGCGGCCTCGGACGTCTTCTCCTGGGGCGCGGTCATCGCCTACGCAGCAACGGGCAGCTCCCCGTTCGAGGGCACGACGGTGCACAACGTGCTCCACAACGTCGTCAACGTCGAACCGGACCTGCAGAGGGTGCCGGAACCGCTGCGTTCGATGGTGGCCGGCGCGCTGGCCAAGGACCCGGCGCAGCGCCCGGGTCCGGTGGACGTGCTCATGACGCTCCTGGGCCGCCAGGGCGGCCCCTCCGACGCGGGCACCCTGGTGCAGGCCGCACACGCCGCACAGGCGACGATGGTCGACCCGAACGCGGCGCAGCAGCCGGGCGCGACCGCAGCGGCACCGAAGAAGCGCTCGGGTGCGCGCGGGTGGCTGATCGGCGCCGGGGCCGTGGTCGCGGGGGCCGCACTGTTCCTGGCGGGCCTGTCGCTGGGCGGCGGCCTGGACGGTCTGACCAACGACCCCGGGAACACTCAGGTCGGTAGCGACCAATCGGCCGCGGGCGACCCGGGCGAGGAAGGCCAGGGGCAGGCGGAACCGTCGGAAGAGCCCGATGAGCCCGCATCCGGGGACCGCGAGCTCGACCCTGCCGAAGGCGTTCCCCGCTTCTCCCAGGCCCACGAGGGCGACTGGGAGGGCGTCGCCGACAATGGCGCCCTCGTGGAGCTGCAGACCCAGGAGGGCGACCAGACGGGCCAGCTCGACATCGACCACGAGGACTGCGACACCGACCTCAACCTGAGCGGGTCGACCGACCGCGGGTACAACGGGGTGGTCTCGTTCGAATCGACGGATTCGGATGCGGACCAGTGCCTGCTCACGCAGCCGGGAACCGTGGACGAGCAGGTCGCGGTGATCGTCGACGGCGACACGATGGCGATCGACTTCTTCGAGCAGGGCGACGCCGGCGGCGAGCCGGTGACCACGCTCAGCCTGGCCCGCACCGACGACTGATCGGGACGATCCGAACGTGGCCCGGCCGCCCGTAAGGTGACCGCGCGGCCGGTGTTACCCCAGTTCCAGTGTGGTCAGGCAGGTGGGGTCGTCCTCGCCCGTGGAGACCTGCGTGCTGCCGCTGTACTCGTCGTGCTCGACCGTGACGGTGGCGTCGATGCCGCTGGGCAGCCAGTACCCGGCGAACCCGTTGTCGAAGGTCTGCACGGTCTCCTCCACCAGGACGCTGTCGTCCGCGTCGTCGGTGATCGTCACGTCGATCTCCTCGTCGCGCAGCTCCCCCAGGCACGTGGTGAGGCTGTGGAAGAAGCACTCGTGCGTGTGATCCACGTAGGGCGCCATCGACAGGTAGAAGCGGTCATCGGGCAGGTCGAGCTCGGCCTCCTGGCCGCCTTCCGGTCCCCCTGAGGCGTCGGAGAGCACGAGGGAGCCGGGCTGCACCGAGGCCATGAGGTCGGTGGGCCGTTCCTCCACCGGCATGGCGTCGAGGCGGTCGACGATCTCCTCGGGGTCGAGGCCGTCGAGCCCGTGCTCGGCGAGCAGGTCCTCCGCCGAGGCGGCCCCCTGGTCGGTGGGCACGTTGCCCTCGGGTTCGGGGACGCTGCAGGCGCTGAGGGCGAGGGCGGCGGCTGTGGCGACGGCGGCCGGTGCCGTGAACTTCATGGGGATGTCCTGTTCCGTGCGTGGCGTCGTCGACGGTCGGGGCGTCGACCGCGGCCAGGTTATACCGGGTGTGGGTATCTCCCTCAGCGCCCCCGGGAAAGTGGGACCACCACCGAGGACCCACCCCGCTCCGCGCACCCGCCCCGATCCTCTGCCCACAGGCCGCCCTGGACACCTGATCGAAAACATGTTCGAATATGGCCATGCGCTGGGAGAACCTCCGTGAGGACACCGACGGGACCGGTCAGCAGACCCTGTTCGAGGCCCCACCCCCGCCCGAGCGCGGCACCGGCCGCGCGGGGCTGAGGGCTCCGGGCCCCGGACCCGTGGAGTCCGGCGACGACGGCGCCCCGGTGGCGGTGGAGATCCGGGCGCGCTCGATCCTCAACAAGGTGCCGGGCGAGGACCCCATGTTCCGGTGGACCCTCAACCCGTACCGCGGGTGCGCCCACGCGTGTGTGTACTGCTTCGCCCGGCGCACGCACGAGTACCTCGACCTCGACAGCGGCCGCGACTTCGACACCCGCATCATGGTCAAGGTCAACGCCGGGGAACTGCTGCGCGCCGAGCTGGCGAGCCCGGGCTGGGCGGGCGAGCCGGTGGCCATGGGCACCAACACCGACCCCTACCAGCGGGCGGAGGGCCACTACCGGCTCATGCCGCAGATCATCGGGGCGCTGAAGGACGCCGCCAACCCGTTCTCACTGCTCACCAAGGGCCGCCTCGTCCTGCGCGACCTCGACCTCATCGAGGAGGCCTCCCGCGTGACCGACGTGGGTCTGGCGGTCTCGGTCGGGTCGGTGGACGAGGCGGTGTGGCGGAAGGTGGAACCGGGAACGCCGAGCCCGCGCGCACGCCTGGACGTGGTGCGCCGGTTCGCCGAGCGGGGGCTGAGCTGTTCGGTGCTGATGGCGCCGATCCTGCCCGGGCTCACCGATTCCGCGGAGCAGATCGAGGAGACCGTCGCGGCGATCGCCGAGGCCGGGGCGGCGCGCCTCACCCCGATCGTGCTGCACCTGCGCCCGGGCGCCCGCGAGTGGTACCGGTCGTGGCTGCAGCGCGAGTACCCGCACCTGGTACCGCTCTACCGGGAGCTCTACGGGCGCGGGTCCTACGCGCCCAAGGCCTACAGCGACGCCGTGGTGGCCGCGGTGCACGAGGCCGCCGCGCGCCACGGGCTGAACGGGCCGGCCGCGCACCGGCCCCGCAGAAACGGCCCCCGCGCCTCGACCGACCGACAGGCCCCGGACGCACCGCAGCGCCCGGTCCAGCAGCTCTCCCTCGGCTTCTGACGCGGCCGCGCGCCGCTCCCCTCGCCCGCCCCGCCCTTCCCCGTGTGTCCCGGCGTCAGTCGCCGAGACCGTGCCGGGGCACGGTGATGCGCATCTTGGACTGCCCGTGCGGCAGCTCCTCCCAGTCCTCCATGAACTCCGCGTGCAGGCCGTGCTTCTGCGCCAGGGCGACGAGCGTCTCGGTGCGGTAGTAGAAGTCCTCGCGCAGCACGTGGTGCTCGTTGCCCTCGGTGCGGTCGAAGGTGAAGTCGAAGAACCCGCCCGGCGCCAGGATCCGCTCCACGTGGCCCAGCGCCTCGTCGATGACCTCGATCGGCGAGTGCGAGAAGACGCTGTGGGCGTGCACGACGTCGAAGTGGTTGCGCGGCAGGAAGTCGAAGGTCAGGTCGTGCGTGAGCGTCAGGTGGGGGAGCTTGTCCTGCAGCCCGCGCTCGGCCAGCACCTTCTTCGCGGAGATGAGGATGTCCGGCGAGATGTCGATGCCGTAGTAGTCGCCGGAATCGAGGTAGTCGATGAACCGCCACCCGGCGCGCAGGTTGCCGCAGCCGATGTCGAGCATGCGCTGGCCGGGCTTGAGGCCGTGCTCCTCGACGAGGTAGTCGAACTGCATCTGCCCCAGGGCCAGCCAGCGCTTCTCGTTGTGGCTGCCGACAGCCTTGCGGGGGTCACGCGCCGCGTCGGAGGCCATCACGGCGCGGTAGTAGGCGACGTGGTCGCGGTGGGTGAGCCGCAGTTTGAGGTCGCGGGCGGAACGGCGCAGGAACGGGCCGATCCGTTCCGGGTGTCGGATCGCGTAGCGGACACGGTGCCCCAGAGAGGAACGATCCGCGGTGAGTGAGGTTCGCTTCGGCATCGGTGCTTCGTTGCCTTCTCGGTCGGTCGCCCAGGCGCCGTGACGCTCCGGGTAGCGGGAACACGTCACGTCCGCGGGCCGGGTGCGCGGGGGGCCGCACCGTCGCGGACGGGGACCCAGGGTCTCACGCGCACGCGCTCGTGTGGGTCGGGGACGCGGACTGTTTCCCGCGCCGACACCGGCCGTGCCTGGCGCCGAGACGCCGGCGTGATCGCGGCCCGAACAGAACCCCCCGTGGTTCAGGGCCCGGAATCCCCGTGTGTGGAGATCCATGAAACCACTTTCCCATTCGGTGTCAAAACCTGTCGGTTCCCCCGAACCCGAGCACCGGTAAACAGGACACCGGGTACCAAGCAGGCCTATTCACGTGGACCGGAAACGCCGCCGCAACAACCCCGCTCGGATGTCGGGCATTGACCCTCCGTCCCCCGTTCCCTACAGTTCGGCGGCACGCGCACCGCCTACTCACCCAGCGTTCTGAGCCGCCTCACCGGGCGGCGCTCTTCGAGGAACGAGGCAAGCATGCCGCACAACGTCCGTGCAGCACTCGTCCAGACCGAATGGACCGGCGACACCGAATCCGTGCTCGCGGCCCACGAAAAATATGCGCGGGACGCAGCCGCCCAGGGAGCCCAGGTCATCGGCTTCCAGGAAGTGTTCAACGCCCCGTATTTCTGCCAGGTCCAGGACCCGGAACACCACAAGTGGGCCGAACCGGTCCCCGACGGCCCCACCATCACCCGCTTTTCCGCCTTGGCCCGTGAACTGGGCCTGGTCATGGTGCTTCCGGTCTTCGAGGTCGAGGGCCCCGGTTTCTACTACAACACCGCCGCGGTGATCGACGCCGACGGAACCTACCTCGGCAAGTACCGCAAGCACCACATTCCGCAGGTCAAGGGGTTCTGGGAGAAGTTCTACTTCCGTCCCGGGAACCTGGGATGGCCGGTCTTCGACACCGCGGTCGGGCGCATCGGCGTCTACATCTGCTACGACCGCCACTTCCCGGAGGGCTGGCGGGCCCTGGGGTTGGCCGGCGCGCAGCTGGTCTACAACCCCTCCGCGACCCACCGCGGGCTCTCCTCGTACCTGTGGAAGCTCGAACAGCCCGCCGCCGCGGTCGCCAACGCCTACTACATCGCGGCGATCAACCGTGTGGGTGTGGAGGAGTACGGCGACAACGACTTCTACGGCACCAGCTACTTCGTGGACCCGCGGGGCCAGTTCGTGGGCGACGTCGCCTCCGACACCTCCCCCGAACTGGTGGTGCGCGACCTCGACCTCGGCATGGTCGACGAGGTGAGGCAGCAGTGGGCCTTCTACCGCGACCGCCGCCCCGACGCCTACGGCCCCCTCGTCGAAGGTTAGGAGATCCCCATGACACGCACCCTCATCACCGGCGGGCTGGTCGTGACCGCGGCCGAGGAGACCGAGGCCGACGTCCTGATCGAGGACGAGAAGGTCGTCGCCCTCGCCCTGCGCGGCAGCGACGAGGCCCAGGCCTGGGCGCGCAGCGGCGCGAGAACCATCGACGCGACCGGCCACTACGTCGTCCCGGGCGGGGTGGACCCCCACACGCACATGGAGATGCCGTTCGGCGGCACCTACGCCTCCGACACCTTCGAGACCGGGACCCGCGCCGCCGCCTGGGGCGGGACCACCACCATCGTCGACTTCGCCATCCAGCGCCCGGGTGAATCGGTCCGGGCCGGGGTGGAGACGTGGATGGGCAAGGCCGACGGCAACTGCGCCGTCGACTACTCCTTCCACTCGATCCTGTCCGACGTCAACGAGTCCTCCCTGAAGGAGATGGACACGCTCGTCGACGAGGGCATCACCTCCTTCAAGCTGTTCATGGCCTACCCGGGTGTCTTCTACAGCGACGACGGGCAGATCCTGCGGGCCATGCAGCGCGGCGCCTCCAACGGTGCGCTGACGATGATGCACGCCGAGAACGGGATCGCCATCGACGTGCTGGTCGAGCAGGCGCTGGCCGAGGGGCGCACCGATCCGCGGTACCACGGCGAGGTCCGCAAGGCGCTGTTGGAGTCGGAGGCCACCCACCGGGCCATCCAGCTCGCCCGGGTGGCGGGTTCCCCGTTGTACGTGGTGCACGTGTCGGCGCAGGAGGCCGTGGAGGAGCTCGCGCGCGCCCGCGGCAAGGGCCTGAACGTGTTCGGCGAGACCTGCCCGCAGTACCTCTTCCTGGACGTGGACAACCTGGCCGAGCCGGACTTCGGCGGCGCCAAGTACGTGTGCTCGACCCCGCTGCGCCCCAAGGAGCACCAGGAACACCTGTGGCGGGCGCTGCGCACCAACGACCTGTCCGTGGTCTCCACCGACCACTGCCCGTTCTGTTTCACGGGGCAGAAGGACCTCGGCAAGGGCGACTTCTCCAAGATCCCCAACGGCATGCCGGGGGTGGAGAACCGCATGGACCTGCTGCACCAGGCGGTGGTGGAGGGGCGCATCAACCGGAGGCGGTGGATCGAGATCGCCTGCGCGACCCCCTCGCGCATGTTCGGCCTCTACCCGAAGAAGGGCACGATCGCCCCGGGCGCCGACGCCGACCTGGTGGTCTACGACCCGTCGGCACGGCACACGATCTCCGCCGAGACCCACCACATGAACGTGGACTACTCGGCCTACGAGGGCATCGGGGTGACCGGCAAGGCGCGCACGGTGCTCTCGCGCGGCCGTGTGGTGATCGACGACGACACCTATCTGGGCGCGGCCGGGCACGGCCGGTTCGTGCCCAGGTCCACCTGTCAGTACCTGGTCTGAGGAGGCCCCCACGTGGACATCGGACTCGTCCTGCAGACCGACCCTCCCGCCGACACCCTGGTGGAGCGCATGGTGGCCGCCGAGCGACACGGGTTCACCCACGGGTGGACCTTCGACTCGGTGGTGCTGTGGCAGGAACCCTTCGTCATCTACAGCCGCATCCTCGAACGCACCCGGCGCCTGCGTGTGGGGCCGATGGTGACCAACCCCAGTACCCGCAGTTGGGAGGTCACGGCGTCGCTGTTCGCCACCCTCAACGACATGTTCGGCAACCGGACGGTGTGCGGCATCGGCCGGGGCGACTCGGCGATGCGGGTGGCGGGGCGCAAGCCGGCCACGCTCGCCCGGTTGGGTGCGGCGATGGCGGCGATCAAGGACCTCGCCGAGGGCCGGGAGGCCGACGTCGAGGGCGCGAGCATGCACCTGCCGTGGGTGCGTGGCGGGCAACTGCCGGTGTGGATGGGCGCCTACGGGCCCAAGGCCCTGGACCTGGTGGGGCGGCGGGCCGACGGGTTCATCCTGCAGCTGGCCGACCCTTACCTGACCGAGTGGATGGTCCGGGCGGTGCGGGCGGCGGCGGTCTCGGAGGGTCGTGACCCCGACGAGGTGACGATCTGTGTGGCCGCACCGGCCTACGTCACCGACGGTTCCCAGCGGGCCCGGGACCACGCGCGCGAGCAGTGCCGCTGGTTCGGCGGGATGGTCGGCAACCACGTCGCCGACCTGGTGGAGCGTTACGGCGACACCTCGGACGCGGTGCCCCAGGAACTGACCGACTACATCCGGGCCCGGCAGGGTTACGACTACAGCCACCACGGGCGGGTGGACAACCCGGACACCGAGTTCGTTCCGGACTCGATCGTGGACCGGTTCTGCCTGATAGGTACACCCGAGGAGCACGTGGCGAAGCTGGAGCGGCTGCGCGCGGCCGGGGTGGACCAGTTCGCGGTGTACGCGATGCACGACGACGTCGACGGGGTCATCGAGTCCTACGGCCGGGACGTGATCCCCGCCGTGGCGGGCGGTGACCCGGCCTGACGGCGTGATCGGGGCCGGCGGGGTGGCCCGCCGCCCCTTCAGCGGGGATCTTGCTACCGGAGCCGGTATCAGCGTCGAATGTGGCGCTGGTAGCAAGATCCCCGATCGGGGTTCAGAGCCAGTCGTGCTCGCGGGCGTGGCGGGCGGCCTCGTGCCGGTTGCGGCTCTGGGTCTTGCCCATGGCGTTGGACAGGTAGTTGCGCACGGTGCCCTCGGCCAGGTGCAGGCGCGCGGCGATCTCGGCGACCGAGTACCCGTGCCCGGTCTCGCGCAGCACGTCGAGCTCGCGGTCGGTGAGCGGGCAGTCGTCGATGATGGCCAGTGCGGACACGTCCGGATCGATCCACCGCCGCCCCTCGTGCAGGGTCGCGATGACCGAGGCGATGTGGGAGGGGTCGGCGGACTTGCTGACGAACCCCTGCACGCCGAGTTCGAGGGCACGGCGCAGAACCCCGGGCCGGGCGTGGCGGGTGAGCATGAGCACGACCTGGTAGGGCCGCTCGCGGCGCAACCGGGCCAGCGCGGCCAGGCCGTCGGTGCCGGGCATCTCCAGGTCGATGACGAGCACGTCGGGGCGGTGTTCGAGTGCGGCGCGCACGGCCCCGTCGCCCTCCTCGGCCTCGGCGAGCACCGTGATGTCGCCCTCCAGGGGCAGCAGTGAGGCCAGTGCGGTGCGCAGCAGGGCCTCGTCGTCGGCCAGGACCACGGTGGTCATCGCTCGTCCTTCCGTGTGTCGGGGGCGGTGTCGGGGTGGGGCAGTGAAGCAGCGGTGCGGAACCGGGTTCCGTCCTGTTCCACCGCCAGTTCTCCCCCGTGGGCGGCCAGCCGGTCGCGCAGGCCCGCCAGGCCGCTGAGGTGGGGCGGCCCCTCGCCGCGGGCGCCGTCGTTGGCCACGGTCAGGGCGCCGCCGTCGAGGGTGACCCAGACCTGGGCGGCGTCGCTGTGGCGCAGGATGTTGGTGGTGGTCTCGCGCAGGACCTGGCCGAGCAGCGCGTCGGTTCCGGGGGCCGGCTCGGCCCCGCGTTCGACGTGCACCGCGATGCCCGCGGCCTCGAGCAGGTTCTTGGCGTTCTCCAACTCCGCGGCCAGGTTGAGGCTGCGCTGTGCGTGGGCGAGCTCCTTGGTCTCGGTGATGGTGTCGCCGACCAGCGTGTGCACCTCGTCGAGTTCGTGTTCGACGCGTGCCAGGTCGCTGTGCAGGAGCTTGCGGGCCAGGGCGACCTTGAGCTTGACCACGTGCAGGGTGTGGCCCTGGATGTCGTGCAGGTCGCCGGCGAAGCGCACCCGCTCGCGCATGACGGCCACTTCGGCCTCGTGCCTGCGGGCCCGGTCGAGCTCGGTGATCAGCTCCTGTACCCCCTGGGCCAGGATCGCCATGGCGATCCCCGCGACCGCCACACACACCGTCGCGAACACGTAGAGGGCGGACGTGGGCAGGCTCTCCGCCGAGAGGACCGGTTTCAGCACGAGAACCGCCACGACAACGGCAGCGAGTCCCGCGCAGAGCGCCCGTCGTCTTTCGGCGGATTCGGAAACGACCAAGGTGGCCACGACTGCGAACCCGAACGCGGCGGCAGTGGTCTCGAAGGCGAGGGCACCCGCGGCCCACACGGCCGCGGTCAGAACCAGCCCCGGAAGGGCCACGGTCGTGAACCGGCCCCTACCCCAGAAACTGACGACCAGCAGCGTCGCGGCCAGCCCGGCCCCCATGAGAACGGTATCGGGCCAACCCTGGGCCTGGGACACGATCAGCAGCACCCCGATGGCGGTGACCGATGCGGAGACGATCTCCAGACTGAGTCTGCGCAGCCGTCCCTGCGCCTCGTCGGTCAGCTCGGACGCCATACACACTCTTCCCCTGTTGTTCGCACCGTCCCAGTCTCCTCGGCGGCACCCGGCCCCACCAGTGACACCACGTCACGGATGGGAGCACGCACGTGTCACAGGGATCAGGTGACGCGGCCGCACTGCCGGGCGGGGCCGGTGCGGGCGAGGCTTGCCGCATGATCTCCGAACCGGCCCTGCAGGCCCCGGTGCGTTCGACACCGGTCACCGAACGCGTACTCGCCCCCGACCTCGCCCGCGGCATGATGCTGCTGCTCATCGCACTGGCGCACGTTCCGTGGTTCATCTACGACGTGCCCGTGGGCATGATGCTGCACCCGGACGGGGGTTCGGTCGCCGACCGGGTCGCCCAGGCCCTGACCCTGATCGTGGTGGACGCGCGCACCCACACGATGTTCGCCTTCCTGTTCGCCTACGGCATCGGGCAGATGTACGCCCGGCAGGTGGAGCGCGGAACCTCCCCGGAGCAGGTGCGCCGGTACCTGCGGCGCCGCCACCTGTGGATGCTGGCGTTCGGCGCCGTGCACGGGGTGCTGCTGTGGCAGGGCGACATCCTGGGCGCCTACGGGCTCATGGCGCTGCTACTGGTGCCGCTGTTCTTCGGCCGCCGTGACCGCACGCTGCGGATCTGGACGGGGGTTCTGCTGGGCGTGGGTGCGCTGTCGGTCGCGGCCTCGGCGCTCGTGGCCCGTCTCGTGCCGGCCGACCCCGCCGCTTCGGCCCCCGGCGCCGAGACGCTGCAGCGGTTGAGCATCGCCGAGCCGGACTACCTGCTCTCGGCGCTGTTCCGCCTTCCGGCCTGGTTCCTCACCACGACGCAGGGTGTGCTGACGCTGGCCCTGCCCACGGCCTTCCTGATCGGTCTGCTGGCCGCGCGGCACCGGGTGTTGGAGGAGCCTTCCCGCCACCTGCCTCTGCTGCGCCGGGTCGCGGTGTGGGGCATCGCGGCCGGGTGGGCGGCCGGGGCGGGCCTGGCCCTGCAGCACCTGGGGGTGTTCGGCCCCGAGACCGTGGCACTGGTCAACGGGCTGCACTTCTACACGGGCATCTTCGCGGGGGTCGGTTACGCCGCTCTGTTCGGCCTGATCGCCCACCGGATCTCGGTGCGCGGACGCCGGGACACGTTCCCGGTGCGGGCGGTGGTGGCCCTGGGACGGCGGTCGCTGAGCGGCTACCTGGCGCAGTCGCTGGTCCTCCCGCCGCTGCTGGCCGCGTGGGGGCTGGGTCTGGGGACGTCCCTGTCGAGCTGGTCGGCGGTGCTGGTGGCGGTGGCGACGTGGTCGGCGACCGTGGCCGCAGCGTCGGCGATGGACCGGGCCGGGGTGCGCGGTCCGGCCGAGACGCTGCTGCGCCGGCTGACCTACGGCCGGGCCGCGCGGGGCTCCGACGCGACGCCCAATACGGCCGCGAAGGGGACCGGGCGCTGAGGCCCGCCGGTGGTCCCCGTCGCCGGCCGGGGCCACGACCGGTCAGCGGTGGTCGGCCCGGGCCGTGGGTACGGTGCCGCTGTCGGGGGCGGGCACGGTCGCGACGGTACGGAACCAGGAACCGTCCTGCTCCACCGCCAGCTCTCCCCCGTGGCCGACCAGGCGCTCACGCAGCACACCGAGCCCGCTGAGCGCGGGCAGGCGCCCGTCGCCCCCCGCACCGTCGTTGACCACCGACACTCCGTCCCAGGTGAGTGTGATCCTGACCTGTTCGGCCCCGGTGTGGCTCAGGATGTTGGTGGTGGCCTCCCGCAGGACCTCGCCGAGCAGTGCGCTCGCGCTGGTGTCGACCCCGTCCGCGCGGCCGACCTGCACGTGGATACCGGCGGACTCCAGGCGGTTCTTGGCGTTCTCCAGCTCAGCGGCGAGGTGGAGGCGCCGCTGGGCGTGCACGAGCCCCTTGGTCTCGATGCTGTTCGCCCCGATCAGGGTGCGCACCCCGTCCAGTTCTCGCCGCACCCGGTCCAGGTCGCTGTGCAGGTGTTCCTCGGCCAGGTCGACCTTGCCTTCGACCGCGTTCAGGGTCCGGTCCTGGGCCTGGTGCAGGTCGCCGCTGTACCGCACCTGCTCGCGCAGGAGGGCCAGCTCCGAATCGCGGCGCCGCCCCCGGTCCAGACGCCCGACGAGATCCTTGACCGCGCGGGCCAGGACCGCCACGGTCACTCCGGCGAACGCCACACCCAGGGACAGGCAGACGAACAGGGCGATGTCCCCGAACGTCTGCCCCTCCGACCCGGGCACGACCGGTTTCACGGCGAGCACCGTGAGGGCGACGGCGGCGGCCCCGGTGAGCAGGACCCCGCGCCCGCGTGGCAGCTCGAAGGCGATGAGCGTGGCCGCGACCGCGAACCCGTAGGCGCTCGTGGGCGCATCGAACCCGAGCGCGCCGAGCACCCACACGGCCGCGGTGAAGCCCAGGGCGGGGATCGCGGCGCGGGAGAAGCGGCCCGCGTTCCACTCGAGGAGGAGCAGCAGGGTCACGGCCAGGCTGGAGAACAGCAGGAGGGTCTCCCCCCAGTGCGCGGCGTCGACCGCGATCAACACCGCCCCGGCGACCCCGAAGGCGCTCCAGACGATGTTCATGTCGAGCCCCTGTCCCTCCTCGGCCTGTGCCTCCTCGGTCGGTTCGGACGTCATACGCACCTCTCCTTCGTTCGTGGCACGGCCCACAGTCTCCTCCTTCGGGCTCCCGCCCCTCGGTGCAGGACCGTCATGGCTTTCCGGATCTCCATGGCCTGCGATCCGGGCAGAGCCGCCCCGGTTCGCCCGTGACGGCACCGATCGTGTGGGCGCACCCGAGGGGTCCTCCCCGCCCCGGCCCGGTGTTCCGAGCACCGCCCCGGCGTGGTTAGACTTGGGAACGGTTTTCATTTTCATTCTGGAGGGGTCTCCCCTCGGGAAGGAGCGCCCCCATGCGCATCGCCCTCGTCACCGGCCTGCACGGGCTCGCACGGCACGAAGCCGTGCAGTCCCTGCTGTCGTCGCAGCCGCGGTCCCTCGCCGTCCACCACGACCTCGCCCACATCGGCCAGGGCACCGTCCACCGCCTCACCCAGGACGCCGCCGGCCACCAGGAGACCGAACCCGTCCACCTCGACCACGCCTGCGCCTCCTGCACCCTGCGCGAGGACCTGATCCCCTTCCTCCTGCGCACCGCCGCCACCGGCGACCACGACCTGTGCGTGGTCGAGGCCTGGAACAGCGTCGAACCCCAGCTCATCGCCGAGTCGATCGCCGCGCAGGACGAACTCCGCCTCACCGCCGTGGTCACCGCCGTGGACGCCGCCCGCCTCACCGCCGACCTCGGCACCCACGACGAACTCGCCGACCGCGGCCTCGACATCGCCCAGGACGACCACCGCACCGTCACCGAGGTCCTCACCCGCCAGCTCGAGTACCCCGGCCGCATCGCCCTGCGCGGCGAACCCACCCCCCACGCCCGCGCCCTGCTCACCCAGCTCAACCCCGCCGCCGACACCGCGCCCACGGACGCCGCCGCCGACGGATGGTTCGATGCCGAGTTCGACACCGAAGCCGCGCACGCACGCCTCAACCCCGCCTGGGCCCGCTACACCGGCCACACCGACGAGCACGGGGTCAGCACGGTGGTCTGGGACCGCGACCGGCCCCTGCACCCCGAACGCCTCGCCGAGGCCCTGGAGGAGCTGGCCGCCCGCACCCTGCGCGGCCGCGGGCGTTTCTGGCTCGCCAGCAAGCCCGACAACGTCATGCTCTGGGAGTCCCACCAGGACCTGCTCATGGTCGAGAACGGCGGCCCCTGGCTGGACGCGCTCCCCGAGGCCGCCATGGACCTGGTCTCCCCCGGACGCCGCGACGCCGCCCACCGCGACTGGAACCCCGTGCACGGAGACCGCCGCCAGCACCTGTCCTTCACCGGGGTGGGCATGGACGCCCTCGCCCTGGTGGAGCTCCTCGACTCCTGCCTGCTCACCGACGACGAGACCGGCCAGGACGAGTTCCACAACGACCCCTTCGCCACGTTCACGGAGCGCTGACCATGCCCGCCGACCGCCGCCGCACCAAGCCCGCCCGCAAGCGCGCCTTCGCCAACCCGCTGGGCGAGGCCGACCACGTCGACTACAAGGACACCGCGCTGCTCAGGAAGTTCATCTCGGAGAAGGGCAAGATCCGCAGCCGCCGCGTCACCCGCGTCACCGCCCGCCAACAGCGCCTCATCGCCGCCGCGGTCAAGAACGCCCGCGAGATGGCGCTCCTGCCCTACCCGTCGTCCACCAAGCAGAACTGACCGCGCCCGCACCACCCGCCCCACAGGAAGGAGCCCCGTGTCCCGCCACTGCCAGGTCACCGGCAAGAAACCCGCGTTCGGCAACCGGATCTCCCACTCCAACCGCCGCACCCGCCGCCGGTTCGACCCCAACATCCAGACCAAGCGCTACTGGCTGCCCACCGAGGGCCGCCACGTCAAGCTCCGCGTGAGCACCAAAGGCATGAAGACCATCGACGCCCGCGGCATCGAGCGGGTCGTCGCCGAGATCCGCGCCCGAGGGGAGAAGGTCTGATGGCCAAGAAGAGCAAGATCGCCCGCAACGAACAGCGCAAACGCACCGTCGCCCACTACGCGCAGCGCCGGGCCGAGCTCAAGCGCACCATCAAGAGCCCCGACACCCCGCCGGAGGAGCGCGCCGCGGCCGTCGCCGAGCTCAACCGCCAGCCCCGCGACGCCAGCGCCACCCGCGTGCGCAACCGCGACGCCGTCGACGGGCGCCCGCGCGCGCACCTGCGCAAGTTCGGCCTCTCCCGGATCCGGTTCCGCGAGATGGCCCACCGCGGAGAGCTGCCCGGGGTCACCAAGTCCAGTTGGTGAGCCCAGGGCGGGCCGGCCGTCAGCGATCCGGCCGGCCGGCGGGGCCCCGGGGTGATCACCTCACTCCCCCGGGGACCCCGCCACACATCAGCCAGGCAGGAACGGGTCAGCCCGGCAGGCGCGAGAACCCCACCCGCAAACGGTGGGTGCCCGGCGTGAGCTGGTGTTCGGGCAGAACGCCCGGACCACAGGAGGCCGACCCGCTGCCGTGGTGGTCGGCGTCCAACCGCAGGTGCAGCCGGTCCTCCGCGGCCAGCTCGTGCGGGTGGCGGGCGGCGTCCAGTGCATGGTCGTCCCACCGGCGGGCGGTGAACGCGAACCCTTCCCCGGCCCCGCCGCCGTCCCGGATCCGCAGCCCGGCCCCGTCGGCCCCGCGCAGCTCCAGCCACCGGGTCCCGAGCCGGACCCCGTTCTCCTGCGGCCGCAGGTAAGGGGTCTGCAGGCCCGCCACGGTGTCGGTGAAGCGCCCGACCCGCACCCCCTGGTCCATATCGCGGAACGCCTCACCGGGGCCGCGCCCGAACCACTCCACCGTGTCCAGGAAACCGGGCAGCGCCAGGTCCAGCCCCACACGAGGCAGCGGGCACGGCCACTCCCCCACCGCACGGGCCTCCAGGTCCAGCCACAACGTGGAACCGGCGGCGCTCCAGCGGTAGGAGACCTCCAGCCCCAGGTCGCGCGCGGCCGGGGCCAGGCGCGTGCGCAGCTGCAGGGCCTCGTGGCCGGCCTCGACCGAACGGCGGCGCTCGACCATCCGGTCCAGACCCACCGCCCGCCAGAACGGGGCCAGCGGGAACCCGTGGGTGCCCTCGTCGTTGTCGGTGGGCGCACGCCACACCCCCAACCGGACGCCTTCGGCCCCGAGCCCGGCGACCTCGAGCAGCCGGCCGGTGCGGGCGTCGAAGACCCCGGGGCCCAGACGCACATGCCTGCCCTCGGTGACCGGGTGGTGCGCCGCCGGTTCCGGCCCCGGTTCGGCCTCGGTCAGGAGCCCCTGCCCCCACGCGACCTCGTGGCCTTCCTCGGCCCAGGGCAGGTCGCGGGCCGCACGCACCGAGACCGTCATCCACACCTGGCCGACCGCGGCCCCGCGCACCTGCGGCAGCTCCGTCTCGGAGCGCTCCCCCGGCGCGAGCACCGGGACCGGGAGGGTGCCGCGTTCCAGCACCACGCCCTCCTCGGCCGCCTCCCAGTGCACCGCCAGGTCGGAGGTGTCGGCGAAGGTGCGCAGGTTCTCCGCCCGCACCACCCCCGCCCCGGCATCGACCTCGACCCGCACCGGGGCGAACGTCGCGGCCAGCGCCGTCAGTCCCGGGCTCGGGGCACGGTCGGGCAGCACCAACCCGTCGGCGACAAAGCTCCCGTCGTGCAGCACCTCCCCGAAATCGCCCCCGTAGGCGAACCACTCGGTGCCGTCGTCCTCCCGGCGCCGGATCCCGTGGTCGAACCACTCCCACACGAACCCGCCGGCCAGACGCGGGTACCGCTCGAACAACCGCTGGTACTCGGCCAGCCCGCCGGGCCCCGCGCCCATCGCGTGCGCGTACTCGCACAGCACGAACGGCAGTCCGCGCCGGTGGGCGTCGGCCGACGGGTCCTCGGTCGCCGGTTCCCCGCACCGGCCGATCTCCTCGACCTCGGCGTGGGGTGCGTACATGCGCGAGTACACGTCCACGTAGGAGCTGTCGGGGTCGCCCTCGTAGTGCACAGGCCGGGTGGGGTCGTGCTCGTGCACCCAGTCGGCCATCGCCCGCAGGTTCTCCCCGCGCCCGGCCTCGTTGCCCAGCGACCACATGATGACCGACGGGTGGTTGCGGTCGCGCGCCACCGTGCGCCGGATCCGGTCCAGGTAGGCCTCGCGCCACCGCGGGTCGTCGGAGGGGTTGTCCCTCCATTCCACAGCCTCGAACCCGTGGGTCTCCAGGTCGCACTCGTCGACCACCCACAGCCCGAGCTCGTCGCACAGGTCCAGGAAGGAGGGGTGGGGCGGGTAGTGGCTGGTGCGCACGGCGTCGACGTTGTGCTGCTTCATCGCCAGCACGTCCGCGCGCATGGTCTCCGGCGGTACCGCACGCCCGTGATCGGGGTGCCACTCGTGCCGGTTGACGCCCCGCAGCAGCAGGGGGCGGCCGTTGGCCATGAGGCGCCCGTTCTCGACGGCGACGCTGCGGAACCCGATGCGCAGCCGCACCCGCTCGCCCGCGGAGGCCGCCTCGGCCGCGTACAGGCGGGGCGACTCGGCGCTCCAGGGCTCGACCGGGCCGACCTCGTGCACGGTCCCGGTCGCGGCGCCGTGCAACCCCAGCTCCGGAAGGTCGATGCGGACCGGCGCCGACCCGGGGGTGTCCACGCGCAGCGTTCCGGTGCCGGTGGTGTGGTCGTAGCCGGCGACCACGGTGAGGTCCTCGATGCCCTCGGCGGGGCGGTGCTGCAGGGTGACGCCGCGGAAGAGACCCGACAGCCACCACATGTCCTGGTCCTCCAGGTAACTGGCGGCCGACCACTGGTGCACCCGCGCCGCCAGCACGTTGCGCCCCGGCCGCAGCAGGTGGCCGGCGTCGAACTCCGCGACCAGGCGGCTGCCGGTGGAGAAGCCCAGCTCGGTGCCGTTGAGCCACACCCGCAGGAAGGAGTCCGCCCCGTCGAAGCGCAGCACCGCACCGCCCTCCGGCCAGTCGGGGGGCAGGTCGAAGGTGCGCCGGTACTCCCCGGTCGGGTTCTCGTCGGGCACGAACGGCGGATCGACGGGGAACGGGTAGTGCACGTTGGTGTAGGCGGGCGCCCCGTACCCGTGCAGTTGCCAGTGGGAGGGCACCGGAAACTCGTCCCACCCTGAGTCGTCGAGGCCTGGATCTGCGAACCCGTCGTGGTCGGCCGGCACCTCGGGCAGGTACCGGAACCGCCACGTGCCGTCCAGGTCCAGGGCGGGGGCGTCGGAGTCCAGGCGGGCGCGCGGGGGCCGGGCGCCGGCGGACGGGGCGAAGCCTTCGAGGTCGCTGGTCATCGGGCCTCCTCCAGGTCCAGCAGCATGGTCTGTGCGGGGTTGAGCCCCGGAAGCTGCAGCCCCGCGCGGGACAGCACCGCGCCCGAGACCACGGGCGCCTCGCCCTCCACCCAGGCCGGGAGCGTGCGCTGCACCGAGGAGGGCCAACCGGTCTCGCGGCGCCAGGTCACCCGGTACCGGCGGTCCTCCGGAAGCCCGGGCAGTCGCACGCGTCCAGGCACGGCGCGCGCCGAGGACCCCAGGCGGGCGTACCGGAACAGGGCGCGGGACCCGTCGGCGGCGACGATCCCGTCGAGCTGCTCGGCGGGGTCGGAGGGGTCGGCGTGCACGACGTCGCCGGTGTGCAGCAGGGGGCGCAGCTCCTTGTACAGGCGGATCCATGTGGCCAGCGCGGCGAGTTCCTCCTCGTCGCAGGAGGTGACGTCCCATTCGATGCCGGTGTGCGCGAACAGGCTGGTCAGCAGCCGGGTGGGCAGCGCGGTGACCCGTCCGGTGGTGTGCGACTCGGGCGCTCCGACGTGGCTGCCGATCAGCTCGGGCGGCAGGAGCAGTTCGGTCCAGCGCTGCAGGGGAAGGCGTTCCAGTGCGTCGTTGTTGTCGGAGGCCCACACCCGGTCGGTGCGTTCGAGGATGCCCAGGTCGACGCGGCCGCCGCCGGAGGAGCACGATTCGATCTCCAGGTCCGGGTGGCGTTCGCGCAGCCGGTCGAGCAGCGCGTACACGGCCAGGGTCTGGCGGTGCACCCCCGCGCCGCCGGTGGGCACGTGCACGGCCTCGAGGAGGTCGCGGTTGTGGTCCCACTTGAGGTAGTGGGGCCGGTACTCGGTGACCAGCGCGTCCAGGTGCGTGAACACGTGCTCGAACGCCTCGGGGCGGCCCAGGTCCAGCACCTGTTGGTGGCGGCTGGGCGGGGCGTGGCGGCCGTCGGGGGCCAGGAGCCAGTCGGGGTGGGCGCGGGCGAGGTCGGAGTCGGGGTTGACCATCTCCGGTTCCACCCACAGCCCGACCTCCATGTCCAGGGACCGCACGTGGTCGAAGAGCGGGTGCAGGCCGTCGGGCCAGACCTCGTCGTCGACGGTCCAGTCGCCCAGGCCCGCGGTGTCGTCGCGGCGGCCGCGGAACCAGCCGTCGTCGAGCACGAAGCGTTCCACGCCGATGCGGGCGGCGGTGTCGGCGAGCTCGGTGAGGCGGTCCAGGTCGTGGTCGAAGTAGACCGCCTCCCAGGTGTTGAGCACGACCGGGCGGGGTTCGTGCGGGTGCTGGGGGCGGGCGCGCAGCCATCGGTGGAACCGCGCGGACATGCCGTCCATCCCCCGGTCGGACCAGGACATGAACACCCACGGGGTGGTGTGGTGCTCGCCCCGGGCCAGGCGGATCTCCCCGGGGTGCACGAGGGCGCCGCCGGCGAGCACGGCGTCGGCCTGCCCTGCGCCCTCGGGCAGGCGTTCGGCCAGGTGGAGGTGGTCTCCGCTCCAGGCGGTGTGCACGCCCCACACCTCGCCGTCGCGGAACCCGAACCCGGGGGTGCCGGCGGTGAGCACGAGCGGGGCGTCGTGGCCGGTGCGGCCGCGGCGGGAAGCGCGCATGCGGGTGCCCATCGACAGGGGCGAGCGCTGCGGGGCGCGTTCGCGTACCCACCGGCCGGTGAGGTCGAGCACCTCCTCGGCCTCCTTGGGCAGGGGCAGGGTCGCGGTGAGGGTGTCGAGGGTCCAGGGGTCGGGGTCGAGGTTGGTGACGGTGTGGCGCAGGCGGACCAGCCCTTGGGCCTCCATGCGGAGTTCGGTGCGCAGGCGCAGGCCGCCGCCCTCGGCGGTGACGGTGACCTGCCCGCCCACACCCGGGGCGGCGCCGTCGAGGGGGTGCACGTCGGCCTCGACCGCCGACCAGTCGGGGTAAGTGACGCGCCCTTCGTGGTGTCCGGCCAGGCCGGGGTGGCCGCGCCAGCCCTCGCCCTGGGTGGGGAGCAGGGAGAGGTAGGCGGGCACGTCGACCCCGTTGTGCACGGCGGGGGGTGCGGCGGCTGCTGCCAGGCCTTCGGCGTCGGGCAGGTCGGCGCCCCAGTGCAGCACGTGCGGGAGACCGTGGTCGGGCACGCGCAGGATCAGTGCGGTTCCGGCGGCCCGGAGGGTGATGGTGCGCTGGTCGGTCATTCTTTGCTGGCTCCCAGGGTGAGTCCGGCGACGAAGTGGCGTTGCAGCAGGAAGAAGATGACGAGGGTGGGCAGGGCGACCAGGACCGACCCGGCCGAGAGCAGGTTGTGGTCGACGAAGAAGGAGCCCTGGAGGTTCTGCAGGGCGGTGGTGATGGGGAGTTTGTCGCCGCTGGACAGCAGCGCCAGAGCCCAGAAGAAGTCGTTGTACACCCAGGTCACGAGCAGTGTGGCCAGGGCCGCCAGGCTCGGCCGGCACAGCGGCAGCACCACCCTCCAGTACTGCTGGAAGACGGTCGCGCCGTCCACACGTGCGGCCTCCAGTAGCGACGCCGGGAGCGCCTTCATGAAGTTGCTCAGCACGAAGGTGCAGAACCCGATCTGGAAGGCGACGTGGATGAGCACGATGCCCAGGTGGCTGTCGTAGAGCGAGCCCGAGGAACTGACCCAGTACGGCAGCGGGATCGAGGTGTAGAGCCGGAACAGCGGCACCAGGAGCGCCTGGGGCGGCAGCAGGTTGGCGGCCAGGAAGACCGCGAGCATCACCAGGTTGAACCGGCGCGAGTGGTGGGAGAGCACGAACGCCGCGCACGAGGACAGGAACAGGGTGAGCAGAACCGCGGGCACGGTGATGATCAGCGAGTTCAGGAAGTACTGCGGCATCTCGCCCTGGGTCCAGGCCTGGGCGTAGTTGTCCAGGGTGAACCCGCCCGGCGACAGGTAGCCGTGCGCGGCGGTGTGTTCGTAGTCGCGGAAGGAGTTGACCACGGCCCACAGGATCGGGAAGAACCAGGCCAGGGCGGTGGCGATGAGGAAGATGTGCAGCACGGCGCGTGCGGGCCGGATGCGCCGCCGCGGGGTGTCGGTGCGCTCGGCGCCCGCCTGGGTTCCGGGCCCGGTCGGTGTGGTCGTCGTGGTGTTCACCGGCGGGCCCCTCTCAGCATGGTGGCGACGTAGACGACGATGAAGACCACCGAGATCAGCAGCATGACCACCGCCAGGGCCGAACCGAACCCCACGCGGCTCGCCTCGCCGATGACGTTCTGGGTGACCAGGGCGGAGATGAGTTCGAGCCCGTTGCGGCCGCGGTTGATGACCCACACGATGTCGAAAGCGCGCAGGGCGTCGATGACGGTGACCACGACGACCACCAGGTTGATGGGCAGCAGCGCCGGGAAGACGACGCTGGTGAAGGTGCGCACGGGCCCGGCCCCGTCGATGGCGGCGGCCTCGCGGAGGGTGGGGTCGACCGCCTTCAGCCCGGCCAGGTACAGGAGCATGATGTAGCCGGTGTGGCGCCATCCGGCCGCGACGAGCACCGCGTACAGGTTCAGGTCGGGGTTGCCGAACCAGTCCACGGGCGGGGCGTCGGCAGCGAAGGCCAGGAAGGCGTTGAGCAGACCCTGGTCGCGGGAGTAGATGAGCTGCCAGATGAACCCGATCAGGGCCAGGGACAGCACCACCGGCATGTAGAAGATGCTCTGGTAGAGCGCTCCCCCGCGCAGTTGGCGGTCCAGCAGCACGGCCAGGAACATGCCCAGCACGGTGGGCACGGTGAAGAGCACGACCAGCCAGATGAGGTTGTTGCTCAGCGCCGGCCCGAAGGGCGGGTAGATGGTGAAAGCGTCCACGTAGTTCTGGACGCCGATCCATTCGATGGTCTCCAGGCCGCCGATGCCGTCCCAGCGGGTGAAGGACAGCACGACGGTGGCCAGTGCGGGCAGCCAGACCAGGCCGAGTACGAGGGCGGCGGGCACACCGAGCATGAGCGCGACGGTGATGCGGTCGCCGCGGCCGTTGCGCAGGGCGCCGCCGGTGCGCGGGCGCGGTGCGGTGCGCCGGTTGCGGTCCGAGGTCGCGGTGGGCGATGACGGTGGTGGGGACGGGGTCGGTGGTGACGTGCCGTGCGGGGCCACGGCGGCCTCCTTCAGCCGAAGACGGATCGTTTCTGGCGTTCCAGGTCCGAGGTGAGCTCCCTGATGTCGTCGGGTTGCCGCAGGAAGCGCTGGAAGGCGGGGATGGCCACGACCGCGGCGAAGTCGGGTCGGGTGTCGCGGTCCAGGAACTGGGTGATGGTCTCGGCGCCGTCGATGAGTTCCAGGGCCTTGCGTTCCAGGTCGCTGAAGCTCGCGGTGTCGGTGTCGACGTGGGCGGGCAGCGCCTGGGGGTCGCGGTCGGCGTAGAGCTCCTGCGCTTCCAGGCCGCCGATGTGGGTCAGGAGGGCTTCGGCGCCCTCGGGGTTGCGGGGGTCGGCGCTGAGCATGAACCCGTCGGTGGGGGCTTCGACGGCCCCGGTGCCGACGGAGGTGTCGTACTCGGGGAAGACGAAGAAGTCGAGGTCGTCCGCTTCCTCCTCGGGCAGGGCCTGGGAGACGAAGAGGCCGGCCAGGAGCATGCCGCACTCCTTGCGCAGCAGCGCGGTCTGGGCCTCGTCGAAGCTGCGGCCGAGCGGGTCGGGCTGGTGGTGGGGCAGGAGTTCGGCCCAGGCGGAGAAGACCTCGCGCACCTCGGGTCCGTCCCAGGGGGCGTCGCCGTTGGCGAGGTCGGTGTGGAACTCGGGCCCGTTGATGCGCAGGTTCAGGTAGTCGAAGGTGCCCATGGCGGGCCAGCCTTCGCGGGTGCCGTAGCCGATGGGGTCGAGGCCGTCGTCGCGCATGCGTTCGCACAGGTCGAGGAGTTCGGCGCGGGTGGCGGGCGGCTCGTAGCCGTGCTCGGCGAACAGGCTCGGGCGGTAGTAGAAGGCCCAGGGATAGGAGTAGTAGGGCACGAGGTACTGCTTGCCGTCGTCGCCGGTGCACAGTTCCTTGTGGGCCTGGCTGAAGGAGCCGGCGAGGGGGCCGTCCCACAGGTGGGAGAGGTCGCTGATGAGGCCGCGTTCGGCGAAGAAGCGCAGCCGGTAGCCGCCGAACCAGGCGATGACGTCGTCCGGGGTGCCTTGGAGGTAGTTGTTGATCGACTCCTGGTAGGAGTTCGGTTCGAAGTTGTCGACCTCGACGGTGTAGTCGGTGGCGGCGTGGAAGACGTCGAGGAGGTCGTTCATCCCGGCCAGTTCCATCTCCTGCACCCGGTTGAAGGCCATGGTGACGCGGCGGGGGTCGTTGCGGGGGTCGGCCCCGCATCCCCCGAGGGCGGGCAGGGCGCCGAGGGTGCCGGCCCCGGCCAGGGCACGCAGGAGTGTGCGTCTGCGCAGGGCGGGCGGGTCCCGGTCGCTGTGGTGCATGGAGCCTCCTCCGAGCCGTATGTGAGCGGGGCCACAAACACACACATCGTCGACAGACCGGGCGGCGGTGTCAACAGGTAACAACGAATCCACACAGATTCCCCCAGCGATGCCGCCCGTTGACAGCACGATCTCGGCAGGGCCAGACTGGATTCCAACACAATCCAACAGGAATCGACGGACGGGGGCGGGATGCTGGCCGCACAACGCCAGGGGCGGATCCTCGAACGGCTCCGGCGCGACGGGAGCGTGCGCGTCACCGAACTGGTCGAGGAGCTCGCGGTCTCCGACATGACCGTGCGGCGCGACCTCGACGCCCTCGCCGGCCGCGGTGACCTGCGCAAGGTGCACGGCGGCGCCGTCGCACCCGAGGGGGCGCGCACCGAGGAGCCCGGGTTCGCCGCCAAGTCCACGCGCCAGGCCGCGCAGAAGCACGCGATCGCCCGGGCCGTGGCCGAGCTGGTCGAGCCGCACAGCGCGGTGGGACTGTCGGCCGGCACCACGACCGCGCTGGTCGCCGAGTACCTGTTGGAGACGCCGGGGCTGACCGTGGTCACCAACTCTCTGCACGTGGCCGAGGTCTTCCACCGTTCGGAACGCTCCGACCGGGCGGTGGCGCTGACCGGCGGGTTCCGCACACCCTCCGATGCGCTGGTGGGTCCGCTCGCCCTGGCGTCGGTGCGCGGCATCAACCTGGACACCCTGGTCCTGGGCGTGCACGGCATGGCCGAGCGGGCCGGGTTCACCACGCCCAACCTCATGGAGTCCGACACCGACCGTGCCCTGGTGGAGGCGGCCGAGAACCTCGTGGTCGCGGCCGATTCCAGCAAGTGGGGCACGGTCGGACTCAGCACCATCGCCCCCCTGGACCTGTGCGGCGTGCTCGTCACCGACGACGGGATCGCGCCGGAGGCCCGCCACACCCTGGAGGACCACGTGGGCCGCCTCGTGGTCGCCGACGTCCCCCCGGAGTCCGCATGAGGAAGACGACCGCACGCCTGGCCGACGGCCGGCAGATCATCTACTACGACGAGCCCGGTTCCGCCCGGCGTACCCTGCACGAGGACCCGCGCGAGCTGCCCGAACGCGCGCCCGGTTCGGAGCTGCGCACGGACCCGCTGACACGCGAGCAGGTGGTGGTCGCCGCGCACCGCCAGGGCCGCACGCACCTGCCGCCGAGCGACCAGTGCCCGCTGTGTCCCTCGACCGGGGGCCGTCACACCGAGATCCCCTCGCCCGACTACGACGTGGTCGCCTTCGAGAACCGGTTCCCGTCGCTGAGCGGTGACGAGGGCCGGTGCGAGGTGCTGTGCTTCAGTTCCGACCACGACACGTCCCTGGCCCGGTTGGGCGCGGGCCGGGTGCGCACGCTCGTGGACGCCTGGGCCGACCGGAGCGCCGCGTTGGCCGAGCGGCCCGGGATCGAGCAGGTGTACTGCTTCGAGAACCGGGGCCCGGAGATCGGTGTGACGCTGCACCACCCGCACGGGCAGATCTACGCGCTGCCGTTCGTGACCCCGCGGACCTCGACGGTGCTGGCGTCGGCGCGTGCGCACCGGGAGGAGACGGGCGGGGACCTGTTCGAGGACGTGCTGTCGGCCGAGCGCAAGGGGCCTCGGGTGGTGGTGGAGAACGAGCACTGGACGGCGTTCGTGCCCGAGGCGGCGCGCTGGCCGGTGGAGGTGCACGTGTACCCGCACCGGCCGGTTCCGGACCTTCCGTCGCTCGATGGTGCCGAGCGCGACGCGTTCGCGGAGCTGTACACCGATCTGTTGGGCCGGTTGGACGGGCTGTTCGGTGCCCCGTTGCCCTACGTCTCGGCCTGGCACCAGGCACCGGTGCGCGATGCGGAGGCGCGGGCGCTGTCGCGGTTGCGGTTGGAGGTCTTCTCGGTGCGCCGGGCGGAGAACAAGCTGAAGTACCTGGCCGGGACGGAGTCGGGGATGGGTGTGTTCATCAACGACGTCGCACCGGAGTCCACGGCGCGCCGCCTGAGGGAGGTGGCCCCGTGAAGCTGTTGGTCACCGGTGGTGCCGGATACGTCGGCAGTGTGGTCACGGCGTTGCTGCTCGAGGCCGGGCACGAGGTCACGGTGCTCGACGTGCTCTCGGCCGGGCACAGCGACGCGGTTCCGGACGGGGCGTCCTTCGTCGAGGGCGACGTGCACGGTGTGGGGCGGGTGCTTGACCCTTCGTTCGACGCCGTGCTGCATTTCGCCGGCAGGTCCCTGGTGGGTGAGTCGGTGCAGGACCCGGGCCCGTACTGGCACACGAACGTGGGCGGGACGCTGGCCCTGGTGGAGGCGATGCGCGAGCACGGGGTGGGGCGGCTGGTGTTCTCCTCGACCGCCGCGGTGTACGGGGATCCGCCCTCGCAGGCGCCGCTGCGCGAGAGCGATCCGGCCGCTCCGACCAACCCCTACGGTGCGGGCAAGCTGGCCGTGGACCACCTGCTCGCCGGGTGGGCGCGCGCCCACGGGCTGGGGGCGGTGAGCCTGCGGTACTTCAACGTGGCCGGGGCGCACGGGGGGTTCGGGGAGCGGCACGACCCGGAGACGCATCTGATCCCGAACCTGTTGAAGGTGGCGTCCGGGGAGGTGGAGCACGCGTCGGTGCACGGCACGGACTATCCGACGCCCGACGGCACGGCGGTGCGCGACTACCTGCACGTGCGGGACCTGGCCGACGCGCACGTGCGGGCGCTGGAGCGCTGTGTTCCGGGCCGGCACCGGGTCCTGAACCTGGGCAGCGGCGGCGGGTACTCGGTGCGGGAGGTGCTGGCGGCGGTGCGTAGGATCACGGGGCATCCGGTTCCTGTGGTCGACGGTCCGCGGCGCCCGGGTGACCCCGCGGTACTGGTGGCCGCCAACGACCGGGCGCGTGAGGAGCTGGGGTGGCGGCCCTCGCGGGGGTTGGACACGATCGTGGCCGACGCGTGGGGGTTCGTGCGCGGTCGGCAGGAAGAGGGGACGGCACCGTGACCGATCCGGCACAGCAGTTCCGGGAGGCGTTCGGCCGCTCCCCCGACGGGGTCTGGGCCGCGCCGGGGCGCATCAACCTCATCGGCGAGCACACCGACTACAACGACGGGTTCGCCCTGCCGATCGCGCTGCCGCAGCGTCTGACCGCGGCGGCCGGGCGGCGCGACGACGGGCTCGTGCGGGTGCGGTCGCTGCAGTTCCCCGGGGTGCACGAGTTCTCCCTGGAGGGGTTGGCGCCGGGTTCGGTGCCCGACGGTGCCTTGTACCAGGCGGGGGCGGTGTGGGCCCTGTTGAAGGAGGGGCACCAGGTCGGCGGCATGGACCTGCTGGTGAACAGCACGATCCCGACGGGCAGCGGGCTGTCGACATCGGCGGCGCTGTGCTGTGCGACGGTGCTGGCGGCCGCCGGGCTCCAGGGTTTCGAACCTTCCCCGGCGGAGGTGGCGCGGTTGGCCCAGCGTGCGGAGAACGACTTCGTGGGGATGCCGTGCGGGATCATGGACCAGTCGGCGGTGATGCTGGCCGAGCGCGGCCGGGCGCTGTTCCTGGACTGCCGTTCCCTGGAGACCAGCGGCGAGCCCTTCGACCTGGCCGCGTGGGGGCTGTCCCTGCTGGTGGTGGACACGCGGGCGCCGCGCCGGCTGGTGGAGGGCGCCTACGCCGAGCGCCGCGCCTCGTGTGAGGAGGCCGCCCGCCTGCTGGGGGTGGCGGCGTTGCGCGACGTCGGGGCGGACACGCTCGGTGCGGCGTTGGAGCGGCTGCCGGACGAGCGCACGCGCGCGCGGGTGCGGCACGTGGTCTCCGAGAACGACCGGGTGTTGCAGACGGTGGAGCTGTTGCGCGCGGGGCGTGCGCGCGAGGTGGGGCCGTTGCTGACGGCCTCGCACAGGTCTTTGCGCGACGACTACGAGGTCAGTGTCGCGGAGGTGGACACCGCGGTGGAGGCGGTGTTGTCGGCGGGTGCCCTGGGTGCGCGGATCACCGGCGGTGGTTTCGGGGGCTGTGTGATCGCGCTCGTGGACGCCGAGCGGGTGGACGCGTGCGGGGAGGCGGTGCGCGTGGCCTTCGCCGAGCGCGGGTTCGGGTCGCCGGAGGTGTTCACGGCCCTGCCGTCGCAGGGCGCGCGGCGCCTGCTCTGAGGCGGGCCGCGGTCCGCCGCGGCGCGGGCCTGTCCGCCGTGGCGGTCACGAGGCCCGGGCGCGCCGGGCATGGGCGCGCGCCTTCATCCGGTTCCCGCAGGTGGCCATGGAGCACCACTTGGCCTTGCCCGGGCGGCTGTGGTCGATGAGGTAGAGGTTGCACTCGGTGTTGGCGCACGCGCGCAGGCGCCCGGGCAGCTCTTCCATGGCTCGCGACCACGCCAGGACCGCCCGTACCGCGAGTTCTTCGTCGGCCGGGACGTCGAGCTGCCACCGGACGCCGGTGTCCGTGGTCTCCGGTACCAGTACGGCCCCGTCGACGGCCCGTGTCAGGGGTTCGACAGCGTCGTCCTCCCCGCGAATCACCCCGTGGAGGGCGGCTCGGGCGTTGCGGAGGTGTGCGAGTTCGTCGGGTGTGCCGGTGCCCCCGAACCGTGCGGCGATCTCGTTGCCGGTGGAGCCGCCGAGCTGTTCGGTGGGCGTGCCGTCGATGACGGGGGCGCTGTTCAGCACGGCCATCAGCAGGCCTTCGTCCTCGATCACCGTCGTCCTCCGCGGTCGTGGTCCGGTCCCGTTGTCGGCCCGGGTGCCCCATGCTAGCGTTCAGCTAACCAATTATAGATCTTTTATGGGTTAGGGCACCGACGGGTGCGCCCCCTTCCGGACCGGGGCCGAGAGCGAGGAGCCGCCATGGCCGCAGAGGGACCGCACCGCCGCGCGATCGGCTGGCAGCGGGCGGAGAGCGTGCTGGTGGCGGTCGGCATCGTCATGGCGGTGATCGTGTGGGGCCAACCGTGGTGGCTGCTGTTGGCCGTGTTCCTCGTCTTCGACCTCTCCGCGCTGGGTTACCTGGCCGGTCAGCGGGTGGGGGCGCTCTGTTACAACCTCGTGCACAACTACGCAGCGCCAGCGGTCCTGGTCGTGGGCTGGGCGGGCCTGCAGCTCGGTGGTGTGGAGACCGTCTGGCCTCTGCTGCTCGCCGCCTGCTGGGGGTTCCACGTCGCGGTCGACCGTGCCCTGGGGTACGGGCTCAAGCTGGGGCCGTTCACCCACACCCACCTCGGAACCATCGGCAGTACCGCCCGCGACGCGAGCACCTGAGGCAGGGAGCGCAGCACCGGCCCGCGGGGTTGCGACCCGCGGCGGCGGGTAGACGGGGGACGGTCCGTACTCCCCCGTCCGGGAACGAGGAACATCGTGGGTTCACCCGAGGCCGCCTACCGGTCCGGCGAGGGAAGCCCTCTCGCCGTCGACACCGCCTTCTACGACCGCCTGGCCGAAACAACGGAGGGCCGCGAGCTCGTGGAGGGTTTTGTCCTGCCGATCCGTTCCGGCCGGGCCTGGGAGGTCCCCGCCGGACACCTGTGCCGGATCTCCACCCCGGAGGGCGCTCAGGTCGGCGACCTCAACATCTGGAACCGGCACGACCCGCGCGAACGCCTGTGGGCCTCGCGGACCCGGCAGCTGCAGAGCGCGCACGTGAGCCGGCACGACCGGCTGTGGTCGACGCTGCCGTTCCTGCGGCCCCTGGTGACGGTCACCGGCGACAGCCTGGAGTGGTACGGCGAGGACGAGGACGGCGGCCGGGTGCACGACCTGCTCGGGACCCGGTGCGATCCGTACGTGAACCGGATGCTGACGGGTGAGGACTTCGACCGGCACTGCCACTCGAACCTGACCCGCGCGGTGCTGCCGTACGGGCTGACCGAGTTCGACGTGCACGACGTGCTCAACGTCTTCCAGTGCACCGGCCTGAACGGCGCGGACCAGTACTTCATGAAGGCCTCCCCCGCCCGGCCCGGGGACTTCTTCGAGTTCTTCGCCGAGCAGGACCTGTTGTGCGCCCTGTCGACCTGCCCCGGCGGCGACCTCTCCGTCCCGTTGTGGGGGCCGGACGCCCGGGACCCGATCGACGTGTGCCGCCCGCTCGGCGTGGAGGTCCTGCGGCCGGATCCGGCGCTGACCGCGGGGTGGAGGCCCCCGGAGACCGCGCGGTACGCGGGCATGCACGGCCTCACCGGCCCCGGGTGAGGCCGATGCACAAGAATTGACCCAGCAGCCCCGGACACCCTCCCCAGGCCTCGTTCTACTCGCTCCCGCGTGCCTCCGGAGGCTGCTCAAGGTTTTGTTGACGTTTCTTCTGCTCAGATTTCAACCGGTGGACTTCGGCAACAAACTCTTCAAGACGCTTCTCCTCTCCCTCAATATGCTTATACCTTCCAACGCCAATTTCCACAGCCTCCCACTCACTCTCGATCGCATCAGCCGTCTGCTGAAGATAGAAACTTCGCTCCTTATATTTGTAGTACCCCATAAATCCACTGGAAACTCCGACTACAAATGTAACACCCAGAACAACCCAACGAAATTCTTCAACTTGCCCGGCAAGCCCCGCAACTCCCGTGGCAGCCAGGGAGCCCACGATCACCACGCCTTGAAGCGTGTTATTTACACGACGATATGAGCGGCTTTCCGAACGCAATTGGTCAATATCAGAATATGCATCTTCCTTATATGCAACCCTTCGCACCTTTGGGGGAATGTCTTTGTTGGCCACCGCCAATTTTCGCTCATCTTTGAGTTGAGAGATCCTCAACTCCAAGTCCCCTTCCGACGGACGTCGACTGTCCCCCCAAACGACCCGGTCAAACAACTCAACCAGCATATTTTCATTAGAGGCCGAAATGCCACCATCTCGGGGAATTCCACCTGGAGTCCTTTTCAGATAGAAAGCAGCCAGAGCAAAAGAGAAAGCCACCGGGATCGCGGGAATATACACAGCGTCTCTGACTTCGCCCGAAATCGAAGGGACCCAGTGGATCACATAGAGAAAAAGGCCAAAAATTGGCCCCATGGCAAGCGAGATATTAGACCAGATCCTCCTCCTTTTGGCAAGGCCCAGGCTAAGCTCAGCCTGCCTGATTTTATGATTCAAATGGAGTATGTCGTTCGCTTCGCCGACCTGATTCACTTAACACCTTCTTTCAATTTTTTTGGACCGGAGGAGAAATCATTACAACTTGGTCTGTGACGCGGTAGAACCAACCCCTTGAGGCGACTGCCATTCCGCTGCAAAAATCGATCAAACGAGCGGCGTCACAGGGGGTCATCTTACCCACATCGATCGACACAACTTTTGCCTCGCGAAACCGCATGGATATTTCTCCCACTGCCGATTGATACCCCCGGGGCGAGTAGCGCAGCACCTTCCCGAGTCGGATATCCGGCTCATGCCCGTATACCGCACTATAAGAGTTCATTTTTTCAGCTGAACTCAGGGAGATTTCAACCCGCGACAGACCTTCTAATTCTGGAGTGGAGGGTGGAGCACTCACCCCCCTCCCTCTGTCTCGCCCTTGAGTTGCGTATAATGAGAATAGCGCAACCACAAAAGAGAGAAGCATGGCCAGAATCAAGAACCAAGGGGACATAGACCCGCTCTCCAAGGAAACGACATGTACCCTTGCATCGTAGCGGATCCAGGCACTTGATGAAGCAAATCAGAAATAATCACCAACGATTCGTCCCGCAACTGACCATGGCTCAGCCTCTACTGGCCTGACATCCATGCACCTGACCAGGAAAAATTCCTTCATAAAGCGGACGGCCTTGCAAGCGAAGGGATATGCATCTGCCAGCTACTCCAAGGTCCTTAGCCGTGCGCCGCGACGGCCGAAGCGCCACGCGTTCTGGATACGTCGTCGCACTTCGTTGCCCCATCAGTGCCTCCGGTTCACCCAGACCAAACAACCTGGGAAGTTTTCGGCAGTCGCACGGGAACGCCAGCAGGAATCACGGGGCTCATCTTTGCGCGCAGAAACATGACCAAAATTGCGTTCACCTCTCGTCGGCAAACGAGGAGATAACCGACCGCCTTTAATGCCACAGGGAAATTTCATACCACCCCTGCCAGGTGGCAACTTCGCTGCCCGAACCGACACGTGCGAGCAGGCATTCGACGCCACCGGGAGGCCTTGCTCATTCCTCGCATTTCAGCAGACCCTACGGCCAAATAGGGGCGGAGAGGAGTCGGACCGATGCGCGTTTGGGAAGCGTTAGGAGAGTCCGGTACCTGACCCTACCTACCCGGCGATAATAAACAATCCGCCACATCATCCGGATCGGTTCCCTAGAGCGCTCCCATCGGAGAAGCACGTAGGGGCCCACCGTGCGGTGGGCCCCTACGGGTGCTGCCGGGGCGGCGGATCCGGACCCCGCCGCCCCGCGGTCAGTCGGCGTTGCCGATGAGCGCCTCGGCCTCTTCCAGCGCATCCTCCTGGTGCGCCCCGTCGACCACGCAGAGCCGGTGGTACAGCAGGGCGAAGAGGGCCAGCGCCACCACCAGGGCACCGGCCCCGTACAGGTACGGCGCCGACGCTCCGAACGCGGCGCCTGCGGCCGAGGCCACGGGCGGGGCGACGGCGCCGCCGAGGAAGCGCAGGCCCGAGTAGGCCGAGGAGGCGACGGGGCGCGGCAGGTCGGTCGCGGCCATGGACGACTCGGTCAGCACGGTGTTCATGACGCCGAGGATCAGACCGGCCGCGATGATGAGCACCACGAGGGCGGGCGCCGACTCCACGAAGAGAGCGGCCAGCACCAGCACGGCCAACAGGCTCGCCAGACCGGCGGCGATGACGGTGGTGCGCCTGAACCGCGCGGTCAGGGCCGGGGCGGCCAGCACCGAGGTGAGGGCCAGGCCGAGCCCCCAGCCGAAGAAGGTCAGTCCGATACCCATCGCGTTGAAGCCCAGCGGGTAGGGCGACCAGGCCAGCACGACGAAGAACGCCATGTTGTAGAAGAGCGCGACGAGGGCGAAGGACAGCAGCGGCAACCGTGCCAGCCCCGTGAAGGCGGCGAAGAGCGGCGTGCGTGTCTTCACCACGGCGTGCTTCTGCAGCAGGAGCAGGATCGCCACGAACGCGCCGGCCATGAGGACGGCGGTGCCGATGAACGGCGCGCGCCAGGACAGCGTGCCGAGCAGCCCGCCCGCGAGTGGGCCGAGCGCCATGCCGACACCGATCGAGGCCTCGTAGAGGATGATCGCGCCGTCGGCGTCGCGTGACTCGCTGATGATCGTGGACAACGCCGTGGAGATGAACAGGGCGTTGCCCAGCCCCCACAGCGCACGGAAGGCGATGATCCACGGCACGCTCGGGGCCAGGCCCGAGGCCAGCGAGAAGGCCACCACCACCGCAAGGCTGAGCAGCAGGGTGTTGCGCGCACCCAGGCGCCCGGAGACCCAGCTGCTGAAGAACATCGCGATGGCGGTGATGAACAGGTAGGAGGTGAACAGCAGCGACGTCTCGGTGGGCGTGGCCTGCAGTTCCTCGGAGATGGCCGGCAGGATCGGGTCCACCAGGCCGATGCCCATGAAGGAGACCGTCGCGGCGAAGGCGACGGCCCAGACGGTCCTGGGCTGGTTCCACCAGCGCCCGCCCGAGCTCTCCTTCTGCAGGGCGGATAACTCCTCGTCGGTCTCGATACTCATCAACGATCTCTCTCGTGGGGCGCCGAAGCCCCCGGTATACGGCTTTCCAGGATGCGGACGGTCTCCTGGAGGGTGCGGCGCTCGGACTCGCTGAGCGGTTCGACGTCCGTGAGCAGCCGGTCGACGATCTCCTCGGCGCGGGTGCGGATCTGTTCGCGGCCGGCGTCGGTGATGGTCACGAGCGTGACCCGCGAATCGTCGGGATCGTGCGAACGGGTCGCGAAGCCCTGGTCGACGAGGAGGTTGATCGTCTTGGTCATCCCCGGCTGGCTCATGTGCGCGGCGGCCGCGAGGTCGCCGACCCTCTGGGACCCGTGGTCGGTCAACAGTCCGAGGACGCGGTAGTACGACGGCGAGTGGCCGCCGGGGGTACGCGTGGAGGCGAGGCGATTGAGCACATACACGCGCTCGAGCAGTGCTGTCAGGACCTCGCCGGAGGACGGTGTTGGTTCAACCACGCCGAGACAATATCACCGGGTTATATAACTCGGCAAAGCTTCACCGCCGTGACGTACACGACCAGGTCCGGCGTCCGCGCCGTGCCGCTCCCCCGGGACGGACGCGCACGCGGGCGTCGCCGCGGCCGGAGGCGTTGACAGGGTGACGCACGCCACGCTAATTTCCCCGGGGACGTTTCCGGCATCCCCTGCCGAGGACCTCGGGGGAAACGTTCCGACCCCCTGTCCGTGCACGGACGAGAGCCTCGATGTCCTCATCCCGGCGCCGTGAGGCGGCCGCCCTCGTCATACCGTCCCTGCTGCCGATCCTGGTGCTCAGCGTCGCGCCGCTGGCCGTGGGTGTCTCGCTGGCGTTCACCGACGCCCGCCTGGTGCGTGCGCCGGACTTCGAACCGGTCGGCCTCGACAACTTCGTGCGTCTGCTGGACAACGCCCTCTTCTGGGGGTCGTTCCGCATCGGCCTGGTCTGGGCGGTGTCGGTGACGGTGCTCCAGCTCGCCGCCGCCATGGGGCTCGCGCTCCTGCTGGACTCCGGCCTTCGGTTCCAGGGGCTCACGCGCGTCCTGGCCCTGGTCCCGTGGGCCATGCCGCCGGTCGTCGTGGCGATCATGTGGCAGATGATCTACTCGCCCAACGCCGGCCCCCTCAACGCGGCCCTGGGCGCGCTCGGCCTGCCGGACGACACCAACTGGCTCGGGGACTTCTCCACCGCGCTGCCCGCGGTGATCGCCGTGGGTGTGTGGGTGGGCATGCCGCACACCACGGTGACTCTGCTCGCCGGCCTGCAGCAGATACCGGGCGAGCTGCACGAGGCGGCGTCCATGGACGGGGCCGGCGCGTGGCGCAGGTTCACCGGCGTGACCCTGCCGGGGCTGCGCCCCATCATCACGTCGATCACGTCGCTGAACTTCATCTGGAACTTCAACTCGTTCTCGCTGGTCTACGTGCTGACGGAGGGCGGGCCCGGCGGCCGGACCATGCTGCCGATGCTCTTCACCTACCTGGAGGCGTTCAACAACCGCAACGTCGGCCACGCCGCAGCGATGGGTGTGGTGCTCGTCGTGGTGGTCGTGCTCCTGCTGACGGTCTACCTGTGGTCCCAACTGCGCGACGACGGCGAGAGGGTGGGGTGAACCGTGCGCCACCTCGTCCGCCCGGCCCAGTACGCGGCCCTGGCCTGCTACATCGTCTTCCTCGGCTTCCCCCTGCTGTGGCTGCTCTCGGCGTCGGTGAAGTCGTCGGTCGAGCTCAACTCGCTCACCGTGAGCCTGTTGCCCTCCGAGTGGAGCTGGGACAACTACACCCGGGCCCTGGCCCGTCAGGGGTTGCTCAGGTCCATGTGGAACAGCGCGGTCGTGGCGCTGTCCACCACCGCGCTGGTGATCCTCACGGCCCTTCCCGCCTCCTACGTGCTCGCCCGGATCAAGGGCGCGGTCCGCGTCGCCGGGGTGGGGTGGATCCTCATCAGCCAGGTGTTCCCGGTCATCCTCGTCATCCTGCCGCTGTTCCTGGTGCTGAGGACCCTCGGCCTCACCGACAGCCTGTTGGGCCTGGTCCTGGTGCACACCACCTACACGCTGCCGTTCGCGCTGTGGATGCTGCAGGGGTACGTGTCCGCGGTCCCGGTCGCCCTGGAGGAGGCGGCCGAGGTGGACGGAGCGGGCCGCCCGGCCGTCCTGCGCCTGATCGTCCTCCCGCTCCTGGCCCCGGGCGTGGCCGCCACGGCCATGTTCGCCTTCGTCTCGTCCTGGAACGAGTTCTTCTTCGCCCTGGTGCTGCTCCAGTCACCGGAGAACTACACCCTGCCCATCACGCTGAAGATGTTCATCGGTGGAGAGGGCAAGGTCGCGCTCGGGCCGCTGGCCGCGGGGTCGGTCCTGGCCGCGATCCCGAGCATCGTCTTCTTCTCGCTCATGCAGCGGAAGCTCGCGAGCGGTCTGATGGCCGGCGCGGTCAAGGGATGACCGGTATGCCGACCATCTCCGCCACTACCCCCCGTCGGAAGGATTGCCCTTGAAGACCCGCACTGCGCCCGCCGCGGCCCTCTCGGCCGCGGTGCTGGCCCTGCCCGCCTGCGGCGACGCCGGGGAGAGCGGCGGCCCGGTCACCCTCGAGTTCCAGTCGCTCTCGGACCAGCCGGCGGCCATCGAGGCCACCGAGTCCATCGTCGCGTCCTGGAACGAGGCCAACCCCGACGTGCAGGTCGAGATCGTGCCCGCCGGTTGGGAGGGGATCCACGACAAGCTCATCACGCAGTTCAACGGCGGCGCGGCCCCGGACATCATCCATTACGAGGCGGCCGAGCTCGTCCCCTTCGCACGCGACGGCTACCTCGCCGACCTGTCGGAGCACATGTCGGAGGACGCGCGCGCCGACATCCCCGACGGTGTGCAGGACGCGGTGACGGTCGACGGCGAGGTCATCGCCTACCCGACCGAGCTGCAGTCCTACGTGGTCTTCGCCAACCGGGGCATGCTCGAGGACGCCGGGGTCGAGGTCCCCGACGGTGACACCATGACCTGGCAGGAGCTGCGGGAGGCCGCCGCGGACACGACCACGGGCGACCAGCACGGCCTCGGGTGGGGGCTGTCGAGCCCCACCGCGGCGTTCATGTCCATGGCCCCGGCCTTCGGCGGTGACTTCTTCGAGGGCACCGGCGCCGACGCGGACCTGGCCGTCGGCGAGGGCGAGATGGCCCTGCCCGAACTGGTCGGCACCATGGCCCACGAGGACGGGTCGATCCTCCCGGTCACCCTCACCCAGGACGGGGCGGAGACGCTGGCCCCCTTCTACTCGGAGGAGATCGCCATGACCGTCCAGGGCTCGTTCCAGGCGGCCAACATCGCCGCCGACGCGCCCGACGACCTCGACTGGGTGGTCCTGCCGCCGCTGGAGGGACCCGCCGGCCCCGCGCAGACGGCGAACCCGCAGACGCTCTCGGTCGACGTCGACTCCGAGCACGTGGAGGAGTCCGCCGAGTTCCTCGAGTACTTCACCTCCACCGAGAACCTCGCGGAGCTGAACGAGGCGGACTCCCTCATCCCCGCGACGGAGTCCGCGCGCGAGGCCATGGGCGCCTCCCTCGGCGGCGACGAGACCTGGGAAACCCTCCTGGAGTCCGGCGAGCACCTGGAGTCCTCGCCGTTCCTGTTCGTCGACGGGTACGCGCAGTGGAAGGAGACCGTCGCGACCCCCGCCTACCAGCGCTTCCTCGCCCAGGAGATCGACGCCGACGAGCTCAGGGACGAGCTGGAGTCCGGGTGGGAGCAGACCACCGAATAGAAGCGTGGGCGCCGCACCGACAGTCCGGCGCGGCAGTCCGGCGCGACCGCGAAGGAGAGGAGTGGGGCCTGTATGAGGCTCACCTGGGCCCGGCCCGAGGACCTGATCGCACACGAACTCGTGCAGTCCGAGGCCGAGGGACGGGACGTCGGCAGGTTCCGCGACCTCTGGGTGGCCGCCGGCGGGGACCCCGTCCCACCCGTGAGCGGGGCGGGCCCGGCCCCGGCCTCCGCCCGGCTGCGGGCGCTGGCCCGCGACCTGCTCGACCAGCTCGACGCCCTGCCCCGGCCCGACGACCACTGCAGCCCCGACGGCTGGGCCCGGATCCAGGCGGTGCTGCCGACCGCTTCCCCACCGGCGCCCGCCTCCCGGGCGGCGGTGCCCGACGGCCTGGGGCGGCGCCTCCACGGCGCCTGGACCGGGCGCGCGGCGGGGTGCCTGCTCGGCAAGCCCGTGGAGAAGATCCCCCGTGAGGGCATCGAGGAGATCCTGCGCTCCACCGGCCGCTGGCCCCTGGACCGCTGGTTCACCGCCGTCGGTCTGCCCGCCGACGTGGCCGCCCGGTGGCCCTGGAACCGGCGCAGCGCGAGCACCTCGCTCGAGGAGAACATCGACGGCATGCCCGAGGACGACGACCTCAACTACCCGATGCTCTCCCTCACCCTCCTCGAGCGGCACGGGCGCGGATTCACCACCGACGACGTCGCCGCGCTCTGGCTCGACCTCCTGCCGGCCGGCCGCACGTTCACGGCCGAGCGGGCGGCCTACCGCAACATCCTCGACGCCCGCCCCGTCCCCGAGACCGCCACCCGGCACAACCCGTTCCGCGAGTGGATCGGTGCGCTCATCCGCGCCGACGTGTACGGGTGGACGAACCCGGGCGACGTACACGCGGCAGCCTGCCTGGCCTGGACCGACGCGCGCCTGAGCCACACCCGCGACGGTGTGTACGGGGCGATGTGGGCGGCCGCGCTGGCGTCGGCGGCGATGGTCGCCGAGACGGCCGAGGAGGTGCTCGACGCCGCGCAGGCCGTCGTCCCCGTCGGGGGCCGGCTCGAGGACGCGATCCACCTCGGGAGGGACGCGGCCCGCGAGGGCGACGTCCGGGCGGGGCTCGACAGGCTGCACGCGGCCTACGGCGACCTGCACTGGGTCCACGTGCTCAACAACGCCGCCACCATCGCCCACGCCCTCGCACGGGGCGCGGGCGAGTTCGGCCCGAGCGTGTCGATCGCGGTCACGGCCGGGTGGGACACCGACTCCGCCGCGGCCACCGTCGGCGGGGTGGTGGGCGCGCTCCGCGGTACCGAGGGCATCGGCGCACCGTGGACCGCGCCCATCGACGGACGCATCGCCACCTCGCTGCCCGGCGGTGAGCGGCGCATCGACGACCTGGCCGCGCGCACCCTAGCCCTCACCGGCCCCGCACCGGCCACGACCGACCCGAGGACCCCATGAACTCCCCGTTCGACCCGCTCGTCCCGCGCCCCATCGACCGTCCCACCGAGGTGCCGCTGGAGGAGGGCCCGTCCTCGGAGCGGCTCGCCGAGCTGGACGACGCCAAGATCCTGGCGGGCCCCGAACGGCCCGCCGACCGTCCCGCGTGGCGCGCACGCCTGCACGCCTGGCGCGAGGACGCCCGCGCGCGGCACCGCTACGACGGTTCGGCGTACAGGCACCCGGGGGCGGCGTGGGCGGCGCGCTGCCGGACGGTGGCCCAGGTGTGGCTGTGGGACGAGCTCCTCTACTCGTTCGAGGAGCACCGCTTCACCCCCGAACGGTTCCTGGCCGATGCACGTGAGCGGTTCGGCGGGCTGGACGCCGTGGTGCTCTGGCACGCCTATCCGGTGATCGGCCTCGACGACCGCAACCAGTGGGACCTCTACCGGAACGTGCCGGGCCTGGCCGGGCCCGACGGCCTGGTCGCGGCGCTGCACGCGGCCGGGGTGGGCGTGTTCGTCGACTACAACCCCTGGGACGTGGGCACACGCCGAGGGGAGGACGACGGCACCGAACTCGCGGCGCTCGTGGCCGACCTCGGGGCCGACGGCGTCTTCCTGGACACCCTGAAGAAGGCCGACCCGGGGCTGGTGGAGCGCCTGAACGCCGCCCGCCCGGGGATCGTGCTCGAGGGTGAGTCCAAGCTGCCGGTCGAGCAGATCGAGGACCACGCGCTGTCCTGGGCCCAGTTCTTCGCCGACTCCCCCGTCCCGGGTGTGCTGCGCGCGCACTGGTACGAGCGGCGCCACATGCAGCACCACGTGCGCCGGTGGCACCGCGATCACACCGAGGAGCTCCAGTCGGCGTGGCTCAACGGCGTGGGTGTCATGGTCTGGGAGGTCGTCTTCGGGGTCTGGGTGGGCTGGTCCCGCCGCGATGCCGCGACCCTCAGCCGCATGTCGGCCGTGCAAAGGGCCGCGGACGAGCTGCTGTCGGAGGGGGAATGGACCCCGCTCGCTGAGCTGTCGGCCGGGGCCGAGCGGGCGGGCGTGTACGCCTCGCGGTGGGAGCTGGACGGGCTCACGCTGTGGACCCTCGTCAACCGGGGCGAGCACGACCACACCGGCCCCGTGATCCCGGAGGGGGCGGGCCCGGGCGGGGCGCTGTTCGACCTCACCGGCGGCGGACGCCTGTCCGGGGCCGGACACACGAGGGTGCCCGGCCGGGGCGTGGCCGCTCTCCTGCACGTGGCCGAGGGTGTGCCCGAACCGGCGTGGCTCCCGGGGCTGCTGGAGGAGCTCGCGCGGCTCCCGCACGAGCCCGACGCGCGTTTCCCGCACCGCCTGGCCCGCCGGGTGGAGCCTTCACCTGCCGGGCCGCGCGGTTCCCACGTCCCGGATCCGGACGCCGTCGTCGTGCCGGCCGGGCCCTACGTGCTGACCGTGCGATACCGGGCCCGGGAGACCGGCATGTACCAGGGGGCGCCCTACGTCGACGAGTGGAAGCCGCTGCCGCCGCGCCTGCACGACCCGCGCACCCTCCAAAGGGACGGGGAACTCACCTGCCCGGTGGCGGTCTCCGCGCACGAGGTGACCAACGCCGAATTCGCCGCGTTCCTGGACGAGACCGGGTACGCCCCGGCGCCGGCACACCGGTTCCTCGCGCACTGGAGCGACGGCCGACCCGCACCGGAGACACGGGGCGAGCCCGTCACCTTCGTCGACCTCGGCGACGCCCGCGCCTACTGCGCCTGGCGGGGCGGGCGCCTGCCCACGGAGGACGAGTGGCAGCTCGCGGGGGAACAGGGCGGGCTGCGCCGGGGCGAACCCGCAGTGTGGAACTGGACCGAGAGCGAGCACAGCGACGGCCGGACCCGTTTCGCCATGCTCAAGGGCGGCAGCGACCACGTGGCCGAGGGTGCGCAGTGGTACGTCGAGGGCGGGCGCCGCTCCCCCGAGTACTCCGTCAAGCTCCTGCTCCTCGGGCTGGGCCAGGCGCGGGGCGCGACCGTCGGTTTCCGCTGCGCGTGGGACCTGCCGCACGGGTAGCCCGAGGGTCGGGGCGTGCGCGAGTAGAGGGCGGCGCGGGTTCACCCCACCTCTACCCCACCGGGGTAGCAGAAAAGGGCCCACCGGATGGTGGACCCTTCGATGACCTGCTGTTCTTCTGTCGGGACGGCGGGATTTGAACCCACGACCCCTTGACCCCCAGTCAAGTGCGCTACCAAACTGCGCCACGTCCCGTGATGGCCGCGCTGGCACCGTTTCCGGCGCCGCCGACGGGTTGACTCTATCGCATCCGCAGCGGTGATCGGACATCGGGAGCGCGGGCCGGGCGGGCCCGGATGCGGGGTGTGCCCGGGGTTCCCGCGGTGGAGCGGGCGAGGATCACCACACAGGTCGCGGCCGCGGTCGGGAACTCCCCCGCGGGCGCACCATGCGTGTGCGCCGGGATCGCCCTCCACAGGGGGCTCGTGTGCACCAAGGGCATCGGAATCCCCGTGGCCACCGTGGTTGACAGTGGCCCGCCGGGCAACAGAGGTTGAAAAACAGCGCATATGTTCAACAAATGGACGAACTGTCCGACGCTGTACACAACCACCCGAGGAGTTCCCCCAGGATGAGCGAGAACAGCCGGTTCGAGCGCGGACGCCCCGTCGTCCTGCGCGGTGGCACGGTGCTGCCCATGGACGACGCCCGCACCGTCCTCCCCCAGACCGACGTCCTCGTCGTCGACGACCGTGTCGTGGCGATCGGCCGCGACCTGGACGTTCCCGACGGTGCCGCCGTCATCGACGCGACCGACGGCATCGTCATGCCGGGCATGATCGACACCCACCGCCACATGTGGCAGACCGCGATGCGCGGGTACGGGGCCGACTGGACCCTCACCCAGTACTTCGTCTGGTACTACATGGAGGGCGGCAAGCTCTTCCGCCCCGAGGACATCCACGCCGGCAACGCCCTCGCCGCCGTCGAGGCCCTCGAGGCCGGCGTCACCACCGTCGTGGACTGGTCGCACGGTCTGCAGACGGTCGACCACGCCGACGCGGCCGCCGACGCCCTCGAGTCGGTACCGGGCCGGCACGTGCTGGCCTACGGAAACATCCAGGCCCAGCCGGGCGAGTGGGCGACCGACCCGGCCTTCCGCGACTTCGTGCGCCGCCGTTTCGACGGCGACCGGGACATGCTCGACATCCAGATCGCCTTCGACGTCACCGGCGACCCGGAGTTCCCCGAGAAGCCCGCCTTCGAAGCCGCCCGCGAGCTCGGCCTGCCGGTGACCACCCACGCGGGTGTGTGGGGCGCGACCGGCGACGACTCGATCCGGCTCATGCACGAGCACGGGTTCATGACACCCGAGACCGTCTACGTGCACGCGGCGTCGCTGTCGACCGACTCCTACCACCGCATCGCCGCGACCGGCGGCAGCGCCTCGGTCTCCACCGAGAGCGAGCAGAGCGCCGGCCAGGGGTACCCGCCCACGTGGAAGCTGCGCGAGCACGGCATCCCGGTGTCGCTGTCGATGGACACGAGTGCCTGGTGGAGCGGTGACCTGTTCTCCGCGATGCGCTCCACCCTGGGCGCCGACCGCTCCCGCGAGCACCTGGAGGCGCAGTCGCGCGGCGAGACCGTCACGCACGCGTCGCTGCGCGCGGACCAGGTCGTGGAGTGGGCGACCCGCGGCGGCGCCGCCGCGCTCGGCCGCGGCGACGACCTCGGCCGGATCAGCCCCGGCGCCAAGGCCGACCTGGTACTCATCAAGAACGACCACTCCCCGGTCTCGTTCCCGATGCTGAACCCGTACGGCCACGTGGTCTTCCAGGCCCAGCGCGGCGACGTGCACACGGTCATGGTGGACGGGCGTGTGGTCAAGCACGAGCACCGCCTGGTCGACACCGACCTGGCCACGATCCGCCGGAACGTGGAGTCGACCATCGACCACCTGCGCGACAAGCTCGGCGACGAGGAGTGGGCCAAGGGCATGAACCCCGACATCCCCGAGACGAAGATCCTCGACAACCCGTACTCCTACACGGACTACAAGAGCGCGTCGACGCACGGCGGCTGAGCCACCGGACTTCGTGAGGGGGCCCCGGGCTCGTTCCGAGGGCGCCCCTCCTTCTGCCGTGCTCAGTACATCTTGATCCTGCCGCCGTCGGCCATGAGGGTCTGGCCGGTCATGTACTTGGAGTCGTCCGAGAGCAGGAACGCCACGATCGGCGCGACGTCGGTCTCCGGGTCACCGAAGCGGCCGAGCGGCACGCCCTTGAGCGACTCCTGGTATAGCTCCGGGTACGCCTTGCTCCACGCCTCGACGCCCTCGGTCTTGGCCATCGGGGACACCACGTTCACACGGATGCCGTCGCCGGCCCACTCGTTGGCGACCACGCGCGAGAGACCGCGGATGGCCTCCTTCGCGGCTGCATAGGCCGCCTGTGTCGGTTGTCCGGAGATCCCTGCCCCCGAGCCGAAGTTCACGATCGATCCGCCGGACCCGGACAGGTGCGGGTGGGCCGCGAGCATGAAGTTGCGCGTCGCGATGAAACCGGTCGAGAACGACAGGTCCCACATCTCCTGCGTGAGTTCGAGAAAAGGCGCCTGCCGCGAGGCGTGCGCGTTGTTGACCAGGCCCGTCAGTGCGCCGAAGCGCTCGACCGCCGTGCGGACCGCGAGCTCTGCGCTCTCCTGAAGTCCGACGTCTGCCTGGATGAACGCCACGTCGCTGCCGTGTTCGGCCTCGAGCTCCGCCCCGGCCTCCGCATCGACGTCGACCGCGACGACCTTGGCTCCACGCCGGGCGAGGACACGTGATACCGCACCACCGATCCCGGCGGCACCTCCCGTGACGATGACGATCTGCCCTTCGAGCTGCATGGCATCTTCTTTCCAGCCTGGCCATGCAAGCGTGTGCACCGGCGCGGCGCCTCTCACGCAGTGCGGGCAAGACACACGTGCAGGCCTCGGCGAAACCATCGGGAACGTCGGTCGATGGCGAGACGATGCTGCGACCATCGACGACGACGCAGGCGAATTCCGACAAAGAGGACTGATCAGGGGCACCGATCATGATGCCCCTCCGGAGAGCAACACTATGCCCCTCAATGCCACCTTGCTTCATGAGCGGTGCAACCCCGCCCACCGAGCGCACCGGGGTAGAACCTGCCCGATCAGCGCACCGGTGGGTCACAACGTCAGGAACGCCTTGATCGACCGGCGCTCGTCCATCGCCGCGTACCCCTCCGCCGCCTCTTCCAGCGGCAGGCTCAGGTCGAACACCCTCCCGGGGTCGATCTCGCGGTCCCAGATCCGCCGAACGAGGTCGGGCAGGAACCGCCGCACCGGGGCCGGCCCTCCGTGAAGGTGCACGGTCGAGAAGAACAACGGCCCGCCCGGCAGCTCCACGTCGTGCGAGACACCCACGTACCCGATGTGGCCGCCGGGCCGTGCGGAGTCGATGGCCTGCATCATCGACTCCTGGGTGCCCACCGCCTCGATGACGCTGTGCGCACCGAGCCCGCCGGTGAGTTCGCGGACCTTCTCGACACCGGCCTCCCCGCGCTCCTCGACGATGTCCGTGGCCCCGTAGAAGCGGGCCAGCTCCTGCCGGTCCGCGTGGCGCGACATCGCGATGATGCGTTCGGCCCCCAACTCCCGCGCGGCCAGCACCCCCATCAGCCCGACCGCGCCGTCGCCCACCACCGCGACGGTCCGGCCCGGGCCCGCGTCGGCGGCGACGGCGCCGAACCAGCCGGTACCCAGGACGTCGGAGGCGGCGAGCAGCGAGGGGATCAGCTCCGGCCCCGGGTGTTCCGGGGTACGCACGAGGGTCCCGTCGGCGTGGGGGATGCGGGCGCGCTCGGCCTGGGTCCCGATGCTCTCGGCCACGAAGGTGCCGTGCACGCACTTGGACTGGTAGCCGGCCCGGCAGATCTCGCAGGTGTTGTCGGAGATGACGAACGAACCCACGACGAAGTCGCCGACCTCGAGTTCCCGCACCGCCGATCCCACTTCTTCGACCACACCGACGTATTCGTGGCCCATCACCTGGTGGTCGGCGGGGTCGAACCCCCGGTAGGGCCACAGGTCCGACCCGCAGATGCAGCTCGCGGAGACCCGGATGACCGCGTCGGTGGGTTCCTCGATCTTCGGGTCCTCGCGTTCCTCGACCCGCACGTCGCCGGGCCCGTACATCACGACACCGCGCATGTTTCCCCCTCGGGTTCCGGCGCGGCCCGCCACGGCGCGGCGGGGCGCCCTCCGGCCACCGTAGGCGCGCACCACCGACCCCTGTGAACCCCCTGACGGAACCGCTGACCAGCCTTTACCGCCCAGTGCCCCACCGCCCGTGCGCCGGAACCCGGTTGAGGCCGGTACCGCGGGTACGGCAGGCTCGGCCCGTGGACCCCCGACACGACGGACCCCCGCGGCTCCACGATCTCCGTTGGAGCGAGATCGACCCCCGCAGCCACCCCTTCGACCCCGCGACCGCACGCGCCGAGGTCGGTGCCCTGGCCCCGGCGGCGCACGACACACGGACCCGGGCCCGGGCCCGTAGCTCGCCGTCCCGGGGCCCGCGGCCCGGCGCGCAGAAGGCCCGCGGCCCGGTGCGCGGGGGGTCGGCGCACCGGGCCGCCGGTTCAGTGCAGGTGGAAGATCTCCGTCAACGGAACCATCTCCTCGTCGGCACGGCCCTCCATGGGTTCGAAGAGCGGCGCCATCTCGGCCTGCCACAACGCGTTGACCTCGGTCTCGGCCATGGCGGCGCGGGCCCGGTCGAAGTCGTCGGTCTCCAGGTACCCGATCACCGTGCCGCGGCCGTCGCTGAACAGCGAGTAGTTGCGCCAGCCCGCGGCGGTCAGGGCCTCGCGCATCGACGGCCACACACGCGCGTGGCGCTCCTCGTACTCGGCCAGCCGCTCGGGGCGCACCCTGAGGACGAAACAGACCCGCTGGGTCGCGGTGCTCAACACGGCCCCCTAGAAGTCGTGGTCGTCGATGTTGTCGGCGTCGAAGACCAGGGGCGGGCCCAGGACGAGTTCGCCGTCGGTCTCGAAGGTGTACTCGCCCAGGTCGCCGGCGGTGAAGGTCTCGCCCTCCGCACCGGTGATCTGGCCGGTCTGCAGCGCCGCACCGGTGTACCCGGCGAGGTAACCCAGCTCGTGCGGGTCCCAGAGCGCGAACTCGTCGACGGTGCCGTCCTCCACGAACTCCTGCATCTGGCTCGGCTCACCGAGACCGGTCACGACCAGCTCGCCCTGGTACTCCGAGTCGCTGACGTAGCGCGAGGCCGCGGCCAGGCCGACCGTCGTGGGCGAGACGACCGCGTCCAGGTCGGGGTGGGACTGCACCAGGCCCTGCATCTCCTGGAAGGACTCCAGGTCGTCGTCGTTGCCGTAGACCGTGTCGACCAGCTCGAGGCCGGAGTACTGCTCGTCGTCGAGGATCTGCTCCATCTCCTCGATCCACGCGTTCTGGTTGGTGGCGTTGGGGGTGGCCGACAGGATCGCGAACTCGCCCTCGCCGTCGAGCTGCCCGTCGACCATGTCCACCAGGGCCCGGCCGATGAGCTCGTTGGAGGACTGGTTGACGAACACGTCGGTGCAGTTGGCATCGGAGTCGTAACCGACGATGACCGCGCCGCCGTCACGGGCCTCGTTCAGGGCCGGACACACCGCGTCGGGGTCGTTGGCGGCGATGACGATGACGTCGCTGCCGGCCTGGCCCGCGGCGTTGATGTACTCCACCTGGGAGTCGGCGGTGGCCTCGGTGGCGCCGCGTTCGGTGGCCTCTCCCCCGAGCTCCTCGACGGCCTCGGTACCGCCGGCGTTGACCAGGTCGAAGAAGGGGTTGTTGAGCTGCTTGGGCAGGAAGTCGACGGCCAGGCCCTCGGGGATCTCCGCGTCGGGGTCGGCGGTTCCGGTGGGCCCGCCGGCGCCCTCGTCCTGGGCGTCGTCGATGGTGGTGCCGCCGCAGGCCGCGGTCATCAGGACGGCGGCGGTGAGGGCTCCGAGGGGGAGGAAACGCGCTCGCGGGTCGGTCATGGTGTCTCTCCGTCGTGTGTCGGGGGTCGGGGGACGGTCGGGACTCGTGTGGGGGCGGGTGTGCGGCGCCGCCGTCTCAGGGACGCGACGAGGTTGGGGCCGACGACCGAGGCGATGAGGATCAGACCGGTGACGATCTGCAGCACGTCGCCGCTGACGCCGAGCAGTTGGAGGGCGTTGCGCACGGTGCCCAGCAGCAGGACGCCGCTCATCACACCGAGCACCGTTCCGACGCCGCCGAAGATCGACACCCCGCCCAGGAGCACGGCGGCCACGACCTGCAGTTCCAGGCCGAACGCGGTGTCGGCGCGGGAGGTGCCGTACTGCAGGGTCCAGAAGACGCCCGCGCCCGAGGCGACGGTCCCGCTCAGGGTGAAGAGCCAGAACTTGGTGCGCTTGACCGCCACCCCGGTGAACCGTGCGGCCTCGGTGTTGTTGCCGATGTCGTACAGGGAGCGGCCGATGCCGGTGGCGTGCAGCAGCACGGCGAACAGGGCGGCCATGGCCAGGATCGCCACGGCGATCCAGGGCAGCCCTTCGATGCCCAGGAAGGGGGCGCGGGCGCCGCTGACCCAGTCCTGCGGGTAACTGGCCACGGCTCGGTCGCCCAGCAGGACGTAGGCCAGGCCCCGGTACAGAGCCATGGTGCCGATGGTCACGGCCAGTGAGGGCAGTCCGAGCACGGTGACGAACAGGCCGTTGAGGGCGCCCAGGGCCGCTCCGAGCAGGAGGCAGATCAGCAGGGCGGTCTCGATGGGGACCCCGGCCTCCCACAGGGCCCCGAGGGTGGCGCTGCTCAACGCCAGGGTGCTGGCCACCGACAGGTCGATCTCGCCGGTGATGACGATGAGGGTCATGGGCAGCGCCATGAGGGCGATCGCGGCGACGCTGAGCAGCAGGAACCCCATGTTGCGCCCGGTCGCGAACATGTCGAGGAACAGCGAGGCGAAGACCAGGGAGACCAGGAGCGCGGCCACGACGGGGCTCTCGCGGGCCGAGAGCAGGGCGCGCACTCGGCCGGGCCAGGCGGCTGCGTGTTCCCGGGCCGCGGGGGCGGTGCGTTCAGGGGCCATGGGTGCCTCCTCCGAGCTTGCGGGCGTTGCGCAGGGCCAGGAGGCGGTCCAGGCCGATCGCGGACAGGATGAGCGCGCCGACCACGGCCTGGTGCCAGAACTGGTCGATCTGCCAGATGGGCAGGGCCGCGGTGATGGTGGTGAGCAGGACGGCGCCGAGCGCGGCCCCGTAGACGGTCCCGACGCCGCCGGCGATGGCGACGCCGCCGACCACGGCCGCGGCCACGACCTCCAGTTCCATGCCGAAACCGGCGGTGGAGTCGACCGTTCCGTAGCGGGCGGTGAAGAGCACCCCGGCCAGCCCGGCGAGAGCACCGTTGGCGGCGAAGGCGGCCACGACTCGGCGTCCGACGGAGATCCCGGACAGCCGTGCGGCCTCGGCGTCGGAGCCGATGGCGTAGAGCTCACGGCCCGACCGGTAGCGGGAGAGGTAGAAGCCGAAGGCCACGACGACCACGACCGCGACGGCCGCGGGCAGGGGGACGCCGAGCACGCTGATCCGGCCCAGGGCGAGGAAGGACTCGGGCATCTGGTGGGCGTTGACCTGGCCGCCGTCGGCCCACCAGTGGCCCAGGCCCCGGTAGGCGTACAGGGTGCCCAGGGTGACCACGAGCGCGGGCACCTGGACGGTGGCCACCAGCACGCCGTTGGCCAGGCCGCACAGGGCCCCGATACCGACGCCGGCGGCCATGGCCAACGGGACGGGGATCTCGGGGAAGGCGGCGAACAGGCTCGCGGTGCCGAAGGCCGACAACCCCATGACCGAGCCGACGGAGAGGTCGACGTTCTTGGTGATCAGGACCAGGGCCTGGCCCACGGCGAGCACGGAGAGCACCGTCGCGCCCAGGAACAGGTCGCGCACGCCCTGCTGGGAGAGGAAGCCGGGGTTCTGGAACCAGGTCCCGGCGATGAGCAGGACCACGGCCAGCAGCACGCCGAGTTCGCGTACCTGGCGCCGGCGGCGTGCACGGCCCGCCCCCTGTTCGGGGGGTGGACCCTCGGGGCGGGCCCCGGTGGGAGCTGTCGTCGTTGTCATCGCAGGGCCTCGCGGGGTGGTTGTCCGGTGGCGGCGTACATGACCGATTCCTCGTCGGCCTCGTCGCGGTCGAGCTCGGCGGTGATGCGGCCCTCGTGCATGACCAGCACCCGGTCGGCCATGCCGAGGACCTCGGGGAGTTCGCTGGAGACCATGACCACGGCCAGCCCGTCGGCGGCCAGGGCGGACAGCAGGCGGTGCACCTCGGCCTTGGTCCCGACGTCGATCCCGCGGGTGGGTTCGTCGACGAACAGGACGGAGGGGCCGGTGGCCAGCCACTTGGCGAGCACGACCTTCTGCTGGTTGCCGCCGGAGAGCGTGGAGACGGGATCGGTGAGCCGCCCGTACTTCAACTGCAGAGGTTCGCCCCAGCTGCGGCAGGCCTCGTCCTCGGCGCGTGAGCTGAGCAGGCCCAGCCGGCTGAGCGCGCTGCGGCGGGTGGAGGTGGCGTTGCGGGCGATGGAGGACTCCATGACCAGCCCCTGTTCGCGCCGGTCCTCGGGGACCAGGGCCAGGCCGGCGGCCATGGCGGCCTTGGGGCTGCCCTGGGCGAGGGGGACCCCGTCGACGCGGACGCTGCCGGCGTCGTAGCGGTCGACGCCGAAGAGGGCGCGCACGACCTCGCTGCGGCCGGCTCCCACGAGCCCGGCGAGCGCGACGATCTCGCCGGAGCGGACGGTGAAGCCGATGTCCTCGAAGACACCGTGCCGGGTGAGCCCCTCGACCTCCAGGAGGGTGTGGCCGGCCTCGGTCTCCTGTTTGGGGTAGAGCGTCTCGACCTCGCGGCCGACCATGCGCTGCACGACGGTGTCCACGTCCAGGTCGGCGGCGGGGTCGCAGGAGACGAAGGCCCCGTCGCGTACGACGGTGATGCGGTCGCACAGGGCGAAGACCTCGTCGAAGCGGTGGGAGATGAAGAGCAGGGCCACACCCTGGTCGCGCAGGGTGCGGGCGACGGTGAAGAGGCGTTCGGCCTCGACCGAGGACAGGGCGGCGGTGGGTTCGTCCATGACCAGGACCCGTGCCTGCCGGGTGAGGGCCTTGGCGATCTCCACGAGCTGTTGGTCGGCGATGGACAGGCCGCGGGCGGGCCGGTCCGGGTCGACGGGCACGCCCAGGCGGGTGAAGACCTCGTCGGTCTCGCGGCGCATGCGGGCACGGTCGATGGTGCGCAGCCGGGTGCGGGGTTGGCGGCCGATGAAGATGTTCTCGGCCACCGAGAGGTCGGGGAAGAGCGTGGGTTCCTGGTGGATGACGGCGACGCCGGCCCGTTGGGCGTCGGCGGGGCGGGTGAAGGTGACGGGGGCTCCGTCTGCCTGGATCCATCCGGCATCGGGGCGGTGCACCCCGGCGATGGTCTTGACCAGGGTCGATTTTCCGGCCCCGTTCTCTCCGACGAGGGCGTGGATCTCCCCGGAACGCAGCTCCAGGGACATCCCCCGCAGGGCTCGCACGCTCCCGAAGGACTTGGCCACCCGGACCAACTCCAGCGGCGGGGGCGCCGGTGGCGACTGTTGCGGCACGAGAGGTCTCCACGTGTGAGGGAGGGGCGCCCATGGGCACCCTCAAAACGTTTTAATCAGAAACGAATGTTAAGTGGGGCACATGGGTCCGTCAAGTGCGTCACGCACGATCGATGCAGGGAAGCGACCCTTCCGGCACCTGGGGCGAACCGGTCGCCGGGCCGCACCCTCCGCGGGGTTTCGGGTATAACGGTTTGAGACGTTTCAAGATTTCGGAGGGCACGGCGCCGGCCGACGGATCCGGCCGGCTCCTCCCCCCGCACGCACACAGCACGGAGCCCCCTTGCCCAAGAGCACGAACCGGACCTCCGGACCGAACCGGACGGGTATCACGCAGGTCGCCGCGCACGCAGGGGTGTCCCCCGCGACGGTCTCCAACGTGCTCAACCGGCCCGAGCTGGTGGCCGAGGCGACGCGGACCAAGGTGCAGGAGGCGATCTCCGAGCTCGACTACGTGCGCAACTCCTTCGGCAGCAGCCTGCGTTCGGGGCGCAGCACCTCGGTGGGGCTGCTCGTGCTGGACGTGACCAACCCCTTCTTCACCGAGGTCGCCCGCGGCATCGAGGAGGAGGCGGCCGAGTCCGGCCTGGCCGTGGTCCTGCTCAACTCCGCGGAGTCGCCCGAACGCCAGCGCCGCAACCTGCGCCTGCTCGCCGAACAGCGCGTGGCGGGGGCCGTGGTCATGCCCGTCGACAACGACCTGTCCGACCTGCTGTGGCTGCAGCGCCAGGGCGTGCACTGGGTGGCCCTGGACCGCGGCGACGTGCCCGAGGACGTGGGTTCCAGCGTCAGCGTCGACAACCGGGAGGGCGGCCTCGCGGCCGGACAGCACCTGCTCGCGCTGGGGCACCGGCGCGTGACCTTCCTCGGCGGCGCCTTCGCCATCGAGCAGGTGCGCCTGCGCTACGAAGGGCTGCGCGCCGCCTTCGACGAGGCCGGCCTGGACCCCGACGAGCACGTCGAGCTGGTGAGCCTGTCCCAGCTCAACGCCCACCAGGGCGAGCGCGCGGTCGACCAGGTGCTGCTCGACGGTGCCGGGCGGCGTACCCGCGCGGTCTTCTGCGCCAACGACCAGATCGCCCTGGGTTTCATGAAGGGCCTGGGCAAGCGCGGACTGCGGGTGCCCGACGACGTCTCCGTGGTCGGCTACGACGACCTGTCCGTGGCCGACATGGTGCACCCCGGACTGACCACCGTCGCCCAGCCCAAGTACGAGCTGGGCCGGGCCGCGATGCAGCTGCTGAGCGCGCAGATGGACGGCTCCGAGCAGTCCTACGAACGCCGGATCTTCCGGCCCCGCCTGGTCATGCGCGACTCCACCTGCGCCCTGCGGGACTGACCGCCGCGCCGCCCACGGGCAGGGTGCCCCTAGAACCGGAACCGCACGATGCGCATCGAGCGTTTCATGCCCGGGACCAGGTTCAGGAGCCGGTACATGCGCCGCACGTTCGCGGGCGCCTTGGCCATCAGCTCCGGGGCGTCGTACATCGGCACCTCGTCGACGTACTCCATCCGCGGGTGCCAGTCGGCCAACGCGGCCGGGTCGTCGAAGCCGGAGTGGAACCGGGCCCCGTACTTGCGCAGCGTCGGGTCCCATTTCGAGCTGCGCCGCGTCCAGACCGGCACCGTCTCGAACTGCAGCCGGCCGGTGGGGAACGCGTCGACGATGCCGGTCAGCAGCGTCCGGAGGTCGGGTTCGGCCAGGTAGGGCACCAGCCCTTCGGCGATCATCAGCACGGGCCGGCCGCGGGGAACCGAGTCCAGCCAGGTCAGGTCCGTGACGCTGGAACCGATCAGGGTGTGGTGCTCGCGCGGCGGCAGGAGCCGGCGCCGCAGTTCGACGACGTCGGGGTAGTCGAGGTCGAACCAGTCGACCGTGGCGGGCGGGTCGATCCGCTGCACCCGGGTGTCGAGCCCGCAGCCCAGATGCAGCACCACCGCGTCGGGGTGCTCGGCGAGGAACGCCCGGGCCCAGTCGTCGTGGGCCTTGGCACGCACCGCGGCGACCAGGCCGACCTGGCTCCTGCCTGATCTGCGCCGGTCGTAGTCGGGGTCGAGGCGGCGCATCACCTGCTCGGCGTGCCGGTCGCCGAGGATCGGATCCGGGAGCCGGTTGTCCAGTGCTTTGGCCCGGAGTACGGGACCGAGGGTCTGCTGCACTCCGCGGAGTTCGGTCTCTTCCATGGAACGATGCTACGCTGACTTCACGAATTTTGTGAAGTACTTGAATTCAACGGGGAGGGACTGCGATGACGCGGGCCGACGACGAGGCCGTCACGGACTTCCGGGAACGGTTCGCGCAGATCATGGTCGAATCCGGCATGCCCCGGACGGCCGCGCGTGTGTACTCGGCGCTGCTGGTCACCGACTCCGGGAAACTGTCGGCCGCCGAGCTCGCCGGACAACTGGGCGTCGGCGCACCCGCGATCTCCGGGGCGGTCAAGTACCTGGTGCAGGTCCGCCTGGTCGAACGCGGCCGCGAACCCGGGACCCGGAACGCCTACTGCCGGGTCCACGAGCACACCTGGCACCGCTACATCAGCCAGTCCGACCCGGTCCTGCTCCAGGTGCAGTCCGGTGCCGACGAGGGCGTCGCGATCCTGGGCGCCGACTCCCCGGCCGGGCGGCGCCTGGACGAGACCCGCCGGTTCTTCGCCTTCATGCGCGAGGAGATCAGAGAATCCATGGCCAAGTGGCAACGGCTCCAGGCCGCCGAACACGAACGGGACTGAACGGGCCCCTCGGGACGAGGTCGGACGGGGGCGGACCCGCCCGAGAGGCCGCGTTCTCAGACCAACCGGCGCTCGGCCGCCTCCCAGGGGGCGGTCGCACCCTCGGGACGGTACGTGTGCACCGCGAAGGAGTCACCGACGACCCTGCGCAGGTCCCACAGGTCACCGTCCAGGGCACCGACCGCGCGGGCCTGCACCAGCAGGTTGCCGACCGCCGTCGCCTCCGCCGGTCCCGCCACCACCGGAAGGCCCGTCGCATCGGCGGTCAGCCGGCACAGCAAGGTGTTCCGCGCTCCCCCACCGACCACGTGCACCACCTCGACACCGGCACCGCTGAGCTCGGCCGCCCGGCGCACCGCCCTGCGGTAGGCCAGCGCGAGGGAGTCGAACACACACCGGGCCACCTCGGCGTCGGTCTCCGGTGGCCGCTGCCCGGTCTCGGCCGCGTAGGCAGCGATGCGGGCCGGCATGTCCCCCGGGGGCCGGAACCGCGCATCGTCGACGTCGACCACGCAGGACAGCGCGGGCACACGCGCGGCGCGTTCCAACAGGCCGTCCAGGTCGACCTCCGTGCCGCGTTCCTTCCACACCCGCAACGACTCCTGCAACAGCCACAGACCGGTGACGTTGCGCAGGTAACGCACGGTGCCGTCCACGCCGAGCTCGTTGGTGAAGTTCTCCGCCCGCCCCTGTTCCGTGCGCACCGGAGCGTCCAGTTCGACCCCCACCAGCGACCACGTACCCGAGGAGATGTAGGCGAACGTGCGCCGCTCGGCCGGCACCGCGGCCACGGCCGAAGCCGTGTCGTGCGAACCCACCGCCACGAGCGGGGCACCGGAAGCCGGCCCGGCGGCGGGGCCGAGGTGGCCGACCACCGTCCCGGGCGCGACGATCCGGGGCAGCAGATCGGCGGCCGGAACCCCGTGGCGGTCGCGGAGCAGGTCCAGGCAGCGCTGCGACCAGTCCCGGGTTCCGGCGTCGACCATCCCGGTCGTGGAGGCGTTGGTCAGCTCGGCCACGCGCTCGCCCGTGAGCCAGTGCCCGAGCAGGTCGGGCAACAGCAACAGGTCGCGCGCCGAGGCCAGGTGGGCGCTCCCGGAAGCCGCCACGAGCTGGAACAGGGTGTTGAAGGGCTGCACCTGCAACCCGTTGACCGCGTACAGCTCCTCGGCCGGCAGGTCCTCGAAGACCCGCTCGGCCGCCCCGTCGGTCCGGTCGTCCCGGTAGTGGACCGGGTTGCCCACCAGTTCCCCGTCGGCGTCGAGCAGCCCGTAGTCGACCGCCCAGGAGTCCACACCCACCGAGGCCGCGCCCCCGTCCGCAGCGGCCGCGCGCAGGCCCGCGAGGATCCCCGAGTACAGCGACAGAACGTCCCAGTGCAGGCGCTCGCCGTGTGCCGTGGGCACGGGCACCGGACCGTTGGGGAACCGGGCGGCTTCCTCGGTGTGCAGCAGCCCGCCCTCCAACCGGCCGGCGACCACACGCCCGCTGGAAGCGCCCAGGTCGACGGCCACGTGCGGGGCGCTCACCGCAGGAAGGCGGCCGCGACACCGCCGTCGACGGGCACGAGCAGGCCGGTGGTGTGCGACAGCTCCCCCGACGTCAGCACGTGCACGGCGTTGGCCACGTGCTCGGGCAGCACCTCACGGCCCAGGATCGTGCGCTTGGCGTAGAACGCACCGAGGTCCTTCTCCTCCACCCCGTAGACCGCGGCGCGCTGGGCACCCCATCCCCCGGCGAAAATGCCCGACCCGCGCACGACCCCGTCCGGGTTGACGCCGTTCACGCGGATCCCGTGCTCGCCCAGCTCGGCGGCGAGCAGGCGCACCTGGTGGGCCTGGTCGGCCTTGACCGAGGAGTAGGCGATGTTCTTGGGCCCGGCGAAGACGGCGTTCTTGGAGGCGATGTAGACGATGTCGCCGCCCATGCCCTGCGTGGTCATCATCCTGGCCGCCTCACGCGAGACCAGGAACGAACCCTTGGCCATGACGTCGTGCTGCAGGTCCCAGTCGCGCTCGGTGGTCTCCAGCAGGGGCTTGGAGATCGACAGCCCGGCGTTGTTGACCACCAGGTCCACGCCGCCGAAAGCGAGGGCGGCCTGTTCGAGGGCGCGGGTGACGGCGCGGGCGTCGCTGACGTCGCAGGCCACACCCACGGCGGTGTCGGCGGAACCGATCTCCGCGGCCGCCTTCTCGGCCTGTTCGGCGTCCAGGTCGGCCACGACCACGCACGCCCCCTCGCCGGCCAGGCGTTCGGCGACGGCCCTGCCGATGCCGCTCGCTCCGCCGGTCACGAACGCGACGCGGGTGGCCAGGGACTTGGGTGCGGGCTGGCGGCGGAGCTTGGCCTCCTCCAGCGACCAGTACTCGATGCGGAACTTCTCCGACTCGTCGATGGGCCGGTAGGTGGACAGCGCCTCGGCCCCGCGCATGACGTTGACGGCGTTGACGTAGAACTCGCCGGCCACGCGCGCGGTCTTGGCGTCCTTGCCGAAGGTGAACATGCCGACGCCGGGCACCAGCACGACGGCCGGGTCGGCGCCGCGCATGGGCGGGCTGTCGGCGTCGGCGTGCTCCTCGTAGTAGCGCCGGTAGTCCTCCCGGTAGCGCACGTGGAGCTCGCCCAGGCGCTCGACGACCTGTTCCAGGGGCGCGGTCGCGGGCAGGTCGAGCACGAGCGGGCGGACCTTCGTGCGCAGGAAGTGGTCGGGGCAGGAGGTGCCCAGGGCGGCCAGCCGGGGGTGCTCGGCGCGTGCGAGGAAGTCGAGGATCTCCTCGGTGTCGGTGAAGTGGCCGACCTGGGCGCGGTCGGTGGAGGCCAGGCCGCGCACGGTCGGGGCGAGGGCGGCCGCACGGGCCCGGCGCTCCTCCTCGGGCAGGGGCTCGTAGCCCTCGAGCGCGGGGCCGAACGGCTCGGGGCGGCCGTGCTCGGCGATGAAGCGTTCGGCGGTGCGGATGACCTCGAGGGAGTGGTCCTGGCATTCCTGGCTGGTCGCGCCCCAGGTGGTGATGCCGTGGCCGCCCAGGACCGCGCCGATGGCACCGGGGTTCTCCTCGGCGATGCGGGCGATGTCCAGGCCGAGCTGGAACCCGGGGCGCCGCCAGGGCACCCAGACCACACGGTCGCCGAAGCACTCGCGAGTGAGGCGTTCGCCGTCGGCGGCGGTGGCCAGGGCGATACCGGAGTCGGGGTGCAGGTGGTCGACGTGGGCGGCGCGCACGAGGCCGTGCATGGCGGTGTCGATGGAGGGCGCCGCGCCGCCCTTGCCGAAGAGGCAGTGGTCGAAGGCGGCGACCATCTCGTCCTCGCGGTCCTCGCCCGGGTAGACGTCGACGAGAGCGCGGAGGCGGTCCAGGCGCAGGACGGCCAGGCCGTCCTCGGTGAGGGTGCCCAGGTCGCCGCCGGAGCCCTTGACCCACAGGAGTTCGACGGGGCCGCCGGTGACGGGGTCGGTGCGGGTTCCGGCGGCGGAGGTGTTGCCGCCGGCGAAGTTGGTGTTGCGCGGGTCGGACCCGAGGGTGTTGCTGCGCTCGACGAGTTCGGCGACGACGCGTTCGGTCACGGGGTTCCCCTGTTCGTGGTGGTCGGGCGCGGTGGGGTCGGAGGGGCCGGTGTTCACGCGCCCCACCCGGCCTGGGTTCCGCCCTTGCGTTCGGCGGCGGCGCGTTCGGTGTAGCCGGAGCGCCGGTGGGCGGCCATGGGGTCGGGGTCCAGGCCCTGTTCCTCGCGGAGTTCGGCGAGCAGGGGGCGCACGTCGGTGTTGAAGGCGTCCATGAGCACGGCGTTGGCGCCGAGCACGTCGCCCTCCTGCTGGGCGGCGGCGAGTTCTGCGGTGTCGATGAGCAGGGCCTTGGCGGTGGCCTCCTGCACGTTCATGACCGAGCGGATCTGGCCGGCGATCTTGGGTTCGATGTTGTGGCACTGGTCGAGCATGAACGCGACCTCGGAGTCCTCGTCGAGGGCGCCGCCGCGCACGACCTCGTGCATGATCCGGAAGAGCTGGAAGGGGTCGGCGGCGCCCACCATGAGGTCGTCGTCGGCGTAGAAGCGCGAGTTGAAGTCGAAGGAGCCGAGCTTCCCCGAGCGCAGGAGGAAGGCGACGATGAACTCGATGTTGGTGTGCGGGGCGTGGTGGCCGGTATCGACGCAGACCACGGCCCGTTCGCCGAGCTCGAGGCAGTGGGCGTACGCGGTGCCCCAGTCCGGGACGTCGGTGGAGTAGAAGGCGGGTTCGAAGAGCTTGTACTCCAGCTGCAGGCGCTGGTTGGTGCCGAGGCGGTCGTAGACGCTGTGCAGGGCCTCGGACAGGCGGTCCTGGCGGGTGCGCAGGTCGTCCTGGCCGGGGTAGTTGGTGCCGTCGGCGAACCAGAGCTTGAGGTCGCGGGAGCCGGTGGCGTCCATGACGTCGACGCACGCGTGCAGGTGGTCGAGGGCCTTGCGGCGCACGGCGGGGTCGGGGTTGGCGACGCTGCCGAGCTTGTAGTCGTCGTCCTGGAAGACGTTGGCGTTGATCGTGCCGATCCGGACGCCGAGGTCGCGGGCGTGGTCGGCGAGCGCGGCGTAGTCGTCGACGCGGTCCCAGGGGATGTGGAGCGCGACGGTGGGTGCGGCGCCGGTGTGGCGGTGGACCTCGGCGGCGTCGGCGATCTTCTCCCAGGGGTCGCGCGGGACGCCGGGCTGCCCGAAGACCTTGAAGCGGGTTCCGGAGTTGCCGAAGGCCCAGGAGGGCAGTTCGATGCTCTGCCGGCGCAGGACGGTGCGGGCCAGGTCGCGGGGGTCGTGGTGCTCTGTGGCCACGGTGGGGCTCCGTTCGGGGGCGGCGCGAGGGTGTTGAATCGTTTTATGAGAACGTCGGGAGCAAGTTACCCACGACACACACAGAGCGTCAAGAGCCGGTCGGATGAAGGGTTGAATCCCAGCTCATCCGCCGGTGAATCGTTTTCAGAAACGGGGGCACCTTGACGTTGTAGATCTAACCCCAAGAGCCCAGGCACGCTCGATCGCAGGCGCGAGCGCCGTCAAGCGCCGAGTCGAACGGGTACGCACCCACCTCGCGCACAGGGAGACGTGCACGTCGGCGGGGATACAGGAATCACGCTTCGTATGGGGAACTCGCCGGTGCTCGCGCCCCACACGAAGCGTCCTTGGGGGCGCGCCCAGCGCAAAACCCGGGGTCGGGCGCTACACGAAACACCCTTGGGGGCGCCCCAGCGGGAAAACCGGAGGCGCGCGTCCTTGGGCAGGGCGCGCTACCCGAAACATCCTTGGGCGGGCGCGCCGCGAAGGGGGCGACGTGGAGGAACGGAGGACGAGCCGCCCAGCGTGCACGGTCGTGGGGACGGGGCCACGAACGCGCCTCGAGAGGGCACCGCGCAAGGACGGAACGCCCTCGGACGGACGGTGACCAGGGACCTGGCGTTCTCGGGGACGTCCTAGGGCGCGCCGGCGAGGAACCGCCGCACCTCGTCATCGGCGACCTGCGTGAAGTCCTCGTACCACTCCCCCACCGACCGGAACCCGTCGGGCACCGACACCGCGACGACCTGCTCGCACAGGTCGGTGGGCGCGGCGTCGGGGGCGCGCACGGGCACGGCCAGCACGAGCGAGGCGGCGCCCCTCTCCCGCAGATGGCCCAGGGCCGCGCGGGCGCTCATCCCGGTGGCGAGGCCGTCGTCGACCACGATCACGTCGCGGTCGCGCACCTCGGGTTCGTCGGCGCCTCCGCGGTAGATCTCGACCCGGCGCTGGGCCTCGCCCTGTTCCACCGCGACCGCGTCGGCCAGGTCGTCCTCGTGGAGCCCGATCCGTCCCAGGGAACGCCGGTTGAAGATCGGCGGACCCTGGGCGGTGGTGGCGCCGACGGCGACCTCGGGGCTGCCGGGGACGGGGATCTTGCGCGCCACGACCACGTCCAGGGGCGCGTCGAGGCGGCGGGCGACCGGGACGGCCACGGGCACTCCCCCGCGCGGCATGGCGAGCACGACGGGCCGGTGCCACTCCTGTGCGGCCAGCTCGTCGGCCAGGCGTTCACCCGCCTCGAGTCGGTCTCGGAACACCGTCCTCACCTCAGCCCTCGTCGGTCGCCGTACAGGGCCGCAGCGGTGCGTCCCCTGCACGGAGCGCTACCCGCACGCGGCCCGCACCTACCCTCCGCCCCCGTGTCGACGCAGGTCAGCGAGGGTCCGCAGCTGCCGCGCCGGCGGACCGTCCCCCGGTGTGCCTACCGGTCGTCCAGGGGCTCGATGACGCAGAACTCGTTGCCCTCGGGGTCGGCCAGGACCACGAGGAGATAGCCCTCCTCCTCGAAGAACGGGCGCAGCACGCGGGCGCCGAGTCCCGTCAGGCGCTCGGTCTCGGCACGGGCGTCCTCGACGTGCAGGTCGAGGTGCATGCGGTTCTTGCCCTGCTTCGGTTCGGGGACCTGCTGCAGGAGCAGCGGCGGGAACCTGCCCTCGGGGTCGGAGAGGGTGAGGTAGGGCGAGTGGTCGCGCTCGGCGGCGCGCATGCCCAGCGCGGCGGACCAGAACCGCGCGGCCCCCTGCAGGTCGCAGGTGTCGAGCACGTAGTTCATGCGCATGGACGGCCCTCCCCAGGGCGTTGCGTGCGGGCTCAGCCGATGTGGACGGCCCGGAAGGACTCCGCGAGGCTGCCCTCGGGCATACCGGCCTCGACGGCGGTGATGCCCATCCACTTGCGCAGCATCGGTTCGATCTCGCCGATGTCGCCGATCTGGCTCTCGTGCGCGGCCAGCGCGGCGAGCTTGCGGTCGAAGACGTCGGTGATGTCGGTGTGCTGCTTGGGCTCGGGTCCGCCGACGACCCACACCTCGGGCACGGCCCACGGCTTCAGGCTCTCCTCCAGGAGGAGTTCGCGGTGCGCGTGCGGGTTGCGGGCGTCGGGGAAGACCGCGTTGATCGCCGCCTCACCCGCGGCCATGTGGTCGGGGTGGCTGGCGGGGATGCTGTCCCAGTCGCGTTCGGGACTGGGGATGATCACACGCTCCGGCCGCATCTGGCGGATGACGCGTGAGATGTCGCGGCGCAGGTCGAGGGTGGGCACGAGGCGCCCGTCGGGGTACCCGAGGAAGCGCACGTCCTCGACCCCGACCTCGGCGGCGGCGCGGCGCTGTTCCTCGCGGCGCATCGCACCGATCTCGGCGCTGTCCATGGTGAGCTCGTCGCCGCCCGCCTCGCCGTCGGTGAGCATGAGGTAGACGACCTCGGTTCCGGCGCGGGTCCACAGGGCGACGGTCCCGGCGCAGGAGAAGTCGGCGTCGTCCGGGTGGGCCATGACCACCAGGGCGCGTTCGGGTGCGTCGGACACCGGTGCTCCTTCCGTCGCGGGCGGTCCCGCGTGTTCGAGGTCGACCCCATGGTACGGAGCGTGGGGCGGACCGCCACGCACGGGCAGGGTCCCTGCCGGACTGGCACCGAGCAGGTCTCCCCGGGCACGGCCGTTGCGTCTACGCTCGGCCCGGTATCCGTACGGCTCAGGACAGCGACGACCCACCCGGGAGACCCATGCACTCCGTACCCTTCGGCCCCACCGGCAGGCGCGTTCCCAACGTCGTCGCCGGCATGATGCGCATCGCCGACCGCACCGACGAGGAGATCCGGGCCCTCTACACCGCCGCCCGCGAGACCGGCATCGACTTCTTCGACCACGCCGACCTCTACGGGTTCAACCACCCGGGCGGCGGTCCGCACCTGTGCGAACGGCGGTTCAGCGAAGCCCTGCGGCTGGGTCCCGCCGAACGCGAGCAGATCACGCTGCAGACCAAGACCGGCATCGTGCCCGAGGAGTGGCACTACGACTCCTCCTACGAGCACATCGTCGCCTCGGCGGAACGCTCGCTGCGCGCCCTGGACACCGACCACATCGACGTGCTGCTCATCCACCGCCCGGACGCGCTGGTCGAGCCGGAGGAGGTCGCCCGGGCCTTCGACGACCTCGAGAGCTCCGGCAAGGTGCGCGCCTTCGGCGTCTCCAATCACACCCCGCGCCAGATCGACCTGCTCAAGAGCGCCGTGCGCCAACCGATCGTCGCCAATCAACTGCAGCTGTCCATCACCCACGCCCCGATCATCACGCAGGGGCTGGCCTCGAACATGGGCGCCGAGCCCGGATCGGCCACCCTCGACGGCGGCGGCATCGTCGACCACTGCCGACTGAACAACATCACCGTGCAGGCCTGGTCGCCCTTCCAGAAGGGGTTCGGGGACGGCGTCTTCCTCGGTTCCGACGACCACCCGGAGCTGAACGCCGAACTGGACCGCCTCGCGCGCAAGTACGGCGTCACCCCGACCGCGATCGCCACGGCGTGGATCACCCGCCACCCGGCGGGCATGCAGGTCGTGCTGGGCACCACGAAACCGCACCGGGTGGACGAGGCCGCCGCGGGCTCGGACCTGCCCCTCACCCGCGGCGAGTGGTACGGCCTGGTCCGCGCGGCCGGCCACCTCGTCCCCTGACCCGCCCGGGGATGCCGGGGTCCGCCGGGGACGCGCGTTCGAGCTCGGCGTTGATCATCGCCCCGAGCAGCACGATGAGCGACGACAACCACAGCCACAGCATCAGCACGATGACCCCGGCGATCGCCCCGTAGGTCGCACCGAAGTCTCCGAACCGCTGCACGGAGTAGGTGAAGATCAAGGAACCGAACAACCACAGCAGCATCGCGATGACCGCACCCGGCGTGACCCAGCGGCGGGACCGCCCCGGACGATGGGGCGCGATCCGGTAGACGACACCCAGCCCCACCACGGTCAGCAGAGCGAGCAGGGGCCACTGGCCGATCCGGATCGCGAGCATCGCGTCATCGCTCAGGCCGACGTGGCCGAGCAGGGCCGGGAGTCCGGCCATGACCCCGACCCCGAAACAGACGAAGGCTCCCACGCCCAGGGCCAGGAGCAGGGCGATGCCGCGCCTGAGTGGGTAGGGACGGCTGTCCACCACGTCGTAGGCGGCGTTGCAGCCCTCCATCAGGCCGTACATGCCTCCGGACGCGTTCCAGAGGGCGAGCAGCACCGAGGTGGCGAACGTGAACCCGAGCGTTCCGGTCTCGGTCGCCGCGATGGTGGTGAGTTGCCGCTCGATCAGCGTGCGCACCTCGTCCGGGACGGCGACGAGCCAGTCCCGGATCTGGTCGGCGAGATCATCCGGATCGGCGACGATCCCGAACAGGCTGACCGCGGCGAGCAGGGCGGGGAACAGGGCGAGCATCGCCCTGAACGCCATGCCCGCGGCGAGCAGACCGGCGTGGCCCTTCTTGAACTCGAGCCAGACCCGTGCGGCGACGGCACGCCAAGCCGGTGCGGGGACGCGGGCGGGCTGCGACGCCGAGGCGCCCGCGGTGCGGGGCGTGCTTTCCTGCCCCTCCTGCGCTCCCACCATCCGCCCCCGTCCGAGCACGATCACCGCCACGGCCGGTTCGACCGACCCCTGACACTGACGTTCCTCCCCATTGTGGGCCACGAGCGCGCATGTCCACCGGTACGCCGGCACGCAGCGCCACTACTGTGGCCTCCCTCCGTGACCACGCCGGCGCCGCGCTGCGGAGGGGTCCCCGAAGGGCCACGGCACGCGGCGGCACCGATCCCGGGACAGGGGAACCCCGATGCGCTCACCGATTCTCGACTACCTCGACGGCATCATCGCCGGGACGGACCACGTCGACTCCGGTGCCCTGGCCGACTACATACCGGAGCTCGCGGCCGCCGACCCCGACCGTGTGGCTGTCGCGCTGTGCACGGTCAACGGAACGGTGTACGCGAGTGGGGACACCGATGACCGGTTCAGCATCCAGTCGATGTCCAAGCCCTTCGCCTACGCGCTGGCGATCGAGGACCGCGGCCTCGAGGACGTGCTCGAGCGCGTCGGGGTCGAGCCCAGCGGTGAGGCCTTCAACGAGCTGTCGTTGGACCCGGAGACCGGCAAGCCCCGCAACCCGATGATCAACGCGGGGGCGATCGCCACGCACGCCCTCGTCAAGCGCGACGACGCCGCTGCCGTCGACCGCATCCTCGCGCTCTTCTCCGATCTCGCGCAGCGTCCGGTCGGGATCGACGAGGCGCTGGCCGCGTCGGAGCTGGCGACGGGTGACCGCAACCTCGGGCTCGCCTACCTGCTGCACGCCTCGGACCAGTTGGGCCACGACCCGGCCGCCGCCGTGGAGGGTTACATCCGCCAGTGCTCGGCGTCGGTCACCGTTCGCGACCTCGCCCTCATGGCGGCCACGCTCGCCAATGGCGGGGTGCAGCCCAACAGCGGCCTGCGCCTGTTCAGCAGGCGCAACACCAGGCACGTGCTCAGTGTGATGGCCTCGTGCGGCATGTACGACGCGGCCGGGGACTGGCTGACCAGCGTCGGTATCCCTGCCAAGAGCGGTGTCGCCGGGGGCATCATCGGTGTGCTGCCCGGCCAGGTCGGTGTGGCGGTCTTCTCGCCCCGCCTGGACGCCCACGGCAACAGTGCACGGGGTGTGGTGATGATGGAGAAGCTCTCCGAGGACCTGGGCCTGCACCTGATGGAGGCGGGCCGGCCGGCGCGCTCGTCGCTGCGGGAGACCCGCACGGTGGCGGTCGAGGGTGTTCCGGCGACGGTCTACGTGCTCCAGGGCGACATGGTGCTCAGCAGTATCGAGGCGCTCACGCATGAGCTCATCGGGAACCCGCCGCCGACCGACCTGGTGGTCTTCGACATGAGCCGCGTGGACGAGGTGCTGCCGGTGGCCCGCCGTACGTCGGCGGCGATGGCGGCCAAGCTCATCGACGCCGGTCACCGGATCATCCTGGTCGACCCGGAGGAGACGGTGCCCGGCTTCCAGGACAGCCAGGGCCGTGCGGTCGAGCGCTGGTCGGTGGACCGCTTCGAGCAGGGGCTCACTTCTCGAGGAAGCGTGTGAGCGCTGCGCGTTCGAAGGGCCCCGCCGACCAGCTCGGCGAACGGTTCGTGCGCGCCTACCTCGACGTGTGGGAGGACATCACCGGGCTCGTGGTGCGTCGAGTGCGAGGTCGTGGAGTCGGCTCGTCCGGCCCTCCCGGGCACGGGATCGGTCGAGCATCTGGAGATGAACGTCGCCGTCGTTCCCTGGCCCTGGGCGATCACATGCTCCCTGCACTCGACGGGACGTTCGGACAACTCCGACCGTGATCACCGCCGGTGTGCTCGATGTGCCGTCCCTCGTTGGCGGGCGACCCGCACGCCGCCTCTTGGCGTCCGCGGGTCACGCAGGCGTTTCACCGCCGAACGCCGTGTCGGCAGCCAGGTGGTGGGCGGCGCGGGCTCGGTAGCGGGCGTAGGCCTCCCGGTACCGGTCGTGGTCGGCGCCGGCGGCAGCGTGCACCGGTTCCGTGCGCCCGCTGAGGGCGGCGACCTGCCGGGCGTCACCGCCCGCCGCCGACAGCCCCAGGAGCGCGGCCCCGCGGGGCGATCCGCCTTCGGGCACCAGGCACACATCGGCGTCGACCACGCTCGCGAACGCCTCGCGCCACAGCGCCGACCGGGTGACGCCACCGACCAGCCTGATCTCCCGGGGCGGTCCGGCCTCACCTGCGATCGCGCTGACGGCGCCCACCGCGTCGGCGCAACCGAAGGCCACGCCCTCGACCACGGCCCGTACGAGTGCGGCCCGGTCGTGAGCCTCGCGCTGGCCGAGGAAGCCGCCGAGGGCCGCGTCGTCCTTGCGGGGCAGGGTCGCGCCGTACATGAACGGAAGGTAGGTGAGACCGTCGGAGCCGGCGGGGGCAGTAGCCGCGACCTCGCTGAGGTCCTCCCCTGCGCCGAGTAGTGTCCGGCCGGCCCAGCGGAGGGCGGCGCCCGCTGCGTACAGCGAGGCCATCGCCAGGAACGGTGCTTCGCCGTAGGCCGCCCCGAACAGGAACCCGGCGCCCGCGTCCGCCTCCTCGGTCGGCCTCATGACCTGCGCGGCGGTACCGGCGTTGAGGCAGACCTGGCTGCGGTGCGTCACGCCGGAGCCCAGGACGGCGGCCGGGACGTCGCCGGCGCCCGTGGCCACCGGTGTGCCTTCGGGTAGACCGGTGGCGCGGGCGGCCCGGGCGGTGACGCTTCCGGCGGCGGCATCGGGGGCGAGCACCCGGGCCGCGAGGTCCGGCGTGGCCCCGACGGCCCGCCAGAGCTCCGGGCTCCACCGGCCTTCGTGCACGTCGTACAGCAGGGTGCCGACGGCGTCGGTGGTGTCGGTCGCCCAGGTACCGGTGAGGTGGAAACGCAGGTGGTCCTTGGCCGACACGAGGCGGTGGGCCCGCGCGAGCCGCCCCGGGTCGGTGCGGGCGAGCCATGCCAGTTTGGGGGCGGTGAAGGCGTCCACCGGTTCGTTCCCGGCCCGGTCCCGGAAGCGCGGGTCGGCGGCCAGTCGTCCGGTGTCGGCGCCGACACGGCGGTCGGCCCAGGTCATGGCGGCCCCGACCGCCTCGCCTGCGGCATCGGTCAGCAGCAGGGAGTGCATCTGCCCGGAGAGCCCGACCGCGATGACGCGGTGATCCCCGAGCGCGGCGGTGACCGTGCGGAGGGCGTCCCGGGCCGCAGCCCACCAGGCCCGGGGGTCTTGTTCGTGCGCCCCCGGTTCCGGGTGCAGGGTCGGGTACTCCCCGGCGGCTTCGGCCACCACGCGGCCGGTCTCCGTGTCCAGCGCGATGACCTTGACGCCGGTGGTCCCCAGGTCGATGCCGAGGGTCGCGGTGGTCTCCACTCTCGCTCCGTCCCTGTCTCGCGGGCGCCCCGGTGCCGCCGGCCGATGCCGGGGTTTCGGTCCGGCCGCCGTGCCGGAGGTCGGTCAGATGTGCGGCACGCGGGGCCCCATCTCCGCGATGATCCGGGCGTTGTGCTCGGCGGCGTCGGGCATGCCGGCGCTCAGGAAGACCCGCGGGGTTCCGCCCTGCTCGGCCTCCTTCTCCGCGGCCGCCACGATCATGGCGTTCAGGAGCGCGAGGCCGACCACGCTGCTGCCCGGCCCGGCGAGCGGCAGGTCCTCCCGGACGGACACCAGCGCGTCACCGGGCGGGCAGTGGTTGTCCAGCACGATGTCGGCGACCTCGTGCAGTTTGGGCCCGGTCTGCGTGCTGGCCGTGGCGTAGGCGCGGGAGGTGATGGCGATGACCGGGAGCCCCATGTCCCGGGCGGTCCGGGCGACCTCCACGGGAAGGGCGTTGGCCCCGGAGTTGGAGACCACCAGCATGGTGTCGGTGTCCGGGTCGATCTCGTAACCGGCCAGCACGCTCGCCGCATGTCCCGATTCGCGCTCCAGCTCGGTGGAGCGCTGGGCGCTGACGTGCAGCATGTGGTCGGGTTCGAGCACGGGGCAGATGCGGGCGCTGCCGCCGGCACGGAAGAAGCCCTCCTCGGCGAAGACGTGGGAGTGCCCGCTGCCGAAGACGTACAGGATCCCGTCGGCGGTGAAGCGCTCGGCGAGCAGGGCGGCCGCCTCGGCGATCCGGTCCTGCTCGGCGTCCAGCGCCTCGGCGAGGATCTGCTGGACCCGCTCGGTGTACTGGGCGGCGGCGCGGCCGAGCGTCTCGGTGCGGTGCTCTGGGCTCATGTCTTGTTCGCTCCGGTGATGAGTCCGCCGACGAAGTACCGGCCGGCGACGATGAACAGGATCAGGGTGGGCAGGATGGTGAAGACCGTTCCGGCCATGACCAGGCCCCAGTCGATGGTGTACTGCCCCACGATGGCGCTGAGCCCGATCGGCAGTGTGTGCAGGCGGTCGTCCAGGATGAACTGTGTGGCGTACACGTACTCGGTCCAGGCGAAGACGAAGGAGTAGACCACGGCGGTGGCGAGCCCTGGTGCCATCAACGGCAGCACGATCTGGAACATGGTGCGCACCGGCCCGGCGCCGTCGATGGCCGCCGCTTCGTCGATCTCCTTGGGCACCGACATGATGAAGCCGCGCAGCAGCCAGGTGCAGAACGGCGCGGTGAAGGCGACGTTGACCAGGATCAGCCCGGCCAGGCTGTTGATCAGTCCGATGTCGGAGAGGATGCCGTACAGCGGGACGATCAGCAGGGTTCCGGGGATCATGAAGGCCACGAGGATGAGCCCGGCGATCATGCCCGAGCCTGGTACTTCGAGGCGGTAGAGCCCGTAGGCCGCGCACACGGCGAGGACGACGGTCAGCACGGTCGTGCCGAGGGCGACCAGGAGGCTGTTGCTCAGGTAGGTCGTGTACGGGGTGGTCTCCAGCAGGCGGGAGAAGTTGTGCGTGGTCCAGGTCTGCGGCCACAGGGTGGGTGTGGGCCGGATGATCTCCTGCGGTGTCTTGAACGCCGAGACGACCACCCAGTAGATCGGCCCGAGGGCGATCAGCGTGATGAGCACCATCGTCAGGCCGGCCGGAACCCGGCGCAGGCCGCTCGACCACGTCACGGTGACCCCTTGGGACGGAGGAAGCGCACGAACAGTGCGGCGGCGACGCCCAGCACGAGCACGGTCAGCACGCTGGCGGCCGCGGCCTGGCTGCTGCGGAAGGCGTCGAAGGCGGTCTCGTACACGTACATGGGCATGGTCGTGGTGGCGCCGGCCGGCCCTCCCCCGGTCGTGAGCAGGATGGTGTCGAGGACGTTGAAGGACCACAGGGAGCCCACCAGCCCGAGCGCGAACAGCACCGGTTGCAGGATCGGGAAAGTGACCGCCCAGAACGTCTGCCAGGCGTTGGCGCCGTCCACCTTCGCCGCTTCGAGCACGGACACGGGGACGGTGGCCAGGGCGCCGTAGATGACCACGGCGGCGAGCGGGAACCAGTGCCAGCTGTTGACCAGGATGACGGTGATCAGGGCGATGCCCGGGTCGGAGAACGGTGAGCCCAGGTCGATGCCGATGGCGGCGAAGGCGTGGGTGATGACGCCGTAGTTGCTGTTGAGCATCCACTGCCAGATCACGGCGACCGCCACCGTGGGGATGACCCAGGGCAGTACGACCCACACCCGCGCGGTGCGGGCCCACCAGCCCTGCCGTTGCAGCAGCAGTGCGGTGCCGAAGGCCAGGACGGTCTGCACCGCCAGGTTGAGCAGCAGCCAGAGCCCGGACCGGCCCAACGCGTCCCAGAACGCCGGGTCCTGGAGGATGATCAGGTAGGTGTCGAACCCGACGGTCTCCGAGGGCGAGCCGATCACCCGCTCGTCGCGCAGGCTGGTCAGGACCGCCTGGACCAGGGGCAGGGCCAGGACCAGGGCCATGACGGCGAGGATGGGCGTCAGGAGCAGGTACCCGAACAGGTCGTGTTTGATCCCGCCGCGGCGCCGGCGCCGAGAGGTCCTCGATCTCGGTGCCGGCGCCGCAGGGCTGTCCGGGGCGCGGCCCGGCGCGCTGCGGTCCGGTGCGCCCACGGTCAGTCCGCTGCCTGCATCTGCTCCTGGGCCGCGGCGACGGCGTCGGCCGGGGTCATGTCGTTGACGTACATCTCCTGCACCGCGCGGGCGATGAAGTTCTGGCCGGAGATCTCGCCGACGTCGTCGATGTACTGGCCGTCCACGAACCCGAACAGCTCCCCGGTCTCGGACTGCTCGAGCATGACGTCGACGCACTCCTCGTAGGTGCTGATGGTCTCGTGCTCGCGCCAGTCGGACTCCTCGGCCCCGTTCTCGGTGAGCGGCAGGTACAGGCCGGGCTCGGCGTTGAGCAGGTCGCCGTAGTTCTCGGTGTCCAGCAGCCATTCGAGGAAGTCGTCGGTGGCGGCGGTGCGGTCCTCGTCCTCGCCGAGCACCATGGCGCCGTTGGAGAAGTAGACGCTGCCCGGCTGTCCGCCGGTTTCGGGTGTGGGGATCGGTGCACAGCCCAGGTCGTCGGGCTCGAGCCCGGTCTCCTCCTCGAAGGGGGTCAGGTACTGCCCCTTCTCGATGTTGATCGCCGCGCTTCCGCTGTTGAACGCGGCCTGCGGTTCACCCCACGAGTAGTTGCCGGAGTCGGCCGGGGAGTACTGCAGGAGTTCGTCGTAGAGCTCGTAGGTCTCGACGGTCTCGGGGGTGTCGAAGTCGATCTCGCCGTCGCCGGTGTAGATGTCGGCGGCCCCGTTGGTGACCATGAAGCTGTAGAGCACCTGGTCGGTGGCCTGGTTCTGGCCGGCGGGCAGGGCGATCCCGCTGTGCTCGTCGGTGTCCAGGGTTTCCGCGGCCTCGAGGAGGTCCTCCCAGGTCTGCGGTGTGTCCAGGCCGGCGTCGTCGAACATGTCGCCGCGGTACCAGAGCACTTGGACCATGCCGAAGAGCGGGACCGCCCAGTACTCCTCGTCGTCGCGGTAGGGGTCGATGGCGGCGTCGATGAAGCCGTGTTCTGCTTCCAGGCCCTCCACGACGTCGGTGACCGGGGCACCCAGGCCGAGCTGGCGGACGTAGGTGGCCAGGTCCGGGGTGACGAACAGGGCGTCGGGCTGGTCGCCCGCGGAGGCCGCGGCCGCGATGGTCGAGTAGATCTCGTCCCACTCCTGCACCTCGAAGCGCACCGGCATCTCGGGGTCGCCGTTGTTGTACTCCTCGGCCAGGGCGTCGAGCGCTTCGACCCGGTTGGGCGGGGTCTCCAGGTGCCAGACGACGAGCTCGTCATCGGTGTCGTCCCCGTCCGCGCCGCACGCGGACAGCACCAGGGCGGAGGCGGCCATGATCGCTGTGAACCCCATGGCTCTGGATCGCATCACTTCACCTCTCTGCGCGACGCCGCCAGGAGGGATCCGGCTTCCGTGAGCGCCGACCGCATCAATGAGTGATGAAGTTAACACACGCGCTCTAGATGAATATAGAGTTCGCTCCAGAGCAGAGATGGTGTGCGCACTGACGCCGTCACGGTGAAGAAGGCCCTATGAGCAGGCCCAAGTACCTCGAGATCCTCACGGTTCTCCGTGAGCGCTGCTCGTCCCTGGCGACAGGGGTGCGGCTGCCCGCGGAGCGCGCCCTGGCCGAGGAGTTCGGGGTCAGTGTGATGACGGTCCGGCGGTCGCTGGCCGCTCTGCAGGACGAGGGCTGGGTGCGCCGTTCACCGGGCAGCGGCACCTACGTCGGCCGTCCCACGGTGACCATGGGGCCCACGCTGACCTCCTTCACCGAGGACATGCGCCGCCGCGGGCTGCGGCCCTCCTCCACGGTCCTGCGCTTCGAGCCCATCACCCCGGACCTGGAGACGGTCACCGACCTGTCCCTGCGCCCCGGGGAGGGGGCACTGCTGCTGGAACGCCTGCGCTACGCCGACGGCGAGCCGATGTGCCACGAGGTGGGCCTGTACCCGGAGCGCTTCACCGATGCCCTGTCCGGCGCCGACCTCACCGGTTCGGTGCACGAGGCCCTGACCGAGGTGGCGGCGGTGCCGGACTCCACCTTCCGCCGGGTGCGGGCGCTGGTGCTGCCGCCGGTCGAGTGCGAGCTTCTCGGGCTGCCTCTCGGCTCGCCGGGCCTGGAGATCGTCGACACCTTCTACGACGCGACCGGGCGGCCGGTCCAGCACGTGCGGTCGCGCTACCGGTTCGACCGGTACGAGGTGCTCACCACCATCACCCGGATCGGGGGCGGTCAGCCCCACGATCCGTGACGGTGGCCCCAGGCAGGGACGCACGTTCCGGCCACCGGACGACGGGGGCGTTGGCTGAAGGGCTCCCCGGGCGCTCACCCCAACCGCGGACGCTTCTCCCATCGGTCACCTGTCTCCCCGTCAGCTCTCGGGTTTGAGCCGGCGGATCGCCAACACGGACCCGTCCGGCCGTACAGAGACTGCCCCATCCCAGCACCGGTCCCACTTCGCATAGGGATGGCGCGCGTACTGGGCATCGACTTCATGGCGGTACTGGTCCAGACGTCCCTGCTCAAGGATGTCGAACAGGTCTTCCGCAAGGCCGGAGAAGGCCTCGACGCGTGCACCGTTGAGGCGGAACACGTGTTCGGTTCCCACACAAGGGACACCGAGAAGCGTGTGCTCTCTATCCCTGACGCTACTGATGGCGGCATGTGATTGCCGTGTGTAGTATCCACGTCCCTGCTGCTTGGTGAGGTAGGGCGCTGTGGCGCTGCTGTCGCCGGTGAAGGCCACCAGACCGGCGGCGTCCGTACGTGCGAGGACCGCCCGGAACCACTCGTCGTGTGGGGAGAGCACGTGGAATCCGGTCAGGCCTTCCTCCGGGGTACCGCTGCCAGCAGGCTTGGTGATCTGCGGGGGCATGGAGCGGTCACGCAAGGTGGAGTTCAACTTCTCCTCGGCTGCCGGAAGGGTTCCCCCGTCGCCGTCCGCGGCCAGCGCGTGCACGACGATCGCATTCTTCATGCTCAGTTCCGTGCTCAGGACCAGGGCCGGGGTCTCGTTCCACGGGCCGATGTGCACCGCCTCCACATGCGCCGAAGCGGAAGCCAGTTGCGGATATGACGAACTTCGCCGACCGTGGTGCCCCTTGCAGACGACCGGGATGACCTGCGCCCGTTCTCCCGGCTTCCACACCTCGACGAAGAAGCGAGGGCGGTAGCGCAAGCCCTTCAGTGGCCACCCGGAACGCAGGACCACTTCCGCGGGGACGAAGGAAACACGATGGCCTTCATAGCGCTCCCGAAGGAAGTGTTCGGCGGCCGCGACACCGAAACCGACACCGAGTTCGTGGGCCTGGACCGTCTTGTGCTGGCGCTGGGTGGATCGGCCCTCGGGTGAAAGTGCCATGTGGTCCTGCGCCTGGCTCCCGTCCAGTGCCAGCGCGTACTTCAGGCAGCCCCAGTGCTCGGCGAGTCCGCGGACCGACCCCTGCCTGTCCAGAGAGATCGCTCTTCCCAGCGCGTGGAGGACGCTCAGAGGGGCCACACCGACGGATGCCCTGTTCATCTGAGGAAGAGGCGCAAGTCGAGGTTTCCGGCGCGGAGGTTCCTGTTTCTTTTCTTTCCAGCGCGCGTCATCCCGGGTGACCGCCGATTGGACCTTTCCAGCGAGGTGCTCCCCTGAACTCAGTTCCACAGACGACGGATCGACGAGACGCCGAAGGGTCTCTTCCAGATCAGACAAAGAATCTCCTGACGCACTTCCGGTCAACCGAACCCAGAGAAATCATGGGACCGTGCGCAGGAATCCACAAGGGCAGGCAAGGAACACAACCCATATAAGCAACGGACCATATTGGAGCGCGGCCAACTTGAGACTATTTCCGCCCCTGGAACACCAACATCCACACCCCTCACTGGGTCACCCCGGAACCCGCCGGACTCGTGGGGCCATTCAAGCTGACAGCTTCCGGATCGGCCTCGGAAGTGCTCCATGCGCAGTCGGCCTATGCAGATCGTATGGTTGACGAACCACAGGCAGTACACCGATTCCGAGTTCTGCTCAGCGACGTGCAGGACGTAGCGCTCTCGCCTCAAGAGTCGCTGCGGGCCCTGCAGGAGGAATTGGCGAAGGTGAATCACCATGATTGACATGGAGTGGAGTAAGTCCTCATACAGCGGTGGCGCCCATCAGGACTGCGTGGAGTGCCGAAGAGACGGTGACATCGTCCGGATACGTGACACCCTGAACCGTGCTTCCGGACCGCTGGCCTTCCCCTCCGAGGCATGGGCAGTTTTCTTGACGGGCGTCATCAGAGACCGCGGCTCGACGTAGTCACCATGGCCCGCACTGCCGGTCAGGGTTCACACGAGCGCACCGGCCCTCAGGTTGATCCCTCCATGCCCACAGGGACGTCGCGGGTCTTCCCCTCCGGCATGGTCGCCCGGTCGACACCCCTGGTTCGGCACACGACCGGCGCCGAAGGCCAGGACCTGCTGTCGGCGTCCTGGACCTCCGATGGACTGGGCGTCCGACCGGGGACAGGCCGTCTGTACTACGCCAGTCCGCCGCTGACCCGCACGGTCTGCCCAGTGATCCAACGGCCACCCGGCCCGGCCAGGAACGCCACCACGTCAGCGACCTCTTCGGGCTGCCCCAGACGGCCGAGGGCAGTGACCGGGGCCAGAACGGCCTCGAGATCGACGCCCGGATTGTTCCCGCGTAGCAGTTCGGTATCGGTGGCGCCTGGCGATACCGCATTGACAGTGATTCCGCGTGGGCCGACTTCTCGTGCCGCGCATGCCGTGAACTGCTCGACCGCTGCCTTGCTTGCCGAGTGCACCGCGACCGCCGGGGTTGGCGCCACCGTGTTGACTGTCGAGATATTGATGATGCGGCCGCCATCGCGCAGCCGACCGACCGCCTCGCGCATGAGCACGAATACGGCTCTGGTGTTCACCGCCATGAGCTGGTCATAGTCATCATCGCTTGTCTGCGCTATCGGAAGCGGCACGATGTCCGACCCGGCGTTGTTGACCAAAATGTCCAAACGCCCAACCAGTTGCTCGGCTTCGTCATAGAGCCGCTTGGGAGCATCCCGATCAGCAAGGTCCGCCTGAACAGCCGCGATCGTCACATCCTGATCGCGATCGGTCGCCAGGACTTCTTCTGCGGCCGCCTCGTTCCTGGCGTAGCTGAACACCACCGAAATTCCGTCACGCACCAAACATCGCACGATCGCACGACCGATCCCTCTCGAACCGCCTGTAACGAGCGCTGTTCTCCGTCGCGTCTCTGCCATATCCGCGATCTTGCCAGATTGTGTGATGTCAGAGGGCGCTCATGCCCAGCCGGTGGGCGAAACCCCTGGACGCTGGGTTCGGCGCCTTGTGGGTAGGCCGGACTCGGAACCAGGCGCGGCCCGGTTTCACCAAGGGCCTCAAGAAAAAGGCGGGGCTGAACGACAAGGGATGAACGGCGCGAGAGTCGCGGCGCTCCTTCGTGTCCCACGCCCCCGGTTCTACCCCACTTCTACCCCACCTGGGCCGCAAAAAAGGGCCCACCGGATGATGGACCCTTCGATGACCTGCTGTTTCTGTGTCGGGACGGCGGGATTTGAACCCACGACCCCTTGACCCCCAGTCAAGTGCGCTACCAAACTGCGCCACGTCCCGGCGGTTGCTGCACCGTGTGCGGCGACCGACAGGACACGACTCTATCGCACTCGCGGGGACGCTCGAACCAGCACGGACCGGGTACCGCGGGCGGGGACGGCGTTCCGGCGCCGCCCCGGTCGGGTCCCGACGGGACCCGACCGGAGCTCGGTCAGGGGACGAACGCCCGCAGGATCTGTGATTCCTCGTCCTCCGTCGAGACCACGACCGCGCCCGGCACCACTGTGAGGCCGGACAGGCTCTCGGCCACCCCCGGGAGCGCGATCTCGTCACTCCGGTCGGTGGTCTCACCGAAGGGCGCGACCAGCAGCGCCACCTGCCCGTCCTCCCCCATGCCGTCCAGGCCGTAGTCTTCCGCGATGACCACGGCGTCGTCGAGCACGGCGATCCGGCCGCCGCCAATCTTGGGGTCCAGGTACACGTCCTCGACCACGGCCGAGTCGGTGATCTCCCCCGAGGCGTCCGCCCGGTGCAAGGTGGTCTGCAGGTCTGGGCCACCGGTGTCGGCGGCGACGACGGTGCCGTCCGAGTCGGCCCGGACGAGGCCGATGAGCTCCTCGCTCGCTTCGAGGTCCTCGGGCAACGCGACGTGCTCGTCACCGGTGTCGGCGTCGAGCACCACGGTGCGCCCGTCGGGGCCGTTCTCGACGACGACCGCGGGGTCGCCCGGGGCAGCGGTGAGGCGGGGGCGGTCGTTCTCGCCCGGGTCGAACGGCTCCGTGCGCCAGAGCTCGCTCTCCTCCTGCGGGTCCACCGCCACGACCATGACCTCGACCTCGGAATCGGGGAAGCCGAAGGGGTCCCCGGACGCGACCGCCGACTCGGTGTGTTCCTCGTCGACGCAGCCGACCACGCCCGCCAGGCGGTGGCCGTAGTCCTCGGTGCGCTGGACGACGCAGTTCTCGGGCAGCGACAGGATCTCGTCCACCAGCTCCTCGCTGTGCTCCGTCGACCGGGCGACCGACGGGCGAAGGGCGCCGGAGACCTCATCGACCAGTGCCCCACTCTCCGTGTTCAGCCGGGCGGTCTCGAAAAGCTCGTCGTCCTCGAACTGGGCCTGGTGGAGATTGCGGTCGGTGTCGTCCTCGGTCCGGGGCCGGTGGCGCACGTGCACGTGGTCGTCCTCGGTCCACACGTGGGTGACGACGTCGTACGGGCGCCGGTAGGACCACAGCTCGGTGCCGTCGGTGCCGTCCAGGGCCACGGCCCCGTCGCCGAGCAGCACGATCGGTCCGTGTGGCCCCTCCCGCACCCCGTCGATGCCGGTGTCCATCGGCGGCCGCCACGACCACCCCTCTCCGGACACCTCGGCCGGAACCGGGGCAGGGGCACTCTCGGCCCCGCCCTCGCGGTGCGGTACCCAGGGCACGACGAGCTGGGCGACCAGGGCGCCGGCCAGGACCACCGCAAGTGCTCCCGCGCCCGAGAACAGCGTGCTCCACCGGAACGGTCTCGGATCCGCCCTGCCCGACCCGGACAGCACGAGCGCGCAGCCGATCACGATCGCGCACGCCACCAGCCACAGGTGCACGGCGGGCGGTGAGGGTTCGAAGGACCACCGGCTGTCCGTGGTGGCGGCGAAGGTGTCCTGCGGAAAGGCCATCCAGACCGCGAGCAGCCCGGCGCCGATCGCACAGGACATCCCGAACCGGTACCCGCCCCTGGTCCGCTCGGTGCCGGGCCTCTCCACCACGCCGAACACGAGGACGAGGACGGCGACCAGGCAGGAGAGCATCCACCAGCCCCCGGTCCCCTCGAACACGTCCCCGGCGGACACGGTGACCACCACCGCGGTCCACAGGAGGGCACCGACCAGCAGCCCGACGCCCGACCACACGAGCGCGTTCCGCACCCGTCCGTGCTGTTGCTCCCCTCTCACCGGGGATCCTCCGTCCTGATGTCCGCTGTGCCGACGTAGAACCTAGCGGACGCGTTCACGGCGTCAGACCCCGGACCGCGCCTTCGGTGCGGATCTTGTCCGGGTCCCCGACCTCTGGCTCGTCCGCCTCGGCGACCGCCGCGACCGCACCGGGGACCGGGACGAGTGCGCTCCAGCCCACGTCCCCCTCCGGCTCTTCCAGCCGGATACGTTCGTAGGTCCGGTGTTCGGCCTGTTGCCCGAACTCCGTCGTGGTGACGGTGGGTCGGCCTTGCGAACGGACCTGGTGGAGCAGCATCTCGTCCAGGACCTCGATGGAGTCCCCGTTGACGCTGCGGGGAAAGTTCTCGACCGCTTCGAGCACGTTCCCCTGCGGGTCGACGTGTTCGACCTCGGCGTCCCGGCCCCGGCGGTCGACCAGGTAGGTCGCGCTCTCGCTGTCGGCACCGAGGAACCGGTCGAACCACGTACCGTCCGCACGGAGCTCCTCGGGCAGGGTGAAGACGTCCTCGCCCGTGGCGGGGTCGAGCACCAGCCCTTCCTCCGTCCAGCCCTCGAAGTGCACGAGGAGGACGGGGTCAGCACCGGCACCGGCGGGGCCGCCGGAGGAGACGTGGAAACGGTCGTCCTCGGAACGGGTCCACGAGCGCTCCCACACCTGCTCGCCGGTCTCGGGGTCGAGCGCCCGGACGAGGTACTCCCTCTCGGCAGGCTCCTCGTACTCGCCTCGGTCGTCGGAACCCCCGGGGCCGTCGTCCTCGGCTTCCTCAGCGCTCTCGGTCTCTTCCTCGTCCCGACAGTCGTGGGTGGAGACCAGCAGCCCGTGGAGCCATTGCGCCGTACCTGGGCCACAACGCTCGTCGTCCAAGGGCACGGACCACCGCTCCGCCCCGGTGCCGATCTCCTCCGAGACCAGCTGTGTGTCCGCGTCTGCCCCGATGCCACTCTCTGTACGGATCACGTGCTCGGCCGTGCGTGTCACCACGTCCTCGTCGGGGTCGCTGCTGAGTTCGTCGCGGGCGTCAGCGTCGTCCTCGTTCGGCTGGGCGACCCCTTGGAGCCCGGGCTCGGGCGCACCGGTGTCGAGGGCGAGCACATCGACGAGTGCGTCTTCCGTGCCGACCACGGGGGCCCGGGAGACGATGACGTGGTCGTCGTCCACCCACACCTCGAAGTGCGGGGCGTAGGGGCGGCGGTAGGACCAGATCTCGCTGCCGTCGGTGCCGTCCAGGGAGACCACCCCGTCGGTGAGCACCACGAGCGGTCCGTGTGAGCCCTCCTCGACCCGTAGGACGGAGCTTCCGAGCTCGGGTTCCCATTCCCAGCCGACCTCTTCGACGCGCTCGGGCATGGGGTCCGGTTCCCCCAGCTCGGTGGGCTCGTCGGCGACCTCGTGCCGCGGCTGTGGGAAGTGCACGATGTTGACGAGACCGCCCGTCAGGACGACCGCCAGGGATCCCGCGGCGAAGGCCGGGAACGTGCGTGCGAGCGGCTGGGGTGAAGGGCGCTCGGTCGCGGCCGTCAGCAGGAGCAGCCCGGCTGCGACGGAGATGGCGAGCAGCCACGCGTTGGCCTGGATCGGGCCGGCCACCGCCGGCTCTCCGTCCCACCCGAAGTGGACGAGCGCGGCCAGGCCGATCCCGACGGCTGCCATGAGCAGTGCGGGCACGAGACAGCCGGTTCCGCGCGGCTCCGTCGCGGGGGCGGTCTCACCCGTGCGCCACCGGACCACGCCGGTGAGCACATAGAGGCCTAGTAACCAGGAGAAGAATGTTCCCAGCCCCACCCATTCGGTCATGCCCTCGGCCGGGGCTCCGCTGGCCAGCACCACCGCCAACGGAGACCAGGCCAGCGCCCCGGCGATGAGGCCCAGACCCACCCAGGAGATCGCAGCTCGCACACGCTGGCCTCGAGACACTCGGCTCCCACTCCTTCTGTGTATGTCCGCACCCGGGACGGGCGCGGAACCCCTGCTGTTCGTGATGGCGGTTCCCCAGAACGTGCGGCTCAGTGCGTCAGTCCCCGGACCGCTTCTTCGGTCCAGTTCTCGCGCGTGACCCGTGCCGCCTCGACCTCGGTATTGATCACCGCCACGACCGCCCCGGGGACGGCGACCATCTGGCGCCCGGGAAACCCCTCGTCCTCCCTCGTCAGGGAGATCCCGCCTTCAGTGACGGTCCCCCTCCTGCCCTCGAACCCGTGTACCTGGACGCGGGGATGCGGGGCGCCTGCGGAGACTTCGGATTCCAGAGTCAGAGCCGCCGCGCCCAGAGCCACAGCTCCCTCCATCTCCAAGGAGACGAAGCCTCCGGTTTCAGCGGTCTCAGGAGGCGCTCCGTCAGCAGTGGCCCGTTCGATCTCGGGAAGGCCGTCCTCACGGTCGAGCATGTAGGTCGCGCTCTCGCTGTCAGCTCCGAGAAAGCCCGCGAACTGCAGGTCCTCAGCGCGTTCCGGCAGGGTGACGGCGTCCTCGCCCGTGGCGGGGTCGAGAACCAGGGCTGGTCCTTCCTCGCCCGTTTCCACGACGATCACCGGGTCAGCGCCTTCGGTGGGGTGTCCCCCGGAAGCGGCCTGCGGTGGTCCGACGTCTCCGGGGCCGGTCCACGAGCGTTCCCACACCTGCTCACCGGTCTCAGGGTCGAGTGCCACCACGGTGTGCTCCACCTGGGCCTCGTCCCCGTCCTCGGTGTAGCCGAGCATCCCGCCGTCATAGCCCTCGGCCTCCTCGCACAGGTGGCCGGTGACCAAGAGTCCATGGAGCCATTCAGGTGTGCCGGTGTAGCAGGCAAGGCCATCCTCGGACGGCAGGGACGTGGACCACTGTTGCTCGCCGGTCTCGGCCGACCCAGATCGCAGAACCGTTGGGTCCTCGACCCGTTCGGCGAACTCCACATGGACCACCTGCTTGCCGGTCCGCGCCACCACATGGTCGTCGATGTCCCCGCTCCTGGGTTGGGAGATCTGCTGGAGCCCGGGAAGGGGCTCACCGGTCTCCAGGTCCAGCACGTCGGCGGTCGCGTCGTCACTACCGTCGAGGGGCTCCTGGACGAGGACGACGCGGTCGCCGTCGACCCACGCCTCCACGTCCGTTTCCGTGGAGGCCGGAAGGCGGTACGACCAGATCTCGCTCCCGTCGGTGCCGTCCAGGGAGACCAGCCCGTCACTGAGCGCCACGAGGGGGCCGTGCGTACCCACCTCGATCCCTTCCACCGAGGTCCCGTGTTCCGGTTCCCAGGACCATCCGACCTCGGTGACGGTCTCCGGTGTGGGGGCAGGTTCTCCAAGGTCACCGGCGGTCCTGTGCCCCACCTGTGGGAAGAGAGCAGTGTGCACGAGACCGCCGCACAGAACCACGGACAAGGTCCCTGCCGTGAAGGCCGGGAAGGAGTGGGAGAGAGGCCGAGTCGACGGTCGGTCCGCCAAAGGCAGCATCAGGAACGTGCCGAGGACGACCGCACCGATGACCAGCCACGCGTGGAGCTGCGCGGGAAGGCTTCCCACCGGCCCCACCGATCCCTCCGACACCTCGGCATACAGCAGGACGGCGAGGACCACCCCGACCCCTGCGGCCGCCAATGCGGCAATCATGCGGGCGTCCCGGTCGGGGGCGGGGTCTTCCGCGCGCCACCGCGGAGCCATGACCAGGGTGGCAAGACCGAAGAGGACGGCGATGGCGATGGAGATCGTCACCCGGACGGTGATGCCGTCGTTCTCGTGGCCGAAGTACAGGACCACGGACACCGCGGCCCAGACCAGCGCCCCGGCGATGAGGCCGAGACCCACCCAGGCGATCGCGGCTCGCACGCGCTGCCCTCGAGACACCGGGCTCCCACTCTTTCCGTTTCTCTTGCTCATCGCGTCCGGTCCGTGCATCACTCAGGGCACCAGCCCGCTCACGGAACCGTCGCGCTCGACCGAGGCCGCGACGGCGCCGGGCACCGGGAGGAGATCAACGTCGCTGTCTCTGTCGTTCGGGCTCTCCAAGGGGATCAGTCCATCCACCTCGGGGTTGTCGAAGCTTCGGGCGACCACCGTGGGACGGGACTCCACCGCCGAGGAGAACAGGACCATCTCGTTCAGAGCCACGCTGCTCTCGTCGCGCCGGTCCAATCCCCTTCCGGGATCGATGGTCGCGACGACCTCGCCCTGCACGTTCACCCGCTCGAACTCAGTGCGCCTGTCCGCGCGTTCGACCAGGTACGTCGCGCCATCGCTGTCGGCGCCGGCAAAGCCCCGGAACCAGTTGTCCGGGTCGTCGACGTCGGCGGGCAGGGTGACGGCGTCCTCTCCCGTGGCAGGGTCGAGGACGGCTGCGAAGCGGCGAAAAGTGGGGTCCACGAGGATCACCGGGGAGGCACCTTCTGCGGTGTGTCCCCCCGGGCGGGCGTGCGATCCCATACGGGACTCGGCCCCGGTCCACCGGCGCTGCCACAACTCCTTCCCACTCTCGGGGTCGAACGCCGTGACGATGGACTCGGTCTTGAGGCCTTCCTGGCTGAAGGCGGCGCCGAGGTCGGGATGATCCCGGTCCTCCTCATCCATGCACTGCTCTGTCATGACCACCGCGCCGTACAACTCCGTCGGCCCTCGGTGCAAGCAATCTTGCCCCTCGTGTTCGTGCAGTGGAGCGGTCCACAGTTCACGCCCGCTGCCGACCTCCAGGGCCTGGAGCTCTGCCGGGGATCCCGAGTCGGGCCAATGGTCCCTCACCACCTGCCCTGGGAACCTGACGACGTGGTCCGTGTTCACGTCGGGGTCGCCGTGGACCGCGTCGGCCTCTCGTTCATGGCCGGGCACCGGCTCCCCGGTGGCCAGGTCGAACGTCTCGGTGAAGGCAACCTCTTCCTCACCCTCCGTCTCTCCCGCGTCGAAGGGTCTGTAGGAGACGAAGACGTGCTGCTCGCCGACCACGACCTCGACGTCCTCATCGGCGTGTCGGCGGAAGGACCAGACCTCACTGCCGTCGGTGCCGTCCAGGGACACCACGCCGTCACTCAGCACCACGAGCGGACCGTGTACGCCCTCCTCGACCCGCTCCAAGGAGACTTCGGGCTCAGGCTCCCAGGTCCACCCGACCTCCGAGACCGCATCGGGCACCGGGGCCGGATCGCCCGGAGCATCGGCGGTCGAGTGGTGGACCTCCGGGTACGGGACGATGTGCACGAGCGCGCCCGCGAGGAACACGACAAGGGCTCCGGGGAGGAAGGCGGAGAAGGTGACCACGAGAGGTCGGGGCGAGGGGCGTCGGCCCGACAGCATGAACAGCAAGAAGCCGAGCCAGACGGCACCGGTGGCCAACCACACCTGGAGGCGGGCGGTGATGAGCTGTGCGAAGCCGTCGGTGAGCAGGTTCGGGAAGGCGATGAACGCCGCCACCAACAGCAGTCCCACCAGGTAGACGAGCTGTCGAACCATCGGCTCGGGTTCGGACTCCGGTTCGGGTTCGGCGTCGCGCTCAGTCCACCTGACCCCGAAGCCGAGGATGACGCAACCGATCGTGCAGGAGAAGAGCAGGACCATCACGGCCCGAGCAGCCGCATCGGCCTGCTCGTCCTCGACGTACAAGGCATGGTGGCTGTACAGAACCGCGGCCACCACGGCCCAGACCAGCGCCCCGGCGATGAGGCCCAGACCCACCCACGCGATCGCAGCTCGCACACGCTGGCCTCGAGACACTCGGCTCCCACTCTTTCCGTTTCTCTTGCTCATCGCGTCCGGTCCGTGCATCGCTCAGGGGACCAGCCCGTGGACCGTTCCCTCTTCTCCCACTTCGACCACGACCGCCCCGGGCATGGGGAGGAGCTCGCTCCCGGAGTTCAGGACGTCATCTTTGTCCCCGAGCCGGATCTGCTCGTCGGTGTCGTACTCCATGCGCCCGCCGAACTCCCCCGGGTGGACGATCGAGCCGACTTCGCCGTCGGCGTCCTCGAACCGCAGGGTCAGCACCGAACCCTCGAGGACCGTTCCTCCGTCGGCCTCGACCAGCGGCACGTCCCGGGCGTCAATGGTTTCGGTCTGCTCGCCCTCGGGGCCGACACGTTCGACGAAGTGCCTGCCGGGAACCCGCACGAGGTAGGTCGCGCTCTCGCTGTCGGCCCCGAGGAACCCGTCGAAGTAGGCGTCGGTGTCCGTGTCCTCGAGGTCGGTTCGCAGGGTGATGGCGTCCTCGCCCGTGGCGGGGTCGAGAACCACTCCGGCCCGGGAACCGAACGCCTCCACGAGCAGCACCGGGTCCGCGCCCTCGGAGACCGGACCTGCGGGGGTGATCCGCCAAGCGCTCTGGTCGCCGACCGCGTCCCAGGTGCGCTCCCACACCCGTTCGCCGGTGTCGGGGTCGACGGCCTGCACGACGTGCTCGACCTCCGGGGCCACGTCCGGGTCCTCCCGCCAGCCGATCGTGTTGCCCTCGAAGGCCTCCTCGTCCTCGCACACGTGGGTGGAGATCAGTAGGCCGTGGTGCAGCTCCGGCAGCCCGCCCTCGCAGACCCGGCCCCCGCCGGCCGGCACGGGCGCGGACCAGCTCTCCTCGCCCGTCGCGGCATCCACCGCCGACAGGACGGTGGCGTCCTCGACCTCGTCGCCGGCCTCGGCACGGAACACCTGGTCGACGGTGCGGGCCACGTGGTGGCCGGTCAGATCGTCGCGGCTCGGGTGCGGGATCTCTTCGAGGCCGGGCACGTTTTCGCCCGTGGCGGCATCAAGCACCTCGGCCTGTGCGCCCGGTCCCGTGTCGGTACTCTCCTCGGCGCTGCCGTCAACGCGTTCCTCCGGGTCGCCGCCCGCGCTCCTGTCGGCGGGCACGTGGGTGACGATGACCCGGTCCCCGTCGACCGACACCCCCATGTCCCGGTCGTAGGGGCGGCGGAAGGACCAGAGCTCGCTCCCGTCGGTCCCGTCCAGAGCGACCACCCCGTCGGTGAGCACCATCAGGGGGCCGTGCGTGCCCTCCTCGATCCGGCTCAGGCGAACACCGGGTCCGGGTTCCCAGGTCCATCCGACCCGGGTGACGGTGTCGGGCACAGCGGCGGGTTGACCCGGTTCGTCGGCGGTCGAGTGCCGCACTGCCGGGTAGAGCACGGTGTGTACGAGCGTGCCGGCAAGGGCCACAACCATGACCCCCGCAGTGAAAGCCGGGAACGTGCGCGCCAGGGGCTCGGCCGAGGGGCGTCCGGCCAGGGGCGCGATCAGGAGCACACCGAGGAGCACGACCACGGTGATCAGCCAGACGTGGACCTGCACGGGCGCGGCCGCGGCCAGGCCCTCGGTGTTCTCCGGGTGGGCGCGCTGGACCAGGACCACAGCGCCTGCGCCGATGATCAGCACGGGCACCACACAGCCGATGCCGCGCAGGTCGGGGTCGAAGTCGGGGTACAAGGCGTCCGCGCGCCACTTGGCCCCGAAGCCGAGCACGACCAGGCCGAGCAGGAACGACATCATGGCCGCGACGAGCGCGTCCTCCTCCACGCCGGTGCCCTCGTAACCGGCGTACAGGGCGAGGGTGACCACCGCCCACACCAGTGCCCCGGCGATCAGGCCGAGCCCGACCCAGGCGACCGCTGCTCTCACACGCTGCCCTCGTGACACCCGTGTCCCATCCGTTCCGTGCCTGCCGTGGCCACATCCGGCCAGACGTGAAAGAGATTCATGTTTGTGACGGCCCGCCCAGGCGCGCGCGAACGCGGGGGTACACACCGGGGAACCGCAGGTGGACGGTGCTCCTTCACCGGTGGGCGCCGTCCTCACACACGAGCGGCCCGTAAAGGGCCGAACCCGGGATCGTACCCAGCCGTAACCCCAGGCGTTCCGGGCGGGGGTCCCGCAGGGGCCCGGGCACCCGTTGCCGCGCGGGCCCCGCTCCCCTTGAATGTCGAGCGCCCCCGTTTCCTCCTGGCCCCGCTCGGGGCCGTAAGGACCCCCGCATGGCTTCTCTGCACCGCCGCGGCTTCCTGGCCGCCGGGGCGGGACTGGGCCTGGCCCTGGGCCTGCCGTCCCTGCCCGTGTCCGCCGCGACCCACGACCGCCTGATGCGCCGGACGCTGGAGCGTGTGACCGATCCGGAGGGCACCACCCTCGCCGAGGTCGCCACCCCGACCGGTGACGGCTACCGGCTGCTCTCCTCCGGGCCCGGGTGGCCGATCGAGGTGCGCGAGGATTTGGTCGGGGCCGAGCCGGACCGGGACGACCGGCGTGAGCCGCTGACCGCGTTCGTGCAGTTCACCGACACCCACGTGGTGGACGTGCAGAGCCCGCTCCGGTTCGAGTACACCCACCCGATCCTGGGCACCGGCGCGCACCGGCCGCAGGAGGCCCTGGCCCAGGTCGGCGCCTCGGCCCTGGTGCAGCGGGTCAACGCGCTGCGGGCCGGCCCGGTGACCGGGCGGGCGTTCGACTTCGTGATGACCACCGGCGACAACACCGACAACCAGGAGCAGATCGAGCTCGACTGGCTCATGGGGCTGCTCAACGGCGGCGCGATCACGCCGAACACCGGGGACCCGTCCGTGTTCGAGGGGGTGCAGAACTGCGGGGCGGAGCTGTACTGGCAGCCGGAGAGCGAGATGGACGACCGGTACAAGTCCGAGGCCGGGTTCCCGCACCTTCCGGGTTTCCTGGCGGCGGCGATGGCGGAGTTCACCGCCCCGGGGTTGGACGTGCCCTGGTACTGCACGATCGGCAACCACGACAACACCCCGTCCGGAACACTGCCGGCGGGGATGCTCACCGAGGTCTTCACCGGTGACCGCAAGATCATGTTCGCCGAGGGTGAGGCGGCAGAGCAGGCGGCGGCCGCGCAGTCCGACCCCGACCAGGTGGGCGAGCTGCCCGATGAGGTGGCGCGGCAGGAGGAGATCGACACCGCCGGTTCGAAGACCATCGTGTCCACGGTGACCCCGGACGAACGGCGGGCTCCGTTCGACACCGAGGGGTTCGTGGCCGCGCATCTGGACGAGGCCAACACCGGGCCCGGTCCGGTGGGGCACGGGTTCTCCGACGCCAACGCCGACGGCACGGACTGCTTCTACACCTTCACGATCGCCGAGGGCATCACCGGCATCAGCATGGACACCACGACGCTGGCCGGGCTCGCCAACGGGTCGATCGGCAAGCACCAGTTCGACTGGGTGGAGGAGACGCTGCGGTCGGCGAGCTCGACCTACTACGACCGGCTCGGGCGAGAGCAGACGCAGGACGTGAGCGACGAGTTGTTCATCCTGTTCAGCCACCACACGAGCGACACGATGAACAATCCGCTCCCGGACAGCCGCCGACCGGGCGAGGTGCGCTACATCGGCGAGATCCTGGTGGGGATGCTCAAGCGGTACCCGAACGTGCTGGCGTGGGTGAACGGGCACACGCACGAGAACTCCGTGCGGGCGCACACCTCCGACCGTCCCGAGCGGGGGTTCTGGGAGATCAATACCGCTTCGCACATCGATCACCCGCAGCTGGCGCGCTGTATCGAGCTGGTCGACAACCAGGACGGGACGATGTCGCTGTTCACGACCCTGATCGAGGCGGACAGCCCGTACCGGGTGGACCACGGCGACTTCTCCCCCGCCGGGCTGGCCTCGCTCTACCGGGAGCTCTCGCTCAACGACATCCACGCCGACGAGGCGAAGCTGGGCGAGCCGGGCGACCGGAACGTGGAGCTGTTGGTGGCCGCGCACCACCCCGGCCGTTGATACCAGGCGCCGGACGCCCCGCGAACGCCCCCGTGCGGGGATCGCGGGGCGTCCGTTTCCCCGCCGCCACCTGGTAATCTCCGGGCCCTATGACCAGATCACGCCCCTCCCGCGACCGCCGTCCCTCGGGCCCCGCCGGCGACAAGCGGGTCACCACACGCAACGCCACGTTCCAGCAGTGGGAGACGCTGCTGCACAACCGGACCAAGCGGCACCGGGCGGGGGCGATCCTGGTGCAGGGCGTGCGGCCGATCTCCATGGCGGTCGAGGCCGGGTGGACGGTGCGTTCGTGGCTGTACCGGTCCGAGGGGCGCCTGTCGGAGTGGGCGCAGGAGATGCTGCGGTCGGTGCGTGCGACGCGTTACGCGGTCGCCGACGAGCTCATGCGCGAGCTCGGGGACAAGGAGGAGCCGCCGGAGCTGCTGGCCGAGATCGAGACCCCCGAGGACGACCTGTCGCGGATCCGGGTGGGCCCCGACTTCCTGGGTGTGGTGCTGGACCGCCCCACGAGCCCGGGCAACATCGGCTCCGTGGTGCGCTCGGTCGACGCCCTGGGCGGGTCGGCCGTGATCGTGGGCGGGCACGCCGCGGACCCCTACGACCCGAAGGCGGTGCGGGCGAGCACCGGTTCACTGTTCGGGGTGCCCGTGGTGCGCGCGCCCTCGGCCCGCGAGGTGCTGGCCTGGGTGGAGCAGGTGCGCGCCGGCGGTGTGCCACTGCGTGTGGTGGCCACCGACGAGGAGGGCGCCGCCGAGCTGGCCGAACACGACCTGCGCGGGCCGACCCTGGTGCTCACCGGCAACGAGACGACGGGCCTGAGCAACCGGTGGCGAGAGGAGGCGGACGACCTGGTGTACATCCCCATGGGCGGGACGGCCAGTTCGCTCAACGCCGCCTCGGCCACCACGGTGGTGCTGTACGAGGCCTCGCGCCAGCGGCGCGGCGGCCGCGGCCCCGCCTGAGACTCTGCCGACGGGCCGGCCGGGGTCGGCCCGGAGGCCGGGCCGGGCAGTGCCCGGTGAGCCCGCCGGGCACGGAGCCTGCGTGTGGGCAAGGCGTGCGCGGCCTCTGCGGATCCCAAGATTTGTGGGCGTGCCCGCGGGAGGCGAAGCCTCCGGGCGCGCGACGAGCACGGCCTACGGGCCCCAAGACCTATGGGCATGCCTGCCGGGCGGCGAAGCCTCCAGGCATGCGACGGACACGACCTGCGCACCCCAAGACCTGTGCGCGTGCCTGGGGCGCGGAACCTGTCGGACCTGCGCGGAGCGCACTGAAGGGCACAGGCCCGTGCGGGCCGTGGCCTTCACCCCGAGCGGCGGGCGCGCAGCACGACGTCGTGCGTGTGCGCGGTGCCCTCGGGGGCGCTGTCCACTCGGGGACGGACCCCGTCGGCCTCGACGGTCCACCCCTCGCCCAGGAGCGCGGCGAACTCCGCGGGCTGGTAGAAGTCTCCCGGGTCGAAGTCCCCGCCCTCGTGCCCCTGGAGCCCGCTCATGTCGTGGCCGACCACCAGCAGCGTCCCGCCGGGTGCGACGGCCTCCACGAGCCCGCACAGGGCGGCGTGGCCCTGTTCGCGCAGGAGCGGGAAGTAGTGCAGCGACACCAGGTCGTAGGCGCCCGGTTCCGGCGGCTCCTTCGCGAGGTCCTGGTGGCGCAGGTCGACGGGCAGGTCCCGGCACAGCTCGCGGGCGCGGTCGAGTGCGACGCGGGAGAGGTCGACGCCGGTGACGGTCCACCCGTGTGAGGCGAGCCAGTGCGCGTCGCCGCCCTCGCCGCAGCCGACGTCGAGGGCGCGCCCGGGTTCCAGGTCGGCCGCCTCGTTGACCAGCACCCCGTTGGGGCGGCCGCTCCAGATCTGCCCGTGCTCGCCGTACTTGTCGTCCCAGAACTTCTCGTCCACGGTCGTCCCCTGTCCTCGGTGCGTCGTTCCCGGCCATGGTGCACCGGCCGGGCCCGCGATGGGGAACGTTGTTGCCGGTCCGGCAAGAAGGTCAGGAACGTTCGGCGCCGAGCTCGGTGAGGAGCTCGCCGAGGGCCGCCAGGCAGTGCTCCCACCCTTCCTCCATCCGTTCGGCCCAGTCCCCGGATTCGAAGGTGTGGGTGAAGGTGAACCGGCAGCCGGCGCCGTCGGGTTCCAGGGCGAGGTCGATCCGGTGGTCGCCGGTCTCGTCGTCGAACTCGTCGAAGGAGAAGGTGCGCGGCGGGTCGGCCTCGACGACCTCGGCGGAGACGACGTTGCCCTCCTCGTCGTGGAAGGCGATGGCGCCCCCGGGCCTGAGGTCGAGGCTGTCGACGGTCATCGGGTACCAGCGGCCCAGGAGCCCGGGTTCGGTCACCGCCTGCCACACCTGTTCGGGCGGGTTGTCGTAGCTGCGGTGGAAGCTCAGTTGCCACCGTTCGCCCACGCGGTGGAGTTGCTCGCTCATGGCCGTGTCCTCCCTGGCCTCACGGTGGCCCGAGGGTCTCGGGCCGCTGACCTGGGCGTTCCCCGGCGCGAGCGGTGTCAAGCGGAAGGGCCGGACCGCGCCCCCGTGCGCGTTCCGGCCCTGTCGGAAGGGTTGCTCCGTGGACTACTCGATGGTGACCAGGGCGCGGTAGGTGACCTCGCCGGTCAGCCCGTCGACGCACTCCTGCTCGCTGACGTCGACCTCGGGGCAGACCTCGTTGGCCTGGAAGTCCTCCACTGCGGCCTCGGTGTCGCCGCCGTACTCGCCGTCGTCGCCGCCCTCGGCCAGGTAGCCGTGGTGGATCAGCAGGTACTGGACGCTCTCCACGCCGTCGCCGGAGTCGCCGACGGTGTAGAACTCACCGTTGGCGGGACCCCAGGCGAAGGAGCCGGTGACGAACTGCCCGTCGGAGAAGTGGCCCCACAGCTCTTCCTTGATCTCGCCGTGCTCACCGAGGCCGCGGTCGGCCTGGTACTCGAGCAGGGCGTCGGAGACCTCCTGGGTGAGCTCCTCGGTCGGGTCCGCGGTCCAGTACGCGTCGCCCTCATCGTTGGTCTCGGCGGTCAGGTAGTTGGTGACCGCGTAGATGTTGGGGTGGCTGTCGCCGACGGCGTACTCGGGCCAGGGCGTGTCCATGATCTGGGGAGCCTCGGCCGGTTCGATGGGCTGGTCCTCGGCGGAGACGGCGGTGGCCCCGAAGAGGCCCGCACCGAGCAGCGCGGCGGTGGCCGCGGCGACACCGGAGACCTTGGCGGTGGTGCTGAACGAACGCATCTGTAACTACCCCCGTGGTGTGGTCGGTCGTTCGCTTGCACCATGTGTGACTCATACCTCCCACACATTGGTTCACCTGCGGTTTTGCTGTGGCCACATGCGGACGTGTTCACTGTGCCGGGGCAACCTCCCGGCCGGTTCGGTGTCCGCGCGGGCGGGGGGAGGGCGTGCCGCACGAGGACGAGGTGAGAGGAAGGCGATGGAGGTCGAGCACCTGCTGGGCGAGGACTGGCAGTTCGCCACGTTCCAACAGGCCGGCAGCACCGTGGTGGTCACGGCCGAGGACGACCACGACCCCGTGTCCGAGGACGTCATGGTGATGCCCTTCGACCTGCGGGAGAGGGTCCAGCGCCGGCCCGGGCGCGGGTTCACCGTGCGCGGTCCCGTTCATCTCGGTGTGCTCGTTTCACTGCGTCCGGAACCGGTGTTGGCGTACCAGGGACCCGAAGGGCTCACCGTCACCGACCCGTGGGACGGCGGCGTGCTGAAGAACTTCCCGCTGGAGCGCGAGTACCGGCAGTTCGACGATGCGTACGACCTGATCCTGACCCACCACGAGGGGCGGGACCTGCTCTTCCTGCACGAGGACGCCCGGGGCGGACCCTATGACCGCATCTTGCGGACCTGGGATCTGGCCACCGGGCTGCCGATCCCCGGTTCCGCCGGCGAGCACAAGTGCTATCGGTTGGTCAGCGGACGCCTCACCTTCCGGCACGGTTACCTGGCCCATCCCACGTCCCCGGTGGTCGTCGACCACACTCCCGACGATTTCCACGTCGTCAACGCGATCTTCCTCGACGTCGAACGGGAGGGCGACGGAACGGGACCGTTCGTGGGATCGGTCCGTGTCGAGGAGGGGTTCGATGCGGTCCCCGAGGGGCGCGCGGTGGACGTCGCCCGCGCGGGAGGGCGCACCTACCTGGCCGAGGCCGGGGACATCTTCACGCTCCCCGAGCTGGAACGGGTGTTCCCCGTGGACCTGTGGGCGGTCGTGTCCCGCGTGACCGAATGGGCGGGCCGCCCCGTCGCCGTGCTCGTCCGGAAGCCGGCCCACCTAGACGAGAATCGGGACGACCTCATCTACGAGCCTCTGCAACTGTCCTTCATGTTCCTGGACGTGGCCGCTCCCGTATGGCACGTCCTGCCCTGGACCGTGCCTCTCCGCCCGTTCGACCTCCTGGCCACACCCGAGGGCACGATCATGGTCTCCTCGTCCGAAGGGGTGCACGTGGTACGCGTCGACCCCGAGGAGACGGTGCGCTCCGCCGAGCGCGGCTGAGGGCCGGGCCCGCCTCCGCGGTACCCGGCCCGTACCGGTCGGCGACCGGTGACTACTCGACGCTGACCAGAGCGCGGTAGGTGACCTCGCCGGTCAGCCCGTCGACGCACTCCTGCTCGCTGACGTCGATCTCGGGGCAGACCTTGTCGGCCTGGAACTCCTCCACGGCCGCCTCGGTCTCGCTGCCGTACTGCTCGTCGACCTGGCCCGGGTCCAGGTATCCGCGCTCGACCAGCAGGAACTGGACGGTTCCCACGCCCTTGCCGCTGTCCCCCGGGCCGTAGAAGTTGTTGCCCGCGGGGGGACCCCAGTCGAAGGCGTCCTCGGGGAACTGGCCGTCGGAGAAGTGGTCCCACTCCGGCTCGCCGATCCTGCGCTGCTCGTCCAGGCCGACGTGGGCCTGGTAGTTCTCGACGGCGTCGGCGAGCTCCTCGGTGAACACCCGCGTGGGGTGCTCGTCCCAGAAGGGTTTGCCGTCCTCGTCGGTCTCGAGGGTCAGGTAGGTGGAGACCAGCTCGATGTTGCCGTGCACGTCCCCGACCTCGTACTCGGGCCAGGGCGTCTCCATGATCTCGTGAGCCCGGTCCGGGTCGATCGGCTGCTCCTGGGCCGCGGCCGTGTTGACCCCGAACAGGCCGGTGGCGAGCAGGGCGACGGTGGCCGCGGCGACGCCGGAGACCCTGGCGGTGGTGCTGAACGAACGCATGAGTACTACCCCCGTAGTGCGGTCGGTCGTTCGCTTGCACCCGGTCTGATCCGCCCGGACATACCCCGGTTCACCTGCGCGTTCTCCGTGGCCACATGTGGACGGAGGGAGGAGCCGGCCCCGGACCATGGATCCTTCGGGGACCGGCTGGTAGCATCCGATTCTAACAAATGTTTGGTGGAAAGGAAGCGCATGAGCATCTCCGCCACGAAGCTCCCCTCCGGGGTCGTCGAGCTCGTCGTCGACGCCCCGCCCGTCAACGCCCTCACCGTGCGCGCCTGGCACGACCTGGCCGACGCACTCGACACCGCCGGACGCGACCCCGACACCCGCGCGGTCCTGCTGCGCGCAGAGGGCCGCGGGTTCAACGCCGGCGTCGACATCAAAGAGATGCAGCGCACGCCGGGGTTCGACGCCCTCGTCGGCGCCAACCGCGGCTGTTACGCCGCCTTCGCCGCCGTCTACGACTGCCCGGTCCCGGTGGTGGCCGCCGTGCACGGGTTCTGCCTGGGCGGCGGCATCGGCCTGGCCGGCAACGCCGACGTGGTGGTCGCCGCCGAGGACGCCCGCTTCGGTCTGCCCGAGGTCGACCGGGGCGCCCTGGGCGCCGCCACCCACCTCGCGCGTCTCGTGCCCCAGCACCTGATGCGGGCGATGGTCTACACCTGCCGCGAGGCCACCGCCGCCGAGCTGCACGCGTTCGGGTCCGTGCTGTCGGTCGTTGCGCCCGCGGACCTGCGGGCCGAGGCGCTCGCGGTGGCCGAGCGCATCGCGGAGAAGGATCCGCAGGTCATCCGGCGCGCGAAGGAGTCCCTCAACGGCATCGACCCGGTCGACGTCAAGCGCAGCTACCGGTTCGAGCAGGGCTTCACGTTCGAGCTCAACCTCACCGGCGCCGGCAACGCGCACCGGGACCTGTTCACCACGGGATCGGAGACACGTTGAACAAGCTCATGACCCCCGACGAGATCGCGGGCTCGCTGTCGGACGGCATGACCGTGGGCATCGGCGGCTGGGGTTCGCGCCGCAAACCGATGGCACTGGTGCGCGCGGTCTGCCGCTCCCCCGTGCGCGACCTGACCGTGGTCTCCTACGGCGGACCGGACGTGGGGCTGTTGTGCGCCCTGGGCAAGGTCCGCCGGGTGGTGGCGCCCTTCGTCACGTTGGACACGGTCCCGTTGGAACCGGCGTTCCGCGCCGCCCGGCAGAACGGCGAGATCGCCTTCACCGAGTACGACGAGGGCATGTTCCTGTTCGGGCTGCTCGCGGCGGCACACCGGTTGCCGTTCCTGCCCACACCGGTGGGCCGCGGCTCCGACGTCCTGCGGGTCAACCCGGAGCTGCGCACCGTGCGCTCGCCCTACCCCTCCCCCGGCGGCGAGCCCGAGGACCTGGTCGCTGTGCCCGCCCTGCACCTGGACGCGGCGCTGGTGCACGTCAACCGGGCCGACCGGCGCGGCAACGGCCAGTACCTGGGCCCGGACCCGTACATGGACGACCTCTTCGCCAAGGCGGCGGAGCGCACCTACCTCTCGTGCGAGCGGCTCGTGGACGCCTTCGACGGCCCGCCGCAGTCGCTGCTGATCAACCGGGCGACGGTCTCCGGGGTCGCCGAGACGCCGGGCGGTGCGCACTTCACCTCGTGCGAACCGGACGGTCCGCGGGACGAGGCCTTCCAGAGGCGTTACGCGGAGGCGGTCCGGGACCCGCAGCTGTGGGAGGGGTTCCGCGCCCGCTTCGTCGACGTGGACGAACCCGCCTACCAGAGGGAGGTCACCCGATGACGGCGACACGGGCCGAGGTGTGTGTGACGGCGTGCGCGGACGCCTGGCGCGGCGACGGCGAGGTGCTGGCCGCGGCGATGGGGGTCTGTTCGGTGCTCGGGGCGCGGCTCGCGCGGCTCACGTTCGAACCGGACCTGCTGACCACGGACGGGGGTCCGCTGCTGAGCCGCGAGGCCCTGCCGTGGGGCGCCGAGGCCGGGCCGGGCGGTGTGGAGGGTTGGTTGCCGTTCCGCGACCACCTGTGGCTGGTGCTCCACGGGCGGCGGCACGTGATGATGGGCGCCTCGCAGCTGGACCGGCACGGGCGCAGCAACATCTCCGCGGTCGGTGACCGGGAGCAGCCGAGATCCCAGCTGCTGGGGGTGCGCGGCGCCCCGGGCAACACCCTGTGCAACCCGACCAGTTACTGGATCCCCAAGCACTCGCGCCGGGTCTTCGTGGAGGAGGTCGACATGGTCAGCGGGGTCGGGGCCGAGGACGCCTACGACCTGCGGCGCGTGGTGACCGACCTGGCGGTGCTGGACCTCGGTGGCCCGGACCGCACGGTGCGCCTGTTGTCGGTCCACCCGGGGGTCGCGGAGGAGGAGGTGCACGAGCGCACCGGGTTCGACCTGGCGGTGCCCGAGGGCGGCGTGGGCGTGACCCGCGAACCCAGCGCCGAGGAGCTGCGGGTGTTGCGCGAGGTCCTGGACCCGGACGGCGTGCGCGAGAAGGAGGTACCGGCGTGAGTGCCCTGCGGACCCCGTTGACCGAGCTGGTGGGGTGCCGCCACCCGATCGTGCAGACGGGGATGGGGTGGGTGGCCGGTCCCCGGTTGGTCTCGGCGACCTCCGAGGCCGGAGGGTTGGGGATCCTGGCGTCGGCGACGATGTCCCTGCCGGAACTGTCGGCGGCGGTGCGCGAGGTCAAGGAACGCACCGGCGCGCCCTTCGGGGTGAACCTGCGCGCCGACGCGGGCGACGCGGGCGAGCGTGTGGACCTGATCATCCGGGAGGGGGTGCGGGTGGCCTCGTTCGCGCTGGCGCCCCGGCCCGAGCTCATCGCCCGGCTCAAGGATGCCGGGGTGGTGGTGATCCCGTCGGTGGGGGCGCGCCGGCACGCGGAGAAGGTCGCCGCGTGGGGCGCGGACGCGGTGCTGGTGCAGGGCGGCGAGGGCGGCGGGCACACCGGGCCGGTCGCCACCACACTGCTGTTGCCGCAGGTCGTGGACGCGGTGGACATCCCGGTGATCGCGGCGGGCGGTTTCTTCGACGGCCGCGGCCTGGTGGCGGCCCTGGCCTACGGGGCGGCGGGCGTGGCGATGGGGACCCGGTTCCTGTTGACCTCGGACAGCGCCGTGCCGGACCGGGTCAAGCGGGTGTACCTGGAGACCGGGGAGACCGTGGTGACCGAGCAGGTGGACGGGTTGCCGCACCGGGTGCTGCGGACACCGCCGGTGGAGGCGCTGGAGCGTTCGAGCGGCCCGGCGCGGTTGGTGCGCGCGGCGCGCAGTGCGGCGGCGTTCCGTCGGGTGTCGGGGATGTCGTGGACGGCGATGCTGCGCGACGGTGCGGCGATGCGCCGGGGCGGCCGGGCGAGCTGGTCGCAGGTGCTCATGGCGGCCAACACCCCGATGATGCTGCGGTCGGCGCTGGTGGAGGGCCGCACCGATGCGGGGGTGATGGCGTCGGGCCAGGTGGTGGGTGTGATCGACGATCTGCCGAGCTGCGCCGAGTTGGTGGAGGGCATCGTGTCCGAGGCGGAGGGTGTGCTCGAGAGGCTCGGGCAGAGCTGAGGCCGCACGACGAAGGGCCGGGGATTCTTCTCCCCGGCCCTTCGTCCGTGTGTGGTCAGAGGCGTTCGATGATGGTGACGTTGGCCTGTCCGCCGCCCTCGCACATGGTCTGGAGGCCGTAGCGCCCGCCGGTGCGTTCGAGTTCGCCGAGCAGGCTGGTCATGAGGCGGGCCCCGGTGGCGCCGAGGGGGTGCCCGAGGGCGATGGCACCGCCGTTGGGGTTGACGCGGGCGGGGTCGGCGCCGGTCTCACGGAGCCAGGCCAGGACCACCGAGGCGAAGGCCTCGTTGATCTCGACCGTGTCGATGTCGTCGATGCGCAGCCCGGTGCGCTTGAGGGCGTGCGCGGTGGCGGGGATGGGGGCCGACAGCATCCGCACGGGGTCCTCCCCGCGTGCGGACAGGTGGCGGATGCGGGCGCGGGGCGTGAGGCCGTGTTCGGCGACGGCGCGTTCGGAGGCGATGAGAAGGGCGGCGGCGCCGTCGGAGATCTGGGAGGAGACCGCGGCGGTGAGCCGTCCGCCCTCCACGAGGGGCTTGAGGGAGGCCATCTTCTCGGCGGTGGTGTCGCGGCGCGGGCCCTCGTCGGTGGTGGCGGCGCCGTAGGGGGCGATCTCGTCCGTGAAGTGTCCGGCGTCGATGGCGCGGGCGGCACGGCGGTGGGACTCCAGGGCGAAGGCCTCCATGTCCTCGCGGCTCAGGTCCCAGTCGCGGGCGATCATCTCGGCGCCCCGGAACTGGCTGATCTCCTGGTCGCCGTAGCGCTCGGTCCAGCCGCGGGAACCGTGGAAGGGGCCTTCGGTGTGGCCGAGCGCCTCGGCGGCGGTCCGGTTGGCCGAGCCGATGGGGATCTGGGACATGTTCTGCACCCCGCCGGCCGCGACGAGGTCGGCGGTGCCGGACATGACGGCCTGGGCGGCGAAGTGCACGGCCTGCTGGGAGGACCCGCACTGGCGGTCGACGGTGACGCCGGGGACCTCCTCGGGCAGGCCGGCCGCGAGCCAGCAGGTGCGGGCGATGTCGCCGGCCTGCGGTCCGAGGGTGTCGACGCAGCCGAACACCACGTCGTCGACGGCGGAGGGGTCGGCCCCGGTCCGGGCCATGAGGGCGCGCAGCACGTGTGCGCCGAGGTCGGCGGGGTGGGCCTCTGCGAGGCCGCCGCCGCGTTTACCGACGGGGGTGCGGACTGCGTCGACGATGTAGGCGTCGCTCACCGGTGTCTCCTTCGTTGTTCAGCGCCGTTGGACCCCTTCCAGGACCATGGCGAGGTACTGCCTGGCGACCTGCTCGGAGGTCAGGCGTCCGTCGGGGCGGTACCAGCCCGCGGCGACCCACACGGTGTCGCGGATGAACCGGTAGATGACGGGCGGGTCGAGGTCGGCGCGGAAGTCGCCCTCCTCGATGCCCCTCTCCAGCAGACCCACCCACATCTGCCGGAAGCGTTTCTGGCTGTCGACCAGGTAGGTGAAGCGGTCGTTCTCGGCCAGGTGTTTGGACTCGTTCTGGTAGATGACGACCGCGGGCCGGTGGCGGTCGATGGCCCCGAAGGAGGCGGTGACCAGGGATTCGAGCGTCTCGCGGGCGCCCTTGCCCTGGTCGAGGATCGTGTCGTAGTCCTCCCAGAGCTCGGTCAGGAAGGTCGAGAGGATCTCGTCGACCATCGATTCCTTGGAGTCGAAGTGGTAATAGAGGCTGCCCGCGAGCATCCCGGACGCGTCGGCGACCTGGCGGACCGTGGTGGTGGAGTAACCGCGGGCGGCGAAGACCTCCGCCGCGGTCCGCAGCAGTTGGGCGCGCCTGTGCGCGCGTGCTGCGGCTGTTCCTGCTTCGTCGCGTCGCCGTGGACTCATCGTGTGCGGTGGTGTGCGGGCGCGGGCCCGGGCACACCACACCCTCCCCTCTGTCAGGCCCTCTGGCTGGAGACCGAGACCGTCTCCCCCGTCATGTACGAGGAGTAGTCGCTGGCAAGGAAGACGATAACGTTCGCGACCTCCCAGGGTTCGGCGTGCCGGCCGAAGGCCTCCTGCTCCGTGAGGCGGTCGAGGGTCTCCTGTGAGGTGACCTTGGCCAGGTGGGGGTGGACGGCGAGGCTGGGGGCGACGGCGTTGACGCGCACGTCCGAGGGGGCGGCCTCGATCGCGGCGCAGCGGGTGAGCGCCATGACGCCGGCCTTGGCGGCGGCGTAGTGGGCCTGGCCCTCCTGGGCGCGCCAGCCGATGACGGAGGCGTTGTTGACGATCACGCCCCCGCGGTCGGCCATGAGGCGCAGGGCGTGGCGGGTGCAGCGCATGGTTCCGGTGAGGGTGACGTCGATGACGCGGTTCCACTGCTCGTCGGTCATGTCGACCAGGCGTGCGGTGCCGCCGAGGCCGGCGTTGTTGACCACGACGTCGATGTCGCCGAAGCGTTCGAGGGCCGCGGTGAACATGGCCTCGACCTGCTCCTCGCTGGTGACGTCGCAGGGCACGGAGGCGATGTTGCCGGGGCCGAACTCGGCGGCCAGGGCCAGCTCGGTCTCCTCCAGGCGGCGTTGGTGGGCGTCGCCGATGAGGACTCGGGCGCCCTCCTCGAGCATGCGGCGGGCGGTGGCGCCGCCGATGCCGGCGCCGGCGGCCGCGGTGACCACGGCGACACGGTCACGGAGCAGGTCGTGGCCGGGGACGTGGGTGGGGGCTGTGTTCATGGGTGGCCCTTTCTGCGGGGGTGCGCCACTCGGGGGCTGCCGTCGCCGACCCCTGCATGCTACTCTACCAAACACTTGTTAGAAAGAATGGACGTGCGATCGGCCCACACGAGGAGGCCCGCATGGAGGACGTCGTCCGTTACGAGAGGCGCGGAGCCGACGGTTCCGTCGCCGTCATCACCATGAACCGCCCCGACCACCGCAACGCCCAGAACTCGGCGATGACCTACGCCCTCGACGCGGCCTTCTACCGCGCCGCCGAGGACAACGGGGTCGCGGCCGTGGTGCTCGCCGGGGCGGGGCCCCACTTCTCCGCCGGCCACGACATCGGCAGCCCCGGCCGGGACAGCCACGAGAGCTTCGAGCGCCGGGCCGGGCTGTGGTGGGACCACACCGACAAGGCCGGGGCGGAGAGCCGCTTCGCCCGCGAGTCCGAGGTCTACCTGGGCATGTGCCGGCGCTGGCGCGAGCTGCCCAAACCCACGATCGCCGCGGTGCAGGGCGCCTGTGTGGCCGGCGGGCTCATGCTCGCGTGGTCTTGCGACCTGGTCGTGGCGGCCGAGGACGCGTTCTTCAGCGACCCGGTCCTGCGTATGGGCATCCCCGGGGTGGAGTACTTCGCGCACCCGTGGGTGATGCCGCCGCGGGTGGCCAAGGAGTTCCTGTTCACCGGCGAGCGCATGCCGGCCGAGCGGGCCCGCGAGGTCGGGATGGTCAACCGGGTCGTGCCGCGGGAAGAGCTGGACGAGCACACCCTCGAACTGGCCGAGCGCATCGGGCGCATGCCCCGCTTCGGGTTGGCGCTGGCCAAGCGCGCGATCAACCAGGCCGAGGACCTGCAGGGCATGCGCGCCGGCATGGACGCCGCCTTCGGGCTGCACCACCTCGCCCACGCCCACAACGCCGAGACCGGAACCGACGCGCTGGGCGGCATGGACCCGCGCAGCATGAGGAGGGCGGCCTCCGATGGATCTTGACCTCACCGCGGACCAACAGCGGTTCCGCGCCGAGATGCGGGCGTGGATGCACGAGCACGTGCCCCCGACACCGCTGCCCTCCCTGGAGACGGAGGAGGGTTTCGCCCTGCACCGCGGCTGGGAGAAGACCCTGGGCGCGGCCCGGCTGTCCGCGGTCTCCTGGCCCCAGGAGTTCGGCGGCCTGGGCGCGACCCCGCTGGAGTGGCTGATCTTCGAGGAGGAGTACTACGCAGCCGGCGGTCCGGCCCGCCTCAACCAGAGCGGCATCAACCTGCTCGCCCCCACCCTGATGGCGCACGGCACGGACGAACAGCTGCACCGGGTCCTGCCCCCGATGGCCGCGGGAGAGGTCGTGTGGGCGCAGGCGTGGTCGGAACCGGACTCCGGCAGCGACCTGGCCTCCCTGCGTTCGACGGCGACCCGCACCGACGGCGGGTGGCTGCTGAACGGGCACAAGATCTGGAGCTCGCGGGCGCCCTTCGCCGATCGTGCGTTCGGGCTCTTCCGTTCCTCCGGTGAACGCCACCGGGGACTGACCTACGTCATGTTCGACCTGGCCGCCCCGGGGCTGACGGTGCGGCCGATCGGGCGCCTGGACGGCAAACCCGCTTTCGCGGAGCTGTTCCTCGACGACGTGTTCGTGCCCGACCGCGACGTCATCGGCGAGCCCGGCGACGGGTGGCGGGTGGCGATGAGCACCGCCGGGGACGAACGCGGCCTGACGCTGCGCAGCCCGGGCCGGTTCGTGGCCTCGGCCGAGCGCCTGGTCGAGCTGTGGCGCGAGCGGGCCGACCCCGCCGACACCGCGGTACGCGACCGGGTCGTGGACGCCTGGATCGGGGCGCGCGCCTACCAACTGCACGGGTTCGCGACCATCGCACGCCCGGACCCGGTGGGGTTCGAGGCCAGCATGAACAAGGTGTTCTGGTCGGAGCTGGACCTGGCGATGACCGAGACCGCGCTCGACCTGCTCGGCCCCGACGGAGAGCTCGACGGGCCGTGGCTGGAGGACCACGTCTTCGCCCTGGCCGGGCCGATCTACGCCGGAACCAACGAGATCCAGCGCAACGTCGTGGCCGAGCGGGTCCTCGGCCTCCCCCGGGCACAGAAGGGCAGACGATGAGGTTCGCACTCGACGACGAACAGCGGATGTTCGGCCAGGCACTGCGCGCGAGGCTGTCGGCCGCCGGCACGGCGGGCGCGGTGCGGGCCTGGGCCGCGGGCGACCACGGGCCGGGCCGGGCGCTGTGGTCGGAGCTGGGTGAGGCGGGGGTGTTCGCCGTGGCCGTGGAGGAGGACCGCGGCGGGGCCGGGATGCTGCCGGTCGAGCTGGTGGTGGCGATGGCCGAGGTCGGGCGGCACGCGGTTCCGGGACCGGTCGTGGAGACGGTCGTGGCCGGGACCCTGCTGGACGACGCCGATCGGACCGCAGCGCTGGTGGAGGGGGCGCTGATGGTGTCGTTGGCGCACCCGCCGGTGGTACCGCACGCCCTGGACGCCGACACCGCCGACCTGGTCCTGGCCCTGCGGGACGGGCACCTGCACGGAGCGGTGGCCGAGAAGGCGCTGCCGCCCTCGTTCGACCCCGCGCGGCGGCTCTTCGGCTGGAGCGAGGGCGAACGTGTGCCCGCGCGCGAGCCGGGGGCGCACGCGGCCGACCTGGGGGCGCTGGCGTGCGCGGCGCAGGCGCTGGGTCTGGGCGAGCACCTGTTGGCGGCGACGGTGGAGTACGTGTGCGCGCGGGAGCAGTTCGGGCGCCCTGTCGGTGAGTACCAGGCGCTCAAGCACCGCCTCGCCGACACCCACACGGCGCTCGAGTTCGCCCGCCCGCTGGTGTTCGGTGCGGCGCTGGCGCACGGCACCCCCGAGTTCGGGCGGGACGTGTCGGCGGCGAAGGTGGCGGCGTCGGAGGCGGCCCAGGGCGCGGCGGGCACGGCCCTGCAGCTGCACGGGGCGATCGGGTACACCGACGAGTTCGACCTGTCGCTGTGGATCCGCAAGGCGCGGGCGCTGCGTTCGGCGTGGGGCGACCCGGCCCACCACCGGGCGCGGGTGGCCGAGGCGCTCCGGGCCTGAGATCGGCGGCGCGGCCCCTGCCGGAGGTGTTCCGGCAGGGGCCGCGTCCGTGTCAGCCGGTGCATCAGGGACAGGGTCTGGGGCAGGGTGCGCGTACCGGTACAGCGGCGGACGTACTGTTTCGCCTCCGGTCATGAACGCCGAGAGTGGGGTTCTCGTTGGAGTCCGAGCTCGGTGTGTTCGGTCGGGTTCGCTGGTGATGCCTCGGGTGGCTGGGGTGGTGTGGGTCGGTCGGGTTCGCTGGTGGTGCCTCGGGGCGACTGGGTTGGGGTGGGGGGGGTTCGTTGGTGTTGCCTCGGGGCGACTGGGCTGGGGTGGGGGGGTTCGTTGGTGTTGCCTCGGGGTCGGTGGTTCGTCGGGGTCGGGAACGATAGCCCGGCCGGCCCTGCGCGCAACCCACATCGGCGCCCCTCCAGTGCTCTTGGAGGGGCGGAAAGCGTGGCGGGTTGGGCGGTTGACTTCCGGGGCGCCTCGGGGTGTGCGTTCCGGGCCTGTTCGCCGGGCTGTCCCGACCCGCATCGACGAACCCCTTCGCCCCCGAGGCCCCGCCCGCAGCCAAAAGAACGGTGGGTACGGCCATCCCCCTGTGGTGGCCCCATTGCGGCCAACGGTCGGGGTGTGCGGGTGGTGGCTCGCTCCCGCGGAGGCAACGGCACAGGCGCGCCCCCGCGCACTCCCGGCAGAGCATTGAGTGTCGGGGGTG
>NZ_JADBGI010000021.1 GCF_014892575.1 Nocardiopsis coralli | reverse complement strand
CGAGGGGCTTTTTATCGGATATCCTGGAGCGGGGGAAGGTGCGCTTGAAAACCCGGCCGGCCTTCGGAGAATCTCCAGCCCGGTCACCGCACACCTGACACCCCCGACACTCAATGCCCTGCCGGGAGCGCGCGGGGCCCGGAGGCCCCCCGCACCCCCGCCACTCCCCGACACTCAATGCCCTGCCGGGAGCGCGCGGGGCCCGGAGGCCCCCCGCACCCCCGCCACTCCCCGACACTCAATGCCCTGCCGGGAGCGCGCGGGGCCCGGAGGCCCCCCGCACCCCCGCCACTCCCCGACACTCAATGCCCTGCCGGGAGCGCGCGGGGCCCGGAGGCCCCCCGCACCCCCGCCACTCCCCGACACTCAATGCCCTGCCGGGAGCGCGCGGGGCCCGGAGGCCGCCCGCACACCCGCCACTCCCCGACACTCAATGCCCTACCGGGAGTGCGCGGGGCCTGCCTGTGCCGTTGCCGTTGCTTGTGCCGTCGCAGGAGCGAGCCACCATGCCCACGCCTGAAGCGTTGGTCGCAATGGGGTCACCACAGGGGGATTGTTGTGCCCACCGTTCCTTTGGGCTGGCGGGGGCCTCGGGGGTGAGGGTGGTTCGTCGATGCGGGTCGGGTCAGCCCGGCGAACAGGGCCGGAACGCACACCCCGAGGCGCCGTGCTCCACCCACCACCCCACCCGCCACCATCACCGCCCAGAGAAAGGGTCAGGGGGTGGCGCCGACGTGGGTTGCGTGCAGGCCCGGCCGGGCTACGATCCCGACCCCGACGAACCACCACCCCCGAGGCAACACCACAGAACACCCCAGAACCGCGACCTGGCCCACCCCACCTCCCCTCCCTCCCAACTCCGACTTGGTTCCCTCCTCGACTCCCTCCGCGAGGGCCACTCCACCAACTGATCCGCACACAGCACGGCGGGCGACACCGACACCGCTGTCGCCCGCCGCTCGTGAACCCGATGGCCGGGGCACTCATGCAGAACAGCTCCTGGCTCAGACCTCCAGGGCGCCGTCGATGGTCTTGAGGCGGTGCCGGGCCAGCGCGAGGTTCCCGCGGGCCCGGTCGAGCGCCAGGTAGAGGAACAGCCCCTGGCCCTTGCGGCTGGTGAGCGGGCGGATCACGTGGTACTGGCCGGAGAGCGTGATGAGGATGTCCTCGATCGCGTCGTTGAGGCCGAGCTGGTCCATGGTGCGCATCTTGGCGCGCACGACCTCGGTGTTGCCGGCGGCCGCCACCTCGAGGTCGAGGCTCTTCGTGGAGCTCAGGGTGCCCAGCGCCATGCCGCTGCTGTAGTCGACCACGGCGGCGCCGACGGCCCCCTCGATCTCCATCATGTCCTTGAGGCCGGTCTCGATGTTGGCCATGTCTTCTCTCCTGGGAGTCGCAGTCGGAGTCGGAGTGGGATGTGCTGTGGTGGTCCTTCGCCGCACCCAGCGGCGCAGGCCGGGGAACAGCGTCCTGGCACGGGATGACCCGGCGCTCACGCGGCCGCCCGCCCGGGGTTCCCGGGGTTCCCGAGGGACCCGGTGCACGGGGTCGGGGCGGCGAGGTTGCGGAGGGCGGCCAGGACCCGTTCCAGGACCCCGCGGTCGACCCCCGCGGCCACGCGCGGCCGGGGCCGGGGTGTGTCCTCGTGGTCCCCCCGGTGGGGCAGTCCGGGGCGTCGCGGCGGGGAAGGGGGCACCTGGGCGGTGCGCGCGAGTGCACGAAGCCCGCGCAGGGCCAGGGCGAGGTTGCCCCGCCGGTCCATGCGCACGCGCAGGCACAGGTCGGAGCGGTGCAGCGGCGCGAACAACAGGTGGTGGGTGTGGTCGGTGACGACGAGGTCCTCGACCACGCCCGCGTGGCGCAGGGGCCCTTCGGTGGCGGCGGCGAGGAGTGCCACGGCGTCGGCCGTGCGGTCGGCCTCCCCGGCGGTGGTCAGGGTCTGCCCGGTGCTGCGGTCGACGAGGCAGACGCTGCGCACCCCCGGTGTCCGGAGCAGCTCCCGCATCTGCTGGTCGATGGCGGGCACGGCGTTCCTTCGTGAACATGGGCTGCGGCTGTGGGCGGCCGGCGGTCCGGTGACCCCCGACACCTTCCACGGACGAGCGTAGGAGGGCGGCCCGGAATGCGCAGGCTTTTTCCGCACAGAACCGTGTATCTCCAGCTCAGTCCGGAAAAAGAAAAACGCGCGGAACGCGGGAACCCCGTGCAACGTTTCTGATCTGCACAGAAAAAGGGGCGATCATCCGTTCTGCCGGATGATCGCCCCGGAACCCCTGTGAACCCCTCGGAATCCCACCGCGCACCTCAAGGTGTGTCCGACGGCCTCTGCGAAGGAACGGCCGAATCGGGACCCGGGCGGTACTCCGGCCGGTCCCCCAACCACTCCACCCGGGAACGCTTGATGCTGTAGAGCGCGGGTTCGATTCGTAGCTCGCCGCTGTGCACGAGCTCGCGCAACCCGGGTTCGTGCCGGAGCTGGTCGGCCACGTGCACGGTGTTGGCCCGCACGCACGCGTCCAGGAAGTCCCGCGCCCCGTCGTCGGGCACGTCCTCGATCGCGTCGAGGATCCCCTCCACCAGGAACCCCATGTGCCCCTCGGGCACGCGCCCGGTGCGGAGCGCCGTCACGGCTTCACGAACGGCCGAGCAGCGGGAGTGGCCGAGCACGACGAGCAGCGGGGTGGCCAGGTCGCGGACCCCGTGCACGAGGCTGCCCGCCACGGACGAGTCCGGGACCTGCCCGTAGGCGCGCACGGTGTACAGGTCGCCGAGGCCCCGGTCGAAGAGCATCTCCGGCGGGACCCGGGAGTCGGCGCAGCCCAGCACCGAGGCGAAGGGGTGTTCGGCGTCGGCCTCCCACAGCGCACGCCTGCGCCCCGAGTCCTGGTGCGGGTACCGGGGTGTGAAGGTGCGCCACCTGGCGTTGCCCTCGTCCAACAGGACCCGGATCCGGTCGGCGGTGTGTCCCCTGGTGAGCGCCGCCCGCTCGGGTGCGGCCCTCTGAGCGATCGCCATACTGCCTCCGTTGCACTCGGGCGCGTGGCGCCGACGACCGCGCCGCCGACGGTGCGACCGAAGCTACGCCTGGTCGGGGCGGTGGACAATCCAACGTCGGCAATGCTTGCACCAAGCGTGGCGTGGCCCGGGCCCTGTTCCGAGCCCTGCACGCGCCCCGGCCCCGCGCACGGGTGTGCCCCCGCGCCGGCCGAGGTCGCGGGGCACACGGCAGGGGGCGCCGGGTCGGGCGCCGGGTCGCGCGGCGGATCAGACGTGGCGGCGGGACTGCACCATGTCGAACCGCCCGGCCACGAAGGAGGCGTCGGTCAGCGAGGACGTCGCGGCGGGGTTGGCGCCGGAGCCGTGGTAGTCGCTGAAGGCCGCGGACTGGTTCACGAACACACCCTTGGTCAGGTTGACCGACAGGTTGACCCCCGCGTCGAAGGCGGCCTCCTCGGCCAGTTCCACGACCTTGTCGTCGGTGGTGTGCACGGCCGCGGTGATCGCCCCGCGGGCGGTGATGGTCTCGCGCAGCAGCCGCAGCGACTCCTCGGTCCCGGACGTGGTGACCACGAAGGAGACCGGCCCGAAGTGCTCGCTGCCGTAGGTGGAACGGTTCTCCGCACGCAGGCGCACGATCGCGGGCGTGCGCACGCGGGCGCCGGGGAACTCGGGGTGCTCCGGCGCGGTCGGGGCCAGCACGGTCTCACCCAGCTCGTCGGCGGCGTCCACCCGGGCGAGCACCGCGTCGTTGGCCAGGGCGCCGAGCACGCCGGCCAGGCGCCCCGGGTGGGAGACCAGCTCGGTGACGGCCTCGGCCAGGTCGGCGGCGACCTCCTCGGCGCTCTTGTGCCCCTCGTCGGTGTCGATGCCGGACCCGGGCACGTAGAGGTTCTGCGGGGTCGTGCACATCTGCCCGCTGTAGAGCGACAGGGAGTGCGCGAGGTTGCCGAGCATCGACCGGTAGGCGTCCGTGGAATCGATGACGACGGTGTTGACGCCGGCCTTCTCGGTGCTGACGAAGGCCTGGCGGGCGTGGGCCTCCAGCCAGTCGCCGAACTCGTTGGAACCGGTGAAGTCGACCAGGCGCACCTCGGGCCGCAGGGCCAGGTCGGCGGCGATGCGGTCGTCGGGGTCCTCGGCGGCCAGCAGCACGGTGTCGGGGTCGAACCCGGCCTCGGAGAGCACGTCGCGGGCCACCGACACGGTCAGGGCGAGCGGCAGCACGGCGCCCGGGTGCGGTTTGACGATCGTGGTGTTGCCGGTGACGAGGTTGGCGAACAGCGCCGGGTAGGAGTTCCAGGTGGGGAAGGTGTTGCAGCCGATGACCAGGCCGATGCCCTTGCCCCGGGCGGTGAAGCGCTTGTCCATGGACAGGTCCTCGCCCTTGCGCTGGGGTTTGTCCCACCGCGCCTCGCCCGCGTAACGCGTGACCAGGTCGTAGGCGTAGGCGACGGCCTCGAGCCCGCGGTCCTGGGCGTGCGGGCCGTCGGCCTGGAACGCCATGACGTAGGACTGCCCGCTGGTGTGCTGGACGGCGTGGGCCATCTCGAAGCTGCGCCGGTTGAGGCGGTCGAGGATCTCCACGGCCACGGCGGCACGGGTCAGCGGGTCGACGCGGCGCCAGGGCCCGAGCGCGCGCCCGGAGGCGGTGAGCAGGGCGTCCGCGTCGGCGCGGGGGTAGGCCACACCGAGCTCGATACCGTAGGGGGAGCGTTCGGTGGCCACACGTCCGCGGCCCCCGGGCCCGTCGAGGGGGAAGTCGGTACCCAGGAGCGCCTTGAAGGCGGCCTCGCCCGCGGGGGCGGCGTCCTCGCCGTAGACCGAGCGGCTGGGCGACTCGGGGTAGGCCGTGTGGTGGCCGCGTTCCCGGATGGCCCCGACCGCGGCCTCGAGTGCGGCCCGGTGTCGTTCCTGCAGGGCAGCGGGGTAGGTGGGCACGTGGTCACCTCTCGTCGGGGTCCGGCCACCTCGGGGTGTACGGGGTACCGCCCCATGGTGTATCAACTTACTGACCGTTCGTTAAGTTATCAGACCATGCCGAACGACACGCCCTCCGGTCAGGTGCGCGCGACCCGGCCGGCATCGCCAGAAGGTAGATTCGACAACCGTGGCTCGTACATCTCCTCCCGCAGAACGCACCGGAAAGCGCCGGTCCGGCCGCCCCGGCCACGACGCCGACTCCGTCCTCCGCATCGCCGCGCGCGTGTTCAACGAACGCGGCTACGACGGCACGTCCATGGAGGACCTCGCCCGCGCCCTGGGCGTGACCAAGTCGGCCATCTACCACCACGTGTCCGGCAAGACCGAGCTCCTGCGCCAGTCCCTGGACCTGGCCATGGACGCGCTCTTCGCCGTGACCCGGGAGGAAGGGGCCACCCGGGGCCCCGCGGCCGACCGCCTCGACCACGTCCTGCGCGGGAGCGTGCGCGTGCTGGTGGAGGAACTGCCGCACGTGACCCTGCTCCTGCGGGTGCGCGGCAACACCGAGGTGGAAAAGCGTGCGCTGGAGCGCCGCCGCGAGTTCGACCACCACATCGCCGACCTGGTCCGCGAGGGCATCGTGGACGGCGACATCCGCAGCGACATCGACCCGGCCATCGCCTCCAGGCTGCTGTTCGGCATGGTCAACTCGATCGTCGAGTGGTACAAGCCGGACCGCGGACTCACCGCCGAAGAGGTCGCCGACGCGTTGAGCGCGATCGCGTTCCGGGGCCTGCATTCCTGACCGCCGCCGAGCGGTACACACCGGGCAGAGGGGCCACAAGAGTCTTTCTGCCCTTTTTTCGTGACCGGTTCCGGCCCATTGTTGTGACGATTCTTTTCGGACCCACAATTCATGGGACCACTGGCCACATCAGGCCATCCGGATTCACGTTCACCCCCTGGCTTCCCGACCAAAAAGGTCTCTACCATCCATTTCCAAGACCAATGTGAAATAAGTCGTCGGATGTGGATACTGTGCTCGACCTCTTCGGCCAGGGATGGACCACCCCTGCCCTCGCCTACCTCGTGTCGGTGATCGGCTCCTACCTGGGGCTGTCGTTCGCCGCGCGCGCCCGCGCCACGTCCGGGCTCTTCCGGTGGCAGTGGCTGGTGCTGGCCGCCGTCGCGCTCGGCGGCGTCGCCGTGTGGTCGATGCACTTCATCGCGATGATGGGCTTCACGGTGCCCGGCATGGCGATCCGCTACGACACCTTCCTGACCGTCGTCAGCGGCCTGACCGCCGTCGTGGTCATGGGTGCCGCGCTCGCCCTCACCCTGTTCAACCCGAACACCGGGCGCCTCCTGCTGAGCGGCACCGTCGCCGGGACAGGGGTGGTGGCGATGCACTACACCGGCATGGCCTCGATGAACGTGCACGGCAGCATGCACCACGACCTGTTCTGGGTCGCCGTGGCGATCCTCATCGCGCTCGTGGCCGCCACGGTGGCGCTGTGGTGCGCCTCCAGGCTGGACGGCCAGGCCGCCATCGTCTCGGCGTCGCTGCTCATGGGCGCGGCCGTGAGCCTCATGCACTACACGGGCATGGTCGGCATGCACGTCGAACAGGCCGAGCACGCGCCCCACAACAGCCCCGACGGCGCCACGTCCTACGAACTGCTCCTGCCGCTCGTGGTGGGGCTCTTCGTGCTCATGCTCATCTGCAGCCTGTTCCTGCTGCTGGGCGACGCGGACGACCGGCCCCGGCCCCGTGAGCGGGCCGCCCACGGGTCACCGGAGCAGCGTGTGCCCACGGGACGGGAGCCCTATCGCCCCCGGTACGCACGCGACGAGACCCGGGCCGAGGACTTCTGGAGCCCCCGGCGGTGACAGCAGGGCCCACCGCCGCGGTGGGTCAGGGCCTCACGCGCCGGGGAAGGCGAAGGCGCGCCGGGCGTTGTCGGCCACGGCCCCGGCGAGTTCGTCCTCGTCCATGCCCTTGGCCTCGGCCAGCGCACGGAGCGTGTGGGGCACCAGGTACGGCGCGTTGGGACGGCCCCGGTACGGCTTCGGGGTGAGGAACGGGGCATCGGTCTCGACCAGGATCCGGTCGGCCGGCGCCGCCTTGGCGGCCTCGCGCAGCTGCTCGGCGCTGGCGAAGGTGACGTTGCCGGCGAAGCTCATGTAGTACCCGTGCTCGGCGCAGATCTTGGCCATGTCGGCGTCGCCGGAGAAGCAGTGGAAGACCACCGTCTGCGGTGCGCCCTCCTCCTCCAGGACCCGCAGCACGTCCTCGTGCGCCTCGCGGTCGTGGATCATGAGCGCCTTGCCGGTGCGCTTGGCGATGGCGATGTGGCGGCGGAACGACGCCTCCTGCGCCCGCTTGCCCTCGGGCCCGGTGCGGAAGGTGTCCATGCCGGTCTCGCCGACGGCCACCACCTGCGGGAGCGCGGCCAGCTCGGCGATCTGCTCGATCTCGTGCTCCAAGCCCTCGATCCCCACACCGGCGCGCGCCTTGCCGGCCCAGTCGGTGTCGTCGACCTCCACACCGTCGGCGCCGTCGCCGTGCACGATGCGCGGGGCCTCGTTGGGGTGCAGCGCCACGGCCGCCCACACCTGACCGGGGTGTGCCTCGGCGACCTCGACGGCCCACCGCGACGACGGCAGGTCGACGCCCACCTGGACGAGCGGGGTCACACCCACGCCCGCGGCGGTCGCGATGATCTCCTCGACGCCGGGTGTCTGCATGTCCATGTGGGTGTGGCTGTCGGCCACCGGCACACGCAGGGGCTCGGGGACCGGCGGCGGCGTCTGCCTGTTGCGCTCGTCGACCGCCTTGCCGCTGCGCTTTCCCATGTCGTCTCGTCCCTCCACGAAGGGCGCCGGCGGGCGGTGCGCTCGGGGCGCCCGCCCACCGGCGCGGATCCGGTGATGCTGCTGGTCAGCTCAGTCGATCTCGCCGCGCAGGCGCGCCAGCTCCTCGTCCACGACGGACTGGTCGAGCTTGGCGAAGAGCGGCTTCGGGCGCTCCAGCGGCGTGCCCGGCGTGATCGGCTCCGAGCTCCAACGTGCGACGTCCGCGGCGTAGTCACCGGTGATGACCGTGTAGTCCACGGCCTCCTCGGAACCGCCGATGGTGTCGTGGCCGGTCTCCAGGCGCGGCATCCCGCTCCACTGCCCCTCGCCGCCGAGCATGGCGTGCACCTTGTTGGCCGACTCCGGCAGGAACGGCGTGAGCAGGGTGTTGGCGTCCTTGACCAGCTGCAGGGCCACGTGCAGGACGCTGGCCATGCGCTCGGGGTCGGTCTTCTTGAGCGCCCACGGGGTCTGGTCGGAGATGTACTTGTTGGCCTCGGCGACGGTGCGCATGGCCTCCTGGAGGGCGGCCTTGAACTGCGAGCGCTCAAGACGCGCACCGACGGCGTCGAAGGCGGCGCGGGAGGCGGCCAGGACCTTCTCGTCCTCCTCGGTGAGCTCCCCGGCCTCGGGCACGTGCCCGATGTTCTTGGCGGCCATCGAGATGGAACGGTTGACCAGGTTGCCCCAGGCGGCGACGAGCTCGTCGTTGTTGCGGCGGACAAACTCCGACCAGGTGAAGTCGGTGTCCTGCGTCTCCGGCCCGGCGGCCATGATGTAGTACCGCAGCGCGTCGGCGGAGTAGCGCTGCAGGAAGTCGCGCACGTAGATGACGACGCGGCGCGAGGAGGAGAACTTCTGCCCCTCCATCGTGAGGAACTCGCTGGAGACGACCTCGGAGGGCACGTCCAGCTCACCCAGCGGACCGGGCTCGCCGCCCCGGTCACCGCGGCCGCTCGCACCCAGCAGGATCGCCGGCCAGATCACCGAGTGGAAGACGATGTTGTCCTTGCCCATGAAGTAGAAGGACTCGGCGTCGTCGCCCTGCCACCACAGGCGCCAGGCCTCCGGGTCGCCGGTGCGCTTGGCCCACTCGATGGAGGCGGACAGGTACCCGATGACCGCGTCGAACCACACGTACAGGCGCTTGTTGGGGTTCTCGTCCCAGCCCTCGAGCGGGATCGGCACACCCCAGTTGAGGTCGCGGGTGACCGCGCGCGGCTGCAGGTCCTCGAGCAGGTTCATCGAGAACTTGAGCACGTTGGGGCGCCATGCGCCGTCCTTGCCCTCGAGCCACCGGCCCAGCACGTCGGCGAACGCGGGCAGGTCGAGCATGAAGTGCTCGGTGTCGATGAACTCGGGCGTCTCGCCGTTGATGCGCGAGCGCGGGCCGATGAGGTCGATCGGGTCGAGCTGGTTGCCGCAGTTGTCGCACTGGTCGCCGCGCGCGCCGTCGTAACCGCAGATCGGGCAGGTGCCCTCGATGTAGCGGTCGGGCAGCGTGCGGCCGGTGGAGGGCGACACCGCGCCCTTGGTGGTGTGGGTGAAGACGTAACCGTTGTCGTGGAGCGCGGTGAAGAGCTGCTGGACGACGGCGTAGTGGTTGCCGGTGGTGGTGCGGGTGAACAGGTCGTAGGACAGCCCGAGCCCGACCAGGTCCTCGGCGATGACCTGGTTGTAGCGGTCGGCGAGCTCCCGCGGGGTGACACCCTCCTGGTCGGCCAGGACCTGGATGGGGGTGCCGTGTTCGTCGGTGCCGCTGACCATCAGCACGTGGTTCCCCGACATTCGCTGGAAGCGGGAGAAGACGTCGGAGGGGACCCCGAAGCCGGACACGTGGCCGATGTGGCGCGGTCCGTTGGCGTAGGGCCAGGCGACCGCGGTCAGGATGTGGCGTTTCGACGACATGCCCCAAGACTAAAGGCGCCGGGACACGTCTCAGTACCCGCGGCCAGGCGCATCACCCCCGCCGGGGCGCCCTGTGCGGGACCTTCACCCTCCCCCTGCGCGCGGGGGCGCGGGAGACGAGTGGGACGGTGGTTCCTGTCAGGACGGGTGTTGCCCTTATGCTCGGCTGCACGACGGCACGTGCCGCCGGGGCGCGTGGCGTCACGACCATGGCAGCCCCGGCCTTTCACGCGAGGCGGTGGTCATCACGGTTACCCGTGCTGTGCCCCGTCCTGCCCGAAGCACCACGGCTCTGGTCGCGAGCGTGGTGCTGCTCGTCGTCCTGACCACACCCACGGCCTCGTGGCTCCAGGTGCGTCCGGCGGAGGGGGCCGTCCCCTCCTACGGTGTGGCCAGTGTGCTGGACGACCCGCACGACCGCGAGGCGCAGATCGCGAAGGCTTCGTCCGACCGCGGCGAGGAGGCCGGCGAACGGTTCACGTTCACGCCGCCCGCGTCGGTCTGCGATCCGCGTTCGGGCGTGCGCGACCTCCCTGACGCGCTCCCCAGTTGCGCTCTGCGGCTGGCGGTGTGGGACCAGCCCTGGTGGCCGATCGAACCCCCGCGCGTCGACCCCGTTCCCGAACTGGGTGTCCCGGAGGATCTGCCACCGACCCGGGGCCCGCCTCTCACCGCGTCCACCGCCACCTGACCATCCGGCCGTCGCCCCGACCCGGTTCGATCCGGCTCGGGGGCGGCCCACCCGTACCCGCAGTGAGAGGTTCACCCCTTGTCCAGTCAAACGGGATCGGGGGCGCGCTGGGCGCGCGCCCTCGTGTCCCTACTCGTCATCGTCGTCGCGTTCGGCGCGGCGTGGTTCATTCCGCCACGGCTCGGGCTCGACCTGAGCGGCGGCACACAGATCGTCCTGGAGACACAGGACGGGGCCGACGGCACCGAGGCCGACTCCGACGCCACCGACCAGGTCATCGAGGTGCTGCGACAGCGCATCGACCGCCTGGGTGTGGCCGAGGCGGAGATGTCGCGTTCCGGTGAGAACCGGATCATCGTCGAGCTCCCCGGTGTCCAGGACCCGGCCGAGGCCGCCGAGATCGTCGGCCAGACCGCCCAGCTGACCTTCCACCCCGTCCTCGGCGTGGGTGAGCAGGGCGGCCAGGGTGTCCAGCCGCCCGGTGGCGGCGGCATGCCCGAGGGCGGCGGTATGCCCGGCGGCGGGGGCGACTTCGCCCAGGCGCCGGACGACCAGTCCGACCAGGCCGACGAGGCCCGCGCGCCTTCCGACGGCGGCGGCGAGGAGGCCCCGCCCGAGGGCGAGCTCCCCGAAGGCATGGAGGGCATGCCCGAGGGCATGGGCGACCTCGAGGGCATGATGCCGCCCGACGGCGGCGGTGGCGGCCAGCCCGCCGAGAACCCCGAGGACGTCGTCACCACGCTCCCGGACGACGAGGGCACCCCGCTGCAGCTCGGCGAGGCCCAGATCCAGGGCGACCAGGTCTCCAGCGCGGAGGCCCTGCTCAACCCGGAGAACCGCCAGCAGTGGCAGGTCAACGTCGAGTTCCAGGGCGAGGGCCGCGACCAGTGGGCCAGCCTGACCGGTGACGCCGCCTGCCACGGCGTCGGCGATCCGCAGCGCCGTGTCGCGATCGTGCTGGACGACCAGATCATCTCGGCGCCGCAGGTCAACGAGGACATCGGCTGCGACGTCGGCATGCCCGGCGGTTCCACGACCATCACCAGCCAGGACTTCACCGCGGAGACCTCCGAGGAGCTGGCGGTGCTGATCGAGGGCGGTTCGCTGCCGCTGCCGGTCACCGAGGTCCAGCGCCAGACGGTCGGCCCGACCCTGGGCGCCGAGGCCATCAACGCGAGCGCGATCGCCGCCCTGCTGGGCATCGCGTTCACCGCGCTCTACATCACGGTCGTCTACCGCCTCGTCGGTTTCCTGGCGTCCGTGGCGCTGGCCTTCTACACCCTCATCGCCTACGGCATGCTCGTCGGGATCGGGGCGACACTCACCCTGCCCGGCCTCGCAGGTTTCGTGTTGGCGATCGGTATGGCCATCGACGCCAACGTGCTGATCTTCGAACGAGCGCGTGAGGAGTACCAGCGACAACGCAACAACTACGAGGCCAACAAGTCGGCGGGGCTCAAGGACGCCACCGACGAGGAGGCCGAGGACGCAGAGGCCGGGGTCCTCAAGCGGCGCAGGCGCCGTGCGATCCCGCCCAACCTCGAGAAGGGCTTCGTCGAGGGCACCAGGAAGGCCTGGAGCGCGGTGTTGGACACCAACATCACGACGTTCCTCGCCGCCGGCCTGCTGTTCTTCTTCGCCTCCGGCACCGTCCAGGGCTTCGGTGTCACCCTGAGCATCGGTACCATCGCGTCGATGATCTCGGCGCTGGTCATCGCCCGGGTCTTCGTCGAGTTCGCGGTGCGCCGCGCCGTGATCAAGAAGCACCCGTCGATCACCGGTATCGACCGCATCGGCAAGGTGCGCGAGTGGCTGGTCCGCAAGAACCCGGACCTGATGAAGTTCCGCAAGTACGGCCTGATCGTGGCCGCGCTCATCGTGGTCACCGCCCTGGCCGCACCGCTGGTCCGCGACATCAACCTCGGTGTCGAGTTCACCGGCGGACGTGTCATCGAGTACGACATCACCGGCGACCAGGAGATCAGCGTCGACGAGGCGCGCGAGGTCGTCTCCTCGGTGGACTTCCCGGGCTCGGACACCGCCGTCGTGCAGGAGTCCGGTGACGCCGACCTGTCGGTGCGCACGGGCGACATCAACGACGACCAGATGGGCGACATCACCGAGGCGCTGTCGGAAGAGACCGGCGGCGTCGAAGTGTCCACGGACGAGTTCATCGGCCCGAGCATGGGTGAGGAGCTGCGCAACCAGGCGCTCATCGCCCTGGGTCTGGCGCTCATCGCGCAGATGGCCTACCTGGCCTGGCGCTTCCGCTGGTCCTTCGGTGTGTCCACGATGCTCTCGCTCGGCTTCAACATGCTCCTGGTGACAGGGCTGTTCATGTGGCTGGGCAAGCCGATCGACGGGATCTTCCTCGCCGCGGCACTGAGCGTCATCGGTTTCACCGTCAACGACACAGTGGTGGTGTTCGACCGTGTCAGGGACGAATGGGCCCGGGACGAGAAGTCGAAGTTCTCCGTCATCGCGAACCGGGCCATCATCAACACCCTGCCCCGCACCGTGAACACCACGGTCGGCGCATGGATCATCCTGGGCTTCCTCACCTTCCTCGGTGGGTCCTCGCTCCAGGACTTCTCCATCGCGATGCTGGTCGGTCTGACCACCGGTGTGGTCTCGACCGTCTTCGTGGCGGTGCCGATGGCGATCTGGTTGCAGCGGTGGGACAAGACCGCCCCGCCGCACGTGCTGCGTGAGCGCAAGGCCAAGCAGCGCAACGCTGCCAAGGCCGCACGCGACCAGGACGACGGCGCCGTGGTCTGACGCCTCCCCGCGAGGTGCACCGCAGACGCAGGGCCCGGTCTCCCCGAGGGGAGGCCGGGTCTGTGTCTTTTTGGCCTTGCTCCGCTTCGGCCGCGCCCACCCGTCGCCCGCCACCAACCCCTTGGGGTCGAGGCCGGCGATCCGGGTTCAGGGGTCGGGTCAGCCCTGCTGCTGGGCGGCCTGGGCGCCCTCGGAGGCCTGCACGAGCACGAAGCCCTGTCCCTCCAGGGCGAGCTGGAAGGCCTCCCCGCTGCCCCGGCCGATGATCGCCCCGGCCTTGACCGTGCTGCGCACGCTGGTGCTGAGCGCGCTCGACCAGGCGACAGCAGCCGCGGTGTCGACGAACGTGGGCTGGTCGACCTGCAGTAGCACGGGCGACCCGTGGCAGACCACGGCGACTCGGCCGGCCCCGCTGAAGACGGTGTTGAAGAGCCCGCCGGCCATCATCCCGGCGCCCTCCACGCGGCGGATGTCCCAGTCCAGGGTGGGCTCGAAGGCCAGGACGTTGGCGCCGTTGACCGTGAGGGACTCGTTCTCCAGGTCGATCAGGTGGACGTCCCAGGCCTCGCGCGCCAGGAACACGTCACCCCGGCCGGAGACCCGCATGAGCGGTAGCCCTTCGCCGGTGAAGGCCTTCTTGAAGAACCGCCCCACACTGCCCGATCCCTGGAACGAAAAATCGACGTCGCCCTGGTAGGCGACCATGGATCCCTGGCGGGCGAGGAACTCCCCGTCCAGTCCCACCTTGAGCATCCTGCGGTTCTGCAGGTGCATGCCCCGTTGCTCGGTCTCCTGCGCCTGTCGGAACAGTTCACTGCGCACGGTCGTCTGTCTCCCTCGCGTCGGTGTACGAGGTTTGGATGCGCGGGCCGCGGATCCGGTTGCGCCGCACCGGACGCCGTCTCAGGCTTCGGTCCCGGAACCGCCGATGCCGTGCACGAGGTCGTACACGTACCGCTTGCGCACCCCGGTCTCCTTCGCGACCCGCGCGATGGCGTCCTTGCGGCGCACCCCCTCCTCCTCCAGGGCGGCCACGGCGCCCGTCAGGTCCTCGTCAGTGGCCTCGGCGGCAGGGCTCCCGGCGCCCTCCACGACGACGGAGATCTCGCCGCGCACCCCGTCCTCGGCCCACGCCACGAGCTCGGCCAGGGTGCCGCGGCGCACCTGCTCGTGGGTCTTGGTGAGCTCCCGGCACACGGCGGCCCGCCGGTCGGTCCCGAAGGCCTCCGCCATCGCCCTCAGCGTCGCGGCGATCCGGTGGGTGCTCTCGAAGAAGACCATCGTGCGGCGTTCGCCCGCCATCTCCCCCAGGTACCGGGCCAGGCCCTTGCGGGGCGGGAACCCCTCGAAGCAGAACCGGTCGGTGGGCAGGCCCGAGACGACCAGCGCCGTGGTCACGGCCGAGGGGCCCGGGATCGCGGTGACGGGGATCCCCTCCTCCGCGCAGGCCGACGCCAGGCGGTACCCCGGGTCGGAGACGCCCGGCATGCCCGCGTCGGTCACCACGAGCACGTCGCCGCCCTCCCGCAGACCGGTCAGGAGCTCCGAGGTGCGTTTTGCCTCATTCGCGTCGTAGTAGGAGACCACCCGGGCCCCCTCCTCGCCGCCGATCCGGACCCCCGCGCGGTTCACAAAAGCTTTCAGACGGCGTGTGTCCTCGGCCGCGACGACCGCCGCGGAACCCAGCGCGTGCAGAAGCCGAGGTGGGGCGTCCTCCAGGTTCCCGATGGGCAACCCCGCGAGCGTGAGCGTCCCGACGCGCCGCTCATCACCGACACCCTCAACCACTGTGATCCCCGTTCTGTCGCGCTACGGTTGGCTCTGTCACGCCACCCGAAACATGGTTTCGTGGACCGTCCGGAACACGGACTCCCATCTCCGTCCCCAACCTACGAGCTGCGATGACCACCACCGCCACTTCATCCACGTCCGACGCCGCCCCACCACCCCCCGGCCGGGCCCGCTCCCTCCGAGCCCGGTTCCTCCCGGCGAACCCGGTCCCCCTCTGGCTCGGCTGGCTGGCCGCCGTCGTCGTGGCGGGTTTCGCCGGCGCCCTGCGGTTCGTCAACCTCGGTGAGCCGGCACGGATCTACTTCGACGAGACCTATTACGCCAAGGACGCCTACGGGCTCTGGTTCCACGGCTACGAGCACCAGACGGTCGAGCACGCCGACGAGCTGCTCGCCCAGGGCCAGCAGGAGATCTTCACCGGCACCGGCGACTTCATCGTCCACCCGCCCGTGGGCAAGTGGATGATCGCGCTCGGCGACTGGCTCTGGTCGCTCCTGCCCTTCGGAACGACGATGACGCCGGAGGGCTGGCGTTTCGCGGCGGCCCTGGCCGGGATGCTCTCGGTGCTGATCCTCGTGCGCCTGGCCACGCGCCTGACCCGCTCGCTGCTGCTCGGCAGCACGGCCGGTCTCCTCCTGGCTCTGGACGGCCTGCACTTCACGCTGAGCCGCATCGCCATGGTCGACATCTTCCTCACCCTGTTCGTGCTGGCAGGGTTCGCGAGCCTGGTCATCGACCGGGACAAGACCCGCGAACGGTGGGCCCGCCTCGCGGAGGCCGGGGTGGACGTGACCACCGTGGGCTGGCTCGGGATGCGCTGGTGGCGTGTGGCCGCGGGGCTGTGCTTCGGTCTGGCGATCGGGACCAAGTGGTCGGCCCTGTTCTTCGTGGCCGCCTTCGGCCTGCTCACCGTCGCCTGGGACTACGGTGCGCGCCGCAGCGCGGGCCAGCGCCGCCCCTTCGCCCGCTGGTTCGGCATCGACGCGGTGCCCGCGTTCGTCCAGACCGTGGTGGTCGCCGGCGTGGTCTACCTCGTCTCCTGGTCGGGCTGGCTGTTCAGCTCGGGCGGTTACAACCGCGACCAGGCGGTGGGCACGGCGCCGGACTGGATGCCCGGGTTCCTCGCCGCCCCCTACGAGGCGCTGGCCTCGCTGGTCGACTACCACGACCGGATGATGGGCTTCCACAACGGCCTGAGCAGCGACCACTCCTACATCTCCGCGCCGTGGGAGTGGCTGGTCATGCGCACCCCGGTGATGTTCCACTACGACGGCGAGGCCGTCGGGTGCGGCACCGGCAACTGTGTGACCTCGGTGGTCTCCATCGGGACCCCGATCATCTGGTGGCTCAGCCTCGTGGCGGTCGTGGCGATGATCGCCTGGTGGGTCACGCTGCGGGACTGGCGCGCCGGCGCCGTGCTGATCGGGGTGGCCGCCGGGTGGCTGCCGTGGCTGGCGTTCCCGGACCGCCCGATGTTCCTGTTCTACGCACTGCCGATCCTGCCGTTCCTGGTCCTGGCGATCGTGCTCATGCTCGGCCTGGTCATGGGTGCCGGTGAGGAGAGTCCGAGGTTCGCCCCCTACACACGTGCGTTCGGCGGCGTGGTCTTCGGTGTGGTGCTCCTGCTGGTGCTGGCCAACTTCGCCTATCTCTACCCGGTCCTTTCGGCGTATCCGATGGACGAGGGGCTGTGGCGCGAAAGGCTCTGGTTCGACGTCTGGATCTACGGGAGCGGCGGTTCCTGACGCTGATCGAACTGCGGGGCGGCCATCGGCCGCCCCGCTTCTTTTGACCCCCTAGCCCCACTAACGCCGGAAATCAACAGTTTCGCGTAGCCGAAACAGGACAATCCGGGGGAAGATTCGGGGGAGAAAACCCTCGGCAAGCGCGCACCCTCCCTGATAGCGTCATGCATTGGTTGCTGTTGTTGTTTCCATGGATGCCCCAGGCGCCTCGCGGAACTTCACGCGGGCGCTTTGTCGGGGGATGACTCGTCGCTTCGGCGCCCGGCGACCCGGGACCAGCAAGGTGCGGTTCCGAAGCAGTCCCCAAGGGAGAGCAGCAGATGGCTCAGGGCACCGTGAAGTGGTTCAACTCTGAAAAGGGTTTCGGGTTCATCGCCGTCGAGGGCGGCCAGCCCGACGTGTTCGTGCACTACTCGGCGATCGCGGGTACCGGCTTCCGGAACCTGGAAGAGGACCAGAAGGTCGAGTTCGACATCATCCAGGGCCCCAAGGGCCCGCAGGCGGCCGACGTGCGCTCGGTCTGACCGCACTTCAGGCGTGAGGGAACCGGCCTCCTGCTCCGCGGAGCGGGGGGCCGGTTCTCGTGGGGCTCGGCGCCGAACCAGGGCACCGTCACCCAAGCCCCCCGATACCGGTTAACCTTCTTGGAGCGGTCGGTAGACGAAGCGAGGAAGCACATGTTCGGGATCAGCGGGGGCGAGTTCGCCATCCTCCTCCTGCTCGCGCTGCTCATCTTCGGACCGGACCAGCTCCCGAAGGCGGCCCAGCAGGTGGGCCGTGTCCTGCGCCAACTGCGCAAGATGGCCAACAGCGCCTCGAACGACATCAAGGAGGGGCTGGGCCCGGAGTACAAGGACTTCGACGTCCAGGACCTCAACCCCAAGCGGTTCGTGCAGAAGCACTTCTGGGACGACGAGGAGGACGAGAAGCCGAAGAAGGCCGCGGGCCTCAACGGCAAACGTCCCCCCTTCGACGACGAGGCCACCTGAGGCCCGTCCCCGCACCCCCCTGCGGAGCGCGGTTCAGCCGGCCAGCATCAGCACGAAGCCGACGAACCCCAGCAGGATGAGGGAACCGGTGACGATGAGCGGCGAGCCCACCAGCAACACCAGCACCTCCACCAGCGCCGCGCCCCCGAGGGCCGCCACGGCGTAGGGCCAGCGCGGCCTGCGCTCCCACCCGTGTCTGCGTTCACGGGAGGCGTTGAGCAGCATCGCCAGCACGATCAGTGACCAGAAGAGCACGTGGGCCGCGACCCTGGCCCCGAGGTCGGTGTAGTCGGCCATGCCGCCCACGACCATGACGTAGGTGATCGCGCCGGCCAGCAGGCGCCAGTATCCACCGCTGCGCCGCGCGGGGATCGGACGCAGCCGGGCAGGGGTCGTGCGCCGGAAACGTTCGGTGTCGAGCGGGGGCTCGTCCTGTTTCCGCCGGTCGTCGGTGTTGCGTTCGGGTTCGGGCTCTCCTTCCGGCGGCAGGTGGCCGCCCGGATACTGAGGGGAGTTGGACACGGGTGTTCTCCGCCCCTTCTCGGCGGGCCGGCTCGGGCCCGGAAAAATGTCTGCGCACCCCTCCCCTACCCCGGGCGCGGAATCCACAAAGCAGGACCGGACGCGCACACGAATCGGCCCCGGCAGCGCGTCCGCAGCCGGGGCCGTCACCCCTGAGAGGCCTCGGCCTCGGGGAAGAGCCGGTCTAGTACCAGCTCCAACCGCTCTTGCGGGAAACGGCGCACTCGGTCATGGTTGCCACCTCTCGGGACGGTTCCGTTTCCTTCCACCATCAAAGATGGCGCACGGAAAGCGAGAAGACAAGACAGGGAATCGAAGAAGTTTTCCGAACCCCCGGCAACAAGAGGGTGACCCTCGCGAGAATCCCCAGGACACGAGCTGTCTTCGCAGCTCACGACTGCGGAATTCGCACACACCTGCAAGCCTTACGCGGTGAGCTGCGAGGACATCGGAACGGAACGGGAAATGCACCCCCGGATATCATCACGGAGCGCAACAGAAACGGGAATTCGTCGGCGTTTACGGAGATACGGCCGTCCATACGGCGCACGTTCGGACGGACCCTCCGGACCCCCCGGGCGCAGGTGGTGGATGTTCTTCGCAAAACACCGAAACCGCCCACATCGGCACCGAGGCCTCACCTCAGGGGTCGGCCGGTGTCACCGTGCGTGAGGGGCACTCGCACTCGGACCGGGGTTCCGCCCGCCCCCGTGGCCGCCCCGGCCCCTCGGTTCCGGACATTCCGGAACACGGGGATCCCTCGCGCCCGATTGTCGGCACCCGCCCCGGGGCGGCGCTGCGGGGCCGGAACCCCTGTCGCGGCGGGGATCCCGGCGGTATCGTGGCGGCGAGCCCGGCGCTCCCCGACCCAGGGGATGGACGCTTCGCCGGTGAGACTCGGGGCTCCGGTCCGGAGGACCTCCCGCCACAGGGAATCACGTCCCCTCCCGGCCGCCCCGCCGTGCACGCACGGCACGAGGCCCGCTCCGCTCGCCGGGGCGGGCCTTCTCCATGGCGGGCCGGGCCCGGGGACGCCCGCACGCGCGAGAGCGGCACGGGGGTTCGGCCCGGGGAAAGATCCCCGCACACGACGAAGGGCCCGCCACCCGTGGGCGGCAGGCCCTTGCGTTCTTCGGTGGAGCTGAGGGGATTTGAACCCCTGACCCTCTCGATGCGAACGAGATGCGCTACCGGACTGCGCCACAGCCCCGAAGACGTCTCCAAGACTAGCAGCCCTGAGGCCGTGCTCCGAACGCGTTCTCGCGGATCAGTCGCCGGCGGCCCTCAGGCGGGCGTCGGCGTACTGGTCGTAGACCTGGCTGCGGCGCTCCCGGAACGCGATCACCTCGGCCTCGCGCTCGGCGTCGCGGCGGCGCTCCTCGGCCTCACGTTCGGCCCTGAGGGCCGCGCGGCGGCGTGCCCGGCGGACGGCCTCGCGACGTTCCGCGTCGGCTTTGGCGGCCTCCCTCAGGAGCGCAACGTGCCCCGCCAGCAACAGAACCGGCGGGGTGAGCACCCACCAAGGGCCCAGACCGAACGAGACCGCCGCGATCGTGCCGATGTTGAGCAGAACCAGCCCGCTCGTGCGGCGGCGACGGCGGGCGATGACGCGGGCCCGGGGTTCACGCGGAACCGCCGGCTCCTCGGGCTCCTCGGCGTCGGGCTCGGGGATCCCGTGGTCGCTCCGGCGGATGACCTGGGTCTCGGTGGCGTCGGGGTGCTCGTCGGGGAACTCCTCGTCGAGGTCCTCCTCGATCTCTTCGTCCTCACGCCGGGTGTCCTCCGCGGCGGCCTCGGCGATCGAGTCCTTGCGCAGGAGCATGGGCACGAGAACGATGAGCCAGACGACCACGATGGCCAGGTACAGAGGAGAGCTGCTCATCACCCCTCCTCACGATGACGGCCGCTGGACGTTGCTCGACACGTCGTCGACACCGCGCGGCGTGGTTGTGGCCTTCCCCGAAGTACAGACGTCTCCGGTGGGGTCATCGTTCCTGGCCCCTGCAGGGCCGGGGGTGAATCTCCCGCCATATCCACGCGTTGCCCGCATCGTCAATGCGTCTATGTTCCGCACGGTACGACCCCGTGTCCATAAATGCGCCACATTCTGACCGGAGTGTCGCAAGATTGTGGACCCCCGGTTTCGGACACCTCGGGGGCCCGTGGCGAAAGCGCAGGCCACAGACTCACCCCAGAGCGTAGCTTTAATTCAACACAAAGTAATGAACCAATCTCGGTAAAGACAGGTTTAGGGTCCGGATTGGTGGACAGTGCTCGTTGACTTCACCCTGATCCGTGATGGGGGTGGGCACGGTCACGCGGATCTTCCCGGCTGTTCGGGCCTTGCGACCCCAAAGCGGAACCAGGGGACGAATCGTCCTTCCAGCGGCGCAGCACCCCGCGGGGCACCTCCTCGGCCGTCAACGCGTAACAGATGTGGTCGCGCCAGGCGCCGTCGATGTGCAGCTGGCGGCGGCGCACCCCCTCGTCGCGGAAACCGAGCTTGGTCATGACCCGTCTGCTCGCACGGTTCTCCGGACGCACGTTGGCCTCGATGCGGTGGAGCCCGACACCGAAGAAGGAGTGGTCCACGGCGAGGGCCACGGCCGCGGGTGTGATGGAACGGCCTGCGTAGGCCCGGTCGATCCAGTACCCGACCTGTGCGGATCTGGAGGAGCCCCACACGATGGAGCCGACCGTGAGCTGGCCGACGAAGACCCCTTCGAAGGTGATCGCCCACGGCATGGACAGGCCCTGGCGCGCCTCGCGCCGGATCGACTGGAGCATGGCCGCGTACTGGGTGAGCCCGTCGGTACGCAACGGCATGTCGGGGTAGGTCGGCTCCCAGGGGCGCAGCCATGCCTCGTTGCGCGCACGGGTGTCGCGGAGCGCGGCGGCGTCCCGCAGGCGCAGCGGGCGCAGCGCGACGGCCCCGTCCTGCAGGGTGACGGGCCACCCTTGTCTGCGATTCACAGCCGCCCCTTCCGAACCTTCCGACACCACCGGACAAGGGCGACACAGCACTCGCGGACGCACACCGCCGGTGGGGCCTTCCAGTATTCCACCCCGCCGACGCGCCGTGGCGGGCGTCACGAAGGTGGATCTCGAATCGGACGATTCTTAACCCCTGTACCTACGAACCGGAAATGAAAGCGCGGTCGAGGAATGGTCGGCGTACCTCGACCGGGACCTGTGATTCCGGTCATGGCCCGCCGTCATTCGGACCGGGGATGGTCTCCACCGCCGAGCTGGTCGATCGCATGGCCCAGAACCGGGGCGAGCACGTCCATACCGTCGGCGACACCCCCGCGCGAACCCGGGAGGTTGACCACGAGCATGCGGTGGCCGTCGCGTACGGCTACGCCCGCCAGCCCGCGCGAGAGGATCGCCGTGGGCACGCCCTTCTCGCGCCCGGCGGCGCGCAGTGCCTCCGCGATACCGGGAACCTCGAAGGACAGCAGCTCGCGTGTGGCCTCGGGCGTGTGATCGCCGGGGGTGAGGCCGGTGCCGCCCGTGGTCAGCGCGGCCGCGCAGCGCTCCCCGAGGGCCCGCTCGAGCGCGTCGGCGACCGGTTCTCCGTCCGGAACCACCCACGGGCCCACGGCCTCGAAACCCAGCGCGGTCAGGCGTTCGACGATGACGGGGCCCGACCGGTCGGGGTAGACCCCCGCCGCGGCGCGGTTGGAGGCCGTGACGACCGCGACCCTGTGTCGGGGCTGCTCAGTCACCGCGCCTCCAGTCGCCCTTCTTGCCGCCGGTCTTCTCCTCCACGCGCACGCGCGTGACCTCGGCCTCGGGGTCGATCGCCTTGACCATGTCGACCAGTCCGAGCGCGGCGGCCATGACGCAGGTCAGGGCCTCCATCTCCACACCCGTGCGGTCGGCGGTGCGGACGGTGGCGCTGATGTCCACCCCGTCGTCGGCCACGGTGAGGTCCACGTCGGCCCCGTGGACCGCGATGGGGTGGCACAGCGGGACGAGGTCCGGGGTGCGCTTGGCGCCCTGGATCCCGGCGATGCGCGCGACGGCGAGGGCATCGCCCTTGGGCACCTCGCCCCCGCGCAGGGCGGCCACGGTCTCCGCGGACAGCAGGACCCGGCCCGTGGCGGTCGCGGTGCGCGCGCTGACACCCTTGGCGGACACGTCGACCATGCGTGCGGCGCCGGAGTCGTCCAGGTGGGTGAAACCGGAGGGGTGGCCGGACTCGTCCGGCGCTGGGGTCTGGCTCATCGTCGACACGTCCTGCGTTCGTGCTGGGGCCGCGGCCGGGGCCGGCCGCGGGGCGGGGCTCCGAGCGCCCCGCCGCTCCGTTCATTCCGACCGTAAGGCACCGCGCACCCACCCCGTGCCGCCCCGCACCCGGATCAGGTCCCGGGGAGGACGCGCACCTCGACGTCGGTGCCCGCCGGGAGCTCGGTGGTGTCCTCGGGCACCACCACGAGCGCGTTCGACCCGGCCAGCACGGAGAGCTGGTGCGAACCCTGGCGGCGCACCGGGGTGACCGTGCTGCGCCCGTCCGCGGCGGGCCCGCTCAGCTCCGCGCGCAGGTACGACCGGCGCCCGGGCGGGGAGGTGACGGGACCGGTGAGCCGGGCGCGGCGCTCGGGCAGCGGTTCCGCCTCCAGGCCGCGGAGCTTGAGCAGGACCGGGCGCACGAACACCTGGAACGAGACGAACGCGCTCACCGGGTTCCCGGGCAGAGTGATGATCGGCGTCTTGTCCGGGCCGATCGTGCCGTACCCCTGCGGTTTGCCCGGCTGCACCGCGACCTGCGTGAACTGCACGCCCTGACGGGAGAGCACCTCCTTGACCACGTCGTGGGCGCCCATGCTCACCCCGCCGGTGGTGACCACGACGTCCGCGCGCAGCAGGAGGCCCTCCAGGGTGTCCATGACGGTCCTGGGGTCGTCGCCCACGAACCCGTGGCGGTACACCTCGCAGCCGGCGTCTCGTGCGGCCGCGGCGATCATGAAGCTGTTGGACTCCCAGATCTGCCCCGGGCCCAGGGGCCGCCCGGGCTCGACGAGCTCCTCACCGGTCGAGAGCACCACGACGCGGGGTTTGGGGTGGGCAGGGACCGAGCGGCGCCCCACGGCGGCGAGCACACCCATCTCCCCCGCCCCGATGCGGGATCCGGGTTCGAGCACGACCGTGCCCTCGGCGACGTCGTCACCGGCCCGGCGCACCGCGTTGCCGGGGCGGGCCGGGCGGTCGATGGTCACGCGCACGGTGTCGCCGTCGGTCCACTCCACCGGGACGACCGCGTCGGCGCCGTCGGGCATGGGCGCACCGGTCATGATCCGGGCGCACATACCGGGCCGGACCGCGACCGGGGTGGGGTCGCCCGCGGGGATGTCGGCGACCACGGCGAGGCGGACTGGGACCTCCGGCGAGGCCGCCGCGACGTCCTCCGCGCGCACCGCGTACCCGTCCATGGCGGAGTTGTCGAAGCCGGGCAGGGAGACCGGTGAGGCGATCCGCTCGGCCAGGACGGTGCCGTGGGCGTGGTTCAGGTCGATCTCGGTCGGTTGCGGTACGGCGACGAGCCCGAGGCAGTCTTCGATGTGCTGTTCGACGCTCTTCACTGGGGCCCCTCCGGAGGTTGTCTGGGTGCAGCCCGAGCTTCTCACCTCGCGCGGGTGATGGCACGCGCCCCGTCCCCTCCAGTGCGCGGCCTCAGAAGCCGGCGTCGCCCCGGTAGCGGTCCTGGACGAAGTCGTGCAGCCACGGCAGGAGCTCGTCGCGCAGGTCGGGGCGGCGGCAGGCGAACTCGACGACGGTCCGGATGTAGTCACCCTTGTCACCGGTGTCGTAGCGGCGCCCGCGGAAGAGCACACCGTAGACCGGCCCGCCCTGCTCGCGGCCGCTTCCCGCCAGCTCCAGGAGCGCGTCGGTCAGCTGGATCTCGCCCCCGCGTCCCGGCGGGGTACGGCGCAGCACCGGGAACACGGCGGGGTCGCACACGTAACGCCCGATGATCGCCCACCGGCTGGGTGCCTGTTCGGGCGAGGGCTTCTCGACCAGGTCGGTGACGGTGACGACGTCGTCCTCGTCGGTGGGCTCGATGCCGGCACACCCGTACCGCGACACCTGCTCGGGGTCGACCTCCATGAGCGCGACGACACTGCCGCCGCGCTGCTGGCGCACCTCGATCATGCGGCGCAGGAGTTCGGCGTCGTCGATGATGTCGTCACCGAGCAGCACGGCGAAGGGGTTGTCGCCCACGTGCGCCTCGGCGCAGAGCACCGCGTGGCCGAGGCCGCGGGGCTGGCCCTGGCGGACGTAGTGCACCTGGGCAAGGCCGTCGGGTTCGCGCACGGCCTTGAGGCGCTCGTGCTCCCCCTTGGCCTCGAGCGTCTCCTCGAGCTCGTGGGCCCGGTCGAAGTGGTCCTCGATGGAGCGCTTGTTGCGTCCCGTGATCATGAGGACGTCGTCGAGGCGCGCGGCGACGGCCTCCTCGACGACGTACTGGATCGCGGGTTTGTCCACGATCGGCAGCATCTCCTTGGGCGTGGCCTTGGTGGCCGGGAGGAAGCGCGTGCCGAGGCCGGCCGCGGGCACGACGGCCTTGGTGACAGGGGTCGAAGCGGGGTTGAGCCGAGTGTGCTCGGTGTCGGCGTTCATGTCGGCACTTTAGGACAGTCGCGGGAGCGCCCGGGGCTCCCACACGGCCGCCCGGGCCAAGAAGTACGCGCCGTTTCGGGGCCCGGACCCGTGCGCGCCACCGGGTGTTCATCCGCCCGCTCCCCCTGTGCGGCCGGTGGTACGCTCCCGGCTGGACGAGGGCCGAACGGACACCGGAGGCGACCGTGGGCGAGCTGGACCGGGCCGGCAAACGAGAGCTGCGCGCGGGCTTCCTGGAGCAGCGTCGGGCGTCGACGGCCCCCGAACGCGAGCGCACCGGGCGGGCCCTGCGCGACGCCGTGTGGGAACAGCCGTGGATGTCGACCGCCGGGACCGTGGCCTGTTACTGGTCGGTGGGCGAGGAGCCCGACACCCACCGCTTGGTCACGGCGTTGTGGAAACGCGGGGTGTACGTGCTGCTCCCGGTGTTCCTTCCCGGCGGGGAACTGGACTGGGCCTCCTACGACGGCCCGGACTCCCTGGAGGAGGCGCGCTACGGCCTCCAGGAACCGACCGGGCACCGTTACGGCGTGGACGCCCTCGCGCGGGTCGACCTCGTCGTGTGCCCGGCGCTGGCCGTGGACCGCCGCGGCGTGCGGCTCGGGCGGGGCGCCGGCTGTTACGACCGCGCGCTGGCGCACAAGGGCCCGCACACCCCCGTCGTGGTTCCGCTGCACGACGGCGAGCTGGTGGAGGAGCTGCCCTCCGAGGAGCACGACCTCCCGGTGGACGCCGTGGTCACCCCCGAAGGCCTGCGGGTGTTCGATCCCGGGTCGCCGGTGTGGCCGGTGCCGCCGGTGCAGGGGCGCCCCCGGGATTAACCCCCGGTGCCCCGGCGTTGTGGGTTGCGTCCGTGCGCGGGGCCGTGCTCCGCGCCGCGCCCCCTGTCTGCCGCGTTCCGGTGAGGTGCTGTCACCGCCTCCGTCGGCGAACGCGTACTATTTAGCAGTCAACGGGCGAGAGTGCCAGCAAGGAGGACCCGAACCGTGCCTACGTACCAGTACGCCTGCACCGAGTGCGACGCCCAGATGGAGGTCGTGCAGAAGTTCAGCGACGACTCCCTCACCGTCTGCCCCGAGTGCGAGGGACGCCTGCGCAAGGTGTACTCCGCGGTGGGCATCGTCTTCAAGGGCTCGGGCTTCTACAAGACCGACAGCGGCTCCTCCAGCAACAGCTCGGTGCTGTCGGGCTCCGGCAAGGAGAGCGGCAAGGACTCCGGTTCCTCGGAGAGCTCCTCTTCCTCCTCCGACTCCTCGGCCTCGTCCTCCTCGAGCTCGGACTCGTCCGGTTCGGGCAGCAGCGACTCGGGGCCCAAGAGCACCAGCAGCACGAGCAGCACCAGCAGTTCCTGAGCTCGCCTGCCGTTGACCCAAGGGTTTCCGGATGCGCCGCCGCCACTCGGCCGGCGGCGCACCGTCGTGTCTCCGGGCACATCCGGCCTGTGGACAACCGTCCGCGGCGCCCTCGGCCGGTCTAACGTCGGACCATGGCCGATGCATTACCCCCGTACCGGCACCGCCGCGCGGTGCACCGGTTCCTCGACCGCCACCGGCGGCCTCTGACCGCCCTGCTCGCGGCGTGCTCGCTGCTGAGCGCGGTCCTGGTCCTGCGTCCCCCGCCCGAACCCGGCCGCGAGGTGCTCGTGGCCGCGCGCGACCTCGACGCCTCCTCCCCGCTCGGCGACGCCGACCTCACCCCGCGGCGCCTGCCCGAGTCCGCCCTGCCCGAGGGGGCGATGGCCGCCGACACCGACACGGCCGGGCGGAGACTCAGCGGCCCGGTGCGCGAGGGCGAGGTCCTCACCGACGCCCGCCTGGCCGACCCTCCTACACGCCCGTACGGCCCGGGCCTGGTGGCCGCGCCCGTGCGGGTGGCCGACGCCGGGACGGTCTCCCTGCTCACCCCCGGCGACCGGGTCGACGTCCTGGCCGCATCGGGCGGCGACGATCCGACCGTCGCGCATTCCGGACCGGCCGTGGAGGTGGTCTCCGACCGTCCGGTCCTGGCGGTACCGGACGAGGATTCCCGCGGCGGCGAGGGCGGGGCGCTGCTGGTCGTGGCGGCCGACCCGGAGGAGGCGCGGGCGCTGGCAGGGTCGGCGGCCGGCTCCCGGCTCTCGGTGTCGATCCGGAACTGACGCACCGGATCAGACTGGTACTCGGTATCACATCCAGCGTTTGACCGCCCACTCCGAGGTACGGAAAGCTGTCCCGGCGCCCCTGGCCGCCCCCGGCGACACCCACCCCCGGTGGCCGCCCAGGGGCCGTTCGATGCAGGCAAGCACGACCACGTAGGGCTGTTCCATGGAAGGCTTCAAGAAGTTCCTGCTCCAGGGGAACCTGGTGCAGTTGGCGGTCGCGGTCGTGATCGGGGCGGTCTTCTCCAACCTGATCACCGCGTTCACCGAAGGTTTCATCACGCCGCTGCTCGGCATCTTCGGAGGGGTGCCCGAGTTCGGGCAGCTGTACTTCGAGATCAACGACAGCCGGTTCATGTACGGCCAGTTCGTCGACGCGGTGATCTCGTTCCTGCTCACCGCGGCGATCCTGTACTTCTTCGTCGTCCTCCCCATCAGCAAGCTGCTGGAGAAGCTGGTGAAGGAGGAGGAGGCCACCACCCGCGAGTGCCCCTACTGCTACAGCGAGATCGACAAGAAGGCCAGCCGGTGCGCGAACTGCACCAGCGAGGTTACCCCCGAGGTCCTCCCGGAGGAGGAGACCGCCGAGGAGACCGGCGGGTCGGGCTCCACGGGGAGCACCGCCGCGTCCTCCTGATCGCGCCGCACACACGACGAGGGCGCCGCCACCGACTGTCGGTGGCGGCGCCCTCGTCGTGTCATCGGGGGCCGATCACGGCTCGTACTCCCAGTGCCAGGGTTCGAACGGGTTGTTCTTGGCCCAGTCCGGGTGGATCCAGTCGTAGCGGGCGCCGTTCTCCTCCATCCAGTTCCACCGTTCCGAACGGAAGTTCTGGATGCCGCACCCGAGGTCGATCGCCTGCCCGTACCCGTGGTTACTGGTGCCCGGCGTGGCGGCGAAGCCGGGCGGCTGCTCGGCGTAGACGCGGTGCTGGTTCGGCAGGTCGCGGTAGGCGCTCGTGATGCACATGTTCTCGCCGAACTCCTCGACGTACTCCATGTTGAGCTCGAGGAAGGCCACCGCCGCGTCGGCCCTGAGGAACTGGTCCTCGTCGTAGAGCTGGCAGAGCGCGTCGTCGGGCAGCAGGCCGTTCGGGTAGTCCTCCGCCGGCCCCGCGGCGCTCTCGTCGCAGTCGGCGGCCGCCTCGAAGGTACCCGGGTCGAGGCCGCGGTCCTCCAACTCCGAGGTGAGGAGTTCGGTGCTCTCCTCCGACTGGTCGCGCAACTGCTCGACCTCGGCCGCGAGCTCGGCCTGCTCCAACTGGGTGTCGGTCTGCATCTGCTGGGCCTCGACCGCCAGCGACGCCTGCTCCTCGCGCAGGTCGGTGGCGTCCTGGATCAGGGCCTGGTTGTCCTCCGACAGCTTGGCCGCGTAGGACTGCATCTGCAGGTCGTCGTCGAGCGACCCGTCCACCAGGATCTGGAGCATGCCGCCGTCGGGCTGGCGGTACAGGGTGTTGGCCAGGCGGGCGAGCGGCTCGCGCATCTCACCGAGTTCGACCTCGGTCTGCTGGAGCTCGTGGAGTGTGCCGACGAGCTCCTCCTGCGCGTCCTCGAGCTCGCCCTGGCGCTCCACATGCCGGTCCGTGGCCTCTTCGAGCTCGGTGGCGGCCTGTTCGGCCTGCTCGCGCAGGTCCTCCAGGTCGTCGGCGTAGGCGGTGGCCGGCATGGGGGCGACCATCAGGGCGGTGGTGAGGACCAGCACGAGCGCTTGGGCCATGCGCCCCCGGAAACCGTGCGGCGCCGTGAGGACCGGCGTCCCCCCGTTACCCGGAACGCGGGACCTGCGCCGCGCCTGCTCAGATTCGAACGGCACGAATGATCCTCCGGCTGATTTTCCTCGAACACGTACCCGCGGCCGCAAGGCAACGTACTACTCCATGTCCGCTTGCGGACACACGGGACCGATCCGTCCGACATGGACATCGGGGCGGGCCACCTGCGACCGGGTGCGGCCCGAACGTCCGGACCTCGACATCATCCCTGGTCACGGTGGAACGATCGGCCATCGTGGCCTGGTCTCCACAGTGACCGGGGCGCAGATGGGGCCATAATGCGACACGCTCAGTGAACAACATCACACTGCCACCAGGACAACCAATCGTAGGTCAGCGTACTGCGCCCAGCACGCAGAGTCCCCCCAGGGTGCCCTCTCCCGAGCGACACGACACCCCGAGCACGCCCATCCTGAGTTAGGCTTGGCCTCGTGACGGGGTAACCGATACCTTCCGCACTCCGGCTCCGTAGCTCAGGGGATAGAGCACCGCTCTCCTAAAGCGGGTGCCGCAGGTTCGAATCCTGCCGGGGCCGCCACTCCGACCCGGGGTGTCTCCGCGTACGGAGCCCCCGGGGCGTGGGTCCGGACTCGGTCCTGGCCCCGATCCCCGACTCAGTCCCGCGCAGCCGCGAGGAAGCATTCCAGCTCGGACCGCGTGTCCGGCCCGCACGGTTGGAAGACGATCTCCGTCACCCCCTCGGCGGCCAGACCGTCCAGGTTGCGCCGCACCTCCTGCCGGGTGCCGCTGATGGTCACCTCCCTCAGGTTCGTGTGCCCTCCGGCGTTCCAGGCCGCCAGGTCCGCCTCGTTGAGCTCGACGCAGTGGTTCGTGTGCACCATGAGATGCCGCCGCTCGGCCGGTTCCCGTTCCACCGTCGCCAACCACTCATCGTTGGGTACGCGTTCCGGACCGGGCCCCGTGGCCAAGGGCCGCATCCTCGACGCCGCCGCCGAAGCGTTCATGCACCGAGGGGTCGACAGCACCACGATCGACGACATCGCGGCCGCGGTGGGCGCGACCAAGGGCCTGATCTACTACCACTTCCGGTCGAAGTTCGACGTGTTCATCGGGGTGTACGAGGAGGGCATGCGACGGGTCCGGGAGCGCGTGGAACCGCACTCGCACGGCAGCGGGACCGGCCGCGAGCGGCTGGTGGCGATGTCCGTTGCACACGTGACCAACCTGATGGAGGACGTCTCGTACCACCACGTCGTCCATCAGGGGGCCCGGGCACAGGCGTCGACCGACCTGAAGGTCCGGCAGCGCGACGCGCTGCTCGCCCTCAACGAACTCCGGCGCGACTACGAACACATGTTCCGCCAGGTGGTCGCACGGGGTGTCGAGGACGGGTCCTTGCGGGACGTGGACGTCTCCCTGGCCACACGGACGCTGCTCACCAGCCTCAACGCGGTCGACGTCTGGTACCGGAAGATCGACGGACAGTCCGAGGACGAGGTGCGCGAGCTGGCCCGCCGGGTCGTCGACCTGGTCATCGGAGGCATCGCCGCACGGTGACACACGCCCGAACGGCCGACGCGCGGTTCACCGGGGTGCGCTGTGAGCTCGCGGAGAGCACAGCCGTGGACCGGCGCCGGGCAGCTCCAGTTCCGCGGTTGCCAGGCGCCGGGCGTTGCGGGTGACGTAGGCGGTCTCCAGGCCGCCGGCGTGGTCGAGCTCCGCGCGCACCGTGACGGTCCCCGACGGGGTGGCGATGCGCAGGGGGCCGCCGTCAGCCGGGGACGGGACGACCGTGCCCCCGGTGACCGAAGCGGCGGCGAAGGCCACGCTCACCGTCACCGCGAGGGCGGGGTGGGTGCGACCCATGGACAGCATGCGTCCCTGGATCCCCTGGTCCCCGGCGGCGGACGGGGCGGTCCAGGCCAGTTTCGGGATCGCGCGGGAGACCCGGTCGGCGTCGGCCGCGGAGGGGGCGATCCCCATCAGAACCGAGGCATGGGCGCGGGCCTCGCCGAGCACCTCGAGCAGGCGCGGGTCCCCGTCCACCTGGGCAGGGGTCTCGTCCCCGGCCAGACCGAGGTCGGGGCCCCACAGCAGGGCGGTGGGGTTGGCCGCGTCGACGAGGGAGGCCCGGACCTGCCCTTCGGACGTGTCCAAGCGGTCGAGGGGGCGCCCGGTCGGCAGCAGCGCACCGGTGACCGCGCCGGCGGGCCGGGTGAAGCCGAGGTCCACGCCGGGGGACGGGAACGGCACGCCCTCGATGACGAGGTCGCCCTCGTTGGTGGGGGCACCGCCGGGGGTGGGAACGTCCTGCAGGATCGTCTTGCCGGTGTTGGTGTTGCGCACGACGACGCGAGTGGTCTCGCCGGCCGGCCGCACCCAGCCCTGTTGGAGCGCGTAGAGGCCGACCACGGCGGAGCAGTTGCCGCAGTTGTTGCTCCAGTCGACGCGTTCCTCCGCGATGCCGACCTGCGCGAACGTGTAGTCGACGTCGGCGTCGGGGGTCGCGGACGGGGCCAGCAGGACCGCCTTGCTGGTGGTCGAGGTCGCGCCGCCCACCCCGTCCACCTGCCGGGGGTCGGGGCTGCCGTACAGACGCAGCAGGAGCCGGTCGCGGTCGCCGCCGACAGCATCCAGGTCCCGAGTGTCGAAGACCCAGCACTTGCTGGTCCCGCCCCGCATCAGTACCGCCGACACCCGCATACGCACCTCCGTAGGCCGCCCGCCGCGGTGCCGGCCGTTCGGCACCACTGGCTTGCCCTGACTGTATCCCCTTTGCATACTGATTGCATGCAAAATGTTCAACCCGCTGACCGACCACTGCGCGTCGGTGTCATCGCCGGCGACGGCATCGGGCCCGAACTGACCCGGGCCGCCGCATCGGTCATGGAAACCGCCCTGCGCCTGCACGGGACCGGGATCGAGTTCGTGCACGAGGACGCCGGCGCCGACACCTTCCGCCGCACCGGACGAGCCCTCACCCCCGGCGCCCTGGACCGCATCCGCGGCTACGACGCCCTGCTCAAGGGGCCGGTGGGCGACCCCGCCGTACGCCATCCCGACGGAACCGAGGCCGGGCTGCTCGGCGGGCTCCTCCGGGAGGGCCTCGACACGTACGCCAACGTGCGCCCGATCCGGCTCCTGCCCGGGATCCGCGGCGCGACCAGGCACGAGGCCGGCGAGATCGACCACGTCATCGTCCGGGAGAACACCGAGGGGCTCTACATGTCGCGGGGACGCGGGGTGCGCAACGCCCGCGCCGCCTCCGACCAACTGATGATGACGCGGGAGGGCGTCGAGCGGGTCGCACACGCGGCCTTCGCGCTCGCCCGACGGCGCGGGGGCGCACCGGCCGACGGTGTCAGCCGTGTGACCTGTGTGGACAAGAGCAACGTGCTGCGATCGTTCGGGTTCTTCCGCGACATCTTCGACGAGGTGGCAGAGGCCTACCCCGACGTCGAGGCCGACCACATGTACGCCGACGCCGCCGGATACGCCCTCGTGGCCGAACCGTCCCGCTTCGACGTGCTCGTGATGGAGAACCTCCTGGGCGACGTCCTCAGCGACGTGGGTGCCGGGACCGTCGGCGGGCTCGGTATGTGCCCGTCCGGCAACATCGGCGACACCTCCGCCTACTTCGAGCCGATCCACGGCAGCGCACCGGGGATCGCCGGCTCCGACCGTGCCAACCCGTCCTCCCAGATCCTGGCCGGGGCCCTGCTCCTGGACCACGCCGGCCACACGGACGCGGCGCGGTCGGTCGAGGACGCGGTCGCCCGGGTGCTGGCCGACGGCACGGTCACCATCACATCTTCGGGCTCCCCCGATCTGGGCACGCGGGCGACCGCGGAGGCCGTCGTCGGGGCCCTCGCGGCGCCGGAGGAGGGCACAGGCCCCGCGTGATCAGGGTTCCCCGCCGGTAGGATGGTGGCGGAAAATGCCCGACGTCCGGTGGTGATCGACTGACGCTGCTACGGGGAGTCATGTGAGTGCGAGGAACAAGGCCGCAGGTCAGGCGGACACGACCGTGGACGCCACCGACAGCCCGCTGCGGGACCTCAGCGCGTACCTGAGCGACCGCCCCAGCCGCGGCAGGACCACCGAAGCGGTCACCAACGCCCTGCGCGAGGCGATCCTCGACGGGGTCCTCCCACCCTCCACCTGGCTGCGCGAGGACGAGATCGCCGCGTCGTTGCAGGTGAGCCGCACCCCCGTCCGCGAGGCCCTGCGTCGCCTGTCCGACGAGGGGTTGGCGCACAAGATCGCGCACCACGGCACGGCGGTCTCCCCCATGTCGCTCGAGGACATCCTCGCCCTCTACGTCGTCCGGGAGAACCTGGAGGGCCTGGCCGCCCGGCTGGCCGCCAAGAACACACCTGCGGGGCTGGTCCCGGCCCTGCAGAAGGTGCAGGCGCAGATGGAGGAGCTCGTCGACAGCGGCGACCCGGCCGCGCTGTCCCGCCTCAACATCACCTTCCACCGGCTCATCCGCGAGGCGGCCGGTAACCAGTACCTGGACCGGTTCCTGGGCCAGGCCGAACAGGCGGTGCGGCGTCTGGCGCCCACGACCTTCGCCGCCCCCGGCCGGGCGTCGACGGGCTGCGCGGAGCACGCCGAGATCATCCGGGCCATCGAGGCGGGCGACCCCGACGCGGCGGAGGAGGCCGGCAAACGGCACATGCGCAACGCTCGGGAGATCCGTTTCTCCGCGATGATGTCCATGTGACCGTCGGCCGCACCACCTCCGCCGCGTGGGGCCGGCCCCGTCGGTGTCACAGCAGGAACGCCGGCATGATCCACCCCTGGGGCAGGGCGATGTCGGCCGCCAGCTGCAGCGTCAGCAGAACCGCGATGAGTGCCACCGTGTAGACGACGATGCCCCGCGTGCGCAGTTGCGCGACCACCCGGAGGAAGACCGGGACGAACACGGCCGTGGCGAGCACCGTTCCCGCCACGTAGATGAGCGCGAGGAACAGGCACAGCCACCCGAAGGCGTACAGCGTCCACCCGAGTTCCCTGCGCAGGCCGGGCGCCGGTCCGGCGGAGGCCTTCAGACGCCGCCACTCCTGCACGCAGACCGCCAGGGACAGTGCCAGTCCGACCGTGCCGACCAGTTGGGGCACGAGTTTCCCGGACTCGGTGAAGGTCTGGCCGGTCAGCAGGGCCGCGGCGAAGACGACCGCGAAGAGGAGCGCCGTGCCCAGGGGCCACCAGCTGCCGCGCAGGTCGGGGCCGGTCTGCGGGGGACCTCCCTCGGGTTCGTCCGCCCCCTGGGCGTCGTCGGTGTCCGCGTCGCCGCCCTCCCGGGAACCGGGCGTCCCCTCGGGCCCGCCGGCCTCCCCGGTGCCGCCCGCGCTGCCGGGACCGTCGGTGCTTCCGCTGCCGTCCGCCGTGCCGGAGGAACCGTGGCCCGTGCCCCCGCCGACCGTGACGGTCTCCCTCGGCTCGCTGGGCTCACTCGTCCCGCCGCTGCCCGACCGCACGCGCCGGACCGCCTTGAAGACCAGCGGGCTCAGCAGCAGGGCGGCCATGACGAGGACCGCGGGCCGCGTCATCCACTCGCCGGTGCCGTAGAGGCTGTCGGTGAGGAAGAAGTACCGCTCCAGCGGGATGCTGAGCACGAACCCGATGAGGAACGGGGCCCTCGGGTAGTCGCAGTACTTCATGAGCCACCCGACGACGCCGAGCAGCAGCATCACCTGCAGCACCCCGAACTCCTGGGAGGCCTGGAAGGAGGCGACGAACATGACGACGATGAGCCCGGCCGCCAGGATCGGGAACCGCACGAAGCTCAGCTTGGCGAGCGGGCCCGCCAGCAGGAAACACAGCGCCGCACCCATGATCGCGGCGATGGCGAAGGACCACACGATCGTGTAGACGAGGTCGAGGTCCTCGGTGATCAGGCTAGGGCCGGGTTCGATACCGAAGACCAGCAGCGCCCCGAGCAGCAGGGCCGCTGCGGCGCTCCCGGGGATACCGAACAGCAGGGTGGGGATGAGGTCGCCCGCCGAGATCGACGTGCTGGCGCCCTCCGGGGCCGCGACGCCGCGCGGGTCCCCCTTGCCGAAGCGCTTCTTGTCCTTGACGGTCGCGGCGGCCTGACCGTAGGCCAGCCAGCTCCCGGCCGTGGCTCCCACCCCGGGGATGATGCCCGCCCAGATCCCGACGAAGGAGCCGCGCAGGACGTGGGTCCAGTGCCGGAACACGTCGCGGATGCCCTGTCCCCAGCCGCCGCGCAGTTCCACGCGCTGGGCGACACTGGTGCGGCGTGCCACGAGGGACATGATCTCGGCGAGCCCGAACACACCCAGCGCCACCGCCACGAGGTCGAGCCCCTCGGCGAGGAAGAGCGAGCCGAAGGTGTATCGGTACTCGGCGGAGGCCGGGGCCATACCCACCTGCCCGAGCAGCAGCCCGAGCGAAGCGGCGAGCAGGCCCTTGGTGACGTTGCCGCGCGACATGAGCGCGGCGAGGCTTATGCCCAGCACGGTGAGCATGAACAGCTCGGGCGAGGCGAAGGCCATGACCAGTGGCTGCGCGACGGCGATCGACACCGTCAGCCCGAAGGCGCCGACCAGGCCTCCCACCGCCGAGGAGACGAAGGCGATCGACAGGGCGCGTGAGGCCTGCCCCTTCCTGGCCATGGTGTGGCCGTCCAGGAGCAGGACGCTGGAGGAGGCCGAGCCCGGGACCCCGAGCAGGACGGTGCTGATGGTGTCGGCGGTGTGGATGACGGCGGTCGCCCCGATGACCAGGGCCAACGCTTGTTGCGGCTCCAGGAGGAAGATGAAGGGCAGCAGCACCGCCACCGCCCCGGTACCTCCGAGCCCGGGGATCAGGCCGAGGACGAGCCCGGCGAGCACCCCGATCAACAGGGTCACGAGCATCCACGGATCGAGGAATCCGCTGAGTGCGGTCAATGCGGCATCAAGCATGGGAGGTGTCCGTCTGTCGCGGAAGGAGGGTGGCTGTGGCCCGGGGGCGGGGGGCACGGGGATCGCACCGGCGGGAGCGCGGGGCGGGAAGGTCGGTGGGTTCCGCGGGGGAGGCGGTCAGTGCACGACGGTGTCGTGCTCGCGTTCGAGGAGGTCGAGCACGTAGGAGCGGACCTCCTCGGTGATGGAGAGCGCGGCGCGCACCTCGTCCTCGGACTCCGCGCCGGAGTAGACGGGGTAACCGCCCAGCACCTGCTCGCCCTCGGCGAGGAAGTCCTCGTCGCCGCTGAGCTTTCGAGCGGCCTCGAAGAAGGGTTCGGTGACCGAGTCGGGTGTGGAGCCGGTGACCCAGATGCCCTTCTGGTAGGAGAACCCTGCGCCGAGGAAGGTCAGGTAGGCGTCCCAGGCGACGCCGGAGGGGTCCTCACCGTGGATCTCGCGGTGGACCTCCCCGACGCTGGGCAGGTCGGGCAGGGCGGGGTCGCGCCCCATCCCGCCCTCCTGGTCGATCTGGCCGAAGCTCATGAGGGGCACGGCCCGCCCCTCCTCGACCAGGGGCTGGACCTGGCCGAGGTAGGCCGAGGTGGTCTGGTAATCGAGGTTGAGCTCGCCCCGTTCGACGGCGAGGCGGGCGGGGCCGCGCCCCTCGAGGCCGAAGACGGTCGACACGTCCATGCCCAGGACGTTGAAGGCGAGCAGGGCGCTCAGGTCGAGCCCGGTGGCGCTGATGCCGCCGTACTGGAGGTCGGTGGCGCCGGAGAACAGGTCGTCGAGGTCGTCGACCCCCTGTTCCGGGGCGCCGTAGATGACACCGCCGGTGGGGTTGAGGACCAGCGGCCGCATGTCGGAGAAGTCGAACTCCACCTCCGAGCGGCCCAACAGGTACTGGAAGTAGGTCGTGCCGGAGGAGATGAGGATCGAGGTCCCGTCGTTGACGCCGTCGCGGGCGTAGCGGTTCGACCCGATGATGCTCTCCCCTCCGGGCAGGTTCTCCGGGAGGATCTGGCAGTCGCGGTCCATCTCCGCGGTGAGGAAGGGCGCGATGAAGCGGGCCCACACGTCGGTCCCGCCGCCTTCCGCGTAGGGGATGACCATGCGTACGTGTTCGGGGAGCGGATCACCTTCGCTGGCGGTCTGCTCGGCCCGGTGCGGGTTCGGGGTGCTGCACCCGGACGCCGCGAGCAGGGAGACGGAGAGCGCGCCGAGGGCCCGGCGCCGGCTGAGTCCGACCATGGTTCCGCCCTTCCGAGCTGGGTGGATTCACATTGCATACATCTTGCACACAACTGGATGTGATGTAAACCCCATGTTTCAGGCATCGGACGGATCCACCGGTCGAACCGGGGCCGGCCCCTCGCACACGCGGGCGCGGCCAAGGTCAGCCGGCGGCCACTGCGCCCGCCCTGCGACCGAAGACCGACCCCGCGATCAGCCCCGACCCGCCGGGGTAGTTGCCGGAGAACAGGCCGCCGACGATCTCTCCCGCCGCGTGGAGACCCGGCACGGGGACACCGTCGCCGTCCAGGACCGCGGCGGTGGCGGGGTCGATGCGCAGCCCGCCGAAGGTGAAGGTGATGCCGCAGGCCACGGCGTACCCGTAGAAGGGCGGCTGTTCCAGGGCCGAGGCCCAGTGGGACTTGGGCGGGACGACCCGGGCCGCACGACCGTCCTTGACCGCCGGGTTGAAGTCCCCGCCGGAGATGGAACCGTTGAACTCCGCGACCGTGCGGGACAGGCCGTCGGGGTCGATGCCCAACCGCTCCGCCAGCTCGTCGAGCGTGTCGGCCTGCTCTCCGGTGATCGGGGTGCTGTCGTACTCCAGGGTGCGCAGGAGCGGCCGGGTGGTGGCGTCGAAGAGCTGGAAGGCCACGCCGCCCGGCTGTCGCAGGACCTCGCGCCCGTACTTGGCATAGGTGAAGTTGCGGAAGTCGGCGCCCTCGTCCACGAAGCGCGCGCCCTCCCGGTTGACGACGATCCCGACCGGGTAGCTCTGGCGGGTCAGCTGGTTGGTGAGCTCGCGGTCTCCGCCCCGGGCCGGGGCACCGGCGTCCCACTGCACGCTGTGGCAGGAGGACCAGTCCCCGTGGGCCGCGGCGCCGTGGCCGATGGCGAGCTCGAGGACCTCTCCGGTGTTCAGCGGGGTGCCGCGCACGATCGCGCGCTCCCACCCCTCCCCCAGGTGGAGTCGGCGCATGCGTTCACTGGACTCGAACCCGCCCGCGGCCAGGACCACGGCACCGGCGCCGATGTGCTCGACCGTGCCATCACTGTCGCGCACCACCACCCCGGTCACGGCACTGCCGTCGCGACGCAGGTCCACGACCTCCGCCCCGTAGCGGATCTCGGTGCCGGAGGCGCGGGCGGCATCGGTGTGCTGGGCGACCAGCCCCTTGCCCCCGCCCTCGCTGCCGAGCGCGAGACCGCCGAAGAAGACCCACTCGCCCTCGTCGAGGTAGGTCTGGCGCTGGTAGAGGAGCTCCCACCGCAGCCCCTTCGAGGTGAGCCACCGGATGGTGTCGGCGCTGTCGTCGACGAGCACGCGGGTCATCCGCGGGTCGTTGTTACCGCCGGTGACCCGGTCCATGTCGGCGGCGAAGTCGTCGGCGGTGTAGGCGGGCAGCCGGGTGCGGTCCAGGCGGGGGTCGTCGGGGTCCTGCAGGAGGGAGCGCAGGTCGTCGAGGCCACCGTGTGCGAGGCGGAAGGCGCCGGCGGTGTAGTAGGAGTTCCCGCCGGCCTCCTTCTCCTCGCCCTTCTCCAGGACGAGCACGGAGGCCCCGCGCTCGCGTGCGGCGTGTGCGGCGGAGAAGGCGGCGTTGCCCCCGCCCACCACGACGACGTCGTAGCGGACGGACGGGTTCTCGGCGGCGTTCGCAGGCATGGCACCTCATTCGGTTGCGGCCGACCGGGGACGGAACCCCGGTTCCACGGACACCCAAGATTGTATCCTCATTGCATACAATTCCCCGAGGTGCCCCGGTCGGCCGGTGCCTGCCCAGGTCAGGCGGGGGCGCGCCCCCGGAGCGCCGACGCCAGGCGGGCCGCGGAGGTGCCGAGGCCCGTGGGCCCCCAGGCGTGGTCGGCCGGCACGCCCTCGCCCGGGGGCTCGGGCGTGCGCAGGCGGCGCTGTTCCGCGTCCGTGTAGCGCACGCACTTGCGGTGCCACTCCAGGATCCCGGCCATCCACTCCTTCATTCCGTCGGCGTCGCGGAGCAGGGCCTCGCGGGCCGCATCGTCCAGGTCGAAGTCCTCGAACAGGCGGGGCAGGTCGTCGGCGAGGATGTGCTCGAACTGCTCCATGCGGGCCCGCATGAGGTCGGCGACGACGTCGCGTGCGGCGTGGCGGTCCAGGCCCAGGAAGTTCTCCACCACGAGGACGAGGTTGTGCACCTCCCCCTCGAACTCGACCTCCTTCTGGTACGAGAACAGGTCGTTGAGGAAACAGGCGTAGTCCTGCGCCGCCGTCTCCAGCTCCCGCATGGTGCGGGTGTGGAAGACCTCGCGCGGGACGTCGGCCGAGCGGGTGAGCTTGGCCAGGCTCCGGGTCATGTCGGAACCGAAGGTCTGCCGCCGCATCTCCATGTAGTCGACGGGGTCGGGCACCCGGTGGTGGGTCTGGTTGTCGAGCTCCCACAGCCAGCTCGTGGTCATGTCCTCCACGGCCCTGCGGAACTCGGCGCGCGCCGCCGGGTCCATGGGGGCGGCGGTGCGGCGCCACAGGTCGGCGAGGCTGCGCTCCATCGGGTTGGTCGGCTCCGGGGTCGGACCGAGGTCGAGCGGCATGAAGGCCGGGAACCGTTCGTTGCACAGCTTGGCCGCGGCGGCGTTCCGGGTGGTCCCGAAGACCACGGGGAAGTAGTCGTCGCCGTAGGTGCCCCACGCCAGCCAGTCCGAGGAGATGCACAGCTCGTCGAAGCCGGCGTCGGCGTGGATCATGGCCGCGCAGTGGGCGAGGTCGAGGCCGATGAACTGGCGCTCGTCCCAGACGCCCCCGGCCTCCACCCCGGGCACGGAGTCGAAGAAACCCATGCGCCGCGCCCAGCCCACGGCGTAGCTGCGGGCGTCGTCGATGAGGGGGTTGGTGCGGATCGAGAACGGCATGTACAGGTCGGGCAGGTCCAGGTGGCCGACCTGCCGGAACAGGGTGTGTGCGCGCTGCTGCGCCCGCCGGCGCACCCCGGGCGCGAGCGGGGTGAAGGCCGGGCGCGCCGACGCGGTCCCCAGCCCGGTGGGTCCGGCGAGCTCCCCGGCGGGGCGCTGGGCGGCGCCCTCGTTCATGTACCGGTTGGAGCGTGCGTGCCACTCGTGCCCGCCGGCCTGCCAGTCCTGCAGCCCCTTGACGTAGGCGGCCACGCCGGAGTGCTCGTGCGGGGCCAGGCCGTGCTCGGCGAGAAGGGCGGGCACCTCGGTCAGGGCGGTGTCCTCGAACTGCACGAGCCGGGAGGTCAGCAGGTCGTTGACGAGCTCGGCCGCCTCCTGGGTGGGCCGGTCGAAGAACCGCTCGAAGACCAGGACGGCGTTGGAGTTCTCGCCCTCCTCCTGCACCTCGCGCTGGTACGAGAACAGGTCGTTGCGCAAGTGCACCGCGTCGGAGAACGTGTCGGCCAGCACCCGCAGCGGCCGCGACTCCGCCAGGCCCTCGGGCAGTTCCGCGCCGACGGCGACCTCGACCAGGTTGGCCGACCAGGGGGCTCCGCCCACCCGGCGCCGCATCTGGATGTACTCGATGGGGTTGGCGACCCGGTCGAGCTCGATGTTGTCCAGCTCCCACATCGACTCGACCATGAGGTTGTGGGTGCTGGTGGTGAAACGCCGCCGCCAGTCGGCCGACATCGACGGGACGGTGCGCCGCCACAGGTCGGCCAGGCCCGCCTCGGCCGGGTTCTCCGGTTCGCGCGGGAGGCTGCCGTCGGCGGTCATGAACTCCTCGAGGCGGTCGAGGAAGGTCTGCGCCCCGGCGAAGTCGCGGGAGTACTTGTACTGCTCCAGGAAGTGGTCGTCGAAGAAGAACACCCACACGTACCAGTCGGTGATCAGGTCGAGGGTGGGTCCGTCGCAGTCGGGGTGGGTGTAGGCGCACATGAGCGCGTAGTCCATCCCGGCGAGCGCGGCCTCGTCCCAGACAAGACCTCCGCCGGGGGCCGGGGTGTCGAGCATGCCCATCCGGCGGGCCCAGCCGCTGCTGTGCTCGCGGGTGCGTTCCAGGTGCGGGTTGAGCCTGGACGGATGCGGCAGGTAGAAGACGGGCAGAGTGAACGCTTCCATCGGGACGCCTGTTCTGGTCGGGCGGCGGTTCGTGTGTGCGGCTGTGGCGGACGCGTGCGCGCGGGCGTCAGGGGCTGCGGACCGGCACGGGCAGGCTGAAGTGGACGGTCTCGCGGGCGGTCTCCCGTTCGGTGACGGTGACCGGGCCCAACCCCGCGAGCGCGTCGATCACCTCCTCGACCAGGTGGGGCGGGGCCGAGGCGCCCGCGGTGAGGCCGATCGTGCCGGCGCCGCGCACCCAGTCGGGGCGGATGTCGCGGGCGTCGTCGATCAGGCGCGCGGGGGTACCGCACCGCTCGGCGAGCTCCACCAGGCGCAGCGAGTTGGAGGAGTTGGCCGACCCCACGACGAGCACGAGGTCGGAGCTCTCGCCGATGGCCCGGACCGCGTCCTGTCGGTTGGTCGTGGCGTAACAGATGTCGTCGGACCCGGGGCCGCGCAGCTTCGGGAAGCGGGCGCGCAGGGCGTCGACGACCTCCTCGGTCTCGTCCACGGCCAGGGTGGTCTGGGTGAGGTAGGAGACCCGGTCGGGGTCCTGCACCTCGAGCCGCGCGGCCTCCTCCGGTGTCTCCACCAGCACGGTGCGCCCCGGGGCCTCGCCGAGGGTGCCCTCGACCTCCTCGTGCCCGGCATGGCCCACGAGCACGACGGTGTCGCCCCGGTCGGCGAACCGTCGGGCCTCGGTGTGGACCTTGGTGACCAGCGGGCAGGTCGCGTCGATGACGTCGAGCCCGCGGCGGTCGGCCTCCTCGCGCACCGCCGGCGAGACCCCATGCGCGGAGAAGACGAGGGTGGCCCCGTCGGGCACGGCGTCGAGCTCGTCGACGAAGACCGCGCCCCGTTCCTCGAGCTCGGCGACCACGTGGCTGTTGTGCACGATCTGTTTGCGTACGTGGACGGGGGCGCCCCGCTGGGCCAGGGCGCGTTCGACGATCTCGACGGCGCGCTCCACCCCGGCGCAGAACGAACGCGGGGCGGCGAGCAGCACCGTGCGGGGCCCGGCGGCCGCGGTCCAGGCGTCGACGGCCGCGCGGGCCACGGCCCTTCCGTGTTCGTCGGTGGCGGCCGCCGCGATCCCGGCCCCTCCCCCTGTGGCGGGTACGAGGGCGGCGTGCCCGGTGCCGGGCGTGACGGCCTCCGGCCCCGGGGTGCCCGCCATGAGGGTCCCGCGGTCTGTGATGGCGCCGTGCCGCCGTGCCTCGCCCTCGACGAGGACGGCGGCGGGGCAGGCGATCCGGATCCCGTCGCCGTGCAGGAGGGTGTCGGCCACCCGCACGGTCCCGGGGTCGAGGGGGCCGCAGGTATGTGCGGTGTCGGTGTGGGACGTGGTGCTCATGGGCCCTCCGGGTCAGTGGGTGCGGTGGACGGCGAACCGGGCCAGGGCGCCGAGCTCCTCGACGGGCCGCGGGGCCAGGTCGCCCGAGCGCAGGGCGCCCAGGGCACGGTCGAGGAGGGTGTCGGCCTGCTCCGCGCTCCACCGGCGTCCGCCCGCGGTCTCGACCAGGTCGGCGGCGCGGGCGACCTCGGCGTCGGAGAGCTCCCGTTCCCCGAGGTAGAGGTCGGCCAGTTCGTTCCCGGCGGGCGTTCCGGATCTCAGCGCCGCCACCACGGGCAGGGTCTTCTTGCGGCTGCGCAGGTCGGAGTGGACCGGTTTGCCGGTGGTCTCGGGGCGGCCCCAGATCCCGAGCAGGTCGTCGACGTGCTGGAACGCGGTACCGAAGGAACTGCCGAACTCGCGCAACGCCTCCACCCGCTCGCCCCCGCCCCCGTAGGCGGCGCCGATCGCGCAGGCGCACCCGAGCAGGGCGCTGGTCTTGCCCTCGGCCATGCGCACGCACTCCTCCAGGCCGACGTCGCGGCGTTCCTCGAAATCGAGGTCGGCGCGTTGGCCGTTGATGAGGTCGAGCACCGCGGCGCTGAGCATCCGGAGCCCGTCCTGGGCGGCCTCCCCCCGGCTCGCGGCGAGCACGTCCAGGGCGAGGGTGAGCAGGGCGTCTCCGGCGAGGATCGCGGTGTTGCTCCCGAACACCGTCCACGCGGTGGGCCGGTGGCGCCGGGTGGTGTCGCCGTCCATGACGTCGTCGTGGAGCAGGGAGAAGTTGTGCACCAGCTCGACGGCGACCGCCGCGGGCACGGCCGAGGCGGGCGGGGCCCCCACGGCCTCGGCGGACAGCAGGGCGAGCGTCGGCCGGATCGCCTTGCCGGAGTCGGCGTGCGAGGGGTTGCCGTCCTGGTCGACCCATCCGAAGTGGTAGGCCGCGACGGGGCGCACGGCCGGCGACAGGCTGTCGACGGCTGCGCGCAGGGCGGGTTCGAAGAGGGCTCGGTTGCGGGCCAGGACCGCGTCGGTGCCGCGGTCGTGTGCGGTGTCCTCGGTGACGGACATGGGACTCCTCCTCAGCGCGTGATGTCGACGTTCTCGAGGACCCCCAGCGCGTCGGGCACGAGGACGGCGGCAGCGAAATAGGTGCTGACCAGGTAGGAGGTGGCGGCCCGGGCGCTGGTGCCCATGAAGCGGACGTTGAGGCCGGGCTCGTACTCGTCGGGGATACCGGTCTGGTGCAGCCCGACCACACCGTGGGCCTCCTCGCCGGTGCGCAGGGCGAGGACGGACGTGGTGCGTTGCGGGGTGACGGGGATCTTGTCGCAGGGCAGCAGCGGCACACCCCGCCACGCGGTGACCGGGCGCCCCTCCACCTCGACGGGTTCGGGGTAGAGGCCGCGGCGGTTGCACTCGCGTCCGAAAGCGGCGATGGCCTGGGGGTGGGCGAGCAGGAGCTGGGTCTTGCGCCTCCGGGACAGGAGTTCGTCGAGTTCGTCGGGGCCGGGCGCTCCGGTGCGGCTGTGGAGGCGCTGGCTCAGGTCGGCGTTGTGGAGCAGTCCGAAGTCGCGGTTGTTGACCATCTCGTGCTCCTGGCGCTCGCGCAAGGCCTCCACGGTCAACTTCAGCTGCTGCTCGACCTGGTCCATCGGCTCGTTGTAGAGGTCGGCGACCCGGGTGTGCACACGGAGCACGGTCTGGGCGACACCCAGTTCGTACTGACGGGGGTCGCGTTCGTAGTCGACGAACGTGCCCTCGAGCGCGGGTTCGCCGGTGTGCCCGGAGGCCAGCCCGATGTCGGCCTCGCCGTGTTTGTTGTGCGGGGCGGGGTCGGCGAGCCGACTCCGTACGTGCGCGCCGAGTTCCGGGGAGTCGCGGACGGCGCGTTCGGCGGCCTCCCGCGGCAGGGTCATGACGATGCAGGGTGTGCGGGCCCGGAGTGTGGAGTCCCAGGTCCCGGGGTTCTCACCGAAGACGCCGGAGCCGACGAACTGCCCGTCGGCCAGGACGTCGAGGACCACGGGGTCGCCGTACTTGCCGCGCCCGACGCTGTCGGCCTTGCCGTGGGCGAGCACGTGCAGGCCGTCCCGGTCGCGGCCCGCCTCGACGATGGTCTCGCCGGGTTCGAACTCACGCTGCTCGAACCGCGACGCCAGCGCCTCGAGCACGGAGTCGTCACCGAAACCCCGTAGGGCCGGGAGTTCGTGCAGTTCCGCGGGCACCACGCTCACGTCGGCGCCGGTGTTCACACACGTGACCCGGCCGTCGCCGATGGTGCAGACCAGGCGCCGGTTCACCCGGTAGGTGCCGCCGCGCGCCTCGACCCACGGCAGCATCCGCAGCAGCCAGCGGGGACTGATCGCCTGCATCTGCGGGGCGGACTTGGTCGTCGTGGCCAGGTTCCGGGCGGCCTCGGTCCCGAGGCTGAGCGGGGCGGGCGGGTTCTGAGTGCCGGTCGACGGGGTCCCGGTGTCGGTCACTGTCATGGCTGGAGCCACCAATCGTGCTGTGCGTGCGGGCCGAGGGGCGGTCCCGGGTCTCGGCCCGGGGTCGCGGGGCCGGGCCGCCGCGGCGTTCCCGGCCCCGCCGATCGTCCGACGGTCCTACTCAGTCCTCTCGGCCGAGTTCGACGTCCTCGAGCACCCCGAGTGCGTCGGGGACGAGGACGGCCGCGGAGTAGTAGGTGCTGACCAGGTAGGAGATGATCGCCTGCTCGTTGATGCCCATGAACCGCACCGAGAGGCCCGGCTGGTACTCGTCGGGGATCCCGGTCTGGTGCAGGCCGATCACACCCCGGTTCTCCTCGCCGGTGCGCATGAGCAGGATCGAGCTGGTGCGCGCCTTGGTGACGGGGATCTTGTTGCAGGGCAGCATCGGCACGCCCCGCCACGAGGGGACCTGGTGCCCGGACACGTCGACGCTCTGCGGGTAGATACCGCGGCGGCTGCACTCGCGTCCGAACGCGGCGATGGTGCGGGGGTGGGCCAGGAGGAACCCGGGGTCCTTCCACACGGTGGCCAGGAGCTGATCGAGGTCGTCGGGGGTGGGAGGACCGCTGCGGGGCTGGATGCGCTGGTCGAGGGAGGCGTTGTGCAGCAGCCCGAAGTCGCGGTTGTTGACCATCTCGTGCTCCTGGCGCTCGCGCAGGGCCTCGATGGTGAGCCGGAGCTGCTGCTCGACCTGGTTCATCGGCTCGTTGTAGAGGTCGGCCACACGGCTGTGCACCCGCAGGACCGTCTGGGCCACACTCAGTTCGTACTCGCGGGGTGCGCGCTCGTAGTCGACGAAGGTGCCCGGAAGGGTGGGCTCGCCCGAGTGCCCGGAGGACAGGTCGATGGCGGACTCACCGGTGCCGCCGTCGGGGTCGTGCAGGCGCCCGCGGACGTTGCGGGCGTGCTCGCGCAGCGCGTCCCCCTGTCCGTTGAGCTCGCCCAGCGCCCGGTACGGGAGGGTGAGCACGGTGCAGCGGGTGACGGCCTTGGCGGTGAAGTCCCAGGGTTCGTCGGAGCCGGACAGGACCTCGTCGCCGAAGTGGGCGCCGCCGGCGAGCACGTCGAGGACCACGGGGTCGCCGTACTTGCCGCGCCCGATCCGGTTGACCTTGCCGTGCGCGATGATGTGAACGCCGTCGCGGGCGCGCCCGGCCTCGACGATGACCTCGCCGGGTTCGAACTCGCGCTGCTCGAACCGCGACGCCAGCGCCTCCAGCACGGAGTCGTCCGCGAAGTCGCGCAGGGTGGGCAGTTCGCGCAGTTCGGCGGGCACCACGCTCACGTCCGCGCCGGTGTTCACGCATGTCACACGGCCGTCGCCCACCGTGTAGACCAGGCGCCGGTTCACCCGGTAGGTGCCGCCGCGCGCCTGGACCCACGGCACCATCCGCAGCAGCCAGCGCGACGTGATCCCCTGCATCTGGGGCGAGGACTTCGTCGTGGTCGCGAGGTTGCGCGCCGCAGACGTGTCCAGGCTCATCTGCTGCTGGGCATCCTGCTGCGCAGGGTTGGACTCGACCGTCTCCGTCACCGGGAACACCACCATTTTCCAATGCGATTCGTGCATGGGTACAACGGAACCGAAAAGGACGAAGGACACATAAGCCCCCCGAACTCCGGCCCTCACCAAAGAGACCACAGGCATCGGAGACCCGCAACGAAAATGGATTTTCCCTGAAAGCGGCGCGGTTCTGGATATTCGTGCAGGCGTACCCGCGCATCGCGGCGCCACACGCGCCACATGGCCGACCCGGACACACACGGCAGAACGCGTGATCCACCTGAACCATGACAGAGCATGACGAGCCGACGGGGCGCAAAGTCGAGCGGCAACAGAAATGGAGGGGAATGTCGCTTTCGAGAATTCTCGCGGCGGTTTCTCCCGGAACTCGATCCCGCCCTTACGGACATACCAGAAGAACCGAGTCGCCCGGCCTGCAACCGAACGCGGTTCCGGGCAACGGACCGGAACGCCCGCCCGCCGGCACGGCGGGCGGGCGGGTCAACGGCTACCGGGAGAGCTTCAGCGGTCCGATACGCCGCGCGCGGGTGCCGGCTCCGAGCCCTTCGGGCCGCGGCGCATGAAGATCCGGACACCCGTGATCTGCAGGAGCAGACCCAGCAGGGCCACCGCCCCGGCGGCCAGCGGGAGGGAGGACATCCCGAACCCGACCGCGAGCGCGATCCCGCCCAAGGTCGACCCCACGGCACTCCCGAGGTACAGGGCCGACTCGTTGAGGGCCACGGCGACCGACCCGCCCTTCTCCCCGCGCATCGAGAGCAGGTCGTGCTGCTGCGGCACCTGGAGGGCCCAGCCGACCGCACCCCAGACGAGGATCGGCGCGAGCGCCAGGACAGGATCGACCGAGGCGAGGCCCGGCAGCAGCAGGAGTGCGGCCGAGAGGGTCGCCATGATGATCACGACGATGGTGAAGGGGCGAAGGCCCGAGCGGTCCACCAGGGGGCCGACCATGAGACTGCCGAGAACTCCGCCGACACCCCAGACCCACAAGTAGGGGGTGATGTTGTCGACCCCGCCCATGGCGGCGCTACCCATCATCGGGGCCATGTAGGTGTAGAGGCCCAGGCTGGCGACCGCGGCGAGGAACGAGACCCCGACGATGGAGGCGACCCTCGGATCCTTGAGCACCGCCGCCCGCTGCCCCAGGGTCGGCGAGGAATTCGCCGGGAGCGCGGGGAGCGTGGCGAGCAGCCCGACGAATGCAACCACGCCGAGCCCCGTGACGACCCACATGGTCACCCGCCACCCCGACTCCTGCGCGATCAGGACACCGATGGGCACACCGAGGACGGTGCCGCTGCTCATGCCCGCAATGACGAGCGTGAGTGCCTGGCCCCGCCGCTCCTTCGAGACCAGAGTGGAAGCGGCGGCGACGGCAAGGGCGAGGTAGAGACCCGCGCTCGCCCCCGCCAGAGCACGCATCCCCAGGAGCATCGGCAACGAGGTGGCCATGGCGGTCCCTGCGTTGCCCACGGAGAAGACCAGGAGGGCGCCGAAGAGCGCCGCGCGCTGCCGCTCAGCCGGTACCAGGGTCGCGACCACCGGTGATGCGATCCCGTAGGAGAGCGTGAAGGCGGTGACCATCTGCCCCGCGACAGCGACCGAGGTGTCGAAGTCGGCTGCCACGATCGGCAGCAGGCCCGCGATCACGTACGCGTCCAGGCCCAAGGCGAAGGCCCCCAGACCCAGGAGGAGTATCGAACGCACTGCATCTTCCTTTGTTCGATGGACTTAGTCCAATCGAACTTACTGTACGTGACGATGGACGGACAACGAGCTCCGGGTGAACATTCGATGCTGTGCGACAATGAAGCGGTGCACGAGTACATTCACCCGGAAACGGGCGATATCACCCTCCCCGGACTCTTGTTCGCACTGAGCGACGCAACCCGCCTCAGCATCGTGGTCACCCTCTCCGACGGGGTGGAGCGCACCCTCAACGAACTCCGCGGAGAGCACGCGAAGTCGACGGTGAGCCACCACCTGAAAGTCCTCCGCGAGGCCGGCGCGATCAGCGTGCGTTCCGAGGGCGTGCGCTGCTTCAACCAGCTCCGGTGCGACGACCTGGAGACCCGGTTTCCCGGACTGATGCACTTCCTCATCGACCAGGCCGCCGCCCAGGGCATCGGCCCGTCCTCACCACCGCGACAGAACGCGGTGTGAACGGTTCGTCCGCGCCGACCGGTGCGGGCGGGCTACTGTGCAGCCATGGTCATGTGGGCATCGGACACCAGGGGCGCGCGGGTGCGCGAGGGCCTCACACTGCTGTTGAGTCAGGGCGTCATCGACGACTTCGAGATCCGCCACGAGGACGAACACCCCTACCGGGTAACCCTGCCGGCGGGCGTGGTCCCCCTCGACGAACACCAGGCCGCGCACTTCGTGCTCGGCGCGGTCTCCGCCCGCTTCGGCCCCCTGAGCCGCGACAGCCCGCAGGGCTGAGCCCCTGAGCCGCCACCCCCTCGGGGTGCGTTGTCCCACCCCGCTCGGCGCCGTGTCGCTGTGACAACGCCCCCGCCTGCGCAGGATCATGGGAAAGCGCAGGTCAAGCAGGAGGGGGAGACCATGGCGGACGACAACCGGCACGAGGACGGGACCGACGAGGGCAACCGTGCGCGGTCCAAGGGCGGGGCGTCGCCGTCCGCGATCGCCGGGGCGCTCCACCGGACCCCGCACCCCGGACCGCAGCACTGGGGCGGCCCGCGCCCGCACAAGACCCCGCGCGAGCCGCTGTTCTCCTCGAAGCTGACCCCGCCGCCGGGCGCCCGCAGGCCCCGCCTCGACCCGGGCCGCTGAGCCCACGCGCGGGGCACGCGTCCTCCCTCAGAGGATCCCCCGCCACGGGGCGAGCACGATCTCGCTGAACTTCGCCGCGACCGGCCGCCCCGCCCACTCGGACACGGTGAGCTCACGCGCGTTGGACAGATCGTTGTCGAAGACGGTCTCGAGGTGCTTGGCCACACCCTCGTCGAAGATCTCCGCGTTGATCTCGTAGTTGCCGGTGAGGCTCAGGCGGTCCATGTTCGCGGTGCCGATCGTGCTCCAGCGCCCGTCGACGGTCGCGGTCTTGGCGTGCACCATGGCGTCCTGGTACAGCCACAGGCGCACACCCCCGTCCAGCAGGTGCGAGTACTGCCCGCGGGCCAGCCAGTCGGCGATGATGTGGTTGGAGCGCTCCGGGACCAGCACATTGACGTCCACCCCGCGCTGGGCGGCGGTGACCAGGGCGTTGACGAGCTCCCGGTCGGGGATGAAGTAGGCCTGCGTGATGAGGATGCGTTCCTTGGCGCGGTCGATCGCCTCGAGGAACATCGCCCTGATCGGGTAGATGATCAGCTCGGGAACGTTGCGGTGCACCCGGAACCGGGCGTCCCACTCGGCGTCGCCGAGGTTGTCGAGCTCGGGGCGTTCGGCGGCGCGGTTCATGTTCCAGAAGTCGACGAAGGCGTTCTCGAGCTCCCACACGGCCGGACCGGTGACCTTGAGGTGGGTGTCGCGCCACTCGGTCGCGTACATGAGCCCGACGTTGTATCCCCCGACGAAACCGACCTCGCCGTCGACGGTGAGGATCTTGCGGTGGTCGCGCCCGGACTTGCGGATGTTGAACAGCAGCACACCGGGCCGGAACGCGGGGTAGCGCAGCACGTGCACGCTGGCGGGGAAGTCGAAGAAGGAGCGCGGCACGACGAGGTTGGCGAAGCCGTCGTAGATGACGTAGACCTCGACCCCGCGTTCGGCTGCGTCGATGAGTGCGCGCTTGAACTCGTGGCCGACCCGGTCGTCCTTGATGATGTAGGACTCGAAGAGCACCCGGTGTCGCGCGCCCCGGATCGCCGCGAGCATGTCGTCGTAGAGGTCGACGCCGTACGTGTAGACCATCGCCTCGTTGTCGCCGACCGGCAGCCCTTCGGCGGGCGTGCGCGGGAAGACGCCCCGCTGCGGCCGTACGCGCCGGCGCCAGCGGTTGATGCCCATGAGCGTGGCCGCCACGGCCACCTGTGTGGCCAGTACACCGGCCAGGGCCCACTTGGCGACCCTGACGGCGGTCGAGCGTTGTCGCCTCGAGCGTGGTGGCAAGGTCCCTCCAGACGTCCGCCGCCCGGAAGGGACAGGCCCCCACAACCCTGACTTCCGGGGCAACTCGAACGACAACCGTACCGTGACCACGGTCGGCGCCCCTCGTGTTTTTCCTCGTGTTGGCCGAGCAGAGCCGTTGCGATGAGGGTGCTTCAGGCCCGCAGCCGGCACAGGAGGAGCTCGGTCGTGGGGCTCTCGCGCCGCCCCTTCACCAGGCGGCGTTCCAGCGGGTAGAGGGCGGCACCGGCCAGCCACCCGGTCGATTCGGTGACGGTCGCGGCCCGCAGCGCGCCGCCCCACACCTTGCGCCAGAGCATCGGCGCGTCCACCTGGGCGTTCATGAGCATGAGCATCGGGACGCGGCGCAGCACGTCGAACCCGGCCTTGTCGGCGGCCGCGGTGATCCACTCCAGGGTCCGGTCGGCCTGGTGCTCACCGCGCCGCTCGGGGCGCTGGAGGCAGTTCTCCGAGACCACGAGCAGGCCTCCCGGGCGCAGGACCCGCGCGAACTCGGCGAGGGCCCGCCCGTAACGCTCGTCGTCGGTGATGTGGAACAGCATGTCCATGCACGAGACGGCGTCGAAGGTGTCGGCGTCGATCCCGCCGAGGTCGGCGGCGTCCCGGCGCACGAACCGGTGCTCGGGAAACCGGTCGGCCAGCCGCTGCACCGCGGCGTCGGTGACGTCGCACCCGGTGACGGCGGAGGCGCCGAGGCGTTCCCACTGGCGCACGTAGAACCCGGTCCCGCTGCCCACGTCGAGCACCGAGCACCCGCGGGTGGCGATCTGGGACAGCTCACGCAGGAAGACCTCCTGGCGCACCCGGTACATCCACGTGTTGAAGGACCGCCCGAGCGCCCGGTACCCGACCCCGCTCGCGGTCCAGTCACCCTCGAGGCGGCGTTCCCAGAAGTCCCGGAGCTCACTGTGCGTAGCCATGGAACAACTGTCACACCGACGCCCCCGGCCGCCGCGCTCCGCCACCGGTGTTTCGCCCGCACCCGGGCCTTCCCCACGGCAGAGGCAGGCGACATAATCCGACACATGCCCCTTCCCCGTGTCATCGCCACAGACCTGGACGGCACCCTCCTCGACACCGAGGGCCGCATCAGCGCCCGCAACCGCCACGCGCTGCACACCGCGGCGAACGCCGGGGTACGTGTGGTCGTGGTGACCGCACGCCCGCTGCGCACCGCGATCGGCTACGCGGGTGAGTTCCCCTGCTCGGCCGTGGTGTGCGGCAACGGTTCCTACACCCGGGTCGAGGGCCGCCCCGACCCGCTGGTGCGTGCCCTGGACCGCGCCACCGGGACGGAGATCGTGGAGCGGCTGAGCGCGGCCCTGCCCTCGGTCGGGTTCGGTGTGGAGACCGGCAGCGACTTCTTCCGCGAGCGCGCCTACGAGCTGGAGCCGTGGATGGACCCCGCGTTCGTGCGGGGCGTTCTGGACGACCCCGGCGCCCTGCTCGCGCACGCCGACCCCGTGGCCAAACTCTTCGCACGCTCCACACAGGTCACGGTGGACGACATGTACCGCACCGCGGTGGAGGCGGCCGGCGACCTCGCAGAGATCACCTTCGCCGGGCAGGACGCACTGCTGCACCTGAGCGCCACCGGCGTGAACAAGGGCAGCACGCTGGCGCTGCTCTGCGAGGAATGGGGGGTGGCCGCCGAGGACGTCGTCGCCTTCGGGGACATGCCCAACGACATGTCGTCGCTGACCTGGGCGGGTTCGGGTTACGCGATGGCCAACGCCCACCCCGCCCTGACCGACCCGGCGGCCGGACTCCTGCGGGCGCCGTCGCACGCAGAGGACGGTGTGGGCCGGGTGGTCGAGGCGATCCTCGACCGCGCCTGACCCCGCCCGCCCGGGCAGGGCCCACCGGCCCTCGTGTGGCCGGGTCCCCGCACGTCCCCGGCGTTCCGACGGGCTTCTCCTCCGGGATAACGTGGGTCCCCAGAACGGAGCACGCTGCACACGGGACGGTGGTTTCGGTGGGACGGGTCACGGTGCGGCAGAAGGTCCTGCGCATCAGGGACGGCGCGGTCGACGAACGGCCCGACACCCTGGCGGTGGAGGAGCCCCTGGAGATCCGGCTCGACGGGTCCCCGCTGACGGTCACCATGCGCACCCCGGGCCACGACTTCGACATGGCCGCCGGGTTCCTGGTGAGCGAGGGCGTGATCACCGCGACCGAGGACGTGCTGGCCACGCGCTACTGCGCCGGCACCGACGAGGACGGCCGCAACACCTTCAACGTCGTGGACGTGACCCTGGCCGCGCACGTGCCCGCACCGGACACCTCGCTGGAGCGCAACTTCTACACCACGTCCTCGTGCGGGCTGTGCGGCAAGGCCAGCCTGGACGCGGTGCGCACGCGTGCGCAGTGGCCGGTGGACGGCGACCCCATCGAGGTGGAGCCGTCGCTGCTGTCCTCCCTGCCCGACCGGCTCCGCGAGTCCCAGCGGGTCTTCGACCGCACCGGCGGACTGCACGCGGCCGGGCTCTTCGACACCGAGGGGCGGGCCCTCGTGGTGCGCGAGGACGTCGGACGGCACAACGCCGTCGACAAGGTGCTCGGCTGGGCCCAGCGCACGGGCGCTCTCCCGTTGCGCGGAACGGTGCTGGCGCTGTCGGGCCGGGCCTCCTTCGAGCTGGTGCAGAAGGCGTGGATGGCGGGGATCCCGGTGGTGACCGCGGTCTCGGCGCCCTCGTCCCTCGCGGTGGAACTGGCGCGGGAGGCCGGCATCACGCTGGTGGGCTTCCTGCGCGGGTCGTCGATGAACGTGTACGCGGCCACGCACCGGGTGCAGGTCCCCGCCGAGCTCAGCTCAGGAGCTTGAGCCCGGCCACGCCGGAGACGATCAGGACCACGCACAGCATCTTGGGCAGGCTGAAACCCTCACCGAGGATGAACATGCCGATGAGCGCGGTGCCGATGACGCCGATCGAGACCCAGATCGCGTACCCCGTGCCGAGCGGGATGGTGCGCAGCGCGTAGGCGAGGCCGCCCATGCTCAGCGCCAGGGTGACGAAGAAGGTGACGGACGGCCACAGGCGGCTGAAACCCTGCGAGGCGTTGAGCGCGGCGGCCCACGCGACCTCCAGCAGCCCCGAGATGACAAGAACGATCCAGGCCAAGACGACCTCCAAGACGATGTGCGGATCCACGGTCCGCGCCGTCTTGTCGTGACCGGGTACGGCGCACCTCGTCCGGGGGTTCTGTTGTCTCCGTTCGCAACCTACAACGGTCCCCGGAACACGGGACTTCCGGGGCTCGTGGAGACCTCGACCACCGGGCGACCGTTCGTCGCAGCAGGCGACCGTTCACCGCACGCCCGGCGTGCGCTCGCCGCTTCCCTCCAGCGTTCGGCGCGTGTCCTCACGTCACCCCTGCTCCGCCTTGGTGTTGCTCCTTACAGTGCCGAGTAATCCAGATCACAGAGCCAGTTCCTGGCAGATCCCACCCAACCGATCCCCGGAGGCATCACCATGTCGGAGGGCAGCCCCCCGAACGGGCCCGAATCCCCACCGGACCCGGTACCGCAAGGCGACGAACCGATCCCCGACTCGGCCTACGTGGCCATGCACGGCGATCCACGCTTCGTCTCGCTCAAGAGAAAGCTGTACACCTTCATCTTCCCGATGAGTGTGGCCTTCTTGGCGTGGTACCTGCTGTACGTCTTCATGTCCGGGTTCGGCCGCGACATCATGGGCACGGTGCTGTTCGGCAACGTGAACGTCGCCCTGGTGTTCGGGCTCCTCCAGTTCGTCTCGACGTTCGGCATCGCGATCCTCTACACGCGTTATGCGCGCAAGAAACTCGACGGGGACGCGATCGAGCTCCGTGACGAGCTCCAGAACGGAAACGGCGGAGGTGGCCGATGATCCTGGCACAGGAGGCTGTCAGCGAGGGCAGCCGCTTCGTCACCATCGCCCTCTTCGTCCTCATGGTCGCCGCGACCCTGGGAATCACGGTCTGGGCGAGCCGCAACACACGTTCGGCGACGGACTTCCACTCGGGCGGACGCTCGTTCTCACCGATGCAGAACGGCCTTGCCATCGGCAGTGACTACATGTCCGCCGCGTCGTTCCTGGGGATCGCGGGAACCATCGCCCTCTTCGGCTACGACGGTTTCCTCTACTCCATCGGCTTCCTCGTGGCTTGGCTCGTCGCGCTCCTGCTCGTGGCCGAGCTCCTGAGGAACTCGGGCCGCTACACCATGGGCGACGTGCTCTCCTACCGGATGAACCAGCGACCGGTACGGACAGCCGCCGCGCTCTCCACCGTGGTGGTCTCCATCTTCTACCTCCTGGCGCAGATGGTCGGCGCCGGAGCCCTGATCGCCCTGCTCCTGGGGATCCAGCCCGGGGAGACCTTCTTGGGCATGGATGCCGACACCGCGAAGATCGTCGGCATCGTGGTCATCGGCCTCCTCATGACGATCTACGTCGCCTTCGGCGGCATGAAGGGCACCACCTGGGTCCAGATCGTCAAGGCCGTCATTCTGCTGGGCGGCGCCGCTCTGCTCACGCTGCTGACCCTGGCGCTGTACGGTTTCAACTTCGGCGCTCTCATGGAGGACGCCGCACGGGCCAGCGGTGAGGGCAGAGCCTTCCTCGAGCCCGGTCTCATGTACGGCGTCGAGGTCGCCGGCGATCCCCTGCAGACCCTGTGGAACAAGCTGGACCTCATCAGCCTCGGCATGGCGCTGGTGCTGGGGACAGCGGGCCTGCCCCACATCCTCATCCGCTTCTACACCGTCCCCGACTCACAGAGTGCGCGGAAGTCGGTCAACTGGGGCATCGGGCTCATCGGCGTCTTCTACCTGCTCACCCTGGTCCTGGGCTTCGGCGCCGCCGCCCTGGTGGGACACGAGGCGATCAGCAACCAGGACGCCGCGGGCAACACGGCGGCGCCCCAGCTGGCACAGACCGTCGGCCAGAGCCTCGGCGGCGAGATGGCCGGCGCCGTACTCCTGGCCGTCATCGCCTCTGCGGCGTTCGCAGCGATCCTCTCCACGGTGGCCGGTCTGGTCATCGCGTCGTCCTCCTCCCTGGCGCACGACTTCTACAACTCGGTCCTGCGCCGGGGGAAGGCCACCGGTGCTCAGGAGGTGCGGTTCGCCAAGATCGCCGCGTTCGGTGTCGGCATCAGCGCGATCGTGCTCGCGGTCTTCGCCCAGAACCTCAACGTGGCGTTCCTGGTCTCCCTGGCCTTCGCCATGGCGGCCTCGGCCAACCTGCCGACGCTGTTGTTGAGCCTGTTCTGGAAGCGATTCAACACGGCCGGTGCACTCGCGGGGATCTACGGCGGCCTCATCAGCGCGGTCGGCCTGGTGTTCTTCTCGCCCGTCGTGTCCGGGTCCGAGACCGCCCTGTTCCCGGAGGCCGATTTCGCCTGGTTCCCGCTGCCGAACCCGGCCCTGGTGTCGGTCCCGATCAGCCTTCTGTGCGCGGTGGTCGGCACCTACATGTCCAAGGAACGCGACTTCGAGAAGTTCGCGATGCTCCAGGTCCGCGCCCTCACCGGTGCGGGCGCGGAGAAGGCCCCCGACCACTAGGGCCCGCTCCCTGCACGGGCCCGGTGCCGGCTACCGTCCGGCCGCCGCCGGTGCCCGTGCCCGCCCCGGGCCCGCCGTCCCCTCCCCTCCGGGGGCGTGCGGGCCCGGCCGCACCCCCGATCGGATGCGGCCCGCCCCTGTTCCCGGTCCGAACCGAAAGGTGATCCACGCGTGATCGGCGACACACACCGCTGGGATAGGGTCGTTTCGTGTCGAATCGGTGGCTGTCGCGGATCATCCCCGCCCGGCGCCCGGCCTCTTCCGACCTGCGGGCGAGCGCCGAGTTGATGCGCCAGGTGCACGCGCTCGGGCTCGACCTGCGCGACGGACTGCACGGCCGGGGCGTGGGGACCGCCGCCAAGCGCCTGCGCAGGATGCTGGGCGTGGACGGCATCGTGCTCGCCGACCTCGACGGAACCGTCTCCTCCCACGGGCGCAGGCTCACCGCGGACGATGTGCAGGCGGTGCTCTCCCAGGTCTTCGAGTACGGCGGCTGCGCCCGGACCCGGCTGTCGGACGGTACCGAGCTCTACGCGTGCCCCCTCACCGTGGCCGACGACCTCTCCGGCGCGCTCCTGGCCACCGGAGAGCCCGCCGAGGCCGACGTGGAGGCCGCCGCGTCCCTGGTCTCGGACTGCCTCGACCACGCGGCCCTGCGCCGTGCGCGCGCCCGCATCGCCTCCGCCAACCTGCGGACCCTGCGCGCACAGATCTCCCCCCATTTCGTGCACAACGCGCTCGCGGTCATCTCCGCCCTGGTGCGTACCGACCCCGATCGGGCCCGCCACCTGCTGTCGGACTTCGCCGACTACCTGCGCTACGGGTTCTCGGAGAAGGGCGACTACGCCACCGTCGCCGACGAGCTCGAGGCCGTGCAGACCTACCTGGAACTCCAGCGCGCCCGGTTCCACGACCGCCTCGACATCACCGTGCGCATGGCGCCGGAGGTCCTGCCGGTCGCGATCCCGTTCCTGGTCGTGCAGCCCATAGTGGAGAACGCGGTCCGGCACGGGTTGGAACGCAAGGAGGGGCAGGGCCACATCGGGGTCTCCGGATACGGTGAGGGCCCGCTGTGTGTCATCGAGATCGAGGACGACGGGGTCGGCATGCACCCGGACCTCGCACGGTCGCTGCTCGCCGGCACCGGCCCCGAGGCGCAGGGCGTGGGGCTGGCCAACGTGGACCAGCGTCTCCGGGCCGTGTACGGGCCGGAGTACGGTCTGGTGATCGAGACGGGCCTCGGTGAAGGGACCAAGGTGACCGTGCGGATTCCCAGATTCATGCGGGGGGTGGTGGCCCAGTGAGCGGTGAGCTCCGAGTTCTGGTCGTGGAGGACGAGTCGTCGACCCGCGCGGAGATGGCCGCGCTGCTGGCGGACATGCCCGAGGTCGCCGAGGTGCACTCGGTCGGCAACGGGGCTGAGGCGGTGCGGCTGCTCGGCACGACCACCATCGACGCGGCCTTCCTCGACATCCTCATGCCCGGTCTGGACGGCATGGACGTGGCGCGTGTGCTGAGCGTGCTGTCCGAGCCGCCCTCGATCGTGTTCGTGACCGCCTCCGAGGCACACGCCGTGGAGGCCTTCGGGATCGGCGCCGTCGACTACCTGCTCAAACCCATCCGCCCCGAGCGCCTGGCCGAGTCGGTGGGACGCATCGCCCAGCTGCGGCGTCCGGAGAACGGGGGCTCCCCCGCCGAGGACCTGCACGTGGTGCAGATCGACACCGGCCGGCGCACGGTCTTCGTCAAGCGCGACGAGGTGCAGTTCGTGGAGGCCCAGGGCGACTACGTGCGACTGCACACCGCGGAGGGCGGCCACCTGATCCGGCTCCCGCTGTCGTACCTGGAGGAGGTGTGGTCCTCGGCCGGGTTCGTGCGGGTGCACCGGGGATACCTCATCGCCATCCCCTGGGTGCGGGACCTGCGGGTGACCTCGTCCTCCGGGCTGGTCGCCGGAACCCCGGCCGGTGACGTCCCCGTGAGCCGCCGCCACGGACGCCACCTGCGCCAACAGCTCCTGGAGGCGGCCAAGCGGGACCAGCTGGGGCGCGCGGCCAGGCCCAGGGACGGTGAGCACGACCCGCGGCAGGCCTCATGAGCCCGCGCCGCGAGAAGCTCACCAGCCCGCAGACCCGGGTCGCGCTGGCCCGCGGTAACCGGCCGGCCCAGCACCTGCTGCCGATCCCGGAGCCGGTGGACACCGAGGCGGCGCGGCGGCTGTTCCGGGCCCAGCGGCGCAGGGCGGTGCGCACGGTCGTCCTGCTGTCGGTGCTGCTGTTCGGGGTGAGCGGTGCGTTCGCAGCCTTCCCGCAGCTGAGTGACGTGCGGGTGGCGCAGGTCCCGCTGTCCTGGCTGCTGCTGACGGCCGGCCTGTACCCGCTGCTGTTCGGGCTCGCGCTCTGGCACATGCGCTCGGCCGAGCGGGTCGAGGAGCGCGCCGAACGCGAACGGAACGGGGCCGTCCCCACGGCACCGGACCGGGGCGAGCGGCCATGACCTCGGTGGTGGCGATAGGGCTGCTGCTGATCATCAGCCTGGTCGTCGGCATCTACGGCGTGCGCGCGGCCCGGTCGGCCTCGGACTTCCTGGTCGCCTCCCGCCGGGTCTCCCCCAACTGGAACGCGCTGGCCATAGCGGGCGAGTACCTGTCGGCCGCCTCCGTGCTGGGGCTGGCCGGGCTGCTGCTCAAGAACGGCCTGGGGACCATCTGGTACGCGGTCGGGTTCACCGCCGGGTACGTCGCGGTCGTGGCGCTGGTGGCCGGCCCGATGCGGCGTTCCGGTGCCTACACGGTCCCCGACTTCGCCGAGTACCGGTTGGGCGCGCCCCGCCTGCGCAAACTGTGCGGCTGCGTGGTGCTGGTGATCATGCTGTTGTACCTGGTGCCGCAGTTCAAGGGCGCCGGGGTGGTCCTGAGCCTGGTCAGCGGAACCCCGTACTGGGTCGGTGTCGTGCTCGCCGGGCTGGTGGTCAGCGGCTCGATCGCGGCAGGGGGGATGCGCTCGGCCACCTACGTGCAGGCGTTCCACTACGTGGTCAAGCTGATCTTCATCGCCGTGCCCGCGATCTATCTGGTCGCACACGCCGGTCCCGACACCCGCTCGGAGGTGCTGCACCCGGAGTGGGGCACCCACTTCCCCGACACGATCCCGGTGGAGTTCGCCGTCGACACCCGGTTCACCCTGGACGAGCCGGTCACCGTCACCGACACCTCCGGGGAGGAGGTCGTCCTCGACGAGGGCTCGCACACCGTCGCCGAGGGGACCGAGTACGTCTTCCCCGAAGGCGCGCAGGTACCGCGGCCGGAGGGCCTGCCCGAGCTGGGCGGGGAACGGTGGAGCACGCCCCTGCTCAACCAGGGCGGGTACCCGCTGTTCGAGACGTGGTCGACGCTGCTGGCCATCACGTTCGGCTGTATGGGGCTGCCGCACGTCATCATGCGGTTCCACACGAGCCCGACGGCGCGGGTGGCGCGCCGGGTCGCGGTGGGGGTGATCGCGCTCCTGGGGCTGTTCTACCTGTTCCCGACGGTGTACGGGCTGCTCGGGCGGGTGCTGACCCCGGAGCTGGTGCTGTTGCAGGGCACCGACACCGTCGCCGTGGTGCTGCCCGACCACGCGGTGTCGGGGTCGGTGGGGACGTTCCTGACGGCGCTGGTGGCGACGGGTGCGTTCGGGGCGTTCCTGTCGACGTCGTCGGGGCTGCTGCTGGCCCTGGCCGGGGGCCTGTCGCACGACCTGTTCCGGAGCAGTGTGCCCCGGTTGCGGCTAGGTGTGGTGGTGGGTGCGTGTGTGGCGGTGCTGTTGGCGCTGCCCGCGCAGATGACCGACATCAACGTGCTCGTGGTGTGGGCGTTCACGGTGGCGGCCTCGACGTTCTGCCCTCTGCTGGTGCTCGGGATCTGGTGGCGGCGCCTCACCCTGCCCGGAGCGGCGACCGGGCTGATCGTGGGGGCCGTGACGGCGACCGGGGCCGTCGGGTGGTCGGTGCTGCTGCCCACGCCCGGCGGGTGGTTCGACGTGCTACTCGCCCAGCCCGCGGCGTGGACCATCCCGTTGGCGTTCACGACGATGATCGCCGTCTCCCGCCTGACGCGCCCGCCGGAGTGGGCCGAGCACGCCGTCCTCCGCCTGCACGCACCCTGACCAAGATCAGTCGTAGATGTCGGAGCGGTGCCCCACGTGCAGTACCCAGATGATCAGGCGTCCCTGTTCCACGGTGTAGATCACTCGATAATCGGCCACACGCACCCGCCGTACCTCGGGGGCACCCACGAGAGCAGTGGTACCGAACGCCCAGGGGTCGCTCTCGAGTTCGGTGAGTTTGCGGAACACCTTCATGGCCACGTTCTTGGGCAGCTTGCGAAGCTCCGCCCGGGCCTCGGGCCGAAAGACCGTCCGGTAACTCAACCGTCCTCCGCCAACACCTCGGCCATGACGTCCTCCATGGGGATACCGGGCTCGTCACTGGCCATTCGTTCCTTCACCAGGCCGATGATCTCCTGCTCCTCGAGGCGCTGGTAATGGCGGAGCATCTCGATCGGCACCACGGCGGCGATCTCCTTGCCACGGCGGGTGATGACCGTGGGCTCGTCGTCCCGGTCGGCACGGTCGACGACGTCAGCGATGTGGTCTCTGACCTGGCGGATGGACTCCACCTGCATCTCACTCATGTACCGATGGTACACACGGTCCCATAGGTACACACTGCGTTGCCCGGACACGACGGAGGGGGCGCGGGCACCGTGGTGCCCGCGCCCCCTCTCACTGGGCCGGTCCGTTGCGCGGAAGGTGGACCGGCCCGGGAAACCTCTACCGACCGCTACTTGCCGAGGCGGTCGAGCAGGGCGTGGTACTCGTCCCAGAGCTCGCTGGGCAGGTGGTCGCCGAAGGTCTTGAAGAACTCGGGGACCAGGGCGGCCTCCTGCTTCCAGATCTCACGGTCCACGTCGAGGACGAACTCCATGTCGTCAGCGGAGAAGTCCAGGCCCTCGGTGTCGATGCCGTCGGCGGTGGGGACGCGGCCGATCGGGGTCTCGACGGCCTCGGCCTGGCCCTCGAGGCGCTCGACGATCCACTTGATGACGCGGCTGTTCTCGCCGAACCCGGGCCAGACGATGCGGCCGTTGTCGTCCTTCTTGAACCAGTTGACGTAGTAGATCGTCGGCAGCTTGGCGGCGTCGGCCTTCTGGCCGAGGCTCACCCAGTGGGCGAAGTAGTCGCCCATGTTGTAGCCGCAGAAGGGCAGCATCGCGAACGGGTCCCGGCGCAGCTCGCCGACCGAACCCTCCTGGGCGGCGGTCTTCTCGGAGGAGACGTTGGCGCCCAGGTAGACACCCTGCTGCCAGTCGAAGGACTCGGTGACCAGCGGCACTGCGGTGGCGCGGCGGCCGCCGAAGAGGATCGCGGAGATCGGGACGCCCGCGGGGTCCTCCCACTCGGGGGCGATGGTCGGCGCCTGCCCGGCCGGGGTGGTGAAGCGGGAGTTCGGGTGGGCGGCGGGCTCGCCGGACCCGGGGGTCCAGGGGCGGCCCTTCCAGTCGGTCAGACCGGCCGGGGGCTCCTCGGTGAGGCCCTCCCACCACACGTCGCCGTCCTCGGTGAGGGCGACGTTGGTGAAGATGCTGTTGCCCCAGAGGGTCTCGACCGCGTTGGCGTTGGTCTTGGCGCCGGTGCCGGGCGCGACACCGAAGAAGCCGGCCTCGGGGTTGATCGCGCGCAGCTGGCCCTCGTCGTCGAAACGCATCCACGCGATGTCGTCACCGACGGTCTCGACCTTCCAACCCGGGATGGTGGGCTGGAGCATCGCGAGGTTGGTCTTGCCGCAGGCGCTCGGGAAGGCGGCGGCGATGTAGTGCGACTTGCCCTCGGGCGAGGTGACCTTGAGGATCAGCATGTGCTCGGCGAGCCAGCCCTCGTCACGGGCCATCACCGAGGCGATGCGCAGCGCGTAGCACTTCTTGCCGAGCAGGGCGTTGCCGCCGTAGCCGGAGCCGTAGGACCAGATCTCGCGGCTCTCGGGGAAGTGCGAGATGTACTTGGTGGGGTTGCAGGGCCACGGCACGTCCTGCTGGCCGGGCCCGAGCGGGGCGCCGACGGAGTGCACGGCCTTGACGAAGTCGCCGCGCTCCTCGATCAGGCGCAGCGCCTCCGAACCCATGCGCGCCATGATCCGCATGGAGACCACGACGTAGGGCGAGTCGGTGATCTCGACACCGAGCTGCGAGATGTCGCCGCCCAGGGGACCCATGCAGAACGGGACGACGTACATCGTCCGGCCGCGCATGGCGCCCTTGAAGACCTCGCCGAAGGTGGCGCGCATCTCGTCCGGGGCGACCCAGTTGTTGGTCGGGCCGGCGTCCTGCTCGCGCTCGGAGCAGATGAAGGTGCGGTCCTCCACCCGGGCGACGTCGGTCGGGTCCGAGGTGGCGTAGAAGCTGTTGGGGCGCTTCTCGGGGTTCAGGCGCTTGAAGGTGCCCTGCTCGACCAGGAGGTCGGTGAGCCGGGTCCACTCCTCCTCGGAGCCGTCGCACCACACGACCTCGTCGGGCTGGGTGAGTTCGGCGATCTCACGAACCCACGAAACGAGTTCCTCGTGTTTGGTCGGGGCGGCGCCCACGTCGGTCCCCACGTCAGCAGTCACAGCGGCTCCTCTTTGAATGACGAGATCTCTCGCATCATGAACGACGATCGGGCACAGTGACCAATTGGTATAGGCCAGTGGTCTAAAGCAGTCCAGTCGACGCGCCGGAAACCGCTGCACAGCAAGGGGATCCGGGTGTCGAGTGGGACGGCGGAACACGTTTTCACAGGGGTCGCCGCGGCACTGCTGAGCACGGGTTTTCCCTGCACTGCGGGCAGGAGCCCCACCAGCAACGGAGGCCCGTGCTGTTGGTCACACGACAGTCACGGGCGGGGCGCCGGGGCGGACTAGACCTCTGCGCACCGACCCCCGGGGCGGCCTGGAACGACGGTGTGGCAGGCCCTCCGGTCAGCGCAGGATCGCCACCGGGCCGCGGGCGCCGTGCAGGACCGAGTGGCTCACCGATCCCAGCAACAGGCCGCGGAAGCCCCCGCGCCCCCGGGATCCGACCACCACGAGGTCGGCCGGGGTGGCCTCCTCCAACAGTGCGACGACCGGGTGTGAACGCACCACACGTCGTGACACGGGCACACCGGGGTGGGCCAGGGAGGGTTCGTGGAGCTCCTCCTCCAGGGCCTGGCGCGCCGCCTCGGCCGCGGTGGCGTCGTCGAAGAGCTCCGGCGGGATCGGACCGGTGGCGGCCGCGAACGCCACCAGGGGCTGCCAGGCACTCACCGCGACGAGCTCCGCCCCGGCGAAGTCGGCCTGGTCGAAGGCGAAGGAGAGCGCGCGCCGGCTGGGCTCGGAACCGTCCACGCCGACGATGATCCGGCTGCGCACCCCGTGCGCGGCGGCGTGCTGGTGCGGCAGGACCACCACCGGGATGGGCGAACGCGCCGCGAGCTCGATGCCCACCGAGCCCACGAACGCCGCCACGACCGCGCTCAGTCCGCGGGAACCGATGACGACCACCGCAGCGCCCTCGACGCCGGTCTCGGCGAGCAGCGCCTCGACGGGGCGCTCGTGCGACAGGGTCGTGCGGACCTCGAGCTCCGGGAAGAGGCGGCCGACCCAGTCGGCGGCGTAGTCCAGGAGGCGGTCGGCGCCGCCGATCTCCTCCTGCTCGTCGGACCAGGGTTCGGCGCGGGTGTTGCGTCCGAAGACCCCGACCGACGCCAGGGGTCCGGACGCGGCGACGATGCGGATGCCCAGCCCGCGCAGGGAGGCCTGGTGGGCCGACCACTCCAGGGCGTGACGGCTGGAGTCGCTGCCGTCCACCCCCACGATCACCCAGCGCGTCGGGGTTGCGCCGTCCATCGTGTGCCTTTCTGGTCGGTTCCTCACGTGCCCGGGCGTCCGCGGGCCGCCTCACGATCATGCCGCGCGAACACACACCCGTGGATAACAGTGGTGACGCGAGTCGGTGCACAGGGGTTCCCTCCCGGCCGGCCGGGCCCCGGAATCGAGTCCGTCCGGGGGGTGAGGTCCGCGCTGGTGTAGGACGGACTGGAGGTCTACGAGGGCGGGAAGGACGTCGATGTGGGAACCGGACGGCCCTGGACGCCGTCTCATCCCCGCAAGCGAACCGTGGACACGGGGGGCACGGATGCCGAACACCGGCCGGCTTCACTGGGACTACCGAGACGGGCGCGTCGCCGCCGTGGCCGCGGCCATCGCCTACAGCTTCTGGGTGCTCGAGGTCGTGGTCCCGGGCGGGGCCGCCACGCAGGGTGCACTCGCCCTCCCCGGTTCCACCCTCGAGATCGTGCTGGAGAGCGCACACCGGACCGCGGCGATCCTGGTGCTGGTCGCGTCCGTGCTGGGCCTGACTCTGGGCGCACGCGGGCACGGGCGCGCGCTGACCGTCTCGTGGGTGGCGATGGCGGTGTTCGGGCTGGCCTCGCTGGCCACGACGCTGTTCGCCGGCCCGTGCGTGGTCTCCACGGACGTGTCGTGCGTGAGCGAGGCGCTGGCCGAGGGTGTGGCCGGTGCGAGCGTGGCGCAGGCGCTGATGGCGGTCGTGGCGGTGCTCGCGGCGCTGGTCGCGGTGGTGGCGCTGGCCGTGGACCGCTGGTTCGCCGACGACCACGCGCGCGGTTTCGTGGTGGCCGTCGCGGTCCTGCAGTTGGCCGCGGCCAAGATCGTCCTGGTGACGGCGTCGGTGCTGCTCGCCTCCTCCGGCGACGGCGCACCCGGTGTGGCCCTGGGCCTGCTGGAGCGCTTCCACCTGATCACGGTCGCCCTGTGGCTGGTCACCGCGGGTGTGCTCCCCGGCCCGTGGAAGCGCACCGCGGTGCGCACCCGCGCCACCGCCCGCTGACCCGGGACGGCCCGGAAGCCCCCGCCCCGCGGGGGCTTCTTTCTGCGTCCTCCACGCAGCTCACGCATCGTGCCCGCTACGCCCCGGCCAGTTGACCGCACGCCGCCACCACTACCGCTCCGCTCGGGTGAGAGCACCGACGAATACCCGAGGCAGGGCGAGAACACACGCCCGGCAGAACCGGAACCGTGCCCGTTCCAGGTGGGCCGAGGCCCCGGGCCCCGCTCCGTGCGGTGCACTCGCCGGCGCTCGCGCACCGCACGGGGCGTCCCTCAGGTCCTGGGCGCGGAACGGACTTGGTCCGCGCACGGGGCGGTCCTCGGGCCCTGAGCGCCCCGGGGTCAGGTGAGTTCGTCGGGCAGCGGGCGCGCGTGCACCACGTGCAGGGTGCTCACCGCGCGCGTCAGCACCACGTACAGGCGGTTGCGCCCCCGCGCCTCGGAGTCGACGATCGCGGCGGGTTCGGCGACCACGACCGCGTCGAACTCCAGACCCTTGGCCAGGCTCGCGGGGACCGCGATCAGGCGCGCGGAGTCCAGATCCGTGTCACCCTCGCCGAGCACGGGCACCTCCAGCCCCCGGTCGGCGAGGGCGGCGCACAGCCCCGGCAGGTCCGCGTCGGCCGCGATCAGGCCCACGGAACCCTGACCTCCCAGCGCGGTGCGGCAGGCATCGGCGACGGGCCCGGCCAGCACGTCGGGGCCGCCGGGGCCCTCGGGGACCGGCGTCACCCGCAGCGCACCCGGCGCGCGGCGCACCGCCACCGGGGCGCCCAACCCCGGCGCGATCGTGGGCAGCAGGCGCGCGGCGAAGTCGATGATCTGCGCGGGAACGCGGTACCCCCGGTCGAGCACGCTCAGGTGGCCGGTCGGCCTGCCCAGGTGCTCCAACAGCGTGGACCAGTTCCGCGTCGCACCCGGAGAGGTCCCCTGCGCCACGTCGCCGAGCACCGTGAACGACCCGCCGGCTCCCCTGCGCCCGACGGCGCGGCACTGCATCGGGCTGAGGTCCTGGGCCTCGTCCACCACGATGTGCCCCAGCCCGCCCGTGCGTTCGACCAGCGACGCCGCCTCGTCGACCAGCACCAGGTCCTCGCGCGACCACCGGGCGGACTTGGGCCCGCGCGGCTTCCCGGGCAGCGGCAGCAGCTCCTGTTCCTCCGGGTCGAGGAGGCCCTCCCCGGCCCGCGCCAGCCGCTCGGGGTCGGTGAGCAGGCCCAGGACCAGCTTGAGCGGGTCCACCTTGGGCCACATCGCGGTCACGGCGCGGCGCACGGCCGGGTCGCGCCGCACCCGCTCGTGCGTGCGGTCGTCGCAGGCGTGCCCCTCGGACTCCATCAGCGACAGGACCGCGTGTGCGATGCGGTGCGCCAACAGGTCGCGCCCGGCGCCGTAGGAGACCCCGCGCCCGGCGAGCTCGTCCAGCAGCGGCCGCAGGTCCTCCGGGTACAGGCGCCACCGCCGCGACCCCTCCTGCACCACGAGGGCCTCCTCCGGCGGGCGCAGGTGCGACCACAGGTCCCGGCGAAGCACCTCCGCCATCCGGGCGTCGCCCTTGAGCCGGGCGGCCTCCGAGGTCTCCGTGCGCCGCACCCATCCGGTGTTCGGGCGGGAACGCTCCGGGAGCCCGGCCTCCACCATCTCCTCGACGGTGGTCTGCCCGACGTCGACCTCGCCGAGCGCGGGCAGCACGTTGCGGATGTAGGACAGGAACGACCGGTTCGGCCCCACGATCGACACCCCGCTGCGCGACAGGCGTTCGCGTTCGGTGTACAGCAGGAACGCGACGCGGTGCAGCCCCACCGCGGTCTTCCCGGTCCCGGGCGCCCCCTGCACGCACAGGGTCGTGGACAGCGGAGCGCGCACGAGGTCGTCCTGCTCGGGCTGGATGGTGGCCACGATGTCGCGCATCGGCCCGGACCTGGGCCGTTCGATCTCGCTGGCGAGGAGTTCGCTGGTGCGCTCCTCCGCCTCCTCCTCGCTGACCGTGAGGGGTTCGTCCTCGTACGCGGTGAGCACGGCCTCCGACGTGTCGGGACCGGTCGGAACGGTCGTGAACCCGTACCGCCGGCGCGACAGCACACGCATCCGGTCGCTCGGGGTGGCCCGGTAGTAGGCGACGCTGATGGGCGCGCGCCAGTCCAGGACCATGGGGCGCCCGGCCGGGTCGTGCACGTGTCGGCGGCCGATGTGCACCCGGTCGGGCCCCTCGGCGGCCCGTGCGGCACCTTCGCCGCCCTCCTCGTCGTCCAGGAAGACGGTGCCGGGGTCGAAGTCCATCCGGCCGAAGAACAGGGGCGCGTCGGGGATGTCGGCCAGTTCGGCGAGACGGCGCAGCCGGTTCCGGAACACCGCCTCGTCGTTGAACTCGTCCTTGGCGTCGCCGCTCATCACGAGCGTCGTGGCGGCCACGCCCTCGTACATCGCACGCAGGGCGTCGCGCGCGGCAACCAGGTGGGCGCGTTCGGCGAGGATCTCGGGGTCGGCCGACGGGCCCTCCCCGGTTTCCGGTGCTTCACCGGGAACGGGCGTGCGGGCGGGATCGGTCGTGCTCATGGCGGCCTCGAAGGGTAGGCGGGACGTGGACGCGCCGGCTCGCGCGCGCGGGTCCCGCCCCGGTCGCCGCAGGGGCCCGGTTCGTTCCGATCGTCAGAGCGCACAGCACCCGGGTCAGGGGTGGCCGGAAGAGCCACCCACCTTACCCGCGGGCGGTCACCTCCGGCAGCCCCTTTCCCGGGAACTCAGGTCTTGCGCAACCGCACCCTGCGCACCCGGTGGTCGTCGCCCTTGTAGAGCACGAGGGTCGCCCGCCCCCGGGTGGGTTGGATGTTCTCGACCAGGTTGACCTCGTTGATGGTGCGCCAGGTGTTCGCGGCGAACTCCAGCGCCTCCTCCTCGCGTGTGGTCGTGGCCATGTGGTGGAAGTACGAACGCGGGTCGGAGAAGGCCGTGCGGCGCAGTTCCCGGAACCGGTCGAGGTACCAGTTCCGGATGTTGCCGACCTTGGCGTCGACGTAGATGGAGAAGTCGAAGAAGTCGGCCACCGCGAGGCGCCCGGCGGTGGCGGGCTGCAGCACGTTGATGCCCTCGACGATGAGGATGTCGGGGCGGCGGACGGTCTGCCGCTCCCCCTGCACGATGTCGTAGTGCAGGTGCGAGTAGACCGGGATCTCGAGCTGTTCGGCCCCGGCCTTCATCTCCGAGACGAACCGGACGAGGGAACGCCGGTCGTAACTCTCGGGGAACCCCTTGCGGCGCATGAGCCCGCGCGCCTCGAGCACGGCGTTGGGGTGGAGGAAGTTGTCGGTACTGACGAGTTCGACGTGGGGATGGTTGGGCCACTGGGCCAGCAGTGAGCGCAGCAGCCGGGCGGTCGTGGACTTGCCGACCGCGACGCTGCCGGCCACACCGATGACGAACGGCGCCGGACGGTCGGCCTCGCCCAGGAACGCACGCACGGCGGCGTGCCGTTGCTGGGTGGCACCGACGTAGAGATTGAGCAGGCGCGACAGCGGCAGGTAGATGTCGCGCACGTCCTCCAGTGATGTGGGGTCGGACGTCCCCCGCAGCTCGGCGAGGTCGGTCTCGGTCAGGGACAGCGGCGTGGAGGCTCGGAGGGCCGCCCAGGCCTCCCGGTCCAGTTCCACGTACGGCGAGGAGACGCCGTTCTTCGTCGCTTGAGACACGGTCGCCAACCCTAGACGAGCACCCCCACCACCCTCGGAGCCCGGCCCCCGTCAAGCGCCACAACTTCGGGGTAACGTGTCCGAAACCACAGGGTCATTCGGTGGTCGGAGAAAGTTTTTTCTTCACGGCGCAGAAGGCCCGGAACAACCGCACTCTGCACCTCCCCACGCTTCCCACCTGCGCGGCCTATTCTCCATGCACCAAATGGTCTATACCGCCACCAGGGAAAATGGCGAGTGGTATGCAGCACTGGTTGGTCGATTCAGCGTCCGTTCTCGCCTACGCTGGCGCCCATGTGCGGAATCGTTGGCTACGTCGGGCCGCAACCGGCGCTCGAGGTCGTCGTGGACGGCCTCGCAAGGTTGGAGTACCGCGGATACGACTCCGCGGGTGTGGCTGTGCTGGACAACGGCACACTGCGCACCGAGAAGCGGGCCGGAAAGCTCGCCAACCTGCGCCAGGCCCTGGAGGACCACCCCATCGGGGGCGAGGGAGCCGGTATCGGCCACACGCGTTGGGCCACCCATGGTGCCCCCAACGACGTGAACGCCCACCCCCACGTCGACAACGACCGGCGTGTCGCGGTGGTCCACAACGGCATCATCGAGAACTTCTCCGCCCTCCGCAGCGAGCTGGAGGAGCAGGGCTGCAAGTTCCTGTCCGAGACCGACACCGAGATCGCCTCGCACCTGCTGAACAAGGTGCTCGAGGAGCGCGGTGACGGCGACCTCGCCGGTGCCATGCGCCAGGCCTGCAAGCGCCTGGAGGGCGCCTTCACCCTGGTCGCGGTCTCCGTGGACGACCCGGAGCTCGTCGTGGCCGCCCGCCGAAACTCCCCGCTGGTCGTGGGCCGCGGGCAGGGCGAGAACTTCCTCGCCAGCGACGTCGCCGCCTTCATCGCGCACACCCGTGACGCCGTCGAGCTGGGCCAGGACCAGGTCGTGGAGCTGCGCGCCGACTCCGTCACGGTCACCGACTACGACGGCAACCCGGCCGAGGTCAACGAGTACCACGTCGACTGGGACGCCTCCGCCGCCGAGAAGGGCGGCTACGAGTACTTCATGCTCAAGGAGATCGTCGAGCAGCCGCGTGCGGTCGCCGACACCCTCCTGGGCCGCGTCACCACCGACGGGGAACTCCACCTCGACGAGATGCGGCTGACCCCGGCGGAGCTGCGCACGGTCGAGAAGATCGTCATCATCGCGTGCGGCACGTCGTACCACGCGGGCCTGATCGCCAAGTACGCGATCGAGCACTGGTGCCGCGTGCCCTGCGAGGTCGAGGTCGCCAGCGAGTTCCGGTACCGGGACCCGATCCTGGACCAGCAGACCCTGGTCATCGCCATCTCGCAGTCCGGCGAGAGCATGGACACCCTGATGGCGGTGCGCTACGCCCGTGAGCAGCGCGCCAAGGTCCTGGCGATCTGCAACGTCAACGGCTCCACGATCCCGCGCGAGTCCGATGGTGTGCTGTACACCCACGCCGGGCCCGAGGTGGGCGTGGCCGCCACGAAGACCTTCCTGACGCAGCTGGCGGCCTGCTACCTCATCGGCCTGTACCTGGCGCAGGTGCGGGGCCTGAAGTACGGCGACGAGATCAACGCGGTCATCGCCCAGCTGGCCACCATGCCCGACCAGGTCGAGCAGGTGCTGGAGACCGTCGAGCCGGTGAAGCAGCTGGCGCACTCGCTGGCCGACGCGAGCACCGTGCTGTTCCTGGGCCGCCACGTGGGGTACCCGGTGGCGCTGGAGGGTGCGCTCAAGCTCAAGGAGCTGGCGTACATGCACGCGGAGGCGTTCGCGGCCGGCGAGCTCAAGCACGGCCCGATCGCGCTGATCGAGGAGGGCCTGCCCGTCGTCGTGGTGGTCCCCTCCCCCGAGGGCCGCAGCGTGCTGCACGACAAGATCGTCTCCAACATCCAGGAGGTGCGCGCCCGTGGTGCCCGCACCATCGTGATCGCCGAGAAGGGCGACGAGGCGGTGCGCCCGTACTCGGACGTGCTCATCGAGATCCCGGCGGTTCCCACGCTGCTGCAGCCGATCGTCTCGACGATCCCGATGCAGGTGTTCGCGTGCGAGCTGGCCCTGGCCAAGGGCAACGACGTCGACCAGCCCCGCAACCTCGCCAAGAGTGTGACCGTGGAGTAGGACGGCGCCGACGACCGACACCGACGGGGTGTGCCTGCGGGCGCACCCCGTTCGTCGTGTGCGGGACCGTGCACGGAGCCCGGGCCCCGGTGGCCGCGGGTCAGACCGCCTGCGGGGGCACGCGCCCGGACGCGTGCGCCGCACGGGTGTGCGCGGCGAGAGCGGCCCCTGCGGTGGGGTACGTGGGCAGCACGGAGTGCAGGGTCAGCACGTCGAGGATGCGGGAGAGCTGCCGGGGCGGGGCGGCCAGGAGCAGGTGTCTGCCCTCGCGGGCGGCGTCACGCATGGCTCCGACCAGCGCGTTGATCCCGGAGGCGTCGATGAAGGCCACGCCGGCCAGGTCGGCCACCACACAACCGTGGGCGGCCCGTTCGGCCAGGCGCGCGTGCACGTCGCGCGCGGTGGCGATGTCGATCTCGCCTTCGAGGCCCACGACGGAGATGCCGTCGCAGGCGAACTGCTCCTGCTCCGTGTCCAGCACGGTCACGCCTCACTCCCGGGTCGAGCACAGGAATCCACTGTCGGGACGCGATCGGTCAAATGCCGACATGATTGGCCAGCCTACTCGGCCCGGCCGACACATCCCGGTCCACCGGGCACACCTGTGGAGGACGATCGGCCCTGTACGCGGCGGGATCGGAGACGGGGAGCGGTTCTCAGGCCTCGCGGGCGTCCGTGCAGAGCACCCAGACGACCTTGCCGCCGCCGTTGATCGGACTCCAGCCCCACTCGGCACCGAAGGCCGCGACGAGGCCGAGGCCCCGGCCGCATTCGGCGAACTGGTGGGCGTCGACCTGTTGGGGGGCGGTGTCCGCGTCGTCGGCGACCATGCACACCACGGAGTCCGCCCCGACCCGGCGCAGCTGCACCAGGACGGGGGAACGCGCGGGGTCCGCGCCTTCGGGGACGGCGTGGCGGCAGGCGTTGCCGACGAGTTCGGAGACGACCAGGCGCAGGTCCTCCTCCAGGCCGGCCAAGCCCCATCCGCGGGCGGCGTCGGCGGCGAACTCACGTGCGTGGCCGACCGAGCGGGCGGTGGAGTCGAGGGAGCGCGCGGCGAGTTCGGGTGTGCGCGAGGTGCCGCCGATACCGAGTCGGCCGGAGGGCGGGTCCCACCAGCCGGACAGGCGGCTGTCGGGGTCCCTCACCGGGGAGGGGCGGCTCGGGGATGCCTCGGGACCGGTCTCCGAAGGCATCAGCTCTGCGTTCATCACGTTCCTCACGATGTGATGTCGGGTCGCTCGGCCTGCTCTGACGGGGGTGCGTGCCTTACATCTGTAAGACACGTCTGCACGTGCAGCATGATGTCCGGGCAAGACTATAGGACGAACTACACCTATTGGTAGGCCCGGGACCGAGAATTCGCGCACCGCACCGGCAATGACACCCGCAACAGAACAGGGCACAGCCCGCCTAAGCGGCATCCCGGAAGCTCTGTCCACAATGGAAACTCATCGTTATACTGGGCGATCGCTCGCTCAGAAGCCGCCACAGGAGGGCGTCGTGATCACCGACCAAGCACAGGATTTGCAGGTCACCGAGGATTTTCTCGCCAATTCCAGCGGCGGCCCGACCGTGCTGCGCATTCTTCTGGGCACGCAGCTGCGACGTTTGCGCCAGGACAAGGGAATTTCCCGCCACGACGCCGGCTACGCGATCCGCGCCTCGCACGCCAAGATCAGCAGGATGGAGCTCGGCCAGGTGAGTTTCAAGCGTCGTGACGTCGACGACCTGCTGCAGCTGTACGGGGTCGACGACCCCGAGCAGCGCGAGGCGCTCCTCGGGCTCATCTCCAGCGCGAACGCGCAGGGCTGGTGGCACAAGTACGGCGACGTGCTCCCCCAGTGGTTCGGTGTGTACGTGGGCCTGGAGGAGGCCGCGTCGATGATCCGCACCTTCGAGGTGCAGTTCGTCCCGGGCCTGCTGCAGACCCAGGACTACGCGCGTGCGGTGATCAACCTGTCGAGCACCACCCGCTCGGAGGAGGACGTCACCAGCCGCGTGGACATGCGCATGCACAGGCAGATGCGCCTGCACGAGCCAGAGGCGCCACGCCTGTGGGCGGTGATCGACGAGGGTGTGCTGCACCGCCCCTACGGCGACCGGGAGACGATGCGCGGGCAGATCGAGCACCTGGTCGAGATGAACCGCCGCCCCAACGTCACGGTGCAGATCGCCACCTTCGACATCGGCGGGCACCCGGCGGCCGGCGGCCCGTTCAGCATCCTGCGTTTCCCCACGCCGCAACTGCCGGACGTGGTCTACCTCGAGCAGCTGAGCAGCGCGCTCTACTTCGACAAGTACGAGGACACCCACCGGTACGCGCAGACGATGGACCACCTGGCCACGCAGGCTCCGACGCCCGACCGCACCGAGGAGATCCTCCGGCCGTTCCTGGAGCGCTACTCCGACTGAGGCGCCCGCCTCCGGCCCCGCTCCCCCGCACGGCCCGGCCCGCTCCCGGGGCTCTGTGCATCTCCCCCCCGCCCGCGCCCGCGACCATCACTCAGGGTGACGTCGCGCCGAAGGCCGTCACCCTCGGTACGACCACGAACACCCTCGGCCGACGCGAAGTCTCCGGAATGTCCGCCTTCGGCCACGGGTGGGAAACAATCCTGGAACCGGGCACCGGCCACGCCCCGTGTGCGTCGGCTGTGACATGGGGATCCGCAACCGCATCACCCGGGGTCCACGTGTGTGTGCTTACAGACGTAATCACGGATGCACGTGCATCGACTACGCTGTGCCGAACGCCGTGGTCCCCGACCGGGTGTGCCCCGTGCCCCCAGGGCTCCGGTGGCCTCCCGGGTCGATCCCGGTGACCGAACGACGGGCGCGGCGGGATCCCTGCCGCGTGTGGACACCCCGCTCACCAGTCCACCGATGTTCCAGGAGGTTGAGATGCAGATCAACAACGGCGTTCCCGCGGACAGTCTGCCGATGGTCGTCTGGACCAAGAGCAGTTGGAGCAACCCCGACGGGAACTGCGTTGAGGTCGCGACCCTTCCAGGCGGTGACATCGCCGTCCGCAACTCCCGTGATCCCCAAGGACCGGCGCTGGTCTACACACCCGACGAGATCAAGGCCTTCGTGCGCGGCGCCAAGACCGGCGACTTCGACGCGCTGCTGACCTGACCCCCGGCCGCCCCGCGACCCCCGAACCACCACCGGAAGAAGGTGTCCGCCGATGGCCCCCGCGGCCCGCCCACGGCCGCGGAGCGGGCCAGATCCGTCCTCGGCCGGACACACGACGGAGCCCGGCGCCCCGAAGGGTGCCGGGCTCCGCTGTCTCCACGGCGCCCCGGGTCTCCCCGGGGACGCCACCGCGCCTAGAGGCGGGTCGGGTCGATCAGCCCGTTGGATCCCCCGCCCTCCGGCGGCACCTCCCACGGGAAGTGGGTGGCGCCCAGGGCGGGCTTGAGGTCGAACAGCCAGGCGGCCTTCTCGTCGTACTTGGCGAAGAAGGGCCGGCCCACCAGCTCGGGGTCGCGCGCCTGGATGAAGTGCAGCACGAACACCTTCTCGCCGGCGATCTCGGTGACCCCGTCGATGCACACCTTGCCGGGCGTGGCCGACATCGAGGGACCGCGCACCGTCCGGGCCAGGCCCGAGACGTTCTGGTAGGCGGTACGGAAGATGTCGTAGGCCTCGGCGAGCGGTACCGCGAAGTAGTCCTGCGGTCCGGTGTCGCGCTCGACGAACATGTAGTACGGCACCATGCCGTGGCGCAGGTGCGTGCGCCACATGCTCTCCCACGTGGCTGCGTCGTCGTTGATCGTGCGGATCATCGGCGCCTGCGTGCGGATGACCGCGCCGGTGTTGCGGACGCGGCGCACCGCCTCCTGCACCAGCGCCGGGGCCATCTCGTTCGGGTGCGAGAAGTGGGCCATGAACGCGAGGTTCTTGCCGGACTCCACGACCTTCTCGAACAGGCGCAGGGTGTCGTCGGCGTCGGGGTCGGTGACGAAGCGCTGCGGCCAGTACCCCAGCGCCTTGGTCCCGATGCGGATGGCCTCCAGGTGCTCGATCTCCAGCAGCGGTTCGATGTACTTGGAGATCACACCCTCACCCATGATCATCGGGTCGCCACCGGTGAAGAGCACACTGGTGACCTCGGGGTGCGAGCGCACGTACTCGACCATCTGGTCGATCTCGCTGGAGGCGAACTTCAGGTCCGCGTCGCCCACGAACTGTGCCCAGCGGAAGCAGTAGGTGCAGTACGCGTGGCACGTCTGCCCCTGCTTCGGGAAGAAGAGCACCGTCTCGTTGTACTTGTGCTGGATCCCGGGGATCGGCTCCTCGTTCCCCGTGGTCGGCACGTTGAGGTCCATCTGCCCCGCCGGGTGCGGGTTCAGCGTCGCACGGACCTGGTTGGCGGCCTGGTTGAGCTCCTTGCGGTCGGCCCCGGCGCTCAGCAGATCGGCGATCCGGGACACGTCCTCCTGCGGCAGCATGTCGGCCTGCGGGAAGACGAGCTTGTAGATCGGATCGTCGGGCGCGGCATCCCAGTCGATCAGCTCGTCGACGACGTAGCTGTTGACCCGGAACGGCAGCACTGTGGCCACCGCCCGCACCGCGAGCCGCTCGTCTGCTGCGAGGCCGGCTCGCGCCGTGAGCTCGTCGAGGTGTTTCGTCGTGTAGGCACGAAACCGACGTCCGGCGGACGGGGACTGTGCCGCGTCAGGCGTAACGCTCACGCCTCTCCTCTCCTGATCGCGTAGGCCGGGCCACCCGGCGAAGGTCACCCGGGCAGCCCAGATCCGGTGGTCCTGCGAGGTACGGGCCGCGCGGACCACCGGTGGCGGTTCATTCCGTTGTCACGTGGCCCCGGGGTTCTTCATCTCCCGGCAACCAACGGGCGGGCATACCCGAGCTAGAGGCTTTGTACCCATTCGCACGTAAACGGAGCTTCTAACTGGACATACCGGAAGTATCCTCGCAGAAGGCCCAACACAGGGGGCACGCCGGTGCCCCGGAGCCACTCGCGCCACTGCTCTCCCACGCCCGATACCGTTTCTGCGCGGCGCCGGAGACGCACACCGACCCGTGGAGGACAGACCCCGTTGAGCGGCACGACGAGCGGCACACCCGAACCAGAGCCCACCGGCCGGGGCGGCGCCCCGCCGGTCATCGCCGTGGACGCCATGGGCGGCGACCACGGACCCGAGGCGATCGTGCACGGCGCCGTCAGGGCGGTGCGCGAGCTCGGGTTGCGGGTCCTGCTCGTGGGCCGCCGCACCGTGGTCGCGTCCCTGCTCGCCGAACACGACGCCCTCCGCGAGATCCCCGTCGTGCACGCCGAGGACGAGCTGGAGATGCACGAGGGCGCCCTGGCCAGCTGGCGCCGCCCGCGTTCCAGCGTCGCCGTCGCCTGCCACCTGATCCGCCGCGGCGACGCCCACGCCCTGGTCTCGGCCGGGTCCACCGGCGGGGTCGTGGCCACCTCGACCGTGCGCCTGCGGACCCTGACGGGTGTCATGCGCCCAGCGCTCGCCGTGCCCCTGCCCACCGGGGAACAGCCCACGATCCTCGTCGACGCGGGGGCCAACGCCGACGCCAAACCCGAGATGCTCGTGCAGTTCGCGCACCTGGGCAGCGCCTACGCCCGCACGGCGTTCGGGGTGCAGCGGCCGACCACCGGGCTGCTGAGCATCGGGAGCGAACCCGGCAAGGGCAACAAGCTCACCCGCAAGGCCGGGGAGCTGCTCACCGCCGCCGGTGAGGCCGGGACCCTCGACTTCCACGGCAACATCGAGGGCCACGACCTGCTCACCCGCGCGGTCGACGTCGTGGTCGCCGACGGCCACACCGGCAACGTCGCGCTGAAGACGGTCGAGGGCACGGCGTCCTTCGCGATGTCGGCGGTGCAGGAGGCCCTCACCTCGACCCGGCTCGCCAAGGCCGCAGCGCTCCTCCAACGCCGGTCCCTGCGCGAACTGCGCGGCCGCCTGGACAGCGAGACCTACGGCGGCGCCGCCCTGCTCGGCCTCAACGGGACCGTGGTCATCGCACACGGGGCCAGCGGGGACACCGGCGTCGCGCACGCCTGCCGCCTCGCCCACGACCTGGCGTCCGGGCGCATGGACGAACAGGTGCGGCGGCGGGTGCCCCACCGGCAGGGGCACTGGTTCAACCGGTTCGGACAGCACGAGGAGCGCTGACCCCTGACGGCCGCTCCCCCGGGCCCCCCGACCTGCGCTGTGGTCCGCCCCACACCCGTCGGGAAGGCACCGTCCGGTCGGTACTCTGGAAGGCATGGCCGACCCGCAGGAAGTACTCTCGCGACGGGTCCAGTCCGCGCTCGGCGCCGCCTTCGGCCCCGAGTTCGCCGACACCGACCCCGTCATCCGTCCGTCCCAGTTCGCCGACTACCAGGCGAACGCCGCGCTCGCGCTCGCCAAGCGTCTGGGCCGAAAGCCGCGTGAGGTGTCCGCGGCGATCATGGAGCACCTCGACGTCTCCGACGTGTGCCGCGAGGTCGAGGTCAGCGGGCCCGGCTTCATCAACCTGACCCTGCGCGAGGACTGGATCGCCGCGCAGGCGCAGGCCCTGCTCGACGACGCCCGCTTGGGCGTGCCCGAGCAGGCCCCCAAGAACATCCCGCTCGACTACTCCGCGCCCAACGTGGCCAAGGAGATGCACGTCGGGCACCTGCGAACGACCGTGGTCGGCGACTCCCTGGCCCGCACCCTGGAGTTCCTGGGCCACAACGTCATCCGCCAGAACCACATCGGCGACTGGGGCACCCCCTTCGGCATGCTCATCGAGCACCTGCTCGAGGTGGGCGAGGACTCCGACCAGGCCAAGCTGCTGACCACCGACCCCAACGCCTTCTACCAGGCGGCCCGCACCAAGTTCGACGAGTCGGGCCCCGAGGCCGACGACTTCGCCGCCCGGGCGCGCGGGCGTGTGGTGCAGCTGCAGAGCGGCGACGAGGAGACCCTGCGCCTGTGGCGCAAGCTCGTCGGGTTCTCCAAGGACTACTTCAACAAGGTCTACGGCAAGCTCGGCGTCACCCTCACCGACGACGACCTGGCCGGCGAGAGCACCTACAACGACATGCTCGACGCGGTGTGCGACGACCTCGAGTCCCAGGGCATCGCCACGATGAGCGACGGCGCCCTGTGTGTGTTCCTGGAGGGCTTCACCGGCCGCGAGGACAAGCCGGTGCCGCTGATCGTGCGCAAGAGCGACGGCGGTTACGGCTACGCCACCACCGACCTGGCGACCGTCCGGTACCGGGTGGACACCCTCAAGGCCGACCGCATCCTGTACGTGGTCGGCGCCCCGCAGGCCATGCACTTCAAGATGGTCTGGGCGACCGCCCGCGAGGCCGGGTGGCTGCCGGAGGACGTCGAGACGACACACGTGCAGATCGGCAACGTGCTCGGCAGCGACGGCAAGATCCTGCGCACCCGCAGCGGTGCGCCGGTGCGCCTGGTGCAGCTGCTGGACGAGGCGGTCGAGCGTGCGGCCGCGGTCGTCGCCGAGACCCGCCCCGACCTGGGCGAGGAGGACCGCGCGGAGATCGCCCGCAAGGTCGGCATCGGCGCGGTCAAGTACGCCGACCTGTCGGTGGCGCACGACACCGAGTACACCTTCGACTTCGACCGGATGCTGGCGCTGACCGGCAACACCGGCCCCTACCTGCAGTACGCGCAGGCCCGGATCCGTTCCATCTTCCGCAAGGGCGGGGTGGACCCGGAGCAGGCCCGCGGGCAGATCACCGTCGCCGCGGACGCCGAGCGGGCCCTGGCGCTGAAGCTGCTGGGCTTCGGCCCGGTGGTGGCCCAGGTCGGCGACCTGCTGCAGCCGCACCGGCTCTCCACCTACCTGTTCGAGCTGGCGCAGTCCCTGACGGCGTTCTACGAGCACTGCCCGGTACTGACCGCCGACAGCGAGGCCGAGCGCGAGTCGCGCCTGACGCTGGTCGCGGTGGCGCTGCAGGTGCTGGTGCAGGGCCTGGACCTGCTCGGTGTGGAGTCGCCCGAGCACATGTGAGCCCCGTGCGCGAAGGCCCTCGGACCGCGGTCCGGGGGCCTTCCGCTTTTCTGGAACCCGGTTCCTGGCACGCCCCTGGCCTGCGAGAGCGAGTCGAATCTCTCGCCCTGCTCAGCGCCGGAGGCCTCCCGCAGCTTGCGATGGCGACCTATCGTGTGGACAAACCCCGCAATCCAGACATACGGGAGTCTTGTCCATGTCGCCCACGACCGAACGCGTCGGGCCCACACCGGGTACCTGGCACCTCGACCCGCTGCACTCCAGCCTGATCTTCGTGGCCCGCTACCTCAGCTTCGGCCGGGTTCAGGGCACCTTCGGCCAGGCCCGCGGCACCGTGGAGGTCGCCGAGGACCCGGCGGGGTCCACCGTCGAGGTGACCGTGGAGACCTCCAGCGTCAACACCGGCGTGGCCGCCCGCGACGCGCACCTGCGCTCGTCGGACTTCCTGGACAGCGACACCTACCCGGAGCTGCACTTCCGCTCCACCGCGCTCGTGCCCAACCGCCGCAAGGAGAACGCCTTCACCCTGCACGGCGAGCTGACCGTGCACGGCACCACCAGGCCGGTGTCGATGCCCGCGCAGTGGGTCGGCGAGGCACCCGACCTGTCCAGCCCGGACGACATCTACGGGCACTTCTTCTCGGCCAACACCCAGATCTCGCTGTCGGACTTCGGTGTCGACGACGGCGGACCGCTGTCCTGGGGCGGGCGCCTGGTCGGCGACACCGTCGACGTGGTCCTCGAGGTGCGCCTGCAGGACACCGACCCCACGGACTTCCTGCGCGAGGTCGGCCACATCGATTAGGACCTCGGGCGCGGCAGAGGGCCGGCCGCGGGGGCCGGCCCTCGATCACGCTGGTCAGCCCTGCAGCAGGGCCTCGACCTCGTCCCGCCCGGCCATCGACGAGCTCGCCCCGTGGCGCTGCACCGACAGCGATGCCGCGGCGGCGGCGAACCGCATCGCCTCCCCGGGGGAACGACCCTCCGCGCGGGCGACCGCGAAGGAACCGCAGAACGTGTCGCCGGCGGCCGTGGTGTCCACCGCCGTGACCGGGCGCGCCGGAACCCGCACGGGCTCGGCCCCGCGCGCCCCGTACAGCGAACCCTCCGACCCGAGGGTGATGAGCACCTCCGGCACCAGCTCCAGCAGCGCCGCGAGCGCCTTGTCCGGGTCGCTCTCCCCGGTGATCGCGGCGGCCTCGTGCTCGTTGGGCACCAGCACGTCCACGTTCTCCAGCAGCTCCGTCGGCAGCTCGCGCGCGGGCGCGGGTGTCAGATGCACCGGAACGCCCAGCTCACGGCCGGTACGCGCGGCGGAGACGACCGCAGGCATCGGCAGCTCCAACTGCAGCAGGAGCGCGTCGGCACCCCGGATCAGATCCGCGTCGGCCCCGCTCGCGCCCTCCACGGTGCCGTTGGCGCCCGGCACGACGATGATGGAGTTGGCGCCCGAGCCGTCGACGACGATGTGCGCGACGCCCGAGACGCCGGGGACGGTGCGCAGCCCGCGCACGTCGATCCCGGACTCGTCCAGGCCCCGGCGCAGGAGCGTGCCGAAGGTGTCGTCGCCGACCGCGCCCAGGAACGACGTGTCCGCCCCGGCGCGCGCCGCGGCGACGGCCTGGTTGGCGCCCTTGCCGCCGGGCACCTGGCGGAAGTCGGTCCCGGTGACGGTCTCACCGGAGGCGGGCACCTGCTCGGTGTAGGCGACCAGGTCCATGTTGATGCTGCCCAGGACAGCGATGCGCGGGGTGCTCACTTGCCGGCCTCCTTCGGCTTCTCGGCGGGCTCGCCGCTCGCGCCGTCCAGCCCGACGATGACGGGGGCGTGGTCGGAGGCGCCCTTGCCCTTGCGTTCCTCCCGGTCGATGCCGGCGCCGCTGACCCGGGCGCGGAGCGCGGGTGAGGCCAGGACGAAGTCGATGCGCATGCCCTTGCGCTTGGGGAAGGACAGGCCCTTGTAGTCCCAGTAGGTGTAGACACCGGGCCCGGGGGTGTGGGGGCGCACGACGTCGGAGAAGCCGGCCTCGACCAGTTCTGCGAAGGCGGCGCGCTCGGGCGGGGTGACGTGGGTGAGCCCCTCGAAGGCCTCCATGTCCCACACGTCGTCGTCCTGCGGGGCGATGTTGAAGTCGCCGACGTAGGCGACCTGGGCGTCGGGGTCCTCGGCCAGGCGCGCGGTGCCGGCCTCGCGCAGGGCCTGCAGCCACCGCAGTTTGTAGGAGTAGTGGGGGTGGTCGATCTCGCGGCCGTTGGGCACGTAGAGGCTCCACACCTGCACGCCGTTGCAGGTGGCACCGATGGCGCGGGCCTCGGCCTCCTCGGGGTCGCCGTAGCCGGGCTGACCCGGGAAGCCGATCTGCACGTCCTCGAGCCCGACGCGGGAGGCGATCGCGACCCCGTTCCACTGGGAGAGGCCGTGGTGGGCCACCTCGTAGCCGCGGTCGGTGAAGACGGACTCGGGGAACTGGTGGTCCCGGGCCTTGGTCTCCTGGACGGCGAGGACGTCGACGTCGCTCCGGTCGAGCCAGGCGCCGATGCGGTCGGCCCGGGCCCTGGCACTGTTCACATTCCATGTCGCGATACGCACAGGGAAAAGGCTAGAGCACGCGGTCGCCACCGTGGTTCGTCCTGGCACGTGGGGACACGTGGGGAAGTGCATGCGCCCCGGTGCGGCCGTCCTCCGCACCGGGGCGTCGCGACGCCGGCATGCGCTCGGGGTGTGTGTCGCATGTGGTTGGACGGCCCGGTGCCCGGTGGGGTTCGCATCGGGTCAAAGGTTTTTTCCGGAGAATCCGGGCGTGCGGACACCGAGCGTGAAACCCGCAGGTCCCGGAGGCCGTTCGGGCACCGATTCCCGAGGCGTGGGCGGTGGCGAGCGTCGGGCGGGACACCGGAGGGTAGGGAATGTGACGCAGCACACACCCCTTCTCCCGACGAGGTGAGCGCCATGGCCGAGCACAGCACCACCGCCCACGGACCCGAGGTCGACGAGAAACAGGCGCGGGCCGTCGCCGAGCAGGCCCGCGAGAGCACGTGGGAACTGCCGAGCTTCGGCAAGGAGCTGTACCTGGGCCGTCTCCGGCTCGACCTGGTCCACCCCTTCCCACAGCCCGAGGAGGAGGGCCGGCAGCGCGGCGAGGCGTTCATGGAGGAGCTGCGGTCCTTCTGCGGCAGCATCGACGCCGCCCGCATCGAACGCGAGGAACGCATCCCCGACGAGGTCATCGACGGCCTTCGCCGCATCGGGGCCTTCGGGCTGAAGATCCCGACCGAGTACGGCGGCCTCGGGCTGAGCCAGGTGTACTACAACCGGGCCCTGACGCTCATCGGGTCGGTGTGCCCGGCGATCGGGGCGCTGCTGTCGGCGCACCAGTCCATCGGGGTTCCGCAGCCGGTGAAGATGTTCGGCACCGAGGAGCAGAAGCGGGCGTTCCTGCCGCGCTGCGCCGGGGGCGACATCACCGCGTTCCTGCTCACCGAACCGGACGTCGGCAGCGACCCGGCCCGCCTGCACGCGACCGCCACGCCCACCGAGGACGGCTCCGCCTACCTCCTGGACGGTGTGAAGCTGTGGACGACCAACGGTGTGGTCGCCGACCTGCTCGTGGTGATGGCGCGGGTGCCCGAGGGCCCCGGGCACCGCGGCGGGGTGAGCGCGTTCGTGGTGGAGGGTGACAGCCCCGGCATCACCGTGGAACGCCGCAACCGCTTCATGGGCCTGCGCGGGATCGAGAACGGCCTCACCCGGATGCACCAGGTGCGGGTCCCGGCCGAGAACCGGCTCGGCAAGGAGGGGCACGGCCTGCGCATCGCCCTGTCCACGCTCAACACCGGCCGCCTGTCCCTGCCCGCCATGTGTGTGGGCGCGGGGAAGTGGGCGACCAAGGTCGCACGCGAGTGGTCGCGCGAGCGGGTGCAGTGGGGCCGGCCCGTCGGGAAACACGAGGAGGTCGCCAAGAAGATCTCCTACATCGCCGCGACGACCTACGCGATGGAGGCGATGCTCGAGCTGGCCGGACAGATGGCCGACGAGGGCCGCAACGACATCCGCATCGAGGCGGCCATCGCCAAACTGTGGGCCTCCGAGCACGCGTGGACCATCGCCGACGAACTCGTGCAGATCCGGGGCGGGCGCGGGTACGAGACCGCCGAGTCCCTGTCCGCACGCGGCGAGCGGGGCGTCCCGGCCGAACAGATGCTGCGGGACCTGCGCATCAACCGGATCTTCGAGGGCGCCACGGAGATCATGCACCTGCTCATCGCACGCGAGGCCGTGGACGCGCACCTGTCGGTGGCCGGCGACATCATCGACCCCGACGCCGAGAACTCCGACAAGGCACGCGCGGTGGCCCGGGCGACCGGCTTCTACGCGAAGTGGCTGCCCACGCTCGCGGTCGGTCAGGGGCAGGTGCCGTCGGCGTTCGTGGAGTTCGGTCCCCTGGCCCAACACCTGCGGTACGTGGAGCGCACCAGCCGCAAGCTGGCCCGGTCGACGTTCTACGGGATGTCGGTCTGGCAGGGGAAGATGGAGACCAAGCAGGCCTTCCTCGCCCGGCTCGTCGACATCGGCGCGGAGCTCTTCGCGATGAGCGCGGTCGTGGTGCGCGCCCGACACGACGTCGACCACCACCCCGAGCGCGGCTCCGGTCCCTTCGAACTCGCCGACGTCTTCTGCCGCCAGGCGCGCCTGCGGATCGCCACGCTCTTCGAAGGGCTGTGGTCCAACACCGACGACGTCGACGGCAAGCTCTCCCGGAGGGTGCTCGGCGACTCCTACACGTGGTTGGAGGAGGGTGTGGCCGACCCGTCGCTGCCGGGCCCGCTCATCGGCGGTTCCGAGCCGGGGCCCTCGTTGGAGGAGAACCTGCACCGGCGGATGGGCAGCGCCTGACCCGCGCCGACCGCGCCCGGCGGGGACTGTCGGCGGCCACCGTTACCGTTGCGGCATGGCCGACCGACACCCCCGCCGCGACTCCGTGCTCTCCCTGTCCCAGGCCCGCCGGGTCTCCATCGCCGCGCAAGGGCTCACCGACCCGCGCCCGAAGGGGACACCGACCCTCGCCCATCTGGGCCGGGTGGTGCGCCGCACCGGGCTCCTGCAGATCGACAGCGTGAACGTCCTGACCCGTAGCCAGTACCTGCCGGTGTTCGCGCGTATGGGTTCCTACGACCCGGCGTTGCTGGACCGGGCCTCGACCACCGCCGCGGGCTCCGGCCGGGCCCGCCTGGTCGAGACGTGGGCGCACGAGGCCAGCCTGGTGCCGCCCGCCACCCGACAGCTGCTGCGCTACGGCATGGACGCCCACCGGGACCGCGCGCCCAGCATGGGACCGCAGGACCCGGAGCTGGTCGGCACGGTGATGTCCGAACTCGAGCGGATCGGCCCGGCCACCGCGCGCGAGGTCGAGGCGGCGCTGGCCCACGACGCACCCCGTTCCAAGGAGCACTGGGGGTGGAACTGGTCCGAGGTCAAGAAGGCCCTGGAGCGCGCGTTCCTGGTGGGCGACGTGATGACCGACGGCCGCAACGCGCAGTTCGAGCGCCGCTACGACCTCACCGAACGGGTGCTGCCGGCCGAGCACCTGAACGCCCCGCAGCTGGGGCCGGAGGACTCCGCGCGCGAGCTCGTCGCGATCGCCGCGCGTGCCCACGGGGTCGCGACCGAGCCGTGCCTGCGCGACTACTTCCGGCTGCGCCCGGGCCTGTCCCGCCCGGCCGTGGCCGACCTCGTGGACTCCGGCGAGCTCGTGCCGGTCTCGGTGCAGAGGTGGGACCGCCCTGCGTACCTGCACCGCGACGCCCGGGTGCCGCGCTCGGTCGACGCCCGCGCGCTGCTGAGCCCCTTCGACCCGCTGGTGTGGAGCCGCGGCCGGGCCGAGGAGCTCTTCGGGTTCCGGTACCGGCTGGAGATCTACGTGCCCGCGCCCGAACGTGTGCACGGGTACTACGTGCTGCCGTTCCTGCTCGGCGAGGACCTCGTGGCCCGCGTCGACCTCAAGGCCGACCGCCGCGCGGGGATGCTGCTGGCCCACCGCATCACCCTCGAGCCCGACGCGGGCGAGGAGGCCCTGCCCCAGTTGCACGCGCAGCTCGCCGACATGGCGGCCTGGCTCGGACTGGAGAACGGCGTCTCCGGCGCGGGCCTGCACTCCCCCGTCACCCCCGCCTGAACACGGGAAGGGCCGTGCCGCCGGGTGGGCGGACACGGCCCTCGGAGCACGGAAGGGTCAGGCGCGCTCGATGATGGTGACGTTGGCCTGGCCGCCGCCCTCGCACATGGTCTGCAGGCCGTAGCGGCCGCCGGAGCGCTCCAGCTCGCCCACGAGCTTGGTCATGAGGATCGCGCCGGTGGCGCCCAGCGGGTGGCCCAGGGCGATGGCGCCGCCGTTGGGGTTGACCTTGGCCGGGTCGGCGCCCAGCTCCTCGGTCCAGGCCATCGGCACGGGCGCGAAGGCCTCGTTGATCTCGGTGACGTCGATGTCGTCGATGCTCAGGCCGGCCTTCTCCAGCGCGATACGGGTCGCGGGGATCGGGGCGGTGAGCATGTAGACCGGGTCGTCGCCCACGAGGGAGAGCTGCACGACGCGGGCCAGCGGCGTCAGGTTGTGCTTCTTGACCGCGGCCTCGGAGGCGATGAGCACGGCGCCGGCGCCGACGGAGACCTGGCTGGCCACGGCCGGGGTGAGCTCCCAGCCCTCGCGCAGGGCGTTGAGGCCGGCCATCTTCTCCATGGTGGTGTCGGGGCGCACGCCCTCGTCCTGGGACACACCGGCGATGGGGGCGATCTGGTCGTCGAAGTAGCCGCCCTCGAGCGCCTTGGCGGCGCGCTGGTGGCTCTCGAGGGAGAACTCCTCGAGCTGCTCGCGCTTGTAGCCCCACTTCTCGCACATGAGCTGGGCGCCGCGGAACTGGGAGATCTCCTGCATCCCGTACCGCTCGAGCCAGCCGTCGCCGTACAGGCCGAGGCCGTTGTCGATGGCGAACTGGACGTTGGAACCCATCGGGACCATGCCCATGTTCTCCACGCCGGAGGCCACGACGAGGTCCTGCGTGCCGGACATGACGCCCTGGGCGGCGAAGTGCAGTGCCTGCTGGGAGGAGCCGCACTGGCGGTCGATGGTGACGCCGGGGACGCTCTCGGGCAGCCCGGCCGACAGCCACGAGGTGCGGGCCAGGTCCAGGGCCTGCGGGCCGACCTGGCTCACACAGCCCATGATGACGTCCTCGACGGCTTCGGCGTCGACACTGGTGCGCTCGACGAGCTCCTTGAGCACGTGAGCGCCCAGGTCGGACGGGTGCACGCCGGCGAGGGCGCCCTTCTTCGTACCGACGGGGGTGCGGACTGCGCCGACGATGTAGGCCTCGGCCACGGGGTCCTCCAAGGGGCGTGGAATGGTGACGGTTCTGAACCGAACTTTATTCGGTTTGCCCCGCGGTGCAAGAGGCCGCCCCCCGTGAATGTGGCCCGCCCCACCCTCAGGGGCTGCGTTCCTCCCGACCGAACGCACCGGCGTCGCCCTCGTCGCCGAGGGTGTCGGCGGTCATCCGGTTGAGCGCGGCCACGATCTCGGGGTGTTCGTCCGGGGAGTAGTCCGACAGCAGCGACATCAGGGCGGTGCGCTGGGCCTCGAAGAGTCGGCGGGCGGCGTCGGAGCCGCGCCAGTTGAGCTCCCAGGGTTCGTCGGCCGAGACGAGGTACCCCGCGTCGAGGAGTTCGCGGTGGGCCTCCTCCCAGCCGCCCTCGCCCAGCCCCGACATACGCACGAGCTCCTCCCGCCGCAGCGGCCCCGTCACCCCCAGGTGGCTCAACGACCAGCACGCCCGGGGTGAGAGCTCCAGGCCGGCCGCCTCGCGCAGGCGTTCGTACATGTGCCCCGCGCCCTCGCGCCCGCACGCGCGCATGACCTCGTACTCCACGTGCGCCATCGGGGCCCGGCTGCCCGCCGGGACCGGGGACACCGACTCGTCGAGGTCGGGGGTGCCCACGGTCGTGCGCAACGGGATCTCCTTGAGGAAGAGCGCGAGCACGAACCCGGCCAGCGCCAGCGGCACCGCCGACAGGAACACCACGTCGACCGCTTCGGCGTAGGCCTCCAGGAACGACGCCTGGGCCTGCGCGGACAGCTGGTCGAGCGCGCGCGGGTCGCTCTCCAGGGTTCCCACGTCGACACCGGCCGGGAGGTCGATCTCCCCGGCCCGCGCGGCCATGTTCCCGGCCAACTGCGCGGCGAAGATCGCCCCGAACACCGCGGTGCCGACCGACCCGCCCACCGACCGGAAGAACGTGCCGGACGAGGTGGCCACGCCGAGGTCGCGGTAGGGGGCGGCGTTCTGGATGACCACGACCACGACCTGCATGACCAGGCCGATCCCCACGCCCAGCGTGAAGAAGTACAGGCTCATGAGCGGCACGGGAGTGTCCGGGCCCATGAGCGAGAGCAGGAACAGCCCGAGCGAGGTGATCGCCATCCCGGCGATGGGGAACGGTTTGTAGCGGCCGGTGTGGGTGACCAGGCGTCCGCTGCCCAGCGAGGTCGTGAACAGGCCCACCACCATGGGAAGCAGGTGCAGCCCCGAGGCGGTCGGCGACATCCCGTGCACGATCTGCAGGAACAGCGGCAGGAACGCCATCGACCCCATCATCGCGAAACCGACGCAGAAGCTGATCGCCATGCCGACGACGATGATCCGGTTTCCGAACAGGCTCAGCGGCAGCACCGGCTCCTCGGCCCGCCGCGCGGTCAGCCACCACAGGAACCCGAACACCACCGCGGCCGCCGCCAGCCCCAGGACCGGCGCCGAGGTCCACGGGTAGACGCTCCCGCCCCACGAGGCCACCAGCGTCACACACACGGCGGTGGCGGCGATGAGCACGATCCCGGCGTAGTCGACGCGTCCGCGCCCGGTGGGCACGTTGCGGGGCAGCACCGCCAGGACGGTCAGGAAGGCCACGATCCCGAGCGGAAGGTTGATGTAGAAGACCCAGCGCCAGGACAGGTGGTCGACGAAGAGCCCGCCCAGCACGGGGCCGGCGACGCTGGAGACGCCGAAGACCGCGCCGAAGAGCCCCTGGTACTTGCCGCGTTCGCGGGGCGAGACGACGTCGCCGATGATCGCGGAGGCCAGCACCATGAGCCCGCCGCCGCCCAGGCCCTGCACGGCGCGGAAGAGGATGAGCTGGAGCATGTCCTGGGCCAGGCCGCACAGCATCGATCCCACCAGGAAGATGACGATGCAGGTCAGGAACAGGGACTTGCGCCCGAACTGGTCCCCGAGCTTGCCCCACAGCGGGGTCACGGCGGTGACGGCGAGCAGGTAGGCGGTGATGACCCAGGACAGGTGGTTGAGGCCGCCGAGGTCCGACACGATCGTGGGCAGCGCGGTGGAGACGATCGTCTGGTCCAGCGCGGCGAGCAGCACGGTCAGCATGAGCGCCGACATGATGAGGGCGATGCGCCCGCCGTCGTGTTCCCGCCGGTCCCGGTGACCGGCCCGCTCCTGCGCCATGCGTTCCCCTTACGGCCGTCCGCGTCTCTGTCCCGCACCCTAGGAACGCGGGTGAGGGGCGAGGACCGGGAACCGCCCGCACGCCCGGGATCTTTGCTCCGCCTTGGCCGGACCCCTTCTAAACCGAATCTCGTTCGGTTACTGTGAAGTCACATCCACCGTGATCCCCGACACCCGGAGCACTACATGAAGCGGGAACTGTTCGACTCCGACCACGACCTCTTCCGCGAGACGGTCGCGGAGTTCCTCAAGCGCGAGGTCTCCCCCTTCCACGCGGAGTGGGAGAAGGAGGGGATCGTCCCCCGCGAGGTCTGGGCCAAGGCCGGCCGGGTCGGCCTGCTCGGCCACGGGGTCCCGGAGGAGTACGGCGGCACCGGGATGAACGACTTCCGGTACAACACCGTCGTCAACGAGGAGGTCTGCAAGGCCCACGCGAGCGGTTTCGGCGTCACCCTCCAGAACGACATCATGGCGCCCTACCTGGTCGGGCTCACCAATGACGAGCAGAAGGAGCGCTGGCTCCCCGGCTTCGCGAGCGGCGAGCTCATCACCGCGATCGGCATGACCGAGCCCGGCACCGGCAGCGACCTGCAGAGCATCCGGACCAGCGCGGTCCGCGACGGCGACGAGTTCGTGCTCAACGGACAGAAGACCTTCATCACCAACGGCATCAACGCCGATCTGGTCGTGGTGGTCTGCCAGACCGACCCCGAGGCCGGGGCGCAGGGGTTCTCGCTCCTGGCCGTCGAGCGCGGCATGCCCGGCTTCGAGCGCGGCCGCAACCTCGACAAGATCGGGATGAAGGCCCAGGACACCGCCGAACTGTTCTTCGACAACGTGCGTGTGCCCGCCAAGAACATCATCGGCACCGAGGGCCTCGGCTTCATCCACCTGATGGAGAACCTGCCCCAGGAGCGGCTGTCCATCGCCACCTGCGCGGTCGCCTCCGCCGACTTCATGCTCCAGCACACCATCGAGTACTGCCGCGAGCGCACCGCCTTCGGACGGCCTATCGGTCGGTTCCAGAACAGCCGTTTCGCCCTGGCTGAAATGGCGACCGAGGTGGACCTGGGCCGCACCTACGTGGACCGGGGCGTCGAGCTCCTGAACAGGGGAGAGCTCACCGTCGAGGACGCCGCGAAGGCCAAGTGGTGGACCACCGAGATGTGCAACAGGGTCATGGACCGCTGCCTCCAGCTTCACGGCGGGTACGGCTACATGATGGAATACCCCGTGGCGCGGGCCTGGCAGGACGCACGCATCCAGACGATCTACGGCGGCACGACCGAGATCATGAAGGAGATCGTCGGACGCGGCCTGGGCCTGTAGCCACCGAGCGCGCAGCAAGAAGGGTCGGAGCGGTCATGACCGGTTCGTGGGACGGCCTCATCGTGATGGGCCTGCTGGTGGTCCTGCTCGTGATCGGCCTGCGCCGGCTCCGGCCCAAGGTCCACATCCCCTGGAGCACCAAGGGGATCGTGGTCGTCTTCGTGTTCCTGTGCCTGCTGCTGTGGGCGTGGTCCTGGGCCTGACCCGTCTGCGGGGATCTTGCTACCAGAGCAGGGTTCAGCGCTGAAGTCGGCTCTGGTAGCAAGATCCCCGGCCCGGGGTTGCTCCCACGCGGGGCCTCAGCCCTCGTCGGGGCCCTCTTCGCCGAACATCGGCATCTCGAACCACACGGCCTTGCCGTCCGGTGTGGGCCGCGAACCCCACCGGGTCGCCAGCTGCTCCACGAGGTACAGGCCCCGGCCGCCCTCGTCGTCCGCGGCGGCGCTGCGGATGCGGGGCAGGCGCAGGTCGTGGTCGAAGACCTCCACCCACACGGTCTCGGCGCCGCTGCGCAACCGCAGCAGGAACTCCTTCTCCGCCGGGTCCTCGGACGCCTCGTCCTCCTCGGCGGCCGCCTCCAGCAGGTCGGTCCAGTCCTCGTCGAACTCGTCGTCACCGCCGTCGAGCGGGCTCTCGGAGTCGAACACCCCGCCGCCCGTGAACTCGCGGTGCACCGGACGCGGGGTGGCGTGGATGACGACGTTCGTGACGATCTCCGACACGAGAAGACAGGCGAGCTCCGCCTGGTCGCGGTCCATGCCCCACGCCTTGAAGGTCTGGGCGGCCAGGTGGCGGGCCTCGCCCACCGTGGAGGCGTCGGAGCGGAACCAGCCCTCGGTCAGGGCGAGCTGGTCGGAGTTGGTGCGCACGACCAACAGCGCGGTGTCGTCGTCGAGCCGGCCCGGGACGCTGTTGACCGCGGCCTCGGCGATCTGCTCGACGTCCTTGTCGGCGACCTCGGCGACCCGATCGGTCATGCGCGCCAGCGCACGCTCGGGGTCGGGGCGCCCGCCCGCGGGGTGGCGGTCGACGAGTCCGTCGGTGTACATGACCAGGGTCGCGCCGGTGGGCAGGCGCAGGTCGGCCTGGTGGTAGACGATGTCCTCGCCCGAGCCGCTCTTGGCTCGCACGCCCAGCATGCGGTCGGGCAGCGCGAGCTCCAGGGGTTCGACCGAGTCGGAGGTGACCAGCAGCGGCGGTGCGTGCCCGGCGTTGGCGTAGGAGAGCTCCCGCGACCAGGCGTCGTAGACCATGTACAGGCAGCTGACGCTGGGGATCCAGGTACCGCCGTCGCCGTCGGGCTGGCCGAGCTGGCGCACCCATTCGTCGAGCTCGCGGAGGATGTCGGCGGGCTCGCGGTCGGCCTGGGCGAAGGCGCGCAGGGCCGCGCGCAGCTGACCCATGACTGCGGCGGCGTGGGGGCCGTGCCCCTCGACGTCGCCGATGACCAGGCCCACACGTCCGGCGGAGAGCGGGATCGCGTCGTAGAAGTCGCCGCCGACCTGGGTCTGCACCCCGTACCCGTCCGCCTGGAACGGCCCGGCAGGCAGGTAGCGGTGTGCGACCGTGAGCCCGTCGAGCTGCGGGAAGCCGCGCGGGAGGAGGCTGTGCTGGAACGCCAGCGCGGTGCTGCGCTCCTCCTCGAACAGGCGCGCGTTGTCGATGGCCAGCGCGACACGGGAGGCGATGGCGCCCACGAGGTCGCGGTCGAAGCCGCCGTAGGTCCTCTTCTGGCGCGGGGACAGCCCCGACAGGGCCAGGGTGAGCACACCCAGCACCTCGCCGCGCGCCCGCAGCGGGGCGGCGATCGCGGAGGTGACACCGACCTGGCGCGAGACCCGGTCGGAGCGGTCGTTGGGCGAGTTCGAGAAGAGGTGCTCGCTGCTCACGACCGTCTCGAGGCGGCGGAGCGCCTGCGTGACGAAGTGGCGTTCGGGGTAGCGCACCTCTTCACCGGGCTCGACCCAGCTGCGCGGCGGGGGCGTCCACCCCTCGGCGTGCACCGACACCTGTCTGATGAGGCGGTCGTCGTCGTAGAGGTCGATGAAGCAGTGGTCGGCGAACTGCGGGACGAGGATCCCGGCCACGCCCTTGACCGTGGAGTCGAACTCCAGCGATCCGGCGAGGCGGCTTCCGATGCGCTCCAGCAGGCCGTACTGCTCCTCCACGCGCCCGCTGCGCAGGGCCTCGCGGGCGATGAGTGTGATGCCGTCGATCTCGCCGGTCTCGTCGTCGCGCACCGGGACGGCCTGGGCGCGCACGTGGATCCACGTGCCGTCGCCGCGCAGGACCGCGAACGTGCCTTCCCAGGGCTCCCCGCGCAGGACGCGGCGGGCCAACTGGACGGCGTGCTCGCGGTCGGACTCGTGGATGCCGATGTCGAGCAGGGAGAGGCCGACGTGGTCGCGCCCGTCGACGAAGCCGAAGAGTTCGCGGGCGAAGGGGTTCCAGTAGCGCAGGTTGCTGTGCCGGTCGATGACGACGACGGCGATCTGCGCCTGTTCGACCACGGCGGCCGTGGTGAGAGCGTCGCTCTCCCGGGAGGGCTCACCCCACCGTGTCATCTAGCCGCCACCTCGCCGTCATGAGCTGCAATCATGCCCGCTCCGGGTACCCCGAACGACCGAACCTACGGGTGAGCGTAGCAACACCGTCAACGCTTCCGCAGGCATTGTCACAATCCTGATGAGCAGTCACCGTTCCTGGTGAGGTCTCAAGGTTTGGCGACGAAGATGTGCCCGGCCACGTCGCCGGACAACTCCGTGTCACCGTCCCCGCCGATGACGCGGACCCCGCCGTCGGACGCGCGCATCACGACGTCCTGACCCGGTCGTACCCCGGCCAGGCGCAGAGTGCGCATGATGTCGGCGTCCGATTGGATCTGTTCGCTGATGCGCCGCACCGTCACCGTGGCCTCGCTGCCCGAGGCCGCGTCGACCATGGGGACGATGGAGTCGTCGGTGAAGGGTTCCGGTGCGTAGTCGGCCAGTCCCAGCTCGTCCAACCCGGGGATGGGGTTGCCGTGCGGGCACACCGACGGCGCGTTCATGAGCCCGACCAGGCGCTCCTCCACCGCCTCGGAGATCACGTGCTCCCAGCGGCAGGCCTCGATGTGCACGTCCTCCCAGGGCAGCCCGATGACGTCGACGAGCAGGCGCTCGGCGAGCCGGTGCTTGCGCATGACGTGCGTGGCCAGACGGCGCCCCTCGTCGGTCATGACCAGGTGGCGGTCGTTCTCGACGCGCAGCAGTCCGTCGCGCTCCATGCGGGCGACGGTCTGGCTCACCGTCGGTCCGCTCTGGTGCAGGCGCTCGGCGATGCGCGCACGGAGCGGGACGATGCCCTCTTCCTCAAGCTCGAAGACCGTGCGGAGGTACATCTCCGTCGTGTCGATCAGCCCGTGTGCGGTCACGTCTCCCCTCCCAAGGCTTTGTGCCCGGCGCGCGTTGACGGCGGACACGGCAGGTCTCTCACAACACAGGCCAGGACGGCGTGATTCCCAGTGGCCGGCGGGGACCGGGGCGTCCGCTGGGCCGCGGGAGCGACCACCGTTGCCCCCAGCATATCGCGGCCCGGGCGTCGTGCATTTCGTGTGGACTCACGATGCGGACACGGTTCCGGGTTGTGAGCCCCTGTGGCGCAAGGGTCCTGTGTCCCGATTCCACACCCCGGGGTGACGAAGGCGGAGGTGCCTGAGGGTCCGCACCCCCGTGCGCAGCGTGCTGGGCGGCACCTCGAACGGGCGTACGGAGCGACCAAGATCACCCTGCCCGGGTCTTCCGGAACGCGGCCCGGCAGGTGCAGGGGGCGACAAAGGCTCAGGGTGCCAGGCGCTCGATCGTCCAGGGGCCGTCCGCGGGGGCGGTGACCGGTTCCGCGTCGGGGCCGCGGTCGGCGTCGGCATCGGCCCCGGCGCGCAGGTAGCGGAAGCGGTCGTGCATCCGGTCGACCCCGCCCTGCCAGAACTCGACCTCCTCCGGGACCAGCCGGAACCCGCCCCAGTAGTCCGGCCGGGGGATGTCGCGGCCCGGCTCCCACACGCTGTCGAACTGCGTGTAGAGGCTCTCGAGCTCCGCGCGGTCGGCCACCGGTGCGGACTGGCGCTCGCTGGCCCAGGCCCCGATGCGGGAGCCGCGCGGGCGGGAGGCGAAGTAGCGGTCGTTCTCCTCGTCGTCGAGGCGTTCCACCCGGCCGGCCATGAGGACCTGGCGGCGGACCGGGTGCCAGGGGAAGACGACGCAGGCGCGGGGGTCGGCCTCCAGGGCGCGCCCCTTGCGGGAGGTGTAGTTGGTGAAGAACCGGATCCCGGCGCTGTCGTAGCCCTTCATGAGCACGGTGCGTCCGCGGGGCATGCCGGACGGTTCGACCGACGACAGCACCATCGCGTTGGGTTCGGGCAGGCCGATGTCGTAGGCCTCCTCGAACCAGAGGTGGAACTGGGTCATGGGGTGGCCGGCCATCGCGGAACGGTGCAGGGGGCGACCGTGGTAGGCCCTCCGCAGGCCGGCGGGGTTCGGGTGCTCCACGCGCTCATCCTCTCTCGCGCGGCACCCGCCGCGTCAACGGGGCCCGCCGGAACCGGGGCCTCGGTGGGCGGGGCGGACCGGGGCGGCGACGGCCCCGGCCCGCCACGGGTCAGGGCTCCCGTTCGAGGTCGGAGGCGCCGGTGTCGATGCAGCCTTCGTCCTCGAGCATCTCGTCGGAGGCGGTCATACCGCAGCTCTCGACCACGTGCTGGTACTCGCCGCCGATCTCCTCCCCCACGAAGACGAGCTGCACCAGGCGGTGCGGGTTCCAGTTGCCCGGCCCCAGGTCCTCCATGCCCAGGTAACCGCTGTTGCCGCTGATCCCGCTCGTGGCGCTGATGCCGGTGTAGATGATCTCCCGGGTCTCCTCGTAGCCCTCCTCGTCGGCGAGGAACCGGGAGGGCGCGCCTCCGACCAGGGTCTGGTCCAGGGACCGGTCGATCACCCGCATCGCGTCGTAGGCGGTGGCGGCGTGGGCGACGGAGGGGAGCTTCTCGTCCTCGTCCTCGTCGTAGAGGTCGTCGATCAGTTCCTGCACGTCGACGTAGAAGGTCGTCGCGTGCGCCTCGGCCGCGGTGTCCTCCCAGGGGGCGCTGGGCACGAGCGGCGTGTAGAAGATCTGCGGCGGTGAGCGCTCGGCGAGGTTCTCCTCCTCGTCGGCGGCGTACTTGCTGATGTCGTCGGCCGCCAGGACGGTGGTCTCCCCTCCCCGGCAGGCGCTGGTGCCCCCGCCCTCGACCACGCTCAGGAACTCGCCGAACTCCTCCGAGCGGCCCGCGTAGTAGAAGAGGTCGGGCGGGTCCTCCTTGCACACCTCCTCGATCTGGTCCCGGACGGTCGGGAGCTCGCCCGTGCCCGTCTCGTCGTAGTAGAGGATCCCGCCGCCCTGATCACCGGGCAGGGCCCGGCCCTCGGGCGGCGACCAGGGTTGTCCGCCCCCGGCCTCGTACTCCTCCATGAAGCGGTGGGCGAGGTCGGGGCCGTACTGTTCGAGGTCCCCGCCGTCTCTCGCCACCCGGGCGTTGGCGATGACCGCGGCGTTGCCGACCGGCTCCATCGTGATCTGCTGCCCGTGGCGGACGGTCGAGGCGCCCTCCAGCGCCCAGTTCGCGGCCTGGGCGGCGAGCCGGCTGTTCGAGGGCGCGATGGGGAAGAAGTACGGGCTGCGCGGTTGGTCCGGGCCTCCGGCGGCCACGTCGTCGAAGGTGGCGGTGGTCCCGATCACGGGGATCCGGGCCGTGCTCATGCGCTGGATCGCCTCGCTGTTGGGCGCGACGCTCTGCCCGAACCCGAGCGCGACGATCGGCCGGTCCATGCCCAGGGACTCGTCCTCGGCCCGCTCCACGATCTGGTCGGCGACGTCGGGGGCGTGTTCCCAGTTGCGGCCCCCGTTGCCGATGAGGAGCTTGATCCGCAGCCCCTTCGAACCGTTGCGGCCGGCGAACTCGTTGTGCTGGGCCTGGCGCATCGCCATGCCGACGAGCTCCCCCTGCACCCCGGCCATGTTGTAGGTGTCGTGGCCGGGGGTGTCGAGCTCGCCCAGGTAGGCGACGGTGACGTAGGGGGCACCGCTGTCGTCGACCGCGGCGTTCTGCCGCTCGATGCGTTGGCTGACCTCCTCGAGGCGGTCGTCGAAGACGAAGTCTCCGTAGGTCAGCCCCACACAGGCACTGTTGTCACCGTCCGCCACGGTCGTGATGCCCTCCGGGACGAGGAGCCCGTCGTCGACGCACTCGAAGGTCTGCTGCACCACCGGCGGCAGCGCGAAGAGGACGACGAGCACGAGCGCACCCGCCCCGGCGCCCCACAGTCCGGTCAGAGCCGGGGCGGTGAGGACGCGGGTGGGGGCGGAGGCGTCCCCGACGGCTTCCTCCGGGAAGGGGCCGACCGTGCTGCGCAGGAGCCGGCTGGGCCCGAGCGCTCCGGCCGATTGCCGGGCCCGTGTCCAGGAACGCAGCGAGGGCACCTCGGGCTTGTGGCCGACGGCCTCCGGGAGGGTCGTGTACCGGGCGGGGTCGGGTTCCCCTTCCACCACGGAGGCGGTCCCGCGGCCCCTGACCTGGACCAGGACGAGGGGATCGGGGTAGGCGCGCCGCAGCCGTTCGTCCTCGATCAGCTGCACGAAGTAGGCGGTCACACGGTCCGCGCCGTCGGCGTCGAAGACCAGGACCGGACGCCGGTCGCGCCCCCTGCGCGGTCGGGGGTAGCGGCGGCCGGAGACCCCGTAGGCGTGGTGGAGGTCGTCCAGGAAGGCGTTGACCGCCAGCCGGTGCACCGCCGGGGGTTCGGCCCCTCCCCGGATCTCGCCCGTGCGCTCCCGGTCCGTGCTCAGCCGGCTCAACACGTGCGTGCCACGGCTGCGGTGGTCGCCGGCCGCGTTCTGGTCCTTGCTGGGGTCCCAGTCCATGTACCGGTGGTGGTTGAGCCAGGCGTAGGGCAACCACGGGCGGCGGATGCACAGCAGCAGGCCGAGAAAACCGAACGCGAGGAGCACGGCGCCGCCCAGCACGACCGCGTTGTCGAACGCGGCGGCGCCGGCCACCACGAAACCGACGGGCACGGAGGTCAGGACGGAGCTGCCGTACCCGACCGGGGTGAAGACGGCGTCGTCCAGCTTGTCGAACTTGGCCCGCACGCCCAACCACGCGAGCAGGTCGAGCAGGGGTGAGGCGCGCTTGACCAGGTTCCGGCGCGCCACGACCCGGGCCGCCCGCCGCCGGGCCCGTGCGGCCGCACGGATCTCGTCGGTCCCGCCCTCGCGCCGGGCCCTCTTGAGTTCGGAATCGGCCTGCTCGAGCCGCCTCCTGGCATGGTTCAGACGGACCGCGCGCAGGCGTCCGACGACCTCGGCGTGGGTCCTGCTCTCCTGCCACTGTTCGGCGTCGCCGCCGGTCGTGACCGCCGTGCCCCCGCTGTCCCGGCTGCCGGAGCTCTCGTTCTGTTTGGCGCCGCCCTCCACGGCCGCGTAGTCGCTGCGGTAGAGCCAGAGCAGGGAACGCAGGTGGGCGAAGCGCGGGGGCGGAGGGACCTTGCGTCCCCGCCTGCGCCGCGGGGCCTCGGGCCAGGCGAACCCCTCCTCGACCAGTTCCTCCAGCAGGCGGTAGAGCTCGTCGGTGGTCGCGTGCGGGGGTTCGGCGGGCGCGGAGGAACCGGGGGCGGTCTCGGGGGGACGGGGACGGGACTGCGGGGCGCCGCGGTCGCGGGTCCGCCTGCGCAACCATCCCCGGCGCGGGCGCCGGACCGTGTCGCGGCCGTACACCCCGCGCGGATCGGGGGCGGGTTCCCGGTCGGCGGCTGCGGCCTCGCTGTCGGCGGGGGTGTGGTCGGGCGCGATCTCCCAGACCGGGTGTGTGCCGCAGCGGAGCACCAGGGCGCGACGTACCCGCTCGCGGTCCTCGGGCCGTTCGACCTCGACGTCCAGGACGGGCGGGGGTTCGGCGAGGTCCCCGCGCTGCCATCCGTCGCGGCGGGGCGGTGGGAGCCGCGAGGCGGCCTTGCGTTCCATGCGCCGTTGGAGGCGGTGCAGCCTGCGTTCGGGGCGCGTGCGGAGCTCGTCGAAGACCCGGTTGACCTCTGCGCCGGCGCGGCCCGGCGGCGTCGGCTCCGGGGTTCCGGAATCCTGTTGTGACATCTCTGGGCCTCTCCATGGGGGGCTTCGGGTCCCAGGAGCTGCCCCATTAGACACCACAAAGACGCCCGAGTTAAGGGGTTTCGGCACAATTGCGGTGGCCCGTACCGGCCAGGGACCCGAGAAAGGGAGCGTGTCCTGTGTGATCAACGTTCACTTCACACCGGCTCACCTCCCATCACACTGTTTCACGTGCTGAAATGCGACCCCTGGGCCCCTCGCGACCGGCGCCGCCACTACTCTGGTGGGCGTGACCGACGAGATTGAGATCCCCGCGAACCTGTTGCCCGCCGACGGCCGATTCGGCAGCGGCCCGTCCAAAGTCCGTACCGCCCAGCTCGACGCGCTGGCCTCCTCCGGTGCGACCTACATGGGCACCTCTCACCGGAAGAAGCCGGTGAAGTCCCTCGTGGGCCGCGTGCGCGAGGGCGTGCGCGACCTCTTCTCCCTGCCGGAGGGCTACGAGGTCGTCCTCGGCAACGGCGGCACGACCGCGTTCTGGGACATCGCCGCCCACGGCCTGATCCGCCAGAAGTCGCAGCACCTGTCCTTCGGTGAGTTCTCCAGCAAGTTCGCCAAGGTCGCCCAGGGCGCCCCTTGGCTGTCGGAGCCCACCGTCATCGCCACCGACCCCGGCACGCACGGCGCACTGTCCGCCGAGGCCGGCGTGGACGCCTACGCGCTCACCCACAACGAGACCTCCACCGGTGTGGCCGCGCCCATCGCGCGCCCGGCCGGCGCCGACGAGGACTCCCTCGTGCTCGTCGACGCCACCAGCGGCGCCGGCGGCCTGCCCGTCGACATCTCCGAGACCGACGTCTACTACTTCGCCCCGCAGAAGAGCTTCGCCTCCGACGGCGGCCTGTGGATCGCCGTCATGTCCCCGCGCGCGATCGCCCGCGCCGAGGAGATCGCCGCGTCCGGCCGCTACGTCCCGGAGTTCTTCTCCCTCGAGACCGCGATCTCGAACTCGCGCAAGGACCAGACCTACAACACCCCGGCCGTGGCCACGCTCCTGCTCCTGGCCGAGCAGCTCGAGTGGATGAACGGCAACGGCGGCCTGAAGTGGGCCGTGGACCGCACCCACGAGTCCTCGTCGATCCTCTACAACTGGGCCGACCGGACCGAGTTCACCGCGCCGTTCGTCACCGACCCGGCGCAGCGCTCGCAGGTCGTGGGCACCATCGACTTCGACGACTCCGTCGACGCCGCCGCCATCGCGCAGGCCCTGCGCGCCAACGGCGTCGTGGACACCGAGCCCTACCGCAAGCTCGGCCGCAACCAGCTCCGCGTCGCGACCTTCCCCGCGGTGGAGCCCAGCGACGTCGACGCCCTCACGCAGTGCATCGACTTCGTGGCGGCCAAGCTGGCCTGATCACACCGCCGCGGGCGAACGGCCCCGCGGAGGTCCGCGGCGTTGCACAATGGTGGCCGGTCCCTGCGAGGGGCCGGCCACTCCCCTTTTCGCAGGCTCTGAGCTACCAGGACGGTCGACTGTGCGCAGGAACAAGAAGGAACCCCCGATCAAGATCATCTCCCACCGGGGCGCGTCGGGTCACCGGCCCGAGCACACCCTCGCCTCCTACGAGCTGGGGGCCCGCCACGGGGGCGACTTCATCGAGATGGACCTCGTCTCGACCAGCGACGGCGCGCTGATCTGCCGGCACGAGCAGGAGATCGGCGACACCACGGACGTGGCCGAGCGCCCCGAGTTCGCCGACCGCCGCACCACCCGCACCGTCGACGGGCGCGAGACGGAGGGGTTCTTCGCCCAGGACTTCACCCTCGAGGAGATCCGGACCCTGCGCGCCGTCGAGCGCATGCCGAAGGTGCGCCCGGAGAACGCGGTGATGGACGGCACCTACGGGATCCCGACGCTGCGCGAGGTCATCGAGCTCGCGAAGTCGCTCACCAAGGAGCTGGGGCGGCCCATCGGGATCTACCCGGAGACCAAGCACCCGGCGTACCACGTGGCGCAGGGTCTGGAGCTGGAGCCGACGCTGATCGCCGAGCTGCGGGAGGCCGGGCTGCACGGGGAGGAGCCCGAGGTCCCGGTGTTCCTGCAGTCCTTCGAGGCCGAGAGCCTGCGCAAGCTCGCCGACACCGGGCTCCCGCTGGTCTACCTGATGGGCACCGAGGAGAGCTGGCTGCACTACACGACGCCGGACGGCCTCGCCGAGGTCGCGTCGTTCGCGCACGCGATCGGCCCGCACAAGAGCCTGGTCATCGGCACCGACGACGAGGGGAACCTGGGCGAGGCCACCGATCTGGTCGAGGACGCGCACGAGGCGGGGCTGCTGGTGCACCCGTTCACGTTCCGCAGCGAGAACCACTTCCTGCCCGCGAACCTGCGCTCGGAGGGGGCGAACACCGAGTACGGGGGTTTCGCCGCCGAGTACGAGGCCTTCTTCGAGGTGGGCGTCGACGGGGTCTTCACCGACTTCTCCCGCCACGCCTTCCTCGCACGCGAGTTCTTCCTCGACCCGCGGTGACGCTTCCGGGCGCCGGCCCGAGGGGGACGGCGCCCGGAGGGCTCAATGCCGGCGCCAGCCGTGGGGGCGGTGGAAGACCATGCTGATGTTGGAGGACGGAACAGGACTGTCGCTCCATGTCGGCAATGCCACGCCTTGCCGAACAACCAGGACGGGAGCGTCGAGGCCACCCCCGAAGCCTTCCCAGTACGCCAGACGCCGAGGGTTCTCCCGCTCCGAGTCCGGAACTGACCACTCATTCCCGGGTGGCACGGGGAACCCGGGTCGCCCCGCAACACCCACACCGGTCGGCTCACCGGCTGCTGCCACGGCGTGGGCCAGGTAGGCCTCCCACCGCTCCGCCACCTCGCCCAACACTCGGTCACGATCATCAGAACTGTTGGATCCGGCTCTCATCAAGCCGCGCGTCACAGCGTTCACAGGCGCCCACGTACCGTCCGAATGGAACTCGAACACGCTCCCATGCCGGGTCTCCACCTCAAGCTGCCGCTGCAACTCCACCGGCTTCCACCCGTACCGCGACAGCCACGCGTCTAGCTCGGCACCACCATTCGGCGGTCCGTTCCACACACTGGGCCAGTCGACCTTCAGCCAGTCGGCCAGCTCTCCACCGAACACCTCAGGCGACACTGAAAATTCGATATTCACTACTCCACCCTCTTCAGTCACACGCGCAAACCACGACATATATTGAGCCTTTTTCATCTTGAGGGTGGAGGTCACAGCCTCGTACCGGAGTGTGGAAACCACCCATGACAGCAAGAAGCCCCTGGTAGGTGGGTTAACGACGAAGAAAACCTGCCACACCAGAGGCCCTGATGCTGTTCTACCCTGCCGCACTGCCCTTGTCATCTCGGACGTTGAACCTGGCCGCCCGCGTGATCCGCGTCCACCGCAAGAACACCAGCTCCCGATGGCGGCGCTTGGACCCCGCGCAGCAGGCCTTGCTGGTGCTGGTCCACCTGTACAAGGGCCAAGCGTTGTGCCAGGTCGCTGCCGGCTTTCGCGTTGGCACCGCAACCGCCTGGCGCTATGTGCGCGAGACCACGCGCCTGCTGGCCGCCAGGGCCCCACCCACGAACAAGGGCTGCGCCGTGCACACCGCCAAGGCTGGGCCCTCGTGATCGTGGACGGCACCCTCATCGCCTGCGACCGCCTCAAAGCCGACCGCCCGTTCCACTCGGGCAAGCACAAAAGACACGGGATGAACATCCAGGTGGTGGCCGCACCCGACGGCGAACCGCTGTGGACCTCCTGGTCGCTGCCCGGGGCGGTGCACGACACCAAGGCGGCCCGGGTGTGGAAGATCGCCGAGCGCATCAAGACCTCAGGTCTGATCGGGCTGGGCGACAAGGGCTACGTCGGCTTGTCCGAGGTGCGCCGCCTACGCTGCTGCCCACAACGGGCAGGCGAGATCACCCGAGCCGTACTCGTACTTCAGCTCCAAGAAGCAAGATGAAAAAGGCTCAGTGATCGCCGCGCTGATCTTCGGGAAATCCGGAACCTGGCCGTGATCTGTCTGCATGTCCTCTCGTCCCTGATGAGGTAGCGAAATGCGATTCCGGGTACTCGACCCGGTCCCGCCACGTGGAGCAGGGATTCGGGATATGGAGAACGGACACGCTCTCCTCGATCCCGTCTCACAGAACTGTGACTACGTGTGTGGCCGATTTGTTCGGGACGAAGAGCAATCCAACCCACGGCTCTGCGAACCGTCCGCCCGTCGGGCATGTCAGGACCGGCGGGCGAGCCACACCACGGCGGCGATGAGGGCCCCGGCGACGACGGCGCCGCCGGCGATGGGCAGCAGGGGTGAACCCTCGTCGTCCTCGGGCTCGGACTCGGCCTCCTCCGGGGAGGCGTCGTCGTCGCCGTCGGCGAGCTCGGCGTCCTCCTCGCTCAGGAACTCCTCGGCCAGCGGGACCCGCCACACGGGCGAGTGCTCTCCCTCGGTGCCGGCCATGAGCGCGGTGCCGTCGGGGGTGAAGGCGATCGACTCGCCCTGCTCCATCTCCGGCAGGTCGAAGGAGCCCAGCGCGTCGCCGGGCACGCCGTCGGTGGAGTCGTAGACCGTGGCGCCCCAGTAGGTCCGGATCACGTACCGGGTCCCGTCGGGGTGGAACGCGGCGTCGGTCGCGAACAGGGGCGCCGAGTCGATCCGCTCCAGCGTGTTCTCGCCCTCGGGCTCGAGCTCCTCGGGTGCTGCGTACAACCCGCCGGAGAACTCCTTCGAGGCGATGTAGAGGCGCCCGTCGCGCGGGTCGATCATCATCGACTCCGCGTCGCGCCCGCCGTCCTCGTAGGCGAGCGTGAGGGTCGTGGGGTCGACGGTCGCGTCGGCGAGGGTCTCCGGTTCGGGGAACCGGTACACGCGGATGTCGGGCCACCCGCCGTCGAAGTTGTCGCCGATGTCGCCGATGTGGATCTGCGGCTGCCCGTCGGGGCCCTCCGCGACGGTGACGGCCTCCCAGTCGCGCAGTTCCGTGTTCAGGGTGAGGGTCGCGAGCGTTTCGCCGTCCTCGTCGACGGCGTACACGTGGGGTTCGTGCAGCCCGCTGTCGTTGTGGGTCCACCACACGCCCTCGTGCAGAAGGGACGGGGCGATCCCGCTGGACTCGGAGATCCGCGAGTCCTGGAACTCGAACGCGACCTCGGAACCCTCGGGCGGTTCACCCCCGCGGGGGTAATCGGGCCCTTCCTCCCCCGGCTCGTCGGGCACGTCGGCGTCGGCCCACACCGGGAGGGCGGGACCGAGCGCGAGGGCGACGGCTGCGGCGAGCGCGAGGGTGGTTCTCATGGACGCCATCCTGCCAGGACGGTGCGGGCGGGGGTGGCTTGCGTGCGGGTGCGAGCGGGCACATTCGGCATTACGGACACGCTGAGGAGAGTCCCATGAGGATCGTCGCCTGTCTCAACGGGGACCGCCGTCCCGGCTCCCACCCCGCCCTTCCGGTCTCGCTCGACCAGATGGTGCAGGACGCCCACTCCGCGGTGGAAGCGGGCGCGACCGACCTGCACGTACACCCGCGCGGCCCGGGCGGGGCGGAGTCCTTGGACCCGCAGGTGGTGGGTTCGCTCATGGAGCGCCTGCGCGACGACGGCCCACAGGTCCCGGTGTCGCTGACCACGGCGCTCTCGGCCGAGTCCGACCCGGTGCGCCGCTACGACCTGGTGCAGCGGTGGGCGTCGCCGGTCCTGCCGGACTCGGTGACGGTGAACCTGCACGAGGCGGGGTCGGTGGACCTGGTGCACCTGCTGCACGACCGCCGGGTGGACGTGGAGGCGGGCCTGTGGACGGTCGACGCCGCACGCATCCTGGTGGCGACGGGGATCCCGGTGTCGGCGGTGTTGATCGAGCCCACGCAGGTGCAGGTCGGGGACGCGCGCCGCAACGCCGACACGATCGTGGCGCTCCTGGACCGGGCGGAGGACCGGCGCCCGCGCATGCTGCACGGCGCCGACGCGACGGCGTGGCCGCTGTTGGAGGCGGCGCTGGCGGCGGGGATGGACGTGCGCATCGGGTTGGAGGACACCCTGCGCCTGCCCGACGGCGAGGAGGCACAGGACAACGCCGACCTGGTGGCCCGTGCCGCGGAGATGGCCTCGGCGAACGCGGCCTGAACAGGATCGGCGCGGGCTCAGCGGGTCCCCCGCAGGCGGCGGCCTCAGTCGAGCAGGGCGCCGAGCACCACGAGCAGCATGATGGAGCCCAGCACCACTGGCAGCAGCCAACGCTGCTTGCGGTTGTTGGTCAGCATGCTCATGACGTGCCCCGCTCCGGTGACCGGCCATTGTCCGTACCCCAGAGTAAGGGGCAGGTGAGGGCGGTCCGATAACGGGTACCCGAACCCGGAACGCTCTCCACCAGGTCGGCCCGGGAGGCGCTCCATCCCAGGTGGGGCAGGTTTCCGAGCTCCTCCACGGTGGCGCCGAGATCGCGCGGGGGACGGCTGCGGGCGACCGTGATGTGCGGCACGTACGGGCGGGCGTCCGTCTCCACCCCGGCTTCCCTGGCGGCCCGGCGCAGGTCCCCGACCAGGTCGGCGAGGCCTTGTGTGTCTCCCCCGACCCCCGCCCACAGCACCGAGGCGCCCGCCCCCTGCTGCGGGAAGGTGCCCCAGCCGTCGAGTTCGAGGTCCAGCGGCGGGTGCGCGGCCGCCGCCCGTTGCAGCGCGGGGCCCAGCACCGCCAGGTGATCGGGGCCGACGTCGCCGAGGTAGACCAGGGTCAGGTGCCAGTGCTCGGGGGCGACCCACCGGAGCCGGGGTTCGTGGCGGCGGCCGCGTCGGACGGCATCCCGCAGGGCGTCGACGGCGTGCGTCGGCAGGGCGAGTGCGGTGAACAGGCGCATGGGTCCGGTCTTCCCCCTCGGGTTGTCGGAGTACCGACCGGGCGGTAAGGTCCCTGGGTCCGGCCGTGGAACCTGCCCTGAGCTGGACTTTCTTTCCCCCGTTCCCGACCCGGAGTCCTCCTGTGCTCGAGCTCGCCGCCGTCTTCGCCGCCCTGACCGCCGCCTCCCTGGTGCGGATCACGGCCGGTTTCGGCTACTCGTTGGTCTCGGTGCCGCTGATGGCGCTGCTGATCGACCCGGTGACGGCCGTGGTGATCGCGGCGGTCACGGCGGTGCCGCTCAACCTGTGGGTGGCGGTGCGCGACCGGGCCCACGCCCACCGCAAGCTCTCCCCGCTGCTGCTGGTGTCGGCGGTGGCCGGGGTCCCGTTCGGGCTGTGGGTGATCAACGTGGTCGACGAGCGGACCCTGTTGATCGTGATCGCCGCGGTGATCGTGGTGAGCACGGTGCTGATCTGGTTCCGTGCCCGGATCCCGGGCGGGACACCGGCGGTCGCGGGGATGAGCGTGCTCTCGGGCGCCTCGTTCTCGGCGACCGCGATCGACGGGCCGCTGCTGGTCGCGGGGCTCCAGGGCTCCAAGTACGGGGACCTGTCGCCCCGGACCCAGCGCGCGACCCTGAGCGTGACCTTCTCGGCGACGAGCGTGGCGACGATGATCGGCTTCGGGCTGACCGGCCAGCTCACCGCCCAGGTCGGGATGGCGGTGCTGGTCGGGGTGCCCGCGATGGTGCTGGGCACCGTCGCGGGCGAACGTGTCTTCCGCCGGATGGACGCCGAGTGGTTCCGCCGCGCGGTGCTCGCGTTGATGGTGGTCAGCTCGGTGTCGATCATGACGCGGGTGGTCACGGCCTGACCCGTACGGTCGTCCACACGCCGCCGAGGGCCCTCGGGGCGGGCCCGCGCCCAGGGCCGACACGTGCGGCACGGCGCGGGCGTCCCGTCATCCCCGGCGTGCGTCCTCCGAGGTGCGTGTGCCGTCCGTGGCGGGCTCCGTGGCGTGCGGGGCACGCACGGGTTCCGCACGCGGGACGGGTGTTCCGTCGGTGTCCTCCGCGACCGGGGCCTCCGGTTCGGTGCGTTCGGACCGGCCCGCTTCCGCGGACGCGCCGTCGGACTTCTCCTCCGCGCCCGAGGGCTCCTCGGCCTCCTCGACGGCTTCGGACCGCTCCGGCGGACGCCCCTCGTCGATGCGCGCGTGCACGAACAGGTCCCGCAGGGTGATCCCCTTGGCCCAGCGCAGCGCCAGCGTGAGCACCGCGACCACGACGACGGTGACCGACCCGCCGATGACCATGCTCGTTCCGGGACCGAACGCGTCGGCCAGGAACCCCACGACCGGGGCGCCGAGCGGGGCCACACCCATGAACACCAGCAGGAACATGCTCATCACACGACCGCGCATCTGCGGATCGACGCTGAGCTGGAACGTGGCGTTGAGCGTGGTCACGAACGTCATGAAGGCCACGCCCATGGGCACCAGCACCACGACGAAGGCCAGGTAGGACGGCATGAAACCGGCCAGGGCCTGCAGCATCCCGAAGACCATCGCGCCCACGAGGACCAGCCGCAGGTGGGGGCGTTCGCGGCGTGCGGCGAGCAGGGCGCCGGCGAGCGAACCGACGGCCAGGCACGCGGCGGCCCACCCGAAGGCGTCGGCGCCGGTCTCGAAGACGTTGTTGACCATGAGCGCGAGCTGGTTCTGCACGTTGGCGCCGAAGAACTGCGTACACGCGGCCAGCACGAGCAGAACGACAAGGTCGCGACGGGACGCGATGTAGGCGAGGCCCTCGCGGATCCGGCCCTTGCCGCCGGAGGCGCGCTCGGTACGGTTGAGCTCGGAGGTACGGATCAGCGCCAGCGCGAGGATCGTGAACCCGAACGAGGCGCCGTTGATGAGGAACACGGGCCCGCTGCCGACCCAGGCGATGAGGAGCCCGGCGATGGCGGGGCCGGTGACGCGGCCGAGCTGGAAGCTGGCGCTGTTGAGCGCGATCGCGTTGGTCAGGTGGTCGCGGCCGACCATCTCCGGCACGAACGACTGCCGTCCGGGGTTGTCGACGACGGTGACCATGCCGAGCCCGAACGCGAACAGGTACACGTGCCAGACCTCGGCGGCGCCGGCGGTGGCGAGGACGCCCAGGCCGACGGCGAGCACGGCCATGGCGCTCTGAGTGGCGATGAGCAGGCGGCGTTTGTCGAGGCGGTCCACGAGCGCGCCGCCCACGAGGCCGAACAGGAGCATCGGCAGGAACTGCAGGGCGGTGGTGAGACCGAGTGCGATGCCGCTGCCGCCGCTGAGCTGGAGCACGAGCCAGTCCTGGGCGATGCGCTGCATCCAGGTGCCCGGGTTGGAGAGCAGCTGGCCCGCGGCGTACAGGCGGTAGTTGCGTACGGCCAGGGAGCGGAACATGGTGACACGCTTCAACAGTCCCTCCCCACCTCTCGGGTCTGGTGGGGAGGGACTGTCGTGCGTGCGGCGGTCCCGGGTCGCGGTCCCGCATCAAGTAAACGGCGTTGACTCATCTTCCGGAACAACGCCGTCCACCCGCCCCGGCATTCCCGCAGCGGGTCGCCACGGGCAATCCGGGGGAGATCGGGTGGTTCGTCCGGATCAGCCGATGAGGGCGTAGATGGGCGCCTCGGCGAAGTGGATGAGGAAGACCAACGCGATGAGCCACATGAGCGGGTGCACCTGGCGCCCGCGGCCCATCACCAGGCTCACGAAGGTGTAGGCCAGCAGGCCGAAACCGATGCCGTTCGCGATCGAGTACGTGAACGGCATCATGATGATCGCCATGAACGAGCCCATGCCGATGGCCGGGTCGCTGAAGTCGACGTTGGTCACCTGACTCATCATCATGAACCCGACGATGACCAGCACCGGGGTGGCGGCCTCGAAGGGGATCAGCTCGACCAGCGGCGTGAACAGCGTGGCGAACATGAACATGGCGCCGGTGACGATCGGGGCGATACCGGTCCGGGCCCCCTCACCGACACCCGCTGCGGACTCGGCGTAGAGCGTGGCGACCGAGGCCGAACCCAGACCGCCGAGGATCGTGCCGGCGGAGTCGGCGACCAGCACCTCGCGGGTGCCCTCGATGTTGCCGTCCTCGTCGGCGAGGTCGCCCTGGTGTGCGACGCCGACCATGGTGCCCATGGTGTCGAAGAAGTCGGCGAGCAGCAGGGTGAAGATCAGCATGACGACGGTGGCCAGGCCGACGTCGGACCAGCGCTCGACGATGTTGAAGCCGCCGTCGGCGAACAGGCCGATCAGGCTGAAGTCGGGCAGCGCGACGAACTCGCCGATGCTCGTCGGCAGGCTGGGCGACTCGCCCAGGCTCCAGCCGAGACCGTTGGCACCGTCGCCGATCACGGTCTCGATGGCGATGGCGGCCATGGTCGCCACCGCGATACTGATGAGCAGGGCGCCCTTGACCTGGCGGGCGTAGAGGGCGACGGCGACGAGCAGGCCCAGCACGAAGACGACGATCGGCCACCCGTTGAGGCTGCCGTCAGCGCCCAGCTGGAGGGGGACACCCTCGTCGGGCGGGGGCGACTGGATGAAGCCGGCGTTGACGAGGCCGACAAAGGTCAGGAACAGACCCACGCCGACGGCGATGCCGATCTTGAGCCCGGGGGGCACGGCGGCGAACACGGCGGTGCGGAACCCGGTGAGCACCAGGATCAGCAGCAGGACGCCTTCGATGATCACCAGCAGGAACACGTCCGCCCACGGCATGAGCGGGGCGACCCCGTAGGCGACGATCGCGTTGAGCCCCATGCCGGCGGCGATCGCGAAGGGGTAGCGGCTGACCACACCCATGAGCACACAGGAGATCGCGCCGACCAGGGCGGTCATGGCGGCGACGCCGGGGATGCCCAGGGTCTCGCCGTTGACGTCCTCCGCCGTCCCGATGATGAGGGGGTTGAGGACCACGATGTAGGCCATGGCGAAGAAGGTCGCCAGGCCGCCGCGGATCTCCGTTCCGAGGGTGGACCCGCGCTCGGTGATGCGGAAGTAGCGGTCGATGGCTCCGCGGGGTGCGGCGGAGGTATCGCTCGGGGGTGGTGTGGGTGCGTTCACGTCTTCACTCTGACCTGGTCGTGTTAGAGGACATCACGGACTCTGCGCAAGATTAGTTGCACCTTCGCACAACAACAGGCACAGGTTGCACAGAGGTTTCATAGAAATCACCGAATGGTCGGCTCAACGCTACGAACGGTGTGACCAAGGCATCAACCGGACAGACCGCTTGCGGGTGCCCGGGGTCCTCCGCCCCACTCCCTGCCTTCGCACCCGGGCGATAACCTGGATCCGTGCGCAAACCTCGCCAACCAGACCCGGAAGTCCACGAGAGCGACTACCGCGTGCCCGCCGCCATGGGCACGCTCGCCTGGACCGTGGCGCTGGTCGTTCTGATCGCCATGGGCGACGGCATCCCCGAGTCCGAGCGGTGGTGGATCGGCGTGTGCCTGACCGGGATCGCCCTGGGGGTCTTCGGGTTCCTGTACATCCCCCGCCTGCTCCGCAAACGCTCCGACGCCGGGGACGAGACCGGCGAGGAGACCACCGACACCGCCGCGACCAGTACGGACACCGCCCCCGAGAGGCCCTGAGCCCGTCCGGCAGTCGGTTCCGGTCCCTCACCTGGCCGATAATGGGGCACGTGTCTGAGACAGAATTCCCGCGCGGCCTCGCCGACCGCCTGCGTGGCATCCTGATCGACGCCGACTACACGGTGTCCGGGGTCCGCGACCGGCTCGGCGACGCCGCCGCCCGCGCCCTGGCCCGTGAAGAACTGGTGCCTGCCATGCGCGCCACCGGCGGGGACGAACGGCTCGGACTGCTGCTGCGTCTGTGGTGGCTGCAGTCGCCCATCCCCGAGCGCGCCGCCCGCACGATCCTGCCCGTGGAGGAGCTGGCCGAGGCAGGCCTGGTCACCGTCGAGGAGGGCGAGCGCGGACGTGTCGTGCGCGCGCTCGTGCACCTGGGCCCGTGGGAGCTCGAGGAGGGCCGCCCCGGTTTTGTGGTCTCCGACCCCAAGGTGCGCCCCGGCAGCGGCGCCGTGCCCCGGCCCGACCATGTCGTCGGTGCCGGGAACGCCTCGGCGACGCTGTCCCGGCTCATCGTCGACGGCCCTTTCGACCGCGCCCTCGACCTGGGCACAGGCTGCGGCGTGCAGGCCCTGCACCTGGGATCACGCGCCCGCGAGGTGACCGCGACCGACCTCAACCCGCGGGCCGTGCGCCTGGCCGGGATCAGCCTGGCGCTGTCGGGGATGTCCGACGCGCGCCTGCTGGAGGGTTCCCTCTACGAACCGGTGACCGACGAGCGCTTCGACCTCATCGTGTCCAACCCGCCGTTCGTGATCACCCCGGAGGCCTCCCGGTACACCTACCGCGAGTCCGATCTCCCGGGTGACGCGGTCTGCGCGGAGCTGGTGCGCGGCGCCCCGGCCCACCTCACCGACGGCGGCTGGTGCCAGATCCTCGCGAACTGGGTGCACGCCGACGGCGACGACTGGGAGGACCGCGTCGGCGGCTGGGTCGCCGGGACGGGCTGCTCGGGCTGGGTGGTCCAGCGCGACGTGCAGGACCCCGCCGAGTACGTGGAACTGTGGTTGCGCGACTCCTGCGAGCACGGCACCGCCGAGTACACCCGCCGCTACGACGCCTGGCTGGACTACTTCGAGCGCGAGGGCATCAAGGGCATCGGTTTCGGCTGGATCAGCCTGCGCAACGACGCCGCCCAGGACGCGACCGTGCGCGTGGAGGAACTGCGGCACGAGATCGAGCAGCCGGTCGGCCCCTACCTGCCCGAGGTCGTCAACGGTGCGATGACCGCGCACCGGCTCACCGACGCCGCGCTGTTGTCGGCGCACGTGTCACTGGCGCCGGGTGTGGTCGAGGAACGGGTGAGCCGTCCGGGAGCCCCCGACCCCGAGAAGATCGTGCTGCGCCAGCGCGACGGTCTGCACCGCGTCGCACGGGTGGGCACCGTCGAGGCCGCGCTGGCGAGCGTGTGCGACGGGACGATGCCCGTGGGACCGCTGCTGGACGCGATCGCCGAACTCATGGGTGAGGACTCCGCGACGATCCGCGAGCGTACGCCCGACGCGCTGCGGACCCTCATCTCGGAAGGGTTCTTCCAGGTCTCGCGGTAGGAGGATCTTGCTACTGGAGCCAGTATCGGCGCTGAAGTCGGCTCTGGTAGCAAGATCTACTGGGGATCATGGTGGG
>NZ_JADBGI010000020.1 GCF_014892575.1 Nocardiopsis coralli | reverse complement strand
GCCGGTTTTCTACTGATTCCCAGTCACTGAGATCACCTCGGTGATGGTCAGGAACTGAACGGGCACCGGTTGGTGGTGTTCTCCCGGAAACACGTACTCGCCGCTGCGGTTCTCCGAGATGGTGTCGTCGTAATACGGCTTCTCGTGCGGGGTGAGCACGTCGACCGCCACCGTGGCGGGCTTGCCGTCGGGCAACGCATCAAGAAAGCGCACCTTGCCGAGGTTGTGCATCTCTTGCGCCGACCGCTTCTCTCCTTCCGCGAACAGCAGGTCCGTGCCGAAGACCTCCGGGTAGTTCTTGGTGAGCTTCGCGAGTTCCTCGGAACCCGCACCGCTGCCGTCGGTGTCAGCGACGCGCAGCTCGTCTCCACACACTCGGGCGAACGCCGAAGCGAGCCCTTTGAGCCCGGATCCCGGTATGACAGGCCAGCCATAGGTGCCGTGCAGGGCCATGCCGATCTCGTAGGCGTTCCCACGTTCACCGTGGCCGACGATCATCCGCCATTCGGGGCTGAGGCGGATTCGGATGACTGACTTGCCCTGTTTCTTTAGGCGGCGCATGGCGTGGCTCCGCCGGTCGGCTGCGTGCTTGAGGAGGTGGGTCTCCTGGCCGAGCCCGTGCGAGAAATCTTTGGCGTCCGTACCGGTGCCGTTGGGGCTCTGCGCCCACCGGAGCAAGGCCTGTTCTGCCTCTGGCGGAAGCTGCACAGAAGAACCATGGGCCTGCGCGAAGGCTGCCTGACGCAACACCACGAGAGAGTTCGCCTGCTCCAGCCCGGTGAGATCCTTGTTCCCGTGCTTGGCTTGAAGCCGAGGGCCTCGGCCCCTCTTCTCCTTCTGCTGTCCCTTGGTCGAGGCGTACCGGTCCGGGAGCTCCGCGAATTGGACCCAGAGGTGCTTCCCGAGAGGGCCTGCGGCAGAGAGGTGATCCTGAGATGTTTGGGATCCCCCGCTGCGCTCGCCGTTGTTCGCCGATCTGCGCGGGTGGCCGCGTGCTTCATCCACGTGCGGTGCCCCCCTGTGCTTCTTCGCCCGGCGTCACGGAGTCGGACAACCGCCGCATCCACATGAAGAGCATTGCGGCCTCGCGCGTGGCCAGTGCGTAGTACAGCGTGCTCATCTTGCCGAGTTGCTCAAGCACGGCCTGGTGCGGCACCGGACTGTTGTCCTCGAGCGGCTCGCTCTGGAGCTTGACGAAGCGCCGCTCGCACAGTCGGCGGACGATGGTCCGCGTGACGTCCGTGTAGGCATTCCGCAACTTCTCGCTGCTTGCCGTGTTCGCTCGTGCTGCGAGGAAGGCGTATGTGGCCGCGAGCCCGCTACTGCGCAGTTGCCCGGGGAGATGGCTGAATCGCGAACGCAGTTCTTGCGCGTACTCTTCACTCCCCGAAGGGATCAGGTCGACCGCCTTGGTCGCCATGGACTGATCGATGCGGGTGAAGGAGCTCATTCATCTCCTCCATCCACCACGTGGGTCCACATCAGACCCTTGCCGATACTCTCGTCCCCTCCGATCTGGTGCAGCTCGGTGCTGGACCCCCCGAGGAGCTCCTTCACGTTTGCCGCGTCTCGCAGCCCGAGGTCCTCATGGAGGGTCACGGTCGCGGCGAGCAAGCTCTCTGTGGGTAGGTACTCGCTATGGAACGGGCCCGCAGCAACGGTCTTGTATTTGTCGAGCTGGACCCGCACGCTCACCTCGGTGCTCTCCTCGACGAGCACCGACATCGCGTCACTGGGGACCAGGATCAGGTCTTCGTTCAACTTCTTCCCGATATGGGCGAAGGGCTCTTCATTGGGAAGGGCGTCCATACCGATCCGGTCGGCCCATTCGGACACCGACGTGCTCCCGCTCTCCTTGACCTGCATGCTGATGGGGCCGAGGACCTGCTCCCCCATCCAATGCTCGGCAGGGGCGTGGGCCTTGTCCGGATCCTTGGGGACCGGGAGGTCGAAGCGGAGGCCGAGGGCGCGGTACTTGCGGGCCAGACGCCCCAGAGCGACCGTCGACGTCACCCACGCGAAGGTACGGCGGAGAGTCGGCACCGGCATCGCCACGAGCTGGGCATCCCCGACAGACACGAGTCCGGGCGTCGTTGATCCACCGGGATTGGGAGCAGACCCGAAGCACCGTGTGAGTTCATCGTCGGTGAACCGCGCCTCCGCCGCGTTGCGCAACGCCCCTTTCAGGCTCTGCCCGTAGATCACCGGGTATCGCGAGTGTTTCTCCCGCTGGATCGGGAGGTCAATGTCTGCCTCGGCGTTGGACGCCCCCGCGTGCACGGGGGATTCGGCATAGAAGTAGATCAGTAGTTCTCTCACGTCCACGTCCCTGTCAGGATCAGTCCGAACCCGGCGGTGGCCAGCCGCCGTCCATCCGCGTCGTCGTTGCTCGTGTCTTCGCCCCACGCACGGCCGTGCGCGCGGGCAGCCCACGTCTTGGCCGCGTGCTCCCTGGCTTCGGGGGTCGCTCCGGAGAACTGCAGCAGGTAGACCGATCCGGCCGGTACCGCCCACTGCAGCCACGAGTATTCGAGCTCGCCCCGGCGGTCCACGCCCGAGCGAGCCACGTGCTGCGGGCCGTTCACGGCGGCCGAGACCAGTTCCGCACCGTCGGGGAGCTGTGGGCGCCACGTATTGCGCCACGCGCCGGTCTCGTCCTGACTGCGCCAGATGCCGGGGGTTGCCAAATAGACCAGGATTCTTCCGTCAGGGAATCTCTCGGGGCGCTCGGGTATGGACCGGGCGGGGTCGACATCGCACGTTTGCAGGTCAGCGATTCTTCCTGCGCCACCGAACCGGACAGAGGAGGAAGTCGGTGGGGTCGAACCCGGACGAAACTCACCCAGAGTGACGAATGCCCACTGCCTTTGGGCGTTCCTCGATGGGTCGGTTTCGCCCAACCGAAGAAACTCTGTCGCATACATGTGCGAGTGCAGGACCCGGCGCTCTTGGATCGCGATGCCTGTGCGGAGTTCCGTGACCAGGGGCTGGGGTGCCCCCGTGAGGTCACGGTCCTCGTGTGCTTCGCCGTGGAGGTACTTCTTGAGCGCAGCCTGTCCCCACCAGCGGTCCGCCGAGGGCTCACCGGCGTGTGTGCTGAGCATCCATTGCAACTTCAGTTCGGAACTGTCGAGGTCGGTCCGGGCAGCTGAGGGCTCCTCTGGTCGTAGGCGGTGCCACCTCCTGCTGTCCTTCTTGTCGGGGACCAGGTCGGCGGGCACAGGGAAATGCAGTGCCCACGGGCGTGTGCCCACCTTGAGCGCGAGCAGGGGTCCCCGGAGCGTTCTCGGTTCCTCCGAGCCCCCGGCGTCGCGCACCGCGGCCCCGACGGCACCCGCGACGGTGCTCGGCCACGGTTGACGGGTCCTGGCCGCACCGCCGGCACCGGCGGCGAAGGTTCGACCGTCGCGAACATGTACTGCGTCATGGGGGATGAGGGCCATCCAGCGCTCCACGGTCCGCTGCTCCTCCGGAACCAGAGCGGTGATCGGGTCGTGGTCGGCGGGAAAGGTCATCGCACATGCCTCCTGAGAAAGACCGCGACCCGGGATGCTGCGATCGGCACAGGCCCTTCGAAGCCCTCTTCCTGGGCCTTCTCGGACCGGCCCAGATCGAGCAACGCCCGGGCCTGGGACTCGTTGCCGTTGTGCCGTAGCACCAGCCGGGTCACTTCACCCCTGTAGAAAGCCCCAGCCCCTTCTTTGCCTCCGAGGTCGCTCAGCTCGGCACGTCCTGCCTTGAGATCGCCGATCAACCGCTGAGACAGCAACTGCCGTTTCTGCCCTTCGCCCTCGCTCTGGCCTTGGGGCATGAACGTGTTCAACGCCGCCAACGCGTCGTCGACGTGCGAGGTCGTCCACGGCCGCACCGTCTGAGCCCGCGCCCCCGATCCGGTGTCGTAACCGACCGCGACGGCGCTCTTGCCGTTCACGCTCTTGGCCTGCTCCAACAGCTCCCGCGCGCGCTCCACCGACAGGTGCAGTGGCGTTCCCTGGTGCACGAAGACCACCGCGGCGCTGATGGAGGTCGGGTTGGGGTCGCTGGAAAGGTCCTTCCCGTCCTCATCCCGCAGGACCGCGCGGCGGCAGTTGTCGGCCGCTTTGAGCGCTTCAGTAGCCGGCAGGAACGCCATGAGGTCGTCGCCGCCCGAGTAGACCGCGGCGCCCAGACGCTCGCAGATGTTCTTCCGGTGCCACTTGGAGAGGGTCGAGAGACGTTCGGAGATCTCACCGTGCTTCTGCTGGTAGGCGTTGGCCCCGAGGTGCTCGCCGAGGCTGTCGAGGTCGGCCACCAGAATGGCGAAGTACGGGTTGGGGTAGGAGCCCACCGCGTCGGCCAGAGCCTCGGCGGCCTTGTGCCCCTTTGCGACCGTGGACTCGAGTTTCCTGGCCGCGTCAACGGGATCGACCTTCTTGTCCTCGTCGACGGGATCGACAGCGGACCGGTCCGCGCCCGAACCGCGCATCCGGTGCTTCTGGACGAGGGTCTCGGCGTTCCAGGTCTCGGGTACGACCCACCAGCCGCCGTTGTGCACGAACCAGCGCTTGCGCTCGGCGCTCTTGTCGTCGCCGTTCTGGTGGCCCTCGAGGCCCTTCAGCGCGGGGACCGGGGCTTCGACGACGTCGTGTTCATCGTGGGGCATCACCCCGTGGGCGGCGTCGTAGAGCTCTTTGACCAAGTTCCTGATGCGCTCTTCGTCCCACCGCTCGAGGACCTTCGCGCGGTAGGGCGCGGTGGCGACGGCGGCGGTGGACGGGAACCCGAGCAGGCCGCGTTGACCTTTTTTGCCCTGCTGCAGCTTCGGGGGCAGCTTGCTGTCCGAGTGCCAGAGCCGCTTCAGCCACACCGCGGCCGAGAGCTCCTCGTGCTGCTCGTGATCGCGGGCCTCCGAGGGGCGGCGCAGTTCGGAGTGCCACCGAGGGGAGACCGCACACGGTGGCGGACCCCGACGGCCGCGTGGATCCCCGGAGTTGTTCGGGTCCGGGGGTGTGCGCTCGGGGAAGTCGAACGTGCGCACACGTTTGCGCGCGGCGAGCGTGGTCTGCGCGAGGTTCCACTGGGCGCGGTAGTCGCCCGCGGAGGCCGCGGCCACGGACCACATGATGTCCGGGAACCCCGGGGTCTCGGGTATCGCGCCGGTGCCCTCGAACAGGTCGCTGATCCACCCTCTCCACACCGCGCGCACGTGCTCGGCGGCCTCGTGCGCGTACTCGGCGCCCCGGCCCTCGGGTGCCAGCGCGACGATCCGGCTCGGGGTGTTGGGTGGATCAGCGGGGGAGGCGTCCGGGCCGACGGCTTCCTTCAGCGCGCTGGGCGACGGTATGACGAGCGTGCAGTCGTCCTCGGCGTTCAGTTTCTCGGCCGCCTGTTTGGCCAGCTCTGCGACGATCCTGCTGGCGTTGCCGAGGTCCGCGGTCGAGTGGGACTCGACGATGTACCGCTGGATACCGCCGAAGGCGAGCAGGATCAGATCATTTCGGCTCATGCACGTCCGTCTCGTGGGGGCGAAGCTCGTGGGGCGGGGACCGCATCCCGCCCACGCCCGGGCGGCCGGGGGAGGCCGCTGGACGTCGGGCGTGGGGCGGGACACGTCCTGGGGTGGAACGGGGCGCGGGGGACCACAGATGTCTCTCGGACACAGGAGGATCCGATGAATCCGGGGAACCCCGTGGGGTCCGGTCGCCGCACCGGGCCTGGGGCGGACCGGGGGTCAGGGGGAAGGCGCAGGGAGCCCCGTGGGCGCAGCCGACGCCGGGTGCACGGGCTGCGCCGGGGGTAAGAGGGGTCGCTGGGAGGAGCGGGGCGCGGCGGTGGGGGCTGAGCTCCGCCGTTCGGGCACTCGTCCTCCTCGGGAACGCGTCAGGAACGCACAAGCGGTGTGTGCAAGGGGATGCGGGGCGATCGTGGGGGCGCCGCCGCTCTGCGCCACGGTAGCAACACGGGGTGCGATGTGGGACCGGAACCCCCGTGTGGGGGCCGTTTCCGGCCACTTGCGGCAACCCGGTGGTGCAAGAGGCCCGGGATGTGCAATGAGGCCGCCGTGGCTCAGCTCCCGGGAGGGGCCCAGCACCGTCCCGGATCAGAGGGAACGCGCGACCCGGAAACCGAGGTCGTCGATGCGCAGTGTCGGATGGCTCTTGCGCCGGGCAGATGCCTGGCACCCCCAGTGGCGGTCGTTCCACCCGCCGCCACGGAAGACCCGGTAGGGGCCGTACACGCGCGGGTCGTAGAAGTCCCAGCACCATTCCCACACGTTCCCGATCATGTCGTGCAGGCCCCACGCGTTCGGCTCGCGTCCGCCGACCCCTTGAGGCCGCCCGCCGGAGTTCTTCCGGTGCCAGGCGATCGTGTCGAGGTCGCCGTACCTGACAGCCGAGTCCCCGGCCCGGCATGCGTGCTCCCACTCGGCCTCGGTGGGAAGACGGTAGCCGCCGGCGTCGGGGTCGGACCGCACGTCCTCACCATCGGGGCCCCGGCCCCGGCCGGAGGTCCCGTAACAGGGCTCCAGTCCGTGTGCGTGCGACAGCAGGTCGCAGAAGCGCAGGGAATCGAACCACGACACCTCCGTGATCGGAACCCCGTCTCCGGGCCCCGTCTCCTCGTCCCGATCGCCCGAGAACGGGTGGCCGGAGCCCCGACGGTCCGGCACCTGCTGAACGGGCTCGTCACCGTGCGCCTGGGACACCCGTCCCGACACCGCCCGCTCCATCACTTCCCGGTACAGGCCGCGTGTCACCGGCACCGCCGCCAGAGCGAACGGTCGGACCTCCACCTCCCACGCGGTCCCGGCCCTGCGGTCCTGCAGGGCGACCTCACCCGCGGGAACCGCCACCATCGACGGCATGGGGAGACCGTTCCCGTTCATCGGTCGCCCGCCCACATCTCTTCACGCGTGTGGATCGGCTCCTGCCCTGCCCCGGCCTCGTCCCAGACATGCGCGGCCTCGGCGTCGTCTCGTTCCTCGAGGAGGCCTGCCTCTGTGAGGCGCCTGTCGCGCGCGAACCGTCCCGAGGAAGCCGATACGGATCCGGAGAGCTTGCGTCCGGACGCCGGGCCGTTCTCGGCTTCCACCCCTGTCACGTCCATGAGGGGTCCCGCCTCTCGTGCCGTCGCGCCACGTGTACTGAGGAGTGTCCTCGCACGTGCTGGAGAACGCCGGGGCCCGCCCGATCACACCGTCGCGTGACGGGCCGCCACGGCCGCGTCGTAGCGGTCCAGCACCACCCGGGCGAGCTCGGGCACGTCCCCCAGGGCGTCGGCCACGACCGATGCCCCGGCCTCGGTCGCCTGCTTGCGCACCCGGTCGGAGAAGAAGCCGGGCGCGAGCAGGTAGCCCGACACCGCGACCCGCTCCGCGCCGCGTGCGCGCAGCTCGGCCACGGCCTCCCCGGGCGTGGGGGAGGCGGCGGAGGCGAAGGCCGGGACCACCTCGCGCCAGGGGCCCCGCCCGGCCAGCTCCCGGGCCATGGCGGCGATGGTCGCGTTGGCCTCCGGGTCGCTGGACCCGGCCGAGGCCAGCACCAGCGCCGTGTCGGGCGACGGCGACGCCCCCGCCTCGGACAGGCGCCGTTCCACCGCCTCCAGCAGCAGCGGGTGCGGGCCCAGGGTGTCGGCGTAGTGCACCCGTACACCCAGACCCCGCTCGCGGGCCCCCGCCAGCACCTCCGGCAGGTCCACCTTGCTGTGGAAGGCCGCGGTCAACAGCGTCGGCAGCACCACGGCCTCCCCGGCACCCTCGGCGTCCAACGCGGCCAGCGCGTCCTCGGTGCTGGGGGCGACATGGTCCAGGTAGGAGACGCGCACGTCCAGGCCGGGCCGCAAGGCCCGCACCCGGTCGAACAGCGCGGCCACCGCCCGGGCCGAGCGCGGGTCCCTGCTGCCGTGCGCGACGGCCAGCAGCGTCGGAGTGCTCATCGTCGTGTCGGGCGCCCCTGCGGCCGGGGCGCCCTGCTCCTTCCTCGTCACCGCTGTCATCCCCCTGCGCCGGCCACCCGTTCGGCCGGCTGTTCACACGTGGATGCCGCACTCGGTCTTGCCCGTGCCGGCCCACCGGCCGCTGCGCGGGTCCTCGCCGGGCTCCACCCGCCGCGTGCAGGGCTCGCAGCCGATGGACGGGAACCCGTCGTCCTGCAGCGGGTTGACCAGCACACCGTGGTCGGCCATGTAGGTGTCCACGTCGTCCTGCGTCCAGCGTGCGATCGGGTTGACCTTGGTCATCTTCCGCTTCGGGTCCCACTGCACGACCGGGGTCTCGCGGCGGGTCACCGAGTCCTCGCGTCGCAGGCCCGTCAGCCACGCCGAGTAGGGCTCCAGCGCCCGCTGCAAGGGCTCGACCTTGCGCAGGTGGCAGCAGATCTCCGGGTTGCGCCCGAACAGGCGCGGGCCCAGGGCGGCGTCCTGCTCGGGCACCGTGCGCCGCGGCTCCACGGTCACCAGGTTGATGTCGTAGATGGAGTCCACGGCGTCGCGGGTCCCGATGGTCTCCGCGAAGTGGTACCCGGTGTCGAGGAAGATGACGTCGATCCCGGGCACCTGCCGGGAGGCCAGGTCCACCATGAGCGCGTCGGCCATGGAGGAGGTCATGCACAGGCCCTCGCCGAAGGTCTCCGCGGCCCAGACGATGATCTCCTGGGCGGAGGCCTCCTCCAGCTCACGGGCGGCCCGCTCGGCGTGCTCGGGCCCGCCCACAGGGGTGTGCGTGTTCATGCTTCGCCTTCCGTCGGTCGGGAGGGGGAACTGCCGAACGAGGCCGAACGCAGGCCCACGTAGGTCACCCGGAACACCCGGGCGCACGCGAGGCAGGACCACGGGTAACCCTGGCCCTTGACGCCGGCGCCCTCCTCGGGGACCAGGTCCTCGTCACCGCAGTAGGGGCAGTAGTGGGGCGCGGCCCTCTCGGACATGGCGCACCTCATTCCATCGCAGAGTCGGTGGCGGGCGGCGCCTCACGGTGGCGCCGCCCGCACAGCAGGGCTACTTGAGGTCGTCGTCCTCGGCGCGGGCGGCCCAGGCGGCGAAGGTCTCGTCCTTCTCCTTCTGGTCCTTGAACCGGCGCAGCACCCGCTCGACGTAGTCGGGAAGGTCCTCGGCGGTGGTCTTCAACCCGCGGACCTTCTTGCCGAAGCTGTTGGTCAGGCCCATGCCCCCGCCCAGGTGGATCTGGTACCCCTCCACCTGCTCGCCGTTCTCGTCCATCACGAGCTGGCCCTTGAGGCCGATGTCGGCGACCTGGATCCGGGCGCAGGAGTTCGGGCACCCGTTGACGTTGATGCTCAGCGGCTCGTCGAAGTCGGGGAGGCGCTTCTCCAGCTCGTCGATGAGCGTGGCGGCCCGGTCCTTGGTCTCGACGATGGCGAGCTTGCAGAACTCGATACCGGTGCAGGCCATCGTCTGGCGGCGGAAGGTGCTCGGGTTGACCTCGTAACCCTCCGTCTCGAGGTCGGCCGTGATCGCCGCTGTGTCGTCTGCGTCGATGTCCAGGATCACGAGCTTCTGGTCGGCGGTCGTGCGGATCCGGTCCGACCCGTGGGTCTCGGCGATCTCGGCCACGCGCAGCAGCGAGGTGCCGGTGACACGGCCGACCTTCGGTGCGAAACCGACGTAGAACTTGCCGTCGCGCTGGGGACGCACACCCACGTGGTCGCGCCGCAGGCCCTCGTCCAGCTCCGGGCCGGGCCCGTCCGGAAGGCTGTAGCCCAGGTACTCGTTCTCCAGCACCTCGCGGAACTTCTCCGCGCCCCACTCCTTGATGAGGAACTTGATGCGCGCGCGGGTGCGCAGGCGCCGGAACCCGTAGTCCCGGAAGACCGAGCAGACCCCGGCCCACACCTCGCTCACCTGGTCGGGGCGCACGAACGTGCCCAGACGCTTGGCGAACATGGGGTTGGTGGAGAGCCCGCCGCCCACGAACAGGTCGTAGCCGGTCTCGCCGTTCTCGTTGCGCACGCCCACGAAGGCGACGTCGTTGATCTCGTGATTGACGCAGTGCGTTGTGCAGCCCGAGATGGAGGACTTGAACTTGCGCGGCAGGTTCGAGTACAGGGGGCTGCCGATGTGGTCCTCGTAGATCTGCTCGATCTGCGGGCTCGCGTCGAGGATTTCCTCCTCGGCCACACCGGCCAGGGGGCAGCCGAGGATGACACGGGGCGTGTCACCGCAGGCCTCGGTCGTGGACAGCCCGACCGCCTCGAGTTTCTCCCAGATCGCCGGAACGTCCTCTACGCGGATCCAGTGGTACTGGACGTTCTGCCGGTCGGTGATGTCGGCGGTGTCGCGCGCGTAGTCGCGGGAGATCTCGGCGACGGCGCGCAGCTGGGCGGCGGAGAGCTGCCCGCCGTCGATGCGCACACGCATCATGAAGTAGCGGTCGTCGAGCTCCTCCGGCTCGAGCACGGCCGTCTTGCCGCCGTCGATGCCCGGGGCGCGCTGGGTGTAGAGGCCGAACCAGCGGAACCGGCCCCGCAGGTCGGCGGGGTCGATCGAGTCGAACCCGGCCTTGGAGTAGACGTTGATGATCCGATCGCGGACGTTGAGCCCGTCGTCGTTCTTCTTGTTCTCCTCGTTCTTGTTGAGCGGCTCACGGTAGCCGAGGGCCCACTGGCCCTCGCCGCGGCGTCGCCTGGCCTTGGTGGGGGCGTTGCCGGTCTGCGCGGAAGAGGGAGGCATCGCGGGTGTCTCCGAAAGAATCGCGGGGAGCTCGCGACCCGTGCGCCCGCACCACCGGCCCGTATCCGCGAGCGCACGCCGTCGTGCGAGATCGGTACGGGAGAGAACCACGGTGAGTGGGAGTCGAGGAAGAGCAGGCGCCGGGGGCCGCGCGCACCCCTGTGTCGTGGGTGCGTCACACAGTGCGGCGAAATCAACCGACGCTGCGACAGATGGCGCTGCGGACCCGCTGAAAGTCCACGTGGCGGCGCACGCAGAGCATGGGATCCAGAGCAGCGATCATGCCTGTGAGAATGGCACGCTGTCGGCACCGTTGTCCAGATGTGGCCGCCTCCCCGCGCGCGTGAGTCACATCACCCCGCTGTGTCGCCCGCCCCGCCCCGCACGTCGGCTGGGGGTTACCGTTTTCCCCGTGGAGGGATTCTGGGAAGGCCTGTGGCGCTGGTGGTTCGCATGGCAGCACCGGCACCCGCGGCTCGACGGCGCGGGGTTGCTCGCCGTGCGCACGATCCGTTCCATGGCCCGCAACCGCATCATCGGGCTGGCGGCCGAGTCGGCCTTCTTCACGCTCATCTCCCTGCCGGCCCTGCTGCTGTGCCTGGTGGGCGCGATCGCCTCGCTGTCCGCGGTCGTGGGCCGCGACACCGTCGAGGAGATCCGGGTGTGGATCCTGGACCTCACGGCCCGGGTGCTGACCCCGGAGACGGTCACCGAGGTCGTCGAGCCGCTCGTCGACGACTTCCTCGGCGGGTTCCAGGGCGGGCTGCTCTCGGTGACGTTCCTGATCTCGCTCTGGTCGGGCTCGCGCGCGATGAACGTCTTCATCCGCTCCATCACGATCTCCTACGGCCTCGACGAACTCCGCGGCTGGCTGGCCCAGCGCCTGCTCGCGTTCGTCGCCTATCTGGGCGGGCTCGTCTTCGCCCTGCTGGTGCTGCCGATCCTGGTGGCCGGACCCAACCTGATCCAGGACCTGTTGCCGTTCATGGCCGGGCGCCTGCGCCTGTTCTACTGGCCGACGGTCGCGCTGCTGGCCACGGCCGGGGTCACCTTCCTCTACGTGCTCAGCGTCCCGGTGCGCACACCCCTGCGACGTCACCTGCCGGGGGCCCTGCTGGCCACGGTCGTGCTCATGCTGGGGTCGGCCGCCCTGCGCGCCTACCTGGACGCCTCCCTGGGGCAGGTGAACATCTACGGATCCCTGGCCGCGCCCATCGCGATCCTGGCGTGGCTGTTCGTCATGGCGTTCGCGGTGCTGGCCGGTTCGTGCCTCAACTCCGAGATCGACGCGATGTGGCCCACCGTGCGCACCGCCGCGGCCCGGGCCGAAATCGCCAACCGGGGCTTCGAACGCGCCGACCGCCTGGCCCGTCGCAGGGAACAGGCGGTCATCGAGGTCTTCGGGGAACACCGGTCACCTTGAGCACGTACGGCCCCGTAGGGGGCCTCGGGGCGGGACGGGTGGTCCCCGGCGGGGCCCAGGGGGCGCCGCGTGGCCGGATCCGGCCATTTTGGTTGTGAACCAATTGCGGTCCGAGCGTGTCCACACCAGCGTCGGCAGGGTCGGGGCGGGCCCCGCGTATCCGGCTCTGCGGACGTCTTACCTGGTCAGAAAAGGGAGAGCCGAAAACCGTGCGGACATTTCATGATTGCTGTCCGATTCCCGGGTTCGGGAAGGGCCTGAGAGGCAGGAGCCGACGTCAGTATGATCGCCTGGTGCGTCGACTCCGCGATTCGCACCACCGATGTGTGGTGACCCCCTGATTCCTGGCCGCGCAGAGGCGCAGACCGACGATCCCCGTCAGCCGTACACGAACAGGTCCACGTTCCCCATGCCTTCGGAGGCACCATGAGCCGGGCGTCCCGTCCGGGGCAGACCCGGCCCACCGCCGTCATCGTCATCGCACCCGACGAACGCAGCGCCGAGATCCACATCGACGGGCACCGCCAGGTCGTCACGGGCCAGGTCCCCAAGGACACCAGGCGCGCGGCCCTCGACACCGCGACCGAACACGCGGCGAGGATCGGCCTGCCGGTGCTCATCGACGCACGCGACGCGAACGGCTACTGGAGACTGGTCGCCACCCCCGACGGCGTCGTGCAGTCCGCCGACCACCCCGGGACCGAGGAACCCCTGCCCCCGCAGCCGGGCACCGACCCCTCCGGCGGGCGGACCGGACGCGGCCTGATCATCGCCGGAGCGGCGGCGGTCGCCCTCGCCCTCGTGGCCGGCGTCGGGGTCGCCAGCTGGCAGCTGTTGCCCCTGGGCGGTGCACCCCAGGCCGAGGAGAGCGACGACGCGGTCCTGGAACACCCGGCCCCGGTCGGCTTCACCGACTCCGTCGTCTTCGACCACGCGCTGGCCCCCGGCACGCTGCCCGGCATCAGCCGCGACGGCGAGCAGCTCGCGTTCGTGGGCCCCGACGAGAGGCTCAACCTCCTGGCGGCCGACGGGACCCGGGAATGGGCCGCCGACCTTCCCGTGGGCGGCGCCGAAGTCATCGGGGCGCCCCGTTTCGTCGTCTACGACGGTGAACCGGCCGTGGTCCTGGAGACCTCCGAGGAACTGCTGTTCTGGCCCACCGGCGGCGGCGCGCACGAGACCGTCCCCCTCGGCTCCGAGGCCTCGCCCCAGTACGTGGGCGGGTCGGTGCTGGTGCGCTCCGACGAGGAACGCCTGGTGGCCTCCGGCGGCGAGCTCGTCGAGGTCGATTTGCCCGACGGCGGCGGCGCCATGCTGGCCGACGGCGACCGTGTCCTGGTCGCGACCGCCAACGGCCCGTGGAGCTGGGTCGACCTCGAGGGGCAGACCGAGGAGGTCGACCCCCGCCGCCCCGACGAGGCCGGGGAGATGCTCGGCATCGTCACCGCGCTGCGCGAGTACGTCATCATCCGCTGGGAGGCGCTGCGCGGAGACGGAGAGTACCTGGCCTTCCACGACAGCGAGACCGGCGAGTCGGTCGGCGGCGCCGAGATCGCCGAGGGCGACCTCGAGGACGCCGCGCACAGCTCCGGACCCATCGGTTCCGAACTGCTCGCCTACGGCCCGGTCGTGGTGAACCCGGGCAGCGGCGACTCGGCCGTCGTGGACGGTTTCGAACCCACCGTCTCGGCCGGCCCCCGGGTCTACGGCGAACTCACCGGTTCCACCGTCGCGGTCGACGCCGGCGGTGAGCCGGTCGACCTGGAGGAGGGCGCCCAAGCACCGTCCGGCCTCCTCGGTGAGAACGCCGTCGTGGTCCACGAGGACCACCTCTATGCCATCCCCCCTCAATGAATCACCCCCGATGAGAAAGAAAGGAGTGGGATGTCTCCGAAGAAGCGCGTGTTGACCGTGACGGCGGCAGGCCTGTTCATGGCGGGTTTCTCCGTCAGCCCGGCCTTCGCCGACGTGGTGGACGAGAACGCCCCTGAGGCGCCTGAGGCCGCCCCCGACGCCCCTGTGGCGCCGGAGGAGGAGCAGGAGCAGCAGGAGTCGGAAGGCCTCCTTCCGGAGGTCCCGGTCGAGGAGGACCCCGTGTCCCTCCCGGCCGTGGAGCTCGACCTGGATCTCCCCCCGCTCTTCCCCGAGCCGGAGGAGCCGGAGGTTCCCGAGGAGCCCGAGGTCCCCGAGGACCCCGAGTTCCCGCCGGAGGAGCCCCCGGGTGAGGACCCGCCGGAGGACCCCGAGTTCCCGCCGGAGGAGCCTGAGGACCCGGAGTTCCCGCCCGAGGACCCGCCCGGTGAGGACCCGGGTGACCCCGGGGATCCTGAGGACCCCGAGGACCCGGAAGACCCGGAGGACCCCGAGGATCCTGAGGACCCGGAAGACCCCGAGGATCCTGAGGACCCCGAGGACCCGGAGGAGCCGGGTGACCCCGAGGACCCGCCGCCCGGCGAGGAGCCCCCGGGTGAGGAGCCGCCCGGCGACGACATCCAGGTGCCGGGTGCTCCCGGCCCGGCGCCCGAGGCCCCGGCCGAGGGCGGCGGCGAGGACACCGGCGGCGACGAGTCCGGCGACGACGGTGACGAGGGCGGCGAGGAACTCGCTGCCACCGGCGCCGACATGCAGGGCTTCGTTCTCGGCGGTGCTGTCGTGACGGGTATCGGTGCGCTGGCCCTGTGGGCCGGCTCCCGCCGTCCGGCGCCCGTGGAGTAACACCCACGGTGGACCCGTGCGCCCGCGGTGCACGGTGTCTCACGGGCCTCCGGCCGTTCGCGGTCGGGGGCCCGTCCCGTGTCCGGGCGGAGCCCGGCCGCACGGGCGGTCAGCCGCGCGGGCGCAGCGCCCCCGCCAACAGGAACGCCGCGGCCCCCGCGGCGGAGATCAGCCAGAGCGCCTGGCCCAGCGACGTCGCGTCGGCGAGCACACCCACGGCCGGAGGGAAGGCGAGGAAGCCCGCGCGCCCCAACCAGCCCACGATCGTGACCCCGTCCCCGGCGCGCACCCCGGGCACGTTCCCGGCCGCCGCCAAGGTGAGTGGGAAGAGCGTGGCCACGCCCAGGCCCATGATCCCGAAACCCACGACCGCGGCCACCGGGTGGGACAGCACCAGGGCCAGCCCCATGCCGCCCGCTGCCAACAGCCCGCCGGCGCGGCCCACGGCCACCGCCCCGAACCGGTCCGTGACCCGGTCGCCGAGCAGCCGCCCGATCGTCATCATCGCCTGGCACGCCACGAACGGCAGCGCGGCGACGAACAGCGACGCCGACAGTTCCGAGGTCAGGTAGACCGCGCCCCACGAGGCGGCCGAGTCCTCGATCCCGCTCGCGAACATCAACAGCAGCCCCAGCGCCGCCAACAGCACCAGGGTGCGCACGCCGGGCCGTGCCCCGCGCCCGCCGTTGCCGTCGGTGCCCTCGGAGCGCTCACTGTCCTCGGGCCCGGGCAGAAGCATCCGGCTCACCACGACGTTCACCGCGAGCAGCACGACCGAGACCCCGCCCAGGTGCAGCAGGATCGGGGTGCCCGACCCCGCCATCGCCGCGCCCAGAAGCCCGCCGCCGACCGCGGCCAGGCTCCACACGGCGTGGAAGGTGTTGATGATGCTGCGCCGGTACCTCAGCTGCACCCGCAACCCGTGTGCGTTCTGGGCCGAGTCCGTCCAGGCGTCGGCGCACCCGAGGAAGAACAGGGTCGTGGCGAGCATCCACCACTCCTGCGCCAGCGCCACGACGGGAAGCGCTCCCAACGACAGCAGGCTGCTGCCCACCGCCGTGCGCCCGCTCCCGAACCGGTGGATGAGGGGGCCGGCGAGCATCCCCGTCAGGATCGCCCCCGTGGGCATGGCCGCGATCGCCAGCCCCAGCTCGGCGTTGCCCAACCCCAGGCGGTCCTTGATCACGGGTAGCCAGGGCACCACGTTGGTGTAGGTGAACCCGTTGATGAAGAAGAGGGACGAGACCGCCAGGCGGGCCCTTCTTGCCTCCGGGGGAGCGGTGGCGGGGATGGGGATGCGGGTCACGCGGCGCCTCCAGTGGCGTGTGTCGGTGCGCGCCGGATCCTAGACCCTCCCCCCACCCGGATGCCACGGCTTTGATCGATCGCCCGTGGGTGGAGTCCCGGACGCCGAGGTGGGGAAGGAAAGCAACCCACACATCCCTCGAGCCCCTGACCCCGCCCGTTCCGGGCCCTGCCCCGGCCCGTCACGTCCGACCGACCCCTGCGGCGCCCGCCCCCGACCGCAGACCCCTCGCCGGCCCCGCCTTGCGCAGCGGCCGGTCGCACCGGGAAGGTTCCATGATCAACACGAGCGCGCTGCGTGACACGCCCACCCTCGTCGGCAAGAACGTGCGCCTGGTCCCCCTCGCCCCCGAACACGCCGAGGACTACTTCGCGTCCGGCCTCGACGCCGAGATCCGCCGCCTGACCGGGACCCATCGCCACCGCAGCTACGCACAGGCCCAGTCCTGGTGCGCGAGCCGCGCCGAGGACCACGAACGCCTCGACCTGGCCATCACCTCGGCCAAGGACGGCCGCTACCTCGGTGACCTCTCCCTGTACGCCGTCGAACCCGAGAACGAGAGCGCCGGCTACCGCATCGCACTCTCGGCCATCGAGTTCACCGGGCAGGGACTGGGGCGCGAGGCCACCGAACTCGTCCTGGAGCACGCCTTCGAGCGGGTGGGCCTGCACCGCGTCTGGCTGCACGTGTACGCCTTCAACATGCGGGCGATCGCGGTGTACCGCTCCTGCGGGTTCGTCGTGGAGGGGCGCCTGCGCGATGCGCTGCTGTGGGAGGGACGCCGCCACGACGCCCTCCTGATGGGCGTTCTGCGCCACGCCGCCCCGCCCGGAACTTTCCACGGCCCGGGGTTGTGAAGGCGCGTCCGCGGGGGTATGCCCGTACCACTTTTCCAGCGGCCCCAGCGCCGACGAGAGGAGCGGTGCCCGCCCGTCGCAGGCGCCGGAGGTGGACATGAACCCGGTACCCGTCTCACTGCCCTTCACCGACCGGACCCAGGCCGGCGACCGCCTCGCCGAGCGGGTGCGGCCCCTGGTCGTGGACGATCCCGTGGTCCTGGCACTGCCCAGGGGAGGCGTCCCCGTCGGTGCGGAGGTCGCCCACGCGCTCGACCTCGACTTCGACGTGCTCCTGGTCCGCAGGGTCGACGTGCCCGGCGAACCCGGCACCGCCGCCGGCGCGGTCTCCGAGGACGGCCACGTCTTCTACGACGACCGCGCCCTGGCCCGCCTGCGCCTGCCCCGCCGGGCTTTGGAAAACGCCGTCGAGGACGAACGCACCGAGCTCGCCCGCACCAGCGACCTCTACCGGGGCGAGCGCCCGCTCCCGTCGGTGGCCGGGCGTGACTGCGTGGTCGTCGACGACGGCGCGGACACCGGTGTCACCGCACGCGCGGCCCTGCGCATGCTCCGCGCCCAGGCCCCGTCACGGCTGGTGCTCGCGGTCCCGGTGGCCTCGCCCGAGGCGGTGGAGGTGCTGCGCCCGGAGGTCGACGAACTCGTCGTGCTGAGCGTTCCGGACAACTTCCGTGCGGTCGGGGACTGGTACCGCGAGTTCGGCGCGCTCACCGACGGCCACGTGAGCGCGATCCTCGACGAGCGCGCCCGCGTGCGCGGCGGACAGGAATCGGTCCGCGGTGTGCGCGTCCGCGCCGGCCAGGTCCACCTGGACGGGGAGCTCATCGTCCCGACACCGTTGCGCGGGGCCGTGGTCATGGCCCTGGGGGAAGACGGCGCCGACCCCCGCTGGAAGGGGGTGGCCGCGTTCCTGCGCCGGGCGGGGTACGCGACACTCTCCCTGGACCTGTTGACCGCCGAAGAACGCGCCGACGGGGGCGCCGACGCCGGTCCCCTGGGCGAGCGGCTCGGTGACGCGGTGACCTGGCTGCGCCGTTCCACCGACGCGGCCGAGGGCCCCCTCGGGGTGCTGGGTTCGGGTTCGGCGGCTCCGGTCGCGCTGGTCACCGCCGCCGAGAGGCCCGAGGACGTGGGCGCGGTCGTGGTGCACGGCGGGCGCATCGACCGCGCGGAGGAGAGCCTGGGCAGGGTGCGCGCGCCCGTCCTGGTGCTGTTGGAGAGCCGCGACTCGTTCGTGCGCGAGATCGGGGAGTGGGCGCGGGGCCGGTTGGGCGGCCCCAGCGGCCTCGAGGTGCTGACCGGAACCGACGACGTGCTGCGGGGCGCGTGGGACTGGCGCCGGGTGGCCTCGGAGTCGGTGGCCTGGTTCGAGCGCCACCTGTCCTGAGATCCCTTTTGCGAAGAAGGCATGAAAGAACCCGCGGCGCCGCCGACGTGGAGACGTCAGGGGCGCCGCGGGTTCATTCGGGGCCGGGGCCACCGGGGAGTTCTGTGTCTGCCGGGGGTTCGCTAGGCAGCGTTGGCGCGACGCATACGGCGGCGGCGCTCGGAAGCGCGCTCGTCCTCGTTGAGGCCGCCCCAGGTTCCGTACTTCTCCGGACGCGAGATCGCATAGTCCAGGCAGTCGGTCCGAACCGGGCAGGCCGCACAGATCTCCTTGGCCTTGCGCTCTCGGATCTCCCGCTCGGGCTGGCGTTCGCCGTCGGGTCCGAAGAAGAGCACAAGGTCCTCGCCCCGGCACGCGGCGGCATCCTGCCACCCCCAGCTCGGGCGGGGGCGCAGCGCGGCCTGCCGACGTACCTGAGACATGCTTGAACCACCTCTACTGAAATCACTAGTAAGCTGTCGGAAAAGCTTCAGTCACCGAAAAAGTCGGTCATGCGGCGCGAGACACTCGCCAGGACGCAAACGCCGGGCGATGCGAACGATGTTCCCCGGTGTGGCTGAGACCACGAGAAGCACAGACCTGAGCGGCAGTGAATCCGAAGGGCGGAGTGCTCTCACGCGAACGGCGGCGGAGGCGGTGACGGGCCTCCGTCCGGGCCGGTACGTAATCATGCCATCCCCACTCCCGCTCATGCACGGGGGGTAGGGAAATTACTCGTTCAACCGTTACCGAAACCTGACGCCTCACGGCTGATCTCTGGTTGTTTGTCCGAGTTCGTCCTTTATCGCAGGAGTGGGTCCCTTGCGAAGGACACAGCACATCGTATGGTGCGATGTCCCGGCTGCCTAGGGCCGCTTCCTGATGCGCCGATCACATTGCGGTCCCAACACGCGGTCAAGTTTGGGTATGCCCGTATGTCCTCACTCTGGGCGACCACTGCCGCGGGTGTGCTAAGGCCGGAGGGGACCCCTGACCCCTAGGGGAAGGCCCAGGGCCACCGGCCGGAACAGGCCGTGGCACCACCGCGTCACACACGGTAGAAACACACGAGTGCGGCACCCTCCGAAGGTCCCCCGCCGCACCCGCTCCCAGTGCGGGGACCCGAACAAGGAGAACGAGACACCGTGGCCCTCCTGAGGCTCATCCTCAACATCATCTGGATCTTCGTCGCCGGCTTCTGGCTGGCCGTCGGATACGTCATCGCCGGCATCATCTGCTGCCTGCTCATCGTGACGATCCCCTTCGGCGTCGCGTCCTTCCGCATGGCCAGCTACGCCATCTGGCCCTTCGGTCGCGACCTCGTGCGCCGGCAGAGCAGCAGCGGCGTGAGCACCGTAGGCAACGTCATCTGGGTGATCGTCGCCGGCTGGTGGCTGACCATCGGCCACATCGCCACCGCCCTCGGACTGGCGGTGACCATCATCGGTCTGCCCTTGGCCTGGGCCTCCCTGAAGATGATCCCGGTCGCCCTGGCGCCCTTCGGCAACGAGATCGTCCGCGCCGGAAGCCCCAGGGAACCCTGGCAGTTCTGAGGCCGTTGGTCCTGTCGTCGGAAACGGACAGAACCGGTCCTGACCTCCACGCATCCCCCTCCACAGAACCCACCGCCGTACCCCCATGCGGCCCCCGCGTGACAGAGCAGAGAATGGAGTCCAAGTGCAAGCCCAACGGCCGGGAGTGTGGGCGCTCCTGAACAGATGGCTGGCGGCCCGACGCGCCAGAGCCGAGCGCCAGAGGCGGTTGGAGACGGAGGAGGCCGCGGCGGCCCAGGAGGGGAACACCGTCGCCGAGGAGGCCGAACAGCAGGACGACGTCGGTGCGGGCGACCTCCTCCGCGTGATCAGCGACGTCGCCTGGCGTGTGCTCATCATCGGCGTCGTCGTCGGCTTCATGCTCTGGGGCCTGGCCTACATATGGGTCGTGACCCTCCCGGTGATCCTCGCGGTGTTCATCACCGCCCTGCTCATGCCGCTCGTGCAGTGGCTGCGCGGCCGAGGGCTCGGGCGGGGGCTGTCGACCACACTCGCCATCATCACCGCGTTGATCGTGCTCAGCGGTGTGGTCTCCCTGATCGTCACCCCCGCCATCCAGGGCTTCGGCGGTCTGGTGGCCAGCGTCTCCAGCGCCGTCAACGAACTCCGGCAGCTCGAGGTGCCGTTCGGCCTGGACCCGGGGCTGTTCACCGAGCTGGTGGACCAGGCCTGGGAGCAGATCCAGAACCAGGTGATGGAGAACCAGAGCGAGCTGGTCACCGGTGCGCTCACCGCCGGTTCGGCCGTGGTCCAGCTCCTCATCGGGCTCGTCCTGTGCATCGTGCTGACCGTGTACTTCCTGCACGCCGGCGACAAGCTGGTGGAATGGTTCACCACGCTGCTGCCGCCCAAGTCCCGTCCGGGCCTGCGCCACGCGAGCAACGTGGCCTACACGGTCATGGGCCGCTACGTGCGCGGTGTGGCGATGGTCGGCCTCTTCGACGCCTTCTTCATCGGCATCGTGCTGTTCGTCGTGCTCGACCCGAGCCTGGCGATCCCGCTCATCGTGCTCACCTTCATCGGTGCGTTCCTGCCGGTCATCGGCGCCTTCGCCACGGGCATCCTGGCCGCGCTCGTGGCCTTCGTGGCCGAGGGATGGGTCGCCGGCCTGGTGGTGGCCGTCGGCGTCATCGTCGTGCAGCAGCTGGAGAGCAACCTGTTCGCGCCCCGTATCTACGGGCAGGCGCTGGAACTGCCGTCCGCCGTCGTACTGATCGCCATCTCCGTCGGTGCGATCGTCGGCGGGATCCCCGGGATGTTCCTGGCCACGCCGGTCGCGGCGGTGCTCGCAGCGCTCCTGCGCAACCGTCCGGTCCATCCCTCCCAGCACTCCGACGGTGCCGAGGGGGCGGCCGCCGAGCGCTCCCTGGAGAGCAGCGGAGCCGAGGCGCGCCCCGCTGACCAGGGGCGCAGCCAGGGCTGAGACCCCGCGCACCCTCCGGAATCCGGCGGCCCCCGTATCCGTTCACCACGGGTGCGGGGGCCGTCCGCGTCGCGGAAAACCCCTCGCGCCGCCCTGCGTGAGTGCCGTTAGGCTGGGCGGGTTGCCCGGGTCCGCGCACCTGCCGGACGCACCGGGCCGGCGCACGACCTTTCTCCACACCACCGCCGAGGAAACCCCACCCATGCTGATCACCACCGACCTCGAACTGCGCGTCGGATCCCGCCTCCTCCTGGAGCCGACCTCCTTCCGGGTCGCCGCCGGTGACAAGATCGGGCTGGTGGGTCGCAACGGTGCGGGCAAGACCACCATGACGCGCATCCTCGCCGGCGAGGGCCAGCCCACCGACGGCACCGTCACCTCCTCCGGCAGCATCGGCTACCTGCCCCAGGACCCGCGCACCGGTGACCTCGACGTGCTCGCACGCGACCGCATCCTCTCCGCCCGCGGTATCGACGAGGCCTTCAAGGGGCTGCGCGAGGCCGAGAAGAAGATGGCCAGCGACCACGAGAAGACCCGCAACAAGGGGGTGCGCCAGTACGCCCGGTGGGAGGAGCGCCTCCACATCCTGGGCGGCTACGCGGCCGAGTCCGAGGCCGCCGCGATCGCGTCCAGCCTGGGCCTGCCCGACAAGGTCCTCGCACAGCCCCTGCACACCCTCTCCGGTGGCCAGCGCCGGCGCATCGAGCTCGCGCGCATCCTCTTCAGCGGGGCCGACACCCTGCTGCTGGACGAGCCCACCAACCACCTCGACGCCGACTCCATCGCCTGGCTGCGCGACTTCCTCAAGTCCCACCAGGGCGGCCTCGTGGTCATCAGCCACGACGTCGAACTCGTCGACGAGGTGGTCAACCGCGTCTTCTACCTGGACGCCAACCGCTCGACCATCGACATCTACAACATGGGCTGGAAGCAGTACCAGACCCAGCGCGAGGCCGACGAGAAGCGCCGCCGCCGCGAGCTCGCCAACGCCGAGAAGCAGGCCGACACCTTGCGCAAGCAGGCCGACAAGTTCCGCGCGAAGGCCTCCAAGGCCCGCGCCGCCCAGCAGATGATCAACCGCGCCGACAAGCTGCTCGACGGTGTCGAGGGCGTGCGCAAGATCGACAAGGTCGCCAAGCTGCGCTTCCCCGACCCCGCGCCCAGCGGCCGTACGCCGCTCACGGCCGAGGGGCTGTCCAAGTCCTACGGGTCGCTGGAGATCTTCACCGGTGTCGACCTGGCCATCGACCGGGGCAGCCGCGTGGTCATCCTCGGCCTCAACGGCGCGGGCAAGACGACCCTGCTGCGCCTGCTCGGCGGCGTGGAGGAGGCGGACACCGGACGGGTGATCCCCGGCCACGGGCTCAAGCTCGGCTACTACGCCCAGGAGCACGAGACCCTCGACGTCAACCTGTCCGTGCTCCAGAACATGATGCACGCCGCCCCCGACCTGCCCGAGGTCGAGGCCCGCCGCACGCTCGGCTCGTTCCTGTTCACCGGCGACGACGTCGACAAGCCGGCCTCCGTGCTCTCGGGCGGCGAGAAGACCCGTCTGGCCCTGGCCACCCTCGTGGTCTCCAGCGCCAACGTCCTGCTTCTCGACGAGCCCACGAACAACCTCGACCCGGCCAGCCGCGAGGAGATCCTCTCGGCCCTGCGCAATTACAAGGGCGCGATCGTCCTGGTCACCCACGACGAGGGCGCGGTCGAGGCGCTCCAGCCCGAGCGGGTCATCATGCTGCCCGACGGCGTCGAGGACCTGTGGACCTCCGAGTTCGAGGACCTCGTCGCCCTCGCGTGAGGGGCCGCTGCACTATCGTGGTGCCCCGACCGGAGAAGGGGTGAGGGCGCGTGGACGAGGTTCCCCGCAGGGGTGCGCCGGTCTCGGCCGAGGGCGAGGACGAACTGGCCGCCGAGCTCAGGCGCCGCTACGACGCCGGCGAGAGCATCCGCTCGCTGTGCGCGGCGACCGGCCGTTCCTACAGTTACGTGCGCCGGCGCCTGCAGGGGACCGGAACCGAACTGCGAGGCCGCGGCGGGGACACGCGCACCGCCTGACCACGCGGGCGGGTGCGCCGCTGCGCCCCATGTTACTGGGGAGTATTGTCGTGGCTCCGACCCAGACCACGGAGGAACCATGGCACAGGACCCGAACGCGCCCGAGACCCTGCCCACCGACGAGGAGCTCGGCCGGGCCGGGCTCGAACTCACCGTGGACGGGCCCGTCGCGCGCCTGACCATCAGCCGCCCCGAACGGCGCAACGCCATGACCGGGCGCACCTGGGCCGCCATGGCGCGCATCGGCCGGACCCTGCCCGAGGACGTGCGCGTCGTGGTGCTCGCCGGCAAGGGCGACATCTTCTCCGCCGGCATCGACCTCAAGATGTTCACGCCCGAGGGTGTGGACGGCGAGCGCTCGATCGTGGCCGGGCTGGCCGACGGTTCCGCCGACGAGGCCGACCTGGACTCCTACATCGCGGAGCTGCAGGAGGGCTTCACCTGGCTGCGCCGCCCCGACCTGGTCACCGTCGCCGCGGTGCGCAGCCACGCCATCGGGGCCGCGTTCCAGCTCGCGCTCTCCTGCGACCTGCGCATCCTCGCCGACGACGCCAAGTTCTGTATGAAGGAACCCGCCCTGGGCCTGGTGCCCGACCTGACCGGCACCAAGCCCCTGGTCGACATCGTCGGCGTGCACCGCGCGACCGAGATCTGCCTGACCGCCCGCCGCGTCGAGGCCGAGGAGGCCCGCGAGCTCGGCCTGGCCACCCTCGTCGTGCCCGCCGACGAGCTCGAGGGCGCGGTCTCCGACGCCGTCTCCGCACTCCTGGAGGTCGACGCCGACGCCGCCACCGCCACCAAGGCCCTCCTCCAGGGCGCCCCCGACCACACCCTCGAGGAGCAGTCGGCCGCCGAACGCAAGGCGCAGATCGGCCGGCTCACCGCCCTGGCCCGTGCCATGGCCGCGCAGTCCTGAACCCCGTGCGGGACGGGCGAAGAGACCCGTATCACCGGTGGAAAAAGCCCGTCCCGTCCCCGTTCCCGGGGGATCTCTAGTACGCTGCCACAGGCGGTCATCGACAGTCGTGCGCATCCGAGCGCGCCAGGCCGCCCAGACGCGGAAAGAGGCGTCGCCGACGAATTCGGCGCCGCGCTTGTCACCCCGAGTGAGCGCAGAGCCCTGTGATGAACGGGGCCCGTTTCCGCGTGCGATCTCAGGCGCGTTTGTGTGATTTCTTCGTCGAGGCCGTTCGGTCTGTGCGGAGCCTTCCTCGAAACGCCGCCGGACTATGAGGAAGGTACACGTCACTTGACGGACACTGCCGTAGAGCCTGCCTTCGACAACCTCGGTCTCCCGCAGGACATTGTCGACGCGCTGGCCAAGAACGGTGTGACCAAGCCGTTCCCGATCCAGGCCGCCACCATCCCGGACGCCATCGAAGGCATCGACGTCCTCGGTTGTGGCCGCACCGGATCTGGCAAGACCCTGGCCTTCGGCCTGCCGGTCCTGATGCGCGCCGCCGAGCGCCGCGCCGCCGCCAACCGCCCCCGGGCCCTGATCCTGGTGCCCACCCGCGAACTCGCCCACCAGGGGCGCGACGCCCTGCGCGGCTACGCCCGCGTGCTCGGCGTGCGGGTCGGCGACGTGGTCGGCGGAAGCTCCTACACCCGCCAGATCAACGAACTGCGCCGCGGTGTCGACGTCCTCGTCGCCACCCCCGGCCGCCTCACCGACCTCATCGAGCAGGGCGCCTGCGACCTGAGCGACGTGGAGATCTCGGTCCTGGACGAGGCCGACCAGATGTGCGACATGGGCTTCATGCCGCAGGTCAGCGAGCTCCTGGACCAGGTCCAGCCGAACGGCCAGACCCTGCTGTTCTCCGCCACGCTCGACGGTGACGTCGACAAGCTCGTGCGCCGGTACATGAACAACCCGCGCACCCACTCGGTCGACCCGCCCGTCTCGCAGGTCACCACCATGGAGCACCACCTGCTCAAGGTGCTGCCCCGCGACAAGAACAAGATCGTCTCGCAGATCGCCGCGCGCGAGGGCCGCACGATCCTGTTCGTGCGCTCCAAGTACCGCGCCGACACCATCAGCGAGCAGCTCGTCCAGCTCGGCGTCCCCTGCGCCTCCCTGCACGGCGGCAAGACGCAGAGCGTGCGCACCCGCACCCTGGCCAAGTTCCGCGAGGGCCGGATCCAGGCGCTGATCGCCACCGACGTCGCCGCCCGCGGCATCCACGTCGACGGCATCGACATGGTCGTCAACGTCGACCTGCCCACCGGCCACAAGGACTACCTGCACCGCGGCGGCCGTACCGCCCGCGCCGGTTCCTCCGGTTCGGTGGTCTCCCTGGTCCAGCCCAACCAGCGCCGCATGGCCCGCCGCCTCATCAACGACGCCGGCGTCGACGCCAAGCAGCACCTGGTCAACCCGGGCGACGAGCTGCTCACCCGCGTGACCGGGGCGCAGGAGCCCTCCGGTGAGCCGTGGGTCGAGCCGCCCGAGCCCGAGCGTCCCCGCCGCGGCCGCGGCGGCCCGCGCCGTAACGGTGGCGGCGGCTACCGCGGCGGCGGTGGGTACCGCGGCGGCAAGCGCGGCGGTTACCGGGGCGACCGCGACGGCGGACACCGCGGTGGCAACCGGGGCGACCGCCGTGAGGGCGGTTACCGCGGCGACCGCGACGGCGGCCCCCGTGGCGAGGGTGGCCCGCGCGGCGACCGTCGCGGCGGCTACCGTGGCGACAACCGCGGTGGTTACCGCGGCGACCGTCGCGACCGCTTCGACTCCGCCCCCCGCTAGGGGGACCCAGGGCCCCGCCCCGCTCCGGCGGGAGGGGCCCGGGCACGCAGTACGAGCAGGGGCCCGTTCCCGGCAGCAGCCGGGGGCGGGCCCTTCGCCTGTCCCAGCGGTGTTTTGCGCTCCTTTACCGCGCATTCGCGTGTTCCGGCCCGGACCGACGTGAGAGGGCGAGGACAGTTGCGGGAAAACCCCGATTCCCGCACTCGGGACCGGCACGCCACCTGAAGGGGAATGCGTGAACGTCCTCAACGACCTGCTCGTGGGCCTCAACGACCTGTTCTGGAGCTTCCTGGTCATCCCGCTCCTGGTCGTGCTGGCCGTCTACTTCACCGTGCGCAGCGGTTTCGTCCAGCTCAGGCTGTTCCCCGAGATGTTCCGCGTCCTGCGGAGCAGCCCCGGCGTCGCCCCCGACGGCGGACGGGAGATCTCCTCCTTCCAGGCCTTCGCGCTCTCGGCGGCCTCGCGTGTGGGCACCGGCAACATCGTCGGTGTCTCCCTCGCCATCATCCTGGGCGGGCCCGGCGCCGTGTTCTGGATGTGGCTCATGGCCGGGGTCCTGGGCGCCGCCGCGTTCGTGGAGTCCACGCTCGCCCAGCTCTACAAGGTGCGCACCGCCACCGGGTTCCGCGGCGGCCCGGCCTACTACATGCTCTACGGCCTCAAGCGACGCTGGATGGGCGTGCTCTTCGCCGTGGTCATCACCGTCACCTTCAGCCTCGTCTTCAACTCGGTACAGGCCAACAGCGTCGCGGGTGCCATCAGCACCTCCGTGGAGTACGCCGGGGGCGGCAGCGGGTTCTGGCTCAACGCCCTCATCGGGATCGGCCTGGTCCTGCTGACCGCCGCGGTCATCTTCGGGGGCGTGCGCCGCATCGCCACCGTCGCCCAGGGGCTGGTCCCCCTCATGGCGATCCTCTACATCCTGCTGGGCGTGGCCGTGGTCGTGCTCAACATCGAACAGGTCCCGCGCGTGCTGGGCGACATCTTCGGCCACGCGTTCGGGGTCCGCGAGTTCGCCGCCGGCGGTGTGGGCGCCGCGATCGTGCAGGGCATGCGCCGCGGGATGTTCTCCAACGAGGCCGGTCTGGGTTCGGCCCCCAACGCCGCCGCCACCGCCTCGGTCTCCCACCCCGCCAAGCAGGGCCTGGTGCAGTCGCTCGGCGTCTACTTCGACACCTGGCTCGTCTGCTCGGTGACCGCGTTCATCGTGCTCATCAACGGCTCGGTCTACGACCCCGGGAGCGACCAGGGCATCGTCGTCGCCCAGGAGGCGCTGCAGGCCTCGCTGGGCGGCTGGTCGCTGCACGCCCTGACCGTCATCATGTTCCTGCTGGCCTGGACCTCGGTCCTGGGCAACTACTACTACGGCGAGGCCAACCTGCAGTTCCTCGACGCCGAGCACCGCCACATGACGTACTTCCGGTACGCGGTCCTTGCGGCGGTCTTCATCGGCTGCGTGGCCCCGCTGACGGTGGTCTGGAGCCTGGCCGACATCTCCATGGGTGTGATGGCCACGGCCAACCTGGTCTCGCTCGCCCTGCTGGCCCCGGTCGCGTTCCGCCTGCTGTCCGACTACAGCCGCCAGCTCCGGTACGGGCTCGACCCGCAGTTCACGCTCGCCAAGATGCCGGACCTGGAGAACGTCACCGCGTGGGGTCCGGCGCACGGCCACCTCCCCGACGACGTCGAACGGAGCGAGGCCCTGGCCCCCGGCGACCCTGCCGCCGAGGCCGACGAGGGGTCCTGGCACGCCCTGGACACCGAGGTCGAGCGCGGCCACGACGGTGCCGAGGCCCTGCACCCCGAGGCCACGCCCGCGGCCGAGGACCCCGGAACGTCCGGAAGCGGCGGGGCCGCCGGTGCCTCGCCCGTCGGCGGGACCGGGGCCGAGGGGGCCGGTCCCGGTGAAGAGCCGGGTGAGACCGGCGAGGATGAGGGGCGCGACGGGGACGAGGGGACGGGCAGCACCGGAATCAGGTGACCCTGTCCACAGGAGGGGTCGTGCGGGACGCAATCGAAAACCGTTTTCGATACGATGCTCCGAGTTCCCGCACGACCCCCACGGAGACCCGCCGTGTCCGACCGGACGTCAGCCGACGCCACACCCCCGTCCGCCCTGGGTGACAGCATCGCCCAGGGCTGGAGCGACCGAGACGAACTGCCCCCCGCCGACTGGGGGCGCCGCACCAGCAGCCGCAGAACCGGCACAGTCTGGCTGTTCGCACTCCTGATCACCGCGATGGCCATGGCCCACGCCTGGCTCACCGACGAGCTCACCGACCAGGCCTTCCTCGCCTGGGCCACGATCTTCACCGCCATCGCCTTCCAGGCCCTGCCGTTCCTGGTCTTCGGTGTGGCGCTGTCGGCGGTGCTCACCGCGTTCGTGCCGGCCTCGGTCTACCGCAAGTTCATCCCGCAGAACGCCGGCCGGGCCGTCCCCGTCGCCGGCGCCTCCGGGGCCGTGCTCCCCGGCTGTGAGTGCGCGTCCGTGCCCATCGCCGGCAGCCTCATCAAACGCGGTGTCGCTCCCGCGGCGGCGCTGACCTTCCTGCTGGCCGCGCCGTCGATCAACCCCATCGTCATGATCGCCACCGCGGTGGCCTTCGCCGGACAGCCCGAGATGGTGCTCGCCCGCTTCGTGGCCGGGCTCCTGGCCTCGGTGGTCATCGGGTGGATCTGGGTGCGCTTCGGCAAGGCGGACTGGCTGAAGCTGCCTTCGCGCACCCACGCGCCCGGGGCCTCCCGCTGGCAGATCTTCCGCGAGTCGATGCTGCACGACATCATGCACGCCGGCGGTTACCTCGTCGTGGGCGCCCTGGCAGCGGCCACCCTCAACGTCATGGTGCCGCGCGAGTGGCTGCTGGCCGTGGCCGAGGCGCCGATCATCTCGGTCCTGGTCCTGGCGCTGCTGGCGATCCTGCTGTCCATCTGCTCGGAGGCCGACGCGTTCGTCGCGGTCAGCCTCACCGACTTCTCGCCCACCGCCAAGCTCGCCTTCATGGTCATCGGCCCCATCGTGGACCTCAAGCTCATCGCCATGCAGGCCGGCGTCTTCGGATGGCGCTTCGTGGCCCGCTTCGCCCCGATCTGTCTCGTCGTCGGGCTCGCCAGCACGTTCCTGATCGGAGGGCTCCTCCTGTGAACCGCATCGCCCAAGGGCTCACCCTCGTCCTGCTCGGCGCGGCCGCCCTCACCGCGACCGTCCCCACCAACCTCTACCTCAACTGGGTCAAGGCAGGCTTCGGCCCGTTCCTCGTCGGGGCCGGTGCCGTCACCGTGCTCCTCGGGGTGCTCGTCATCGTCGCCGAACTGCGCGGCGAGAGCTCGGCGCTGGACCAGAGCGAGGCCACCCCCGAGCACGCCCACGGGGCAGAGCCGGACGGGGGAGCGGCCTTCGACGGCGCACGCGAACACGATCGCGCCGTGGCCGAGGAGTACGGCGACGGAGGACACGGGCACGACCACTCCCGCGCCCCCAAGGTCGCCTGGCTCCTGCTCCTGCCCGTGTTCGCCGTCTTCGTGATCGCACCCCCGGCGCTGGGGTCCTACACCGTGGAGTCGACCGGCGGTTCGTCCGGGCCCCCGCCCGAGGAACAGAGCTCCGGAGGGTTCAACGACGCGCTCACCGAGGCCGACGCGGGGGAGACCGTGTCCATGGCCGTGCAGGAGTTCGTCATGCGGGCCTGGATCGACGAGGACCGCGAGATGGCCGGCCGCGACATCGAGCTCACCGGGTTCGCGGTGCCCGACGAGGAAGGCGACGGGTGGTACCTCGCCCGCCTGCAGATGGCTTGCTGCGCCGCCGACGCCGTGGTCAACCGGGTCGAGGTCGTCGACGACGGGCCGGCGCCCGAGGCGGACAGCTGGTGGACGGTCCGCGGGTCCTGGGTCGAACCCGAGGGTGAGCTCTCCGACGTCAGCGACCACCAGTTCCGGGTCGAGGAGCGCGAAGAGGTCACCGACCCGCCCGACCCCTACGAGTGAGTCCACGGGCGGGCCGCCGTCCCAGCGGGGCCCGCCACACCGCCCCACGTTCCCGGCAACGTGGTTGCACTGAGTGACAATGGGCGGGTGTCACAGGGGAACGAGCGCGCCGGCCGGACGTGGGGGAGGATGCGCCCACGTTCGATCCGAGCGCGTGTCACGACCGGTGCAGTGCTCGCGTTCGCCCTGTTCATGTGTGTGATCCTGGTGGTGTCCTCGGTCTTGATCCGGGATCTGGCCCGGGAACAGAACATCGACCGCGCTGACGCGGCCGCGCGCGAGATGGCCGCGCATGTGGCTACTGAGCGTTATGGCAACACCATTCCGGTCTCGGAACCGATCACACGTATGCAGGTCGTCGACCACGAGAGCGGCGAAGTTCTCGCGTCCAGCGACGCCTTGCGTGGCCAGGCCCCCATCACGGACGAGGAACCCGAGGGTGACGATCGCCGTATCTCCACGCCGGTGTGCGGAGACATCGCCGGCGGGGGAGAGGACGAATGCTTCCTGGTCGTGGGTTACGAGGTCCCGGACTCCGCCTACGGGGACGACGTCACCGTTCTGGCCGCGTCGCGTACCCCCGGGTTCCTGGCCACCAACCTCCTCGATCTCGTGCTCGTGGGTGCCGCCGGCCTGTTGACCGTGGGCACCGGGTTCGTCATCTGGTACGGCGTGGGCCGGGCCCTGCGCCCGGTGCGCAGTATCAGCGCCGAGATGGAGCGCATCAGCGCCAGCGACCTGCACCGGCGCCTCCCGGACTCCGGCACCGGCGACGAGATCGCCGAGCTGGTCCACACCGCCAACGAGAGCCTGGAGCAGCTGGAGTCCTCCGTCACCCGTCAGCGCCGCTTCGTCTCCGACGCCTCGCACGAACTGCGCAACCCCATCACCGGCATGCGCACCAAGCTCGAGGTGGAGCTCTCCGACCCCGACCCCGACCTGCGCGCCCGCGAACGCCTGCTCACCGGCCTGCTCTCGGACACCGAACGCCTCGAGAACATCGTCAACGACCTCCTGGAACTGGCCCGTGTGGAGACCGGCGAGCCCGCCCGGCGCGAACCGGCCGACCTCGCCGAGGTGGTCGCGGGCGAGTTCTCGGACCACCGCCGCTACCCCGCCCTGCGCATCCACACCCCCGAACCCGTTCCCGTCCAGGTCAACCGGCTGCGCATCGTGCGGGTCCTGACCAACCTGGTCGCCAACGCCGAACGCCACATGGACAGCCGGATCGACGTCTACGTGCGCAAGGACGGGGACACCGCCGTGGTCGAAGTGCACGACGATGGGTCGGGCATCCCCGAGCAGGACCGTGAGCGGGTCTTCGAACGCTTCTCCCGCCTGGACGAGTCCAAGGAACGCGATCCGGGCGGCAGCGGTCTCGGCCTGCCCATCTCCCGCGAGATCGTGCAGGGCCACGGCGGCACCCTCACCGCCGGGCACAGCTTGCTGCTGGGCGGGGCGGTCTTCACCATCCGGCTGCCCCTGGCCCCGCCGGAGGACGGCACGTGAGCGGTACCGACCTGGTCCACCAGGGCCATGGGGAACCACGTCCTCCCCATCACCCCAACTACTTCCTGCTCGGGTTCGTGGGCGCGCTCGGGGTCCTGGCCGCGTGGCTGCTCGGTGAGGCCCTGGCCGCGGTCAGTACTGTCCTGGTCTACATCCTCGTGGCGCTGTTCCTCGCCGTGGGCCTCAACCCCCTCATCGAGACCCTGCGGAGGCAGCTGCGCATGCCGCGGTGGGCGTCGATCCTCACCGTGTGCCTGCTCCTGATCGCCCTCGTGACGGCGTTCGTGTGGATGATGATGCCGCCGTTGGCCGACCAGGTCACCACCTTCGTCACCAACCTGCCGAGCACCATCGACGCGCTGCAGGAGACCCGGTTCTTCCAGAACGTGGACGAGCGCTTCGACGTGCTCGAACGGGCGGAGGAGGCGGTCGTCGACCCGCAGGTGGGCCAGCAGGTCTTCGGCGGGCTGGTGGGCGTCGGGCAGGTGGTCTTCAACTCCCTCTTCGCCATCTTCAGCGTCCTGGTCCTGACGCTGTTCTTCATGGCGTCGCTGCCCGGGATCATGGACATGACCTACCGTCTGGTGCCGCGTTCGCGCCGGGCAGGGGTCCGCAGGATCGGCGACGAGATCGTGCAGCGCATCGGCGACTTCATCGCGGGGCAGCTGCTCGTCGCGGCCATCGGCGGGGTGGTCGCGTTCCTGTACCTGTGGGCGGCGGGGTCGGCCTACGCGCTCACCCTGGCGGTGATCGTGGCGGTCACGGCGTTGATCCCGCTCATCGGCACGACGCTGGGCTCATTGGTGGCCACGTTGGCGATGTTCACCCACGGGCCCGTGATCGGCGTGGTGACGCTGGTGTTCTTCCTCGTCTACCAACAGATCGAGAGTTATGTGATCTCGCCCCGTGTGATGCGCCAAGCGGTGGACGTGCACCCCAGCGCCAACATCACCGCGGCTCTGGTCGGGGGCGCCCTCATGGGACTGGTCGGCGCCCTGCTGGCGATCCCGACGGTGGCGGCGCTGACCATCGTGCTGAAGAAGGTCGTCTTCCCCCGCCTCGAACGCCGCTGAGGTGAGACGGCCCTCCGCACGGCCGATGCCTTCCGAACAGGCCCTACCCTGGGGCGGTGGACATCTGGGGCAAGGGCGCACGCGGGGAGCACCTGTTGAAGGCAGGGTTGGTGACCCTGTGGCTCGTCTTCTTCGTGTGGGCCGTCTTCTACGGCCCCAGCCTCGACCAGATCCAGGACTGGGTGGACTCGGCCGCCATGAGCGGGCCCCTGCTCTACCTGGGCCTGTACGTCGTCGCGGTCTTCGCGCTGCTGCCCCGCCCGGCGCTCAACGTCGCCGGCGGACTCCTCTTCGGCATGGGTGCGGGCCTGTTCCTGGCCACCGTGGGCGGCGTGCTCTCCGCGCTCGTGCAGTTCCTCTTCGCCCGGCACGTGGCCGGCGAGGCGGTCGCGAGCCGGCTGCCCGAGGGTGTGCGCGGCAAGCTCGACGCGCTGGCCGACCACCGCGGCCTGCTCGCGGCCATCCAGCTACGGCTGATCCCGGTGATCCCGTACCAGGCCATCAACTACGGTTTCGGACTCACGCGCATCCGCACGTGGCATTTCGTCCTGGGCACGTTCGTGGGCAGCATCCCGGTGACCGCCGCGTTCGTCCTGGTGGGCGCGGGCGGCTCGGACTACGGCAGGCCCGCCATGATCGCCACCGCCGTCCTGGCCGCGCTCGTGGGACTGGGCTGGTGGCTCTGGTCCCGGTACGGCGACGGCGCCCGGCGCGGGTCGTCCACCCCGCCGGACGCCGTCTGAGCGCCGTACCGCGAACCGGTCAGTTGAACAGTTCGACGTCCTCGGGGTCGGGCCGGTCGAGGTCGAAGTCGGTGATCTCGCCGCCGTCGCTGTCGGTGATCATCGGCTCCTGGAGCACCTCGGGGTCCTCGCCCGCGTTGTGCTGGACGACCATGACACCCGCGTAACCGCTGTGGTCGGTCTCGGTCGCCTCGAACGGAACGAGGCCCGGACCCTCGAGGTCGTGCTCCTCCAGGGTCTGCAGGAGCGCCTCGCGGCCCAGGTCGGGGCCGGTCTCCATGAGCAGCTGCGCGAAGAGCACGGCCTGCACCATGCCGTAGACGGTGGTGTCGGTGAAGGCGGTGCCGGAGTTGTACTCGTCGTGGATCTCCTGGAAGAACTGGGTCCACGGGTCGTCGGACTGCTCGACCATCGGCAGGAACGCGGTGATGATGAGCCCGTCCAGGAAGGCCTCGGGCGGGATGTTCTCGGCCGGGGTTCCCTCCGCGTGCTCCTCGATGAGCTCGGTCGCCACCGCGACGTCGCCGCTCCAGGACGGCGCCACCCACTGGGGCTCGTAACCGATGGCGGCGGCCTCGGTGACGGCCAGGGCGAGGTAGGCGGGCACACAGGAGCACACCGCGACGTCGGCGTCGGCGGCCTTGAGCTCGGCGACCTGCCCGGCGAGTTCCGGGACGCCGGGGTCGTAGGACTCGTAGGCCACGATCTCGTCGATGAGGTACTGCTCTATGCCGGCGTGCGTGGAGGGGCCCACGTCGTCGTTCTGGTACAGCAGGCCGATGTCGTCCCCGGCGAAGTTCTCCGCCAGGTAGTCGCCCTGGATCTTGGCCTCCTTGGTGTAGTCCACCTGGAAGCCGTAACTGTAGGGGTAGACCGCCGGCTGGTCCCACTGCAGGGTGCCGGAGGAGACGAACAGGTCCGGGACGCCCTGGTCGTTGAGGTCGTCGATGACCGATTCGTGGGTGGGGGTACCCAGGCCGCCGAGCATCGCGAAGATCTCGTGCTCCTCCAGGAGGGTCTCGGTCGCCTCCATGGTCTGGGCGGGGTCGAAGGAGTCGTCCTGGACCTGGTAGTCGATACGGCGTCCGTGGATGCCGCCGTTGTCGTTGATGTAGTCGAAGACGGCGCGGGCGCCGGTCGAGACGTTGCGGAAGCCGGGGGAGGCCGGGCCGGTCAGCGGTTGGTGGGTCCCGATGACCACGGCGTCGTCGGTGACGCCCTGGGTGTCGGTGTCGGTGTCCGACCCCCCGCTGCCGTCGCCACAGGCGGTGGCGAGGACCGCTACGGCCATCACTGTGGCCAAGAGTCTCAGTGGTCGCATGTGTTGTCCTGAACTCGGTCGTGCCTTCTCGGTGGGCGCGTGTGCCGCCCTGGGGGAAAAGGAGTTACGTAGCTCGGGAGCGGACGACGGGGGGAAACTCCTACTCTCCAGTACGTTACTGAAGGGTAAAGCACCGGTGCCCTTCCGGGCACCACGGTGGTGGGCAGCCGTGGTCACGGAACGTCACTGGTGCAGAGGTCGCCGGATCTCCGGGAACGCGTGACGGACCCTACCGCTCGGTATGTGCTGGTTCGTCCAGGCGGGGGTGGTCGGGCCGGCCAGCTGATCAGCCGGCGGCCGACCCCGGCGCGGCGCCGGCGCCCTCGTACGACCGCGGTGCGCCCAGGATCTCCCGTGCCAGCCGGGCGATCGAGTCCGCGGCCTGCTGCACCACACCGTCGCGCCGCCACACCAGAAGATGGCGCAGCTGGATCGGTTCTCCTTCCAGCCGGCGCACCACGACGCCCTCCCCGCCGTCGAAGTCGGGCCGGCACGGGGCGACCGCGCGCCCGCCCGCGACCAGCTCGCGGATCTCCGCGCGGTCGTGCAGGCGGAACGGCACCTCCGGGGTGAACCCGGCGTGCTGGCAGGCCAGGTAGAAGCACTCCGGCCACCCGGTCCCGTCCGGCGGCGTGAGCGCCCAGAGCGCACCCCGCAGATCGGCCAGTTCCACCACCGGGGCACCGGCGGCGGGGTGTGCGGACGGCAGCGCCACGTGCAGCGGTTCCACCGCGAGCATCGCCCAGGACAGAGGGCCGTCCGTGGACAGGTCGCGGTCCACGTAGTCGATGGCCGTGCCCAGATCCAGGTGTCCGGCCCGCACCAGGTCGGTGACCAGCTTGGGGGAGTACTCGGTGCGCACGTGGACCGGTGCGTGCGGGAAGACCTCCGGCAGGCGCGCCGAGAGCTCCACCGTCAGGGGTCCCACCCCGCCCACGCGCAGGGTCGCGGGGGAGGCGCCCCGCGCGCTGACGTCGTGCAGCAGGTCGTCCATCGACAGCAGGACCGACCTGGCCCGCACCAGCACGAACTCGCCCAGCTCGGTGGGTTCGACCCCGGCGCGCCCCCGGTGGAACAGGCGCCCTCCGACCTCGCGCTCGATGCGTTGCAGCTGCGTGGTCAGGGCCGGCTGCGACGTGGCCAGCGCCGCGGCGGCCTTGGTGACGCTGCCGGTGTCGGCGAGCAGGCAGAGGGTGCGGAGGTGCCGGAGTTCGAGGTCCATGCGTGGAATGTAGGACCCGCGGGACCGCCGTGTACAGACGTGCGTCCCGTGGCTTCGGCGGCGGCCGGGTGTGTGGGCGGTGGGCCCGCCAGGCAGGTGCCGGTCGGGGGTGGGATATGGTGCCGTCCGTCACCATAATGGTTGGACGTCCTATTAAAATGGGCGGGTCCTGCGCGACGTTGGAGAGCACCTATGGCGGTCGAACGCGAACTGCACACACCCGAGGCACGGCAGCTGCTCGAGCTGACCCGCGAGCTCGCCGACAAGGAGCTCGTGCCGCGCGCGGCCCACGACGAGGAGAACGGCACCTTCCCGCGCGAGGTCTTCACGACCCTGGGCGAGGCCGGCCTCCTCGGCCTGCCCTACCCGTCCGAGTACGGCGGCGGGGACCAGCCCTACGAGGTCTATCTCCAGGTGGTGGAGGAGCTCGCGCGCGGATGGCTCGCCGTCGGCCTCGGCGTGAGCGTGCACAGCCTCTCCGCCTACCCCGTCGCCGAGTTCGGCACCGAGGAACAGCGCGCCGCCCTCCTGCCCGACATGCTCGGCGGCAGCACCCTGGGCGCGTACTGCCTGTCCGAGTCCACCTCCGGATCGGACGCCGCCGCCCTGACCACCCGCGCCGAGCACACCGGCGACAGTTACCTCGTCAACGGGGCCAAGGCCTGGATCACCCACGGGGGCCGTGCCGACCACTACACACTCTTCGCCCGCACCGGCGCCCCCGACTCCGGGGGCAGGGGCATCAGCTGCCTGCACGTGCCCGCCGGCACCCCCGGGCTCTCCGCGGCCGCGCCCGAACGCAAGATGGGCATGAACTCCTCACCCACCGCCGGGGTGCTCTTCGACGACGTGCGCCTGCCCGCCGACGCGCTCGTCGGTGAGGAGAACCGCGGCTTCGGCATCGCACTGTCGGCCCTCGACTCCGGACGCCTGGGCATCGCCGCCTGCGCCGTGGGTCTGGCCCAGGCCGCGCTCGAGACCGCGGTCTCCTACTCCCGGGAACGCCGCCAGTTCGGCAGCCCCATCGGCGACTTCCAGGGGCTGGGGTTCACCCTCGCCGACATGGCCACCCAGGTCGCCGCCTCCCGCGAGCTGTACCTGTCCGCTGCCCGACTGCGCGACGCCGGACGTCCCTACGGCGAGCGCGCGGCGATGGCCAAGCTCATGGCCACCGACACCGCCATGCGGGTGACCACCGACGCCGTCCAGGTCCTGGGCGGCTACGGCTACACCCGCGACTTCCCCGTCGAGCGGTACATGCGCGAGGCCAAGGTCCTGCAGATCGTGGAGGGCACCAACCAGGTCCAGCGCCTGGTCGTCTCCCGCCACCTCGCCGAGGGGGCCTGACCGCTCAGGAACGCGCGGCCAGGAGCTCGGAGACGGTCTCCTGCGCCGTGCGCACGCGCAGGTCCACGGCCCGGTCGGTGAGCACCGCGACCGCCGACCGGTACTCCGCCTCGCGTTCCAGGTCCGACAGCCACACCGGCCCGGGGGCGCCGCCGCCCTCCCAGGAGACGAACTCGGCCGCCTCGTGGGGCGCGCTCACCGTCACCCGGCGCAGACCCCCCGACAGTCCCAGACCCGTCGCCTTGAGCAGGGCCTCCTTGCGCGCCCAGTACCCGTAGAAGGCGCCCGTGCGCTCGGGTTCGCCCAGGCCGGCCCACGCCCGGTGCTCGGGATCGGCCAGCGTGTACCCCGCGAGCCCGTCCAGGTCGCGGGCCGGGGCCACGCGCTCCACGTCCACGCCCACCGGGACACCCTCGGTCACCGCCAGGGCCACCCACTCGCCCGAGTGGCTGACCGAGAACTCCCAGCCCTGCGCCGCGCCGATCGGGAACGGTTTGCCGTGCGGGCTCCGGTCGCGTTCGGCGCCCGCACGCTCCTTGTCCTCACAGGAACGGCAGCGCAGGTCGAAGGCGATGAACTCGGGAGGGCACCCGGACAGCTCCGCCAGGGCCAACCGCGCCATCGCCCGGCCCAGCAGGTGCCGGTCGCGGTCGGCCTGGAGACGGAACCGCTCGTTGCGCGTGCGTTCGCCCTCGTCCAGCAGACGCACCAGCCGGCTGCTCGCCGCCGAGGTGTGCGCCCACCAGACCGTGGTGGTCAGTGGTGTCGGTGTGGGGTCGGGGCTCATGCCTCAATTGTGCATCCGAGTCGAGACGTGTACGGGCGTGTGGGCCGGGCGCGAACAGGGAATTCGTTCGGTGACAGGTCAGCCCGTCCCCTGGGGAGGCCCCGATGTCCGTCGTCGTACTGTTCGGAGCCGGAGCGTTCATCGGTCTGGTGGCGCTCACAGCGGTGGTCCTGGTGACCCTCCTCCTCGAACGCCCCTCCGACCCCGAACACAGCCCGGACCAGGAAGGTTCCGTACTCTAGGAGCGCAAGCGGACACGGGGAGACCACCGTGCCCGGACGCGACGAGAACGGGGAACCCACCAACGTGGCCGAGGAGAACCGACCGGCCTTCGCCGCCGATCGCCGCGAACGCATCCTCGAACTCGTCCGCGCACACGGGGCCGTGTCCCTGCGGGACCTCGCAGCACAGGTGCACGCCTCCGAGGTCACCGTGCGCCGCGACGTGCGCGCCCTGGAGACCGAGGGGCTCGTGGACCGGCGCCGCGGCGGTGTGGCCCTGCCCGGACGCATGGGGCACGAGCAGAGCTACTCCGGCAAGAGCAACCAGTGTGCGGCGGAGAAGGCCGCCATCGCCGCCACCGCCGCCCGCCTGGTCCGACCCGGCGACGCCGTCACCCTCGGGCCCGGCAGCACCGCCGAGGCCCTGGCCCACGAACTCCTCCAGCACACCGAGCTCACGGTCGTCACCAACGCCCTGCGGGTGGCCGAGGTCCTGGCCGCGGCCCCCGGGGTGCGTGTGGTCATGACCGGCGGAACCCTGCACGGGCCCATGCGCGCGCTCGTGGGCGCCGAGGCCCAGGCCACCCTGGCCGCGCTGCGGGTGAACCGCGCGTTCCTGTCCGGCAACGGGGTCAGCGCCGAACGCGGCCTGAGCACCCCCGACCCCGCCGTGGCCGCCGTCGACCGCGCCCTGTCGTCCTGCGCCGAGGAGACCGTCGTGCTCGCGGACCACACCAAGGTCGGCGCGGACACCATGGTCCCCACCGTCGCCCCCGAGGAGATCGCCCACCTGGTCACCGACAACGGCGCCGACCCCGAGGTCCTCATGACCCTGGAGGACACCGGCGCCCTCGTCCACGTCGCCGTCGCCGTCGGCGAACGCGGCCACTGACCCGACGCGTCGGAACACTCGGGCCGGGAACGAACGCGTAACCTACGGGCCACGCCACTTGTGCGGTGGGCACCACACGCGTGATGCTGTCCCCCCGCCCAGGTCCGCCGAACACGTCCAGGCGCCCACCGCCCACGCCGTCCACCAGGCAGGAGCCGCCGCGCATGCCCGCACAGCCGACGCCCCAGGAACAGCCCCCCACCCGGCCGGTGCGCGTCACCCCCGAACCGGTGGCCCTCCCCGAGCCCTGGTCCTCCTCCCGCGTGACCGTCGTGGTGCCCACCTTCGACGAGGCCGAGAACCTGCCCAGGCTCGTCGCCCAGCTCATGGCGCTGGACCTGCCGAACCTGCGTGTGGTCGTGGTCGACGACAACTCGCCCGACGGCACCGGCGAGATCGCCGACAAGCTCTCCGCCGAGCTCGGCGGCCCCGAACACGGGCCCCTGTCGGTCGTGCACCGCACGCACAAGGACGGCCTCGGCCGGGCCTACGTCGAGGGCATGACCCACGCCCTGGACCGCGGCGCCGATTACGTCGTCCAGATGGACGCCGACCTCAGCCACCCCGTCGGTTACGTGCCCCAGCTCCTGGGCGCCCTGCACTCCACCGGCGCCGGCGTGGTCATCGGCAGCCGCTACGTGCCCGGCGGCAGCCTGTCCGAACAGTGGGGTCTGCGCCGCCGCATGCTCAGCGGCTGGGCCAACGCCTACGTCAAGACCGTCCTGTCGATGCCCGTCCGCGACGTCACCGCCGGGTTCAAGATCTGGCGGGCCTCGGCCCTGCGCGTGCTCGACCTGCCCAGCATCCAGAGCACCGGGTACGCGTTCCAGGTCGAGATGCACTACCGCGCCTACCGCCGGGGCCAGAAGCTCGTCGAGATCCCCATCCACTTCGAGGACCGGGTCGAGGGTGAGAGCAAGTTGGACGCCGGCGTCGCCCTGGAGGCCGCCCTGCGCCCCCTGCGCCTGCGCCGGGCCGAGAACACCCGCCGCTGAGGGGCTCCCACCGCGCGCAGCGGGACCGCCTTCCTTCACAACGCCGTGACCTGCTGCGATCATCGGTCACGAGGAAAGGAGGGGCACCGTGAGCGAGCAGCCCTACAACGTGGACAGCGACATGGGCGACGACCCGCAGGAGAGCGAGGTCGCCGAGGCCGAGAGCCGCATGGACGCCCCCGGCGACGACGCCGGTTACACCTTCGTCGAGGACGACACCTCCGAGGCCCGGGGCATCAGCGAGGAGGTGCGGGACGAACGCGGCAACTTCCTCGCGCGCGAGGACTGGGACCTCGACGGCGAGGCCGCCGAGTCGGAGGCCGTCAACGAGGTCGACCCCGACCGCGAGGACGACTGGTAGGGCCCCGCGCCACGGGCGTCCGCCGCGGGGCGGGCCGCCCGGCTGGGGCCCTCACCGACCGGCCCCCGACGCAGGCCCCTCCTCCGTATGTCCGGCGCTCGACCCCGGGCACGAGCGCATCGGCGGCCCCGACACCCCGCAGAACAACGGGGCGTGCTCCCCGGGGCCCGGACCCGCCACCGGTGCCTCCTCCTCCGGGACGGCGCCCCGCTCGGCAGCCTCCCGCGCCTCGGGCATCCGGCCCCGCGGCAGGGCCACCGCACACAGCGCCGCCACCACCGCCAGCCCCGCCAGGATCAGCATCGCCGGACCGAACCCCTGCGCCAGCGCGCTCGTGCCGGCCTGCCCGCCCGAACCGCCCCCGATCCCCGCCAGGGCCGGGACCGCGGCCACACCGATCATCTGGGCGCCCCGCGCGAACGTGTTGTTGACCCCCGAGGCCAGACCCGCGTGCCGTTCGGCCGCCGAGGCCAGCACCGTCGCCGTCAGGGGAGCGACCGTCGCCGACATGCCCATCGCCACCAGCAGGATCCCGGGGAAGACGTCCACCAGGTACCCGGGGTCGGTGGGCATGCGCGACAGGTACACCAGCCCCGCCGCGAGCAGAAGCGGGCCGGCGATCAGCTGCGGGCGGGGCCCGATCTTGGAGGCCAGGTCGCCCGAGCGCGCCGACAACAGCAGCATCAGCACCGTCAACGGCAGCGAGGCCGCACCGGCCGCGATCGGCGAGAACCCGCCGACCTCCTGCAGGTAGATCACCAGGAGGAACAGCAGGGTGCCCAGAGCCGCGTAGATCATCACCGTGGCCGCGTTGGTGACACTGAACGGCACCGAACGGAAGATACTCAGCGGCAGCATCGGCGCACGCTTGCGGGCCTCCACCACGAGGAACACCACGAGCGCGACCACACCGACCCCGGCGCCGACGAGCACCGCGGGGGTGGCCCCCACGGCGCCCCACTGGATGAGCGCGTAGGTGATGCCGCCCAGGGCGACCACACCCAGCAGCGCCCCGCTGTAGTCGAGGTTCCGCGGCGCCGACGGGTCGCGGGACTCGGGCACCTTGAACCACGCGATCGCCAGCACGACCGCCGCCAACGGCAGGTTGATGAGGAAGATGAGCCGCCAGTCGCCGATCTGGACGAGCCAGCCGCCCACGAACGGCCCCACCGCCGAGGCCACACCCGTCAGCCCCGACCACGCACCGATCGCCCGCGCCCGGTCGTCCTCGCGGAAGCCCGCCTGAAGGATCGCCAGGCTGCCCGGCGTGAGCAGCGCACCGCCCACACCCTGGGCCACGCGCCCGGCCACCAGCAGTTCCAGGGTCGGAGCCATCGAGCACAGCGCGGACGCGACCGCGAAGACGGCGATGCCCACCATGAACAGCCGCACGCGCCCGAACCGGTCGGCCAGCGAACCGCTCAGCAGGATCAACGCCGACAGGGTGATCATGTACCCGTTGACGATCCACTGCTGGCCCGCCAAGCCGGTGTCGAGCTCGTGCTCGATGGCGGGCAGGGCCACGGTCACCACGGTCGAGTCCAGGAACGCCATCCCCGAACCCAGGACGGTCGCCGCCAGCATCCAGCGCGCCGCCGGTGTGCCCCACGCGACCCCGGACGACGAGACCGGTGTCGAAGCCGAACCACTCACACGCTCCACCCCCGCCCCACCGTACGGCGGCGGCCCCCGCCCGGAGGCAGGGGCCGACACCGTGTTTTCCCAGCGCTGTGAGGTTTTGACCGTCACTCCCCGGCGAGCGAGCCGGTGATCGAGGTCCGGGCCGCGCGGCGGGCCGGCATGATCGAGGCCAGCAGCCCGGCCACCACGGCGATCGCCACGAACACGCCGATCTGGGCGAAGGGCACGGTCAGGATCAGGTCGGGCAGGACCGAGGCGGCGCCCGCCCACCCGAACACCACACCCAGCGTGATGCCGATGAGCGCACCGATCAGGCACAGCAGCACCGCTTCCACGCCCAGCATCCGGCGCAGCTGGGCCCGGGACAGCCCCAGGGCGCGCAGCAGGGCCGACTCGCGGGTGCGCTCCAGCACCGACAGCGCCATCGTGTTGGAGATACCGAAGACCGCGATGAGGATCGCCAGAGCCAGCATCGCCGCGATCGTGTAGAAGGCGATGTCGAGCACCTCGGAGAACTGGTTCTTCATCTCCGCCATCGACGCGACCTGCACGGTCGGGTGGTCGTCCACGGCGTCGTGCACCGCGGTGCGCAGCTCCGACGGGTCGGCCCCCGGGGCGCCCCGCACGTAGAGCATGTCGTCGCCGGTGCGGCCGGGGAAGGCCTGGTCGAAGTCCTGCGGGTCCAGGACCACCCCGTGGATCTGGCCTGCCTCCTCGGTGACCGCGGCGACCTCGAGGTCGATCGCACCGTCCTCGGCGGGCAGCGTGAAGGTGTCGCCCGCGGTGAGCCCGTCGGCGTAGTCCTCCGAGAGCGCCACCCGGCCCGGTCCCATGTCCTCCAGGTCGCCGCTGACCAGTTCGGAGGGCATGTCGGTGGCCAGGTCGGTGTCGGTGTAGGCGCTCACCATGAGGCTCATGGGCATGCCGGAGCCGTCGGCGCTCCCCTCGCCGTCGATGAAGTCGGTGCGCTGACCCATGACCTGGTCGATCTCCGGCGCCGAGGCCAGCGCGGACCGCACACCCTCGGGCACCGTTTCGGTCTCGGGCACGTCCGTCCCGGAGCCGTCCTCGTCGGCGGCCTCCTCGGCCGGTTCCCCGCCGGTGGGCTCGTCCATCGCGAACTGAGGGCTGAGCTGGTAGTCGACCGGGAACTGCTCCTCGAAGACGGCGTTCATCGTCGACTCGGTCGAGGCGCTGACCACCGAGTACCCGGTGATGAGGGTGGCGCCAACCGTCAGCGCGATCATCGCCGTGGCCGCGCGCTTCGGGTTCCGGGTGGAGTTGTCCACCGCGAGCATGCTCGCCACCCCGGTGCGGCGCAGGACCAACCCGGCCACGTGCACGATCCCGCGCACCAGCAGGGGGCCGAGCACGACCACACCGACGAACGCGGTCAGCGCCGCCACGGTCACGATCATCATGCCGGTCTCGGTGGTCTCGCCCATGAGGCTCAGCCACACCATCAGCGCGGAGGCGGCGAAGGCGGCAAGGCCGGCCGCGGTGCGCAACCACCCGGTGCGCTTGTCCAGACCCGCGGAGGTGGAGCTGGTGCGCAGCGCGGCCAGCGGGCTGACCCGGGTTGCCCGCAACGCCGGGATCAGAGCGGAGACGACCGTGACGACGGTGCCCACCGCCAGCCCGGACAGGACGGCGGCCGGGGTGAGGACCAGGTCGACCGGGCCGCCGGCGCCGCTGCCCAACAGGCCGCTGCCGAAGCGCGCGCCCAGCATGCCCACGCCGATCCCGGCCAGCACACCCAGGACGGAGGAGACCAGGCCGACCACCGTCGACTCGGCCAGCACCGACCCGAACACCTGGCTGCGCTTGGCACCCACGCAGCGCAGCAGTGCCATCTCACGCTGGCGCTGGGCGATCACGATCGCGAACGTGTTGTAGATGACGATCGCGGCCACGAACATCGCGATGAAGGCGAACAGCAGCAGGGCGACGCGCATCATCGCGGTGTCGGCGCCGGCTTCCTGGGCCATGTCCAGCCCGAACTGCTCGCCGGTGCGCACGTCCGAACCTCCGCCGAGGACGGCGGCCATCGCGTCGGCGGCCTCCTCGTCGGTGTGGCCCTCCGCTGCGAGGGCGTCGATCTCCACGTAACCGGCCGCGCCGGTCATCTCCTCGGCCGCGGCGCGGTCCAGGACCATCGCCCCGCCCATGGTGTAGGACGGGTCGATGCCGAGCTCGACCAGCCCGGTCACGGTGAACTCGCGCTCCTCCTGGTCGGGGTCGAGCACGGTCACGGTGTCGCCGACGCCGAACCCGGACTCACCGGCGGTGGAGGTGGCCAGCGCGATCTCGTCGCCACCCGAGGGCAGGGTGCCCTCCGAGGCACCGAAGCGGCTGACCTCGCCCAGCGACAGCGCGGCCGGGGGCGTCATCCCGAAGGCGCGCCCGTCGGAGTCCAGGAGCACGGCCTGGCCCTCGACGCGGCCGTCGGCGTCGGCGACCTCGTCCAGGTCCCGGACGCGTTGCAGGTCCTCCTCGCCGAACACTGCGGGCGGCGGAGGCCCGGCCTCGGGGTCGAACTCCGGTTCCTCGGGCTCGGCGATCGCGTCGACGCTGGTGGCCGAGCCCATCACCGAGGACTCGTAGTCCGACTCCAGGGTGTCGGCGAAGACCATCGTGCCGGTCACGAACATCACGCCCAGCAGGATCGCCAGGGCCGTGGTGACGTAGCGGGACGTGTGCAGTCGCAGCCCCGCGAGTGTGGTGCGCAGCATCGGTTCAGGCCTCTTCCAGCTTCAGCAGGCGGGCCGAGACCAGCTCCGCGGTCGGCTCGGTGACCTCGTCCACGATCGAACCGTCGCGCAGGAACACCACCCGGTCGGCGTAGGAGGCCGCCACCGGGTCGTGCGTGACCATCACGATGGTCTGCTGCAGGTCGCGGGCGGAGTCGCGCAGGAAGCGCAGGACCTCCGCCCCCGAACGCGAGTCCAGGTTGCCCGTCGGCTCGTCGGCGTAGACCACCTCGGGGGCGTTGAGCAGCGCCCGGGCCACGGCCACCCGCTGCTGCTGGCCGCCGGAGAGCTTGGCGGGCAGGTGGCCGAGGCGGTCGCGCAGGCCCACGACCTCCACGATGTGTTCGAAGCGCTCCCGGTCGACGCTGCGGCGGGCGATCTGCGAGGGGAGAAGGATGTTCTGCTCGGCGGTGAGCATCGGCAGCAGGTTGAAGGACTGGAAGATGAAACCGATGCGGTCGCGCCGCAGGAGGGTCAGGTCCCGGTCGCGCAGCCCGGTGATCGGGGTCCGGCCCAGGTGCACGGTGCCGGAGGTGGGGGCGTCGAGCCCGGCCAGGCAGTGCATGAGCGTGGACTTTCCCGAACCCGAAGGGCCCATGATCGCGGTGAAGGCGCCGCGGTGGAAGTCCACGTCCACCCCGGCCAGGGCGTGCACCTGGCTGCCGCCGGTCTCGAAGGTCTTGACGAGACCCCGTGCGACGACGACCGGTGGCGACTGCGTTCGGGCCTGCGGGTGGACGGTGGTGTCGGACACGGGTGTCTCCTGGTCTGGTGGCGGGAAGGTCGGGGCCCGCCGCGGGGAGCCCCGGTCGGAGCGTTCCTGCGACGGCACGTTCCACGCTAGGAAGTGCGGGCACCGCGCCACATCCGCCGCGGGAGCGATCCTGCGGGCGGCGAAAGACCGAGCCGGGGGAGGGGTTCGTGTCCCCTGAGTGGGTGACGACCCCCTACGAAAGTCGGTGGTCGGCACAGTTGGGTCGGACCCGGGGCGGGGAAAACCCGCTCCGACCTGCGAGGATGTCGGGTCGTCCGAAAGGAGGGGGTGCTCTCGCGGCCCGGATCACCCCTGCGCACACGCTCGTAGACTCCCCACCATGAGATTCAGGAGACGGGGGCCGGCCCGGTCCGACGGGCCGGTGCAACGCGTGTGGCAGTGGTGCTGGGGCCGCCGGGCACGGATGGCCGACTGGCTCTTCGCGCTCCTGCCTCTGCCCTTCGTCCTGGCCTTCCAGGCGCTGGTCGCGATGGGGCCGATGATGGGCCTGGTGGGCGGCCTGCTCATCGACATCGACACCGGCATGCCGTACGAGGACCTGACGCCCACGCAGGTCTACATCGGCATGGCGCTCTACGCCCTGCCCGGGGTCGTGGCGCTCGGCCTGATGCTCGTGCGCCGCAGCCGACCGAACCTGCTCCTGGGCGCCTCCTCACTGCTCCTGCTCCTGGCCGGGAACTTCTTCCCGGCCGGGCTCGCGCTGTACAGCTACGCCGGCCATTTCATGAACCGCCGGTTCCTCGCCGCATGGTTCGGGCTGAACACCCTCGCCCTCCTGGTGGCCTACTGGGGCTATCCCCCGGGCACGACGGTGGTCTTCTGGGTCATGTTCCTCGTGGTGCCCACCCTCCTCGGGTTGTGGGTCGGCACCCGGCGCCAGCTCGTCGAGCGCCTCCAGGAACGCGCCGCCCGTCTGGAACGCGAGCAGCACCTCATGGCCGAGCAGGCCATCACCGGTGAACGCACCCGCATCGCCCGCGAGATGCACGACGTCGTCGCCCACCGCGTCAGCCTCATGGTCCTGCACGCCGGAGGACTGGAGGTCTCCACCCAGGACCCGCACACCGTGGAGACCGCCGGCCTGATCCGCACGACCGGACGCGAGGCGCTGGCCGAACTCCGCGGTATCCTCGGGGTGCTGCGCGACGGGGAGACCGACACCGCGCCCACCGCACCCCAACCCGTGCTGTCCGACCTCGACCGCCTGCTGGAGGAGTGGCGCGGCGCCGGCATGGACCTGCGGCGCGAGGACACCGGTAACACGCACATCCCCGTTCCGCAGGCCGCACAGCGCACCGCCTACCGGGTGATCCAGGAAGGGCTGACCAACGTCGCCAAACACGCCACCGGTGCGAGGGTCACCGTGCACCTGCACCGCGGCGCGGACCGGGTCGAGGCCGAGGTCGCCAACACCCCGGCGCCCGCCCCGGTCAACCCCCCGCCCGGCAGCGGTTATGGCCTGGCCGGGCTGCGCGAACGCGTCACGCTGGCCGGGGGATCCCTCTCGGCGGGGCCCTGCCCGGACGGCGGGTGGCGCATGCGCGCTATCGTTCCCACCGACCGGCCCGACACCGAGGAAGGGGACGCAGACGGTGATCCGCACGCTCCTGGTCGATGACGAACTCCTGGTCAGGTCCGGGCTGCGGATGATCCTGGACTCGGCCCCCGACGTCGAGGTCGTGGGGGAGGGCAACGACGGCGACGAGGCCGTCTCCCTGGCCCGCGAGCTCGAGCCGGACGTGGTCCTGCTCGACATCCGTATGCCCGGAGCCGACGGCCTCACCGCCGCCGGGGCCCTGGCCGGCCTGCCGAACCCGCCGCGGGTGGTCCTGCTGACCACCTTCGACCTCGACGAGTACGTGCACGCCGCCCTGCGTGCAGGCGCGGTCGGGTTCCTGCTCAAGGACACCCCGCCCCGCGACCTGGTCGAGGCGGTGCGCACCGTGAACGAGGGCAACGCCATGCTCTCGCCCAGCGTCACCCGGCGCATGCTCGAACGCTTCGCTTCGCCCGCCCCCGCCGACTCGGCCGCGGGACGGGTCGAGGCGCAGGAACGGCTGTCGGTGCTCAGCGAACGCGAACGCGCGGTGCTGATCGCCGTCGCCGAGGGCAGCTCCAACGCCGAGGCCGGCCGGGCGCTGGGCATGCGCGAGGCCACGGTGAAGGCGCACGTGAGCCGGATCCTGTCCAAGCTCGGGATGTCCAACCGCGTCCAGGCGGCCATCCTCGCGCACGACGCCGGGTGGGCCTGACCGCGCCCGGTCCCGACGGCGCACGAGAGTGGTGTGCCTCACGAAGCGGCCCTGGCGTGGCCGGACACCCGTGGCCGCAGGGGAGTCGGGGGCCTCGGCCCACCGGGTCCCCAGTTGGGTTTACCGGCGAGTAGCTCGATACGCTGCTTGGCGATCCGGACCCCCGAACCCACGTCGCCCCGCCCCGACCGGGCCGCGACAGATTGAGGTGCCCAACTATGTCTCGCTCGGTACTGGTCACCGGCGGCAACCGCGGGATCGGCCTGGCCATCGCCCGCGAGCTCGCCGAGGCAGGCGACAACGTCGCCATCACATATCGCTCCGGCGAACCGCCCGAGGGCCTGTTCGGCGTGCGGTGCGACATCACCGACACCGCGCAGGTCGACGCCGCCTTCAAGGAGGTGGAGGAGCACCAGGGCCCCGTCGAGGTGCTCGTGGCCAACGCCGGCATGAACAAGGACCAGCTCCTGGCCCTGATGAGCGAGGACGACTTCTCCTCGGTCCTGGACACCAACCTCACCGGCTCCTTCCGCGTCGCCAAGCGTGCCGTGCGCGGCATGATGCGCAAGCGTTCCGGCCGCATCGTGCTCATCTCCTCGGTGGTGGGCCTGCTCGGTTCCGGCGGACAGGCCAACTACGCGGCCTCCAAGGCCGGGCTGGTCGGCTTCGCCCGCTCCCTGTCCCGTGAGCTCGGCTCGCGCGACATCACCGTCAACGTGGTCGCCCCCGGGTTCATCACCACCGACATGACCGACGAACTGCCCGAGGACCGGCAGAACGAGATCAAGAAGAACGTGCCCCTCGGCCGCTTCGGCGCCCCCGAGGACATCGCACGCACGGTCGGCTTCCTGGCCGGCCCCGGCGGTTCCTACATCACCGGCGCGGTCATCCCCGTCGACGGCGGCCTCGGCATGGGCCACTAGAGGCATGGTTCGGGCCCCGCTCCGGCGGGCCCGCCGCGGACCTACGAGGCGCGCCGGGGTCGGAACGGTTCCGACCCCGGCGCGTCCGGTATCCCTGGGAACAACCACCACCGAGAGAGCGGGAACCATGGATCTGGGACTGTCAGGGGCGAAGGTACTGGTCACCGGGGCCAGTCGCGGCATCGGCCGGGCCATCGCCCGGCTCTACGCGCAGGAGGGCGCCGACGTGGCGCTGTGCGCACGCGGGGAACGGGCCCTGGAGGCCGAGGCCGAGCAGATCACCGAGGAGTTCGGGGCACGCGTCTTCACCCGCGCCCTCGACGTGACCGAACACGACGCCCTGCCCACGTTCGTCGAGGACGCCGCTCGTGCGCTGGGCGGGCTGGACGTGTTCGTGTCCAACGTCTCCGGCGGCAGCGCGCCCACCCCCGACCAGTGGCAGCGGGGTTTCGACGCCGACCTCATGCCCTTCGTCCGCCTGACCGAGGCGGCCGAACCCCACCTCAAGGCCTCCGCACGGGGCGCCGTGGTGCTCATCTCCACCACCTCGGCCCTGCACGCCACCCGCCCCGCCGGGCCGCGTTCCTACGGCGCCGTCAAGGCCGCCCTCAACCACCACGCGGCGTCCCTGGCCCGCACCTGGGCGCCCGACGGCGTGCGGGTCAACACCGTCTCGCCCGGGCCGATCGAGTTCCCCGGCGGAGGTTGGGACCGGCGCAAGGAGAGCGACCCGGACTTCTACGAGACCATCCGCGGCCGTATCCCGTACGGGCGCCTGGGCCGGCCCGAGGAGGTCGCCCGCGCGGCCGCGTTCCTGGGCAGCCCCGCGGCCGAGTACATCACCGGGCAGAACCTCACCGTCGACGGCGCCTTCCTCGACCGCATCGCCTGACCCCGGCGGGCCCGCACGCACGTGTGCCCCGGCCGCGCGGCCGGGGCACACCCGTGTCCGAAGGCTCTGACGGGGGACGCGGGTGCTCAGCCCTCGCGCAGGACCGACACCAGGCGTGTGGTGCGCTCCAGGGCGGCGTTCTCCCGCACCCCCGACTCCAGGGCGCCGCCGGTGGCGTCCACCAACGACACGTGCCGGGTCGCCCTGGTCAGCGCGGTGTAGACCTGCGGGCGCGAGACCGGGGTGTTCGGCGGCAGGACCACGACGACCGCCGGCCACAGCCCCCCGTGGGCCGCGGCCACCGGGAGCGCCCACGCGTGGCGCAGCGACGCCGGGTCCGACACCGTCGTGCGCGAACCGTCGGCCAGCTCGACCGCGGCGCCGTCGGCGGTGACCTCGCGCAGGTACCCCTGGTCGCCGGTGTCGGTCATGACCCGGTCGCCGGCGTCGAAGCCCCGGCCCGGGTTGAGGCGTTCCTTGAGCGCGGCGTTGAGCGCGCGGGCGCCCGCCGGGCCGTCCTCGCGTGCGGTGACGACCTGGGTCTGCTCGGGGGCGATCTCCAGGGCGCGCGGGATCGAATCGGTGATGAGCTGCACGGTCCGGTGCGCGGCCTCCTCGGCCGAGGACGCGGCCACACGCACCACCTCACGGCCGGGAGCGGCCACGTCGGGGACCTCACCCGCGGCCACCCCGGCCGCGAGTTCCTGCACCGGCGCGGCCGGGGCCTCGCCCAGCTGGGCCACGTGTGCGGTCCGGGACGTGGCCACGTCGATCACCACCTGCCCGGGGGAGGCCGAGGGGGCCTGGTGCGGGTCGGCGGCCAGCACCAGGTGGGCCCCGTCCGGGCACGCGGAGGCCAGCTGCGCGGCCGAGGACACACCCGCCGACATCGCCTCGGTGAGCACGACGAGGCCCGTCTCCAGGGGCGCGCGTTCGGTCAGCGCCGTCAACGTCTCCACCCGTACCGGAGGATCGGCCGCCAGCTCGGCCACGGCGTTCTGCAGCGCGGCCGCGGCCTGCGCGGTGGGCGCCACCACGGACAGGCCCACCTGGCTGTCCTCGGCCATCAGGTGCAAGCACAGCACCGCCCGGGCCAGTTCCGGCAGAGAGGACGGCCCCTGGCGCAGCACCACCACCGGGCGCAGCGCCACCGTCACCAGGGCGTCCCGTGTGGCCCCGGTGACCTCGAACCCGTACTTCTCGGCCGCGGCGTCCACGGTCTCCCCGGCGGTGGCCGAGTCCATGACCGGATCGTTGCCCCCGATCAGGCGCAGGATCTGCTCGCCCAGGCGCTGCTCCGCACGGCCCACGTCCGGCAGCGCGTAGTGGCGCTCGGGGTCGGGCAGGTCGGGGACCCCGCCGTCGGCCGGGTCGAAGTCGTCGTCGGTGTCGTCGGTGCTCTCGAAGAGCACGGCCTCCTCGCGCTCCTCGGCCGCCGACACCGCGGCGGAGGGGTCGGGTACCCCGACCTGCCCCACCATCGTGGCCAGGCGCTTGGCCTCCACCGCCGTGTGCCCGCGCGCGGCCGCGCGGCGCAGCACGTGCGAGGTCAGCGCGGCCAGGCGGCGCGGGTCGTCGGGGCGGGCCTGCTCGCCCAGGTGGTGGCGGGCGCAGTAGTCGGCCTGCTCGACACTCACCTGGGGCAGGCGCAGCAGCAGCCAGGGATCGGCGTCCAGGTCGAGCGCCGCGTGCGGTCCGAGCACGGACACCAGGCGCGGGGCCAGGGCGGGCGGGGCACCCATGCGGTCAAGGACGGCACTGACCTGTTCGACAGCCTCGGACACCGGTTCCCCTCGTCATGGAAGTGGGCGGACTCCGGTGAGCTTACCGCTCCTCGGCGGCGGGCATCCCGGCCCGTCGGGGGCGTCCGGTGGGCCGCGGGGTGCTCAGCCGCGCGCTCGCCCGGTGCCGTACTGGCGGTCCCCGCCTACGCCCACCGCTCGGCCGGCTTCTCCCTGGCGGCGATGGGTCGGCGGGCCGCAGGAGGCCTTCCCCGAACCCACCTTGCGGCGCCTGCGCGAGTTGAAGGCGAAGTACGACCCGCACCACGTCTTCGACCAGAACTTCATGATCCCTCCCGGCGCCTGACCACGAGCGCCGCCGGCCCGGAGCCCTCCCTCCCCGAGCCCGGGCCGGTCAGTTCCGGGGGACGGATGTGGCGTCGTCCAGGGCCTCGCGGATCTTGGGCGGCAGCTCGACCGACTCCACGTCCAGGACCTCCTCCAGCTGCGGAAGGGTGCGCGGGCCCACCACGGCGGCGGCCACACCCTCCTGGTCGCGCGCCCAGCTCAGCGCCACCGCCAGCGGGGGCACGCCCAGGCCTTCTGCGGCGGTGCACACCGACTCCACGACCCGGCGGCCGCGCTCGTCCAGGTAGGGCTCCACGTATCCGGCCATGTGGGGGAAGGCCGCCCGGGAGTCCTGGGGCACGCCGCCGCGGTACTTGGCGCTGAGCACCCCGCGGCCCAGCGGCGACCACGCGATGACGTGCGCGTCCGAGGCGGCCGCGGCGGGCAGCAGCGCACGGTCGGCCTCGCGGTTGAGCAGGGAGTACTCCGCGCCCGCGCTCACCATCGGCACCCGGCCCGGGGAGGCCCGCTGCCAGGTCGCCAGGGTCGCGAACTGCCACGGTTCCACGCTGCCGGCGCCCACGTACCGGGCCTTGCCCGCGGTCACCGCCGCCTCCATCGCCGCCAGCGACTCCTCGGGCGGGGTCGCGGGGTCGAAGGCGTGCAGCTGCCACAGGTCCACGTAGTCGGTCTGCAGGCGGCGCAGAGAGGCGTCCAGGGAGGCCAACAGGTGGCGCCGGGAGGTGTCCACCGGACGGTAACCGCCAGGGGTGTGGCCGCTCTTGGTGCTAACGACCACGTCCTCGCGCCGCACGGTCCCGCGCAGCAGCCGCCCCAGGATGCGTTCGCTCTGCCCGCCGGTGTAGATGTCCGCGGTGTCCACGAACGTGCCGCCCGCGTCGACGAACGCGGTGAGCTGCTGTCCGGCCTCCTCCTCGGAGGTGTCGTTGCCCCAGGTCATCGTGCCCAGAGCGGTCCGTGAGACCCAGAGGCCTGATCTGCCCACCTGTCGCTGTTCCATGCGGCGGAGAGTACCGTGTTCAACTCGCAGCGGCCTCGGGTACACCTTGTTGCCCTAGCGTCGGGGGCGCTCGGCTCGCCGCCGCCGGACGGCGGGAACCCCCGCGAATCTGTGTTCCCATGCCGGCACCGCCCCCACGTCACAACACGGTGTAGTTACATAATTCCTTTCGGTCACTACAGTGGGGGCGACGCCGACCCGTGGACGCTGCCGCCTCACCCCTGCGTCCCGGTCGAGCCGAGAGCCCCTGGCCGTGCTCCGGTTGCCGCGCGCACCGGACCCTCACGAAAGTCCGATAGCTCCGTGTCCATCCTCGAGGCGGTCGTCCTCGGCCTCATCCAAGGACTCACCGAGTTCCTCCCGGTCTCCTCCAGCGCCCACCTGCGGGTCTTCGCCGCCTTCTTCAACTGGCCCGACCCCGGTGCGGCCTTCACCGCGGTCAGCCAGATCGGTACCGAACTCGCGGTCGTCATCTACTTCCGCAAACGGGTGTGGGCGATCATCTCCACCTGGTGCCGCTCCCTGTTCGACCGCGGACTGCGCAGCGACATGAACGCCCGCATGGGCTGGTACATCATCCTGGCCACCATCCCCATCGGCATCCTCGGCCTCACCCTGGAGGACCACATCGAGGGCGTCTTCCGGGACCTGCGCCTGATCGCCCTCAGCCTCATCGTCTTCGGTGTCGTGCTCGGCGTGGTCGACCGCATGGCCCGCCGCGAACGGGAGCTGCAGGACCTCACCCTGGCCCGCGGGCTCGGCTTCGGCTTCGCCCAGACGCTCGCGCTGATCCCCGGCGTCTCACGCTCGGGTGCGACCATCACCGGCGGCCGCCTGCTCGGCTTCACCCGCCCGGCCGCGGCCGAGTTCGCGTTCCTGCTCGCCATGCCGGCGGTCTTCGCCTCCGGCTTCTACAAGATGCTCGACATCGGCGGCAACGAGTACGCGGGGTGGGGCGCCACGATCATCGGCACCCTCGTCGCGCTCGTCGTGGGTTACGTCGTCATCGCCTGGCTCATGCGTTTCATCCAGACGCACAGCTTCATGCCCTTCGTCTACTACCGCGTCGCCCTGGGCGTGCTCATCCTCGTCCTGGTCCAGTACGGGGTGCTCGCCCCGGAGGGCGGCGCGGGCGTCGGAGGGGCGTGACGCGGTGCCCGACACCGGGATCCGCCCCGTGGGCACCCGGGGGAGGAGGTCCTAGGCTGGGGGCATGGCGACACCGGAAGCACCCCACGGCTCCCCGCCCGCGCCCGAGGCGGTCACCCTCCTCCTCGTCCGGCACGGCATGACCGACGCCACCGGGCCGAAACTGGCCGGACGCGCGCCCGGTGTCCACCTCAACGACACCGGGCGCGTCCAGGCCGCCAACCTCGCCCGGCGACTGGAGGGCCTGACCGCCACCGCGCTGATCTCCAGCCCGCTCGAACGCTGCCAGGAGACCGCCGAGGCCGTCGCCGAACGCCTCGGGATGCCCGTCACCACCGACGAGCGCTTCATCGAGTGCGACTACGGCAGCTGGACCGGGCGCTCCCTCACCGACCTGTCCGACGAACCCCTCTGGCGGGTCGTGCAGGACCACCCCAGCGCCGCACGCTTCCCCGGCGGAGAGGCCCTGGCCACCGCCTCCGCCCGCGCCGTCGATGCCGTGCGCGACTGGAACGGGCACGTCGCCGCCCAGGCGCCGCCCACCGACGACGACACCCCGCCGGTGCCCCCCGTCTACGTCGTGTGCAGCCACGGCGACATCATCAAGGCGATCGTCGCCGACGCCCTGGGCATGCACCTCGACCTGTTCCAGCGGGTGCGCGTGGACCCCTGCTCGGTCACCTCCATCACCTACACGCGCTCGCGCCCCTTCCTCAACGGGCTCAACGACACCGGCGAGGCCCTGGCCGCGGGGTTGCCCACCGCCTCCGAGGCCAAGGGCGAGGCCGCCGTCGGCGGCGGCGCGGGCGTCTCGGGGCGCACCGAACAGGCCTGAACCCTGCCCGATCCGGCCTCCCCCGATCCGCCATCGCCGCGCGGGTCGGGGGTTCTTCATGTCCGCGGCCGCGTTCCCGGATTCTTCTGCATCCCGGTTCCGGTGGTTCTGCAGGGTAATGCAGGAACGCAAACCGCGGTGTTTTCTGGTGTTTTGTGGCGGCGCTACATGAATGTTTTTCATGTTTTCCGTCTGGGCTCGGGTGTCATTGTGGCCGAGGCTGGCCACCGCATTGAACTGGGAAAAGTCCATTCATAAAGTGGGTTCTGCGTTCGACTCCGCCCACCGGTAAGGCGCTATGAGGTGGTGTGCGTTCGCGAATCCGAACCCCTGAGGGAAAGGACGAACAATGCCCACTCTGCAGACGAAGCTGGCCGAACTCGAGCAGGAGTTCGACGCCAACTTCACCGGCGAGGCCTGGACCGAGCAGGCCGTTGCGGACGAGTCCATCCGTGAGATCGGCGGCGCCGACATCCGCGAGATCAACATGGACCTCGGCACCATCGGCGGCAGCCGCCCGCGCGCCAGCTAGCTCCCCCCGAGCCCCTGGGATCCGCGCCCGTCGGGCCGGCGCCACCGGCCCGACGGGTCCCCTCTCCGGTGAAGGACCATCGATGCCACCAGCTCCACTGTTCACCCCGCCGAGCGAACGCCTCTTCGCGCTCGCCGCGGATCTGGCCACCCCCGCGCTGATCTACGACCTTCCCGGGATCCGCGCCGGCGTGGAGACCATGCGCCGCGACGTGTCCCTGATCCCCGACGCCGGGCTCAACCTGGCCCTCAAGGCCTGCCACACCCCTGCCGTGCTCCGGGAGGCGGCCGCTCTCGGGCTCGGCTGCGACGTCGCCTCGCCCGGGGAGCTCGACCTCGCCCTGAACGCCGGGTTCGCCGAGATCTCCGCGACGGGCCCCGTCTTCACCACGGCCGACTTCGACACCCTGGCCGAGCACGGAACCACCCTGGACTGCGACTCCCTCGACCAGCTCGACGTCTACGGGCGGCACCGGCCCGGGGCCGAGGTGGGGCTGCGCCTACGGGTGGACCTCCCCGGCGCCCTGGAGAACTCGGCCACCTTCGCCGGGGACAGCCGGTTCGGGATCCTGCCCTCCGACCCCGGCCTTCCCCGGGTGCTCGACCGACACCGGCTGAGGGCCACCCGGTTGCACGTGCACACCGGTCAGATGAGCCCCGACTCCCTGCGCTACAAGACCCGGTACCTGCTCACCGTCGCCGAGCACCTGCCCGACGTGGCCACCATCGACCTCGGCGGTGGTTTCCTGCACCTCTACCAGGACCGGGCGAGCGCCGTCGCCGCGTTCACCGACGTCGCCGCGCTCGTGACCGGCTGGCGCGAACGCACCGGCCGCCCGATCTCCCTGCGCTTCGAACCGGGCGGGGCGCTGCTCACCCCCTACGGCTACCTGCTCGCCGGGGTGCGGTCGGTGGAGGAACACCATCCGGTCCTCGGCACCCGTGTCGTGACCCTGGACACCTCGGCCTGGAACCTCGCCCCGTGGCACAACCGCCCCCAGGTCCTGGCCCTGGACGCGGAGCGCCCCACCGGGCCCGCGCTCCTGGCAGGGTGCACCCTCTACGAGAACGACTACTTCGGTGCCACCCCCGCCGCGGCCCGCACCGTCCTGCAGGTCCCCGACTGCCGCCCGGGCGATCGCCTGGTCATCACCGCCACCGGCGCCTACACCATGACCAACGCCCGGTGGTTCAACCGCATCCCGCCGCCGCAGGAACACCTCTTCGACGGTGAGCGCATGATCGAGGCCGGCGCCCCGCTCACCACCGCCGGGGCCGCCACGTGAACGACGCCGCACCCGGGCCGGCCGAGGCCCCCGCGATCACCGACGACACCCTCCTGACCACCGAACCCCTGCTCGCCATGCGCGGTGCACGGAACGGCCGCACGACCGTGTGGCACACCCGCGAGGGGTGGGAGATCGAGGTCGGCCCGGCCACCGCCGACCTGCTCGCCGCCTTCGCCGTCCCCCGCACCCTGGCCACCTTTCCCGACGGCGGCGCCACCGACCGGTCCCGCCTGCGCACTCTCGTCACGGCGCTGGGCGAACGCGGCCTCGTCCGGCGCCACGACCCGGACGGCGTGCCCACACCCGCCGGACGGGGCGGCATGTTCGGTGCCCCGGTCCTGACCCTGGCCGAGGCGCTGCGCGGTGAGGCCTGTGACGTGGTCTTCGCCGGGATGCCCTACGACCTGGGCGCCTCGCACCGGCCCGGCAGCAGGTTCGGCCCCGCTCAACTGCGGCGGACCGGGGGTGCGGTGTTCCGCTGCCGGGACACCGTCGACGGCCCGCCCGGCGCCGTGGATCCGGTGACCGGAAACCGGGTGCTGGCCGGGGTCCGCCTGGCCGACATCGGCGACGTGACCGCGAGCGTGCACCGCTCCGCCGGGCCCACCTGGTCGGTCCTGGAGAACGTGGTCGGCCGGCTCGCCGGCCACGGGCGGCTCCCGGTGGTCCTGGGCGGGGACCACTCCGTCACGCTGCCCGTCGTCCGCGGCCTGACCGGGGTCCACGGCGAGCTCGGTGTCCTGCACATCGACGCACACGGCGACTACGCGCGCCCCCGCCGCGACGACGCCGAACTCCACTGCCACCACGGCAACGTCATGGACTGGGTGGTGGGCGACCCCCGGGTGGTCCGCCTCGCCCAGTTCGGCCTGCGCCAACTGGAGGATCCGCCCGCACGACCGGACGAGGCCCTGCGCCGTTGGCCCGGGACGTCGGCTCTGCGCACCCCGCTCGCCGACATCCTCGCCGAACTCCCGGAGGGCCTGCCCTACCACCTGACCGTCGACGTGGACGCCCTGGACCCCTCGGTGCTCTCGGCCACCGGCACGCCCCTGCCCGGCGGGTTCACGCACGCGCAACTGGTCGGGCTGCTCACCGACCTGTGCTCCGCCCGGCGCATCGTCGGCATCGACGTGGTCGAGTTCCTGCCCCAGGAGGGCGAGACCGACGGGTTGATCATCTCCGACCTGCTGTTGCGGGCCCTGGACGCCGCCACGGCACCGAGGGGAGGCGCCGCGTGACGATCGTGCCCTCCGCCCCCGGTGAGGCGGTCCTGCGGGCCGCCCGGACCGTCGGCACCCCCGCCCTCCTGTACGACCTGGACGCGATCACCACGACCGTCCGTGCATTGCGCGAGGACACGGCCGACCTCCCGGACCGCGGCCTGCTGTTCGCCCTCAAGGCCAACCGCTTCCCGCCGCTGTTGCGCCACCTGGCCGGCCTCGGGGTGGGGGCCGACGTCGCCTCGCCCGCCGAGTTCCGGGCGGCGCGGGACGCCGGCATGGACCCGATCAGCGCCACCGGGCCGGGACTGACCGGCGAGCATCTGGCCACCATGGCCGAGCACGGTGCGATGGTCGACGTCGACGGCGTCGACCAACTGCGATCGCTCCTGCGGGCCCGCCCCGTGCCACGGGAGATCGGGCTGCGCCTGCGCGTGCCGATGGCCGAACAGGACCGCACCTCGGGGCGCCGGGCGAGCAGGTTCGGGGCCGAGCCCGCCGACCCCGAACTCCACCGGCTCCTGGACGAGGCCGGGGTCCGCGTCGTGCGGCTCCACGTCCACAGCGGCGAGGTCGGTACGCCAGAACGGGCCCGCCTGTTGGCGTCGGCCCTGCTCACCTGCCTGCGCGCCTTCCCGCAGGTGCGGACACTCAACCTGGGCGGCGGCCTGACCACGCTGTACGTCGACCGGCAGCGGGCCCGGCAGGCCTGGAAGCGCGTCGCCGAACGCCTCGCAGACGCACCCGTGCGCGTCCTCCTGGAGCCCGGCATGCTGACGACCGCGTTGGCCGGCTACCTGGTGGTCTCCCTGCGCTCCGTCGACCGGCTGCCCGACGGCCGCGGATACGCCGTCGCCGACGCCTCGGGCTGGAACCTGTTCACCTGGGGGAGCCCCCGGGTCGTGGCCCGCGTGCCGGACCGGGGCGGGGAGGGGCACCCCCATCTGATCGGCGGGGTGACCTGCTACGAGAACGACGTCCTGGCCGAGGAGGCCGCGCTGACCGATCCCCGCCCCGGCGACCGGCTGGTGTTCAACGCGTCCGGGGCCTACACCGCGAGCATGATGCGCGACCTCCACGGATGGGGCCCACCGCGCCAGGAGGTCGTGCGCGTCGAAGGAGGGCGGAGCACATGAGCACGGACGCCACCGGAGCGCGCGCGGACACGGCCACGGCGGCCGCACCCGACGAGGCCGCGGCCCTGCTCGGGCTCGCCGACACGCTGTTCCCCCCGGCCCCGGACGGCCGCCGGGCCGGGCCGACACGGGGGTGGCGCGAACGCGTCCTGGCCTCGGCCGGAGAACAGGGCCCCGAGGCGGAGGAGGAGATGAGCCGGGCGGAGGCCGAACTCCGCGCGATGTGGCTGCGCCACGCCCACGGCTTCACCGATCCCCTCTACAAGTCACCGCCCCTGGGCACACCCATGGCCCTGCCCTTCGGGCGCCCCTCCACGCACAGCTACGAGCGCAACATCGAATGCCCCTCGCTGGAGGAGCGGCTCGCGGCCCAGGACACCGGGCTCGACCACCACGAGGCCGCGCACGTCGTGTACTCCAGCGGCATGGCGTCCATCGCAGGGGTCCTCCAGTGTTATCGGAGTCTGACCCGGGCCACCGCGGACGGTCCCCTGAACCTCGTGATGTGGGGCGCCTACTACGAGACCGGGGTCCTGTTCGACCTGGTCGCCGACGACGGCCTGCGCTGCCGACGCGCCGAGAGCCAGGAGGAACTGCGTTCGTCCCTGCTCTCGGGGGAGGTGGACGTGCTGTTCGTCGAACCCGTCCGCTACGAGTGGGAACTGGAGGCGCTCGACCTGCCGGCGCTCATGGGCGCGTGGCGGGAACGGCGCGGCGGCCGTCCCGGCATGGTCGTGGTGGACTCGACCCTCGTCGCGCCCGTATGGCCCATGGAACGGTTCGCAGAGGCCGTCGGCGACCCCGGCGTCCTGGTCGTCGAGGTCCGCTCCGGCCTCAAGCTCGACCAGCGCGGCCTGGAACTGGGCAACCTGGGGGTGGCGTCCCTGTACACGCGCCGGTCCGATCCGGTGCTCCCGCCCGTGGCCGACCTGGCCGCCTACCTGCGCAAGATGCGCACGGTCGTGGGCTCCGGCCTGTCCCTGGAGGCCCTCTCGGTGCTCAGCGCACCGTTCGTCCTGGACCGTGCGGCCGCCCGGGACCACGCCGTCGCGGTCCTGCGCAACAACGCGCTGACCGCCCGGCTGCTCGCCGACCTCTCGGGACCGGGGCGGCTCTTCTCCCGCATCGCCCATCCCGCGCTGGACGGCGGGGCGGCCTGGGCGCAGGCCCCGTTCGTCGTGTGCCATCTGCGTGAGGACCGGCTCGAGCACCACGGGCGGCTCCTCGGGGTGTTGCGTTCCCAAGCGTGCCGCCGGGGACTGCCGTTCTCGCACGGGTCGAGCTTCGGTTTCCGCGCCCACCGGTTCGAGTGCATCGTGCCCTCGCTCAAGGAGGGGCGGGGCCTGTTCAAGGTGGCGATGGGCGCGCGGGGCGGGTGGGGCAGGTCAGCGGTGCTGGAGCTCCTGATGGAGGTGGCCTCCCATCCCGACATCGATTCCCTGTGCCGGAGCGACCCCGACGCGGTCCCCGTCGACCTGACCGATCTGGAGTGAAGGAGAAGACGATGATCCTCACCGCAGGGCCGACGGAGGTGTCCGTCGACCCAGCACTGCCGCAGGAGGTGGAGTCGGTGCTGGAGGGCCTGCGCCCCTCGGCCCCGGCCGACCTCACCGGGGCCCGGTCCCGGTACACCGACCTCGCCGTCGACGAACCCGAACTGCGGGACCGCCTCATCGCCGTCGCCGCCGGGTTGCCCGGTACCCCCGACCCCGCGACGGTACGCGTGCACCGCCACGGCGTCGGTGACTTCACCCTGCCCCGCCGGGCCGGTGACAGCGCGGCCGGGAACTGGACGCTGACCTTCCCCCTGACCGACTCCGAGGTCGACGGGGTCACCGCCTGGACCGGCGAGCGTTTCGAACGCCTGCCGGACCGGGTGGGCGCGGGCCTGGTCCTGGAACCGGGGGCGTGGACGTGGGTGAGCCCCGTGCGCGGGGCACCCAGGTACAGCGTCGTGATGGGGGTGCGATGAAGCCGTTGACCGTGGTTCCCGACGTGGTGGCCGACTGCGCGGGGATCGTCTCCCTCGCCCGCCGCTACCGACACCTCTTCGCCGACCACCCCGACCCCGGCGCCCCGCCCCGGCCGGCCGGGACCGACCCCTTCGACCCCTACCGGGACACCGAGTACGAGGACGACGACCGCTACCACGTGCTCCAGTCCGCCTGGATGCCCGACGACCTCAGGGCCGCGATCTTCGCCGCCATCACCCCGGAGGGGACACCGATGGGCGACTACTACGTCCAGGTCAACAGGTACGACCGCGGAGACTACGTCCTGCCGCACCGCGACTCGCTGCGCCAGGGCCTCTACATGCTCAGCACGTCGGGCTCGGACGGTCTCAACGCCCAGCACGACCCCGGGACCATGGTGTTCGTCCCGGACCGGGCCGGCACCTTCGTCGAGCACGATCCCCAGGCCTGGCACTGGGTCGACCCGGTGGTCTCGGAGGAGCGCTACACCCTGGTGACGATCCCGCCGCTGCCGCACCGCAGCGACGCCCCCTCCGGCGAGGTCTAGGACGGCATGCGACGTTTCTCCCTGGTGTGGTCGACCCAGCTGCTGTCCGCGATCGGATCGGGCACGGCCTGGTTCGCCGTGACCCTGTGGGTGTGGGCGGAGTCCGGTTCGGCGACCCTGTTCGCACTGCTGACCCTGCTGTCCCTGGCCCCCGGACTGGCCATGGCACCGGTGGCCGGCGTGCTCGTGGACCGCATCGGGCCGCGGGTGGCCGTGCTGTTCGGCGACGCCGCACTCGCCGTCACCACGTCCACCGTCCTCGCCCTGTACCTCACGGGCACCCTGGAGATCTGGCACCTGTTCGTCATCGCCGTGTTCGAAGGGGTCATGGAGTCCCTGCACCTGGTGGCGTACATGGCGCTGGTCCCGCTGCTGGTGGCCGAGGAACGGCTGGTGCGCGCCAACGGGATGATCAGCCTGGTCGCGCCGGGGTCGGAGATCCTCGGCCCCGCCCTCGGGGGTGTCCTGCTGGCGCTGACCGACCTGTCGCTCATCCTGCTCCTGGACCTGGTCACGTTCGTGTTCGCCGCGGTGGTCCTGTTGCTGGTCCGCACCCCCCGGCCGGTCGCGGCGGAGGGGGAAGCGCGCCGTTCGTGGGCGGTGTTCCGCGCCGACCTGTCGTTCGGGTTCACCTACATCTTCGGCAGCCGGCCCCTGGTGATCCTGCTCCTGCTGTTCTTCGTGCTCAACTTCTCCGGGGCGATCTCCTACGCGCTGACCACACCGCTGATCATGCTGCGCAGCGGGGACGACGAGGCCCTGCTCGGGGTGGTCCTGGCCGCCGGAGGAGTGGGCGGGGTGATGGGCGCCCTGGCCGTCAGCGCGGTCGGTGACCGGTTCCGGCGGATGACCCTCGTACTGGCCGGGATGGCGGTCGGGTCGGTCGCCGGCCCCCTGCTGCTGGGCCTGTCGTGGGCCCCGTGGCTGTGGATCGCCTCGTCCCTGCTGGCCGGGTCGGTGCTGCCCGCGGTCAACTCCGCCTACCAGGCCATCTGGCAGTCCCACGTGCCGGAACAGCAGCAGGGGAGGGTCTTCGGGGCCCGGCGTCTGCTGGCACAGTCGTCCCTCCCGCTGGGGCTGCTCGTCGCCGGACCCGTCGTCGACTACGTCCTGACCCCGCTGTTCGCCGACACCGGAGCTGGCCCGGCGGTGCCGCTGCTGGGCGCCGACAAGACCGGCGCCACCGCATTCTTCCTGGCGTTCGCGGGCCTGTTGGGGCTCGCCGCCGCGCTCCTGGCCATGACCTCGTCGCGGCTGCGCGGTTTCGGTGAACCCGCTGCGGACAGCCCCGAGGAAACGATCACGAACGAATCGAGGACACCGACATGATCTCGCCGATCGACCCCGCGGACGGGCCCGCCCTGCGGGGCTGGCACGCCGCCCTGGTCGAGGCCGCCACCGCCGGCCGGGCGGAGGCCGCCGTCATGGGTTACCCCGACCTCGAGGGGATGGTCGCTCCGCGCGAGGACCGCCACCACCGTCTGTACGCGGCGCTGGAGGACGGCCGGACCGTGGGGACCCTCCTCGTCGACCTCCCGGACCTGGAGAACCGGCACCTGGCCGAGGTGGACGTGTCCGTGGTTCCCGGGCACCGGCGCCGGGGACTGGGCGCACGCCTGCTCGAACAGGCCGCGGAGGCCATGGCGGAGGAGGGGCGTACCACCGCGGCCGGCGAGGTCTGCGTCCCCGGCGGGTGGTCCCCGGACGACTGGCCGGGCGCCGCGTTCGCACGGTCCCACGGCTTCGACGTCGTGCACGAGGAGGACTACCAGGTCCTGGACCTGCCGGTGCCGGAGCAACGGCTGGCGGCACTGCCCGGGGCGACCGGTGGGCACCGGCTCACCACCTGGACCGGCCCGTGCCCGGAAGACCTGTTGGAGCCCTACGCGCGCATGCGGACCGCCATGGAACTCGACGTGCCCACGGGCGAGCTCGACACCGAACCGCAGGTGTGGGACGCCGATCGGGTCCGTCAGGAGGATCTGCGCCGGGAAGGGCAGGGATACACCACCATCGTCTCCGTCGCCCGGGCCGCGTCGGGGGAGTGGGCCGGTTACAGCCTGATGATGGTCCCGGACGAGGGCGAGGGGGAGGTCTACCAGGACGACACCCTGGTGATGCGGGCCCATCGGGGCCACGGGCTCGGTGCGGCGCTCAAGCGGCGCAACCTCGAGGAGCTGTCCCGGCAGGCTCCCGGGGCCAAGTGGGTCCGCACGTGGGTGGACCCCGACAACGCACCGATGCTCGCGGTCAACGACCTCTTCGGGTTCCGCACGGTGGAGCGCATGTGGGAGGTGCAACGCGTGGTCACCTGACCGGGAATCGTCCCGTGTCACCGTGATCCCTTAGGCTCGTGGCATGCCCGTCTTTCAGTTCAACCCGCCGGAGCGGTTCGTCGCCGGAACCGTGGGCCAGCCCGGGGAACGCACCTTCTTCCTGCAAGCCGTGGGCGAGGGGCGCATCACCAGTGTCGTCCTCGAGAAAGCCCAGGTCGAGGCCCTGGCCACCCGAGTCGAGGAACTCCTGGAAGAGGTGAACCGCCGCTTCGGCACCCAACCCGAGGACGGCGAACCGCCCGAGGACGACGGGCCCCTCGAACAGCCCATCGACGAGGACTTCCGTGTGGGGACCCTCGCCCTGGCCTGGGACGCCGAGGCCGCCCGCGTCATCATCGAGGCGCAGGAGATCGACGAGAGCGCCGGCGAGGAACTGACCGAGGAGGACGAGGAGGAGCTGGAGGTCTTCACCGAGGAGGGCCCCGCCCACCGCGACGTCCTGCGCGTCTACCTCACCCCCGGCGAGGCCCGCGCCTTCGCCGGCCGCGCCCTCAAGGTCGTCTCCGCCGGACGCCCCGACTGCCCGCTGTGCAGCCGCCCGCTGGACCCGGCCGGGCACGTGTGCGTACGCCAGAACGGGTACCGGCCCGACAGCCTGGTCTGACGTGGCCGCCGAGCGCGAGCAGTCCGAGAACCCGCCCCCCGGACCGGTGGCGGGCGGGTCCCGCGACGCCTTCGACGGCCTCACCCCCGCCGAGGGCCTGAGCCTGCTCCACGAGGGCACCTTCACCGTCGAGGGGCGCCTGGCCGCCGCCTCCAACGCCACCCTGTACTGCACCGTCTCCGACGGCACCCGCTCGGCCGCGTGTGTGTACAAACCCGTGGCGGGGGAGCGGCCCCTGTGGGACTTCCCCGACGGCACCCTGGCCGGTCGCGAGGTCTCCGCCTTCGCCGTCTCCGAGGCCCTGGGCTGGGCGGTCGTGCCGCCCACCGTGCACCGGGACGGCCCCTTCGGCGAGGGCATGGTGCAGCTGTGGGTGCACGGCGACACCACCGTGGACCTGGTGGAACTCTCCCGCAGCACCGACCACACCGGGCTCCGGCGCATGGCCGTCCTGGACGCCGTCATCAACAACACCGACCGCAAGATCGGCCACCTGCTGCCCACGCCCGCGGGCCACCTGTACGGCTGCGACCACGGCGTCTCCTTCGCCGAGGACTACAAGCTCCGCACCGTCCTGTGGCAGTGGCAGGGCCTGCCCCTGACGGAGGAGGCCCTCACCGCGCTCATGCGCCTGCACGGTCTGCTCGCCGACCCGGTCAGCGAGGTCTCCGCGGCACTGGAACGCCACCTGACCGGCCCGGAGGCACACGCGGTGCGCGACCGGGTCGACCTGCTCATCCAACACGGCATCCACCCCTACCCGGCCCCCGACTGGCCCGCCGTTCCGTGGCCGCCGGTGTGAGACGCCTCAACTACCGCGGGGTACGTGTTCCCGGCGCCCCCCGTACCTGCACAATGGTCCCGTGAGCAACGACAGCGAGTGGAACTACCTCTTCGACATGGACGGCGTGCTCGTGCGCGAGGAGCACCTCGTCCCCGGCGCCGACGCGGTCCTGACGGAGCTGCGTGAGAACGAGACCCCGTTCATGGTGTTGACCAACAACTCCATCTACACACCGCGGGACCTGCGTGCACGGCTGCTCAACGCGGGCCTGGACATCCCCGAGGAGTCCATCTGGACCTCGGCGTTGGCGACCGCGCAGTTCCTGCAGACCCAGCGGCCCGGCGGTTCGGCCTACGTCGTGGGGGAGTCCGGTCTGACCACGGCCCTGCACAACGTCGGCTACGTCATGACCGACCGCGACCCCGACTACGTCGTGCTCGGCGAGACCCGCACCTACAGCTTCGAGGCCATCACACGCGCGATCCGGCTCGTGCGCAACGGTGCGCGGTTCATCGCCACCAACCCCGACGCGACCGGTCCCAGCACCGAGGGCCCGCTCCCGGCCACCGGGGCGGTCGCGGCGCTCATCGAGAAGGCCACCGGGCGGCGCCCCTACTTCGTGGGCAAGCCCAACCCGCTCATGATGCGCTCGGCGCTGCGCCGTATCGGGGCGCACTCGGAGAACACCGTCATGGTCGGCGACCGCATGGACACCGACGTGCTCAGCGGGCTCGAGGCCGGCCTGCAGACGGTCCTGGTGCTCTCGGGCATCTCCGGGCGCGAAACGGCCGAGCAGTTCCCCTACCGGCCCACCCTCGTGCTGGAGTCGGTCAACAGCCTCGTCGGCAAGACCCGCGAGCCCTTCGGGGCCGACGGCCTCCAGCCCGAGGTCTGAACACCCTCTTCGCGGGGCCGGGCCGCTGAGGCCGTTCGCGCGCCGGCCCGGCCCGGACACGACGACGGGGCGGCGGACCGTGGTCCGCCGCCCCGTGATGTCGCTGCTGCGAGGGTGGTGTTACTGCTGGTCGGCCAGTTCCTCGACCTTGGCCGCCTCCTCGCGGCGGCGTGCGCGCAGCACCTCCAGGCGTTCGGCCAGGACCTCCTCGAGGTCCTCCATGCTGCGGCGCTCCAGCAGCATGTCCCAGTGCGTACGCACCGGCTTGGCGTTCTTGGGCTCCTCGCCCTCGCCGTCCCGCCTGCGGGCGCGGTCGCCGCAGAACCGGCACTCCCATTCCACGGGGACCTCGGCCTCGGTCGCGAAGGTGACCGAGAACTTGTGTCCGCGGGTGCAGTCGTACGTGACCTCCTGCCGGGGAGCCAGGTCGGTGTTGCGGTCGTTCTCGTAGCTCGTCGCTCCGAGCCGGGTGCCGCGAAGTGCTCGCTCGGCCATCGTGTGGGTGCCTCCAGGCGCTCGTGCTCTCTCGCGGGGTTGTAACGCGTCGGTCCACGTCAAGATTCCCCGAGGACCCGAGATCGAACCGCGCATGATGCACCGGGGGACCGTGTCTCCTCCCGGTGCGTGCGTCGCCTCGGTGTCGCTGTGTGGGTGTGATGCGGGACACGGACCGATCGTCGGTGTGCGCCCCTGTCCGTGTGTCCCCACCGTACGGCCTGCGTATTCGTGCTTCATCATCGCCCCGGGGCTGCAGGGGGCGAGGCGATGGTCACGGCCCGGCCGGGGGCGGGTGAATTCGAGGTGCAGCCCGGTGGTCTTCGTGTTTTCCTGCCATTGTTGTTCCGGTGACTTCGCCCGGGGCCTCTGTGGCCTGCGGTTCTTGTGGATGCACGTGAACCTTTCCGGTTGCGGCGCCTCTCCGGTGCGTATCGGTGTCAACGGACCGCCTGGTTGTGCGTCCGTGCGCGAGTATCACACGCTTTCCCCGGCACGCAATGGTGTGCTTTTTCCTGGGGTGGGTGGGGCGGAAAGGTCTGCATTTCCGTTATCGTCGTCCGCGTGGCGCAGTGGTAGGTTGTGCCGCTGTGCGGTGAAAGCGGCGCCGATGCAATTCGGTGCGCCCTTTCGGTCCCTCGTGCACGAGGACCCCCCGACCGCCCCCGAGCGGTTCCATCAGCGACGACGTGGCCGGATCTGGAGATGACCGACAAAATCCCCCGAGACCGTGGAGCGCCCCCGACCCGGTCCACCGAACCCCTGTGGTTCCTGCTGCCCGTGCCCGCACTCCTGCTCTGGACGTGGGTGTTCTGGGAGGCCCCCGAGGACCTGGCGGCGCCCGTCCTGGCCGCAGGAGGCGCGACCGTGGTCCTGTTGACCGTGTGCGCCGCACTGCTGGTCCGCCGCGACCGCAAGGTGCGCGAGCTCGACGGCCGGGTCGACGCCATCTTCGACCAGGCCGCCACCCTCGCCGAGCGGGACCTGCCGCGGGTCATCACCCGACTGCGCGAGGGCGAGAGCGCCGAACGGGTCATGCACACCCTGTCCCGTGCCGAGCACCCCGCCGGGCAGGCCGTGCTCGACCTCGTCGTCACCGAGATCTCCCGGGCCGAGCGGCGCCGCGCGGCCACCGTCAGCGCCTGCGCCACCGCGGCAGGGCGGATCCAGGCCATGACCACCACGATGCTCGCCGACCTGCGGCAGATGCAGGACAGCCACGGGGACGGCACCGCCGGCGCCGACGTGCTCGGCGACCTCATGCACCTGGACCACAGCGTCGCCCGCACCGGCCGTACGGCCGACAGCATCGCCGTGCTCACCGGGGCCCGCTCCGGCCGCCGCTGGAGCCGGGCCATCCCGATGGAGAGCATCGTGCGCGGCGCCATGAGCCGCATCGGCGGTTACCAGCGTGTGCGCCTGCACCACGTGCCCGACCAGGCCATCGCCGGGTTCGCCGCCGAGGGCATCATCCACGCGCTCGCCGAGGTCCTCGACAACGCCGCGAAGTTCTCCCCGCCCACCTCCGAGGTCCACGTGCACGTGGAGGAGGTCCAGGCCGGGCTCGCCGTGATGGTCGAGGACGGCGGGCTCGTCATGGGGGAGGAGGCCCTGAACCGGGCCCGCGCGACCGTCGGCCGGGGCGCGGACATCGGGGAGATCTCCGGGACCCGTCTCGGGCTGTCCGTGGTGGGGCTCATCGCCCACCGCTACGACCTGTCGGTCTCCTTCCGCCCCTCCTCGCGCGGGGGCACCGCGGTCGTGGTCCTGCTGCCGCGCACCCTCGTCAAACCCCTCGCCCCCGGGCCCGTCACCGGTGGTGCGCCCGTGTCCGGTCTGCCGCAGGCGCCGGGGAACGCGCCGGGTGCCGCACCCACGCGGGGCAGCGTTCCGGGCACCGGTCCCGTGCCGGGGCAGGGCACACCGACGCCGGCGCCGAGCCCTGCGCAGGGCACCGCGCCGCCACCCGCGCCGGCCACCCAGGCGCTGCCCGCCGCACCCGCGGAACCCGGGCCCGCACCGGCCGGTCGCTCCGCCGCCGAGGAGCCCGACACCCTTCCGCGCCACTCCAGCGGCCTGCCCATGCGCAGGCGCGGACAGACCCTCGCAGCCACCCAACGGCCCGAACCCGGACCGGCCACCTCCGGCCCCGCGACCTCGTCCAAGGGCTTCGGGGCCTTCCGCTCCGCCGTTCGCGGGCAGGAACCGACCGGAACACCGAAGGACGGATGATGGACCTCGACAAGCTCACCTGGCTCCTCGAAGGCCTCCTGGAACGCACCCCCGGCACCCGCCACGCGCTGGTCCTGTCGAGGGACGGCCTCAAGCTCTGCCACACCTCCGGGCTGACCCGGGACAGCGCCGACCACCTCTCCGCCATCGCCGCCGGGCTCCAGAGCCTGTCGCAGAGCGCGTCCATCGAGTTCGGCAACGGCGGCGGGGGCGTGCGCCAGGCGATGACCGAGTTCTACGGCGGGCTCCTCTTCATCGTCGAGGCCGGCGCCGGCGCCCACCTGGCCGTGCTCACCTCCGAGCAGGCCGACCCCGGCCTGGTCGGGCACAACATGAACGAACTCGTCGAGCAGATGGGCGAGTACCTGACCACCCCGCCGCGCCAGGCCACGGGTGCCTCGTGAGCCGGTCCCACCGCGACGAGAGCCCCGACCGCCTCCACGTCATCACCGGAGGCCGGAGCCGGGGAGCCGACGACGCGCTCGACGCCGTGACCCTCGTCGTCGCCGAGAACGCCCCCGCCCCGGGCCTGCAGTCCGAACACGCGGCGATCCTGCGCCTGTGCCGGACCCCCACCGCCGTCGTCGAGGTCGCGGCGCACCTGCGGCTGCCCGTCACGGTCGTGCGGATCCTGCTCACCGACCTCATCGACACCGGGCAGGTCACCGCACGCCACCCCGCGCCCGCGCCCTCGCAGTCCCACCCCTTCGCTTCCCCGGACGTGCTGGAGAAGGTGCTCGTTGCACTCCACAACCTCTGAGACCGCCCCTCACGGCGTCGCCCTGCCCCCGACCGCCTCCCAAGCGCTCAAGATCGCCGTCGTCGGCGGTTTCGGCGTCGGAAAGACCACCCTGGTGCGCTCGGTCAGCGAGATCCGGCCGCTCGACACCGAGGAGACCATGACCCGCGCCGGCGGGGGTGTCGACGACCTCGCCGGGGTCGAGTACAAGCACTCCACCACCGTCGCCTTCGACTTCGGCCGCATCACCCTGGACGCCACCTCCGTGCTGTACCTGTTCGGCGCCCCGGGCCAGGAACGGTTCTGGTTCCTGTGGGACCGCCTCTTCACCGGCTCGCTCGGCGCCGTGATCCTGGTCGACACCCGCCGCATCGAGGACTCCTGGTACGCCATCGACCGCCTCGAACAACAGGGCACGCCCTTCGTCGTCGCCCACAACGACTTCGGTGGCGAGCACGCCCTGGAGGACGTGCGCGCCGCACTGGACCTGGACCCCGGGGTGCCGCTCGTGCGGTGCGACGCCCGTGAGCGCGCCTCCGCCAAACAGGTCCTCATCACCCTCGTCGAGCACGTGCAGTCCCTGGTCGTACCCTCGGCCCCGACGCAGAGGAGCGCGACGTGAACGTCTGCCCCGTCCGCCTGCGCGGCCCCGAACACACCACGGACCCCGCGGGCCACCTCGAGAAGATGCGCGCCGAACACGGCCCCGTCGTCCCGGTGCTCATGGACGCCGATGTGCCCGCGTGGCTGGTCATCGGCTACCGCGAACTGCACCACGTGCTCAACACCCCGTCGGTGTTCGCGCGCAGCTCCGCCCGCTGGAACGCCTGGGACCGGGTTCCGGCCGACTGGCCGCTGCTGCCCATGGTCATGCAGCTGCCCACCGTGCTCTACACCGAGGGGGAGGAGCACCTGCGCCGCTCCCGTGCCATCACCGACGCGCTTTCGGCCGTGGACCCGCACGAGCTCAGGGCCGTCACCGTGCGCATGGCTGACCGGCTCATCGACAGCTTCTGCGGTTCGGGCAGCGTGGACCTGCGCACCGCCTACACGGCCCGGATCCCCGCGCTGGTGCTGGCGTGGATCTACGGGCTCGAGGACCGCCGGGGCGACGAACTGGCCCGGATCATGACCGCCATGATCGACGGCGGCCCAGACGCCATGGCCGCCCAGCGCGAACTCATGGCCCGCATGGCCCACCTGGTCGCCGAACGCCGCGCCGCACCCGGCCCCGACGCGGTCTCGCGGCTGCTGGCCCACCCCGCCGGCTACACCGACGACGAACTCACCGCCGAACTCATTGTGGTCCTGGGCGGCGGCANCCATGGCCGCCCAGCGCGAACTCATGGCCCGCATGGCCCACCTGGTCGCCGAACGCCGCGCCGCACCCGGCCCCGACGCGGTCTCGCGGCTGCTGGCCCACCCCGCCGGCTACACCGACGACGAACTCACCGCCGAACTCATTGTGGTCCTGGGCGGCGGCAACCAGCCCACGGGCGAGTGGATCGGCAACGCCCTGCGGCTCATGCTCACCGACGAGCGCTTCTCCGCCTCCTTCGCGGGCGCGCGCAGCAGCGTGCGCGCCGCGCTCAACGAGGTCCTGTGGGAGGACACCCCCACCCAGATCCACGCCGGACGGTTCGCTGTGCACGACACCGAACTGGGCGGACGGCGGATCGGCCGGGGCGACATGGTGCTGCTGGGCCTCTCGGGCGCCAACCAGGACCCGTCCGTGCGCGCGGGGGTCCCGGCCGAGGGCAACAACGCACACCTGTCCTTCTCCCACGGCGCGCACCGGTGCCCCTTCCCCGCGCAGGACATCGCCGAGACGGTCGCCGCCACCGCCGTCGAGATCCTGCTGGACCGGCTGCCCGACGCCGAACTCGCCGTCGCACCCCGCGAACTGCGCTGGCGCCCCTCTCCCTGGGTGCGTGGCGTCTCGTCCCTCCCCGTCACCTTCACCCCCGTATCCCCCCGAGGAGACTCCTGATGCCCTGCCCCGTCGATCACGGCCCCGGTGGAACCGTCACCCTCGACCCCTACGTCCGCGACCTGCGTTCCGAGCGCGAGGAACTGCACGCGGCGGGCCCCATCACCCGCGTCGAGCTCCCCGACGGGGTGACCGCCTGGGCCGTCACCCACCACGGTCTCGCCAGGGACCTGCTCACCGACCGCCGGATGGTCAAGGACGTCGCACACTGGGACGACCTGCAGCAGGGCCGTATCCCCGAGGGTTGGCCGCTGCTCAGCACCATCCCCCCGACCCCCACCAACCTCCTGGGCGCCGACGGCCCCGAGCACCGGCGCCTGCGCGAACTCACCGCCAAGGCGTTCTCCGCCCGCAGCACCGAGCGGATCCGCCCCCGCGTCGAGCAGCTCACCAAGGACCTGCTCGACGCCCTGGAGGACCGCGCCGGCCAGGTCCTGGACCTGAAGTCGGAGTTCGCCTTCAAACTCCCCATGAACGTGATCGGCGAGCTCTACGGTGTGGACAGCTCCGAGCACGCCTACCTGCGCGACATGTACGTGAAGTTCTTCAGCTCCGTGACCTCGCCGGAGGAGTTCATGGAGGTCTACGCGACGCTGGAGCGCTACTACGACGACATGATCGCCGCCAAGCGCGCGGCCCCGGGCGACGACCTCACCACGGACCTCATCAACGCCGGAGAGAACGGCGACGCCCTCACCGACCTGGAGATCCGCGGGACCCTGCAGGTCGTGGTCGCCGCCGGGCACGAGACCACGGTCAACCTCATCACCAACGCCGTGCGCGCCCTGCTCACCCACCCCGAGCAGTTCGACCTGGTCAAGAAGGGCGAGGTCGGCTGGGACACGGTGGTGGAGGAGACCCTGCGCTTCGACCCGCCCACGTCCAACTTCGTCTTCCGCTTCGCCGCCGAGGACGTCGAGGCCGGGGGCGTGACCATCGAGAAGGGCCAGGCCCTGATGGTCTCCTACGGGGCGATCAGCCGCGACCGGGACGAACACGGCACCGAGCCGCACCCCGACACCTTCGACCTGACCCGCGACCGCGGGCGCCACATCTCCTTCGGGTTCGGGCCGCACGTGTGCCCGGGTTCCCACCTGGCGCGGATGGAGGGGCAGATCGCCCTGCCGAAGCTCTTCGAACGCTTCCCCGACATGCGCCTGGCCGTGCCCGACGCCGAGCTGGAGAACCACCCCTCCATCGTCGTCAACAGCCTCAAGGGGCTGCCGGTGCTGCTGCGGCCCTGACGCCCGGCCGGGCCCGCCGCGCGGGCCCGGCCTCCTCACCGCCCCCGCCCCCCAGTGAGGACGCCCGTGCCTGCTGTTGCTCCCGTGCCCCTGTCGGACCCGCGGTTCGTCTCCGACCCGCCGGGTTTCTACGCCTGGATGCGCGCCGAGCACGGGCCCGTCGTCCCGGTCCTCGCGGCCGGCGGGGTCCCGGCGTGGCTGGTGATCGGGTACCGGGAACTGCACCACGTGCTGAGCAACCCCGCGGTGTTCGCGCGCAGCTCGCGCCGGTGGAACGGCTGGGGCGGGGTGCCCCCGGACTGGCCGCTCAACCCCGTCCTGGTTCCGCTGCCCAACCTGCTCTCGGCCGAGGGCGAGGAGCACCGGCGCCGGACCAAGGCGGTCAACGACGCACTCGACGGCGCCGACCCCCACGAGGTGCAGGCCGTCACCACACGCATCTGCGACCGCCTGATCGATGGTTTCTGCACCGCCGGCCGGGCCGACCTGCGCGCCGAGTACGCCGCGCGGCTGCCGATGCTGGTCCTGGGCTGGATGTACGGGCTCGACGGACCCCGTGCGGAGGAGCTCGCCGCGCAGATGACCGCCGTCTTCGACGCGACCGGGGCCGAAGCGCTCCGGGCCCACGAGAAGATCGCGGCCGGCGTGCACGCCCTGATCGCCGAGCGCAGGGCCCGACCCGGACCCGACGTCGTCTCCCGCCTCATCGCCGACCCCATCGGCCACGGCGACGAGGACCTCGTGGCCGAGCTCGTCGCCGTCCTGGGCGGCGGGGACCAGCCCACGGGCGAGTGGATCGGCAACGCCCTGCGGCTCATGCTCACCGACGAGCGCTTCTCGGCCTCCTTGTCGGGGGCGCGCAGCAGTGTGCGCGACGCCCTCTCCGAGGTCCTGTGGGAGGACTCCCCGTCGCAGATCGTCGCCGGCCGTTTCCCAGTCCACGACGTCGTCCTGGGGCACCACCACGTCCGCGCCGGCGATCTGCTGCTGATGGGGTACGCCGCGGCCAACCAGGACCCGGTGGTCCGGGGGCACGGCGACAGCACCAACCACGCCCACCTGTCCTTCGCCCACGGGGAACACTCCTGCCCCTACATGGCCCGCACCCTGGCCGAGACCATCGCCGTCACCGGCATCGAGGTCCTGCTCGACCGGCTGCCGGACCTGGAACTGGCCATCGCCCCCGACCAGGTGCGCTGGCGTCCCTCCCCCTGGGTGCGGGGCGTCGCGTCCCTGCCGGTCACCTTCACCCCCACCTCTCCACCAGGAGCGTTCTGATGTCCTGCCCCATGCACACCCCCGACGGGCTCCCGCTCATCCACGCGATCCCGGAGGACGTCCAGGCCGACCGCGCACGCCTGCTCGCCGAGGGACCCGTCGTGCGGGTCGAGCTGCCCGGCGGGGTGCGGGCCTGGGCCACCACGCACCACGAGGCCACCAAGGCCGCCCTCAACGACCCCCGGCTGGTACGGAGCACCGACCACTGGGCCGACTTCCAGAACGGAGCGGTCTCCGAGTCCTGGCCGCTCATGGGGACCATCCCGCGCGACGACTCCAACATGCTCGCGCTCGACGGGCCTCCCCACCGCCGCATGCGCAAGCTCACCTCGAGCCCCTTCTCCGCGCGCCGGGTCGAGCGGCTGCGTCCGCACATCGAACGCATCACCGACCGGGCCCTGGAAGGGCTCGAACCCCGGGCCACCGAGCCCCTGGACCTGCGCGCGGAGTTCACCTTCAAGGTGCCCATGACCGTGATCGGGGAGCTGTACGGGGTCGAGGGCAACGAGTACGAGAAGCTCGGCGACATGTACTCCCGGCTGTTCTCCGGGACGACCGCCGAGGGCGAGCACCTGCAGATCCTCGCCGACCTCCACCGGTTCTTCACCGAGCTGGTGGCTCGCAAGCGCGCCGAACCCGGCGCCGACGACTTCACCACGGACCTGATCCGCGCCTCGGAGGAGGGCGAGCAGCCCCTCACCGACGAAGAGGTCGTCACCACCCTCATCACCGTGGTCGCGGCGGGCCACGAGACCACCGTCAACCTGCTCAACAACGTGGTCCGGGCGCTGCTGGCCCACCCCGCGGAGCACGAGAAGCTGCGCCGGGGCGAGTACACGTGGGAGCAGGTCGTCGAGGAGACCCTGCGCTTCGACGCACCCAACAACCTCGTGCTGTTCCGGTTCGCGGCCGAGGACGTCGAACTGTGCGGGGTGACGATCGAGAAGGGGGAGGCCCTCTTCACCCACTACGGTGCCTCGGCCAAGGACCCCGCGGAGTTCGGGGACGACGCGGACGTGTTCGATCCCGGGCGTGCGCGCGGGCGGCACGTCACGTTCGGGTACGGGCCGCACATCTGCCCGGGCGCACCGCTCTCCCGGCTCGAGGCGGGCATCATCCTGCCCAAGCTCTTCGAACGCTTCCCCGACCTGCGGTTGGCCGTTCCCGACGCGGAGCTCGAGGTCTCCACGGCCCTGTCGGTCAACAGCCTCAAGGAACTGCCGGTGCTGCTGCGGCCCTGACCCGCCCCGCGGTGGGACGCCGGACGTCGGGGCGCCCCACCGTGCACAAACAAGACTTGGGGCATCAAGGCTCTCCCTTGACGCATCCCGGCCCTATCGTGTGAATCCCGGACCAGCGGGACCCACGGGAGAGGCCGATGTTCTCCGCACGAGTGTCCACCGCAGCCGCAGTCCTGGCACTGCTGGCGGCGGCCGGGTGCGAGCTCCCCGACGCGGAGGAGATCCTGCCCGCACCGAACGGGGAGGAGACCGGCGAACGCACCGCGCCGGCCCCCGAAGGGGACGCCGCCACCGACGCCCACCGGGGCAGTGAGGGTGAGGAGCCGCCGCCCGGGGGCGCGGCCCAGCAGGACGCCTCGGACACGCTCGTCCGCGACTACGTGACCGCGCTGGCCGCCACGTCCGACCCCGACCGCATGCGCGAGGGCCTCGACCTGGCCGAGGAGGGCTCGGCCGCCCACGCCTACCTGCGCCACCACGCCGGTTTCGCCCAGGCCTGGGTGGACGCCGGGACCCCGCTGCCCGACGCCGAGGTGCACAGCGTCGACGGGGCGCACGAGGTCCGCCGCACCCGCGAACCCGGCACGCACCCCGTCTGCGCCGTGCACGAGCACTTCACCGAGAACGACGGCCGCCTGGCCGACCTGCGCGTGGACGGTACCGACCCGGGCCCGTACCTGTCGGAGGACGACGAGGCCACCGACGACTCCGAAGGTGTGCACGCCACGTTCCTGAGCGCCCACCGCACGGTCGAGGACGGGACCCTCGTGGTCACCGCCGACCTCACCACGGTCGACGACGTCAGCCTCGACCTCGACGGCGCCGTCTACGTGCCCGAGGGTTCGGAGACCGAGGAGCCCGCGGCCGTGTCCGTGGGCCGCTACGAACTCGACGCCGGGAGCGGGACCCACGCGGCCTTCATCTTCCCCGGCGCCGAGCCCGGCGGCGAACTGCGCCTGGGCGGGTGCCTGGCCGAGTGCTCGGCGATGGTCGACCTCGCCCTGCCCGTTCCCGACTGATGGGAACGGCGCGCCGACCGGACGGACACACGCCGCGGGCCGCCCCGGAAGAGGACGGCCCGCGGAGGAACGGGGAGCGGGTCACTCCCGGCGTCGGCCGTCCGGGGCCGAGCTCTCGCCCGGACCCGGGCCGCCCGTGTGGTCGGCCGAGGACCCCCACATGTTGAAGAACGCGTTGAGCAGCAGCGCGCTCACCGCCGCCGTGACGATGCCCGAGTGCAGGATCATCTCCGCCCACTCGGGGAAGGCGGTGAAGAAGTCCGGCGCGGCGATCGGCAGCACACCGAAGGCCATCGACACGGCCACGATCATGAGGTTGTGGTTGCCGTCGTAGTCGACCTCCGACAGGGTGCGGATCCCCGCCGCGGCCACCGACCCGAACAGCACCAGCCCGGCCCCGCCCAGCACCGGGGACGGGATCATCGCCACGATCTGGCCCAGGTACGGGAACAGGCCCATCGCGACCAGGATCCCGCCGCCCGTGGCGACGACGTGGCGGCTGCGCACCTTGTTGAGCGCGATGAGGCCGACGTTCTGGCTGAACGTGCTGCCGGGGAAGGAGTTGAGGAAGGGGCCCACCACGGCGGTGGCCGCGTCCGCCCGCAACCCGTCGGCCAGGCGGCGCCCGTCCACCTTCGTGCCCACGACCTGGCCCACCGCCAGGATGTCGGCCACCCCCTCGGCCAGGATCACGATCATGACCACACACATGGTCACGATCGCCGCGACCTGGAACTCGGGGGCGCCGAAGTAGAAGGGTTGCCCCACCGAGACGACCGGGCCCTGGCCCACCTCGGACGGGTCGACCTGCCCGAACGCGGCCGCGCCGAGGGTGCCCAGGACCAGGCCGATGAGGATCGCCATCCGGCTCCACACACCGGGCAGGACCTTGCTCAGGATCAGGATGATCAGCAGCGTGCCGCCGGCCATGGCCAGAGCGGGGGTGCTGGGCGCGCCCGATTCCGGGTCGTCCTGGATCCACCCCACCGCGACCGGCAGCAGAGTCACGCCGATCACGGTGATGACGGTGCCGGTGACCAGCGGGGGGAAGAAGCGGATCAGCGACGCCACGAACGGGACGGCGATCAGCCCGAACACCCCCGCCGCGATCGCCGCACCGAACACCGCGGGCAGGCCGCTGCTCTGCCCGATGCCCGTCATCGCGCTCACCGGCACGAACGAGGTGCCGATGACCAGGGGCAGCTGGGCGCCGAAACGCCACACGCCCAGGGTCTGCAACAGGGTCGCCAGGCCGCTGACCAGCAGCGCGGCGCTGATGAGCATGGCGGTCTCGCCGCCGTCGAGGCCGACCGCCTCGGCGATGATGATCGGCGGGGTGATCACACCCGCGTACATCGCCAGGATGTGCTGGAGCCCGTAGGTGAACATCCAGCGCGCAGGGGGACGTGCGTCCTCGGGGCGGGCGGCCGGGCCGTCCGGCGCGGGGCTCTCACCCCGGGCGCCCTTGGGGAACTTCATGGGGGACCTTCCGGTTCTGTGTGCCGTGGGGCCGTCGGTGTTCCTGCCCGTCGCGCCGCGGGCGGTCACCGACATGGTGCTGTCGAGCGCCGCGCACAGGCAACTACCGTCGTGTTACACACGCCGCCCCCGCGTGTTGCCGGGACATGACGTCCGTGGTGCGCGGTGTGGGCTCCGACACCGCGGGGAACCCCGTTCCGCGTGCGACACCCGTGTCCCGCCTTCCTCCCCGTGCGCGCCCCCGCAACCACAATGGCGGGGTGAGTGCACGAGAACGCCGGGCGGTGTGGGCCTTCTGGTCCGACACCCCGCCCTGGCTGCGCCGGTCCTCGGCCGCGTCGGTCGCGGCGGGCACCGTCCTGCTCGTCCTCGGCCTGTGGGGCGACGCCGCCGGGTTCTGGGAGGGGCTGGACTACCTGACCTCCATGGTCTCCGGCCTGACCGGACTCGCGTTCGGGATCCCCGCCGCCCTGCTCGTCTACAGCAGGCTCACCGAGGCCCGCGCCGAGGCCGACCTGCGCCGCCAGATGCTGCGGCGCGCCCGCGTGGCCGGCGCCGACTTCCACCGGGCCGTGTTCGCCGCCTTCGACACCGCAGACCGCGACACCGTCCTGGAGGCCCTGCACAGCACCCGTGCCCGCAACGCCGCCCTGGCCCGCGCGCTGCACGCGGCCCTGCACGCACCCGCCGACACCGACGAGCTGCACCGGCTCCTGGAGGAACGCAACGACGCCTGGCGCTGGGTCGGGCGCCGCTGATCCGGGACCCGCCGCGCCTCGCGCATGTACGTACGCGTCGTGCAGGTGGAGTGGCGCGAGGTCCTGGCCACCCGCGGGCGTGTGCACGAGGCCGGGCTGGACTGGCTCGACACCCACAGCGTCGTCAGCATGAACGACGCCGCAGAGAGCCTGGGGCGCGGTGCCTACACCATGTTCGAGCGCAACTGGGTCAAACGCTTCAACCAGCTCTCCGACCTCCCCGGACCCGACCACGACGACGGCACACGGCGCCAGATCCTCACCGAACTGCGCCTGGCCACCGGGGAGGTCAACGGGTTCCTGGAGGCCCTCTCCCGCCTGGTCCACGAGCTGCCCCACACCCTGGACCGCCCACCTCGCATCCCCTCCGACCTGTGACGACGACCCGAGAGCGGTGTGTGTCCGCCACCGCCGGGGAAGAAGGCCACCACCGACAGCCGGTGGGGAAGGGGACACGGTCATGGGCGCGGTCAGACTCGCCTCCTGGGACGAACTCGCCGAAGGGGAACCCAGGCACGCACTGGTGGCCGGGGTGGACCTGGTCGTGGTCCGCGCACCCGGTACCGAGGACGTCTCCGTCCTGTACGGCCGCTGCAGGCACCGCGGAGCCCTGCTCAGCGACGCCCACGTGCGCGGCACCCGTCTGGTCTGCGGGTTGCACGGTTCCACCTACGACCTGCGCACCGGCCGCAACACCAACCCCGCGCACCAGGGCGCCGACGTGCACAGGTTCACCTCCTGGGTCGCCGACGGCGCGGTCTGGGCCGACGCGGAGGAGATCGCCGCCTGGGCCGAACGCAACCCCCAGCCCTACCGCCGCGACACCTACCAGGGCACCTACGCCGACTTCCGCGGCACCCCCGACGAACCCCACAACGGCGAGATCCACCGCCTGGCCGCCGACGGCCTGAGCAAGGTCGGCCACCACGGCGCCGTCGCCGCCATGGGCGTGCCCCGCGACCAGGTCCCCACCTGGGACGACCTGCAGATCGTCACCGCCCAACTGGCCACGCCTCCGCTGCTGGACGACGAACCCGTGGGCACCGAGGTGGTCATCGGCCCCCGCGCCCGCCGGCCCCTGCACCTGGACATCCCCCTGCTGGTGTCCGACATGAGCTTCGGCGCCCTGTCGCAGGAGGCCAAGACCGCCCTGGCCACCGGTGCCCAACGCGCCGGCACGGGGATCTGCTCGGGCGAGGGCGGCATGCTCCCCGAGGAACAGGAGGCCAACGGACGGTACTTCTACGAACTCGCCTCGGCCCGTTTCGGGTTCTCCATGGACAAGGTCGCCCGGTGCCAGGCCTTCCACTTCAAGGGCGGGCAGGCCGCCAAGACCGGTACCGGCGGCCACCTGCCCGGGCACAAGGTCTCCGGACGCATCGCCCAGGTGCGCGGCCTGGCCGAGGGCGAAGCCGCCGTCTCCCCGGCACGCTTTCCCGACCTGACCACCACGGCCGACTTCCGCGAGGTCGCCGCGCAGGTGCGCGAGGCCACCGGCGGGATCCCCGTCGGCTTCAAGCTCTCCGCCCAGCACATCGAACGCGACCTGGACGCGGCCCTCGACATCGGGGTCGACTACGTCATCCTCGACGGCCGCGGCGGCGGGACCGGGGCCGCACTGCTGCTGTTCCGCGAGAACATCTCCGTGCCCACCATCCCCGCGCTTGCCCGCGCCCGCCGCCACCTGGACCGGCGCGAACGCCCCGACGTCACGCTCGTGGCCACCGGAGGCCTGCGCCTGCCCGCCGACTTCGCCAAGGCCCTGGCGCTGGGGGCCGACGCCGTCGCCGTGGCCAACTCGGCGATGCAGGCCATCGGCTGCCTGGGCATGCGCGCCTGCCACACCGACAACTGCCCCGTCGGGATCGCCACCCAGAACCCGCGCCTGCGCGCACGCCTGCCCGTGGACGAGGGCGCCGACCGCCTCGCCCGGTTCCTCGGCGCCTCGGTCGAACTCATGGCCGGTGCTGGCCCGCGCGTGCGGCCACGACCACCTCGCACGGTTCTCACCGGATGACCTGGTGGCCTGGAAACGCGACCTCGCCGACCTGTCCGGTGTCGCCTACGGCGGTGTGCGGGACCGGGGCTGAGCCGGCGCGGGTCACCGGTGCCGGCCCCCGTCAGCGCGGGCGCCGCACGCGCCCCTCGTCCCACACCGGTTCCGAGGTCTCCAGCACCCGGCCGTCGGAGGCGAAGACCAGGAAACGGTCGAACCCCCGGGCGAACCACCGGTCGTGCGTGACCGCCAGGACCGTGCCCTCGAACGGTTCCAACGCGGTCTCCAGCGCCTCGGCCGAGACCACGTCCAGGTTGTCGGTCGGCTCGTCCAGCAGCAGCATCGTCGAGCCCGCCAGCTCCAGCAACAGGATCTGGAACCGCGCCTGCTGCCCGCCCGACAGTGTGTCGAAGGTCTGCTCGGCCGAGGACGCCAGCTCGTAACGGTCCAGCGCACGCCCCGACTCGTCACGCGGCAGACCCTTCCGGGAGCCCTCACCCTCGTGCAGGATCTCCAACAGCGTGCGCCCGGCGAACTCCGGGTGCTCGTGGGTCTGCGCGAACCAACCCGGGGACACGCGCGCCCCCAAGCGTGCCTTCCCGGTGTGCCCGACCGGGGCGATGCGGGCCCGCTCCTCCTCCGACAGCAGTGACGCCTCCGGCAGGCTCCCGCCCCCGGCCAGCAGCCGCAGGAAGTGGGACTTGCCCGACCCGTTGGCGCCCAGCGCCGCGACACGCTCGCCGTAGCGCACCTCCAGGTCGAAGGGGCGCATGAGCCCGGTCAGCTCCAGGTCCTCGCACACCAGGGCCCGTTTGCCGGTGCGGCCCCCGCGCAGCCGCATGCGCAGGTTCTGCTCCCGCGGGCGCTGCTGGGGCGGACCGGCGTCCTCGAAACGGCGCAACCGGGTCAGCGCCGACTGGTACCGCGAGGCCATGTCCGAGTTGTAGGCGGCCTTCTGTTTGAACATGCGCACGAGGTCCTTGAGCTTGGCGTGCTCCTCGTCCCAACGCCGGCGCAGCTCGTCCAGGCGCTCGAACCGCTCCCGGCGCGCCGCGTGGTAGGTCTCGAAGGACCCGCCGTGCACCCACGCGCTGTTGCCCGCGGCGCCGAGTTCCACGGTGACGATGCGGTCCGGGACCCGGCTCAGGAGCTCGCGGTCGTGTGAGACGAACAGGACCGTCTTCGGGCTCGCGCGCAGGGCCTCCTCCAGCCACCGCTTGCCCGGGACGTCCAGATAGTTGTCCGGCTCGTCCAGCAGCAGGACCGGGGCGGGGCCGCGCAGGAGCGCCTCGATCACCAGGCGCTTCTGCTCACCGCCGGAGAGCGTGCGCACCTCGCGCCACCGGCACTGCGTGTAGGGCAGGCCGAGCGCCGCCATGCAGCACTGGTCCCACACGACCTCGGCGTCGTACCCGCCGGCGTCGTGGTAGGCGGTGATGGCCTCGGCGTACCGCATCTGGGTCTTCTCGTCCTCGGAGGCCATCATCGCCTCCTCGGCCCGCTCCAGACGGGCGTGCGCCCGGCGCACCGCGGTGGGGGAGACCGAGACCAGCAGGTCGTGCACGGTCGTGGCGTCGCGCACGTGCCCCACGAACTGGGGCATCACCCCGAGCTCGCCCTCCACGGTCACCGCGCCCGACTGCGGCGCGAACTCGCCGCGCAGCAGCCGCAGCAGGGTGCTCTTGCCCGCACCGTTCGCGCCGATCAGCGCCGTCTTGGACCCCTCGCCGACCCGGAAGGAGACCGCGTCCAGCAGCGGCCGCCCGTCCGGCAGGACGTGCCCCACCTGGTTGACGTCGATGTGGCCCACGCCCGTCCCCCCCCTGTGCCTCGTGCGCGTGCCTGCCAGGCACGCCGCAGCGCAGCCTCGCACGGCCCGCGAACCCGGGGCAACGCGTTTTTCCCCGGTCGCGGGTGCTCGCCGAACCCTCGTCCGGAGCCTGGTAGCGCCACCGGGTGGCCGGCCCTCTCACGCGGCGTCGGCGGCCCCGGTGCGCATCGGCGGCAGCTCGGGGGCGCGCTCTCCGCGCATCCACAGGGCCAGCTCCTCGCGGCCCACCAGGACCAGCGCCGCGTCGTGGCCCGCGTCGGCCTCGCGCACCGCCGCGTCGGTGAACCCCCGGGAGGCCACGAACACCCCCGTGAACCCCCGGTGGCTCCCCGAGAGCGTGCCCACGAACGCCCGCACCTCGTTCGGCGGCACCGGCCGCCGCCAGCGCTTGCACTGCACCACGACCGCACGTCCGTCCGGGGCACGGGCGCGCACGTCCGCGCCGCCGTCGGAGGCGCCGCCCACCACCTCCACCCGCCGGTACCCGTGGGTGCGCATCAGGGAGGCCACGAACGCCTCGAACTCGGTCCCGCCCATCAGGTCCACGCCCGACAGGTCGGTGCGTGCCACCAGCCGCTGCTCGCGCCAGGCGGCCCACCGGCGACGCAGCCACCACCCCAGCGCCGCGGCGCCCGCGAGGCCGGCGGTTCCGAGCGCGGCCCACAGCAGCGGCCGGTCGGCGTTCGTGCTGAGCCACGTGCCCAACGCCAACAGCCCCAGCACCACCCACGGCCACCCGTCCCGGTGACGGCGCACGAACGCCCACACACCCCGCCTGCGCCGCCGTCCCACCGCGGTCCTCCTCACGTCCACCGACCCGTCGGGAGCATACTCGGCGGCCCCGGAAGCCCTGCGGGGCGGGGGAAGCAGACACCTGTGCCCCACCCCACCGCCCCTGCCGCCCGACCCGGATCCGGCCACCCCGCGACGCTGTCAGAATGGGATGGTCGCCGGTCGGGCCGGTCAGGGGCGGGGGAGCGCCGCGGCCGCGACGCCTTCGACGAACGTGCAACCGTGCATCCGGACAGAGAACGGGGTATCGATCCGTGGCTGAGCGCAGGGCCCTGGACCTGGACGCGCTCGCGGTCAGCGACCGCTTCCGACTGTTCAACTTCACCCGTCGCGACGACCACGTGACCTACCTGTGGATCCTGCGGGCCATGGACCGCCTGCGCGAGGTGCACCAGGTCCAGGTCGGGGCCGGCGACGTCGCCGGGGCCCTGCGCGAACTCTCCGCCGCCCACCCCGAGGTGACCGTCCCCGACAGCGGCCTGCGCGACCGCCTCGACCAGCTCGCCGCCGACGGGCTCGTGCACCGCTTCGACGACGCCTCCCGCGCCGGGAACCTGGCCAGCTACCGCAACCGGCAGTCGGTCTACCAGTTCGGCGAGCTCGGCTACTGGGCCTACCAGGCGGTCGAGAACGTGCTCGGCGCCCGTGTCGAGGACGTCAACCTCTCCCGCCTGGTCTTCTCCGACGTGCTCGACGACCTGCGCGCCCTGGCCGAGGCCAACCGCACCGGTCAGGGTGAGGACGTCTACCGTCGCCTGTCCCGCCTGGACTCGGTGATGGAGGACATGGGCCGCCGCTCCGCCCAGTTCCACGTGACCCTCGGCGAGATCCTGCGCTCCACGGAGGCCTCCCCGGAGGTGTTCCTGCGCCACAAGAACGCCCTGCTCGTGCACATGTCCGATTTCATGGCCGAGCTCGAGCGTTACCTGCCGCGCCTGGACACCGCCGTGCACGAGGTCGAGGACACCGGCCTGTCCACCCTGCTCTCGCGCGCCGCCGAGGCCGACGAACGCCTGTTCATGGACCGCGCCGAACGCCTGGAGGACTGGCGCCGCCGCTGGCTGGCCGTGCGCGGATGGTTCGCCTCCGACGGCACCGCGCCGACCCGCGCCGCCGAACTGGGCGCCGCCACCCGCTCGGCCGTCTCCGGCGTCATCGCCCTGCTGCGCCAGATCACCGAGGCCCAGCGCAGCGGCGTGAACCGCTCCACGCAACTGCGCCACCTCGCCGAATGGGTGCACGGCGCCCCCGACGACGGCGCCGCCCACGCCCTCATGGGCGCCGCGTTCAACATGCGCTCCGCCCGCCACCTGGGAACCGCGCACGAGGACGGCGAACAGATCTCGCCCAACACCACCTGGTGGGACGCCCCCGGGGTCGAGGTGTCGGTGACGCTCTTCCGCAGCGACCGGGCGCCCAGCACCGGCGTGCCCAAGCCCGTGCGCCGCAACCCCGGCGCCAAGGCCGCGCTGCGCGAGCGCCAGGCCGAGGACCGCGCCGCCGAACGCCGGGCCGCCCGCGACCTGGTCTCCGACGGCGCCCACGCCCGCGTCCTGGACGAGACCGACACCCGCATCCTGCTGCGCCTGGTCACCAAGGCCCTGGAGTCCCGCAGTGTCGTGGCCGGCCGCCTGCGCTCGGCCGACGGCACCGACGGCGGGACCACCGTGCGGCTGGTCCCCAGCGAGGAGGGCAGCACCGTGCGCACCGTCCAGGGCAGCATCCACCTGCCGGGCTTCCGCCTCGAACTCCTCGCCGGAAAGGGGAAGTGATGGCCCGCCGCCGCGGCCCCGCACGCACCGTCGACCCCGCCGACCTGGGCACCTACCAACAGGCCGTGCGACGGGTGCTCACGTGCGACCTCATCACCGCCGACCGCCCCCGTCCCGGTGCACTCGAACACGTGCTCCGCTGGGCCGACCAGATGTCCGAGGACCTGCGCGCCCTCTTCGGCTACACGCTCATCGCCACCACCGACCACGTGCGCCTGGTCCGCGAACTCGACGAGCTCGACCCCACCCAGCGCCAGGTGTTCGCACGCAAGGGCCGACCCTTCGACCGGCGCCGCCTGGCCTACCTGTGCCTGCTGCTGGCCTCCTTCCAGCGCTCGCAGGTCGAGATCAGCCTCGGCGACCTGGTGCGCCGCTTCACCCCCTCGGCCAACGAGGTGGACGGGCTCGGCTACGACCCCACCGACTCCACACACAAGGCCGCCCTCGTCGACGCCGCGCACTGGCTCCTGGACCGCGGGGCCCTGCACCTGTCCGACGGGTCGCTGGAGGCCTGGGCACGCGGCCACGAGCACGCCGACGCGCTCTTCGACATCGACCACGAGATCTGCGAGATCCTCTTCCGGCCCGCCCGGCCCGTGCAGCACCTGGGCAGCGTCACCGGCCTGCTCAGCGACCCCGTCCCGCGGGAACTGGGCCGCGAACGCGCCGCACAGCGCGCCCGCCGCCTGCTGATCGAACACCCCGTCGTGCTCTACGCCGACCTCGACCCGGAGGTCGCCTCCGCCCTGCGCACCAAGGGCCCCGCCGAGGACGTGGCCCGCATGACCGGCACGGTGGTCGAGCGCCGCGCCGAAGGGGTGCTGCTCGCCGACCCCTCCGGCCTGTTCACCGACCGGCCCTTCCCCGGCCGCGGCGGCGCCGTCACCCGCACCGCCGGGCTCCTGCTGGCCCAGATCGCCGACCTGTTCGAGACCTCCTGGGCCGCACTCGACCACCGCGAACTGCCCGCCCGGGGCCACGAACACGGCGACCTCGTGCGCCAGGTCGACGCCGGGCTGCCCCGCCACGGCGTCGTCGGAGAGCTCGCCTGGACCGACCCCTCACCCGCCGGCGCCGGCCCCGACGCCGACCCCGACCGGGTCCCGGTCGTGGACCGGGCACGCCTGGAGGGCATGGTCGCCGACCTGTTCGCCGAGTTCGGGTCCGCGTCCTTCACCAACACCTGGCAGCAGGACCCCCACGGCCTCCTCGACGCCGCCCTGGCCCTGCTCGCCGACCTGCGGCTGGTGCGGCCCACCCCCGACGGGGTCGCGGTCATGCCCGCCGCACTGCGCTACCGCAACATCCAGGGCGCCCTGCCCGAACGCGCCGACACCGGCCAACTCCCGTTCGGCCCCCTCGCCGCCCCGGACACCGCCGAGGACGGGGAGCCCGCCGACGGCGCGGCCGAGCACACCTCCGAAGGCCAGCACCCGGGCGCCCCCGACGCAGCCGACCTGCACCAGACCGAAGGATCCACCCCATGAGCCGCAGGAGCGACCGCTTCCAGCCCAGCCGCGCAGGCGTCATCAACGTCTGGGACTACGTCGACGAGGAGTTCGCCTTCGCCGACGGCCGGCTCGTCCTGCGCGGGCACAACGGCTCCGGCAAGACCAAGGCGCTGGAGGTGCTGTTCCCCTTCATCCTTGACGGCTACACCGACGCCCGCAGGCTCGACCCGTTCAGCGGCCAGAACCGCACCATGAAGTCCAACCTGCTCTACCGGGGGGACGAGTCCGCCTACGGGTACGTGTGGATGGAGTTCGCCCGCCCCGCCGGGGAGGGCGGCACCCCGCCCGAGACCGTCACCCTCGTCATCGGTCTGCGCGCCCACAAACACCGCGACGGCGTCGTGCCCTCCTTCTTCGTCACCGACCGGCGCATGGGCGTGGACTTCGGACTGCTGGCCTCCGACGGCCGCCCCCTCACCGAACGCCAGCTCAAGGCCGCCCTCGGGGAACAGGCCCACCACAGCACCGCGACCGACTACCGACGCGCCGTCGACGCGCGCCTGTTCGGGCTCAAGGAGCGTTACGTCCAGCTCCTCGACCTGCTCCTGGCCCTGCGCCGGCCCCTGCTCGCCAAGGACCTCGACCCCGAGAAGGTCTCCGAGACCCTCACCAGCGGCCTGAGCCCCGTCGACGAGACCCTCCTGGACCAGGCCGCCCGCGACTTCGCCAACCTCGCCGCCGTCCAGCGCCGCTTCGACAGCGCCAACGCCGCACACGAGGCCGTCGGAACCTTCCTCGGCGAGTACTCCGCCTACCTGACCGCCAACGCGAAGCGCCGGCTGGGCCGTATCCGCACCGCCGTCGACCAGGCGGGCGAACACGCCCGCACCGTCACCGGGGCCGTCGCCGAGCACGACCGAGCCACCCTCGCCCGCGAGGAGGCCCGCACCGAACAGGAACGCCACGAGGCCCGCGCCGGCGAGCTCGCCGCCCAGGTCAAGGCCCTGGAGGCCGACGAGGCCCTGACCGACCACGCCGGCCTGCGCGAACGCAGCAACGCCGCCCAGGAGAACGGCCGCCGCCTGCACGCCCAGGCCGAACGCCTCGACGGGCGCGCCCAGGAGATCGCCGGGCTGCGCACCGAGGCCGACCGGGTCGCCGAACGCATCGAACGCGACCGCGCCACCGCCCAGCGCCTGTCCGGCGAACTCACCGACGCCGCCCGCCGGGCCGGGATCGAGCACGACGCCGAGGGGCCCGCCGACAGCGGCGACGACCTGCCCGACACCGCCCGCGCCCGCACCGCCGCACGCCGGGGCGACGTCGACGCCGTCCTCGAACAGCTCGACGCCCTCGACACGGCCGAGGCGGTCCGGTCCCGCGCCGACTCCGACGCCGCCCGCGCCCGCGCCGACCTGGAGGAGCACGAGAGCGCCGGGAGCGCCGCGGAGGAGGAGCTCACCGGGCTCCGGTCCTCCGCCGCCGAGGCAGTGCAGGCCTGGGCCGAGCGCTGGGACCTGGTCGAGGACACCGGGCGCGACGCCCTCCTGGCGGCCCTCGACCGCTGCGGTGATCCCGGTGCCCCCACCCTCGCCGAGGTCCTGGGCGAGCACACCCGCACCGCCCAGCTCCAGACCGCCGCCCGCCTGCACGGACTGGAGACGGAGGAGGACGAGGCCACCGCAGGCCTCGACCGCCTGACCGCCGAGCGCGCCGACATCGCCGCCGAACGCGACGACGCACCCCCGGCCGACCAGCTGCGCACCGCCCACCGCGAGGACCGCCCCGGCGCACCTCTGTGGCAGCTCGTGCGCTTCGCCGACGGTGTCGGGGAGGACCGCGCGGCCGCACTCGAGGGCGCCCTGCACGCCGCAGGGCTCCTCACCGCCTGGGTGCACCCGGACCCGGTACAGACCCGCACCGCCCTGGCCGACGGCGGCAGCGACGCCTACCTCCTGCCCGCCGCCGCACCGCACGAGGGCCCCACCCTCGCCGACGTCCTGGTGCCCGAGGACCAGGACCACGTGCCCGCCGCGGCCATCAACGCCCTGCTCGCCTCCGTGCCCCTGCACGAGGAAGGGGACGCCGCCGACGCCGGGGGAGTGGACATCCGCGCCCGCTTCGGCCTCGGCGTGCTCGTGGGCGCCCACCCCAAACCGGACGCCGAGTTCATCGGCGCGACCGCCCGCGCCCATCGCCGCCGAGAACGCCTCGCCGACTGCGACACCCGCCTGGCCGAGCTCACCGCCCACCGCGACCGGCTCCGCGAGAGCATCGACCGGGCCAGGGAACGCCAGAAGGACCACGAACGCGCCCGCGCCGACCTGCCCGACACCACACCCGTGGCCCGGGCCGTGCGCGGGGTCGAGCACCGCTCCACCCTCCTGGCCTCGGCCCGCTCCACCGCCGCCCGCCTCGCCCGCACCCTCGACGCCGCGGTCGCCGACGCCGACGCCCACCGCGCCCGCGTGCGTGCCGTGGCCGCCGAACGCGCCCTGCCCACCGACCGGCCCGGCGTCGAGGCGGCGGCAGCGGCCGTGGCCGAGTTCGAACGCACGGCGACGGCCCTGCACACGGCCCGCACCGACGCCGCCGAGTACGAACGCGACCTCGACCAGCGGCGCGAGACCGTCGACCGACTCACCGGGACCCTCGAGGGCGAACGCGAGGACCTGGCCGCCCAGCAGGCCGCCCACGAGGAGGAGACCGCCGAGATCGCCGCCCTCGAGGCCGCCATCGACGCCCCGGTCAAGGAGATCCTCGCCCGCCTCGAAGGCCTGCGCGCCGACCGCCGCGAGGCCGACACCGCCGCACGTGCCGCCCGCACACGCGCGGAGGAGGAGAACACCCGCGTCATCCAGGCCGACACCCGGCGCGAGGAGGGCCACAAGTACCTCAGCCACGCCCTGGAGGGCCTCTACGAACAGGTCGAGTCGCTCGGCGAGTTCACCCAGCCCGCCGTGCGCACCGTCCTGGGCGTGGAACCGGAGGCCGCCTGGTCGGACCGCCACACCTGGCCCTCACCCGAGGACGCCGCCCGGCGGGTGCTCAACGGCGAGGTCGGCACCGTCCTGGAGGCCCTGCCCGAGAACGTCGCCGCGCACGTCACCGCCTTCGAGGAGGCCCTCGCCCCGCTCACCGGGGGCGGCGACAAGGACGAGCGCGCCACCGCCACACGCATGTCCAACGCCCTGCGCACCTTCCAGGAGACCCTGGGCGGCGACGCCGAGGGGTACCGCGTCGACCACGAGGTCGGCCCGACCGGTGTGATCACCGTCTTCGTCAACGACGAGAACGGACGCAACCCCGTCTCCGCGTTCGCCCGCACCATCGCCGACCGCGTCGGGGAACAGGGGGCGCTCCTGCGCGAGGAGGAACACCACGTCCTGGAGGACGAGCTCCTCGGCGGTATCGCCCAGCAGATCCACGAACGGGTGCGCGCCGCCCGCGACCTCGTGCGCGCCATGGACGGTGACACCCGCGCCCGTCCGATGTCCTCGGGCACCCGCATCGGTATCCGGTGGGCGCGCTCGGACGGGCTCAACGACCGCGAACGCCTCGCCTCCCAGCTGGTCAAGCGCGACGGGGCCGGGCTGGGCGCCTCTGGGCTGGCCGAGCTGCGCGCCGTGCTGCGGGACATGATCCGCGACCACCACGCCGCCCACCCGCGCGCCAGCTACAAGCAGGTGCTCGGCGCGGTGCTGGACTACCGGCGCTGGTACCGCTTCGAGCTGCGCCTGGCCGTGCCCGGCCAGGAGGAGGTCAAGCTCACCAAGAACAAACACGAGCAGATGTCCGGCGGGGAGAAGTCCGCCGCGATCCACCTGCCGCTGTTCGCCGCCGCCAACGCGCTGTACTCCTCGGCCGCCCCCACCTGCCCGCGGGTGGTCGCCCTGGACGAGGCCTTCGCCGGCATCGACGACCGCTACAAGCCCGAACTCATGGGCCTGACGGTCACCTTCGACCTGGACATGTTCATGACCGGCCACGACCTGTGGGTGCACTACGAGAACGTGCCCATGGCCGCCCACTACGACATGCACCACGACAAGGGTTCGCACACGGTCTCGGCGATGCTCATGCTCTGGGACGGTACCCAGACCGTCGACGCCGACGCCGGGTTCGCCGGGAACGAGGAGCTGGCCGCCGAACTCCTGGGGCTGACCCCGAGCCGCTTCGTGCCCCAGTCCACCGAGGGCACCCTGCTCGCCGAGGCCGGGCAGGCCTGACCCGGCGGCGGAGAACCGGTCGGCGTGCCCCGGCTCAGAGTACGAGCCGGGGCACGAGGTGGACGAGGGAGAAGGCCTCGTAGAGCGCACCCGCCACGAAGAGCGCCAGCGCGGGCAGGAGCACCGGCCCACGTCCCGACCGGGTTCGCCGCGTTCTTCCACGGTCTGAGCGAGCGGCAGCGGTGCCTGCTCATGGTGTACTCCACCGTGTTCAGCGAGAGGTCCCTGGAGGGGTTCCGTGCGCTGCTCGGTGAACCCGACGAGACCTCCGAGGGGTTCGAGGCCCTGGCCGCCGACGCCGACGAGGCCACCACCGACCGTCCGGCCGAGCGTGTGGTCCGGGTCGTGCGCCGCTCGCACCGGGAACACCCGTGGTCGCAGGACCCGGCAGCCGACTCCCCGCACGGTTCCGCGCACGCCGAACGCGCCATGGCCGAGGCGGTGGTGCACCTGTACAACCCGGCCCAGCTGCGGGTGCTCGGACGGGTGCAGGGGCTCCTGGCCCAGGAGGGGTGAGGTGTTTGAGCACGCTCCCCACCGAGGAGATACGGGGGTACGGCCCACCGCGCACCCCGGTGCGTCCCGGGAGCCGCTCCGCGAGAAAGGCACACGAGATGGCAACGAGCGTTCCGTCCACGCCTCCCACGACCCCGCTGCGGACAGCGGCCCGGTTCGCCCTGTCCGGCGCGCTGGTCTTCGCCGGAACGAGTCACCTCTTCTGGGGGCGCAAGGCCTTCCGCGCCCAGGTGCCCAGATCGGTGCCCATGGACGAGGACGGTGTCGTCATGGCCTCCGGCGGGGTGGAGATCATGCTCGGCGCCGGGCTCGCGGTGCTGCCGCGCGACCGCGTGCGCATCGGCCGTCTCGCGGCGGCCTTCTTCGTCGCGGTGTTCCCGGGCAACATCTCCCAGTACGTCCACCGGCGGGACGGGTTCGGCCTCGACACCGACGGCAAGAGGTTCGTACGCCTGCTGTTCCAGCCGCTGCTCGTGGCGTGGGCCCTGTGGTCGACGGGTGTGCCGAAGAACAAGCGCTGAGCACGGCCGGGCCCCCGGGGCCGGTGGTGATGCGGCCCCGGAGACCGGCGCGGGCACCCGGGGTCAGCCGCGGGCGACCGCTTCGGGGGCCGGCCCGCTCTCCTGACCGGCCCCCTGCTCGGCGGGCCGTTTCGGGCCCAGGACGTTGAAGAACACGTTGAGCAGCAGCGCCGCCGCGGTCGCGGTCACGATGCCCGAGTGCAGCAGCATCGACACAGCCTCGGGGAGCGCGTCGAAGAAGACCGGCGAGGCGATCGAGATGATGCCCAGACCCAGCGAGACCGCCACGACGATCATGTTCTGGTTGCCCTCGTAGTCGACACGGCCCAGGGTCTGCACCCCGGCGGCCGCCACCGATCCGAACAGCACCAGGCCCGCACCGCCCAGCACCGGCGAGGGGATCATCGCCACGACCTGGCCCAGCACCGGGAACAGGCTCATGAGGATCAGGAACACACCGCTGGTGGCCACCACGTAGCGGCTCTTGACCTTGTTCAGCGCGATCAGGCCGATGTTCTGGCTGAACGTGCTGCCGGGGAAGGAGTTGAGCAGCGGGCCCACCAGCGCGGTGGAGGCGTCCGCGCGCAGCCCGTCGGCCATCCGGCGGCTGTCGACCTCGGTTCCCACGACCTTGCTCATCGCGAGGATATCGGCCACGCCTTCGGCCATGATCGCGATCATCACGATGCACATGGTCACGATGGCGGCGACCTGGAACTCGGGCGCGCCGAAGTGGAACGGTTCGGCGAAGGAGACCGCGGGGCCGTCGTCGACCGCGGAGAAGTCCACCTGGCCGAACGGGATCGCCAGCAGGGTGCCCAGCACCAGGCCGAGCAGGATCGAGGCGCGGTTCCACACGCCCGGCAGCACCTTGGTGAGCACCAGCGTGATGGCGAGCGTGGCGGCGGCCAGGCCCAGCCCGGTTCCGGTGGGGGCGCCCGAGGGGTTCTCGTCGACGATCCACCCGACCGCCACCGGGATCAGGGTGATGCCGATGACGGTGATGACACTGCCGGTCACCACCGGCGGGAAGAAGCGCAGCAGGTTGGCGACGAACGGCGCCACGAGGATGCCGAACAGCCCCGCCACCATCGACGCGCCGAAGACCGCCGGCAGGCCGCTCTGGTCGGCGATCGCCGTCATCGCCGTCACCGGGGTGAAGGAGGCGCCGATGACCATGGGCACCCGCGCGCCGAACCGCCACACGCCCAGGGTCTGCAGCAGGGTCGCCAGACCGCTGACCAGCAGAGCGGCGCTGATGATGAGCGCGGTCTCGGACGGGTCCAGACCCACCGCGGTGGCCATGACCAGCGGGGGAGCGATGACCCCGGCGTAGAGCGCCAGCACGTGCTGGAACCCGTACAGGGCCATCAACCGGGCCGGGGGTTTTTCGTCCTCGGGACGCTCGGCGGGTTCGTGCTCGCGCGGCGCGGATGCGGCGCCACGCTCCCCCCGGAGGAGCTTCATGTGCGGGACCTTCCAGAACGGTGCGCGGACACCAAATCATCGGATGACCCAACTGAGATGCGCAAATCGGCATCAACCGTTGGATGAAAACACGATGTACGCAATTCGCACGCACCCTGGCTGTACGTGATCTCCACCGGCCGCACGCTGCGTTCGGCAACGCCGGTGCCGCAGTGCTTCGCGCCCGCCCGCGCGCCCGCGGCGTGACCCCGGACTCACGCCCGGCACTGCACCGCTGCGCTCGTCCCCGTGAGCGGATTCACGCTTCCCGGAGCGACGGCGACATGGCTTCCCAGAGCGCCCTCAGCCACCGGCAGGTCCCCAGCGCCGTGTACCGGGCGTAGTGCTCGGGTTCGACCCCGAACGACCGTGAGATTCCACGGCCGTAGCTGCACGGCGAAGTCCGGGCCATCTCGGGACAGGAGGGGATGAGCAGGGACCAGCCGAGCGAGAGCAGGTCGCTGTGCCCCCGGCCGTGCCATTCCTGCCCGTGCCTGCGCAGCCAGGGGGCCAGGAACCGGTCCGGTCGGCCGTGGTTGGTCAGGTCGGAGTAGGAACCCTCCGCCCCGTTCAGGAGGTCGGCGGCTTCCCGGGCGGCCGTCTCGACGAAGACGTACCCGCCGACCAGCGCCTCGAGCCTGTGCGCCGTTACCAGAGCACCACCCGGGGGCGCATCGCCGTCCGTGGCCGTGAAGTGCCTGCTGTGGAAGCGCCCGGCTTCCAGGGTGCGCTGGTCCGCGTGCGTCAGGTCCGGCGCGACCTGCCACGCGTACTCGTGTCCCCGGTCGTCGATGATCGCGATCTCCCACACGTCGTGCAGGTCGGAACGGATGCCGGTGGTTTTGGCGTCGACGAACAGATGACCGGTCATCGAGACCCCTGGGGGCGAGTGGCGATGCGGGGGCAGGCCCCACTCTCGCGCATGGCCCGAACGGCCCGGTTCGTGTGCGCGGGGCTGACCCGTGGGGGCGGGCCGTAGGGGCAGGTCGTTAGCATGACCTGGCGGCGCCGACCCGGGCGGGCGGTGACCGTTCGGGACACGGAACCCGCCGGTCCCGGGGCACCTCCACGGGAAGCACACCGATGACCCTCATCTCGCGCGTCGCCGCCTTCGCCGGCCGGTGGTTCGCGCTCCTCGTCCTGATCGCGTCCGCGGCCGCCCTCGTCCGGCCCGAGTACACCGCGCCCCTCGCCGAACACACGTCCCTGTTCCTCGGCGTCATCATGTTCGGGATGGGCCTGACCCTGCGCCCGGCCGACTTCTCCGTCGTGGTCACCCACCCCAAGGCCGCGCTCATCGGCATCGCGAGCCAGTACACGATCATGCCGCTACTGGGATGGGGCATCGCGCACGCCCTCGACCTGCCGCCCATGCTCGTGGTCGGCATGATCCTCGTCGGGGCCTCGCCGGGCGGGACCGCCTCCAACGTCATGGTCTACCTGGCCCGCGGTGACGTCGCCCTGTCGGTGGCCATGACCTCCGTCTCGACGATGCTCGCCCCGATCATGACCCCGCTGCTCGTGCTCGCGCTCGCCGGGCGCACCCTCGAGGTGCCGGCGGGGGAGATGTTCGGGAGCATCCTGGCCGTGGTCCTGGTTCCGGTCCTGGCCGGGCTCGCACTGCGCACCTTCGCCGACCGCTGGATCACCCCGATCCTCCCGGTGCTGCCGCTGGTGTCCGTGGTCGGCATCATGCTCGTGGTCGTCGGTGTCGTCGGGGCCAACGCCGACGACATCGTGTCCACCGGTGCCCTCGTCGCCCTCGCCGTGGTGTTGCACAACGGTTTCGGCCTGGCCCTGGGTTATTTCGTCGGACGGATCACCGGGCTCTCCGAACCCGGCCGACGCGCCATCAGCGTGGAGGTCGGGATGCAGAACTCCGGTCTGGCCGCGACCCTGGCGACCACCTACTTCTCGCCCCTGGCCGCGCTGCCCGGTGCCCTCTTCTCGGTCTGGCACAACGTTTCGGGCGCTCTCCTGGCCACCTTCTGGTCGCGGCGGGCCCCGGACGGATCCGAGGGCGATCCGCAACGCCAGACGCAGGGCTGATGCTCTCGAGGCTGTGCTCCGGGCGTCGGGATCGGCCATATCCCGTGTTTTATGTCCGCTTTGTCGGTTAGGACAGGACCGGCAACAACCGGACGCCGGCGGCGACCCCGCCGGCGCGGAGCAGAAAGGTCGAGGGTGAGCGAACCCCGTCACGTTTTGGACCGCATCTACTCCCTGAAGAACCCGGCCGAGGCCGAGGGCGCCTACGACGAGTGGGCCGAGACCTACGAGCACGACACCACCGAAGGGCTGGGCTACGTGGCGCCCCAGCGCGCCGCCGAGCTCCTCCGCGACCTGCTGCCCGACAACCCCCGGGCCGAGGTGCTCGACGCGGGTTGCGGCACGGGCCTGGTCGGACAGTCGCTCTCCGGGCTCGGTCTCGAGGTCGTCGACGGCATCGACCTGTCCACGGCCATGCTGGACCGGGCGCGGGACAAGGGTGCCTACCGCAACCTCGACAAGGCCGACATGACCCGTCGCCTGTCCATCGCCGACGACAGCTACGACGCGGTGATCTGCGTGGGCACCTTCACCGAGGGCCACGTAGGGCCCGAGGGGATCGACGAGCTCGTGCGCGTGGCCCGTCCCGGCGCCCCGCTCGTCCTGACCATCACCGACGCGGTATGGGAGTCGGAGGGCTTCGCCGACCACGTCGCCGGCCTCGAGAAGGACGGCCGCGTGGCCATCGAGCAGACCGCCCCCGGCAGCGTGTACCACGTCATCACCTGCAACCAGGTGGTGCTGCGCGTCCGGTGACCCCGTTCTCCGGGCACGGTCCGACGGCCGCGGACACCGGGGATCCGCGCCGCCGGACCGGGATGTGAGCCCGGACCCGGCACGGGGGCCGCGACGGCAACGACCGTCGGCGGCCTCCGCGCCGGCTCACACGGTGGGGATCAGGTCTGCGAGCCCCCGCAGCCCTTGCAGCCGTAGTGGTAGGCCCCCTTGATCGCCCGCTCGCTGGTCACCTCCACCTCGTTGCTGTTGCCCCACTTGGTGGTGCCCAGGCTCCCGTCGGTGTAGATGACCTGCACGCCCAGCTGCCCCTTGCAGTTCGAGCCCGGCATGGCCTGCGTGGAGGCGTAGTAGTCGCCGTCGCCCCGCTTCTCGCTGACGATGCGGTTCTCCCCGCAGCCGCGCTCGACGACGTCCTCGCCCAGGGCGTACGCCGGCGCCGAGAAGAGGGACGAGGCGATCAGGGCCGCGCTCGTGGCCGCCACGGCCTTGGTCGCCACGCTCTTGAATCCGATGGTCATGGTTCCTCCCGTGGATGTTTTTCGGTCCGGGTTCTTCGAGGGGCCCGGACCGCGGAAATGCACGGTTTCTGGAAATCCGCCCCAGAAGCAATGCGTATTCATCGTGCGAGTGTTGTCTTTCAGGCCTCTTTCACGTGAGGAGGGGGTTCTTTCGTCCGGGTGTCGGAATGGATCGGATCTTCCGGCTCGTGTAGTTCTCGTTCTAGCGCATCAGGGGATCTCGACATTTTTGTCATTGTTCTTGTTTCCCCGGATCCTGCGCGTCATGGATGAATCGGACGAAAGGAATCGGCCATGTCCGTCGAAGGGGTGAGGGCAGGGCTGCGCTCCCTGGCCGCCGTCGCAGGGGCCGTGATCGTTGCGGCGGGCACCGCCGCCCACACCGACCGGCCCGCCGCGGCCGAGGCCGACCCGGGTGGTGTCCAGGCCCCGCCCCGTGACGAGGCGGTGGTCGGCCAGCTCAACCTCTGGGGGTCGGTGGCGCACTACGGACAGGTCGAGGGCCCGGTGTCCGCCGTCGCCGCCGAGGTGCGCGCACACGAACCCCTGGCGCTGACCCTGCAGGAGGCCTGCGAGAACCAGGTCGAGGCGTTGGCCGCAGACCTCGACGGCTACGGCTACGTGTTCGAGCCCGTCCGGAGTCCCGAGGTCACCACCGGTGGGGAGCGGGAACCGATGCGGTGCAGGGGCATCCCCGGACAGGAGGCTCAGGAGAGCGACGCCGAACAACCCCGGTTCGGCAACGCGGTGCTCGTCAGGCAGGACGCCGGCTTCGCCGAACAGGGCGACCCCGACGTCGGCCGCTTCGACCTGGGCACGACCGGCGAGCGCGAACGCCGGACCATGGTCTGTACGCCGTCGCAGGACCGGGGCCTGGCCGTGTGCTCCACCCATCTGAGCGCGGGCGAGGTCCCCGACGTGCGCGAGGCCGAGGTCCGGGTCGCCGCCGACCGCATCCAGGAGCACTACGGCGACGGAACGGCCGTCCTGGGCGGCGACCTCAACATGCAGCCGCACGAAGCCGCCATCGACTTCCTGTACCACCCCGCCTACGACCATCCCGAGTGGACCGAGTACCCCGGCCAGGGCCACCTGCGCCACCTCATGAGCACGTGCGGCGACCGGATGTCCGCCGAATGCCGCGAGGGCGCGGCCACCTTCGACGGTGTCGACAGCGCACGCCAGCACACCCGCACCCCCGAACGGCAGCTCGACCACCTCTTCGCCAGTACCGACGTGGCCGTCCGGGGGAGCCGGGTCACCGAGCCCCCGCAGGGGTGTGACAACCCGGTGCACGGCGTCGACCACGAGGAGGTTCCCGACGAGGTCGCCGAGCAGGAGACCATCTCCTGTTCCGACCACGAGATGCTGTGGGCCCAGATCGGGCTTCCGCAGCCCTGACCGCCGCCCGACCGCCCGCCCCGGAGGGGTTTCCGATTTCCGGGGAAATAGAACGTTCGCGCCTTTCGGTGAGCATGTATTTTCGGTTTTCGCGGGTTCGCTCCCCGTGTGGCGGAAAGCGGCGGACACCCCCGTCACGCCGTGACCCTCCGAATTCAGGGGAGGGGGAGGGGGTCCGGGATAACCTCGCCCCGAGAAAAGGCAGGGCAGGAGCACACCGTCGAACACAGGTGCGTTCGACGCAAAACCCCACCCTGTACCGCACCTGCCGCCACCGTCCGCGGCGGGTGCGGGGAATCGACGGCGAGGCCCGGGGGTATTCCATGCGGTTGTTCCAGCGAGGTGTGCGTTATCTGGGCCGGCACCGGAAGGAGACCCTCGGCGCCGCCGTCGCCGGAGGGCTCGGCCTGACGGTGCTGCTCGCCCTCACCGGGTTGCTCACCTGGACCGCCGCCGTGCAGACCCTCGCCTGGGGCGCGCTCGCCCTCGGCACCGGCCTCGCCCTCGCCCTGCTCGTACGCCTGGACGAGCGCACCGGCGACGTGCGCCGGGCCGTCTTCGGCGGCGGGGCCCTCCTCACCGCGCAGGGCATGGCCGGTATCGCCGAACACGCCAAGCAAGCCCGTGACCGTGCCGACGACCTCTACGAACAGGGCCACATCCAGGAGGCCGTCGACGAACTCGTGCCCTACGCCGCCTTCGACGACGAGGCCGACCTGGTCCGGCGCCGCATCATGAGCGAACGCCGCGCCCTCGGCCCCCTCACCGGTCTGCCCGAGCACACCCCCGCCGCACAGGAACCCGTCCCCGGGCGGGTGCTGCACCTGGTCTCCAACGCGCTGCCCAACAGCCAGGTCGGGTACACCGTGCGCACCCACCGCATCGTCACCGCCCAGCGCGAGGCCGGGCTCGACCCGCACGTGGTGACCTTCCCCGGCTGGCCGATCATGGCCCACTGCGACACCGCCCCCGTGCGCGAGGTCGACGGGATCCCCTACCACCGGGTGCGTCCCGGACAGCAGATCCGGCCCGGTCTCCAGGAACGCATCGACGCCGCCGTCACCGACGTCACCGCTCTGGCCCGCCGCCTGCGCCCCGCGGTCCTGCACGCGGCCAGCGACCACAAGAACGCCACCGTCGCCCTGCACGTCGGCCGCGCGCTGGGCATCCCCGTCGTCTACGAACTCCGCGGGTTCCTCGAGGAGACCTGGATCTCCGGGGGAGGGGCCGTGTCCCGGCGCGGCACCGAACGCCACCACCTGCTCGTCGAACGCGAGACCTCGGCCCTGCGCCAGGCCGACGCCGTGGTCACCCTCGCCCACACCATGCGCGAGGAGATCGTGCGCCGCGGCGTCGACCCCGAGCGTGTCGTGCTCGCACCCAACGCCGTCGACACCGACCTGCTCGAGTCCCGCCCCGACGGCGACGCGTTCCGCGCGGCCCACGGCATCGACCCGCACGCGTTCGTCATCGGATCGGTCTCCACCCTCACCCACTACGAAGGCTTCGGCACCCTCATCGAGGCCGCCGGCGACCTGCACCGCCGCGGCCTGCCCATCCGGGTGCTGCTGGTCGGGGACGGGGCCGCCCGCCGCGAGCTGCTCGCCCGCGTCCGCGACCTAGGCCTGGAGCAGATCTGTGTGCTGCCCGGCAAGGTCGGCCCCGACGAGGCCCTGCGCGCCCAGGCCGCACTCGACGTCATGGTCGTGCCCCGCCTGGACCGGCGTGTGTGCCGCCTGGTGACCCCGCTCAAACCGGTCGAGGCCATGGCGCTGGGAACCCCGGTGGTCGCCAGCGACCTGCCCGCCCTGCGCGAACTCCTCGACGAGGGCCGCATCGGAACCCTGGTGCCGCCCGAGGACCCCGCCGCGCTCGCCGACGCCGTCGCCGAGCTGGCCGAGGACCCGGACCTGTGCCGGCAGCAGGCCAAGGCCGCGCGCGAGCAGGTCCTGGCCACCCGCACCTGGGCCCGCAACGCCGAGGCCTACCGCGACCTGTACGCACGGCTCGGCGTGATCCCCTGATCCCCGGGAACGAGGAGCTCAGGGTCGGTGCGCGCAACCGGTCCGTGTGTTTCGCGGGCTCGCCGAGGGAGGCCGAACCCCGCGGTGGCCGTCGGTCCCGAGCATGGGGGTGTGGGTACCATCGGGTGGACCAGAGGCCCCGTTGAGCGGTGCGGCCGTAGTGGAACCGCGTTCATCAGGGGCTGCCCTGCCACCCGAGCCCGGTTCGGAGGCCGGCCGCGGCGGACGCACCCCACCCGAGGCGTCACCGTGTGTCAGCGGCCCTTGACCGGGACGAACCGTGTCCGTGGCCCGATCGGACCCGAGGCCGGCGATCCCGCGCCGCGAACGTCGACGGCCGTCCCCCGACAGGGCCGCTCGGGCCAGTAGCTCCTGTGATGGTCACCCGAGGTCGTTCGAGCAGTTTCTTCGGTGGGCCTGGCAAGCGAACGCCCGAACGTAGAGAACGGAACCGCCGTGGAGCGAGAAGACCGCCTGTCGCGACTGGTCGACTACATCGTCGCGGAAGGTTCGGTGAGAATTGAGGAGATCACCGAAAAATTCGGTGTCTCGATGCCCACCACCAGGAGGGACCTGGACGCGCTCGCCTCTCAACAGCTCATCGTGAGGACCCGCGGTGGAGCGATGGCCAACAGCAGCTCCGGGGACATTCCCTTGCGTTACCGCACTTCACGGCAGTGGCGTGAGAAGAACGCGATCGCCCGTCAGGTGGCGCAGATGGTCGATCCGGGTAGTGTCATCGCGTTCAACGGCGGGACCACGACCACGGCCGCCGCGTTCGAGGTGGGTGTCCGTGCGGCTGCCGAGGACCGGTTCGCGGGGTCGCAGACGACCGTGGTCACCAACGCGGTCAACATCGCCAACGATCTCATTGTGCGTCCCCAACTGCGCATCGTGGTGCTCGGCGGGGTGGCCAGAATGCGGTCCTACGAGCTCATCGGTCCCCTGACCTCGCTCATCCTGCCCGAGATCACCGTCGACACGCTGTTCCTCGGGGTCACCGCGGTCGATCTCCAGAACGGCCTGTTCACACACGACGAGGGCGAGGCCGCGGTCAACGCCGAGCTCGCGAGAGCGGCCCGGCGGGTGATCGTGCTCGCGGATTCGACAAAATTCGACGTCACCTCCTTCGCGAGGATCTGTGAGCTCGATGCCGTTCATGGCCTGATCACCGACCCCGGTGTGCAGCCCGAAGCCGTGCAGGAGCTCGGTGAGAAGGGCGTCGAAATCACCATCGCCTGACCCGAAGCATCAGGTCCCCGCCCTTCTCCGGTGTCACTGCTTTCACTGTTTTCACTGCGTTCCCAGGGGTCCCGCGGGGCGTGGAATACCAGGTTGGTAACCGTCTCTTGTCGGGTGAGCGTTCCTGATGTCTAATCGCCGAAATCAGGCAGGATTGATCACGCCCATGCGTGCATCATGCCCGGCCGGCGGGGAGCGTGCCGATCCGCCACCGGGCTTTTTCGTGCTCACAGAGCTCCGGCGGAGAGACGGTGATCAGAAATGCATCCGCGGTTGAGGCGATCCCTCCCAGGCGTGGCAGTACTGGGGCTCGTGTTGCCCCTGGCGGCATGCGAGGCCGGGGGAGGCGACAACACGATCACCTTCATGGCGGCCGAGTACAGCCCCCAGACAGAGCCTTACTGGGAGAACCTCATCGAGGAGTTCGAGGAGGCGAACCCGGAGCACACCGTGGAGCTCCAGGTGATCAACTGGAACGACATCGACCAGGAGATCACCACCCGTATCCAGACCGGTGAACAGCCCGACATCCTCAACCTGAACAAGTTCGCCGAGTACGCCCTGGACGACCTGTTGTTGCCCGCGGAGGACGCGGTCTCCGCGGAGGTCCTCGACGACTTCGACGAGGGGTTCGCCGAGGCGTCCAGCTACGAGGGGACCCAGTACGCGCTGCCGTTCATCGCCAGCACGCGGCTGTTGTTCTACAACGAGGAGCTGTTCGAAGAGGCCGGGATCGAGGAACCTCCTGCCGATTGGGACGGGGTGCGGGAGGCGGCCGCGGCCATCGACGATCTGGACGGCGACGCCGTCGGTTACGGGCTGCCGCTGGGCCCCGAAGAGGCCCAGGCCGAGTTCCTGATGTGGGCCGCCGGCAACAACGGCACCCTGCACGACGGCGACTCGTGGCAGATCAATTCCCCGGAGAACACCGAGACACTCGAATTCCTCTCCGGCATGGTCGACGACGGTCTCACCCAGCCCAACCCGGGCGGGACCGACCGCACCGACCTGTTCAACGTCTTCGCGCAGGGAAACATCGGCATGCTCAACGGCGCCGTCTTCCTGCCCGGCATGGTCGAGGAGCAGAACCCCGACCTGGAGTACGGGGTCGCGGAGATCCCGCTGGCCGATGCCGAGGACCCCCCGATGACCCTGGGGGTCCAGGACTTCCTGATGGCCTTCGACAACGGCAACGACGAGACCGTCAACCTGTTCCTGGACTTCTTCTACCAGGAGGAGAACTACACGGAGTTCCTCGAGCGGGAGGGCTTCCTGCCCGCGACCGAGGGCGCCGTCGGCCACATGGACGACGACCCGCTCATGGAGCCCTTCATCGAATCGCTGCCCACCTCGGAGTTCTACCCCACCGAGCAGCCTGCCTGGAGCGCTGTCGACGGTGCGGTGAAGGAAGAGGTCGGTACCGGGGTGCAGGCCGATGCCGACCCGCAGGAGGTCCTGGACGAGATCCAGCGCAGGGCAGAGGAAGCATCGGATTGACCTCGCAATCCGCGAAACGGCCCGGGACTGGGCGGAGACGGCGTCCGGCCCGGTCCTTGGGCCCGCTTCCCTGGATCGGACCGGCACTGCTGCTGATCTTCGCCGTGGTGCTGTGGCCTGCGGTGGAGATGGTGCGCACGTCCTTCTCCGAGATCGCTCTCACCGGCATGGTGCGCGGGCCGGCCGGCCTGGACAACTACCGCACCCTGCTGGCGGAGCCGGAACTGGTCCCGGTCGTCCTGCGGACCGTGGTGTGGGTGGCCGGGATCGTGTTCTTCACCGTGGTCCTGGGCCTGCTGCTGGCGCAGCTGTTGCAGCAGCACTTCCCCGGACGGCGTGTGGTGCGATGGCTGATCCTGCTGCCGTGGGCCGCTTCGGTGGTGATGACGGCCATCGTGTGGCGCTGGATGCTGGACTACTTCTACGGCCTGGTCAACGGTCTGCTCACCCGGCCGCTGCCGCTCATCGGTCCCGTCCTCGACGGTCCGGTGGACTGGTTGGGGCAAGCCTCCACCGCCCTGCCCTGGATGATGTGGGTGGCCGTGTTCGTCTCCCTGCCGTTCACCATCTACGTGATCATCGCGGGGCTCTCGGCGATCCCCCAGGAGGTCTATGAGGCCGCGCGGATGGACGGGGCCTCCGCATGGCAGGCCTATGTCGGCATCACACTCCCGATGCTGCGCCCGTCCATCCTGATCGCCACGGTCATCAACATCATCAACGTGTTCAACTCCTTTCCGATCATCTGGGTGATGACCGGGGGAGGGCCGGCCTCAGCCACCGATACGACCACCACGTTCATGTACAAGCTCGCTTTCGTGCGCAACGACGTCGGTGCCTCGGCGGCCATGGCGGTGGTCAACTTCCTGTTGGTGCTCGTTGTCGTACTGGTCTATCTGCGGATCGTGCGGAAACGCGGAATGGAGGTCTGACCGTTGTCGAAGGCGACTCGAGAACCGCGGCACCACCGAGTTCCGGGGCACACCGGTGCCCGTGGTGCGGTCCGACCCGTGCCGGGTTTCAGCCTGCGCCGGGCCCTGATCACCGGCGGGGCCTGGCTGGTGGCCTTCGTCTTCCTGGCCCCCTACCTGCAGATGCTCCTGACCGCGCTGAAACCGGGGGAGGAACTGTTCCGTACCCCGCCCACGCTGTTGCCCGAGCGGTGGGAGTGGTCGAACTTCGCAGAGGTGTGGAACGTCGCGCCGATCGGTGACCACCTACGGGTGACGCTGATCGTGGCCACCTGTTCCACCCTCCTGGTGTTGTTGGTGGCCGCGCCGGCCGCCTACTACACGGCCCGCAACGCCTACCGGGGCCGTACCGCCTTCCTGCTGTTGGTGCTGGTCACCCAGATGTTCGCGCCGACAGCGCTGGTGATCGGCCTGTACCGGCAGTTCGTGGCGTTGGACCTGGTCAACACCTATGCGGCGTTGATCCTGGTGAACGCGGCCTTCAACCTGGCCTTCTCCACCTGGATCCTGACGGCGGCCTTCGCCGCCGTCCCCAGGGACCTCGAGGACGCGGGTATGACCGACGGGTTGGGCCGTATCGGTGTGCTGGTGCGCATCACCATCCCCACCGCACTCCCAGGTGTGGTCACCGCGGTCATCTTCACCTTCATCACGACCTGGAACGAGTTCGTGGTGGCGCTGACCCTGACCAACTCGCCGGACCGGCAACCACTGACGGTGGGCATCACCGCCTTCATCGGCCAGTACGAGGTCCAGTGGCAGTATCTGTTCGCTGCTTCGCTGGTGGCCGTGCTGCCGGTCGTGGTGCTGTTCGTCTTCATCGAGCGCTACCTGGTGACCGGACTGACGGCGGGCAGCTTCCGTTGACCCGAGTACGTGCACCTGTTCTGGTCCGCCAAGGAACAGGTGCACGGTTCCGGGTGCCCATCGCGTCAGTCCCAGACGAAGGCCGAACGCCGGTGGGGCTCTGCCTCGCGGTCCCGCACGAACAGCTCGGGCGAATCCTCCTCGACGGCCTTGACATCGGCGAACAGGACCTCGGTGGGCTCCATTACGCCTCACCGTCCATCGGTACGTCGAATGCGAGCACGTCCGGGGGCAGCTCAGCCAGAACCTCGGCCTGCTGGTCGCTGGACCCGGCGAAAAACACCCGGGGGTGCAGTTGGTAAATCCCTCGCTTGACCTGCATGACCAGTCCGATCTCTCGTAGGTTGCCCAGGAGATTGGACACGTCGGTGCGGTGGATCTCCAGTTTGTCGGCCATCTCGCTTTGGGTCATGCGGACCCGGGCAGTTCCGTGCTCCTGCTCCAGGCCAAGGAGCAGAAGGATCAAAATCTCCCGGCGACCGAGGTCGAAGTGCTTGACGATCGTGAAAAGGGCCCGGCTGATCTGTTGGAAGGCCCCGCCGACAAAATCGTAGTTCGCGGGCCGTTGCCTGCGCTCGACGACGACCTTGTCGCCTCTACCAAGCTTGAGGGGTTGTACAGGCGGAGGTGCGGGGGTCGTTTCGGGGGTTTCGGAGGTGCGAGCCTGGCGTGCGTGTTGACCCACGCGGACCTCGTTCCAGGTAGGTGGCAGGGGTGGCCATCGCGTCCATTGTGGACCAAGTCGTGCATCTCCAGTGCGCTCGAATGCGGCACCGGCTCCCTTTGGGGTGATCCCTTTGGGACGTCGAACACAGCGCCGACGCTACGTTTGACCACCCCTTCGGGTCGACAGCAGTTAAGCAGTGCCAACACTACTCTACCGGCCAGTAATGGAGTGCTGAAGCTACGTTGACGATTGCATTTCCCCAGTTCATCGGCGCAATCATTGGGGTTTCCTCTTAATGAAGTGAGATGGAGCAGGACGCGCGCTGGAGCATCGCCCCTGAGCATGGCTGAGCCATAAAGCGGCATAGCCGCTTGCGGGAATTTTCATGGATGAGTAAACGCATGCCATGGGAGCTCGTGTGGCTCCTCGGATCGGGAGGACGACCATGATTGACGTGCGGGCTGCTGTAATTCTGCTGGGAAGCGTAGGGGTCGGAGCCATCGCCGGGGCTCTGCGGCTGGCGGCCGGGGGCTCCTGGCCGGACTCCCTGGGGGTGGCCGGGGCCGCCTTGGCATTCGCCGTAGGGGTCCTGGCGCTCGTGGTGAAGGAGAGTGATTCCCCTCAATAGCGGGGGTTGAGGCGCCCGTAACCCTACGTGAACCTCGCCCCTGACGGCCTGGCCGTATCTGCGTGAGGCGGTAGAGTAATCCGGTGGATCGGACTGGCTCTACCGCCTGCGTGGTTCGCGGAAGACGAAGCTCGCCGCGGCCGGCCCAGGTATCTTCTGACCGGTTCTTTCGAACTGCCGGAAGACCGGCAGCCCTGTACCGACGGGGCCCGGCGAGTCTGCTCAGCCCCCCGTTCCTACGTACGGCAGCCCGCCGTTAGGCGCGGCCGCGGCGCACCGTTCGCCGCGCTCCTCCTCGCCGGAGCCCGGCCGGTGTCGCAAGGATGCCGGCCACTCACTGCAGGCATTCACAGGCATTCATCGAAATCCACGGAAAATTCTCCGGTCTCCGCGTCGTAGCAGACGCCGACCGGCGGGGCACCCTCGGCGTTCTCCACGTACTCTTCGTCGATGAGGGCGAGCAGGCCCTGCGGGGGAGCCCCGTCGAAAGCGACGGTGAGCTCCACGTTCAGCATGTAGGAGGTGTTGTCCGCGACGATGTTCTCGGGCGCGCGGAAATGCCCCTCCGGGGTCACGACCGTGAGCTTGCTGAACCCTGCCTCCGGCCCTTCACCGACGGGGATGGCGTTGACGCTGGCGGTGAACTCGACCCCGTCCCCTTCTCCGGCCCCGGCCGGCTCGACCGCAGACACATTGACGGTATCGGTACGCCGGTGGGTCAGTGCCCGGTGCACGAGCGAGGCGTACTCGTCGCCGGGGGAGAGCACATCGGAGAGCGACGCCTGTTCCGCGTCGGCCGTCTCGATGGAGGCCTGCGACTCATGATCGGGGTTGCGCCCCTCCGTCGCGGCCTCCGGTGGGTCCCATGCCACCGGCCCGCCGTCCCCGTCGGCCGCATCGGCGTCCACAGCTCCGCCGTCGGAGCCCCCTTCGTCGGTGCCCCCGAAGGGCGAACCCAGCAGGGCGGCCACGATCGCCCCGGAGAGCACGACCGCCCCTGCTGCCACACCGAGGGCGGCCCACCGGCGCCTGCCGTTCCAAGGCTTGCCGTTGCGCAGCACGCGGGTCCGGGGTGGAGCCGGATCCACCCCGGTCACGTGGTTCCACTGCTGGTCCAGGACCTGCCCGACCACCGTGGTGACCTCGTCGGCCCCGTCGTCCCGGGGGGTGACCGGTGCGGCCACCCCGGTCAACTCCGTGAGCAGGCGTGAGGGGGCCGGACGCGCATCCGGGTCCTTGTCCATCGCGGCCGCGACCAGGGGGCGCATCTTCTTGGACAGCCCGGACAGGTCGGGCTCCTCCCGCAGGGCCCGGTAGGCGAGCACATCCGGCGAGGCCGTACCGAACGGGGTACGGCCGGTGGCCGCGAACAGGAGCAGCGCACCCCAGGAGAAGACGTCGCCGGCGCCGGTCAGCGACTCCGCGCGGTAGAGCTCCGGTGCGGCCCACCCGGGGGTGCCCACGAGCCCGCCGGTCCGGGTCAGGGCCGCCTCACCCGCGGCCCGGGCGATACCGAAGTCCAGCAGTTTGGGGCCGTCCGGGGCCAGGATGACGTTGCCCGGCTTGAGGTCGCGGTGCACGACACCCAGCGCGTGGATGGAGCGCAGCGCCTCGGCCACCCCCACGGCCAGACCGTGGAGCAGACCGGGTGAGAGCGGTCCGTGCTCGCGCACGTACGCGTCCAGGGTCTGCCCCGCGACGAACTCGGTGACCAGCCAGGGCGGATCACCGTGGGGATCGGCCTTGAGGAGGGCCGGAACACAGCGGTCGTCGACCCGTGACAGCAAGGAGATCTCGCGGGCGAAGCGGGACCGGAAGTCGGTGTCGTCGGCGAACTCGGGGTGGATCAGTTTGACCGCGACGTACGACCCGTCCTCGGGAACGGCACCCGCATAGACGGTCCCCATGCCTCCGGCCCCGACCTTTCCGACGATCCGGTACCCGCCGATCCGGGTGGGGTCGTCCGGACCGAGCGCGCCGAGCCGCGGTGCAGCGGTCGCCTCTGTGTGCATGTGCCTCTCCTGGTCCGGGGCCCCTAACACCATGGATCCACGGTTCTGGACCCGGGCTGCCAACCGTCGACGTCGGCGCTGTAGCACAGGGTGCCCGGCCCCAGCTGCGCATCCGCGTAGTCAGGGCCCCAGACCTGTCCAGGGTCGGGTATGTAGATCAGGTAGCCGGAGGGCGGGGCGTCGGCGACCGTGAAGGTGAACTCTTGTTCCCGGTTCTCCGGGCTGAGGACCGCCAGCTCCTCGTCGTTCTGGGCGGTGTATTCGTCGAAGGACGGATGGCTCTCGTCGGGGTCTCCCGGTTCGGGGTGGACCTGCTCATCGGTGGTGCGCTCGAACAGGGTGAAGTCGCCGGCCCGGATCGTGTAGGTTCCCGCGTCGGCCAGGAACACCGCCTCTGCGGTGAACTCGACCCCTCCGTCCCCCTCCTCGGCGTCCAGGAAAGTGATCGTGGCCTCCGCCAGTTCCGAGTGTTCCTCGGGATCCAGCGGGAGCGGGGACCAGTCGAGGGAATCGCCGGGCTCAGGGTCCACACCGAGTGCGCCGTCCTCGCTCGCGTACACGGTGAACAGGTCAGAGCCCCCGGAATGCACCGACAGCTCCACGATCTCGCGCCCCGCCGCTGCAGCGTCCTCGGGCGGGTCGGCCGCCCCGGCTTCTTCGGCGTCCCCTGCCTCCGCCCCGTCCCCTGCCGTGCCCGTGCCGTCCTGCCCGGGGCCTGTCCACGCCCCCGCGGCCCAGGTGACCACGAGGGCCATGGCTGCGGCGCCGACCGTGAACAGCGCCCCTGTGCGGCGCCGTGACCGCCGTTGCCGCGCCTGCATGGCGGCGGGCCACCCGGGCGCATCGGCCGTGGCGTCGGGACGTTGCCACTCCCGGTCGAGGAGGGTGGGAACGACCTGTGTGGCCTCGGCGGTGGAACCTACGGAACGCCCCGTGTGCTCGCCGACGACCGCGCGCAGCGCCTGCTCCGCGGTGGGACGGGCCTCCGGATCCTTGGCCAGCGCAGCCGTGACCACGGGTCGCAGCGCCTCGGGGACCCCCTCGGTGTCGGGCTGCTCCTCCATGAGCCGCAGGGCCACGACGTCCGGCGGCCCGTCACCGAACGGGGCCTCCCCGGTGGCGGCGTAGAGCAGCAGCTCGGCCCACGCGAACACGTCACCCGCGGCACCCGGCTGCGCCCCGCGAAACACCTCCGGGGCCACCCACCCGGGTGTGCCGAGAAGCCCTCCGGTGCGGGTGATGGCGCTCTCGTCGACGGCCCGGGCGATGCCGAAGTCCAGCAGTTTGGGGCCGTCCGGGGCCAGGATGACGTTGCCCGGTTTGAGATCGCGGTGCACGATTCCGAGCGCATGGATGGACTGGAGCGCCTCGGCGGTCCCTGCGGCGAGCCCCCACAACGCCCCGCCCTGCAGTGGCCCGTGCTCGGCGATGTGGCGGTGCAGGGGGAGCCCCGGAACGAACTCGGTCGCCAGCCACGGCCGGTCGGCGTCGGTGTCCGCGGACAGGAAGGCGGGCACGTACGGGCTCCGGGCCCGCTGCACCATCCCCACCTCGCGGGCGAACCGCGCCCGGAACTCGGGGTCCGCGGCGAAGTCGCGGTGGACGACCTTGACCGCGACGGGAGAACCGCGTGGGTCCACACCGGCGTGGACGGTCCCCATCCCGCCTTCCCCGAGCCTCCCGGCGATCCGGTACCGGCCGATGCGTTCGGGGTCGCCGGGGCGTTTCGGTAGTCGGTCCGCAGTGGGGGGATACGGCACGGAACTCCTTCATACAAGCAGGCTCGGGGGGACAGCCACCGTCACATTCTAGGCGTGCGGGGGTGGCTGTACCCGGTTCGATGCCCGGAACCTTTGGCCGATGGCAGCGTCCCTCGAAACACCACGGACCGGTTGCTCCAGTGGCCGGGGACACCTCCGTCCGACGAGGGCTTCGGGGAAGGCCCTGGGAACTCACGCGCGGGGGGCGTGATGCCTGCGGTATCCGTCAGGGCCGCCGTCACCGCCTGTTCGCGGGTGCTTCGAGGGTCAGCAAGGTCCCGCACATGGCCGGATGCGGTCACCCGGCACCCTGGCTTCCGGGGCCGCGTTCCAGAACTGGTAGGAACGTTGAGTGATCGCCCCTTCGACGAGGGTGACCGGAAGAACTCGACCGGCAGCGCGGGGAGCAGTGCGTGGGCAAGGGTGACAAGCAGCGGGCGAAGGTCATCGACTTCTGGCGCGCAGTGGAGATGTTCGAGCCGACGGACGTACCACATCCCACCAGGAAGGGCTCGTTCAAGCCGGTGATCGAGCTGCGGGAGGACGCGCCCCTGCCGTGGAGCCCTCACCACCGCTACCAGGGCGCGGAGACCCCCAGACCGGGCCGGCAATGGAGGCACACCGTGTACTGCGGGGTGTTCCCACTGGAGTCGGTCCAACAGCTCCTCGAAGAGCGGTTCGGGCGCGACGACGAGGACGCCGACGACTACGCCCCTGGGGACGCGGCACTGTTCGCCTTCGAGGTGGACCACCGGGGCCGCGCCCTCCTGGAGAGCGATTCCCTGTCCAGCTGTGGCTGGGCGGTCGGACGGACCCTCGGGGTCGGCCCCGACTCCACCGAGTGGCTGGATGGTTTCGAGGCCGCCCAAGAGCGCTGCCGCCTGTTGTTCGAATGGCTGGTGACCGAACCTTCCCCGGGACCTGCGCGGGCCCTGCTGTCCATGGCGAGCGGAGAGGGCTTCCTCGAGCTCGCCTTGGGTGAACTGTGGGACCTGGCCGAGGAGACCCTCGACGGTATTCGCCGTGAGGACGAGGAGGACGCCACGGCGGAGATCTTCCCTGGACTGGGGGCGGAGGCCGACGCCCCGCACGAGAGGCGCCGGCGGGTTCTGGGCCCGGAGGAACTGGAAGCTTGCCTCACCATGGCGCTCAGGATCAGCGGCGCGGACGCGTTCGTGCCCGCGACGCTGCGGGTGGCCAGCCGTCGGATCTCCGATGCCAACGGTGCGAAGGAGGAGGAGCGACAGCTCACTGTTCTGCAGCAGCGGGCGGCCGCCCGCGATGAGTGCGATTTTCCCGAGCAGCCCCCGCAGCCGGGTGAGTCGGTGTTCCTCAACAGTTTCATCTCCGAGGACCTGGGGCGGGTGGCAGCGGCCATGCGCGAGGGAGATGTGGGGGAAGCGCTGCGCACTTACCTGTACTCGGAGACCGAGTGCGGTTCCATCGACCGGGTGGACCTGCGTGAGGAGGGTCAAGAGCTGTTGCGGCGTGTCCTGCCCCAGCGCATGCCTTTGGCCCGGTGGCCGAGCAAGGACACCCACCCCTTGGCGCTGAGCCAGCAGGTCGCGGTGAACAGCATCGTGGACATGCTCGGTGACGGCGCGGGGATCTTCTCCGTCAATGGTCCGCCCGGAACAGGCAAGACCACGCTCCTGCGGGACCTGATCGCCCATGTCGTGGTTGAGCGGGCTCTGGCGTTGAGCGCGCTGGACCGGCCGGAGGACGCCTTCGCGGACTCGACCGGGTGGAGCACCGAGGACGGTTCCATCACCGTGCATCCGTTCGTGCCGGCCTTGACCGGGCACGAGATCGTGGTGGCCTCGGCCAACAACGCCGCGGTGGAGAACGTGACCACGGAGATCCCGGCCATGAAGGCCGTGGACGAGCAGTGGCACGACCGCGCCGACTTCTTCGCCGAGATCGGCGGGCGAGTCCTGGGCAAGCCCGCCTGGGGCACGATGGCGGCGCGGCTGGGCAACATGACCAACCGCACCCACTTCGCGCAGCACTGGTGGCAGGGCGGTTACGGCCAACGGGTCGACGGCCGGTACGTGCCGCCCCCCGGTGGAATGCGGGAGTTCCTCAAGGAGGCCGCAGCCACCAAACGCCCCAAGAACGTCAAGGCCACACGTTGGCGCAAGGCCGTGGAGTCGTTCAGGGCCGTGGTCGACAAGGCCGAGGGGATACGCGCCGAACAGGTCGGTCTCACCCGGCTGTGGAATCGGATGCGCAAGCTCGAGGGGTCGGCCTCCCCTCAGGACCGTGCTGAGTGGGAGCGGTTGCGCGAGCAGAACCGGAAGGCCAAGGAGCGCTTCGGTAGCCATATTCCGACCTCGGCGCTGCTCAGTGACGACGTCGAGCGGGAGCTGAGCTCTCCCTGGAACGACCCGGAGACGACGCGGGCCCGCACCGAGGTCTTCCTGGCCGCGCTGCGATTGCACCAAGATTTCATCGAGGCCGTGCCGGGCAAGATGCTGCGCAACCTCCAGGCTGCGGAAGCGGTCCTGCGGGGCAGAGTCCCCGGGGAGGCACCGGCGCAGGCGGTGCTGTCCGCCTGGCAGAGCCTGTTCTTCGTCGTCCCCGTGGTATCGACGACCTTCGCTTCCTTCCCTCGGCTGTTCGGCGGGTTGGGTTCGGAGTCCCTGGGCTGGCTACTGGTGGACGAGGCCGGTCAGGCCACGCCTCAGCAGGTGGTCGGGGCCCTGTGGCGGTCGCGCAGGGCGGTCATGGTCGGCGACCCGCTCCAGTTGGAGCCGATCTGCACCCTGCCGTTCACCACCCAGCAGGCGCTGCGCCGCAAGTACGACGTGGACGAGAAGTGGCTGCCGGTGTGGTCTTCGGTGCAGACCCTGGCGGACCAGGTGAACCCGCTGGGCACTGAACTGGTGGGGGCCGACGGGGACGAGATCTGGGTCGGTGCGCCGCTGCGTGTCCACCGGCGCTGCGACGAGCCGATGTTCACCGTCTCCAACAACGTTGCCTACCAGGAGATGATGGTCCACGGCACCCCGCCGCGGCCGCCGTCGCAGCTGTACCAGAGCCTGTGGATCGACGTCCCCAACCGGGAAGGGCACAGCGAGGAGAGCTGGATCCCGGCCGAGGGCCAGGCGCTCAAACGCGTGCTCACCCAGCTCGCGGGGACGGGGCAGGAGATGAGCCAGGTCTTCGTCATCTCCCCGTTCCGCACGGTGGCCAGGAAGGCCCTGGGGATCGCCAGGGAGTTCGGGGTCACAGACGGCGGAACCATCCACCGGACCCAGGGTCGTGAGGCGGACGTGGTGGTCTTCGTGCTCGGCGGAGACCCGCGCAGACCCGGTGCCAAGCGGTGGGCGGCGAAGAAGCCCAACCTGGTGAATGTCGCCGCCAGCCGCGCGAAGCGGCGGCTGTACGTGATCGGGGACCACGCTTCCTGGTCCCAGCTGGACCACTTCGACGTCCTGGGCAGTGAACTCAGGTCGTGGGAGATCACCCCGTAGAGGTGCCAGGTTCCGCTGCCGAGGGTTGGGTGGTGTGGTCCGGGACGTGGGATATCAGGTGGGTGTTCTGTGGTGTTGCCTCGGGGGTGGTGGTTCGTCGGGGCCGGGATCTTAGCCCGGCCGGGCCTTCTCGCAACCCGCTTCGGCGCCACCCCCGACAGTTCTGGTTGGTTGGAGTGTGACGGCTTTCTGCGTGGTTGATCGGGGCGCCTCGGGGTGTGCGTTCCGGCCCTGTTCGCCGGGCTGACCCGACCCACCTCGACGAACCCCTCTTCGCCCCCGAGGCCCCGCCCGCAGCCAAAAGAACGGTGGGCACGTCCATCCCCCTGTGGTGGCCACATTGCGACCAACGCTTGCGGCGTGCACACCCTTCTCGCTCCTGCGGAAGCACAAGCTTCTCGCTCCTGCGGAGGCACAAGCCGCCCCGCGCACTTCCGGTGACGCATTGAGTCCCAGGGGTGGCGAGTGTGCGCATGGCCTCCCGGGCTCCGCGCACTCCCGGTGGGGCATTGAGTGTCGGGGGTGGC